>JBFWWP010000004.1:0-85448 GCA_050246115.1 Planctomycetota bacterium
GCGTTGGTTTTGTCACCATTGATACGCACTAAGGAGGGGGTCCGTTTTATTGTTTCTCTGAATTCTTGGTCAAAACCGCTGTTTCTCGGCAATCTGAAGCGATGGCGAGCCGATGCAACGGCAACTATCCTAGCGCCCATTCGCCACTTGCGCCCGCGAACTGCTGATTGCCTTGCCCACGTCGGCTCGAGCGTGGACTGTGGCCGGGCCTGACGAAGGAACGCCTCAGCCCCAGAGGTACCTTCATCAGCAAGCTTCGTCCTCGGCAGCCGGCCCGCCGGCGTTGCCGCCTACGCCGGGTCAAGCCCGGCGTCGCGTACCTGATCACCAAGAAGACCAGCGACAACCTGTTCTGGCTCAAGGCGTCGCCGGAGATGAACGCGCTCCTCCTCTACACGCTGATTCTCTGGGCGCGTCGCTACGGAGCTTTGATTCACGTCTTCTGCTTCATAAGCAATCACGTCCACCTCCTGGTCACCGACGTCCGCTAACCGCCAAGCGAGCGGCGGCGTTCCCGCAGCAGTAGTTCAGCGGCCCAGACTTGGCACTCATGGCGCATCTCGGCGACAGCGTCGGCGAGGTTCCACCAGGAGAGTTCGAGTTCACCGGGTCGTTCAGGGGCCGCGGTGAAGGTGGCTTCGAAGAAGTTGGCGTGCAGTTCGATCGCCTGCCCTTCGGTAACGTGAAACTGCACGGCGCGCCCGATCGGACGACCCACTCGGGAAGCGCACCCGCATTCTTCCCAGATCTCGCGTTCCAGCGCCTCCTCGGGGGTCTCGCCGGGATCCATGCCACCTCCGGGTAAGAACAGGTAGGGAGTGTCCCGCACCAAGGCAACGTGGCCTCGAGCATCCAGGACGACCCCGTACGCGGCCGGTCGGACGCGGTAGGAGCGACCCACCTGCGCCTTACCAAAGACGATCGCGGAGAAGTCGGTCATGGCAAACGCTCTCCACCGTTCCCGGGTAAGGAACTGCGCAATGGGACCACCAGAGTCACCGAAGTACCCAAGGCTGGACTCGAATCGATCGTGGTCGAGCCACCGAGTCGGGCCAAACGCTGCCGAATCGACGCCAGTCCCGAGCCACTATGACCCACGACCGCCGGGTCGAAAGCCACCCCATCGTCGCGCACCCGTACGCGTAGCATGCCCCCGGGCTGATCGACGGTAACGACTGCTTGCTTCGCTTTGGCATGCTTGGCGACGTTGATTAACAACTCCCGCACCGCGCGAAACAGCAGCAACCTCACTCGATCATCCAACTCCTCCGGGGTCCCTTCGACCCTCAGTTCGACCGGCACCCCATAGGTCTTCGCAATGTGCTCGGCCAACCAGTCGAGAGCGGCCACGAACCCGAGATGATGCAAGATCGGTGGGCTCAGGCGAAAAGTCAGGGAGCGCGTTGCTCGATCGGCCTCCTCCACCAGCGCGCGAATCTCGGCCAAGGCCCCCCGGAGGGCTGCAGGCAACTGCGGGTTCAGTTGCGTGATCTTCATCTCTGCCAGGGCTAGCGTTTGCCCCAGTCCGTCATGGAGGTCGCTCGCCACCCTCCTGCGCTCCTGCTCCTCGGCCAGCATCAGCTCCGATTCGAGGTCCCGCAGTTTGGCCCCGAGCGCTGACCGCAACTCCTCCTCCGCTTGCTTGCGCTGCGTGATGTCTTCGGAGATTCCCGCGACCCGCACCACCACTCCGTCGCCTCCCAGAATGGGAAAGGCGCGGTCATAGATCCAGCGAACCTCACCGTCGGGGCGGACGATGCGATACTCGACCTCGTAGCGGCCTCTCTCCGTTTCCTCATCGAAAACTCGCTCGACGCGCTTCCGGTCATCCGGATGCACCGAGTGCGCCCAACTCCGGGGATCATCGTAGAGACTCTGGCAAGTTTGTCCCCAAATCGTCTCGTAGGCCGGACTCACGTAGAGCACCGATCGGGGATTCCACTCGGTCAGCCAGAAGACCTCTCGGATGTTCTCGGCGAGTTGGCGAAAGCGCTGCTCGCTCTCCCGCAGCGACTGCTCGGCCCGCTCCAGTTCCGTGATGTCGGTGGCGACGCCAAGCACCGCCGTGTCCTGAATGCCCGGGTCGGTGTAAGGAATCTTGATGGTCCGAAAGACCCGGGTCGACCCATCGGCGCAAGTGAACGGCTGACGGGGAAGAACGTGCGGAGTACCCGAATCGATGATCCGGCGATCCGAGGCGAGCATGGTCTCGCGCTGTTGCACGTCGGCATGGAGATCTTGCTGGCGCCGACCGACAACCTCATCGACAGTGAGTCCATAGAGCGCCGCGAGCGCGCGGTTGACCAGCAGGAAGGTACCATCGCGGTTCTTGGAGAAAATGACGTGCGGGTCGACATCGAGGATCACGCGTAGCTGACGCTCGGTCTCGTAGCGACGCTTCGTGGCCCGCTCCAACTCGATTGCCAACGCCACCAGCCGAGCCGTGTTCTCGATGAACTGAAGCTCCATGGGCGTGGGCGTGTGCGGTTGGGGGTAATAGAGCGCGAAGGTACCGATCACCCGCGCCTTGGACGATAGGATCGGTTGCGACCACGACGCGCGGATCCCCGCACGCGTTGCCAAGTCGCGAAACTCTGTCCAATTCGCGTGGGTCATCACGTCGTCGATGACCACGCGGGCGCCAGTTGCGGCCGCGGCCCCGCAAGAGCCGACCGTGGGCCCAATGCGCAACCCATCAATGCCGCGGTTGTACTCTTCGGGGAGACTCGGAGCAACCGTCACGAACAAGCGTTGACCAGCATCGTCGAGCAGCATGACGGAGCAGCGGCAAGTCGGAACCAGGGACTCGACCGAGTCCACGACCGACCTCAGTACCTCGTCGATCGACGACCCCGTGGCGACCTTCTCGAGCAGGGTCGCCCCAGCCGCTTGGACCTTGCTGAGGGCTTCGAGCGACGCTTCCAAACCTCATGCCTCCTGCCCGCCCTGCCGCCAGCACGAGAGCGCTGGTGCACAAGCCAACCAGCGCCCTCGGAAAGGGGCAGTGCATGGCCAAGCCAAGGGGCCCGCCCGTGCACGCCAGCCCGCTACCAACGCCGTGCGCGATCGGGGTGCCTTCGTTCCGCGAGCCCGCCCCTCCGGAGAACGTTTCTCACTGACCGCGATAGGCCGCGCACTCGGCTTCGGTGATGCAGTCGTCGCGATCGGCATCGATCCTGCGCACCATGTCATTGAAGTGCTGGGTCTCGTAGTAGGTCATACCACCGGTGGCCCAGACGAACGGAATGATCACCCCGCCGCCTCGCACGAAGCGGTCGCGGTTCGATCCATCGAACGCTTCATAGAACTCACGCGCCGCCTTGGGTGACTCGAAGTACACGTCGTAACGAATCTCGTCGTCGAACTCGACGCGATTGCCTCCACCCATGATCAGACATCCCGACAGGAACGGCACGACGAACAGAACGAACACTCTTGCTCTCAAGGGTCGACTCTCCTTCTGCAGACGGGCGATCCATGGACACATGTGGCCCACCCCACGATCCTGTCCCTTGGTGTCCGAGTGTCGCCGGTTCCCGCGCACATTTCGCCAGGAAATCCGGGCGCGCGCGGACGCTGGCGCTGCCGACGCGGGGTTGACCCAGGGAGAACGGTTTCGGACAATCCCCGGCCGATGAGTCCATACTGCGACCGTCCATTCTGCGACCTACGCCAACAACGCGGCCCATCGGGACTCCGGAACGGAAACGAACCTGCAGCCTCAACCTCTGCCCAGCCCGTCGGGCGCCCCTCGCGAGACGCTCGACCCGGCCGACGCCGTGCTCGACTCCGCAATCCCTGACGCGGCGATCCCGAACCCAGCGATCCGAGAGTTTCTGGCGGCCGACTCTCGCACGCGGCGGGCTCTTCTCCAAGCCCTGCGACCGACGCTGAGCTCGGCGGATGCAGCGCACCTGGCACCGGCTCTTCGCGACTCGAGCCCAAAGATCGCCGCCCGAGTCACGGCCGTGCTCGCACGATTCGGGCTCCGAGAGGCCTTCGAAGCGCAGCTCGTCGGCCTGAAGCCGGGTAAGGTCAGTATCCTGCGCCGTCATTTCGACCGAATCGAGGGAACCGACCGTCCGGATTCGACAACTCTCGCGGACGACGCGGACGACGAGTAGTCCGCCGAGGCCGCACGAAGGGAATCGCCGCAGTTGGATGACCCCGCGCCGGAATCGAAGGCGGGCGAGCTGCGCCCCCACTGGGCGCTCGCGGGTAGAGTTGCGCTCGTGACCGGGGCCTCCCGCGGGATCGGTCTCGCCGTTGCGCGCGAGCTCCGCTCCTTCGGTGCCGAAGTCCTGATCGTGGCGCGCGGCCCCGATGGAGTCGCCGACGCTCTCGCTGCCGGTTCATCGACCAACTTCCACGGAATGTGCGCGGATCTCGCAACCGAGGCGGGCCGGGCCGCGGTCGCCGACCGCGTGGCTCGCCAGTTCGGCCGGCTCGACGTGTTGGTCAACAACGTCGGGACCAATGTTCGCAAGCCGGCCGTCGAGTACTCGCAGGCCGAGAGAGATCACGTGTGGAACACCAACTTCGCCGGTCCGCTGGACCTCTCGCTCCGTTTGCAGCCGCTGCTCGCTGCCGCCGCCACGCCCACCTGCACCAGCAGCTTGATCAACATCGGGTCGGTTGCGGGTGAGGTCGCGCTCCGCACGGGTGTCCCCTATGGAACGAGCAAGGCGGCACTACACCACATGACCCGTGGGCTCGCTGGCGAATGGGCCGCGCACGGCATTCGCGTCAACGCGGTGGCTCCGTGGTACATCCGCACGCCACTGGCCGCGCAGGTGCTGGCGGACCCACAGTACCAGGCGGCCGTCGTCGCACGAACCCCGCTCGGGCGCATTGGCGAGCCTGAGGAAGTGGCACGCCTCGTCGCGTTTCTCTGCCTCCCTGCCGCGTCGTACATCACCGGGCAGGTGATCGCCGCCGACGGTGGCTTCCTCGCCTGGGCTTTCTAGACCCAAATCAAACGCATGCAGGCGCTGCAGCCTGCCTCGGGCGCTCTCGCTTGCGCTCATCCGTGCGCGCGGCCAGCCGAATCCCCGGTGCCGTCGTCGACCTCCGACGGCCACTGGAAAGGAGGCTTGCCGGCACGGCGCCGGATCCAGGCGATGCTGCGCGTGATCAGCGGCCGGCGGAGCAGGCGGATCTCGAGTCGACGCTTGCCGGGGAAGTCGAGGAGTGCAACGCCGATGAGCACCGTCAACAATCCCTGGCCAGGCAGCACCAACATGGCGAGTCCGGCGGCCAGGAACACACAACCGAGCAGGTTCTTGGCCCCGCGCAGCACCCAGCGAACTACGGGGTGGCGCGCCCGCCAGCTGCCTTCGGCAGGTCGTTTCGACAGGAAGTAGTCCGCTGGCAGGCGAGCGATCACCCAAGGAATGAGGATGAGCGAGCCCACGAAGGTGACCGCGGAGGCCACGCCAACCACAGTCCAAACGAGCGGCTGGTTATCGCGGTACCAAAGCAGCAGGTCCGTCATGTCGCACCGCATAGGTACGAGTCGTGATCGCTACTCCAGCCCGCCGGTCCGGCAGGTCCCGGGAACGGCGGGAACTCAAGTCCGGTCAACCACGGGTCCAGCGGTGCGTGCGAGATACCACGCAAACTTGCGCTCCGGTCGGTCCCACCGCAGCAGCTGGAAGCCGCTAGCACCGAGCAGTCGGCGAATCCGGCCTAGGCTGTAGAAGCGCCGCCGGTACGTATCCGTACGCGACCGGTCGACGCCGAGCCACGCTTGGAACTGTCGGCGAAGCGTGTAGGGGTAGGTCAGGTGAAACAGGAATGTGCCCCCGGGCCTCAAGATCCGCGCGATTTCAGGGACGAGCGCGCGGAAGGCCTCCTTGGGCATGTGCTGGAAAACGTGCATGGAGTAGACCAAGTCGAACGACCGGTCCGGAAACGGCAGCCGATCCCCGTCGAGGACATGCAGGCGAACGTTCGGAAGGTCGGCCAGTTGGGTACGCCCGATCCGGACCATCTCGTCGCTGATGTCCACACCGTGGAGATCCGCGAAGGACCGCGCCAGCGGGCGCAGCAAGCGTCCCACGCCACACCCGTAGTCCATGACCTTCCAACTCGCCACCGGCTCGGGTCCGAGGTAGTTGAGCAATACCTCGGCGTCAGCCTGGCCCGATCGGAGAAAGTCTTCCTCTTGGTGGACGTTGGCGATCGCGAGCTGATAGTTGTCCTGCGCGCGAAGGTTCCAATCGGTTCGCATAGAACCCGTGCCAGACGCAATCATGCGCGGAGGCACCGTAGATTCAGGCTCGACCCCGGCCCGCGATTCGACCGCGACCGGCTTCCCTGACCCTGCGCTTGCGACCGTCGCCGACTGCCGATCGGCCGATCTGCTCATCGCCAGCGAAGCACGGGGCAGCGACCCGGCGCCTTCGCGACTCGGATCTTCCGCTCGAGCCCCGCCTTCGGTTCTGGCAGTAGCGTCGGCGGCCGTCGTGCTCTGCTTCTTGGCTTCCATGGCGGCAGGATATCACAGGTTCATCGCCGTGTCAGGCAACTTTGGCTCCCCGAAAGACCCGCCAAGGCCACTCGCCCTAGGGTGCCGGGTGCACGGATTCGCGCGCTCGGCGAGCGGGATCACGGCGCGCATGGGCCCGCGCTTCGCGGCGGGGTGTTCGATTCCCAACCGTCGGACAAGCCCAAGCGCGCCGCGCTCGCTCCTGGCCCAAGCCGCTCGCACCTCCCAGACGCGAAGGTACCGACGGCCGAGGCCAGAAGGCGAGGGTGCGGATCTCCATCAGAAGTTGCAGTCCAACCCGTCTGCCGTGGGGTCCGTGCCCGGGTTCGGGAACGGCGCCGGCGGGTTCGCACCCATGCTGAACAAGTGGTTCAGCAGCGCCACGGCGTCGGCGATGTTCGCTTGCCCGTCGTCGTTGACGTCCACGGCGTCGAGGCACTCCGCGGGGCCCATGCTGAACAAGTGGGTCAGAATGAACACCGCGTCCGCAACGTTCACCGTGGAGTCGCCGTTGGAGTCACCCCGCACGAAGAGGGAGCCCGCGACGAGCTGCAGAATCCCTGGGACCGTGCCCGGCACGAAGCACTGGCCGCTGAGCGGCACCAGGCAGAGCTCTACCGGAACCTGCCCGAGCGCCCCGGAGAAATCCAGGACGAGCGGGAAGCCGAGTGGCGTCGCTGCATCGATGGCGAGTTCGAGGTTCACGAGCGGATCATCATTGGCAGCCGGAATGACGCTGGCGAGCATGAGGTCGAAGACTACCCCCACGGTCACGAAGCCACCGGGTTCCGGGTTGCCATCGAGTTCGGACTGGAAGAACGCGGCCCCCTCCGCGGAAGTACCGGTGAGCGTTGCCGCCACCGGAGTCAGAAACGCAGAGTCGAAGTCGACCCCGAACGAGAATCCGCTCAGATCCTGGTCGTGGTCCGCGAGTACCCGCAAGGTCGCGAGGCCGCCCGGCGTGCCGACGCCGTTCTCGATGTGGAGTACGTTGTTGGTGTAGGAGAACCCGCTCGGGAGCGTCGAACTCCCGGAAGTCTGACTGACAATGACATCGACAGCACCGGACGCCCCCGGCGGAGCAATCCCGGTGATGAGCGCGGTGTTCACGTACTGCTGCGAGTTCAAAGGTTGGATGCCAAAGAAGACCACCGCGTCGGCGGTGAAGTTCGAGCCGTTGATCGACACCAGGGTGCCACCGGTCGTCGGCCCGGAGTTGGGTGATACCGACGCGAGCTGGGGCGGAACGATCCCGTTCGAGATCGCAATGTCGTCCAGGTACCAGTCGTCCCCGGTGTCGTTGCCGGCAACCCGGAACCGTAATCGGAAGCCGTTGTGGCGCGCGCCGACCGGCAGGTTGTGGGTGTGCGAAGTGAAGACGTTCTGGTCGACGCCGTTCGAGGTCACCCGATTGATCTCGATCCAATCGAACTGCACGTTCAGGTACTCGATGATCAGTTCCTCACCGGCCTCGACACCCCGGTGCTGCGTGAAGTAGCTGAGAATCGGGTTGGTGGTTCCCGCCAGCAAGATCTCGGTGCTGCGAAGCTCGTTGTCCTCGTAGAGACCGGATCCCGGGGAGTCGAGGTTCAGCGACTGGGTGCCGCTCGGCTCCCCCACCGCCGCAGTGCTGACGACCGCGCCCTGGTTGAACACCCAAACGCCACTCATGAGGCTCGTGCTGGTAACGCCTTCGAAGAACGGCAATGAAATCGGGCTCGGCTCGATGGTCAAACAAGTCCGTGTGTCTCGGTGCGCGATGATCTGCGCGAGCGGGTTCGGAGCGAACGAAAGCGGGTTGAGTCCGCTGCACTGGTTGATGACCGAGCACATGATCCGGCACGTGCTCCCATCGCAATGGCTCGCGTCCCAGTCGTGCCCCATCTCGTGCGCCACCAGCGCCGTTCGCTGCGTGCCGCTCCCGTTGAAGAACGCCTGCGAGATTGCATACCGCGAACCCGAGTTGCAAACCGTCCCGATCCCGCTCGCTTGGCCGATGACCGATCCGTTGAGCTCCTTGCCGGTGAACAAGTGCGCGAGGTCGTGGCGGATCGCGTTCTCGGGCGCGGATCCCCAAGTGTTCTCGAACTGGCCAAGCAGTGTATCCGAGACCGTCGAGGTGTAGGGACTGCCACTCACCGTCCGCACGATGATCGTCGTGATCTCATAGATGATCTGTGCCTGACTGTCGTAGATGTTCTCCACGTTGTTGACGAGGTTCTCCATGGAGTTGACGGTCTGGGTCACGCTCGATCCATTGTCGAGCGAGTAGAACTCGAAGTCCGCGTCCAGCCCGAGATCGCAGATGAAGCGCCCCGAACCGAACGGGATCGCACCAGGCCCCACGCCTTCGGCACCGTCGAACCCGTTGGGTTCATGGGTACCGCAGACATGCCCGGTGGGGATGTCGGCCAACGCCGAGAACACGGCGTGCAGGTCGGCGGGAAAGCCCGAGACTCCAGCGTCCGCGATCGGCTGGACCGACCACGTGCCCGCGGTGTCGAAGATGATGGCCGAGAGCTGCCCCCCAACGAAGGAGGCCCGCACGTGCGCGCCGGTCTCGACGACCGTGCCGCGGTAAGTAGCGATCGGCGGCGCGGGAGTGGGAACCAAGCCGGTACCGTCATCGACGAGTAGTTGGAAGTCGTCCGCTCGCAAGGAGTGCTTGCCGAGTTCGAGCGTCCAGAAGGTGCCCGCGCCCGGCGTGACCGTCGTATAGAGGAGGCCGGTGTCCACGTCGATCGAGAACGAGAGCGGCTGGATCACCGAGTCCGTCACCCCGAGCCCCTGGTTCACCAGGGTCTCGAGGGCTGACTCTGCCCTCGCCGAACCGATCGCCAACACCAGAAGCCACGCCACGACCAATGCCGGCGTCGCCAGCCTCTTGGCCAATCCAACTCGATGATCTCCAACCATGTTTCTCCCAACCCTTCCCGAGGAGCGCGGACGCTCCGTGTTCCCCCAGAACACCGTCGGGCGGGCCCGGTGTTCGAGATATCCCCGTTTTCCGTTCGCTCCGGGTACGGCTTCGTCCGGGCAACGCCCCTGAGAAGCGACGCCGGGTCGAAGACCGTCCGAATCGACGAGCCATGACGAGGGAATGTCGCGCAACCCGGGGTTACCCCGGCCTGGGGTCATTCAAGCGGGTTTGGTCTGGGGTTGTTCTCAGGTCGCGCTGCCCAATTGGGTCAAGGGTAGCGACCCGCCGCGAGTGCGGCAACGGCGATTTGACGGCGGCGTCCGGGCCGAGCAAGGAGAAGGCCACGGACGCTGCCGGGTTGAATCGAGGTCGAAGCGCACCCTGTCGTCCGCAAGACCAGCAACGGCTCTCGCGGACGACAGGGTTGGAGTTTCATCAGAACGGCGCTCAGCAGGGCGGAAACACGAGACAGTCGAGTGCGTCGGCGGTCGGATCGGCACCGCAGCTACTCACCGGCGGAGGGAGGGTCTGCGGCGGGTTCCCGAAGAGCGAGTTCAGCAGGGCCACGGCGTCAGCGATATTCAAGGCCCCATCGTCGTTGGCGTCGCAAGCGTCGCGACACGAGAAGGAGTTGGTCTGGCCCATCACCGGGAACAAACCTCCGAGGAGGAACACCGCGTCCGCGATGTTCGGGTTGCCGTCGGCGTTGCAGTCGGCCCGACGGAAGTTACCGACCGCTTGGCCGAGCACTACGTGGTACCCGACGTCGACGAGGCCGGTATCCGGAGCGTGGTCGGTGCGGGTCGTGGTTCCGACCAACGCCCCCCCGACGGGATCCCCGGCGTCCACGCAAGGACTGTCGCTGCCCTGACCCGCAGCGACCTGACTGAGGTAGAAATCACCCAGGGGTCCCGTGACAAAGACAGGGTCCGCATCGAAGTTGCCGATCCCGAACGCCCCGCCCTCGACGTTGCAGTAGGTGACATCGAGATTGAAGGCGACTTGCGGCCCGACGCCGGCCATGTTGTCGCGCACGATGCTACTCCCGAGAGTGGGCAACACGAATACGAACGAGTCCGAGTGGATCCCGCCGCCCGAGCCGGAACCACTGAAGCCCGGCACGGCTACGTTCGACACGATGGTCGCGTTGGTGATGCGCACCGACGCGGTGCTGGAGAGGTAGATCCCGCCACCCAACCCTTCGCCGGGGCCAGCGAAGCTGGTGTGACCGATGGCGGTGTTGTCGTGGATGAGATTGTTGCGGATCGTCACGTCGGAGTTGAAACCAATGGCGATCGCGCCGCCCCACCCTCCCAAGTTGTTGCGGAAGATGTTGCCCTGGATCATGGTTCCCAAAGTGTCCACACAGAAGACGCCCCCACCGAACTCGTAGGCCTCATTGCCATCGAAGACATTGTTGACGATGGTGACAGCGCCGCCCTGCACGCACACGCCACCCCCGCGTCCGTACGGCGCGTCGGCGATCAGCGCGAAGAACGAGTTGCTCACGAAAGAGTTGTCGGCGATCAGGGCGGTCGAGTCCACGCAGTAGATGCCCGCCCCGTTCCACGGCGCCAGATTGTCGCGAATCACGTTGCCACGAATCGTCGGCGACGACTGCAGGCACCGGATTCCGCCCCCGCCTTGATCGAGGTCGAACGCCGAGATCTGCCCATTGGCGATCGTGAAGCCAGTGAGCACGGAGTCCGGACCTTCTCCGTGAGTGAACAAGACGACCGAGCCGAGCTGCTGTCCGTCGATCGTGGTCACGGCCGGCCCCCCCGTGCTCTGCACCCGAATGGCCTTGCCGAGAAAGTCGATCTGCTCCGGATACACTCCGGGAGCCACCTCGACGACATCACCCGGGTTGGCCGCCACGATCGCTTGCTGAATCGTCGCGTGATCGGCCGGCACCGCCAACGTGGCTGCGAGCAGCGGCACGAATCCGCCGAAAGCCACGGCCAATGAAAGCACGGTCGCGGATAACCACTTCCCGGACAGTACCCTCGCCGACGACACACGGACCCCTTGGAGCTTTCGCACGGGAGCCTACCTTTCCAACGAGGGCGGCGATCTCAGCCGCCCTGCGCCTCATGAGCCGACCGGGTCCGGAGCGAATCGTCTGGGCGCGGTCACTCGGTGTCACCGAGCAAGTCGCCTGGTCCGATCCGCCGGAGGGAACCCGGGAGCCGCACAGTATAGCTGTGGGGCCTCGCCCGCCGAACAAGAAACCCCGTCACCGGCCGTCCAGCCGCGATCGCATCCATTCGACGAAACCTGATGCACCGAGGCGCTCGCGCTGCTCGATCACGTGCTGGGAGTCCCTGCCGACGGGCACACGGACGAAAGGCGCGTTCCCCGCGACCGCGCCCCAAGTCGCGTCAACGACTTCGCGCGGATCCTGCAGGTCGGGGTAAAGCCGTTGCGCGGCCTCCGTCCAACGCTTCCGGAGTTCGGCATAGGGCGACTCCGCGTCCTGCTCGCGAGGGCCGGGCCGTGCCGAGGCGGAGAAACGCGTGTCGAAACGACCGGGCTCGATCACGACAACGCGAATACCGAAATTCGCCACCTCGAGCGAGAGCGCCTCACTGAGCGCTTCGACCGCCCACTTGGAGGCCTGATAGAAGCCTCCTCGGGGAGTCGCGATGCGGCCCGCCATGCTCGACAAGTTCACCACGACCCCCGACTGCGCTTCGCGGAAGATGGGCAGCACCGCTTGCGTCATGCGGATGAGGCCGAAGACGTTGGTCGCGAACATGCCCTCGACTTCGACGAGATCGGCCTCCTCCTGCGGCGCGAAGTAGCCATAGCCCGCGTTGTTGACGAGGACGTCGAGCCGCCCGTAGTGCTCGTAGGCGCGGGCCACGGTCGCCGCGACTTGGTCGGGTCGCGTGACATCGAGCGGTAGCTTCAGCAGGCGCGCGTTGCCTCGGGCGGAAAGGGACTCGAGCGTCGCCGGATCGCGGGCGGTGGCCACGACCCAATCGCCTTCGTCGAGCACGCGCTGAGCCAACAGCCAACCGATGCCACTGGAGCAACCGGTGAGGAACCAAACTCGCGACATCGGCGCAACCTCTCGTTCGGAACGGGAGAAGACTTCGGCATGCACGCCGCGGCAGAACCGCCCAGTCCCGGTGCGGCTCAGACTCTGGAGCCGACCACAATGTGGACTTGGTACTGCGTTACGCAACGATCGTGCACCCGCACCTGCCAATCGAAGGCGTCGATCTCCCCTTCGATCTCGAATCCATCGATCGCGGCGGGATGGGCTCCCGGGGTGAGCAACGCACGCAACACCGCAGCGGACTCGCCGTGGTGGGGCGATCGCGGCGAGTGCCCGCCGATCCACGTCTCGGGCGGGCCTACTCCGCCCGACCAATCGAACGGCGAGGCGATGACGAAGCGTCCACCAGGGCGGAGCAACCGTCGAATCGAACGCAAGAGATCCAGCGGCGACGGCACGCAGTCGAGCAAGTTCAAGCACACGACGCCCCCAAAGACCTCGGGACCGAAAGGCGGCTGGAGGGCATCCCCGACCCAGAAGTCGACTTCGGCACGACGCGTGAAGGGCACCCGGAAGTGGCGCCGTTCGTAGAGCAACCCGAGCTGACGGCGCGGATAGCCAACGCTCCCGGTCTGGCGCACCCGCCGCGCGAGTCGCACCATGGCGGCGTTGAGGTCGAGGCCGACGACTGGCCCGGGGAATCGCGCCGCAAGTTCGAACGCAACCCGCCCGACCGAGCAACCGAGGTCCAGCCACGGCCCCGTGAACGGTCCCGAGCCGAGCAGCTCGAGGCTCGCTTGCAACACTCGCGCGACCGCGCCAGGTCGAGCAACGACCGACGCGGGACGCGACGCTGCGTCTTCCTGCGGATCGAACTCGGCGTAGTGATCCCAGGCATAGTGACTCAGGTACTGACGCGCCACTTCGAAGGATGACCCCGGCCCCGCACACTCGACCAGGAGCGCTTCGAGTTCCGGCGTCAGGTCGTCGCGCTCGACCAGAGAGAGCAAGTGGGCACCCACATAGGCCCGCGCGTTCGGGGTGAGGATGGGAACCCCGTCGAGAACCGGATACTCGAGAGCACACGCCGGGCTGCTGCATCGGAGCGCGCCCTCGAGGATCTCCCCTTCGCGCTCTCGCGCAGCCCACCCGACCGTGAGCACGGCTCCGCATTCGGGACAAGACGCCGACGGGTTGCTCGAGTCACGAATCAAGGCGCACTCTCTCCCGGGGGTACTCGCACCCACATTGCGTGGTTCGCGAGCGTAGGCCATGGGAGACCGCGGTCGCGCTCACCCGCGACCGCGGCTACCCAGCGGTCCAGGGATCCGCGGCTGGATTGTACTCGCGACGCCCGGCGAAGGACCAGGGCCCAGCGCGCCCCGCCCCGAACCAACCGGGCGCAATGCCGAGGGCGCGGCGCGCCGCCCGCGTTCAATCGTCGCCGGTAGGCGTTGGAGGAACCTCTGGCCCCACCTGGATCTCCAGTCGCAGCTGGCCCTGCGCGGCCCTCTTGCCCGAACCCGACGTGGCGCTGAAGCCGATGATGATCGTGACCGATCCGGGGGCCAACCCCTGAATCACGACACTCTGTCCCGCAACGCGGACGGTGGCCACTGGCGAGGCGTGACTCAACTCGGCGAGTTGAAGGATCTTGAAGGCCCCTAGGCCCAGATCCTTGCCTTTGAGGATTCGCTCCTCACCGAGTTCGACCGACACCTTGACGGGCTCCCCCAACACGCGCACCGCCAAGCGTCCCTTCGTGTTGTCGGGGGCTCCGGCGATCTGGTAGTCGAAGGCGAGCTTGACGGCGGTGTTCGAAGGCTTGATCGACCGGAGCTGGATCGCGCCATCGACGACATTGGCATGGACGAACGAGTTCGAGTTGCAGGAGTGGATCGTCACGGTCGACGGAAACGAAACCGAAGCCTCTTCACCGTTCGGGATCCACTGCTCGGGCAGATCGGGCAGCGTCACGAGGAGGTAGAAAACTTCTGTGTCGAACTCGTCCGGGCCGGCAACGGAGACCCCGCGGGCATTCACTCTGACCGTGCGGTAGCGATATGGAGCCTCCACGCGGTAGCACGCCGGGCTGGCGTTATCGGCGACGAGGATCTTGAGAGTATGACTCCATTCCTCGGACTTTCCGCGACTATGCCCGAGCTCGACCGAGCCTCCGCTCAGGTTGTGGAACCGTGGCCGTAGAAAGCCCTGGAAGCTCTTCCCGCCACCCGCGATCAGCTCCGACCCGCCTAGTTCGTACGACGTCCCCGGCTCACGCTCCACGACCCTCGCCGCAAACGTCGGCCCGCTGAGCGCCAACACCAACCCCATGGCCCGGCCCAACGTCCGGCCTCCGAGCGTCCACTTTCGACCCATCGCACCACCTCCCTTTCGCACGAGTCGCGCGACCCGCTTCCATGTTCCGAGAGCACACCTGCCGCTGGCCACCGAAACCAAGAAGCAGCCCCTCGGGTCGTGACACGATTTCCCCCGGTGCTCGATGGCTCCTTCGGAAGCCAAGGTGTGGCTGAAGGATAGGTGACGCGTGTACGAGAGTCGACCGCAAATCGTGCTCGCCGTGGCGTGTTTCGCCCGCCCCATCCGCTCACATCGTACGACGCGCTCTATCTCGAGCTCGCGATCGTCGTCGGGAAACCGCTCTGCACTCTGGATATCGGAATGCAGTCGTCGGATCCACTTCGGGAGCGCGAGTACGAGTACGAGCACGAGTACGAGCACGAGTACGGGGACGGGGACGGGGAGAGGCCGAACAAGCGGTTGCACCGGATGCCCCGCAAGCGGCCGCAGGTGAACGCCGAGGCGTTGGGCGAGGGTCCGTACCCGTACTCGTACTCAGCGAAGCGATACTCGTACTCAGCGAAGCGGTACTCGTACTCAGCGAAGCGGTACTCGTACTCAGCGAAGCGGTACTCGTACTCGTACTCGTACTCGATCGGAAGGGAGCCAGAAGTGATGCTGGACCACGAGCGTCGGATCAAGTTCGGGAGTACGAGTACGAGTACGAGTACGAGTACGAGTACGGGGACGGGGACGGGGACGGGGACGGGGACACTGAGTTGGTGAAGAGCCTGGCGATGCTCGCCGATCGTGGTGAGGCCAAGAGCCTTGGCGATCGCTTCGAGAGTGCTCGTGGTCGGCCTTCATCTCGCCGCGCATCGGAAGGATTGCGCGGATGACGGCTCGAAGCCAGCCTTCCGTGCGCACAACTCCCGGCAGATCCCACGCTCGGGCCCGCGCTGGTCAAGGGCAAGCGGTGGAAACGGGACAGGGGAGCCCTGCGCTCATGGGATCGCTCCCGCAGGACGGGTAGGGCGCGGGTGGCGGCAGACTCAGGGCAACGAAGAGGTAGTTGAGCAAGAAGACGGCGTCCGCGATGTCCAAGGCGTCGTCATCGTTCGCGTCGCACGCGTCCAGACATGGAGGTAACGCTGTGCCCGGCACGTACAGGGCCCCGAGAATGAGCACCGCGTCCGCGAGGTCGGCGCTGGCGTCGTGATTGCAATCAGCGCGGACGAACGCAGGTGCGGTCGTCGCCGAGATGGTCCCGCACTGCACCAGAGCCGGCAGTTCGGTGAGCGCGACCAGCACCTCGTCTCGAATGGGAGGGCTACCCAGGCAACTGCACGGACAGACTTGGGTCGTGCCATCGTAGGTCGGGAGCACCGAGTACGTGGCCACGACCAGTTCCTGGCCAACCCCCGGCGGCAACGGGCTGCACCCCCCCCAGCAGATGAGCACCGCGACGGTCCAGCCATCGGCATAGGTCTGGAAAAAGACCCCGGCCGGCGGGCCGCCGTTGAGCACCGTCTGCGCGGCACTCCCCAACGACGTGGAGACGAGAGCCAGTTCACCCGGGTCGTGCTGGACGCTCATGGCCCAACCCTCCACCGGGTTCGCGGTCGTGTTGTCGAGAAGGATCGGGATGCCGACGACATCCCCAGCGACAGCCGTGCCGGAACCCGCCCGAAAGGTGTAACCAGGCATACTCTGCGCAGCGCCAACGCGGGCGACGAGCAGCATGCCAACCAGCCCCAACAGCGAACCGTGAAGCGACCGTTGTCTCACTGGACTCTCCTCTCCGATGTCTCGTCTGAACGCCCTGGCGTTACGCTTCTTGAATCTGCCGACGCGCGCGCTCACGGGCACACTGCAAAGGTACCGCACGGGATCGCGCCGACGGTCGGATCGGCCCCGCAGCCGGGGAACGGCGCGGCAGGGGTTCCGCCACCGCCGAACAGTCCGTTCAAGAGATGGACCGCGTCCGAGATGTTGAACTGCTCATCGTCGTTCGTATCGCATGCGTTCATGCACGGCGCGGCACCGCTCAGAAACAACACCGAGAGCAGCGCCACGGCGTCCGCCAGGTTTCGGGAGCCGTCGGCGTTGCAGTCGGCCCGCACGAAAGTGCTCGTCGGACTGATCGTCGGCGGAGCGGCGACCAGATCGACGACGGTGGCCATACACTCGGGTGCCGACGACAGGCTCACGGCGATCTCCGCGATACTCGCACCCGGCGCAAGCGTGGTCGACTGGTGGTTCTGCAGGGTCAGCGTCGCGCCCTGCCAGGTGACCTGCAGTACCATCTCGTGCCAACCCGCCGCGAGGTCGATCTGATACGTTCCCGACCCGATCAGATCCTGGGCGCCGCTTGGGCCACTCACGGTCCAGCTGAAGCCGAGCACCTCGTATAGTTCGATGGCGCCGGTCGTGCCCAGGAACACCAATTCGAAGGATCCCGCGCCACTGCCCTCATGGATGAGAGGACACGTGCACGGTGAGATGCAGCCCTCGCCCACCTCGAGAAGCGTGAGTTCGTAGGTACCGCCTTGGCCGTTCAAGGATGCTTGGTGCGACACGAGTAAGACGACGATCAGGAACAGGGTTGAACTGCGCATGACGATTCCTCTCCGGTGAGCGCCCCCGCCGAGAACCCCTCGACGGACACCATAGAAGTGCACCGGGGCGCGGATTCGTCTCAGCATCCGGTCTGATTCAGGAAACTCCGTACGAAAGTGCGTGGACCCGACGGCGTCCGCGCGGAGAGACAGCCTCGGTTCCAGAAATCGTGGAATCGCGGATGTGGGTATCGACGGAGTTGATGCGCGCGGCTCGGAACCTGAAGCTGCAGCTCCGTTACGGCCTCGAGGGTCCCAGACCGGACCGAAATCGGCCGCTTCGCGGCGTGGTGGGGAATTCGTGTTCGCTCGTCCGGACCGTGGGAAGCGGCGCACCGGGGTCAGTCGCTCGCAGGCACCCGCACGATGCGCGTCTCACCCTCGACCAGTACGAATGTGCCGATGTAGGCCGCGTCGGCGCGATGGCGCACCGACGGCTCGGGTCCGTGAATCGATGAGGCGAAGAGCGCATAGCGCCCCGCGGCAAGTTGCGCGAGCGCCGCTCGTCCCGAGTGGTCATCGCTACGACCAACGTGCGCGAGCCAAGGGCCAGGAGTCTCGAAGGGTAGCCCCACCCACAGATCCCGCGCGCAAGGGGTGCCTTCGGGATCGACGACGATGACGACCGTAGGTCGCTCCGGGCGTCGGTGGAGCACGACCTCCACAACGGGCGGCTCCATCGTGTGGGTCGCCTCGCCAGCGGGTTCCGGCAAGTGCGCGAAGGCCAATGCGTGGTCGGGCGACCGCAGTACGACCGCCGCCATCTCCCGCGCGTCGGGTAAGACCGCGTCCGAGTAGAAGAGCGCGCCACGCAGGTTGGCGCCGATGTGCCCTTCTCGAACCTCCGTGGCTCCGAGCAGCGTGCACTCGATCCAGGTGCGAACCGATCGCTGCGCTGAGTCGACCGGCCGCACTTGCACGGGCCTCAGCGCCGAGGAGTCCAAGGCCGTCAGCACGAGCGGCTCGAGCGGCGGGTCGTCCAACACGAAGGCGTTCCGGAGCGGCGAGTCTTCGATGGAGCGGTCGCCCGCAGCGGCGAGCAGATGCGGCGGGAAACAGGAGACAAACAGCGCCGTGCGGGTAGCGGGCGCGGGTCCGCCTGCCCTCTGAACCCAAGCCGAGCCGCCGATCGCCGGTAGCCCAGCCAACTCGAAGTGGCCATCCGCGTCGGTGCGGACACGACCCACAATGCTCTCGGTACCATCGGACCAAAGCTCGCCGATGTGCAAGAGCACCTGTTCGGCAGGCCGACCGTCGGGCCGCAGCGCGCGACCGAACACGCGTCCGCCGGGCTCCAGGGTGAGATCGAGGTCGTGCCGGTCGCCCGCACCACCCAAGTCGACGACCTCACCCTGGCAGTCGCGACCGTGCACGAGAAGAAACACCGGCACACCTTCGTAAGCGCACAACTCGAACGATCCATCGGCAGCGAGGTCGCAGTGCAAGAGCGACTGCAGCCGGTTGGGGGCGCGGTGAGTCGGTATCTCCGGTCCCTGCAAGGTGCCGGTCCGAAGCTGCGGGCGCACGACCTCCGTTGCGGAGGTGCGCGTGACGAGGATCGCACGAGCGGCCGGTGCCGGTGCATTCGGTCCATGGCGACGAACCCGGCCGGCGATCGTGCGCACCGCCGGCAGCTGAATGTGCGCGAGTTCGTGCGCTGGCCCGTCGACGGTGATCGCGGGGAAGCCCGCTCGACGGACCGTCACGACCAGGAGTTCCTCCGGATGGACCGAGCCCGCCTCGTAGCGACCGACCTCGTCGGTACAGGTCGAGGTGGCGCTGGTTCGCGCGGTGGCGGATGAGACGAGGATCGTGGCGAACGGGACCGGTTGAGCGTTGGCGTCCACGACCCTGCCGGCCAGCGGAAGGGCGGGGCGCAACGTGAGACGCATCTCTGGGGTCTCCAAAGGGCGACAGATCGTTTCGTACCCAGCGCATTCGATCTCGAGGATCGGCTCGGCGAACCTTGAACGCAACGCGACCCGACCCTGCGCATCGCTCGTGAACGCGACACGCTGCGGCTCACGGGTCGCGGGAGTCCGACCGGTGACGCTCACCGTCGCGCCGACGATGGGCCGGGCGGCAGGGTCGCTCAGGTACACCCAGGTCGACACGATGGGGTCGAGACCGATGCAGTGGACGTCTGCGTTTCCTCGGGTCGCATCCCAACCGGCACGATGCTCACGGTAGCCCGCGGCGACGACGAGCAACGCCGAGCGCGAGAGCTGAGAGCGCGCGACGCGGGCTTCGCCAACATCGTCCGTGGTCGCGGCCAGACTCGCGACCGGTTGATCGATCTCGTGGACGAACACGTTCGCGCCTTCGACCGGCGTTCCCGTGGTCGCGTCTTCGATGCGAACGATGGCCCACGCACCGGCGTCGGCGGCGATCGACGCCGTCGCGATCGGCTCCGACGTTCCGAGGACCGCCGGCGAGGATGGCCGGGTTGGCGCGGGCGCGAGACCGGAGACGGCGGAGGCCGGTTCGCTCGTTGCGTCAACGGCGCCCGACGAGCGACCGACCGCGATCTCGTTCCGGCCAGGTTCGCCGACACGCTCGGACGCTTCGCGACCAGCGCCCACGAACAACCCGCCGATCAGGACCGTGGGGAGGGCGACGGCGCTCGTCAGCCGCCAGCGCCACGTACGGATCGCCGGTGTCGCCGTCGTCGCAGCTCGCCCACCCAACGCGCCAATCGGTTCGGCACGCGTCGCCAGTCGATCCGAATGCCAAACCTCGCCCGCCGTCGGTGCATTCGCCACGAGCAGGGCGAGCAGCCCGTGCCACGCCGGGGCGCCCCGCGCGTCGTCGGCATCGAGAATCGCCCGTAGCTGCTTCAGGCCACGCTCCTGCCAAGTGCGGACCGTGGACGGATGGGTCGCGAGCGCAGCCCCGATGTCGGCGTGGGAGTACTCGTCATAGAACCGCAGCAGAAGGACCGTGCGGTAGGGCTCACGCAGTCGTTCGAGAGCGCGGGCCAGACGCATCTGGCAGTCGCGCAGCTGCATTGCTTCCTGGGTGCCACACCCCGTCGCCGCCTGCGGTCGAAGCTGCGACGGCAAGCGTGCGGCGCGCCGGCGCTCCCGATTCACGCGAAAACTGAGTCGGCGTACGACGGTCCGCAGCCACGCGACCAAGACCGCGCTGCTGCGTGGCGGCCGCAAGAGGGCAGCTCTCCACACGTCCTGGACCACGTCGTCGGCTTGACCTGGGTCGTCGAGCAGTTGCTCGGCCAAGTGCCGAACCCAGTGCGCATGCTCGAGGAGTTGCTCAGGGCAGAAGTCGCCCAGGCCGCTGCGGGCGGAACCGCCCGCGTCCGCGCCGGGATCCTCGCTCACGGTGTGCAGGGGCTCGTCAGGCACGGCAATCCATCACTCGTCAGGTCGTAGCCGCAGAACTGCTGCGGTGCGTCGGCAGCACCAAACAAGAAGGCCAACAGCAGCACGGCGTCGGTCAGATCGACGGCGCCGTCATCTTGTAGATCACAGGCGTCGACACACGATGGTGCGTCGCCTCCCGCCAGCAGATGGAGCAACAGGAACACCGCGTCGACCAAGTTGCGGAGACCATCCGAGTTCACATCTCCGCGCAAGAAGGATGGGGCTCCGGCGGCCAGTGCATGCACGAAGGCGTCGTCCACGAGGACGTCCATCGCGTCTCGCAGCGTGATCCGCACGCTCGACCCGGCAGCCGCCGAGACCTCGAAGTCCAAGAAGACCAGCGAGTCTCCACAGATGTCGCTCGAGTAAGGAGTGTCGGCGAGCAAGATGAAATCGAGCCGGCCGTTGGGGTAGATCACGACGTCGCAGATGGGTTCCCCGTTGAGGTCGGCGTAGGTCTCGAAACCCGCTGCGGGTCGCACCCCCAGGAAGCTCAGCTCAGCGGGGTTCCAATCCAAGCTCATGCTGACGAACTGGTATGGCTCCTCGGTAGCCGTCAGAAACGGGACCGTGGCCACCGCGCCGCTGGGCGCTGCGGTGTCCGCAACGGATAGCGTGACCACGCCGATCGTACCTCCGTTGGGCGGGCCGAGCGGGTGCTCGAGCGGCGGGGTCGCACGGACCACCGAGGTGCACAACAGGACCGTCCACAAACAAAAGGGGGCTCGCATCTCGATCCTCCTCCCAACGAGTCGCAACCCATCTAGCACCCAAACCTAGCGCGTGCCGCGTCGTTTCGGGCGTAGATTCCTCTCCGAGGGTGACTTTCGAAGCCCCGCCCGGGAACGTGGCCAAGCCGCGTCCATCTCACCGCAGAGCACAGGCTTCGGCCTGTTTCGCCCAGCAAGGACTGGAGGCGCTCGTGAACGCCCCGACCGTCGTTACCCGCACGCTGCCGCCTCGCGACCAGCCCGCCGTGCGGCCATCGTACCGCGGCCTGCGCCAGTTGGATGTGCTTCCAGCGAGTTGGATGTGCATCCAGACCGTCCCGCGTCTCAGGAATTCCGGGCGAATCCGCGATCGGCCAGAAGTCCGGCTAGGCCGGTCCGCAACGCCCGGCAGCGCGGAGACGAACCAGGGTCGCAACGTGAACCAGCGAGAAGAGCGGAATCAGGAACGTCGGGAACAGGCTGATCGGGGGTTGGGCAATCGACGCGTAGCGCTCGAGTACGGGCGGCGGATCGAGCGGGGTGGCGACGCCAAGGAACCCGAAGATCGCCAGCAGTACCGTCATTGCGAACTCCGCCAGACCGCAGAGCGTGAGGAGCACGACCCGCCGTTCCCAGCCCGGCAGACCCCGCGCGACGCCAGGGAGGAGAGCGACGGCAGCGAGCGCGACGGCGAGGTTCCCCAAGCCAACCGGCACGGCGAAGCCACCGGCCATCAGCCCGAGACCCCAGGTCACGAGGTGGGAAGCGCCGAGCACGCGGAAGCACTGAAAGCCGACGAGCCAGGTTACGTCGAGGCGTTCGATGGCCCGGCGGACGGACCGTACGCCCGCCATGACCACGGCCCCGGCGAGAATCGGGAGCAGGATCGCGAGTTGCAGCGGACTCGCCGGACCCACGCGCGGAAGCGTGCGCCACAGATCGAACTCCCCGGCGACCCACATCAGCGCGCCCCACAGCGCGACGACGAGCCACACGCTGAGTCCCGGTGTCACGAAGTCGCTGGGCGGTGGAGCGCCAGCGACCGTACCCGACGTAGCCGTCGATCGGTGTGCTGCCATGGTCGTGCCGCCGCCTTTCGGATCGGAACTCGGACCCTATTCTTGGGCGACTCCAAAGTGCACGCCGCCCCTCAAGCGTCCCAACCTTTCCCGGCTCCGCGTCCAGGCTCGCGGGCGCTCGGCCGGTCATTGATCCCGAGGAAGAGATTTTGGCGAGACGCGGTGTCGACCTCGCGCACTGGGTTGGTAGCTCAGCGCGTCCGTGACTGCGAGCAGAGCGAGCGATTGCGATCCGACGGGCCGGGTCGAGCGAACGTTCGATCACGAGGCTCTGACTCCGCCGACTCGTGCGTTCGAGAACGACGCGGGTTCGTGCATGCCCAAGCCCCCACCGACGAAGGAACCACGATGCTCGATCGTTTCGAACTCCGGCGGCCGAACCGAGGAGCAAGAGCCCAACTGGCGTCCGCGGGCTCCAAGCCCGACTCGGCAAAGCGGCGTCGTGAGCGTGCATTGATCGGACTTGTCACTGCTGTCGTCCTCGGTGGGCTGCTCGAGAGTGGTCCTGTGGCCGGGGCCGACCCGACGCGAGCGAACGACCGGGTCGACTTCGTCGCCGACGCGAGCGAGGGCCAGGCGTTCCTGGCCGGCGCGGCGCTCGGGGTCGGCGCGGACGGGTTCGACGCGGCACTCCGGTGGATCGCCGACTCGGCGCATGCGAGCGGGTTGATTCCCGTTCGAGGGAGCGTCGAGGTGATCGATCACCGGCGAGTCGGTCACGGCGACCTCGAGGTGACTTGCGGGCGCCTGTGGGTCGACGGCGTGCTCGTCGATCGCGGGCCAGTGCGCGTGGTCACACGCGTCGGCACCGACGGGGCGCGGGTGGTGGCGGCCGGGTGTGTTCGAGCGCGACCACCGGCCCACTCGGTCGAGGGCTCGTCGCTGGATGCGAGCGCGGCCGTTGCCTGCGCGCGGCGGGCCGTGGCCGATGCCGGTCTCACGGAGTGGGACACCCTGCCACGCCTCGTGGCATTCGACCCACGGGTCGTTGGCGCCCGTGGAGAGCCCTGCTGGGCGTGGCGAGTCACCGGCTGGGACGAACGTCGATCGTGCGCGCGAATCGTGTTCATCGATGCCGTGCAGGGAACCGTGAAGCACACCCAGGATGGACTGCATCGCATCGAGGTGGATGGTCTCCTGCTTGGCCACGCCACACCGGGCGCTCTGCCGGACACTCCGTCGAACCCGGCCTTGCAAGATTCCATCCGCGGGGGACGCCTGCGCGCTGGAGCAGCCCTCGAGTTCGCTGGCCAAGACGGATCGTTCGAGCTGGACCTACCTCCTGGCGCGGTCGACCTGATCGCGGATCTCACCGGCGCTTGGTGCGTGGTCACGAGTGCTCAGGGTGCGCCGCTGCAGGTCGTGCAAACCGTGACCCCACCCGCCACCTTGGACCTCGTGCTCAACGATCCGCCGCACGAGTTCGCGACCGCTCAGATCAACGCCTTCCTGCACGTCACCGGCAGTCACGACTTCTTTCGCGACCGGCAGCCGGCTTTCACCGCCATCGACCAACCCTTGGCCGCCGAGGTCAACGCGCCCGGGGGTTGCAGCGCCTTCTACGATGGGGTCACCGGTCCGCCTCGCCTGGTCTTCGCGCGCGCGGGCAACGGCTGCCGAAACTGCGCGTACCGATCGATCGTCGCCCACGAGTACGGTCACTTCGTCTTGGACGAGCACGGTCTACCGGCAGGCGGACCGTTCGGCGAGGGGTTCGCAGACACCTTTGCCGTGCTCCAGCACGACGACCCTCGAATCGGACCAGACCTCCACGGTAACGGGGCGTCCCTGCGCGATGTATCCGCGGCAAGCGTCCTGTACCCGTGCGTCGCGTCACCCTACATCTGCAGCCAAGTGCTCGCCGGGTTCTGGTGGGATCTGCGGGTGCGACTGACGGCAACGCTCGGTGTGGACGCGCTAGCGTACACGCAGCAGCTCTTCACCGACTGGGCTCAGATCACCGTCGGCGCTTCGAGCGGGCTGTTCGGCAACTCGGCCACGCCGGTCACGGTCCTCGAAGTGCTCACCGTCGACGACGACGACGGCGACTTGGGAAACGGCACACCGCACGCCGCGGAAATCTGCGCGGCCTTCGCTGCGAGGGGCCTGGCCTGCCCGGCCGGCTACGAGCGCTTCCAACGCGGCGACTGCTCCGGCGACGGCAGCGTCGACCTCGTGGACCCGATCCGACTACTGGGGTGGTTGTTCGGGGGCCAGAGCACCCCCGCGTGCGCACGGGCGTGTGACGCGGACGCCGATGGTTCGCTGACCATCGCCGATGCGGTGCTCCTTCTGCAGGCACTGTTCTTGGGAAGTCCCCTGCCGCCGCCCGCGCTCGACTGCGGCATCGACTTCGGCGGAACTTCGCTCGACTGCAACGCGGGCGCGTGCCGCCCCTGATGCGCGTGCGTTGCGACTAGTCCCCGAACTTCACCGTGCTACTGCACGGGGGGAGAATCTTGCCGACCGGCGACGGAATCGGCGCGGCACATGCGGGGTGGGAAGTCATGTCACCCGCGCGGGCGGCGCCGAGCATGTTGATCTTCACGGTGCCCGAGGCCTTCGCGATCATGCCTGGCCCGGCGGGGACGCAGCTCGGAAGCATGCAGGGCTTCGACTTGTCGGTCATCCTCGCAGCGGCCTTCTTGTCGATCTTCACGTTGGTCGAACCGGGCGGCATGATGTCGAGCGGCAGTGCCGGGTGGGCGACCGGCGTTGGGGTCGGGGCCGCCGGGTGGATGGGCGCGTGGCAGTGGGGCGCGTCCTGCTTCATCTTGTCGCCCACGCGCGCCGCTGCTTTGGCAGCCATGAACGCACCTCCCGGGAAGGGGCCTTGCTTGGAAGGGGCCTTGGGGCTCACTTCGCCTGCCGCCAGCACCCACGCGGCGCTCAGCGTAGGCCGGAAAGCGTAGAGCATGCCCGTTGACAAGTCCACGGACCCGGCCGAGAAGATGGCGCACGAGAAACTCACCCCGATCCCAGAGGAAGGCTTCCCGTGACCGAAGCGCCGCCCCCTCCGCCGTCCGCCGAGCGTACGCCGGCCGAGATCCTGAAAGCGATCCCGCAACCCACCGACGCCCGGCCCGCAGCGCAATTGCTCGGGGATGTGACCGTGGAACGTCGCCTCCTCGAAGACTTCCGCCCCTTCCCAGAGTGTCTCGAAGCGCGCCTGTCGCGGGAGTATTGGCGAACGCAGGGACTGCGCCCCTTCGTCGAAGGCGCCGTGCCGTACCTGATCCACAACAACGGCTGGGCCGCGGAGTCGGCGGCCGAAGTGTTGTTCGCGCGATGCACCGAGGGCGCGGCACCAGAACTCATCGGGGTGCTCGAACTTGGTGCGGGGCTCGGACTCCACGCACGGCACTTCTTGGATCACTTCCGCTCGTTGAGTCGCAAGGCCGGCCTCGACCTGTACGAAAGGTTGCGCTACTACGTCACGGACCTGTCGCGCCAGACCATCGCGAGTTGGCACGATCGGCGCTTGTTCGCCGAGCACGAGGCCCACGTGGTGCTCGCAGAATGCGATGCGTCTCACCCTGGCACGTTGAAGACAGCGCACGGCGACTCGATTGAACTCCCCAAGCTTCATGCGATCCATGCCAACTACCTGCTCGACTCGTTGCCGACGACAGTGATCCGGCCGAGCAAGAGCGAGTCGGCCGCGGAGCAGCTCTGTGTTCGCACATACATCGCGAACGAGGTTCCGGCAACCGTGTGGCGCAGCGTCGGCCTGCGTCTCGAAGAGGTCATCCAGGAGGTCGCGAGCGCTCGACCGGATGGGCTCGCGCGGCTGCTCCCGCTCCTCCCGTACCTCGAGTTCGAAGTTGCGTTCTTGCCGATCGGTCTGGACGGCCGCCGCTACGTGTCCGAGATTCTCGCGTCCCCGCTGTCGGATCGACGTGTGCTGAACTTCGGCGCCCTCGACTGCGTCGCAGCGTGCCTCGACCTCCTCGCACCCCAGGGCTACATCCTCGTGAACGACTTCGGTCCTGCGGTCCCCGAGACCGTGGGCGATCTCTCCTACGTAAGCCGCTTCGGTCGCTCGATCGCTGCGAGCCTCAACTTCCCGTTCCTGGAGGAGTTCATCCGGGAGCTCGGCGGCATCGTCGTGCAGCCCCAGATCGCGCAGCCGCGCAGCGTTCAGTCGCGCCTCATTGGGCGATCACTCGGGGAGCAGACGACAAGCACTTTTCGCAGGGTGTACGAGAACGCGAGCGCCTTTGAGGCCGATCGTCTGGGCACGGAGGCCATCCAGCACATCCACGCCGGCCGCCTCGGACTCGCGCTCGACTGCTTTCGCGAGTCCCTCGAACTGTGCCCACAAGACTGGAACCTACTCGGTCAGGCAGCGCAGTTCTTGACCCAGCAGCTTCACCGACCCAGCGAGGCCCTCGAACTCGCGCGGCGCGCTCTCGCCCTGAACCCGTGGTACAGCAGCTTCCTGTGGAACACCTTCGGCAACTGTCTGTTCTTTCAGGGAGCGCAGCCCGTGGCCCACGGCGCCTACGAGCGCGCCCTCGCCCTCAACCCAACGGACGCGCAGACCTGGCTGAATCTCGCCTACTCGCTGGCCGAGCGCGGTGATCACGGCCAAGCCCTCACCGCCATCGCACGCGGCCTCGAGCACGATCACGATGGCCGCTTCGACGAAGCGCTGCTCAACAAGCAGCGCCAGGTCTTGGCCGCGATCGACGCAGAACGAGCTGCACTCCGCGGGCGTGAGAACCGACGCCACGAGCTGTTCTCGCACGCGCGTTGAACGACAGAGCGTGGGACGGCGGCGAGCACACGCACCCCGCTCGGAACGCGGCCGCTAGCCCCGGGCGGCCTGCCCGCGAGAAATCGGAACGCCATTTCCGTTCCGTTGCATCGCTTTGCTCGTCAGGATTCCGCGCTGGGCTCGTACTCGTACTCAGCATCGCGGTACTCGTACTCGTACTCGATTCGATTCTCCGATACCGCGCTGTTTCGTTGGATCAGTCGACAAGCCCCAACATCGATACGATTCGTTTCAAGTCAGATTTGCCAAGGTAGTTCAGGTGGTTCGCATCATCAGCAACTGCATCGCAGACATGCAGCACATCGTGAACTGACGCGCAATCGAGACGATGAACGTCGAGTCGCTCATGGTCGAAGATTGGTTCAGTCGTCAGCGATCCTTTCGAGTACGAGTACGAGTACCGTTGCACTAAGTACGAGTACGACTATCCTGACGAACAGTGCATCCGTGGCTGTCGCCAGAGCCGGTCGCCGTACTTTGTACCGAGTCTCTCGCATCTATGGGCATGACAGCGCGTCGCAGCCAAGCGCATCGGGTGTCGGATCGGACCCGCACATCGTTGGCCCAGGGAGCGTCGGCAGAGCACCACTCGTGAAGAGCGCGTTCAGCGTGTGAATCGGATCGGCGATGTTTATCGCCCCATCGTCATTGCTGTCGGCGGCGTCCGCGCACGCTGGCGCCGGCGCACTGGTGCCGAACAGGTGGGACAGCGTGAACACCGCGTCCGCGAGGTTGAAGGTTGCGTCGCCGTTCGCGTCCCCGCGTCGGAACTGCGCGGGCGTGGCGAGATAGATGTGAACCGCTTCGCGGGCACCGACCGCGAGGTCATCGAGCCCGTCTCCGTTCAGGTCGCCGGCGGCTATAGAGAGTCCGAGTTGATACGCGGGTGCTGGACCAAAGTCGCTCCAGGCAGCGTTGGGACCTAGGCCTGTTGGTCCACCGAGGAAGCACCAAACCGCGCCCGAGTTGTCAGCCAGATTCCGATCCGCGGCGATCACGTCGGTGAAGCCATCCCCGTTCACGTCGGCGAAGCTCAAGTTCTGCCCGGGCCCCGTCCACGCTGGCGTGGTGGCGAGGCCGCTCGAGGAACCCAGGTAGACGAAGGTACCCACGAAACCCGAAACGCCGACATCCAAGAAACCGTCACCGTTCACGTCGCCGCCCCCGACGACGGCGAGCCCGAAGGCACTGACTCCGGGTGGCGGATCGACGAACCATGCCGGCGTGCTTTGCAGTCCGGACGCTGATCCGAGATGGAGGTAGACGCGACCAAGGTCATTGAAGATGTCGGGAAACAAGTAGTCCGCAACCAGCAGATCATCGTACCCGTCGCCGTTCTGGTCACCCGCGCCGGCCAATGCAAAGGCGAGCCTTGACTGATTCGCATTCAGCAACGAGTAGTTTGGTGTGGCCTCGGGACCGCTCGGGGAACCGTGGTACACATGAAATGCTCCACCAATGCCCTGATCCGGTGCGCCGATCGCAATGTCGCCAAATCCGTCGCCATTCACGTCCCCCGCCGCTGCGAGACTGTCGCCGAAGCGCGCGCCGGGCTCACTTCCCGTAGCCGACCAGATCTCCGCTGAACCTAGACCTTGAGGCCCGCCAGGAAACACGAACACCTCCCCGGCCCACTGGAGCGGTGGAGGGGGGCCGTTCCGCTGGATCAGGAGGTCCGGAATGGAGTCCCCGTTGGTGTCGCCAGCAGACGCGACGCCCGTTCCGAACCATGCATTGCTCGCCTGGCCCGGCTGCATCCAACCTGAAGGATCGGTCAGTCCGAAGGCAGACCCAAAATACACAGAAACCCGCCCCGCCCAGGTGAGCGCACCGACGTCGTACCCCGCCTCACCCACCGCAAGGTCATCATAATCATCGTCGTTCGCGCGGAGCGTCGCCAGCGTGTAACCAATCCCCGTCAGCGACTGGTCCGACAGCAGAATCGCGCTCGGAACGTTCGCGAGCGGATCGATCCAGATCGGGAAGACGGCTCCATTGGTGTCGACGTGAATCACGAGAGAGTCGCCCTCGATGCCCATGCCCGCAGGCAGTTCGCGCCCCAGAGCGTCCCAAACCGCGAGGCCCGAGAAGCAAAGCGCCACCCGCTCGGACCCGTCCAGGAACTCGATTCCTCCCCGAGGGTCCTGACGGAGGCGGAGACCACTTCGCACGGCGATCTCGAGCCGCAGACTCCCACTCGGCCGCCCGCCCGGCGGTCGATGCACCAGCCACTCCAGGCGCACACCGTCCTCAGCGATCTCGATCCACTCGGTCAGCCCGTCGCGCTCGAGCGTCACCCGTGTACCCTCGGCGCTTGCGCGAGCTGGCCCGACGGCGAACGACTCGCTGGAATCACACACTCGAGTGGTCTCGAGCCGACAAACCCACGGCGACCCAGCCCCGGGGGTTCTCGCCAAGTCCAACCCACCGGCAGCAACCCGCACCGCGAGCCCTTGAGTCCGATGCCACCCATGCCACGCGCCGCCGGCAGGCGCCTCACGGAAGCTCCGAGACTCTGCTGACGGTACCGCTAGGTCCGGAGTCAAGCCCACCGCGGCCTCGGCTGGTCTCACGCCGCCGTCCACCGCGATCACCTTCGGAGGCAGGAACAGCTCGTCTCCGTAGAGTCCATCGGAACCAACCGATCCCGCAACCAACAGCCCGATGCCCACGATTCCAAGTATGACTCTTCGTACACCCTCCACCGCGAGCCTCCTTTCAGGGACACACCTGGCCGTTACCCACGCAGAACGGGAGCACATCCATCGTCGGGTCCCGACCGCAGGCCGGGAACGGGTCCGGGAGAGCGGCCGTTGGATTGCTCAAGTGAGCGAGCAGGTGCGAAGCATCAGCGCCGTCGACGAGACCGTCGTCGTTGACGTCCGCGGCATCCGGGCAGGAAGCTGTCGCGTTGCCTTTGACGATGTTCTCGAGCAGGGTGTAGTCCGCGGAGTCCACCACTCCATTCAGGTCCACGTCCCCCCGAATGAATGTGTCGGCGGTGTCGAACAACACCTGCAGCTTGCGTTGCGCCACCCTTAGGAGTCTAGCCAAACACGGCTAGGAAGTCGAGTTCCCGCTCCGGCTGGCAGTGTCCAGGACACTACCCTCCGGCTTTGGCGGAGAGCACGGTCTTGGCCGCGATCGACGCAGAACGAGCTGCACTCCGCGAGCGCGAAAACCGACGCCACCAGCTGTTCTCGCACGCGCGTTGAACGACAGAGCGTGGGACGGCGGCGAGCACACGCACCCCGCTCGGAACGCGGCCGCTAGCCCCGGGCGGCCTGCCCGCGGAAGATGAAGAACACCGCGCCACACAGGCAGAGCGCTGCCCAGAGAAAGTCGAGCCGCAGCGGTTGCTTCATGTAGACGATCGAGAACGGAACGAACACCGCCAGAGTGATGACTTCCTGAGTGATCTTCAGCTGCGGCAGCGAGAACACCGTGTAGCCGATGCGATTCGCGGGCACCTGGAGCAGGTACTCGAAGAAGGCGATGCTCCAGCTGATGAGCGCGGCAATCCACCAAGGGCGGTGGTTGAGTTCCTTCAAGTGGGCGTACCACGCGAATGTCATGAACACATTCGACCCCACCAGCAACAAGATCGTTCGAGCCTCGACCGTCATGACTCCCCTCCCGCTCCTCGTTCAACGCCGCCACAGTAGGTCGCGACCCTGGGACGCACGATACCGGACTCGGCTGCACCAAGGATAGGGGTGGATCTCCTGCGGCCCACGCCACGCAGGCCCCAGGTGTTGCGGGGTTCTCGATGTCGGTGAAGAGCTCTGGGCAACCCTCAACCACGGTGACGAGCGTCCGTCAGAAAACGCCTTGCCCTCCTACGAACTTCCAGTTCTCGAACTCCAGCAGCCAACCGTCAACGGATTGCAGCATGACAGAGAAAGTGCCGGCGAGTTTCTCGTCGGAGACGCGCACACTGAAGTAGTCGGTGCTGGCTTCGATCGGATCGTGGATCGTGTACTGTTCTCGCATTGCGACCACTCGGCGCAAGATCTCACTCCACATCTCTGGCCACCTTGCTTGGAGGCTGAGGAAGTTGCTCCGGATGTGTTCGTCGTCCGGGTCGCGAAGAGGGGCCAGGGTGGGTTGGCTACAGATCGGGTCCGTCTTGCCCCTGCCGACGGCGGCAGGTCAAGACGAGGACGAGGCCGGTCCGTCGGGCGGCTCGGGGAGGGCCTCGGTCTCGGCTGAGTTCTCGTCGTGATAGCCCGTGCGATCGAGGCAGTTGAGGTTCACGTAGTCGCCGTCGATGAAGGTCTGCTGAGCAGAGCGCAGCCGGATCTCATCGTCGGAGGTCACGGCGACCGGGCCTCCCGCTCGTAGACTCACCGACTCCTTCGTCTCGAGTTCGAAGCTGCGACAGCGCACCGCGATCGCTTCGGTCGAGTCGATTTCGAGCTTCGCGCCGCGCAGCCGGAGGACCGGTCCCGATTCCGTGAGCACGATGCTGACTTCGAGTTCGCCGCTGGCGGAACGTACCTCGATTCGCTCTTCACCACCGTGGACGGACAGGTCGAGCGAGCGACCCGAAGGCAGGATCCGCCGCTGTGAGTCTCCATCGCCCGGTAGCAGCGGTTCCGGTGGTGGCTTGGGTCGATCTCCTGGCATCGGCATCATCGGGTTCTCCTCGACGAGGACTCTAGCGGGCATCGGGGTCTCGAGGCCAGAGAAAGGAGCCCGGCTCCGTGCGAGCGGCCACTCCCGGCGCGACCGACTCACGATGCGCCTCACTGCCAAAACGGACGAACGGCGCCCTAGACCCGAATCCAGCGCAAGCCGCGATCGCTTCACCCAAAGTCTAGGTCTAGGTCTAGAGGCCTGGATTGCGGGCTACTGGGGCTTGAAGTCCTCGGCCGCTGCGAGGTCGCGATCGGTGGCTTGGGCCTTCTTGCGGTTGGCGCCCTTCCAGCGAGCGCCTTCGTCGTCGATGCGGTGGAGATTGCATGCGAAGAGGTCGGCATCCGTCAGGTCGGCGCCTCGCAGACAGCAGTGCGAGAAGTCGCCGTGGCGGAGGAGTGCGCGGCCCAACTGCGCCTCCGTGCAGTTCGCGCGCGTCCAATCGGCGCCCTCCGCGCGGGCTTCAGAAAGGTCGGCGTGCGAGAGGTCGGCTCCGGCCAAGATCGCACCGCGAAGGTCGGCCCCTTGGAGTCGGGCCCGGACGAGGCGCGCGCCGCCGAGAAACGCATAGCGCAGGTCGGCGCGCGCGAGCGACGCGTCCTCGAGGTCCGCCTCGGCGAAGGTCACCTCGCGCAGTTCCGCGCGATCGAGTTGCGCACGGGCGAGGCGCGCCTTACTGAAGTCACAAGCCCGGAAGCTGACTCCGAGGAACTGCATCGCGACCAAGCCCGACCCAACCAAGCTGCTCGCTCGGAAGCTCACGGCTTCCCAGCTCGCGGGCGCCAGGTCAGCGCCGTCGAATCGGCACGACTCGAAGCGCACTCGCTCGAACCGCGTTCCAACGAGGTCCGCGCCGGCGAATTCGGTGTTCTCGCAACACTCGGGTTCGATGAAGAGCGCGCGGCTCAGCTTCGACTTCGTGAGTTTCGTGTGCACCAGCCGCGTGCGCGTAAAATCCGCGCCCTCGAGGTCGCACTCGGACAGACTCGCCTTGCTGAGGTTGCAACCGACGAGAATCACACGAACCATCGACTGCCCTGCAAACTGGACCCCGCTGAGGTCGAGACCAGCGAGATCCGCGCGATCGAGACTACAGCCCTGGAACACGCATTCCTCCAGCGCGGCGCCCCCCCACCGGGTATCGGCCAGGTTTCCGCCTCGGAACTGAGCGCGCGCTGCACGAGTCCCGCGTAGGTCGACGCCTGCGAGCGCACATTCACGGAAGATCGTGTCCGCGAGTCGTGCATCGCGCAGCTTCACTGCCTCGAGCTTGCACTCGTGAAACTCGGCGCCGCGAAGATCGGCACCGGTGAGATCCAAGCCGCTCAGCGCACACCCGCGAAAGCGAGTCCCGTGGAGATCGCGCGGAAACGACACTGCGCTCGAGAAGTCGCAACCGGTCGCGCGCGCCGTCGCCCAGCGTGCATCAGCAAAGGAAGCGCCGTTCAGATCGAGCTCACTCAGTTCGGCGTCCGCGAACTCGGTGCGATCGAAGGTCACCTGCGCACATCGGGACTCGCCGACAACAGCGCCGGCAAGATTCGCGTCGCGCAGTTCCGCACCGTCCAGCGTACACCAGCGAATCGTGGTGCGCGCGAGCGACGCGGCGACCATGCGCACTGCGGACAGGTCGCAGCGCTCGAAGAACGCCTGATCCAAACGCGCCTCCGAGAAGTCCGCGCGCGCCAAAGAGCACGTCCCTGGCGCGTCTCGTTCGCCCGGCAAGGGCTCGTCCTCGCCCAGCGCGGCGATGGTCTCCGGGCGGTAAGAGTCGATGGCCGACACTTGCGCTTCACTGAGGTCGGCCTTGACGAAGCGGGCGCCGTCCGCGTTGCAGTTCTCGATGACCACCCGAGGCAGGTGTGCGCCTTCGAAGTCCGCGTCTCGGAGATCGGTTCGATCGAAGACCGCGTCGGCGAGCTGCGCCCCGCGTAGATTCGCACCCCGCAGGTTGACCCCCCAGAACCTCGCTCCGGACAGGTCGCTCGCGCGGAGATCGTCACCCGCGAGATCCACGCCGATGATCAACGCTTGCGCGAGCGAGCGGCCGGCTCGCAGTGCGGCACGCACCTGCTCGGCATCGAGCATCGGCTGTTCGGCGGAACCTCCCGACGAAGCCATGATTTCCTCTCGTTCCTTCCTGGAATCGCGCGCCTCAGCGCTCGAGGCGCGTGCGTCGCAGGTTGGCGTGTTCGAACCGCGCTCCGTCGACGCTGGCGTCAACGAGTTCAGCCTGGAAGAGATTGGCGCCGCGCAAATCGGCGTGACTCAGGTTCGCCGCCTGCAGGTTCGCTCGAAACAGATTGGCGCCGCCCAAATCGGCGTTCCTCAGGTTCGCTCGCCGCAGAATGACCTCCGTCAACTCCGCGGCCCGAAACACGGCACCGACTCCAGAGACACGCCCGAGGTCGGCGTGCGCCAGTTGCGCGCGGGAGAAGTCGGCGCCGTCGAGCACCGTGCGATCCCAGCTCGAGCCAGCCGCTTTCACCTCGACGAACGAGGCCCGCGTGAACTGCGCGCCGCCCCAAGCCTGGGCCCCCTGCAAGTCGGCGCCATCGAAAACGGCTTCGGTGGCAACCACCTTGTCGAGCACCGCTCCGTCGAGCTTCACACCGTTCAACCGCGCGCGCTCCATGCGACATGCGGTGAGATCCGCGCCGGCGAGCATCGCGCCCGCAAGGTTGGCGTCGGTGAGGCAAGCTCCCGCGAAGCGTGCGCTCGCGAGTTGTGCACCACCGAGGTTGGCCCGCTCCAGGGTCGCGTTCGGGAACCGCGCGCCGTCGGCGACAACGCCGGACAGGTCGGTCTCGACGAGATGCGCGCCCGCGAGGTTCGCTCCCGTGAGGTTGCACTGCGCGAGTTTGGCGCCGTCGAGCACCGCACCGCGCAACTGCGCTCCAGACAGGTCGAGCCCGGCCAAGTCGAGACCCGAGAGCGGCGCCCGTTCGAGACTCTCGCCTCGCCCTACGCGCGCGGCCACGACCTCGCGCGTCCAAGGTGGCAGCGGGCTCTCTGCCGACGGTTCGGGGGCAGCGTCGTCTTCCTCGGGTCGCTCCGCCACCGGCATGCCGAGCTTCACCCGCAGGCGCTCGAGCAACTCCCGCTCGGCCGGGGTGTCGGGCGGGAGGTCGGCGCGTGCGATCCCGGCCGACACCATCTCGGCGCTCGAGAGCCCCATGAGCCAGAGAAGTCGCGCCTGATCCTTGCGTTGCTCCGGCGTGAGCGCGACTGCGGCCTTCGCGTCGACACCCGCTGCAACCGCCTTGGCCTCGAGTCCGGCGGTCAGCTCAGCGAGCGGATCGGGCTCTTCCTCGGACTCCTCGTCGAGGGGGGGGGACGACGAAGCGTCTTCGGTCGCGGCTGCCTTGGGTGCGATCGGCTGCCGGGCGGCGAGCGCTGCGACGAATCGCTGGCGATACTCGGCGGCAGAAGGTGACGGTTCACCGACCGGCTCGGCCGCGAGATAGATGTGGGCGACATCTTCGCACTCCTCCGACTCGACCGCGCCGTAGCCACGCCACACGACGAGCGCTTGCTCGCGATCCGCGTCGATCCACACCGTATCGAGTTGGAGGGCAACCTCGTCGAAAGCACCGACAGAGCCTGCGACCTCCGACCGGTTCAAGAACGCACGCACGCGGATACCGGGCAATCGACACGCGTAGCGAGCATGCTGCGGGTGTAGGTTCTCGAGCAGTACCTCTTCATCCCCGCGCAAGTACCCGCGGACACGGAGCGGCTCCGGGGCGGCGCTGAAGAAGCTCCACTTCATGTCCGCCGGAAACCAAGCCGATCGCTCTTTGAACCACTTGTGGCCATAGGTCCCGGCACTGGCAACGCGCGGCTTCCAGCTTCGTCCCACCGGCGAGAAGCCCGCCGGACTCGGCTGCGTGCGCGGAGACTGCACGAGTTCCTGCGGATCTTCGATGTTGGGGAGCGGCTTGACCTTCTTGCCCGCTTCGTTCTCCTCGCGGTTGTAGCCCTTGCCCAGCGGGTTCGACGGATAGCCATCACCCCCGTAAGCCAACTCGTAGCGAATCGGCATCGTCGTGAACGGTGCCGGATCGGTGGGCTTCGTCGACAGGAGCCCCACGTTCCAGCTGCGATCTCCGAAGACCAGCAACCGCCGTTCGTGAGTTCCGACACGAAAACTCACCGGGCAACTCGTCAACGGCTTGCCACCCGGAGTGTGGCACGACCCGGCGAGGAGGAGATCCGTGCTCTCCTTGAAGTACGCGAGATCCGACTCGTACCGCAGGCTGCCCTGCTGTTCATCGTCATCGGGGTGATAGCTGTCGCCGGTGATCGGTTGCTGCTCGGCCGCCGCCTTCATGACACCGCCAGGAGTCAGGTCGAACGTGCCTTTTACGATGATGGTCAGGGAGTGCCGCGGATAGTCCATGCGGCCGGGGAGCGGGGCGAACGCGAAGGGAGTCTCGTTGACCGCTTCCATGCTTTCCCCGTATCCTCCCGAGTTCGATTCCGACGCCAGGCCTTGCGACCTTTGTAGCCGGGTGATGCAGGGCTTCAAGGGAAAACAGGCTCCTCGTGCCGTTGCGGGCTGTTGGCCGACGAGTTCGAGGCGCGACACCCCGGACGCAACTCGCGAGCCGGGATTGGCCCGCTGAACCCGTGGAAGGACTCGCCACTCATGACGTCGACACGCTCCAAGGGCGGCGGGGGAGGACCGCAACTCCGCCTTCACGCCTGCGCCGGCAACCCACCGCCACCAACCATCCTTGGCGGTTGGGACACGTTTCTCGCGCTGCCGTCGGCAGCCCGGGCGGACTTCCTCGCGCTGCTCGATCACGGGATTCGCCAACCCTTGGACCCGAGCTATCAAGGTGCCTTGCGCCAGCTTTGCCAGGCCCACGCGCTCGACGAGGCCGCTACCCTGGCGGCGCTCCACGCGTGCGAGTACCTGCTGCGCCAAGCGAGCGGGCTCAACATCGACCGCAACGCGCTGCGCCAAGACCTCGGTGCCTTGTCGGGAAACGACTTCTCGGCAGCGGGCGCGATTCTCGAGCGCTTCGACACCTTCCGACCCGAGTTCCGGCGCGCGATCTTCCAGGAGAGCCTCGCCGACCATGGCAAGGTGCTCGTGGGACTCGATTGGCGGGTGGACAATCTGGTGAACTCCGACCGTGGCAGCCAGCTGCATGCATCCGTCGTGTTTTTGACCCTGCGTTATCGTGACGGCGACCGGGTCGACCGCATCTCGCTGCAGCTCACGCCCGAAGCGCTGCAGGAGCTGCGTCGGTTCACAGAACGGTTTCGTGAGGAGTGAGGCGGGGTGGCGCTCCACGGCCGCGAGCGCCGACCTTCGCGGCCCCCCGATGTCGGTAAGCGCGACATCAGGCGGTCAGGAGTTCTCGGGGGTACGCGGTACCGAGCCGACGAGCTGCCCGAAGATCTCGAGCGGCGGCTCTGACGCCGGGGACGTCAATCGGCGCAGGGTCGCCGTCCGCGGAAGGATGACGGTCCAGGGACCGTTGCCGGAAACGGAGTCCTGGCGACGAAAGACCAGATACTCGTCACCCACGACGCCGACGCCGAGCCCCCCTTGATTCGTGATGACCAACGCGAAGTAGTCGCCGTTCCCTATCGTCAACGAGACCGGCACCGCGAGGAAGTCGTCCACACGACTCAGGTCGTAAGGCGCGTCGGGCGGCAGGTGCCCGAGGCAAGGCACGAGAGCCTCGCCGTCGCGAGCGATTCTGAGCTTGCCCCGCGTCGCGCGAAAGGCTCGCTTCTCGGAGTAGATCTTGCGGAAGCGCGCGAAGTTCATCTCGGGGTGGAACACGGCAAAGCGGCGGTCGAAGGTATCCCGCTTCCGATCGACGCCCTGGGTCACCAGCAGAATCAGCCAGCGATACGGTGAGGTCTCGAAGAAACCCTTGCGGGAAACCAGCACGGCGAAGATCTGGACCGGCAGTAGAACGACGAACCAGACCGGCAGGGTGCACCAGATGATCACGAGCAGCGGCAACAACGCCACTTGCCAGAACGCGCTGCTGTTCGCGAGGGTCCGGATCAAGTTGGCCCCTTAACCCGCATTATTCGTGAGCGCTCGGCTGCGGAGGACCGAAGTCTCGCTCTGGCTTCGTCACTGCAGCGAATTCGATCCTCAATGACCAAACACAGGTCACCTCCGGTCGACTTCGCTGCTCTTCCTTCCCAGAACAAGGCTCAGGAGTCGCCCAAGAGTAACTTCACCCTCTTGCTCGTCGCTTCGGGCCATCTTCGACCGATCCGAAAACCTCGAAATCCTCACCGGAACTAAGGCTAAGCCTCCGGTTCCGAGCTTTCCGGATCGGCCGAATCTGACCCAAATCGACGGCAAGATGTCGAAGTTATTCTTGGGCGACTCCTTAGGCCTCCTCGCATCAAGCCTCATGGATAACGCGGGTTAACCGGAAGTGATCGCCGGCGGCCTTGCTTCGGGTCCAGACTCCGTGGGTCAGCCCCAGGTTACGCTGCCATCTTCGTTCGCGAGCTTGTTCTGTTTCAAGGTGATCTTGGGAGCGTCCAGAATGATCTCCTTCTTCGAGACGATCATCAGCACGTCCTCGGCATCGATGCGGACTTCGCCCGTGTCATCCAGCACGATCATGGCCTTCTGCGCGCCACCCGAATCGTTCTTCTTCAAAAAGAGGTTCGACTCCTGCAGCTTGAGTACCGAGTAGACCGTCGTCTGGTTGGCTTGCTTGTCATTCACCGGCGCCATGATCCCGCGCATGGTGGCGATCGCCGCGGTGCCCGCGAGCAACATGCCGGCCACGGACCCGCCCAATCCCTTGATCGAATCCGCCCACTGGGTTTCGTCGAGCGGCGTATTCCGGCCGGTCGCGCCCGCCTTGTCTTCCCACGACTGACCGGTGGCTACCACGGCACCGAGGTAGCCGGACGCGCCGGCGAGAGCGCCCGCGGTCACGCCGGCCAGGGTCGCCTTCAAGGCGTCCCCTGCCGACAGCGCCGCCGGGTTGGTCGACGCCGCCCCGGGGTCCTTGCCAAAACTGATGACGAGCGAATTCGTTGTGCAGTCGACGATCGAGTTGTCCTGCGGGCCCCCGATCAAGCGGACTTTGCCCATGGAGTCGTGGATGATGTCGCCCGAAGAAGAGCGGACGTAGGAGCGCTTGTTGACCTTCGTTTCCTTGTTCGCACAGTAGGTGTAGCTGTAGCTGTAGTTCAGATTGAAGGAGCCCGTCACGTCGAAGTTCATCTTCCACGCCAGGCCCAATGCGATCGCTGCGCCCACGAACAAGTCGACCTTGGCCCCGACCTGCACGGATTCGGCAGTCCCCGCCGTGAGTGAGACCTTGTTGCCCCCGAACATGTCGATCGTGGAACCGACGGTCACTGAGGTTGCAGTCCCGTAGACGAAGGTGCGACTGTCACTCTTGGTGTTCCACTCGACGCTGCGACCGAGCGTGAGCGATGAGAAGTGACTCGGGCTATGAATCTCGATGTGTTCACCGCCCGGGGTGGCGTCGAAGACCAGTTCGTTGCCGAAGTCGTCGCGGATGATGCTCTGGTTCTTGGCGTCCGGCAGCTTGAGCGGCGGCATGTTGTCGGCGTTGTAGACCCGGCCCGTGACGATGGGTCGATCCGGGTCGCCTTCGAGGAACTCGACAATGACCTCCTGGTCGACGTGCGGGATGAACATCCCACCCCAGTTCTTGCCGGCCCAGTTCTGCGAGACCCGCACCCAGCACGAGCTGTTCTCGTCGAAACCGCCTTCACGATCCCAGTGAAACTGCACCTTCACCCGCCCGTACAAGTCGGTCCACACCGGCTCGCCCGACTTGCCAACCACGATGGCGGTCTGCGGCCCCTGCACGAAGGGTTTGGGGGTGATCCGCGCGGGGCGGAACTGATCCGCACTGCGAATCGCCGTGATCCTCGACGTCAACAGATCCTGGTCACTCGCGTTCCCGCCGGACGAGTAGTCCGACTGTTGCGCCGTCAGCGTGTGCGAGACCACGAGATACTCTTGGTTCAGGCTCTCGCGCGGCGAGCCCTCGAGGGTGAACAACGCGCCCGCGGCGAGGCCGCGGACATTGCCGTTGGCCTCGAGCCGCTGGTAGTTGGTGGCATGCTCTTCGGCCCGCACTTGGGCGTAGCGCGCGCCGTCGGGGTCGGACTGCACGTACTCTCCGGGGTAGTCGTAGAACTCGTGATCGGCCTCGGAGTGCTCGCGGGGCACGCTCCCGCGCACCTGCATGTCGGCGCGCGGTCGCTCGAAGTCGTAGTCGCGCAGTGCCACGGCCCCGGTCTGCACGCTCCCGGTCAGCCGCCAATGGTGAAAGTGCTCCCGCTCCCGCCGCTGGGACTGAGTGGGCGGAAAGAACGGCACGGTCTCGTACTCCGCGACGGGCGCGTGCGAAGAAACCGAGTCGGCCAACACCAGCGTCTCCTTGCCGTCCTCATGGGTGAAGAAGTAGTAGAACCCCTCCTGCTCCATGATCCGGCTGATGAAGTTGAAGTCGGTCTCGCGATACTGCACGCAGTACTCGATGGTCCGGTAGCTGCCCGTCAGCTCGTCCTGCAAATCGGTGAAGCCATTGCGGCGCAGCACCTCCTTGACGAGTCCCGGCCCGGTCATGTCATCGAGGTCCTGGTACACGAAGCAGTTGGCGGTCCGTGTGAGCAACCACACACGCGACTGCAGCAGCGCTTGATAGAGGAACCTCTCACCGACCATGCCGATCAGTGCGAAGCTGGTGCAAATGCCGTGGAAGTAGCGACTCGCCTCACCCAGCGCGAGCTTGACCGTGAACGGTTTGCCCAACAGGTCGTCGAGCGCGATGGCGGGATCCTCACTCAGGAGTTCCACCTCGAAGCGGTACAAGCGCCCGAGTTCCTCGTAGGCGGTCATGCGGTGAAACAGGAGTTCGTCCCCACCGAGCGGGGTCGTCACGGAGATAGGTCGGTTCTCCTGCGTGGCCGGCATAAGGCGCCTTCCTTTCGAAAGCTAGCGGTGGACCGGCGATAGGCCGTGTCAGACGGGCCCGGATTCTAGTGTCCGCAGCGACGAGTTCGTACCCCTTTTTGGCAGAACCTGCCGTGTCACCTGTGTGATCGGAGAATCCACTACCGATGGTTCCGGAATGGCCCCCCCCAGTGAGCAACCGATCATAGGCGTCACCCCACCCCCCCGCCCCGCCCCTCGAGGGGCGGGGAGCGCACCTCCTCGAGCTGGGGGGCTACATGCAACTGGGGGATGGAACGACAATCGATCGTTCGAGGTCTGAGAAGCATGCCGTGTTCGCGATCGCGTGCGTTGGATGCGGGGGGCCTGCGCCCTGACGGTGAAATTCTGGAAGGGTTCGCGGTGTCTGCGGGCACAGATGGTCCGACGATCCGATCGGGCGTGGCGCTCGCGAGATCGTCTTCGGTTCGCACGGAGCGGAGCGACACGCGTGAACGAGTCGTCGACGATGGCCTGCGGCGGTGTCGCGCGCGTGCGAGGCATGCTGCGTGGCGGCTCGTTGCGCGAGCCCGCGACGCAGGTCGAAGCACCCCACTCTTGCCACGGTGGGTTCGGCGGCGTGGCGAGATGCGCATTCTGGCGTAGAACCAGCTTTGCGTCGCATTCTGGTGCATTCTGAGTAATGCCCTTGTTCCTGCCCAAGTGCTCGAGAGGAGGTTTCCTTGTCTTACTCGAAGGACCTTTCATCCGCGCCCATTCTCCGCCCACTTCATGGGAGCTTCCGAGTTCGCTCGCGTTCGTGATCGGTGCGCTGCGGCAGCGCACATCCGCGCCGCGAGTGTCGCGCCGCCTCGGTCCAGACCAAAGACGGTCTCGTGAGCGTGGAGCCCGATCGCATCGCCAGACTGTCTGCGGTCGCAGATACCGTGGACATCTCGACCGGGGCCGACCCATCCGCGGGCATCTCCGTCGAAGACACCTCGACCAGAGTCATCTCGTCGGAGAAGGGATCGCCGGCCGAGAAGGAAGGCACCGCACCACTTCCCGATGGGCTTCGGGATTCGCCCAACTCCGCTGCGCTACCAGGCAAGGTGATCCTGCGCGACGGGTCACGGTGCGCGAACCCGGCCTGCGGGTCGAAGCGCCGACTGCACGCGCATCACATCATCTTCCAGGCTCGCGGAGGCCGCACCGTGCTCGCGAACGAGGTCGCGGTGTGTGACCGTTGCCACGCGTTGATCCACGCGGGTCGACTCGAGGTACCCCCATCGTGCTCCTACCACTCGACACCCAGCATCAGGCAGTTGAGGCCGCTGCCGATGCCGAGGAAGGCGGCGCGCTCGCCCGGTTCGAGGGCGCCGCGCTCGCTGGCGATGGCGGCGGTGACGGGAAGCGAGACCGTGCCCATGTTGCCGAGGAACGGAAAGGTACGGTAGTCCTTCTCCATGGGGATCGCGAGCGCGCGCAAGATGGTCTCGATGTGAGCGGCGCCGACTTGGTGACAGATCAGACGATCGACGTCGTTCGGGTCCCAGTCGAGTTCCTCGAGAAGTGCGCGCCAGGTGCGTATGCCCAGTGCGACCCCATGGTTGAGGACGGCGATGGAATCGGTGTACATGTAGTGATGCGGTCCGCCGCCGCTGAGGTCGACGCCCCAACGGCAAAGATCGTGGAAGCGCGGCTCGGTGCAGGCTACGCCGCCGAGCAGGCGATGGCCGCGCGGGGATCCCGGGGCCGTGAACGAACCGTCCGTCAGCACGACTGCGACCGCGCCGGAGCCGCCGGTGAGGGTCGCGAGCGACCGGGTGAAGAACGGCATGGTCGGGTTCGCGAGCATTTGCGCGATGATCTCGTCGACGATCTCGCGGGCGCTCTCGCAGGAGCACACGAGGCCCGCGCGAATCTGCCCGAGCTCGATGCGATTGGCGACTTCGACGATGCCGTTGAGGACCCCGAGGCAGGCATTGCTCAGGTCGAAGAGCGTGGCGTTCGGACTGACGCCGACCCCATGAGCAACCCGACAGGCGGTCGCGGGTTCGTAGCTTTCGCGGCAGACCCCGGCATAGATGAGCACCTCGAGGTCTTCGGGGCGCACGGCGGTCCGGGCGAGCGCGCGCTCCGCGGCGGTGGTCGCGCCGCGCGCGAGCGGCGTTCCCGGTTCCCACCAGCGGCGCTCTTGGATGCCGGTGAGCGCCTCGAGCTGACCCGGTTGCAAGTGCAGCTTGGCATAGACCGGAGCGACCCGCTCTTCGAGTTCCTCCGAGGTCACCACCACCGGCGCCAGCTCGTAGCCAATGGCGTCGATGAAGACGCGCGAGTACCTCACACCGACCTCCGAACGATCTCGATCGTGAAGTGCTTCAGCTCGTAGATCACGAGCCCGTCCGCGAGCAGGAAGCCGTCGGCGCGAATCAGGCGGCGCGCGTCATCGATGGCCGTGATGGCGGCCTCGACGGTCACCTCGTGATGGGTCGGGATCACCTGTCCCCGATAGCTCCACTCATGGGGTTCGCCCAGCGCGACGTAGCGCACGGTCTCGTCATCGGCCAAGGCGAAGCGGCGCATCGCGAACACTCGCAGGAGCTGGAGGAAGGCCTCGAGGCCCAGCGACCCGGGCCACACCGGGTCTTGGTAGAAGTGAGCCGCAAAAAACCACGCGTCGCCCCGCACGCGCTGACTTCCGCGCACGAAACCGAGTCCGTGTGGGCCGCCGTCTTCGACCAGCAGATCGATGGTGTCGATCATGCGGAGCTGATCTCCCGGGTAGCGAGCGTCATGGGTCGGATACGGAAACGACACGCCGCGTTGCGCTTCATCCGGTGAGACCGCATGGCGCACGGCCTCCCGAACCCCGAGTTGGTTGGCCAGCGCCTGCGCCGAGAAGAACCCGAAGTAGGTCGTCCCTTCGTACACGCAGCCCTCGGCGTCGTGTACGGCCATGTCGAAGTGCTCGATGATCATGCCGCCGGAGGAGGCGACCTGCGTAATGCCGATCGCCACCCGCACCGTGCCCGTATCGGGCCGCACGGCGCGGTGCTGCACGGCGCGCCCCCCGAGATTGCGAAACTTGAGATCCTCGGCGCTGGTGAGCGCAGATCCCAGATAGGCGGCGAACCACCCGCAGGGCTGCAAGGCGACCTCGAGCAGTACGGCAAACGGCATCTCGCCGGTTCCGTGAGCGTCGAAGTACCACTCGCGAGCCGGCACGTCGTACTCGGACTCGATCCGCCCAGGCGCTTGCAGGCGCCAGGGCTCGGCGCCAGTGATCTCGGTCACGCGATCCATGAACGCGTACGGCGGGCCCGGCAAGCGCGCGATCCGACGTTCCTCGTCGAACACACGGTAGCGCTCGCCGAACGCAACCGATGGCTTGCCGACCGCGAACGCGAGGATGCGATCGCGATCGAACAGGACGCGGCGCGCGTGAGTGGCCGCCGGGGGGCGCGCAGCGGCCGGCGCCGCCGCGGCCCCCGTCGCGGCGCTCCACCGCGCCTCCAGGCGTGCGCGAGTTTGTCCCACCAGTCGGGTCGACATGTTGGTGATCTCCACCACCGGCTTGCCGTCCGCGAACATCAACGCGTCGACGATCGCGTAGGGCTCGGGCTCGTAGCCGAGATCCTTGAGCTGCACCTCGTACGTGACGCGCCGCGTCGACTGCACCACCTGGCCGCGGCACTTGAGCTGTCCCGCCAGTCCAGTGACCGGGTGGTAGGAGACCTCGCCGGCGCCTGCAACCCAACCCATCCGCAACAGGTAGATTCGCAGGGTGTGGAGGCAACACTCGTACATGAGCGTGCCCGGCATCACCATGTCGTCCGAGAAGTGACAGGTCAGGAACCAATCGTCCGGATGCACGTCGAGCACCGCACGGATGAGTCCGAGCCCATACTTGCCGCCGGTCGGATCGAGCCGTTCGACACGATCGATCAGGCGCATACGCCCGCTCGGGAGCGTCACCGGGTCCTTCACCGCGAGCTGCGCAAACGCCTCACCAAAGCAACCGACCAGATCGCCCGCACGCAGCGCCTCGATCTGCGCGTCGTCGTAGCTCTCGTCCTCGAGAGCCACGAGCGGCCGCCAATCCGCAGGTAGCTTGCCCGGACGGGGCTGTCGGTCGAGCGCGGTCTGCACGATTCCCTGCCCCGCAGCGAGTTCCTCCGCCGTGAAGAACCCGGCGCAACCACGCTCCATGCTCAGGAGTGGCTGGCCCGCGACCGTGGCTTCGAAGTGGAAGTGGAAGAACCATGGATTCCCATGCCGGAAGAAGCGATCGATATGGATGTCGTAGCGAATCACCTCGCCCGGACGTGGCAACTCGCGGTGAAACGTGACCGCCGCGTCGAGCAGGCGGTAGCACGCGAGCCCACGGGTCTCGAAGTCGATGCCGAGATACCCGGACAGGAACAGGTCGGCCTGACCGGACTCGACCGCGATGCAGGTCGGAATGTGGCCACAGTCGAGATACCACCCACCCGGTAAGACATCGTGTTCGGTGACGACCCGGCCGGCACCCAGCGACCGCGGACGCCCTTCGAGTTCGACGATGCGATCGACGAGCATCAGCGGTTCCGCCGGCAGCCGCACCCGCGTCGGGAAGCCATCGACCGGCGCGAACTCCGGACCGAGCACCGCCGCGATCGAACCCACCGCGATCTCCAGACACTGCGCCCGATCGAACCGCGCCGATCGGGGCGCAGGCGGCGGCGCCGCGGCATCCAGCGCTCGCGCGGTCGCGGTGTGAGCCGGTTCGAGCCGCTCCGGCGTCGCAATCGTAGCCGCCGCGTCCGCGGGCACGGCGATCCCGCGACGAGCCGCTTGATCGAGCACCGCGAACTGCTGACGCAAGACAGTGCCCATGGTGTCCGCGAAGCGTCGCGAAACCTCGAGAAAAGCTTCGTGGGCGCCGGCACGAGCGGCTTCCGCGGCCGACCAGCTCTCCGCCCATGCAGGCGCACTCGCGGCGACCGGCGAGGGCTCGATGGGGCGCGCGGGCATGACGTCGCGATCGCTCGTCTTCCCGCCGCCCAGACTCATCGTCGCGCGCCGAGGTTCGGTCGAAGGCGCCGTGGGTTGCACCGTTGATTGCGCAAGCGCGCGCGCGAGCGGCGCCGTTCGCGGCAGCGTTCGTGGCACCGGCTCCAACCCAATGGGCCGCGCGAACGGCGCGCCACCGAGAGGCACCCGCACCGTCGGTGTCGCGCGCTCCGCGCCTCGGTGACCGACGACCTCCGTGGGCGTCCCATACAGCGCGCCCAGGTTCACGGGCACACCCTCGACGAACAGCGCGGCAAGTGTCCGCAGAACGGCGAGCGTCTCGCGACCGCGACGCGGACAGACGCTCGTCACGCGGTGCGGCCGGTCCCCGAGTACCTGCGCGATCATGCGCGCGAGGGACGCGCCAGGAGCCTGCTCGACAAACCAGCGCCCCCCATCGCGCACCACCGCCTCGAGAACTCGTGGAAAATCGAACCCCTCTCGCGCCTGCCCGAGGATCGAGTCGGCAACGGCGTCCGAACTGACCTCGAGCCGGTCTCCGAGCCAAGCGCTGTAGAAGCGAACCCCCGGTGGCGGCGTGGTCGGGAAAACGTGGAGCGCCCGATACGCTGCGCGCACCGGATCCAGCACCTCGCAGTGGACCGTGGTCACCCCTTCGACGGGGTGCCAGCTCGCGCCGAGTTCCGCAACCGCCTGTCGCACTTGCGCGCGATCGCCGCCGATCACGCACTCTTCGCGCGTGTTGACGATGAGCAGGTACGCCCGCGGGAAGCGCGCGATCACCGGACGCACGCGCTCGGGCGCTGCCGTGACCACGCCGATCGCCCAATCGACCCGCTCGCCGGCAGGCAAGTTCCAAGCACGACGCACTGCGTCACACGGGCCGGCGAGGTCGTGGCGAAACAGCGTCGTTCCATCGACCCGACCCAGCATCGCGTCGCGCTCGCGCCACACGTTGAGCGAGAACCAACCCGCCGTCTCACCCAGGCTGTAGCCGAGCACCGCACGCGGTTCGACGCCGAAGCCGCGGATCAAGTCGGTCGTCACGGTACCCAGCGCGACCTGGCCCAGGATCGAGTCGCGCGGAGTCGGTGGTTCCCCTCCACCACCCGGCACGTCGGCCGCTGTCCGCACGCGGCGCCAGAAACACTCGGGGCGAAGCTGGCTACGCAGAAACTTCTGGGCGCGATCCTGCGCGCGGAGCACTTCGGGCCACTCGACCCCGAGTTCGCGCCCCATGCCCGCGTAGTGATTGCCCGACCCGGGATACACGAAGACGACGCCGGCCCCCGGATCATCCGCCGACGGTGCGGGTGCGAGAGGGTCCGTCAGCACACGCGACAGAAACCCACGATCGTCCGCCTCGGCACTGCCGGCGCCGAGGCCGTCTTCAGCCCGCCGACCCTCGAGCGTGGCCAGTCGGCGGCGCAACCCAGCGCCGAGTTCGGCCAGCGACTCGCCGCCGGCAGTGGCAATGAGTGCCGCGCGAAACGGTGTTCCCGGATCGCCGTGGGTGACCGGCGTACGACGATCCAGCCCGACCGCGTTCGTGCGCTCGAACCACCGCCGCGCCGTGCGCTCGAGCGAGACCGCAGCGCGACCGGCTGAGCCCTCGCGCTCGACGAAGCGGAGGAACTCCTCGACTTCGGCGAGAAGCGCTGCTCGCGTCGCACCGGCAAACGCAAACAGCGCATCGCGCCGCGCCCCCAGCGGCTGCCGACGCTCGCGTTCGACCTGCTCCAAGCGGCCGCTTGGCACCGCGTCGTACCCTTCGAGCACGACGCAAGCAGCCCCGCCGTCGACCCCGAGCGTCGAACAGGCTGCGCGCCGTGGACCGGACGCGCGATCGCGTAGCCAGTACTGCGGCTCGTCGATCGTCGCGAAACCGGCGCCCTCGATCGCTTCGCGCAGCCGACGCGAGCCCGCGAAGCGCGGCAGAATCTCTTGGTAGAGCGCCAGCACGGACCGCGCGAGCGCTGCGCCCGTCGCCGCGGCGCCGGGGTGGCCCAGTTCGTGCTTCATGGCGCCGACGGATGTCTCGAGGGCAACCGGCCGCGCGGGGGTCGCAGCCGCGTTCATGAACCGCCGCAACGCCTCCACCTCGGCTTGGTCCTCGGCTGGGTCGCCGCTCGCGTGCGCCTCCCAATAGGACACGGTGGCCGGGTCGATCGCGGCCTCCGCGCACGCGCGGGAGAGGGCGCGCACACAGGTCTCGGCCGCGGGCGCGGGCCGTGCCGACCGGGTCATGTCCGCGGCCACCCCGACGCCGCGGATCACCGCATAGATCCGGTCCCCGTCGCGTTCGGCATCCGCGAGGCGCTTCAGCACGAACGCCGCCGCTCCTTCGCCGATCGGCGGTCCGCACGAGCGAGCCCCCCCGTCGCCCACGACGGCTTCCTCGTGCGCGGACCCCACCGCGTAGGGACGTTCGGCGTGAGTCGCGAGCGCAGCGCGAACATCCCCGGCCAGGTCGACGGCACCGACGACCGCGCGATCGAGTTCGTGCTGCGCGAGCAGTCTCACCGCGACGGCCAACGCATACGCCCCCGACGTCTCCTCACTCGACACGGTGAAGCTCGGCCCGCCGAGCTGAAACTCGCGGGCGACGCGACTGGCTACGATGCCGCCGAGCGCGCCCATGGTGCGGTTCGCCGTAAGCGGCGGACCGAACGCGTCCAGGAGTGCGCGCGTCCATGCCGCCGTCTCCTCGGGCGCGACGCCCGCGCGCTCCGCCCACCTCGCGGCCTCGCCGTCGATGGCCCAGCGCACCGTGAAGTTCGTGGTGTTCAGGTCAAGCCCGATCCCGATGAACACGCCGGTCTGGGGGCTGGGCTCCCGCAGGCGCGCCGCGAGATCGGACGCAGGCTCATCGGACGCAATCGCGGGCAAGGCGTCGGCGAGCGCTCCGCGAGCAACCCGCAAGAGCAGCGCTTGCTGGGGGAGCATCTCCTCGATCTCGCGCGGCGGAATGCGAAACTCGCCGTGGGACAGGCGCAGCGTCTCGATGAAGTGTCCGTGTGGCAACTGTCCTTCGCTGGCCCACCCCCGTTCGCGCAACCACGCGCTCTCCCCGACGCCCCACCAGTGGTTCGGCCCGCTGGGGACCAGACCCTCGGTGCCGAGCTCGGCGCCCGTTTCGAACCCGCCGAGCACGCGTTCCTGAAATGTCCGCAAGTCGCTCCACGGCCCGAAATGCGCGTCCATACCCACGATGGCGACGGGGGTCGCAGGCTCGGTCGACGCGGTCACGCGTTGGCGCGAGGACGCGGGCGGTACCTGCCACTGCTCGAGCAAGACGTGGGCGTTGATGCCGCCGAAGCCAAAGGCGGACACCGCCGCACGACGCGGCGCGACGTGGTCGGCACGGGGCAACCACGGCTCGGCCGCGCGCAACACGCGAAACGGACTGCCGTCCAGCGTCACGCCCGCGGCTGGCTGGATGAAGTTCGCCGTCGGCGGCAGCGTCTCGTGCTCGAAGGCGAGTAGCACCTTGAGCACGCCGGCCGCGCCGGCGGCGGTGAGCGTGTGCCCGATGTTCGACTTGACCGAACCGATGACGCAGCGACCGGGCTGCCACGGATCCCGCGCCGGATCGCCCGCTTCGTCCCAGAGCGCGACCAGACTCTCGAATTCGGTACGGTCGCCCAACGCGGTGCCGGTCGCATGACACTCGTAGAGATCGACGTCGCGCGGTGACCACCCGGCCTGGCGGTAGGCGGCGCGCATGGCTCGCAACTGGCCCTCGCTGTTGGGGGCGAGCAGGCTTCCGCCGATGTCGTTGGACAGGCCAATCCCGCGAATGACCGCGCGGATCGGATCGCCGTCGCGTTCCGCGTCCTCGAGCCGCTTGAGCAAGAACAGGCCGCAGCCCTCGCCGACCACGAGACCATCGCCGTCGGCGTCGAACGGCGAACAGGAGCCGCGGGCCGACAGCGCGCGCAGCTGCGAGAAACCCATCTGCGTGTACAGACAGTCCGGGCGCGACAAGCCACCGGCGAGCATTGCGTCCGCGCGCCCCGAACGGAGCTCGTCGCACGCGAGCTTCAAGGCGTAGAGGGACGACGCACAGGCGGCGTCGAGCGTGAAGGCCCCGGCTCCGAGACCGAAGGCGTGCGCGACCAAACCCGCGGGGAGCCCGGCCACGTAACGATCGATCGGTGCGGCCTGCTCGCAGAACGAGCGACTCTCACCCAGCACTCGCTCCTCGAAGGTGCGCCCCAGGATCTCGCGCGAAAGGGCCGAGGCAGCATCGCTCGGGAGGGCGATGTTCCCGAACACGACCCCGACGCGCGCCCGGTCCACCCCCACCAGGCGATCCCCAGCGGCGAGCGCCTGGGCGCTGGCGTGGAGAGCCAGGTGAAACAGGGGGTCGAGCTGGCGCACGAACTCGGGATCGAGCGGCGTACCCGCCGGGTCGAACGACAACGCGTCGACGAAACAGCCGCGCCGAGAGTACACGCGGTCGGGTTTGCCGACTTCCGGATCGAACGCCAGTTCGGGGGGCAGCACCCAACGGCCGGCGGGCACCTCCTGCGCGCGACTCCGCGCGTCGCGGACCGCCGGCCAGAAGGAGGCGGGGTCGGGGGCGCCGGGGAACACGGCGCCGACACCGACGATCGCAATGTCAAGAGAGTGGGACTCGTCGGTCATGTCATTTCGATTCGGGCGGCACGCGCACGGTCCGCCTCGTGGGGTCAAACTTGGACACTCTCATCGCCGGCAGCCGACGGCCCAGTCACCGTCGTGAGAGAGCTCCCCGACTCATTCGCTGCCCACGGCCGGTCGGCGACGGTTCCGTAGAAAAGCAGCAGACCGTGTAGCGTAGCGACCCGGGTAGCGGTGTACAGACGTCTCGGGGGCAACGTGGTTCTCGGCGGAACCCGCGGTGCTGACGCGCCTCGAATCCCCAGAGGCAGGCAACACGAGCGCACGAGAGTCGACGGTCGACCCGCGAGGGGCCGCCGCGTCAAGTGTTTCCCGGCGGTCGACGTGGTGACGGCGACAGTCGGCGATCGGGATCGAGCCACCCTTCGGCGAAGCGCGAAGGAGGTCGAACTTCGCGACGACCGGCGCACTTGTCGGACTTCGCAAAGAATCTCAGAATTTAGACCGATCACCTCTTGAACGCGTGCGACGAGACGATTCAATCACGCGCGCCCAGTGGACCCGCGGGTTCGACGGCCGAACTCGCGATTCGTTTCGAGTCGGACTCCAGAAGGAGACCCGTTTCATGGTGAGCCGCCAAGGCCTGCCCCGTGCCCTGGATGAGGAGCCCCCCAGTTCCTCCTTCGAACCCGTCGTCACCCAACTGCCCAACCCTCCTCCTCGGGCTCGCTCTTCTCCCAGTTCAACCGCCCGCCGCAGCTCCCCGCGCCGCACCGTCCTCGGACGCGTCGTCTCCGATCCCGCCGCCGTCAGTATCACCCCCTCCGAGCCAACGACCCTCGCGCCACTCACGGCTCCGTCCCGTGAGCTCGGTGCTGCGTTTCGCCGCCGATTCTTCCCCGGAGTGACCGAACGTCAATGGAACGACTGGCACTGGCAATCCCAGAACCGGATCCGGCGCCTCGAGCAGTTCGAGCGCATGGTGACGCTCACGGACGACGAGCGCCAAGCCCTCGTGCGCGGCGCGACCATGCTGCCGACCGGCGTCACGCCGTACTACATGAGCTTGCTCGACCCCGAAGATGCGAACCAGCCCCTGCGCAAGACGGTGATCCCCACCAGTTCGGAGTTCGTCCGAACCCCAGGAGAGCAGGACGACCCGCTCGGCGAGGACGGCCATAGCCCCGTTCCGGGGCTCGTCCACCGCTACCCGGACCGGGTGCTGCTGTTGGCGCTCGACTTCTGTTCGACCTATTGCCGCTACTGCACGCGGTCGCGCGTCGTCGGTCACGGCGAAGTACTGCCGAACGAAGCGCGACTGGAGCGCATCTTCGAATACCTGCGCGAGCACACCGAAGTCCGCGACGTTCTGATTTCGGGTGGCGACCCGTTGGCCCTACGCGACGAGAAGCTCGACTGGATCCTCACGCGCCTGCGCTCGATCCCGCACATCGAGTTCGTTCGCATCGGCACCAAGATGCCGGCGGTCTTGCCGCAGCGCATCACGCGCGACTTGGTGAAGATGCTGCGCAAGCACCACCCACTGTGGATGAGTCTCCACTTCCTGCATCCCGACGAGTGCACCCAAGACACTCGCCGCGCGTGCGAGCGGTTGGCCGACGCCGGCATTCCGCTGGGGTCACAAACCGTACTGCTCAAGGGCGTGAACGACAACGTCGACACCATGAAGCAGCTCGTGCACCGGCTCCTGACCATGCGCGTGAGACCGTACTACCTGTACCAGTGCGACCCGATCTCGGGGTCGGCACACTTCCGTACGCCGATCAGCAAGGGTCTGGAAATCATCGAAGGACTCCGTGGTCATACCACGGGCTATGCCGTCCCGACCTACGTGATCGATGCGCCGGAGGGCGGCGGCAAGGTACCGCTGCAGCCGCAGTATGTCGTGCGTCGCGAACCCGATTGCGTCGTGCTCCGGAACTTCGAGGGCAAGGAGTTTCGCTACCCCGACCGCCCGGAGTGAGAAGGAGCGTTGGCTGGCAGAGCCGACGACAACGTCGAACCGTGATTGACCAGGATTTCATCTGCGTGCGGTGTGCGCGTCACACGAAGACGTGTTGCCAGCGGTCTGAGGTCTATGCGACCGCCGGGGACGTGAAGCGCATCGCAGCGCACACCGGACGCGAGGGTTTCACCGAGTTCAAATCGGCCGCCGGGTCGGACTACCTCGCCCAGGACGACGATCCCACGTGGCGAGATCACGTGTTTCGCGCGGACGGTACGCGCAGGGTGTTGGTACGGCACGCGAACGGCGACTGCACCTTCCTCGGTGACCAAGGCTGCGTCTTGCCTTTGGAGGTGCGGCCGCTCGTGTGTCGCTTGTACCCGTTCGACTATACCGACGAGGGCGTCCGGGAAGACCTTGCGCCGGGCTGCCCACTCGAGCTACTCGCGGAAGGGCAGGGGCTGTTGGCGGCACTGGACATGCACCGCGACGATGCGCACCGCTGGCACCGGCAGCTGTACGAGGAGCTGCGCCGGGAGGGCCGCGAAGGAGTGACCGAGGAACGTCAACGGAACTCGAGTGCGCAGCAAAGCGCCTGAGAATGGGAAGTAGCATGAAGGTAGGGATCACCTACGACCTCCGCGACGAGTACTTGCAGGCCGGCTACACCGAGGAAGAGACCGCGGAGTTCGATCGCGCCGATACCGTCGACAGCATCGAGGGGGCGCTTCGGGCCCTGGGTCACGAACCGGATCGCATTGGCAACGCGCGCCAGTTGGTCGAGCGCGTGGCGCAGGGCGACCGTTGGGATCTGGTGTTCAACATCTGTGAGGGACTCCGCGGAATGGGACGCGAGGCACAAGTTCCGGCGATTCTCGACCTGTTCGAGATTCCGTACACCTTCGCCGACACGAGCGTCATGTGCGCGTGCCTCGACAAGTCCGTGACCAAGTGCATCGTGGCGAGCGCAGGGCTACCGACGCCGGGTTTCGCGTTGGTAGAAGACGAAGATCAAGCCATCGACTTGGCGGCTCGCGTGCGCACTGGAGCCCACGCCGGCGCGAGTGTGAACTCGTCGGTCACGAGCGGACTCGCCGCCCGAATGCGGGGCGCCGCGAGCGGGCCGCTCGAGCTCCCTTTGTTCGCGAAGCCCGTTGCCGAGGGGACCGGCAAGGGGATCACGCCGGCCTCGCGCGTCGCGACCGCGGACGAACTCGAGAGCGTCGTGCGACGACTCTTGCGGCAGCACCAGCAACCCGTGCTCGTTGAGGAGTTCCTGCCCGGGCGTGAGTTCACGGTCGGCCTGGTGGGTACCGGTCGTGAGGCTCGGTGCCTCGGCACGCTCGAGATCGTACTCCTCGAAGGCGCCGAGCCGGGCGTCTACTCGTACGTCAACAAGGAACGCTGCGAGGAGTTGGTCGAGTATCGACTCGTGACCGCGACGGCCGACGCAGTCGTGCGGCGAGCCGAGGAGGTCGCGCTCGCCGCGTGGCGGGCGCTTGGCTGTCGCGATGGCGGGCGCATCGATCTGCGCTGCAGCGCCGCAGGGGAACCCCACTTCCTCGAAGCCAACCCGCTCGCGGGCCTGCACCCGTTTCACTCGGACCTACCGATGTTGGCGACCGCGGTCGGCATGTCCTACGTCGATCTGGTCAGGTGCATTGTCGAGTCCGCGGCGAAACGCGTGGCGGCACCCCGGCGCGCCCCCCCGTCGACGACCGCCCCTCGGCAACACCCGCCCGGACACGTTGCGCAGCGGCGGTGAGAGTCGTCGTCCTCCACAACGACCCGAGTGAAGACGCTTGCGTCGCGCCCGAGGATGTTCTGCGGCAGCGCGACGCCGTGGCCGAGGCGCTGACGTGCTTGGGCCACGACGCGACGTGCGTCGGCTGCACACTCGACCTCGGCCGCCTGCGGACCGACCTCGAGCCGCTGCAACCGGACGTCGTTTTCAACTTGGTCGAGTCCTTGGGTGGAACCGACCGACTCATGAGCCTGACGACGCTACTCCTCGACGCACTCGAGATCCCGTACACCGGTGCGCCAACCGAGGCGTTGTGGAAGACCTCGAACAAACTGCGCGCCAAGGCACAGTTGCGCAGCACGGAGCTGCCGACCCCCGTGAGCTGGACGTCGGGCGAACCGCGTGGCGCCCGCGCGAGCGCCGCAGACGGGAACCCGCGGCGGTGGATCATCAAGGCCACGTGGGAGCACGCCTCCTTTGCGATGGACGACACCGCGGTGGTCACCGCCCGCGACCTCGAGGAGCTGGCAGCGCTCGTCGAAGAACGCGAACGCCGCATCGGGCGACCCCATTTCGCGGAGGAGTACATCGAGGGGCGGGAGTTCAACCTCTCGCTGCTGGCGTCGACCGAAAGCGTGACGGGGCACAAGATGGTGCCGCAGGTCCTGCCGGCGGCGGAGATCGAGTTCCGAGGGTACCCGCCCGGAAAGCCGCGCATCGTCGGCCAGCGCGCCAAGTGGGATGCGGACTCGTTCGAGTACCGCGAGACGCCGCGTCGCTTCGACTTCGAGCCCATGGACGAAAATCTCATCGAGGAACTTTCGGACCTGGCGGTACGCTGTTGGGGTCAGTTCGATCTGCGCGGCTACGCCCGCGTCGACTTCCGGGTCGACCCGGCAGGCCGGCCGTGGATCCTCGAGGTGAACGCCAATCCTTGCCTGTCGCCGGACGCCGGCTTTGCGGCGGCGGTCGCACACGCGGGCCTCGACTACCCGTCGGCGATCGCGCGCATCTTGGCCGACGTGCGACGGTAACTGGGAGGAACAGCAATGAACCGCTCCGCACTGCGCCCGATCCCCGATGGACTCCGGCTCCGCTTCGAGGCGGGTCCCGGCGACGGCGAGGCCGTACGACGGATCGTCACCGCGACCGGGGCCTTTCGACCCGATGAAGTCGACGTCGCCGTGGAACTGGTCGACGAGCGACTCGCGCGCGGTGCCGCGTCGGGCTATGAGTTCGTGTTCGCCGAGGTGGGAGGCCAAGCGGTGGGCTACTCCTGCTACGGCCCGATCGCCTGCACCGTGGGCAGCTACGATCTCTACTGGATCGCCGTGACGCCGGGTGAGCATCGGCGCGGAATCGGGGCGGCCCTCCTCGCCGAGTCCGAGCGCGCGATCGCCGCAGCCCAAGGCCGGCATATTTACGTCGAGACCTCGAGCACGCCACGCTACGCGGCTGCGCGCTCGTTCTACGAGCGCCACCACTACGAGCGCATCGCCACCTTCACCGACTTCTACGAGCCCGGGGACTCCAAAGTGGTCTACCGCAAAGTGACCCGCCCAGAGCCTCTCCGGTAGCCTCTGCGGCCATCGCCCGAGCAGCCGCTCCCGGCGACCTGCATCGCGCTGCCCTGGGCCGACCGGTCGAGACTTCGGCGACGAACTTCGCGACACACGACCAACACGAGCAGCCAGGTGAAGTTTCGAGTTGACTTCGCTTCGCCGGGCGGTGATCACCCACGCGGAGACTCCCAAATCGACCGGGTCCGGATCCGTCCGCGACCGCAGAGAGAAGGAAGCACCCGTGGCGAACGCGCTCGAACTGGAACGGGTCACCAAGAAGTACGGCGAATTCACGGCCGTGAAGGAGGTCAGCCTCGCCATCCCGGAGGGGGCGATCTATGGCTTCCTCGGTCCCAACGGCGCCGGCAAGACCACGACGATCCGAATGATCCTCGACATCATCAAACCGACCTCTGGCACCGTCTCGGTCCTCGGCCGCCCGTCGGCCCTCGAGGTGCGGGAACGAATCGGCTACCTGCCCGAGGAGAAGGGCCTGTACAAGAAGATGAAGGCGTGGTCGATCGTCGCGTACTTCGCCTCGCTCAAAGGCCTCAACCGCCGCGAGGCCAAGGAACGGGCCCACGCCCTGCTCGAGAAGTACGGCTTGAAGGACTTCGTGAACCAGAAGACGGAGGCGCTGTCGAAGGGGATGGGTCAGAAGGTCCAAGTGCTGGCCGCCATCGCGCACGATCCCGACTTGGTGATCCTCGACGAGCCGTTCTCCGGTCTCGACCCGGTGAACCAGCAGGTGATGGAAGAAGTGATCCGTGACATGGCGAACCGGGGCAAGACCGTCCTCTTCTCGACGCACGTCATGCAGCACGCGGAGCGGATCTGTGATCGCATCCTGCTGATCGCCCGCGGGGAGAAGATCTTCGACGGCACCATCCCCGAAGCAAAGCGCACGATCCCGCGGCGGGTACGGATCCAGACCGACAGCGACATCGCCCCGCTCGCGGCGCACGTCGATGTGACGGGCGTCACTGCCGTGTCCAGCGAGGGGACCCCGTTGCCAGCGGGAGCACCCAAGGGACCGGACTGGGAGCTTCAGATCCGCGATACGGCCGATGCCGACGTGGTCCTGCAGGCCTGTTTCGCCAACGGCATCCGACTCCGACAGTTCGACCAGTCCGACCCGTCGCTGCACGAGGTGTTCGTGCACCTGGTGGGCGCGGGCGCGAGAGAGGCGAAGTACCGATGAAGTACGCACTGCTGGTCGCTCTGCGCGAGTACGCCGAGAACGCCAAGACCAAGGGATTCTGGATCGGCCTCTTCATCTTCCCAGTGCTCATTTACATGAGCGTCGAGATCCAGACCGTGCTCAGTAAGGCGACACCCACCCGCTACATCGCCCTCAACGACCAGTCGGGTCGCTACGGGGGCGCCATCGAGGCGGAGCTCGAATGGCTCCACCGCCGCGACGTGTTTCGCGCCTTCGGTGAGTACGTGCGCAAGCACTCGAAAGCGCCAGCGGACGCCGCGGCTGGCAGGCCCAGCGTCGACCTGGAGAAGATCCGTGCCGTCGATCCCAGCGCCTTGCTCGACAAGTTCGCCGACACCAATCGTCAAGCGGTCGAGCAGTTCTTTGGGGAAGGCGGCGTGCAGGGTGCCCTCGCGAGCATCCCGGGGTTACTGGAAGAGGATCGTCCGCCGTTCGAGGAACCGGACCGGCGGTATCGACTCGTTCCCATGCCGAAGCTCTCCGCACCCGACGACCCGAAGAAGGCGGCGCAGGAGATGAAGGAGTACCTCACCGGAGAGCGGTCCATCGAAGTGGACGGCAAGGAGCGCGAGCTGTTCGCCTACGTGCAGATCCCGATGAACGTCGCCGAGTCGGTCGTGCGCCCGAATCAGCTCGCGACGACGATCAGCCCTACGACCGAGAATCGAGGGGTCGAGTACTGGGCCACCAATCTGGCCGACCGCGACGCGAAGGATGTGGTCGAGAACGCCATCAACGCGGAACTGCGCCGTACCGAGTACGCGGACCAAGGTCTCGACTTCGCCAAGATCCAACGGGTCGAGAAGACCCATGTCCGCTTCGTCAGCCTGAACGCCAAGAAAGGCGAGGGCGAAGAGGAAGTCAGCATGGCGGACCAGATTCGGCAGTGGGCGCCGGTCGGCTTCGTCTACCTGCTATGGATCGGCATCTTCGCGATCTCGCAGATGCTGCTCAACAACACCATCGAAGAGAAATCGAACCGGATCATCGAAGTGCTGCTGTCGTCGGTGACCGCGCGCGAACTCATGATGGGGAAGCTCCTCGGCATCGCCTGCGTCGGCTTGACCATGCTCGCCACCTGGATCGTCAGCCTGCTGGCCGTGGTCCTCCTCAAAGCCGGCCCGGAAGCGGAACTGGCCAACGCCATGTTCGAGGTCTTGACCTCGAGCGGCTTGCTGCCGGCCTTCGCCATCTACTTCTTCTTCGGTTACCTGATGTACGCGGGCATGTTCCTGACGATCGGCAGCGTCTGCAATACCCTCAAGGAAGCCCAGAACCTCATGGGCCCGGTCATGATCATCATGATCGTGCCGGTCTTCACCATGATGTTCATTCCGAAAGACCCCAACGGCACCCTGGCCACCGTGCTGTCCTGGATCCCGATCTATACGCCGTTCATCATGATGAACCGGGCGGCCGCCGACCCGCCTTGGATCGACGTCATCGGCACCGGAGCCTTGATGATCGGTTTTACGGCGCTGATCTTGTACCTCACCGGCAAGATCTTCCGCATCGGCATCCTGCGCACCGGGCAACCGCCCAAGATCAAGGAACTGCTCGGCTGGCTGCGGTAGCGAAGAAACGTCTTCCGATCACGCCCTGGGGTTTCCGTGGCTGAGCAAGCGCCAACCCCAATCGAAGGGAGTCGCATGAGCCTGGCGGTCGGTATCCCGGTGGCGATCTCTGCGCTGAAGGCGCTCATCAAGTACCGGGCGCGGGTCGACGAGATCCTCGCCCTCAAGGAGGCGACGGAGGCGATTCCGTTCTCCTTGCCGCCAGCGCCATTCGACTTCCTGAGTCAGAAGGACGCCATGTTTGCTTTCTTCGAGAGCGAACCGGGCAAGCTCGTGCTCGAGTTGCGTGCGGAGACCGAGGCGTTTGCGAAGCTGAAGCAGAACCCGCTCGTGCCGGCGACTGCAAACTTGCGCAGTGAGTTCCTGCAACTCTTCTTCGAAGCCTCGAGCACCGCGCCGATCGTCCTGGGGCCGCAGTCGGAGGCCCGCAGCGTACGCGCCAGCCCCGAGATGCGCTTGAGCTACTACGTGGTGGCGTCCCATCGGTTGTCCCGCAACCCAGCCCTCACGCGATTGTTGCTCGCCACCGCCGACACGTTGCTGGAGGTCGCCGGCGAGAACGCCGGCTTCTTCGTTTCGAACCCCAAAACCGAGGTCATCCTCGCGAGCCTCATTCAGGAGTTCGCGGGCAAGCGCGATTTCGACGACGACAGCGCCGAGATGCTGTTGCGTGGCCTACTCCGCTCCGCCGTCGTCGCCGCCCTGGAACACTCCGCTTCCATCACGGAAGAGCCAGCTGTGGTCGCGCTGTTCGGTGCACTTACCGACATGCGCGAAGAGTTCGGGACGGACTTCGTGGCCCAGATCATCACCCGGCGTGGCTTCCAGGCCTTGGTCGGAAAGTACCTGACTCGGATCGCCGACGATCCAACGTTGGTCGGCGTGGACGGACCCTTCCGCGAAGTCTTGACCGCCACCTTGAGGGATCTCGGCAAGAACTTCGTCTCGATCTTCGACGATCCGCGCGCGTTGTTCGGCGTGCTTGAGGTGGCCTTGACGAGTGCCGCGGCGGGCACCTCCGAGTTGCTGAGCAAGAGAGTCCGCAACAAGCCACTGTTGTCGGCAGTGCTGCAGTCGATCCTCGCCGAAGTCGAGACCCGCGGCGGCAACGACGAGCTCGTCGCGACGTTCGTCAGCGGGGAAATCATCGCCGGAGTGTTCCGAGCGAGTCTGGGCGCGATCGCCGCGAACCCGGGCGCGCTGGCCGCGGCCGGCAAGATCGATGAGCTATCCGCCAGCCTGGTCGCCGGAGTCGCGGGGGTGGTCGCGAGCCAAGAACTCGCGGAGGTGGTCTCGCCGCAGACGCTCCGCGAGATCACTTCGCGGTTGCTCATGGTCCTGGCGGAGCGCAGCGCCGAGTGGGCGGGGAACAGCGACTTCGCGGTGAGTGTCGCGACGGGCGTACTGCAAGCAGCGGCTTCGGCGCTCGCGGACGGGCTCTCCCAGGACGACCTCGTCGAGCTACTGGACGCGGCGATCCGCACGTCCACGGCCAACATCGGTCGGGCGCAGCTCGATGTGCCCGTGGAGGTCGTGCTCGCGTCGGTCGGTGAACAGCTGTCGGCCACCGGAGTCCGTGCCCTCCTGACCCCGAACTCGCGACGCGATTTGATCCTGGCGACGATCGAGGCCGTGGCCCGCAATCCGCGGATGTGGAGCGGCTTCGGCGAGGCGGAGTTGATCCAGCCGCTGGTCGTCGCCGTCTTCGAGGGGCTCGCCTCCGACAAGACGACGCTCCTCAGCGGAGGAACGTTGGTGGACACCGTGCGGACGTTGCTCGTGACGCTGGCCCGCCGCGGGCAGACCTTCGTCGATGAGGGGACACGGGCGGACGAGATGGCGAAACTGCTGGGCATGGCGTCGCGCAAGCTCGAGCAAGAAGTGGGTCGATCGATCGACGGAGATCGTGTGATACGCTACTTGGAGCGTCTCGTCGACGCCTTCTTGCGCGCTCCGTTCCCGCTCACCAACATCTCCGCCAACAGCTTCAAGACGATCCACGAGTTGGCGCTTGGCGAACCCATCCGCAACGAGGAGGAGGTCGTTTCATGAACGTGATGTACCGCGTCTTCGTCCTCGCTGTCGCTCTGGTCGCGCTGTCTTGCAACGCACTGACGCCCCGAACTTACCAACTCGAGCAGATCCACTCGACCTACACCCAGGAATGGGCCCGCACCAAGCTTCCCCAAGAAGGCACTGCACCCGCGCTCGGGAGCGACCGCGAAGCGTTCAAGGCAACCTTGGCGGCGATCCGCAACTACAAGGCGGAGCACGGCAACACCGACGCCGTAGCAGCGCACCTCACCGTGTTGGAGGGCATGATCCACCTGCAGTCGGGGCACCCCGGCATGGCGCGGCTGCTGGCGAAAGACATTGAGGACCAACGACAGCTCCTCGAGTCGGGCTCGGGGCTCGTCACGCGCGACCAGTTGTTCGCCGACTGCTACCCCGCGCTGGTCGACGGTTGGGAGGCTATCACCAAGAGGTCGCAGGACCCGCAGGTCTACAGCGAGGCGGCCGACAGATTGGTCGAAACGCTGCAGGCCGTCGACGCCGACCAACGAGCGGCCGCCGAGATCGACTCGGGCGGCGCCTACATCGCGACCTCCGCTGCGATCTTCTACCTGTGGGCCAGCAGCCTGGACCTGACGACACCGGACTCGAAGAAGGTCGCCGCAGAGAAGGGAGTTGCCGCCCTGAAACCGTGGTTGAGCACTGCTGAGATTCAGGCGGGCGAGGCCGGAACTGCGGGCGAAGCCGGGCTGAACTGGGGCAGCCGCGAGCGGTTCGTCGAGTGGTACGAATGGCTGTACGCGACCGCACGTGGGCGCTAGTGCGCATTACTCGTGAGCGCTCGGCTGCGGAGGGCCGAAGTCTCGCTCTGGCTTCGCCGGTTCCGTCTTGCCCTGCCGGTCGAGCGCCAAGCCCAAGTTGTACCAGGCGTCGGCGTAGCGCGAGTCGATCTCCAGCGCTCGACGGTAAGCAGCTTCCGCTTCCTCGTGGCGACTCCGAGCCTTCAGACCACGCCCAAGTAGTGCAGCGCGTCGGGATGGTCGGGAGCAGCCGCGAGGACACGGCGATAGAGCTTCTCGGCCTCGGGGAGCAAGCCCCGTTGGTGCTGCAGCATCGCGAACGCCAACGCCTCGTGCAGCGTCCGCCGGCCAATCTTGGGGACGCGAGGCTTCACGGCTGTCGCACCTCTCGCAAACACGAGCAAGCCTGTCGGGCAATCGTGCAAATCACCGGGGCACCTCCGACGACGGCTGATCGGGCGCAGGCTTGCGAGGCTCGACCAGGTCCCACAGATTGCCGTGGAGATCGCGAAACACCGCGACGGTGCCGTGAGACTCCTCGGATGGTCCGCGAACGAACTCCACGCCGCGCGCACGGTAGGCGTCGTAGTCTCTCCAGAAGTCGTCGGTGTGCAGAAACAGAAAGACCCTCCCACCGGTCTGATTGCCGATCCTACTCGACTGCTCGTCATTCGCCGCCCGCGCGAGCAGCAGTCCCCCCGACGAAGCTCCCTGCGGCTTGACCACGACCCACCGCTTGTTCTGAGCGGGTTGCAACACATCCTCGACGAGCTGGAAACCGAGGACGTCCACGTAGAAACGGATCGCTTCGTCGTAGTCGCGCACGACGATCGCGGTCAGGGCGAGCGTCTGTCGCGCGCTTGCGCAAGCGTTCGCTTGCAGCGCCTGGAGACGCTCGAGGGCCTCGGCGCCCCGGGCGAACGGCACGAACAGGTGATCGTGGTGCACCGCGGCCACGACGTTGCAACTGATCCCGGCTTCCGCAAGAACCCGAGAGAAGGTGGCTGTGAAGCCGACAGCGCTCAGATCGGAGTCCACCTTCAGGGTGATCCAAGCGGCACGGAAGGCCACGGCCAGCCCGAGACGCGCGGCTTCGGCCTCGGGCAGAATCACGGTCAGGCCTTCGGCTTCACGGAAGGTGGCGATCACCTGCGAGGAGTCGACACCGGCCGCGTCCAGGGGGAGCAGCACGTAGGCATAGGCGCCCGGGTGAAGCGTCGGCGTCATCGCGTCCAAGATGGAACGAAGATCGAACTGAGCCAAGACACGTCCTCCTGGTTCGAACCACGACACAGCGGCGGTATCCGAACTCGGCGCAGGGGCGGGGCTCAGCGAGCACCCGCGCCCTGCCCGCCGCGAGCGCCTCCAGCCGAATCGTTCCGTGGGGTTGTGGGTAACGCGGATGGACGAAAGAGATCCGCCAGCGCGCCGCGAAGTTCGGGGAACTCGAACTCGAAGCCTTCGTCCCGCAGCCGCCGGGAAACACAGTATCGACCATACAACGCAAGCTCGGGGTCGGTTCGCATCACGAGTGGTGCTCCGAGCCGCGCCAACCACGCAGGCGTCGGCAAGCCGATCGGGACGCGGAGCACGCCGCGCAGGGCACGCATGAAGTCGTTCTGCGACACCGGCTGCGGCGCGGTGGCAATGTAGGCACCCGTCATGGATTCGTCGAGGATCGCGCGCGCGAAGATCCGGTTCATGTCGCGCACGTGCAGCCAGCTCATTCCTTGGCGGCCGCTCGCCACGCGCCCGCCGAGCCCCCAACGCACGAGCGTGGCCAAGCGGGGAAGTGCCCCTCCATCTCGACCGATGACGAAACTCGTCCGCAGGATGACTTGGCGCATCCCGGGCAAGACCGATTGGAGGTACGCCTCCTCCCAGGCGCTGCCCACGAACGGAGCCAGACCGTATCCAAATGCGGAGTCCTCATCGCAGACGACCTCGGGCGGATCGCCGTAGCGATGCGCAGTCGACATCTGCACCCAAACGGGAGGCGGCGAGTTCAGCTGCCGGAGCGCCGCCCCGAGCACACGCGTCGCTTCGACCCGGGATCGCAGAATCTCGTCGCAGTGGTCGGGTGTCTTCACGCAGTCGACCGTACGCCCTGCCAGATTCACGAGCGCCAGCGCCCCGTTGAGTTCCTCGGCCCACTCACCCAGCGAGCGCCCGTCCCAGGAAACGTGGCGCGCACGAATCGCCCCGCGCGGCGCCGAACGGGAGATCACGGTGACCGCATAGCCAAGAGCCTCGAGGTGCGCGACCAAGTTCAAGCCAAGAAACCCAGTCCCGCCGGCAATCACGACCCGCGCCGCCCCCAAGACCCACCTCCCACCCGCTCAGGACCTCATCGCCACGCGCCGCGACTCACCAACCCCAGCCTGCCACGGAACCCACCATCGCACAATCCTCCCCATTCGAATCGCCGCAGCCCCCCCGCACCAGCCACCCCCACCCGCCCCGGAGGAAGGTGACGGCGGTTTCGCCGACATTGGCGCATTGGGCACCGATTCGTCACGCGGACCGAGGAAGGACGATCGAGAGCGCCGCGACCGTATTCGAACGTTGGCCGTGAGTGCACGTTCGTGATCCACGTGGTGTGAGCTGCGTCAGTTACGTGCATTCCGGTGGATTGGCGACGACGCTTGCTTGGAGGACGGCACGAAAGGCGGTCCATGGCTACTCCTCCACGATGGGCGATTCCCGGTACGTTTCTCATCACGAAGCGGACATTGATGCGCATGTTCTTGCTCAAGCCGGGCAGCGTCGTGAATGCGGTGCTGCTCTACGTGCTTGGGCTTGCGGCCAACAAGTATGGCATCCGCATTCATGCGTTCATCTTCCTCTCGGACCACGGCCACATGATGGCCACCGATCCGGTCGGTGGACAGATGTCTGGGTTCATGCAGTACTTGTTCTCTCTGGCGGGCCGAAGTCTCAACCGCCACTACCGGCGGCGGGAGAACTTCTGGAGCAGCGAGAAGCCCAACTGCGTATGGATCGCGCCTCGGGCTGAGGACCTCGCGGACAAGCTCGCCTACGTCCTCTGTAATGCTGTCATCTCCGGACTCGTTGACCGCATGCAGAAGTGGCCGGGGGTGAAAGTTACGACAGACGACCTGGGGCGTCTGACCATCAACGCCAAACGACCCAACTTCTTCTTCAGCAAGAAGCTTCCCGAAGAGGTCACCTACACGACTTGCCTCCCCGAATGCGAGGACGCGACGGAGCGCCAACTCATCGCCATGGTGCGGGAGCGCTGCCGCGAGATCGAGGAAGAGAAGCGGAATGAGATGGCGATCGAGCGTCGACCATTCCTGGGTGCGAAACGCGCGCGTGAGGTCGACGCCTTCGATTGCGCGCGAACGCCAGAGCCTCTCGGTGAACTCGAGCCCCACATCGCATGCAAGGACACTCCAACCCGGATCAAGCTCATCGATCGTCTACGCCTGTTTCGAAGCCAGTACCGCGAAGCGCTCGCGGCCTACTGCGCCGGTAAGCGCAAGACGCACTTCCCGTGGGGCACACTCAAGCTGGTGCAGTACCTTGGCTGCTGCTGCCACGGCCCCGACCCGAGACCCAGCCTCGGCGCCATCGCAATCTGACCCGCCGTCTCCGCAACCAGAGCCCTCCTCTCACGCCGGAAACCCCGCGCGGCCGGCTCCGTCGTGTCCACGTTGCGCCATGCAGGTTGTGAACCCGCCCAAGAACCAGCGAGCGCGGCCCAATTACTCGAGTTCTGCAGCGAACCGCGTACACTTCGCTCGCATCCGCCCCGCGTCGACCCGGTGATTCTCTCGCCGAACACGACCCCTTCCACGGCGTTCGCGGACGGCGCGACCTGCCTCCGGGGCGGGCTAGAGCGGTCACGCGGTGTCGACGTCGGAAGGGCTCGACGACGGGTGGCGGTGACGGAATGTGGTGAGCATTCTGGCGGTCGAGGTCGGTGTTTCCGGCATCCCCTCGAGAACCCTCTCGGAAGGAGGCTTGCATGCTTCGGATCGCTGGACGCGTTTGGCTCGGGGTGATCGCTGGCATTCTCTGTGTCGAGACGTTCGTCTTTGCTCAGGGTGCCCCGGAGTACGTGCTGCACCTGGTCCCACCGTTTGGAGCCGGCAACACGAATGAGTCCTACGGCCACGATGTGAACGATGGCGGGCTGGCGGTCGGTCGCTCGCTCGGGACCGTCAACACCGGTTGGGTGTGGACTCCCGCGGCGGGTGCGAGCATGATCCCGGACGCAGGCCAGTCCGTGGCGGCGGACGGCACGATCGCGGGCGCGAGCCACCTCTACGACCCCGCGGGTACAGTGCTTCTCACGGTCCCGCCGGTGAATCCGAGCTTCACCGACATTCGCTCGCAGTTCGTTGCCTCGAACCATCCTGTCCTCGGTGGCACCGTGATCCTTGGGCGAGCCATCAATCCGCTGACGGGCTTCCCGGGTCCGTCGAGCTGTTTCGATTGCATCAACCCCGCGGGTCACACGGCGTTCCTTTGGGATGCCGTAGGCGGCACACGCGACCTGGAGACGCTGGGCGTTCCCGCGGCCTACAACGTCGGTGGGATCAACTCGAACGGCTTGATCTGTGGTGACACCAACGACGCGGGCCAAGACTTCGAGACCCGGGCCTTCGCGTTCGACCTGGTCGCTGGCACGTTCGTGGATCTCGGTACGCTGCGACCGGACAACCTCGGAACCGCGTCGGCTCAGGGCGTGAACGACGCCGGGGAGATCGTCGGTTGGGCCACGGCCCCAGGCGTCGGTGGTGACGAGCACGCGTTCCTATGGACCGCAAGTGGCGGCCTCGTCGATCTCGGAACTCTGGGCCCCTCGGTCATCAACATTCGCAGGTCGCGGGCTCGTGACGTCAACGCGAGCGGCGTCGTGGTCGGCGAGAGCACGAGTGCGAACACGGTGTCCCCCGTCGCCGGTCGCCACGCGTTCGTCTGGGACGCAGCGAACGGCATGCGCGACCTGAACACCCTCGTGGCGCTTCCCGGCAACTACGAGTTGATTCAAGCCAACGCGATCAGCGACACCGGTTGGATCTGCGGCTACGGCACTGGGACCGCCGGCGGGGGCTTCTTCTCGGCGTTCGTGCTCGAGCCTCTGATGCCGTCGGGAGTCACGTTCGTGCGCGGTGACTGCAACTCCGATGGCGCGACGAACGTGGCAGATGGGATTGCACTCTTGAACGAACTCTTCGCCGGCGGCTCGGTTCTCTGCGCCGACGCATGCGACGCGAACGACGATGGCAGCCGCAACATCGCCGACGCCGTTCGCCTGCTCTCGGTGCTCTTCCAAGGTGGGGTACCTCTGCCGCCGCCGGCGTCCGTCTGCGGCGTCGACCCGACTGCCGACGCCTTGGGGTGCGGCGCCGCGAGCAACTGTCCCTGAGACTTGGGACTGCGATTGCGTACTCGTAGGTTCGTGCAGGATCGACTCCGCAACTGCCCTCGCTACTTGCGATACCCTTCGGCCGCTCCAAGAAGTTCGAGATCGTCCGCGACGCGTCGAGCTGTAGACCCAGTCCCGGTTTCGAACCTCAGGATCGGCCCCCCGGTGGTCGGATGCGACGTGAGGGAGTCAATCCTGCGCGGACCCGGCGGGCCGGTGCGGGTCCTTCGCTGCGTCGGTGCCCGCACCCGGCTCGCGCACGCGGATCATCACACCGCGCCCCAGCGGCAAGTGCAGCCACGCCTGCGCGTCGACGCCGGCAGCGCTCAGCGCGTTGCGATAGGCCTCGATCTGCCCGACGTACTGAGCAGCATAGGCACGCTCACCACTGCGACCCGGTGTGCCCGTCTTGTGATCGATCACGGACGCGACGGAGTGTGCACCACGAGGCCCAGACACGAGCAACAAATCGATGGTGCCCCAAGTCTGAGGCTGGCCCCAGCGCGCGGCCCGAGTCTCGTTGGGGTCGCCCGCTCGCGGAGCAGTGACGTGGGTTTCGGTGAACCACTGGCTACTCGCAGTGCGCTCGGCGATCCAGGCTTGAAATCGCTCACCCGCGACGACCAGGTCGGCGGCCGAGATCACGGCCTCGCAACCGTAAGCCTCGAGACAACGAGCGGCAACCCGCTCGCGACCCGAACGGTCGAGCGCGCGCACCGACGGGAGGCTTGCGAAGTAGGCGTGAACCGCGCTGCCGACATTCGCCTCATCCCCTTCGTGCACGTGCAACCCAGGCCCGGTCGCGGGCACTCCCGGTAGCTCGAGCACTTCGAGCCGCGCCCCATCCAGGTTCCCGGGAGCGTCGCTTGGACTGACGTACGCCGGCTCCCCGCTGCGCTCCTCCTCGCGGACCCGTCTCGGATCGAGCCAACGAATCGACGGGCTCTCACCGACCGGCTCGGCACGACCACCGGGCCGGGCCTCGCGGCTCTCGTCGGTGAAGAGTTCGACCTCGACTCGGGTCGACACGCCCTCGATCTCGTGTGATCCAAGCACCGGGACCCGGCCAAGAACCTGGAGCAAGCTCGGGAGTTCATCGAGCCATGCGTGCTTGCCCTGACGGTGGGCGATGACCAAGTGGTCGCGCGCCCGCGTGAAACCCACGTACAGCAGTCGCAACGACTCCTCGCGCTCGGTCGCCACCGCGGCGGCGCCCTCGGGGGTCCTCTGCGTGTCGTGCTCGAGGTCACTACCCGAGGTGAGCTGGCCACGAGTGCCACGGCCAAATGGCCACGGCCAATAGTGAATACGCCGACCGCGCAGCGGATCACTCGCCGCCGGATCCCCCCCCGAAGTCGACGGGCGAAACAGGTCGGGGGATCGTTGGTGGTCGAGTCCCGTCAGCACTACCGTTGGCCACTCGAGCCCCTTCGCGAGATGATAGGTCGCGATCGTGACCGCATCCAAGCCCGTTGGTGGAACCCGCATGTCTTGCTCTTCGGCACTCAACCTCTCGAGGTGAGCGATCAAGCCCGTGAGCGTGGCCGGCCTCCCCGAGTCGACCGCTTCTCGCTCATACTTCCGGGCGTGCCCGAGGAGGGCGTCGAGATTCCCGCAGCGCATGCCGGGCGCCCGCCAAGCCGCGGCTCGAAACGGGATTGCCAGTGCCGCGATCACCGCGCTCAGAGTCTCGCTGGGAGTCAGCGCCCCGGCCTGCGGCGCGAGTTCATCGAGGATCGCCAGCGTCGGGTGCCCATTCCAAGGAACCGAGTGCGCGCGCGGCGTCACACCCCGTCCAGGCGACGCCGCGCCACTCGTCGCGCGATCCGATGCATTCGGTTCCTCGGTGAGGACCTCGCGAAGTCGGTCCGCGAACCAAGCCGGTGTCCCGTCGGTCGCCTCGGACAAGTGGTGCACCACGGTCGCCGCTGCCAGGCTATCGCGACGATCGGCCACCAGCCTCAACCCCGCCAGCGCGACCACGCACTCGCGAGTCTGGAGCAGCCCCGGCAGCTCGATCACGCTCGGCACATCGAGACGGTCGAGCGCTGCTCCCAGCTGCCTGCCCTGCTCGTTGGTCCGCACCAACGCGGCAATGTCCGCGAGCGGCGTTTTGCCCTCGCGGTGCAGGCGAGCGATGCCGCGCGCAATCGCTGCAGCTTCGTCGTCGTTGGAGTTGACGTTCAGGATCCAGCGGGCGACTCCGGGTCGCGCGCGGTCCAGCGCGTCGCGCTGCGCCAACATCGTCGCTTCCTCACCGAACACGGGCACGAACACGCGATTGACGAGATCGACGAGACCGCGCTGCGAGCGGTAGTTGGTCTCGAGGGTCCGACGTTCGTCGGGCGTCGACTTCTCCCACACCTCCTGCATCAGGCGCGCGTCGGTTCCCCGAAATCCGAAGATCGACTGCTTCTCATCACCCACCCAGTAGCTCTCCGGCGTGAGCTCTCGCAAGCGGGTGAAGATCGCGAGCTGCAGCGGATTCGTGTCCTGGAACTCATCCACGACAACCAAGTCGAAGCCCGCAGCCACGTCCTCGGCCAACTCCCCGCGCAAGAGCCGAAGGAACTCGACTTCGAGGTCGGTGAAGTCGAGCAGTCCGCGCTCCTTCTTGTAAGCAAGATAGGATCGCTCGAGGGCAATCGTCTGCTCGGTCAGCAAGGTCATGAACTGACGCACGTCCGCGTGCAGCTCCGCGAACGTGCGCACCCCGGAAGCGAAGTCTCGCACGTCCCGCAGCGCCGCGTCAGCCCCGGATCTCTTGCCGGCGTCGATCCGTCCGAGCCGCACGACGTCGCGCCAGCTCACGTGAGCGCCGCCGCTGATCTCCCGCAAGCGTTTGCGGGCGTCGGCGGTCTTCTTCGTACCGCACGAGATCGCCGCGAGTCGGTCGAGCGCAGTGGCGGCGACCTGCTGGGCAGCCTGCAGGGTTGGCGTGGCTCCCGCCCGTCGCGCCGGAGCGCCCGCCAAGAGGATGGCCACGAACTGTTCGGCGTTCGCTGCCATCTGCTCGCGGAAGGTCACGTCATCGATGGCACTGATGCGCTTCTCCTGAATGAGGGCCAGCAAGGTCAAAGCGAGATCGTCCTGACCCAGACGGCGGGCAAGCTCGCTCAACGCATCCCACGGCCCGGGATCGAGACGTTGCACGTTGAGCCGGAGGAGCCGGTCGCTAGCGGTCTCATCGGCGACACTGAGGCGTGGCGACAACCCGAGGTGGAGCGCGTAGCGCGTCAACAGCTGATAGGCCACGCTGTGAACCGTGCCGATCGGCGCTAGCTCGAGTCGCTCGGCCCATGACGGGTCGACTCCATCCTCGAGCAAGCGGGCAGCGATGCGCCCCTTCAGCTCGGCCGCGGCCTTGATCGTGAACGTGGTGGCGATCAAGCGCGCCGGGTCGAGGCCATGGCGAACGACCCGTTCGGCGATCAACTCGCAAATCGAGTACGTCTTGCCCGTGCCCGCGCTGGCGCCACACAGGGTGAGGCGACCCAAGGCCGGCGCGGCGGATCCAGCGCTTGCGGGAACGCCGTGTCCCAAGACCTCGCGCCGCTTCATCGGGTCTCCTTCAGCCCGCACAGCCCGCCGAAGTCGCAGTAGCTGCACGTCGGCTGCTGCTCTGCGTGAGCGAGGATCAAATCGACACCCTTCGGCCACTCGAGCGGCGACTGACGCGGTCGAACCGGGATCTCGCCGGTCTCGAACCACTCTTCCGCGCCGGCCAGCGCATCCTGGAAGGCGATCCACACGTCCTGGATCGGCGGGGCACCCGGGACTTGCTCGCGTTCCTCCGTTCCCAAGAGCGCATGCAACTGTGGGGTGAAGATGTCCGCGGTCGAGATGATCAGATAGCCGACTCGGGGGAACTCCTTCAGTCCGCTCTCGCGATGCCTTGCTCCGGCATAGGTCGCCAACTGCACCGCGCGGCCCTGCTCGATCAACTGGCGATACAACGCCGGACCACCGAACTTGAAGTCGACGACGGCCTCGGCGCCGCTATCGGTGAGCAGCAGACAGTCCACGAAGCCCATCAACTCGCGGCCGTGGATGCGGCTCGCGATAGGCACCTCGAAGCCCGCGATTCGGTAGCCTCCCTGGGTCAGCGTGTGGATCAGCCGGCGCGCCGAGGCGGCTAGCTCGCGACGCAGCCGCACCCGCTCGACGGCCATGCCGGGTTGTGCGAGCGGCGCTGCATCGCGGACGACCCGCATGTCGAAGCACTCTTCCACCCGCCGCGCGGCCTCAGCGATCTCCGGCAGCGGACGCGCCTCGCCGAAGGTGGGCCCCGCGTACGGACTGAAGACCTCCGCCAGAATCTGGTGCGAGAGATTGCCCTTGAGTCGGAAGTCCGGGCTCAGGTTACCGACATCGCTGGCGCGCAGTCGCGCCGGATACTTGAGCACCCACTTGAGCGGACAACCCAAGCGGTCGTTGAGCTCGGAAGCGGAGCTGCGGGTGCGGTCGCGCACGAGGTCCGGATCGACACGCCACAGGGCCGGGGGCGACGGCGGGGGAAGAACACGGTGATCGCGAGTCGGGATGCGCAGGGCAAGCCGTTGCCGAGCCGCGCCCGCACTCGACGCGACGCCCGCGATCGCCTGCTCGAGCAGCACCGGCTCGCGCGGCTCGAGCGCCGTGCGCACCCGGGTCCAGACCGGATGCGGGCGTTGTTCGTCGTCCGCCGGGAGTTGCACGACGAGGAGTTCGGAACGGACCTCGGCGAACCCGCGGCGCTCGGCTCGGCGGGCATGCACCAACGCGAGGCGTCCATCGTCGACCTCGATGCCGGCAGCCGCCAGGCCCTGTAGTTCGCTGTGAGTCCAACGCGTGGGGTGCGGGTCTGCGGTGCCGGTGCCGAGCCAGATCAACCGCTCGCACCCGTTGTGGACCTGCGACAGATGACTGACGAATCGCGGCATGCCAGCGAGCGCCGGTCGGGGATGACGGCGCGCACCGTCGTGCGTGGCCTCGAGCAGACGGGGCAACTGCGACTCGGTCACCGGGTACGGCCAGCTCGCGACGATCTCGGCGAGCGCATGCGCATGTGCGGCGGCCGAGCGCAGCGTGCGGGCCAATTCTGCCGTCGCCGCACGCCGCACCCGCGATTCTACGGGGTTCGCCGCCGGCGCCACGCCATCGCGGCTCGACTCCGAATCCCGTGCGGACGTCTCTCCCGACTCGTATGCGAACGCGCGCGTGTTCGCCCATTGCGCGACGATGCGGCACCGCTCCGCCACGAGTGTGACCGGCAGACCCAGGTGGCGCGGCCAACGTTCGTGGTCGAGCCAGCGCCGCAGCGTCTCCGCCGTGCTACCCGTAGGGTCGCGTTCCGGCGCGCTGAGCTCGGCTCGCGCCTCCTCCCAACGGCGACTGCCGAGTCCAGGTTGCGCGACCAACGCCTCGACGAGCGGACGCGTCAGCGAACGCGGCAGCGGGCGAATCGGCAGCGTCAGGAAATCGAGCAGCAGCTGCGGATCGACCGGCTCCCAGCAAAGTTCGAGCACCAGCGGCAGTACCTGCAACGCCGGATGGGTCGAGTTGCGCGACGCGACCCCCATGGTGGGCAAGCCGACTTCGGCCAGACAATCGTCGAGAGTCAGGGCCGTGGCCGCGTCCTCACAGAGAATCACGGTATCGACCGTCCGCACCGACGCCTCCACGAGGAGTGTCGCCACGACGCGACAGGCGAGCGTTGCGCTCGCGGCTCGCACGTAGCCGAGCGAAGCGTCCTGCGGGAACGTCGTCGGCCGTTCGCGTTCCGTCTCCGTGCGCTCGACGCCGGCGCCGACCTCGTCGGCCGCGGCCACTCGACGCTGCGCCGCACCGAGCGCACTGTCGCCGCGCGCGCGTGGCTGTGGGGGCGGGAGCCGCATCGTGTGCAAGCGCGCGAGCAGCGGACGCCAAGCCGGGGGCCACTCGTCGATCGACTCCTCGAGCAGGATTTGATGCTCGGGCAGCAATTGACCGGCGTCGAGCGCGGCCTGCACCCGCTCGACTCGCTCGGCCTCACCGGGAGGCAAGCGGCAATCGGGATCCGCGGCCAAGGTGGCCTCCACGGCTGCCAAGTCGCGGACCAAAGGCGGAAGCTGCGAGGCACCTTCGCCCGCAGGCTGGGGCCTCCATCCGGCAAGGCGCAGCTCGTCCCGGCGACGCAGCAGCTCCGTCGCCGTCGCCCACGCATCCGTGGCCAAGCTGCGCGCACCGAGTTCGAGAACGGTCCCCTCGAGCGCGTGCAAGTACCGGCGCGTGCGCTCGAAGCGGGTGACACGGCCGAGCGGCCAACCGAGCTGCGTCTCCAGCCACTCGAGGAGATGCCCCGGGCCACCCCGTAGCTCGTGCAGCGCCGTCGTCCCTGGCACCGGACGCGGTTCGTTGGCGGTGCGGTGAATGCGCAGCGTGAACAAGGCCAGAACCTCCCGGCCCGCACGAATCCACCGAAAGCTCTGCCGTGCGGACCGACGTTCTAACCCGGGGCCGGCGAATCGTCCACCATGGCGCGCGCCGAACTGGCGTTCCAAGAAACCCTCGGAAGGCTCGTTCGGCGCGCATCAGTCCTTGGGTGCGATGCCAGCATGGCTGGGTCGAAGTCGCGGCACGGAGTAACCGCCAAGCGCGAACTCGAGTTGCTTGTGAATGCGCTGGATTCGCGCCTAGCTCAGTGGTCGTGACCGCGATCGATCTCGTCGAGGTCGACGGGCGCGTGCTGCTTGATCTCGTCGATGTACCCCAAGGTCTTCTCGGACGGTTCGTACAGAAGCGCCAGGGCACGCGTCACATCCACGAGTTCTACGTCCGCGGCGCTGAAGTCGCACTCCGCGCAGATCACGTCGACACGCGCCTCGCGCGCGACTCCCGGAAGTCGGTCGCGAACGGGATCGAGCAAGTCGCCCACAGGCACCCGGCCGAACCCTTGCCGGTGCAAGGCGCGTTGGTGCTTCTCTCCCCAAGCCTCGAGTTCCTTCACTTTCCTGGAATCGCCGGCCGCCTTCGCTTGCTCGAGTTCCTTGGTCTTCTCGCGCACCGGGTTGAAGCGAGACGGCGCATAGGCGATCGCAATCGCCCGACTGTCGTACACACCAACCCGAGTACGCTTCCCTTCCGGCGGTGCCTGCACCGCCGCCATCGCCACGACGCTGAAGAAGCCACAGGCCAAGAGCGCGATCCAAAGTCTGTTCATGGAGGCATCCTTCCTTTCGTGCCTCTATCTTCGCGTCGCCAAACCGAGGATTCGAGTCAATCCCACTTCAGCACTCGTTAAGCGGGACTTAGGAGTCGCCCACCGCCCCGGGGCAACTCCTGGTTCATTGCGGCTTGGCGAGGCGCCGGGCAGAGAACCCAGCGACGCGGCGATCCGGCGAGCGATGGAGGGCGAGAGTGGATCATGGGCGAGGGCTGGACTCGACGCCTTCCGCAGGTCCATGCGGAACCTTCGTGGCGGTGGCCACGCACCTTCGATCAGGCCTCGGAGACGTCGCTACTCGGCGTACATCTGCACGTCCATGCCGAAGCGATCAGCAATCTCGAGCGTGGACTGCAACTCGGGGTGGCGTACGATCACCCAGCCGTCGGAGATGAGGGTCTGCTTCCAGTTGCGACGCTGCGCACCAATCGGCAGCAGTTCGACGGTCACCACGTGTTGGCCGTAACGAGCGAGCCAACCCCCGAGCCCATCGACTCGTGTGATGCGGCCTTCTCCCTGGGCCCGCTTGAAGATGATGGCCGCATTCCAGCGCCGCTCGAGGGGCTGCGAGATGCGCCCCGTCGTGATGGCCTCGGCCCACGCAACATAGACGTCTCCATCGCAGCACACGTTCATGATCTCGGTCGTGCGCGCTCCGGGCGGGCGCGCGCCGATCTCGCCGAAAACGGCCTCGCCGTCGGGACGTCGAAACCACTCCATGTGGGTGAACCCCTCGGTGAAACCGAGAGCGGTGAGCACTCGCGGCCCCATGGCGATGCCGCCGGCCAACTCCGGCTGGTCGAGGCGGCGGACCGCGATGGTCTGCGGGCTGATCCACTGCATCTGACGCTGTTCCAGGGGTCGCGGGCGATACCAAGACACGTTCTGGAACAACAGTCGGTCGCGTGCGCAAATCGTGTCGTAGGTGAATTCGTCACCCTCGATGAACTCCTCGACGCTGACTTCTTTCACGTGCTTGACCGCGGCAAGGGCGCGCTCGAGCCCCGCCGCATCGTCGACGCGGTGAGTATCGGCCGACCCAGCGCCGGCGATCGGCTTGATGATCAGCGGATAGCCCACGGCCTCCGCGGCCGCCCTCACCTCGTGCTCCGAGGACGCACGGCGGTGCCGCGGCGTCCGAATGCCGGCCCGATCGAGAGCCGCTTTCATGGCTTCCTTGTCCCGAAAGCGATGGGTCGTCTCCGCGTTCATGCCCGGGACGCCAAGACCCGCACGCAAGTTGGCGGCCAGCATCATCGCCGGCTCCCACAGCGACTCGACGCGATCGATGTGGCGCGCCAGCGACCATCCTCGCACCGCGGCGATCACGGCCGCCTCGTCCCAGAGGTTGCCCACATGCAGGTATCCCGAGAGCACCGCCCGAATCGACGGATCCAAGCCGCCCTCGGGTGTATCGCCCAAACCGAGCACGCGCGCGCCGACGCGAGCCAAGGCACGCGTGAAGTTCCCGATCTCGGGTGGATAGCCGGGATTGATCAGGAGCACGTTCATGAGTTCGCCACTTTCACCTGCACGACCTCGACGATCCGCCGCAGCGCGCGTTCGACCACAGCGGTCTCCGGATGCCGCAAGATCGCGTAGCCCTCGCCCTCGTACGAATCGTTCCGACCCTGTCCCACGCGCGGAAGACGCGCTTCGACCACCAAGCTGCCGAGCTCCCGCTGCGCTTGCTCGACCCCCTCGACGGCTGTCACTCGCCCTGCCCCCTGCCCCCGGAAATAGGCGCCACCCACCGACCAGCGGCGGGTCGGCGGATCGAAACTCTCGTAGACTGCAAGCTGCGCCCACGCCCGATAGAAGTCGACATCGTGCGCGTAAGAAATCAGCGAGCAGAACTGAGCGCCCGGCGGCCGCGCCCCGACCTCGGAAATCGCGACCGTGCCGTTGGGACGCCGAAACCACTCCATGTGCGCGACTCCAGTCTCGAGACCGAGCGTCGCGATCGCGCGCGGGCCAACTTCGCGAATCGCTGCGTACTCGGGACCATCGACGTGCCGTGGCAGAAGCACGCACCACTGAATCCAAGGGGTTTCGAGTACTTCGAGCGGCGAGGGGAGATATCGACTCAGGCTGAACCACACCGGCCGCCCGCGAACGAACACACAATCGAACGAGTGCTCCTCGCCCACCAGGAACTCCTCGAGCAGCATCTCGCGCCCGGGTGCCGGCCGGTACAGCTCGATCGCCTTGGACAGCTGCTCGAGGTTGTCGACGCGAAAGGTCGACTTGGCGCCGGCGCCGGCCGGCGGCTTCACCACCAGCGGGAAACCCTGCTCACGCGCGAACTGGGTGGCCATGGCCGCCGTTGCTGCTAGACAGTGCCGTGCGCACGGGATCCCGCTTTGGCGAAGTCGATCTTTCATCACGGACTTGTCGCGAAACCCACGGGCCGCGTCCGGTGCGAGCCCGGGGAGTCCCAAGGCCGCGCGGGCCTCCGCGAGTGGCACCTGCAGTTGCTCCAGCATGCCGATCACGCGCGCCACCGGCCCCACGCGTTTCGCGATCGAACGGACGGCGTCGACGATCTGTTGGGCGTCGAGCGCGTTGTCGACTTTGTAGTGACCCCCGAGATCCGCGCGTAGGGATTCGGACAGGCGCTCGGCCGGCTCTTGCGTGACGAGCACGAGGCGCGTCCCCGGGAGAGCCGCGGCAGCATGCACGAATCGACGGGTCGCCTCGAGCACGAACGGAGCGACGAAAACGACATTGGGCATGGTAAGTGATTCCCGAGCCGGAGTGAAACCGCACGACCGCGACGACCTCGTGCTCCAAGGGGGAGACCAGGCGCGCGCATTCTCGACCCAACGACGCCGGGAAGGCAAGCCCACGGGGGCGGCTGCAACACGATTCCGGGGTGCGCGACTGCGATCTCACCCGCCCGGAGTCGGAACGATGTCGATCGTCACGGGCGACACGTACAGCAACGGGAACTCGCCCTCCACCAACGTGATGTAGGGTACGTAGTCGCTGCCGGCCGCCATCCCAGAGGTCGGATCCACCTGCCGCCAGCCTCCGTCGATGAACACCTCCGCCCAAACGTGACCGGACTCTCGGTGGAGCCACCCGGCAACCGCACGAGCGGGGACGCCGGTCGCGCGGCATAGGGTCACGAACAAGTCGGCATAGTCCCAGCAGTGCCCGACCCGTTGTTCGAGCACTTTCGCGACGCCGTAGCGCGAGCCGGTGACGCCGCCACCGTAGCGCATGTTGGCGGGGTCTCGAAACCACCCCAGCAGCGCGGCAACCTTCTTGTCGGACGCTTCGATGTCGGCGGTGATCTCGGCCGCGAGCCGTACGATCTCCGGCGCTGCGCTCGGCCAGTGGCGATTCGCTCCGAGACTGGAAGCACCTGGGGTCGGCGCCGTCTGACTCGGTCCCGCACGATCGCTGGTGACGATTGCTTCGACGCGAACGCGAGGGACATCGGCGTCGACCGGCAAGTTGGCGAAGCGATACGTCACGGCGTCTTGTTCTTCCAAAGTCACCGTGCTCTGGGGCGCGGGATCGAAGGTGAAGGCGATCGGGCGATCTCCGAGACCGTGCCGCCGGAGCGTCAGCTCGTTTCCAAACTCGAACTGTTCACGAAGGCCAGCGATCTGCGCGCGTATCACCCCCGCGGCCTCGGCGTCTTGGGTTCGATCCAGCTCCAAGAACAAGTTGAACATGCGATTCAGGGCCATGGCGTTGCAGGTCACGAGCGGCGCACATGTGAACGACACCCGGTAGGTGACGACCGGCGGCTGAAAGCCGAAGACGTCCTTGGCCGTTCTCAACAGACGCGCATCCCGGCATACGAGCTCGTAAACCTTGGTTCCGTCGCGGAGCACCGAACTCGGATCCCCCTTGAGCCTCAGCAGGGCGGCCGCCACTTTGTCCGCGTCGGCGTCCGAAGCCGCAACGATCTCGTTCACCTGACATTGGCTGCCGGCGACCGAGTAGATCACGTTGATGACCGAGACCAGCTTGCAGCCCCAGCGATCGCCGATCTGCGCCCGGGCGTCATCCGGCATCGTCAGCCGCTTCTCGATCGCCCACCCCGACGGCGCGGCGAGATCGATACCGCAGGCGTCGAAGGCAAGTCCAAGAAAGAACAACGACAACAGACCCAACGACCTCGAGTGCACCACGGCCCCTCCGCTTCCCGACTACAAGCAAGGCACGACCAGTCCGCAGCCCAGCATATCCGATGTCGGGTCGGTGCCACACGTCGGAAACGGCAGCGGGAACTGCGACGGCGAACCCTGGAACAAGAACGAAAGCAGCGTGATCGCGTCCGCGATGTTCATCGTGCCGCTGTCGTTGGCGTCGGCCGCGTCGGCGCACACGAGCACGAGCGGCGGCGAGCTGAACAACGAGGACAGCACGGCGATGGGATCGGAGATGTCGACCAAACCGTCGCTGTTGGCGTCTCCGCGCAAGAACCGGGGACTCGGTACCAGACTCGGCGCACAAACCGACAACTGCCACGAAAGGAGCTGACCGACGTTGGACGCCTCGCGATCCACGATCGTCAGGGTCCACGAGCCGTCACTGGGCTCTCCGTTGAAGTCCGCGAGCGTTCCGGGGCCGTCGGGGGTGCGGGTCCCGAAGGCGTCGTTGAAGCCGCTCTGGCCGCCATCGTCTACGCGACGATCGAGGATGAAGGTGGCACCACTCGTGTCGTACGTGCCGCCGGGACGGTCGCACAAGACCACCACCGTGCCCGCCGGCGACTCGAGCATGACCTGGAGATCCGACGGCAGTTCGTGGTGCAGCGACAACGACACGTCGACGTCCGCCGCCACGATACCCGTCCCGACGAACGTGGCGACCTCGACCAACGCACCGAGATCGGGGATCGAGGCACCGGTCGCGGCGTCGGCCCGCAAAACACCGAAACTCGACTCATGGCAGTCGCGTAGCTCCGGTGGCGGAAGCGGGGCGAACGCGGCGATCTCGAGCAGCTCTCCGGCAGCCGCGTCGGCCACGAACAAAGCGGGCACCCCCCGCTGGCCGTTGCCCACCCACGCAACGCCGCGCGGATCGATGCCCGCCAACGGGAAGCCCACGATCGGTGCTCCGTTCAGCGCGGTCGCAGTCGCGTAGAACTGACCATTGCCATCGTCGTGGGTTACCTCGAAGGCGCCGTCTGCGCGTTGAGCGATGGCGGAGACGATTCCACCACCGCCGGGGTGGCCGATCTGTTCGGGCAGCGGACTGCCAGTGAACGGGTCATGCCGAGTGAAGCGGCCGTTCAAGCGATCGGTGACCCAGAGGGTGCCGACGTCATCGAAGGTCGCATCGCCGGCGTCCCCGGGAAGCCCTGGGAACTGGATCGGGGCCAGGAAGGTGGGCGCAACGCCGTTGAGATCGGTCATCCAGATCTGATTCTGGATCAACCAGAACAGTTGGGTGCCCTGCACCGCTAGCCCGGTGATCTCAGCCGGGGGTGGCACCGGCGAGTTGAGGAAGACCGGGGTCGCGGACAACGCACTGCGCTCGAAGCGAAACGTCCCACCCGTTTGATCTGCGACGAAGACGAAGTCGTCCGTGACCGTCACGCCGCTGGGAGTCCCCCCGGGAAACGGCACCGACTGGATCAACTCGCCCACGAAGGGTACCAAGACCACGGCCTCGGCACAGGTCGCCACCGTCGGCGTACTCTGTCCGGCAAGATCCACCACCCCGCGTACGCTCACACGGCGCAAGCCATTGGGGAGGTTCGAGAGGATCGTGGACGCCGTGGTGCCCGCGCTCTGAGGGCCCGTGGACGCGAGGACGACATCGTCGAGGGCCACCGAAACATCGAGATAGTCGACGGGGTTGAACCACGACACCGTGGCGTCGTTGGCCGCGACCCCAACTTGCAATCGTGCAGGTGGCGCGAGCGCCGCCAGCTGCCCGGGCGCCGGCTCGGCGCTCGCCGTGACGAAACTCGCGGCGCTCCGCTGCGTTCCCGCCAACCCTCGCACCTCGAAGACATGGACCCCCGGCTCGACGGTGACCACGGTGCCGGTGGCGTTACCGGCCACGAGCTGCGGCGCGCCCTGGCCAGTGATCCAAACCTCGATTCCCGTATAGGTCTGAGGAAGGGTCCAACTGAGCGTGACTTGATCCCCCAACACGCTCGCCAGGAGATTCGACACACCGGGTACCGAGGAAGGGAGCTCGAGGCGGAACGAGTCGTAGAACTCCACGCTCCCGCCGGGCCCGCCACGACCCCGCACGGCGCCGGTCACGGAGTCGCCTGGGCCGACGGAACCCAGATTCGGCGTGGGGTTCGTTCCTTGGTCGGACGAGGTCGTCGAACCGGCCGGAAAACCACTGATCGCCACGGCGTAGGATCCACGACCGACGCGGGCGGGTGACGTAACGACGCCCCCAGGCGACGCCTGGGCCGAGATCGGTCCCACTCCCGTTGGATCGATGTGGGCGATGCTGTCGATGTCGGCATCGGCCGACTGCACCCCCAAGACCGCCATGAGGCCCAAGGACTCTGCCGTCATGTGCAGCTGAGCGGGCAGCGCTGGGGCCTGAGGGCTAGGCGGGAAGAACACGAATAGATCCGCTGCACTCAAGGAGAAGACCGACAGCGAGCCGCTGTCGCGAGTGAGCGAGTACCACGCCACCGGGCCCAACGGGCAGCCGATCCCTTTGATGTTCAGCGCGAGCCCATCGATGTTGTCGTCGGCCGACAAACTGAGCGACGCTCGACTGCGAAAGAGCGAGATCGTGCCAGCGGCGTCCAAGCACAGAAGGTCGGCGGGGTGATACCCAAGCGCCGGGACGTCGATCGAGAAGTAGATGTCGCTGGACGCAAACATCGGCGGCATCAGATCGATGTCCGTCACGTTGCTGACCCCGGAGGGCACGCCCGTGGGCGAGCCGTACTTGCCCGTGAGACCCAGACTCTTGCTGACGTCACGAAACGACGCGGGCACCAACGACGCATTGTTCTCGTCGGCCGCCTTGAGGTGCGACGCCCAGGCCCGCGACACCGTGGGCGAATCCTTGACCCAGAACAGGTCCGCTTCGGCTTCTTCGCTCGGCTCCGCATCGAGGGCAGTCTTCGGGAGCGCCTGTTTGCGCCCGTCGGGGGTCAGCGAGATCGAGAACACGAAGTACGAGTGATCGTTGAAACCGCCGATGTCGAAGCCGTAGGAAAAGGCGTCCACGGTCGCACCGGTTCCAGCGAGCGCCACCACGAGGCGCTGCGACGCGTTGACGGCGAGGTCCAGGGAGTCGTCGTAGGTGAAGATCGTGTTCGGGGGCGCTGCCGCGAGCTCGGGGTTCACGCTGTGCACCGTATCCCGCAGCAGGAACGAGTGCATCTCCTCACCCCACGCAGAACCCGGCGTCGCCAGCCCCACGACGAACCCCAAGAGACACGAAGCCACGGCACGCCCGAGTTCGAGCCTTGACGATGGGCACATGACATCACCTCCTCTGGTTCCGGCGGTCGACCTGCGGTCAGGTGCCGCCGAACCGGTTGCTTCGGGTGAAGAGCCGCTGAGAGACCGTCGAGCCTACCGGATCGGCGTGGTCGACGCGCCCGGTTGGTGTCGATTCTCATGCCAACCGAGCGCAACCCAGTTACCAAAGCGCCCGGTAGCGATCACTCAACACCGCGTCGAACCCCTCGGGCGCGGCGCCATGCACGCGCCGATACAAGTCCGCCGCGTCGGCATCGCTCTCGATCGGCACATAGCGCTGCTGATCTCCTTGGCTTACGACGAGCACCGGCCCCTTCGAACCCCCTGAATGCGGGATCACGGCGAACCCGCCGATCTCCCATTCGCCGGGGCCGAAGGCGGCAATCGTGACGCGCTCGCCGGCGAGTTGGGACAAGAGCGTCTGTCCGCGGCCGGTTGGAACCGGCCCGTCGTAGCCCGGAGGGGCGGCCGTCGGAGCGCACGCACTCATGCTGAGAAGGAACACCCAACGACATGGCCCACTCGACCATCGTGACATCGCGTCCACCCTTTCGCTCGACCCCCTGCATCGATGGTCGCACCCAAGAACACGCAAGCAAGGGGGGAGTCCCGAGGACTCCCCCCCCTCACCTCACTCGAGCATCGAGACTCAACTTGCAGAACACTCTAACCATGTCCAAAGCCCTGGTCTGGGCCTCTACCTGCTCTGGGCCTCTACCTGGTCTGGGCCTCTAGTCGAGCACGCGACCCGCTGCCTCGCAGGCGGCGCGGCTATCGTACACTTCGATCCGGAAGCAGCCGTCGGTCGCGCCGCTTCCGGGACTGGTGGCGTAACCCACCATGCCATCGCCATCCTTGTCCATGTTGATGCCGATCGCCCCTTGCGCCACCGACCATTGCGGTTCGATCCAGAGCGTCTGGCCGTTGTGATGCAGATCCGTGAGGGCGTGCCCGTTGATGAGGTCCGGCTTCCAGAACTGCCACCAGCTCTTGTCCTTGTTGACTTCCCAAATGCAGGTGAAGGTCGCATTGCCGGGATAGAACACCTCGAGCGCCTGCTCCAACTCGTCCGCGAAGTCGTCGCAGTCATGGGTGTCCTTGACCCAAGCGCCGCCGCCGTTGGCCGGTGCCACGCCCGAGCCATCGACACGGCCGCCCAAGACGCCCGCGCCACCGGGGACGTTCCCGGGCGGCAGCGGCGCGACTTCTTGGCCGACGGGGGCGGAGAGATAGTCGTTCTCGAAGCCCGGAATCTCCGGCAGCACGATGCCGAGACCGGCACACGCGGGAGCCGGCACGATGATCAGGGTACCGTCGGGGAGCACGCACTCGACGAGACTCTCGGACACGAACTGACCGTCGAAGATGGTCACGCCGGGCGGCAGGCTGATCCCGTCGACGAGCGTGGCGAACGCACCGACGAACACTTCGGCTTCGAGTTCGACCCCGTTGCCGAGCTGAGCGTTCTGACCCAAGAAGCACGAGCTACCGACCCGAACCTCAGCGCCCAGAAGGACACCTGGCTCGATGATCGTCCCTTCACCGATCCAGCCATCGGGGCCGACCAGAACTTGCGGGAACAACATGGCACCCGAGTCGATGATCGTATGCGGGCCGATCGAGCAGTTCGGACTGACGATGGCTCCGTCGCCGATGATCGCTCCTTCTTGAATGACCGAGAAGAAGCCGACCAGGGCGTGGGGACCGATCACCACGTTCGGGCCGATCTGCGCGCCGGGCTCGATGGTGGCGCCACGACCGATCTGCGCACTGGGATCGATGACCGCGCTCGGCGCAATGTTGGCCGGTGGAATCGGCAGTGGCTCGGCGGGGCCGAACTGCAGCTGTAGACGCGGTGACACCAAGCTTCCGCTGAAGGTGGGCAGATCGGGAAACGCGGGGAGGCCAGGACCGAAGCCGGGGGCGTCCCAACTCCCGGGCCCAACCATGATGTCGCAGCCGAGAGTCAGCTCGCGCTCGGGGCCTGGCCCGGTGAACACGAACCGCGGCACCACCGGTAGCGTCATGTCGAAGGTGCCGCCGGTCGGCGTGGTCTGAAGAATGTCCATGGTGCCGATCGGGTGCGGGTCGACCGGTGAGAGTTCGACGCGCACGTGCCAGGACTCCAAGGTCCCGGCATTGTCCACCACGATTGGACTCACGCTCACGAGTTGCAGTTCGACCATTTCGATCGCCACCGACTCCTGGCTCGGTTGCGGCGAGCCCAAGTCGATGGGAGCCAGCCGACGAACCACGGTGTCGGTGGTGCCCGTCTCGAAGGGCCCCGCGGTTTGCAGCGGAGTCCCGGAGAAGATGACCGTCCCTTCGAACGGCAGACAGCCCGGATAGAAGAAGTCCGCCGGGATCGGTAGGGTGGCCGCGCCAGTGGCCTGGAGCAGGACGAAGCCCGGGTCGAAGTGGATCGGCGGGAGCGACGAGCCGCAGGTGGGATAGGACAGACACCCTAGCGTGTCGGGAGTCGGATCCATGCCGCACACCAAGAACGGCGCCGGCGGGCTCGGGCCGCCAGCGAACAGGCTCCCGAGCGCGAAGATGGCGTCCGAGATATCCGTCAAACCATCGTCGTTCGCGTCGCAGGCCTCACGACAGGACCAGGTCGTTCCCGAGAAGAGCCCCGAGAGGGTGATCACGGCGTCCCCGATGTTGTACTGACCGTCGCCATTACAGTCCCCGCGACGAAAGAGCGGGCCGCTCGCCTCGGCGAGTGAACTCGAGAGAATCAAGGCCGCAAGCAGGCTGATCCAGAAATTGAAACGTTGCATGTCCGCCCTCCATGGGTCTCGGGTACTGGAGATCCTTCAGCGAACTCAGCGCTCGCTCGCGGTTCCTTGCGCGAACCCGGCCCCGCCGGACAAAGTTGTCGGCAAAAATCGGCCGACCCATGTTCGGCTCGAACTTCCAGCGCCCCTCTGGCCGTCGGCCTCGACCCGGGGCTAGGCCGTTCCCAGTCCCCGCCTCCGGGCAGTTCCGGGCAGCCCCCTCCGCGTGATACCCTGTCCGGAGTGAGGCGTTTTGCTTCCCCCCCCGTCCCGCCCCCTCGAGGAGCGGGGAGCCCGCCCCCGCCCCGCGAGCTTGGCAGGCTGCCTCCGGGCTTGGGGCACGGAACCGGGATCGATCGGGATGATCGGGCAGTCTTCGGATCCAGTTCGGGAGCGTGAGGCCGAGTACGAGGACGAGGACGAGGAGAGGCCGAGTAAGCCGTTGCACCTGACGGCCGCAAGCGGTGGCAGGTGAACGCCGAGACGTTCGGCCAAGGGCCCGGACACGGACTCAGCGAAGCGGTACTCGTACTCGTACTCGTACTCGTACTCGATCGGAACGGAGCTAGAAGTGAAACTGGACCACGAGCGACCGGACGGCTACCACGCGAGCTTGGATTTCGCAGTCTGGTCGTACGAGGTTTCGAACGGGCAGTCCTCGGATCCAGTTCGGGAGCGTGAGGCCGAGTACGAGTACGAGTACCAGGACGAGGACGAGGACGAGGACGAGGACGAGGACGAGGACACAGAGAGGCCGAGCAAGCCGTTGCACCTGACGGCCGCAAGCGGTGGCAGGTGAACGCCGAGAAGTTCGGCCAAGGGCCCGGACACGGACTCAGCGAAGCGGTACTCGTACTCGTACTCGATCGGAACGGAGCTAGAAGTGAAACTGGACCACGAGCGACCGGACGGCTACCACGCGAGCTTGGATTTCGCAGTCTGGCCGTACGAGGTTTCGAACGGGCAGTCTTCGGATCCAGTTCGGGAGCGTGAGTACGAGTACGAGTACGAGTACGAGTACGAGGACGAGGACGAGGACACAGAGAGGCCGAATAAGCCGTTGCACCTGACGGCCGCAAGCGGTGGCAGGTGAACGCCGAGACGTTCGGCCAAGGGCCCGGACACGGACTCAGCGAAGCGGTACTCGTACTCGTACTCGTACTCGTACTCGATCGGAACAGAGCCAGAAGTGAAACTGGACCACGAGCAACCGGACGGCTACCACGCGAGCTTGGATTTCGCAGTCTGGTCGTACGAGGTTTCGAACGGGCAGTCCTCGGATCAAGTTCGGGAGCGTGAGGCCGAGTACGAGTACGAG
>JBFWWP010000004.1:85458-196771 GCA_050246115.1 Planctomycetota bacterium
GAAACTGGACCACGAGCAACCGGACGGCTACCACGCGAGCTTGGATTTCGCAGTCTGGTCGTACGAGGTTTCGAACGGGCAGTCCTCGGATCAAGTTCGGGAGCGTGAGGCCGAGTACGAGTACGAGGACGAGGACGAGGACGAGTACGAGGACACAGAGAGGCCGAATAAGCCGTTGCACCTGACGGCCGCAAGCGGTGGCAGGTGAACGCCGAGACGTTCGGCCAAGGGCCCGGACACGGACTCAGCGAAGCGGTACTCGTACTCGTACTCGTACTCGTACTCGATCGGAACAGAGCCAGAAGTGAAACTGGACCACGAGCAACCGGACGGCTACCACGCGAGCTTGGATTTCGCAGTCTGGTCGTACGAGGTTTCGAACGGGCAGTCCTCGGATCAAGTTCGGGAGCGTGAGGCCGAGTACGAGTACGAGTACGAGTACGAGTACGGGTACCAGGACGGGTACGAGGACACGGAGAGGCCGAACAAGCCGTTGCACCTGAGAACCAGGCAAGTGCCAACGAGGCAGGTTCCCGAAATGTCGAGTCGAGGTTTTGGAGCTTTGGGCTTGGACCAGGGAGATGGCGCGGCATGAATCAGGTCACGGATGAGATCATCGAACTCTACATGAAGGATGTCGACCGAACCTTGCTCCGCGAGAATCTGAAGCGAACCGTAGAAGAGAGGTTCCTGAACCTGATGGAGCTTCAGCGGTTCGCAGAAGAACTCAAGAGGGCGGGGCAAGACATGAAGTCGAAGACATGACAGACTTTCCAGGCCTACTCCGAGCGTTGGTCGAGGCTGGCGTGAAGCCCCGTGCCGCCCCCGTGGTCGGAGAGACAGTCAACTCTGTGTCCGGAACAGACCTGCCCCCCGTGGTCCCGCGGGTGCCGAGAAGCCAACCCGTGTCGGTTGGCTTGCGGCGGACTACCGCGACGTCGAGAATGCCTCGCAGGGTGTGCGCGGTTGGGTGTCCGGCGAGGGCGCGGCGCAGACCTGCTCTTCCTTTCGGGAGTCCGTGTGCGCCATGGCAGAGTCCGCCGACCAGCAACCGAGTCCGCCCGATCGTGGGGAGGCGGGGGCTTACCTGCACGGCTACTCGCCCGAGGAACAGCTGCGCCTTCGGAAGCAGGCGCGCTTTGGCGAGTTCATCGTCTATCAGGACGTAGATCTCTCCGGGGTGCAGCGCCTTCTCGAGGTTGGATGTGGGGTCGGGGCACAGTCCGAGATCCTCTTGCGGCGGTTCCCTGACATTCAACTCACCGGCGTGGACCGGGAGCCGCAGCAGCTCGCGGCCGCGAACCAGCTGCTCGGATCACTGCCGTTTGCCAGTGGGCGCGTGCAGCTTTTGCGCATGGATGCCAGTCAGCTCGAGTTCGAACCGGGGTCCTTCGACGGCGCGTTTCTTTGTTGGATCCTGGAGCACGTGAACGACCCGGAGACCGTACTCGCGGAAGTGCGGCGCGTGTTGCGGCCTGGCGCCCGCATTTACGTGACCGAGGTCATGAACTCGTCGTTCTTCTTGGATCCGTATTCGCCGGCGACATGGAAGTACTGGATGACGTTCAACGAGTTCCAGCTCGAGCACGGCGGCGACCCGTTCGTCGGCGCCAAGCTGGGAAATCTCTTACTCGGCACCGGCTTCGAGTCGATCGTGACCCGCGCCAAGATCCTGCACTTCGACAACCGTCACCCCGTACGCCGGCACGAGGCCATCGCATACTGGACCGAACTCCTGCTCAGCGCTGGCCCGCAGCTCTTGGAGGCGCAAGTCGTGACCACGGAGCACCTCGCCGAAGTCGAGCGCGAACTGCGTCAGGTGTCGCGCAATCCCCATGCGGTCTTCTTCTACAGCTTCATGCAAGCGACCGCGCGCGTCGGCGGTTGAAGGTGCGTCGCGCAGAAGGAGAACGGCTCGCTCCCGACCTGGAGCCACGAGAGGTACAGCTGTGATCGATCCATGCAAGAAGGCCCTGAGCGACGCCATCGCCCTGCACCAAGCCGGGCAACTCGCTGCCGCCGAGATCAAGTATCGCGGAGTTCTCGAGCTCCAGCCGGACCAGCCCGACGCGCTGCACCTCTTGGGCGTCATGGCGCACCAACGCGGCGATACCGACACCGCGCTCGACCTGATCCAGCGTTCGCTCGCCGCCAACGACGATCAACCGCGCGCACACAACAACCTGGGCAACGTCTACTCGGAACGATCGCGCTACGCCGAAGCCGTCCCGTGCTACCAGCGAGCGACGGAACTCGCGCCCGATTATGCCCGCGCCCACGCGAATCTCGGCAAAGTACTGCAGGCGCTCGAGCGCTCCGAAGAGGCGTGCGCGGCGCTGACGAGAGCACTGGCTCTCGCGCCCGAGGACGACGGCTCATGGGCAACCCTCGGCGCCGCTCACGCGGCGGTCGGAAACCTACTCGCGGCCGTGAACGCCTATCGTGAAGCCGCGCGCTTGGCCAGGGATCCCGTGCCCGCGTATCGCCAGCTCTCATCGCTTCTGCGCAAGACCGGCCAGCTCGGCGAAGCACGCGCCGTGTACGACCAATGGCTCGAGTGCGCCCCCGACGACCCGGTGGCGCTCCACCTTCGCGCCGCCTGCGAACCCGGCGGTGGCCCCGAGCGCGCCTCCGATGACTACGTGCGAGCGACTTTCGACGGCTTCGCGAACGAGTTCGACCAACGCCTCGAGGAACTGCATTACCGAGCACCGGAGGAAGTCGTCGCTGCCCTGCGCGAACACCGGGGCGAACTGCCGGAGCGAGAGCTCGACCTCCTCGACGCCGGTTGCGGAACCGGACTGTGCGGTGCTCATGGTCTCGGCGCAGGCGCACGGCGACTGGTCGGGGTCGATCTCTCGGGGCCCATGTTGGAGTGCGCGCGCTCGCGAGGCGGTTATGACGAGTTGGTGGAGGCGGAGCTGACTCATTACCTGTCGGGTCTGGACTCGGAGTTCGACGGGATCGTCTCCGCCGACACCCTCGTGTACTTCGGTGATCTTCGTCCGGTGCTCACGGCCGCGGCCGCCGCCCTGCGTCGTCCCGGGCTACTGATCTTCACGGTGGAACGTTCCCACGACGAGACCCCCGCGGGGCGCCACGTACTGAATCGATTCGGACGCTACGAGCACTCCGAGCCCTACCTGCGAGAGACACTCGCGGAGGCCGGGTTCGTTCCATTGCAGCTCGAGACAGTGCTCCTCCGAACGGAAGGCGGGTTGCCCGTCATCGGCTTCCTGGTCGTCGCCAAGCGAGGACCCACGCCGGCGTGACGTCCACCCGCTGAGTGCCACGACAGCCATGGTTGACGCGCCTGCTGGCGCGCGGTCCGGTCGCGGTCTGCGAACACACCGTGTAACGCGGCGGTAACGAAGACTCACGGTCTGCTTGATCCACGTTGTGCAAACCGGTCTCTTAGGAGTCGCCCAAGTCCAGCGCGTTCAGCGTTTGATCTGGACTACCGTCCGAAGCCGCAAAGGAGCGCCATGTCTCGTCGACTCTCACCGTTCGTGCTCGGGCTCTGCGTGTCGTTTGGGGGGTGGCCGGGGCTTGGCGTCGCGACGGCACAGCAAGTCACCGTCGAGTCGGGCGGTCGCGGCCCCAAGCACAACGAAACCCTGCTGTCTCCGGAGGCGCGGCCCATCATCCGCTACGGCGGCACGCGCACGTCCAAGTCGTGGCTCGAGAGCGACAACCTGCGCGTGGCCGTCGACGACGGGATCGAATGGCGAGGCAGACGCTACTACGCGTCATTGAGCTACGATCTTCTGGGAACCGAGATCACGCCACCCGCGGACACCGGGACCGTTACGCCCGGCGTCACCACCCAACCCGCGGAGCGGGTTCTATGGCGCAGGCACCTGGGCGCCTTCTGGAATCAACTCGGCATCGAGGTCATGACCGACGGCGCGGGAGCGACGCGAGAGGTGCTCGCGCTGCGCTCGACCACGCATCCGGAGTTCGCTGAGTTCGTCGATCTCGAAACCGGCAAGAAAGTCGGTGGGCATGAGCCCGGAGCGTCGCCTCCTGGCGTGCCGATCGCCTTGGGGGGCATGTGGAAGGGGGCCGAAGCGCGCGCCGATGCGAAGCGCATGGAACTCATTCGCAGTGCAAGCGAGTGGTCTCTCTTGCGGGCCGAACTCTTCGGCGACGTCGGGTCCGCGCCGCCCGCTGAGCTTCCGGTCGACTTCGATGGTTTCGTTGTGGTCGTGGTGTTCGGAGGCAAGGGGACGAACTGCAACGGTTTCTCGGCGCAGGCCTACGAGAACGAGAACGCGATCGTGCTGCGCGCCTCGGCCCACACCTATCAGTCCGAGGGTGAGACTCCGCCGCGCTGGCCGTACGGAGTGTTCGCCGTTCCGCTCCGCCACGGAAAGAGCTTGGTGCTCGAGCGCAACACACAGAACCTCATCGGCGGCCCCGCCCTATGGCGCGAGTGGCACCGCTGGGAGCTGCCCTAGCCCCAAGTCAAGCGCGTACCGCGCTTGACTTGGTTTGAACGTGGCCCAGACTGGACGCGCCAAACCCCGTGGGACACTACCGATGCGAACGTCTCCACCGACGGGTCGTCGTGCTCGCACGCATCGGCCGGTATGATCCGGGCTCGCTTTCGCGGGCGGGCGCGAGGTCTGGGTTCCGGGGTTCGGGAGGTGTTCGGTTGCCGATGCGTGTGGCATTGCTGTTAGGGCTTCTCGGGATGCTCGGAGGTTGCGTGACTCCTTCGCCGAGCGGGGCGCCGCGTCTGATCCCGGGCACGTGGAGCGCGTGGCTCGTGTCGCCCGGCGGGAGCCTTCCCTTCGAACTCGAACTCGGCGAGGGCGACGCCGGTTGGGCCGCCAGCATCATCAATGGACCAGAGCGGATCCCGATCCCGGTGGTGCGGGTCGAGGGAACCCGCATCGCGTTGGAGATGCCGCACTACGACTCGCGCATCCAGGCGCGGATCAACGCGGACGGCACCAAGCTGGTCGGGCACTGGTCCAAGCGCCGCGGACCGAACCGTTGGACGCGGATGCCGTTCGAGGCGCTCTTCGGCGCTCCGAATCCCTACCGCGAGAGCCCGCGCGCGTACCTCGGCCGATGGTCGGCTCACTTCTCGCTGACCGATGACCCAGCGATCGCGGTGTTCGGGGAGGGTCCCGACAACCGCGTGTATGGCACCTTCCTGACGACGCGCGGTGACTATCGGTATCTTGCCGGCGGCGTCGACGATGGGCGCTTGCGGCTCACCGCGTTCGACGGCGCCCATGCCTTCCTGTTCCTCGCCAAGGTCACTGACCCGGGAGCACTCACCGGCGATTTCTGGTCCGGCGATCAGTGGCACGAGCGATGGCGAGCGACGATCGACGCCGAAGCCGAACTCCCCGACGGATTCGCCGACGCGATCTGGACCGGACAGTCCTCCCTGAGCGATCTCGCGTTCCCAGATGTCACCGGCACGCTGCGCGCGCTCGACGATCCGGCGTTCGCGGGGCGCGCTCGGATCGTGCAGATCTTCGGGTCGTGGTGCCCCAACTGTCACGATGCGGCGCTCTACCTCACCGAGCTGTGGAACCGCTACGCGGACCGCGGCCTCTCGGTACTGGGACTGGCGTTCGAACTGACGGGCGACCTCGAGCGCGACACCGAGCAAGTACGCCTGTACGTCGAGCGCCACGGCACACCGTATCCGGTACTGATCGCGGGCTTGGCGGACAAGGACAAGGCGAGCGCCCAGGTACCGCTTCTCGATCGCATTCGGGCCTACCCGACGACCCTATTCTTTCATGGTGACGGACGCGTGCGAGCCATCCACAGCGGGTTCGCTGGACCCGCCACCGGGCCTGCGAACCAAAACCTGCGACGACGCTTCGAGAGCATCATCGAGGAGTTGCTGGCCGAGGAGTCTGCCGGCACCGAGTGAAGCCGCGTGGAGCCTAGCCCGGACACGAATGCGGCCTGTTCACGAGCAACTCCGGGCTGGGCTGGGTCGGCGTTGTGTTGCACCAGCGGGTGCTTCGGGTGGTGGAAGGCGTCGAGCTGGGGTGCTTCGCTGAGAGACCTTGGCGCCGGGCAATGCGGACAGGCGGTACGCGCTCCCAGGGCGCGCCAGGGAACTCGGTGAGGCGAGGCTTCAGGAGGATGCGCAACGGAGGTGAGCGGATTGTCCACTCGTGCGCTGCCAACACGTCGCCCCGGATGGGCTCACGATCGGGCGCCGCAGCGGACGGCAACGTATCCGGTGGCACGCGCTAGGATCTGCATACGACCGGCGGGTGCGGCCGGCAGCAGTGCGTCGTGCAGAATCGGCTCGGTGGTGATGACGATCTCGGAGGTGGGGCCCGCGAAGAGGCTTGCGATTCCGGCGCGGTCCTTGGCGCTGACGTAGCGCGTGAGCCGGCCGCCGTAGAACGAAATGCTCGGCACGTGCCTCAAGCCCAAGACGACCACGCGGTGACCGGGTGGAACTTCGGAAGCGGCACAATGCGCCATGGTTCGAAGCGGCCGAGCGAAGTGATCGTCGTAGGCCGGCCACCACGCCTGGGTCAGGATCGATACGAACACCGCGAAGCTGGCACCCGTGGCGATCGCGAAGTCCGTGCCCGAGCCCTTGCGGCCACTGCGCCACACCCACACCGCCCCCATGGCGAGGAGCGCGCCGGTGATCCACGGAAGCGCGCCGAGATCGATCGGCTCGAGCAGTCCCGGCGCTTTCGCCGCAGCCTTCGCAAACCACGTTGGCAGCCGGGGAAGAACCGCCGGCAGCAACAGGAACGCGGTCGCGAGGAGCGCGAACGATCCCGCGGTTCCGTGCACGACACGACGCCACGCGCGCGCATGGCCGCCAGCGTCCGCGGGCCGCGCGGTCGCCAAGGACGCCCCCACCAATAGAGCGATGCCTGGAAACACTGGCCCGGCGTAACTCGGCAACTTGGTCGCCGCCAGACTGAAGAACGCAAGCGCCACGATCGCAAGCAGCGAGAACAGGAGCACCAATCGGCCCCCTTCGCCTCGACGCCGCCACGGACGCTCCGTCACCCCCCAGATCAGAGCTCCCGTCCACGGCAGCGCGCCGACGAGCACGACGGGAACATAGTAGAGGATCGAGCCGCCGTGCCCTTGCTTGGCGCTGAGGAACCGGTCCACGTGGTGTTCTCCGAACAGCTCGGCTAGGAAACCGAAACCCTGGGGATGCGTGAATCCAACGAGCAGAACCCAGGAGCCGCCGACCGACAACGCCAACGCGGCACCGGGCAACAGATAGCGCGGCCGCAGCACGAACCAAGGCCTGCGCTCCACCAACAAGTACGCGGCCACGGCCGCGACCGGGAGCACCAGGCCGACCGCGCCCTTGGTGAGCACGGCAAGGCCAGCGCAGACACAGCTCGCGAAGAAAGGGCCGGCACCGCTTCGTCCGCGCCGAAGCTGTTCGTCCGCGCGGTGAAACAACCCCAAGCACAGCGTGAGCCAGAGGGCGAGCCAGGTGTCCGTCAACGCCACTCGTGCCAGCACGGCTGGTTCGCAAGCGGTGACCATCACGAGGGCTGCGATCCAGGCGGCGCGCTCCCCCAAGCCCCGGCGCGCAAAGAGGAAAACGCTCACCGCAAGAGCTACCGCGGCGAGAGCGTTGAAGAACCGTACTCCCCAAGCACCGACGCCGAAGAGCTCGTAGCCCAGCAAGTGCGTCCAATAGAGAAACACTGGCTTCTCGAAGAACTCGACGTCACCGAGGCGAGGAACTACCCAGTCTCCGCTCGCGTACATGGAGCGCGAGACCTCGGCGTAGGCGGCTTCGTCATAGTCGACGACGCCCGGTGTGCCCAGGAAGGCAAACGAGTACCCGAGAAGGATGATCGAAGCGAGCACCGGGCGGACAATGGAGCCGGGCCTCGACGCCCAAAAACTCGGCGCCATCGACTTCTCCTCGGAACTTCGGGGCCGATCATCTCAGACGACAACGCAGGCGACGCATCCGCGAAGCTCTTCGGTAACGACGTCGGCGCCCCCTGTCAACGTGTCGCACTTCGGCGGGCAATCTTCGAGTGCGTCCTACGCGATGATCCGCCAGCCGCCGACAAAGCACTCGCCGCCCGCGAAGGAAACTCAGCTCCGCTTGCTTCTTGGCCAACGAGAGCGCAACCTGCTACCGGGAACGGCCCGCGACGGACTCAGCAAGCAATCCGTTGGCTGGGCGCACCGGTCGGCAGAACTCGTGAAGCCATGACTCGAGCGCGCGCCCGCAGCGCCGGCTTCATGCGAACTTGGCGCGAACTTCACGAGAGCTGGGGAGAGTCTGCCGCCGGGGCCCCGCGCAGCTGGCATCGGGGAGCGTTCTGAATCCACGAGCTTCCGAAAAGCACACGAGACTTTCATGGCGACCAGACCGATCACCGACGCCGATCCGACGAATGCCGAACGCCGTACGGTCGCTCGGCCATCGCGCCCGGCGATCCTTGCGCGACGAGTGCGGGATCCAGCCCGAGGGATCACCGCGGTGTTGCTTGCGGCTTCAGTCGCGCTCGTGTGGTTCCATGAAGTCGGGCCGTCGATGTACGAGTATCCACCTGCAAAGCCATTCTCCGGCAACCGCTGGTACAATCCGTACGAGCCTGTCGATGGGAGTCGCTGGCTCCGCGCGTGCCTTCATGCCCACTCGGAGGCTTGGGGCGGATTCACCGACGGGGACGCACCGGTACGGGCGGTCTGGGAAGCCTACCGGAACCTCGGAACCGACGTGGTCGGCATCTCCAACTATCAGAGCATTCGCCCGCGCTTCGAGGACGAGGAGCTCTATTTCTCGGTCTACGAGCATGGGTTCGGCATTGGCCAGCACCACTTCACCGTCCTCGGGGCTGCAGCGGTATCGTGGTTCGACTTTCCGCTCTACAAGCGACTGCGGCACAAACAGGCAGTGATCGACCACTTGCGGGCGCGTTGCGAGTTCCTCGTGATCAACCACCCGGCAAAGAACGGCGCCTTCGCCGGCGAGGATCTCGCGTTCCTGAGTGGTTACGACGCGGTCGAGATCGCTACGGGCTCGTGTCGTCCAGACACTCGAGGTCGGCGAGGCGAGCGACCGGTAGAACCCGAGCGCAAGGCTGCGGGACCCGAGCTTTGGGATACGGCCCTGTCCAGCGGACACGCCGTTTGGGGGATGTGCGGCGACGATTCTCATGCGCTCGCAGACCCTCACGACCTGGGGCGCGGCTGGGTCGCCATCGACGTCGGCTCGAGCACGAGTCCACCGACCGAAGCAGATGTGCTCGAGTCGCTCCGGGCAGGACGCTTCTACGGCGCGTGGACGCGCCGGGATCAGCAGTTCACGACCCGCGTCGAGTCCGTCGTGCTCCACGAGCCGTTACTCCGCGTCGCGCTCACCGAGCCCGTCACCGAGATTCGCTTCATCGGCCAGGGTGGGCAGCTGCTCCACCAAGCGAGTGCAACGCAGACTGCCGAGTACACGGTGCGGCCCGACGACACTTACGTTCGGGTCGAAGCCGTCATCGTGGACGCGTTCGGGAACGAGGGCGTCACTCTGTTCCTCAACCCGCTCTACCGGTACGAGAACGATCCACGGCTCGCCGCAACCGCCACGAAGCGCCCTGTTTCCACCTGGGTCGCGCGCGGGGTATGGACCGTGCTCGCCGGAATCAGCCTCGCCTTGACTTGGCGCTGGCATCGCACGAGAGTTCCGCGTCACGGTCCTGCATCCTACTCGGAGTCAGGCCACCGAGACCAACGGGAGCGACCATCCCCGTAGAGCACGGCCGCGCTCGAGCGCCTCGCGCCCGGAGCAGGCCCATCGTCCGACCCTGAAGGCAACGGTCATGGAACCGGCTCCTCGAGATGATTGTCTGGTGCGGTTCGGGCACGCAGTGGACGACCACCGACTGCGCGAGCAAACGGCGATCATCGCGGATCTCTCCGCGGATACGCGCAAAGCCTGGCTCGAGCAACCGCAGGCGTTGACCCTTCTCCTCGAGCACTGCCACCAAAGGCGCGACTTGCGGCGCGCGACTGCACTCGCGTGGCGACTGCGTCGCTACCCGGAATGGCGCGCCGACGCTCTCTTTCACGAGATACGCCGTCACCGCTGGTTCCGACGGGACTCTCACGCCCTCGCACTCCTGGATCGCGAGGCAGCACTCGTGCAGCAGCATCCATCGCTGCGCGCCGAGGAGATCCTCACGCTCTGCGCAGTGCGACGGATCCGCTCCGCGCGGCAAAGGTTCGAGGCCTATTGCGACACCTTCGACCCGGTCACCCGGCTGCTCCTCGAAGCGCGCCTCCTGTCGTGGGAGGATCGGCGTCTCGAGGCCGCCGCGCTCCTCGCCGGCAATGTCCAGTGCCTCTCCACCTCCCCGGACGCTTGGTCGCGACGGTTGCACTTGGCGCTCGAGAATGGGACTCTCGACCTCGCCGCAGAACTCGCTCACGAGGCCGTGGCGACGTTCGCCGAGTCGTTCGACACCCTGCTACCGGCGGCCAGGATTGCAGAAGTTCGAGACGATCGGGAGCTCGCTGCGGACCTCTTCCGCCGGGCCCTCGAGTTGTCTCCGGACGGACACTACGCGGGCTGGATCTCGGGGCGCCTGGAGTTCCTCACGCGGCTCGTCGATCCAGCGGTGCTCCTGTCGGTCCCCACGCTGAGGCAACACCGGGCCTACTGCGGTCCCAACAGCCTAAGCCTTCTCGCTCGGTTCTGGGGACGCGAGGTCGAGCAATCGGAGATTGCTCGCGAGATCTGGGACGACGGCACGAGCCTCGCGCAAATGTGGCAGTGGGCGGAGCGGCATGGCTTCGAGACGCATGTGTTCCGCGCCAGCCCAGAGCGCATCCGAGCGCTGCTCGATCTCGGGATTCCGTCGATCGTCGAGCGCTCGTGGGAACAGAGTGGGCACTTCTTCATCTTCATCGGCTACTCGCGGGACGGCAGCGAACTCTACCTTCGCGACCCAGACTCTCCGGAGCTCGTGCGCTATGCCGTGGACTCGTTCGACCGCCTGTTCTGCGTCCAAGACGGATGGACTTGTGCATTCTGGCCCGCGGACTCCCGTCCACCCGGCGTCGCGGCGCTCGACTGGCCGGGAGAGTCCACACTTCGCGCTGTCAATCAGATCGCCCACCGCCTCGGAAGCAGCGATCCTCGGAACCTCGCGAGCAGCCTCGACGCGCTCGACGAAGCCGAGGCTCCCCACTCGGTCGCGCTCGCGCGGTTGGCCGTGGCCGACGCCTTGGGAGACGTGAGCGCGGCTCGTGCCGCTGGCAAAGTCCTCCTCGAGCGCCAACCCGAGCAACCGGCCATCAAGGCGCGCGTGCTTCACCATTGGTTTCGCCGACTCCCGGCCGACGAGGTGAAACCGCTCTCGCATTCCCTGATCGCAGAGTCGAGCCACCCCCATTCGCTTTCGCTCCACGTGTCCCTGTGCTGTCGGACCGGAGACTACCCCGCGGCCCGCGAGGGCGCGCGCCGTTTGCGCGTACTCCATCCCGGTGCGGAAGAAACGGCGTTGGCCACCGCGAACTACCTGATCGATGTCGGCAACGAGGAACGCGCTATCGCCTCCCTCGAGATCGGGGAAGAAGTCTCGCGCGGTGGTCCGTACTTCCTGGCTCGGCTGTCGCAGTCGCTGATCAACGTCGGCCACTTCCAACGCGTCGAAGGCCTGCTCGCTCGCGCTCTCGAGCGTCGCCCCAACTACGACTTCGCTCACTGGCTGCGCGCCTTGTGCCACGAACGCTCCGGCAACCTGTCCCAGGCCATCGAGGCATACCGCGCGAACCTCGATCGCTGCCCGTGGTACACCGAGAACTACACCTGCTTGGCGTCGCTGTTCGAGGACGCCGGCCGTCACGACGAGGCGCTCGTGACGTTGCTCGTGGGCCGCGAGCGCGCGAGCAACGCTCGCTCGATCCGCCACGCCACCGCCGAGATGCACCTCCGACAGAACCGTCTCGCGGCGGCGCGCGACGAATTTGCGGCGCTCGTTGCCATCGACGCCGAGGACATCGCCGCCATCATGGGCCTGGCACGAGTCGCTTTGCGGGAGGCTGATTCGGAACGGGCGCGTGGCCTCCTGGGGCAAGTGCTCGCGCTCGCGCCGGATCACACCGCGGCAATCCGCGAGCTGGCCAATCTCGAAGAGCGCGCGGGAAACCGCGATGCCGCAATCGCTCTACTGTGGGACTATGTACGCCGCAACCCAGCGTCCAAGGAAGTCGACCTCGTGCTGACCCGCAGGCTCGACGCTCGCGGTCGGGTCGACGAATGGATCCAGTTCGTCGCCGAGGTTGCCCAGCAGTTGGCCCGGCCCGAAGGCGCGTGGCTGCGAATTGCCAGCGTGCTCCACGATCTCGACCGACCTCGCGAGTCGCGCCCATGGATCGAACGCGCCATCGACAAGAACCCGGAGGACGCTTGGAGTCACTCGCTCCTCGGCGATCACCACTTTGCACTCGGCGACTTCGATGCCGCCGAGGCGAAGTACCGTCGAGCCATTGAGCTGTGGCCGAACTATGTCTGGGCACTGGAGAGGCTCACCAAGATCCTGGCCCAGAAGCGCGACCCGGAGGCCCTGGCGATGGCCCACGCTGTCGTCCGCAGTGATGCGGGGAGGCTTTCGGTCTTGCTCGACACCTATCAAGCGCTCGGTCGCGACGCGGAAGCCTACGAGTACCTCCAGGCCCATGCGCACCAGCTCCGCGTACCCCATAACGTAGAGACCTATTGTGCGCTGCTCCAGAAGTCTCTCGGCAATCTCGATCGTGCCGTGGAACACATCGATCGCGCGTGTGTGCTGGCACCCGCGGACGCGTGGCCGCGAACCTGGCGAGCGCTGATCCTGGAGCAATCGGGAAGACTCGAAGAAGCCGAGGCGGACTACCGACACGCGCTCGAGCTATCCCCTCAGTACTCGTGGTGTCGCAGGCACTATCGCGACTTCCTTCTCGGACTCGATCGCAAGGACGAAGCTCTGCGGCTCGCCCAGGAGGGATTCCGCCTGGACCCAAACGACGGCGCGGCGCTCAAGGACTTGCAGGAACTCTATGTGTCGCTGCACCGCCCCGACGACGCCGAGATATTCCTGGCGCCGTTCGAAGGAGTAGTCCAACGGCCCGCCGACCTCTGGTGTCAGATCTCCATCGCCCATGGCGATTGTCGCGCGTTCGCTCCCGCGGTGCGGGCGGCGGAGCGCGCCCTCGAGCTGGACCCGCGAAGTTCGTGGGCGTGGCGACTCCTGGGACTCCGGCGTCTCGATCTCGCGGAGATCGAGCCGGCGATCGCGGCCTTGACTCAGAGCAGCGACGTGAATCCCAGCGACTTCTGGTCATGGCGTGCGCTCGCCGAGCTCCACCGCGACCGCGGCGAGTACGAGAAGTCGTTGGCCTGGATTCGGCACCGACATGCGTGGCGGCCCACGGACGACCGCATCTACGTCGAGCTGTTCGAGACGTGTCGCGCAGGTGGGCTTTGGGCGGAAGGGGAACGTTGGTTCACCGAACTCGGGGCGGGGCGCTTCGACGAACCCGAGCGCCAGCTGTACCTGGGCCGTCTGCGCGAGGCGGCAGGCGACGCGACGGGTGCGCTGGCCGCCTACGACACGGCGCTCGAGCTGGCACCGACGATGCGGGAGGCGCTCCTCCAGCGCTCCAAGTTCATGCGCAGGCTCGGTCGCAGGCAGGAGTGCCGGCGAGACTTGGAGACGCTGCTCGCACTCGAGCCCGCACACACCGACGCGCTCGAGGTGTACATCTCAGATCTCGATAGCGGCGACGCGGAGCAAGTCGCAGGTGCGACCGCTTTGCTCGAGCGAGCGCTGTCCAGCTCCCCGGACACACACGAGATCTACGGTCAGATCAACCGCCTCTCGCAACGAACGGGGGATCCGGCACGGCTCGTCTACCTGTTCGAAGCCATGCGAGGTCGAACGGCGAGCCCCGCTACGCTCGAGGGGTACATCGGTACGGCGTTCCTCGATGCGGGCCGGCTCGACGAAGCGGAGGTCGCCTTCCGCCAAGCGACCGCGATCAATCCCCACATGGCGTGGGGCTGGTCGCGGCTCGGCGATCTCGAGCGCGCACGCGGGAGGATCGACGAAGCGATCCGCCTTTGGGAACAGGCGATCGCGCGCAATCCGAGAGGCAGCTATCCCTACACGGCGCTCGCCGAAGTGGCATGCGAGCGCGGAGATCCGGAGGCGCGTTGGTCTGCCCTGTCGCGCCGGCTCGCAACAGACCCCGACAACCCAGACTTCCAAAGCGACCTCGAGGACCTGGCGGCGGAGCTCAGCTGCGTCGACCGTTTCGAGGAGTTCGTACGTTCCTTGCTCCCCGCCTCGCGAGCCCCCAACGAACTCATGACCCGCCTGGCGTACGTCCTCCAGGAGACCGGCCAGACGGCGCGCGCGATCGAAGCCTGCGATGAGGCGATCCGCTGGAATCCGCGCGACAGCTGGGCCCACGCCAAGCGCGCGACCTTTCTCCGGTTGCTCGACCGACACGACGAGGCGCTGACCGCCGCGGAGGCTTCGCTCGCCATCCTCCCGAGCAGCGCCGAAGCAGCGATCCAGCGGTACCTCTCGCTCTGCGCTACCGGGCGATCCGCCGCTGCCGATGCCGGCTTCTTCGATGCGATCCCGCGGGCTCCCCGGGCACGGCGGTTGTTCGACGTCTACGTGAATGAGCACGAGAAGCGGCGCCCGGCGGAGGCCGCGGCCCGCCTCTTGGAACACGCGAACGCGGTCATGCCAACGCTCGATCTGCTTCTCGCGGCGTCGCGGCTGTTGATTGCCGGCCGCAAGATCGAGCGCGCCTTCGCCATCATCGACCGCGTGTGCCACGAGTACCCCCAGGAAGCCGCCGGGTACTTTCGCGGGGTGACACTCGCGAACGAGAAGAATCGCCGCGGTCGGCTCGAGACGTTCGCCATGCTCGGACTCACCACGCTGTCGGTACCTCGGCTCGAACTCGTCGAGTGGTTGGTCCACGACACCAACCGAGAGTGGTTTGCCCGTGCCGTGAGAGCGCGGCGGTTTCGGCGCGGCCTCGCCTCCTGTCGCTCCGAGGAAGAACTGCATCCGCTCGTCGAGCGCTGCCGTTCCCAGAGGTCAGCGTACGCCCGGTTGGCGCAGGTCAGACCCAGCGTCCTTGCGGTTCGGGTCGCGATCAGCGACCTGCACCAGGGCAAGTTCCGACGAGCCCGGCAGACTCTCGAGGCGGTCCTTCGCCTGCGTGCCGGCGACGTGCCGGCGCTCACGGTCCTGGCGAACGTCGCGATCCAATTGGGCGACGGCAAGGCGGCGCTCGAGTGCCTCCAGCGGACGCGCCGCGCCATGGTCGACGGCGAAGCCAACCGCTGGCACGACCTCGCCGTCGCAGCGCATCTCCTCGTGGGCAACTTCGAGCGCGCGCAAGAAGCCGCTCGCGCCTCGTGGAGGCGGTATGAAGTCGAAGGGTCGTACTGGCCGCGATCCCTCGAGGGAACCTGCCGCTCAATGGCCCTCGCGCACGCGCGCCGGGGACAACTCGCGGAGAGTCGCGAATGGGCCAAGCGGCATCAACTCGTTGCGTCTGACCGGAACCGGCGACGCTTGCGCTGGCGACTGCTCCTGGCACGCTGCCAACGGTGGCTGCGCTGGCGGCGGACGCCGCCCCGGCACGCGTAAGGGGTCGCCCAAGGACCGGTCGAAGATGGCCCGAAGCAACGAGCAAGAGGGTGAAGTCATTCTTGGGCGACTCCTAAGGGGCCGATCGGCGAGTGCGACGCAGCACGCGACCGCCCCCGTGGCCGACGACGAACCTCCTCGTGACCGCACTTCGTTGGCAGCGGATGCACTTGGCCCCGAGCCAAGAGAGGTGGCGCGAGGATCGCGGGTGACTGAATCAGGGGCATGCAGACTGCGCACACCCCAGAGCATCGGCTGTCGGGTCCGACCCGCAGGACGATGGTGGTGGTAGCGGGCCCGAGCTGAACAGGAAGCCGAGGATCGTGATCACGTCGGCGATGTTGCTCGCACCGTCGTCGTTGCCATCGCACGCATCCATGCACGGTGGCGTGGAGCCCGCCGCGAAAGTCGCGTTGAGCAGGAAGATCGCGTCGGAGATGTCGCGCCCGCCATCCGCGTTGCAGTCGCCCCGTAAGAAGTCGGCGTTGCCCACGATCGTGCCGAGGGCCCAATCGACGGCGCGATCGATCAGATCCCGAGCGACGGGCGTCACCTGCAGCCAGGTCGAGTCCTCGAGGAACAAGAAAACACGCCGCGCGGGAGCCGCATGCCCCCCGAACAACGGAGCGCCGGAGTCGGCGACGAGCACCGCGGCTTCGGCGGGCACGCCAGCGCGCGACGCGAGGACCGTCGCGCCGATGGGAAACGGCGAGACACCGACACTCATGTTGGCGGCGGTCGTGAAGACGGCTTGTGGAATCCCGGTCACCAGCCCCTGCGTGATGGGATGCGGCGCCACGGTCACTTCGATCGCGTTGGCTCCGAACGCCACGGCCCCGGCGTTCGCGAGCGGCTCACGATCGGGACGTAGCAGCGCGCTCTCCCAGAACAGCAGCGGCACGGCCTCGTCGCGAAACTCCGCACCGACGTTGGCCGAGGTCACGGTCGAGGACACGATGACCAAGTCATGCGTGGCGGCCAGTGCAGCTGCAGATGGGCGGTTGGCGGGCTCGTCGTCGTACGCGAGCACTTCGAGGCCACGGGCCCGCAAGTGATCGGCGAACGCTTCGTCCGCTGGGGTCGGTGGGAGCGAGCCACCGATCATGCCGACCAGCGGAAAGTCGCCGACACGCACGAACGCGACCTTCTGGGTGGCGACGAGTCCGTTCGCGCCGCTCACCCGCAAGGTGACATCGTAGATGCCGTCCTGGGCATACACATGGCTGGGATTCTGGAGCGCACTCATCGATCCGTCACCAAAGCTCCACTCCCAAGCGGTCGCAACCGGAACGGTCGACAGATCGGTGAACTGCACGTTCAAGGGCGCGAGGCCACTCGTGACGCTGGCCGCGAAGTCGACTGCGCCGACGTATTTGATGCGCAGGATGTGGGAGCCGACGGCGGTGGGTGAAGCAAAGTCCTGGTCTGCGTAGAAGTCACTGAAATACAGCCCGTCCGGGCCGGCGGCCAGCGCGACCGCCGTGGCCTTGCCGTTGCCGACATAGCTCACGAACGGTGTGGGACCACTGATCAACGTGCCAGTCGGACTCAGAACGTACTCGCGGATCTGCTTGCCGTTCGACTGAGCACCCGTGGCCCAAGTCGGCCCCGAGTCAGCGATGAAGGCGTGACCCTGCTTGTCCGCGGGGAACAGGCTGCCGCCGAAAGTTGCGCCTTGGATGAACGCGATGTTCGTGGGCCCCACCGCGGGCGCCCAGTTGAGGATCGCGAAGTTGGTCATGCTGTTGTCGGAGCCGTTCCAGAGGTAGTTCTGGCCGGGGCTGATCTTCGCGAAGCGATCGATGCTGGGCCCGTTTTCGACCTCGTAGAGCGCTCCATCGGCTGCGCGCCAAGCACCGCCGAACGGATTGCGCAACCCATAGGCATACACGTAGTCGGCGGCGTTGATGCCGTTGCCCGCGTCGTAGAACGGATTGTCCACCGGCGCGGTGCCGTCGAGTTCGAGTCGCAGGATCTTGCCGCGGAACGAGTTCAGGTTCTGGGCCGTGCCCGCGTCGAAGCCGTCGCCCATGTGAACGTACAGTTTGCCATCCGGTCCGAGGCTCAAATTCGAGATCTGGTGGGACTGCCCCTGCGACTCACCCACCATGTTCAGGATCACGTTCTGTTGACTCGCGGTCAGGCCTCCGTCGGTGCTCGAGAAGCGCACGACCCGCGGGTAGTGCGGCCCGCCGGCGTCGGCGAGGAAGGCTGCGAACACATCCCCCGAACTCGGTTCGACGACGATGCCGGTGAGTCCCTGCTCTCCGGATCCGGGGAAGAGACCGGTGGGCGAGAAGTTGAGGAGGTTCGTGGCATAGTCGGTGACGGTCCCCGACTGGGTCACCACCTTGATCGTGCCATAGAGTTCGGTCACGTAGTAGAGCGGAGCATCGGGACCGATGCCCGGGTTGGGCACGAACGCGATGTTGACCGGCAGTCGGAATCCGCTCGCCACGATCTCCACTCGGTACCCCGGCTGGTGCATCTGCCAAGGCACCGGAATCCCGCGCGCGAGAGTGGAGAAGTCCGGTTGCGTCTGAGTACTGGACCCAACGTACGTGGCACCGACGGCGGACACCCAAAAGTAGGCATCGCTACCGAGACCGACACTCACCGACGGCAGATAGACGGTGTGCATGGCACCATCGTGGTCGGTGAAGGAGAGATCGCTCTCGGGCAGCACCAGGCCAGGGCTCAATCCCCCCGCCGAGATCCGGATCCGTGTCGGCGTGTGGAACGGGAGTGCCGGCGGATTGGTCACGGCGTTCGTCGTCCCGTCGAACCCCTGGAGCGCGAGCAGCAAGCCGCCCGTCGCGGACTCGACGAAGACTCCAGGAGCCACGGTCGCACCGGCAAGCACGACAGGTTGCCCCGAAATGTCGATCCAGGTGGGTGCGGGGGCAACCGCGAGGTCGTCGAGCTCGAGCGGGAAGATCTCGGTGGGAGGGCCGGTCACGAAAGTACGCTCCGACCACGCACTCCACTCCCCGCCGCCCGGCGCGCTGTCGTCTCGGTGACGCACCTGGAGTCGATAATCGTTGTCGTAGAAGAGCTCGGTGCGACCGGCGTGAGAACCGCTGAAGACGCCGTCGCCGAGGTGAGTGTGCACCGCTTCGAGCCCGGTGATGCACAGCGTGCTCCACACCCGCTCGACTGGCGTCACGGACCAAATCTCCCAGTCGGTGCAGAAGTGCGCGTCCCCCGGGTCCGGATCTGCAAACGGAGCGGTCTCCATGTGAACGTCGGCGGGATTCACGACCTGGCCATTGGCGACGGGCTCATTGATCGTGGGGGCGTTGGGCGGAAGTGCCGAGACGAGAGTCGTGGCGAACCAACCGATTGCCAAGACCGCTCGGCCGCAGAGCATCTTCGACATGGGAACCTCTCGTGTTGCGTGACCCGTCGCTCCAACCCGCAAGTACGAAGCCGCTGCTCTCGCGGTAGGCGGCTATCATGAGCACTGCCGCCCACGGCAACCACAGGCTCGTCGGCGGAGCGGCTCGATCCCGGCGGGCGTGGATCGAAATGGCCGCCCGCGTACCCCGAAATCCGCGATCCTTCGTGGCCGCGCGGTGCTACAACAGTACTCCCGGAGACGACCCTGACTCAACTACGGAGTTTACCCATGCACCGAGATGTCCGCCTGGTCCTGATGAATGTCGTCGTGACTTGCATCCTTCTCTGGCTCGGCTCGACCTTCTTCGGCGGGACCGGGGTGGCTCTGCCGACCGCCCCCGCCCCCGGAATCTTCGTGTGGGGGGATGCCAACTGTGACGGTTCGCTCAACATCTCCGATCCAGTGACGATTCTGGGCTATCTGTTCAGCTCGGCGCCGCTGCCTCCGGCATGCGCGCAATCCTTCTTCGCGCCGGACCAACTCGCTACCTTGCAGGAGATCCTCCCACACCTGAGCCGCGTGGAACTCGACGACGGCCTTGGCGGGACGGTCCCGACGATCCGCCTGACCGGAGTCAACCTGCAGATCGTGAACGGCTCGGGCGCGACCAACGGCAATCCGGCAAGTCCAAACAGCGTAAACGGCATGACGAACGGGACCGGCAACTTGATCGTTGGCTACAACGAGTTCGGCACCGGCGGCAACAACCGCACGGGATCTCACAACCTGGTCGTGGGCTCGGCGCTGCAGTACGAGCGTTGGGGCGGAGCGGTCTTGGGGCAGGGGAACGTCATCCGCGGCGCGTGGTCGAGCGTGACCGGCGGGAACGCCAACACCGCCATCGGGGACTACGCCGCGATCACCGGCGGTCTCAACAACGAAGCTGCCGGCGACTACTCGTCGATTTCGGGTGGGCAGTTCAATGCCTCGAGCGGAGACATCGGTTGGGTCGGCGGCGGCAATGCCAACGAGGCCGCAGGAGTCGAGTCGTGCGTGTCGGGGGGAGCCAGCAACACGGCCCTCGGCGCCGCCTCCGCGGTGAGCGGCGGCGAGTTCAACAGTGCGGACGGTGACCGAGCCAGCGTGGCGGGTGGCAGAGCGAACAGCGCGGTTGGGCTCGGTGCCGTGGTCGTCGGCGGCCAAGACAACTTCGCGGGTGGCGTGCGAGCGGCGGTGTTCGGCGGGCAACGCAACGAGGCCGACGGAACCGCCGCGGTCGTGGTGGGTGGCGGCGGACCGGATCCGTTCCTGGACGGCAACCGCGCGCTCGGCGACTGGTCGGTGATCACGGGCGGACGCCAAAATGACGCGACTGGCAACGGCTCGACCGTCGGCGGTGGACGTCAGAACGTCACCGCTCCCACCGCCGAGTACTCGGTGGTGGCAGGCGGCTGTTTGGAAACGACGTTCAGCCCGTGCGAGCTTGCCCCGTAGCCGAGAAGGCGCAGCCACCCGTTCCATGCGAAGGCGCGTGCGCCACTGGGCGGCGGGCATCGGGTCTTGGGGGCTGCAGAGCGGCGAAGCCGGATGCGGACAGGCTGTCCGCGCTCCCAGGGCGCGCCGGGGCGTGTGGAGAGCGTGGGACTTGCGTATGCGTCGCGCTGGTACGATGGGCGGGGAGAAGACGGGAACGGGATCGTCGGGCGTGGGACTTGCGTATGCGTCGCGTTGGTGCGTTGGGCGGGGAGAAGACGGGAACGGGATCGTCGGGCGTGGGCTCGTGCGTATGCGTCGCGTTGGTGCGTTGGGCGGGGGGAGAGGAGCAAGACCCTCGGGAATGCCGCCGGAACTCGAAAGGGGAGCAGGTTCGTCGATGACGTGCAGGGCACGCTATGCAGGGCGCTGGAGTCACCATCGCTGTGCTGATCAGGAGCCCATGCGGCTTGCTTCGGGTCTAGAGGACAGCGGTCGAATCGAGTACTCTTCTGCCTTCCAAACCGCACGCGCGGTAACGACATGCAGACTGGGGACGCGTTCCCCTGAAGTTCTTGCCCGCTGGGAGAGGCAAACATGAAGCACAAGACGGGCCGGGTCGCCATCGTCGCGGGTTGTCGAACCCCATTCGTCAAGGCGCGAACGGCGTTCGAACCGCTCGGGCCGCTTGCGCTCGGAGCCCGCGCTGTGTCCGGGCTGTTGCAGCAGTCGGAGATCCCGTCCGCCGAGATCGAAGCGGTGGCTTTCGGGGTGGTGGTACCTGAGCCGGGTCGACCCAATCTCGCGCGCGAAATCGTCTTCGAGACCGGACTCCCGATGTCCGTCGAGGCGCAGACCGTGTCTTCGTACTGCATCACCGGACTACGTTCGCTGACGATCATCGCGGACGCGATTGCCCGCGGACGCATCGACGTCGGGATCGCGGGCGGCGCTGAGTCGCTCTCCCGGGCAGACCCCAACACCTTCCGCGAACCGACCACTGGCCTCTCCATGGGGGAGCACATGGAGCTCACCGCCAAGGAGTGGAAGCTGCCCCGAGCGCGGATCGATGAGATCGCGCTCGCTAGTCACCAGCGGGCCGTGGCCGCGCAAACGCACCTCGATGCAGAGATCGTGGAGGTCGAAGGCGTGCGGCGCGACTCGGGACCGCGGGCGACGTCGTCGCTCGAGGCACTCGCGGGTCTCAAGCCCGTCTTCGGCGAGACTGGAGTCATCACGGCCGGCAACGCCTCGCCAGTGACGGACGGAGCGGCGGCGGTGCTGTTGATGAGCGAGGAGCGCGCGCGCGCCGACGGCCGCGAACCGCTCGCGTTCATCCATGCCATGGAGTACGGTGCCATCGACCCCAAACAAGGGCTCTTGATGGCGCCCGCCTCGGTCGTCCCGCGCCTCCTCGAACGGTCGGGCATCGCGCTGGGCGACATCGATCTGATCGAGATCCACGAGGCGTTCGCCGCGCAAGTGCTCGCCAACGTCATGGCCTGGGAGCAGGGTTGGGGCGGCAAGCCGACCGGCACCGTGGATTGGGATCGTGTGAACGTGAACGGCAGCTCGCTGGCCATCGGGCATCCATGGTCGGCAACCGGCGGCCGCATCGTCACCACACTCGCCCACGAGATGGCCCGCCGCGACAGTAGTTGGGGACTGGTCAGCATCTGTGCCGCCGGCGCAATGGCCGGCGCCTTCTTGCTCGAACGGAGCTGAACGCGCCCCCGCGACCGGGACGACGCGGCCAGCTAGAGGCCAAAACCACCGAAGGACCGGCTGCTGAGGAGTCGCCCAAGAATGACTTCGACATCTTGCCGTCGATCGGGGTCAGATTCGGCCGATCCGGAAAGCTCGGAACCGGAGGCGTAGCCTTGGTTCCGGTGAGGATTTCGAGGTTCTCGGATCGGTCGAAGATGGCCCGAAGCGACGAGCAAGAGGGTGAAGTTATTCTTAGGCAACTCCTTAGGGCCGGGTCCTCTCACCGCAGTTCGAAAGGCAACGACGGTCCATGAAGTATCGGCGAATCCTGGTTCCCACGGATTTCTCAACCGGATCCGAGAGCGCCCTGCGCTACGCCTGCCGTTTTGCGCGGTGCACCGCGAGCGAACTCGTGCTGCTCCATGTGCTGGATCTGCCGCTCTACTACTACCGCACACTCGAGACCCAGAGCGACAGCCCGCGTGAACTCCGACAACACGCCTTCGAGCAAGCGCGTGCCAAGGCCCAAGAGATCCTGACTCGGCTTCCTGAGGCCGTGGACATTCCCGCGCACATCAGGGTCCGTACCGGGAGCGCGAGCCGCGAGATCATCGCCGAGGTCCAAGAGGAGAAGAACATCGATCTCGTGATCATCGCGACCTCGGGCCGTAGCGGGATTTCGCACGCACTCCTCGGCAGCGTGGCTGAGAAAGTGATCCGCACTTGCTCCTGCCCGGTGATCACGCTGCGCGAAGGCACGACCGGCTTTGCGCCAGACCAACGCTCTCTGCGTGGAGTCCTGTGCCCGTCCGACGCTTCGAAGTTGTCGGAAGGTGCATTCCCGACGGCGGTCGATCTGTGCCAGAGATTCCATGCACCGTTGCACGTACTCCACGTACTCGAGGACCTCTCGGCGTATCCCATGGTCGAGTGGGCGTTCCTGCCAGACCAACAGATCAACGCGGTGTACGAGAAGGCGGAAGCGGACGCGCGCGCGAGCATCCAACAGGCGGTCGAGCAACGGTGCTCGTCGGCCGCCATCGTGTTCGACGTGAACGTTCGGCGAGGACACGCTGCCGACGGCATCGTCGAGGAAGCGAAGCGCACCGGATCGGACCTGATCGTCATGATGACGCACGGTCGCACCGGGTTCGAGCACTCGATTCTGGGCAGCGTCGCAGAGCGGGTGGCACGAACCGCAACGTGTCCAGTGTTGACCCTGCGCGTTACCAAGAAGAAAGAAAAGTCCAAGGACAAGAAGAAGGACAAGGTCGCGGAGCGGGAGCAGGCCGTTGCCAAGAAGCAGAAGGCGGCAGCAGCGAAGAGTCGCGAAGCAGCCGCCAAAGTAGAAGCCAAGAAGGCCAAGCAGGCGGCGAAGGCCGCCAAACAGAACGCGAAGAAGACCAAGGAGAAATCCAAAACGAAGCGCGCGGCAAAGTAGCACCGAGACCAACGCGTGCTGTCGTTCGCTTCGATCCGGAAGCGAAGCACGGTTGCGGTCGCCGCAGAGTCCAAAAGGCGCGGCTCGTGAAGCTCGAGCGTTCGACGGCGAGTTCATCCAAGCATCGGTCTCGAACGCCGCAGGCGAATGAAGGTACGGCATGAGGTCTTGGAGCATGTGGGCAGTTCTCATCGCAGGCTTCGGCTGGGGCACCCCCCTCCTCGGCCAGCCCGGTACCACGATCATCACCCATGGCTTCCAGTTGGACGGCGTGCTCCCGGCGTGGCCCGCGGTCATGGGTGCCGCGATGGCGCAGCTTCCCCAAGCCGCCGCGCCCACGGGCACCGTCCTCGTGTACGACCCGAGCACCGGCGCGTGGTCTCCCGTGTTCGGTTCCGGAGACCCTACCGGGGAGATCGTCTTGATCTTCGACTGGGCCGACGACTCGTCGTGGTTTCCCGGCGACGACGATCGGCAGGGAACCGCTCATGGGGCGGCCGCCGCCCTCTACGGCGCGCTCCGTGCCCCGCACATTAGCGGCGCCCCGGCAATGACGAGCTTTCTCGCATGGCCGGGAGGTGCACCTCGACGACTCCACTTCCTGGGCCACAGTCGTGGGACCTGCGTGAACAGCGAGGTAGTTCGTCGACTGGTGGTCGCGGGCTACACGGTAGACCACGTCACGACGCTGGATCCTCACCCCGTTGGACCGGTGGCCGATCTCCTTGACCCGCAGCCGACCACTTGGGTTGGTGTGAACTGGGCCGACAACTACTTTCGTCAGGATGACTGTGACCTCGACTACGGTTGTTTCGGGTTCGACTTCGATGGTCAGCAGATCATCGGTGCCGCGAACCACGACCTCGGGCTCGACGCCTTCGGACTGATCGACAACCGCCTGAACAGTTGCAGCTTGGAGCACTCCTTGGTGCACACCTGGTATCACGGCACGATCGATACCGCGACGGCGTCGGACGGCGACTGTCCGGTCGAGCGTGCCAACTGGTACTTCGCGGGGGGGGTCGGCGAAGGTTACGCCTTCTCGCAGGTCGCGGGTGGAGCCTCGCAACGTCCCTGTGGTCCGAGCGGCGGGTGCGCGGACGCGGGACGCACCGTCGCGACGCCAGCGTCCCCGATCATCAACGGCGACTTCGAGTTCGGGGCATTCCAGGACGCGGGATGGCGCTGGCACGGTGGCGGCGGCCCAGGGCGGATCATCGAGGAATCCGGGAACTCCTTCCTGACCCTCGACTCCACGGGGCCGTCGCGGACTCACAGTCGTTTCTACCTGGACGTCTTCGCAACGAACCTGCAGTACGACCTACGGGTGTTCGCGCCGGGGGCCGCAGCTTCCTTGGTGATCACGTTGAGAGAAGCCGGATCGCTCGTCGACCTGCTCATCGACAGCGTCCCGCTCTCGTCTTCGACGTCCTGGAGCGCTCGCAGCGTTGACCTGACCAGCATCCCCAAGGGGCGGCTCTACTCGCTGACGGTAGCGCTCACGCCCGCCAACACCTTGGCCATTGCCGACCTGGACGAGTTCGGCCTCGAGTTCGCGGCCGGACCGCAGTTCTGGCGCGGCGACTGCAACGGCGACGGCGCCATCGATCTCGCCGACGCCGTGGCGGCGCTCAGCGCCTTGTTTGGAGCCGGTGGCCCGCCGCCTTGTGGCGTCGCTTGCGACGCGAACGACGACGGCACGTTCGACGTGGCCGATGCGGTCTCGACCCTGCTCGCGCTCTTCGGATCGGCGGGTCCGCTACCGCCCCCCAGTGTCGGCTGCGGACCCGACCCGACCGCAGATGCGCTGGATTGCGCAAACCCGACCTGCCCATGACTTCGAGCCCCCAAGAGCCGGGGTGGCGGCGCAGCGTCGGCGTCATTCATTCCGTAGGATCGTGGATCCTCGTGTTGGGGCTGGGCGTCGCAGCGCTACTGGTCGTCACCCCCGCTCCCAGCCTCGCGCTGTTTCGACTCGGCTTGATCGTGACGGAGTACGGGCACTGGCTCGCGCCAGCCCTCGTCGCAGTGGTGCTCACCACCCGCGCGCGCGACACGACCGGGCGCGTTCGTCGCCTGCGGATCGGTCGCTCGGCGCTCGCTCTGGTTGCGGCCTCGCTGCTGATCAGCCCAGCAGTGCGCGCGTCGAACGCTGCGCCTGGCATCGCGGCCACGCTGACCGAAGCTGGCCTCACGCCCAGGGACCCCGTTGCCGGACGGCTTCGCGGGACACCGTTGCACGCCCTCGAACTGTGGCTCGGCGTCCCCGTGGATCGCCGCCCGATCGTCGAACGGACCTACTCACGATCCACGGGGGTAGACCTGAGACTCGACTTCCTGGCTGCAAGCGGCGCTGGAGAAGCCGGCAAGCCGTGCGTCGTCGTGGTCCACGGTGGTGGTTGGGACAGTGGTTCGCGCAAGGAGTTCCCCGAGCTATCGCACTATCTCGCGAACCGCGGGGTGAGTGTCGCCAGCATCGATTACCGGCTCGCACCCCGGCACCCCTGGCCCGCAGCGCGCGACGACGTCGTCACCGCGCTCGAGTACCTGCGCACGAACGCCGTCGAACTCGACATCGACCCGAACCGATTCGTGTTGCTCGGCCGTTCCGCAGGTGCCCAAGTTGCGGCCGCGGCGGCGTACTCCCGTGCGGATCTCGGCGTCTGCGGACTGGTGGCGTTGTACGGCCCCATGGACATGCACTTCGCTTGGCGTCACGCCCGTGCCGATGACATTCTGGATTCGCCGCGCCTGATCGCGAGTTACCTCGGAGGCTCCCCTACTGCGGTGCCCACGGCATTCGACGAGGCCTCCCCCATCGGCTTCGTGAACGCGAGTACACCACCGACCCTCCTCCTCCATGGACTACGGGATGACCTGGTCTGGTACCGTCAGAGCGAGCGCCTCGCGGAACGGCTCGCATCCATGGGGGTTGCGCACGCGCTGATCCAGCTCCCCTGGGCAAACCACGGGTTCGACTATAACCTGAGCGGGCCGGGTGGGCAGGCCACGGTCTATGCCGTGGAACACTTCGTGGCTGCGGTCACCGACAGCGGTTGAACGACGCGATGGGAGCTGCGGCTTCGCGACACGGGGTCGCTGCTCGCCCGGGCTGCGAATTCGCCGACGCGCGCCAGTCGCGAGGTTGCGCCAGTTGCGAGGTTGCACCGCGCGCGACTCCGGAGAACGACCACGAGGGGATCGTCCATGACGCACTCGGCATCGTCACCCGAACCGTCGCCACCGCGCGCGTGGTGGCTCGACGTGGGAATCGTCGTGCTGCTGTGCGGCGTATGCGCCGGCGTGTTTGCGAATGGAGTGCACGGCGACTTCGTCTACGATGACGTGCGGCAGATCCAGCAGAACCGCCTGATCGCGGATCCCGCGCTCCTGTGGAGGGCGCTCGTCTCCGACGTTTGGGCCTTCAAAGGCGATCGCGGTTCGAGTTGGAGCAATTACTGGCGCCCCACCTTCGTGTTGTACCTCGTGTTGAACCAGCGCTTGTTCGGCACCGAGGATCCCTTGGGTTGGCACGTGATGAACGTGTCGCTCCACGCCGTCGTCGTGACCTTGGGCTATGGGCTACTCCGTTCACTCGGCGCGAGCCGCGCGCTCGCCGCTGCGGTGGCGCTGCTGTTTGCGGTCCACCCGGTGCATGTGGAGTCGGTAACGTGGATCTCCGGCAGTCCTGACCTCCTGGTCGCGATCGGCACCCTCGGCGCCCTCGGGTGCGTCATGAGCGACTACCGACGACCTCGGCGTCGGACGAAGTTCGGCGGTTTGGCCCTTTATGCCTTCGCGCAGCTCGCGAAGGAAAGCGCTGTGCTGTTCCCGGCGCTCGTGTTCGCAACCGTGTTTCTGCTCGACCCAGGGTTCACCCAGCGACGGCTGAAGCGGGCCGCGAAAGCAACCGTGCCGTTCGCAGCCCTGACCCTCCTCTACCTCATCGCTCACCACCGGATCGCCCCACCCATTGACGTTGCCTGGGATCCGGGGCTCGGCGGGATCCTGCGTACGGCGCCCCTGGTTTTGAGTTTCTATCTGCGGCAGGCACTGTTGCCGGTGTGGATCGGCCCCGCGTACCCGCTGCGGGCGCTCGGACCCGACGACCTGGATTGGCTCAACTTCACCGTCCCGCTGGCGGTGGCGATCGCGGGCGGAGCTGGACTGCTCTATGCCGCACGTCGCGACCCGGTGCGCCAGGTAGGCCTGCTCTTGTTTGCGTTGCTGCTCGCTCCGGCCTTCTACCTTCGTGCGTTTCGGCATGAGGAGATCGTGCACGACCGCTACCTGTACCTTCCGCTCCTCGGTCTCCTCGCTGCTCTCCTTCCCACGTTGGCGACCGCCGTGACGCACTGGCTGCCGCGCTCGGGCCCGCGTGTGCTCACAGCGTCTGTGTGCATCGTCGCGGCGCTCCTCGCCGTACAGACCGTGCGGTGCAATCGCACGTGGAGTTCGGCCGAGACACTTTGGACGCGAGCGGTCGAATCCGCACCGAACGCAGCCCACGCCTGGTCCGAGCTTGCGAATGTTCACTACCGGCGCCCAGCCTCGACGCCGGCGGAGCGGCAAGCGCGCGCGAACGACGCCAAGCGCTGTGTCGACCGAGCGCTCGAGTTGTATCCGGCAACCCAGGCATTCTTGTTGCGCGGTGTGATCGCGCGGGACGAGCGACGCTTCGATGACGCCGTGGCCGATTTCGAGCGCATCCTGGCGCACCATCCGGAGCACGTGCTGGCGTACGAGAACCTCGCGGTTTGCCACGATGCCGCCGGCCATACCGAGGCGGCCATCGCGGCGCTCGAACGCGCTCGCGCCAAGGTGCCGTACCGCTATGCGACCTGGACCGAGAAGATCGCGGTTTGTTACTATCGCCTCGGTCGGCAAGACGACGTCGTGCGCGAGCTCGAAGAAGCCCGACCCCGGGTCGCCCAAGAGTACCGACTCGTCCCCGAGGCCAGTCTCGTGCTCTACCGGCTCGCTTCGATCCGCGCCGCTCGCGGCGAGACGCAGCTCGCGCGCGACGCTGCCACCGAGTTCCTTCGGCTCACTGCCGACACGTCGCACCCGGGAATCCAGCGACGGCGCGCAGAGACCGAGACCTTGCTCGAGACCGTCCCCGCATTCGACGCAACGGCCCCATCGCAGAAGTGACCCGACGTCGCTCCGATGCCTCCGCATTGCGGGAGCCGTGCTCGGGACCGGCCGCGCGATCCGGCGGCCCAGAACACGCCGAAGACGCGACGGCGGAGCCTTGCCCCGTCGGACCACACGCTTCGCGCCCGCGACTCAGGCGCGAGCCGCTGGGGTCGCCTTGCGCGCCGTTCCCCGAGACGAGGTGGTGAGTCCTCGAACGTCCTCGCCGACACCCGGGAAGATCCGCCGTTTTCCGTGGCTTTTTGGGGAGCCCATGCGAAAGAATCCTCCGGTGTGCGCGTGGCGGCGTCCGCGAACCCGGCGACGAGACGAGCGTGCACAACGAACCCGCACGATCCAGAACGCACTCGTACAACTTCGCGACACGGGAAGGTCGACGACTTCGATGGCAGAGCCCACCGGCGTGTCCAGGTTTCTCCCTCCCCGACCATCGGGCGTCGTTCCACGGGACACCTCGACAGAGCACGACCGACGCGCGGCCGTGGCCGACCCCGACTCGGGTCCGGTGCAGGAGGTCGGAGTCCTGATCGTCGGTGCGGGGCCTTACGGTATCGCGCTGGCGCTCGAACTACACCGCCTCGGCGTTCCCTTCGCCGTTTGCGGCGAGCCCTTCAAGCTGTGGCTGCATCACACCCTACCGAGTGCGGCCCTACGTTCGGATGCACGCACGAGCGAGGTCTACTCGCACGACGATCGTTTCGCCATGGAAGCGATCCTTGCCGAACGTTACGGAACCGTGGAGGCCCGCCGCATCTGCCGTGAGCGGATCCCGGTCTCGCTCTACCGCGAGTACCTCCAGCGGGTGTGCGAGCGCCTCCCGTTTGCAGTCCAGCGCGAGCTGATCGAGCAGCTCACCCGTACCGACAGCGGTTTCGCGGCCCGAACGAGCCGTGGCTCCGTGATCCATTCCACGCAGGTCGTACTTGCGTGTGGGCCAGAGCCACACCAAAGACTCCCGCGGGCACTCGCAAGCATCACTCCCGACCGTGTCATCCACGGCTGGGACACGGAGCGCTACCAAGCGCTGAGCCAGAAGCGGGTGTTGGTGGTGGGGTCTGGTCAGTCCGCGGCGGAGGCGATCGCGCATCTGCTGCCGCACAACGAAGTGACGTGGGTGTACCGCACCGCGCCGATCTTCTGGGCCGATCCGATTCACCTGCCGGCACCGATCTTTCGGCTGTTGCTGCACGCGTCGACGTGCTTTCGTTGGCTCCCTTCTGCGCCGCGACGGTGGCTGGCCCGCTTGTTCACGGGTAGCACGATCACGCCGGATTTGGAAGCGGCCGTGTTCTCTACCCAGGTGGATCGCATCGAGTGCGACATCGATGGACTTGCTCTCGTCGACGTCGGCTCCGAGATCCAGAGCCGCAAGCTCGAGCGTTCCTTCGATCGCGTGGTCGCCTGCACGGGTTACCGGACGAGCTTCGCCAACCTGCGCTTCCTCGCTCCCGAACTCGCCGCAGCGACGTGCTGCCAACAGGGCTTCCCGGAACTCGATCGCAACTACGAAACCAGCGCGCGCGGTGTGTTCGCGATTGGCAGCCTGGCCGAGCCGCGCCACGGACCCGCACAACGCTTCGTCATGGGAAGCCAGAACGCCGCGATCGCCGTCTCGCGAGTGCTCGCGCGTCGCCACGAAGCTTCCTGACTGGGCTCTGCCATCGACGGCGAACGAAGCGCTGCCGAGGCTCGCCTCTCGTTCGTGAGCCGATGGGGCCAGTCCCGGTGCTGCTCGTGATGCACGACTTCTCGCGAGAAACTCGATCCCAGGGGTGACCTCGGTGGGCCCATCGTGTAGAGTCCCCGGGTAACACCTTACTGAGTCCGGACTGAGTCCGGTCGACGCGAGGCCCACTGCGCGCCCTGCGGGTGGGGCTCGTTCGTTCGAGTGCGCGTCAAGACTCGTTTCGACGGTCGTGAGCACAATGGCCAGAGCCTCCTCGATCGAGGAGCCAGTCTCGGCCCGCGTCCGCGCCTCGCCCAACCCACACCCAGAGAGCGACGCGTTGCCGTTCTCGTCGACGGTCTCGATGCGCACTCTCGTCGAGCGAGCCTCCCCTGGCTCTCGCAGCGGCTGCAAAGGAGTGAAATGAAGCACCCACAGCACCACGTCAGGTTCCCGGTCACGGAACCCCACCAGCTGGACCAGGACGAGTCCTATTTCCTCTTGGTCGAGGATGGCACCGAACGCCGACTGCGCTTCCACGACTACCGACAAATCTATCAACGACCCGGTCTGTACGAGCAGCTCTTCTACCAACGACTGAAGTGCGGCTCTCCGAAGCGAGTCGCAGACATCCTCAGCAAGGTCCTGCGCGACAACCGCGAGGAAATGTCAGAGTTGCGTGTCCTCGATCTCGGCGCCGGCAACGGGATGTTTGGGGAACAGCTCCAGTCGATGGGGGTCGCCCGCGTCATTGGGGTCGACATCTGCCGAGAAGCGGGCATGGCTTGTGACCGAGATCGACCCGGAGTCTATGACGCGTACTTCGTACGCGATCTCTGCGAGTTGGACGCCGAGACCCAGCGGGAGCTCGCGGAGTGGCAGATCGACTGCCTCTCTTGTGTGGCCGCGCTCGGATTTGGGGACATTCCTGCGCGAGCCTTTGCCAATGCATTCAATCTGGTTGCCGCATCCGGCTGGATCGCCTTCAACATCAAGGAGTCGTTCCTCCTCGAGAGTGACACTTCCGGCTTCTCGCGGTTGATCAAGTCGTTGCTCGTCAACGACGCGCTCGAGGTGCACCATCTCGAACGCTATCGCCACCGGATCTCGATCGACGGACGTCCGTTGTTCTACTACGCACTGGTGGGACGGAAGGAGTCGGATATCCCGAACCGAATCATGGACTCCCTCGGGGACACCGTCGCTTGATCGTCCGACCGTCGCCGTGCGAGCCAGATCTCGGCCGCGCGCTGGGGCGGCTCGCCAAGGCCTGCCGTGCGGACTTGCCGCATAAGCACCGTTGATTGTGATCTGAATTTTGATAGCCTGTGGTTATGGAAGTGACCATCCGGCACTTAGAGTACGTGGTCGCCTTGTCGGAAGCTCAGAGCTTCAGCCGAGCGGCGGAGCGTTGCCATGTGACGCAACCGGCTCTCAGCACGCAGATCCAACGGCTCGAAACCCACCTCGGGGTGAAGCTGTTCGAACGGGGCAATCGCCAGGTCCTGCTGACCCACGCCGGCACCCAGGTGACGCAGATCGCGCAACGGGTGCTCGGGGACGTGCGCGCGCTGGCTGGGGCCGCGGCTACCTTCGCCAACCCGCTCGCTGGAACCCTGCGACTGGGCGTGATTCCGACCGTGGCGCCGTACTTCCTGCCGCGCGCGATGGTTGCCATCCGAAAGCACTTGCCCGAGCTGCGGTTCCTCGTCCGGGAGGAACGTACGCAAGAGCTCGTGGCGCGGGTGCAGCGTGGGGACACCGATCTGCTGCTCTTGGCACTCGAAGCCGAACTCGAGAATCTCGAGACGTTCCCTCTGTTCGAGGATCCCTTCGTCGTGGCCATGCCGCCGCAGCATCCCCTCGCTCGACGCCGGCAAATCCGACAGCGCGACTTGGCTGGGGCGCCGGTGCTGCTCCTCGAAGACGGCCACTGCCTGCGGGATCAAGCGCTACCCCTCTGTGAGTCGGCAGGGGCTTGCGAGATTGCCGACATTCGAGCAACCAGCCTCGTCACGCTCCTGCAGATGGTCTCTGCGGGCCTGGGTCTCACGCTGATCCCGCGGCTCGCCGTCGACGTCGAGACGCGACGCGACCGCGGCCTCGTGCTGCGCCCGCTCTCCAGCCCCCGTCCGTTTCGCACCATCGGACTGGCGTGGCGACCGTCCTCCCCGCACGTCGAGCACTACAGGCGCTTGGCGCAGCTGTTTTGCAAGGCCGCTCCGGTGCTCACCCGAATCGATGAGCGCACGTGAGCATTCGGCAAGTCGGGCAAAACCACCGCCCGCTCGCACGGGGTCGATCGACCTCGGTCACAACCCTCGCATCTCGCCGGTGAGCGCCTGGTGAATGAGCACCCAGTCGAAAGCGAACTGGCTGCTCTGGAGAATCGCCTCGACTCGCGGCACTGCCCATGGGCCGAGAGCCACGATCTCGGCTCGCAGCCGTGCACGCTCGTCCGTTTCGGTCGCGCGCTCGAGCGCCTCTCGCAACCGCTCCCAGTTCCGCTCTGCGAGTCGATTCGCTCCCACGCGCCGCCAGTAGTCCCGCCAGAGCTCGACTCCCCGCGCTCGCTCGGCGGGCGATCCCGAAGCGGAAAACGGGAGGCGCTCGTGGGTGAGGTTCTCGAGGGCCCGATGAGCGCTGAGTCGAAGCTGCGGATCCGGGTCTTCCAGCTGGTCGGTCACGGCCGGCACGGCCTCCACGGCTCCCCATCGCTGGAGAGTCGCGAGCGCGAGCATACGAAGTACGCTACCGCGTGAGCGATCGCGGAGCAGCTGGATCGCCTCCTCGAGGTGCGATCGATCCCCTTCGTCACCCCAGCGACGCAGGGACGCACGCTGCGCAAGCCAGACCTCGAGATCCTCGACCGAGACGTCGCCGTCGAGGCCGCTGATGCGCTGCACCTGGACCCGCGCGAAACGATCGACCGCGTCACGTTTCTCATTGCGCAGCGATGCGAGGTACGGCAGGAGATCGGGCATCTGGTCGGGCGGGACGGTGTCCACGATCTCGGCGGCCACAGCCTGAAGCTCAGCGGAGCGCAGTCGATTCAGAGCGCCGAACACCTCGGACAAGCTGACCATGCCATCGCGACTCGGCAAGTAGACGCGTCCCGTGGAGACCCCGTGGTCGACCTTCTCCGCGACACTGCCGGCTCCGGTCGGAACCGGGCCGGCCGGAGTGATGCGAAGGGAACGCGTGGCCCGATTCAGAAACAGCAATGCGAACGAGGTGCTGACCAACTCGTACTCCGGATCCGTGTCTCCTCGGGAGTTGGGCCCCCGACCCCATGCGCCGTTCTGCTTCTGCTGCCCCAACAGCACGCGAGCATGCTTCAGGTACCAATCGACCCCGCCCAAGGTGTGAATCCCACCGAGATCCATGGCCTTCTCGAAGGAGTACAGCGTGTAGTAGTAGTTGCGCCACAGATTGCCCTGATCGAGAGGGTGTAGCTCGAGTAGCTCGCGCAACGAGAGCAGACCGCCGACGATCAAGGTGTCGATCGCGTCGCGCCTCTCGGGGGTCAGGGCCGCGGCGGCGACGAACCCCGACCGCACGACCATGAGTGACGAAGTGGCGGCGGCAATCATACTGTGAGTCGAGTTGGCACCCTCGCTCGGCGACAGGTTCCACCGCGGTCGGTAGGGCCATCCCTTGGCAACGCCCTGCAACAGGTACGTGTGACCGTCGACGCTGACCAAAGGGTCCGACTCCGGATCGCGGGGTCCGTGGAGCGACGCCGGCGCCGAGGCCGTGTCATCCCACCAACCACTGCCCTCGAACTGGAGCCAAGAGGGTCCGAGTTGGTCGCTCCCCGCCTCTTCGTACGCTGCCAGCATTTCGTTCAGCACACGCTCCGGAATCTCGATCTTCCAACGCAGCGCAACCTGCAGAGCGAGGGCCGCGAACTGAGAGTTGGAGAAGTCGACCCAAGTCGCGGAACGCTTGACGGCGGACGTTCCCGACGGCATGCGTTGATAACCCCAGATTCCCTTGCCGCGCAGTCGTGCATCCACCAGCCAAGTGACACAGCGAGCGATCTGACGCTCCACCTTGGCGTCGCTTCCCGGTTCGATGCCCAGCGCCCGCGCTCGGGAGTCGAGAGCAATTGCCAGGAGTGCCACCCCATAGACGTTGGTCAGCGGCAGACGTTCGATCTCCCCGAAGAGACGCTCGATGCCCGCGGACCCGGCGGGGACCCCAGACTCGATCAACGCGTAGGCGATCAAGGCCCGCATCCCGATGGGATAGCTCTGCGCGGTAGCCCCGAAGCTCGACAGAGCTTCCTTCTGGAGAAAGTTGACCCCGAGTTCGATGGCTTGGTTGACATGCTGCTCGAACGGCTGCGGATCGCCAGCTCTGGCGCGACTCGGCGCAACGAGGCCGACGACGAGTCCGAAGCACATCCCGAGAATCGCGCAGCGGCAAACTCCGGCGATCATTGCTTGCCCTCGTTGGTCAGTGGCGGAGACTCGTCCTCGGCTCCACCCGGGCCCGGCAACGACGCGCTGCGAAGTGCCGGGTGAAAACGACGCGCGATCTCGGACTCGTGAAGCACGCGACCACGCCCGTGCCCGGCCCCCCAATGGACGCGTACGGTTTCCGTGCCGGCGCCGGCACGAGCCGGCCCCCACAGCCAAAGATCGACGGACAGGTTCGGAAGGCGCAGAGAGAGGAGATCGAGCGCGGAAGCGAAGTCTTCCCAGTGTTGGTCGTTGCCACCAGCGACACGTCGATCGACGGGGGGCGGCTCCGGCATCGGCACCCACACGACAGTGGGTCGCTCGGGGATTGCCCCCTCAGCCTGGCGTGTGAGCTCTCCCATCGCGAGCAGCAGCGTGCGCGCGGCTGGGCGATAGACGCTGCCGTGCGAACCACCCGCCCGCAACCGGTAGGCACCCGTCTCCCAGCGCGACTCGTCGATCGCGTCCGCGGGCGGCGTCGAAGCAGCGGTCGCATCACCGGGCTCGCCCGCGCTCTGCGCCGATCGCAGCAGGCCGCGAACCCAGTCATCGAGCCCCGGCGCCGTGGCGGGCACCCGGGGTTCGCCGAGCCGGTCCGTCAGGCGGCGTAGGCCGGGGGTCAGCATACCGTCGGCGAGCCAGATCGCGTGGCGAAGGTCCGGCGGGGATTCCGCTGCGCGGCGGAGCGGATCGCGGTGCGAAAGCACCCAGCGCGTCGACGCGGAACTCGGCGCGGCGTGGGCTTGGATCTGGGCCAAGGAAACGCTCGGGTCGGAGGGGAACGTGAAGAGCGTGGCGTGCTCGAGTCGGGCCCACAGCCGCGGGATGCGCGCCGGCTCTCGCAGCAGCTCCCGGACCGGAAACGAACACCACACTTCGACTCGAACCGCGAGCGGTTGGCCGCCTGCGACCGGCCCGCCGCGCGCGTCGTGCGGCAACACCGGCGGTCGCGCGACGAAGCTGCCGAAGCACTCTTCTTCAATGAATAGCCGAGGATCGGCACTGCCGTCGAAGAGTCGCTTCGTCAGGGCATCGATGGCGTCCTCGGGGAGATCCCGTTCGCCGATCCAACGCGAGAAGCGCTTCACCCAGATCGCGTCTTGCCCAGGCTCCGGAGGCGGCACGCCGAGCGCGGGACCGTAGGCCAACGTCCGAATCAGGAGCCGTGCTGCATCCGCGGGCTCCAGTTCCGTGCCCGCGAGTTCGATGAGGCCAAGTTCCTCGTCCGCATCGAGGCGACGACCCAGTAGGGCCACCGCGAGACTGCGCAGCACCACGTCATAACGGACCGGGCGGGGTTGTGTACGACCCGCCGCAAGCCAATCCTCGAACTCGGCGTCCGCATCGTCATGCGGGATCGGCGCGTTGGATCTCGCGGACGCTGGCGGTGCCGACTCGCGCGCCGGGTGGGCGCCGACAATGCGCCGGATGGTGCTGCCCCACTCGGCAGGCGAGTCCGGCACGACCCCGATCCGCAGCGCCTCCGGCAGTCGAAACGCGCCGGATCGCGGCAACGATGATCGCTCGGCGAGCACCCGGCGCGATCGCTCCATCCACAGGTCGGGATCTCCGCGCAACTCGGCGACGATCTGATCACAGGACGCAGACCGCCACCGCGCCAGTTCGGCGAGCGTGGGCCGGCGACCGAGCAACAGCTCCGTCGTCCGGCGCAGCTCGCGCAGGCGCTCAACGGGGTACTCGTCCAGCCAGTCCGGAAGAGGCGACGCGATCGAGTGCGGAGTGATCAGTCGCCCGCGGGCCGCGAGCGCCGCCTCGATTCCCGCGGAGAGCGTGGCGTCGACGGTGAGCGGTAGCGCGCGGGAATGGGCCGCGACGCCGGGGATCTCGGCCAGCCACCAATCCGATCCGCGTCGCTCGATCCGAGCCCGACTGCGCACGGCCAGAATGTTGCGCTCCCAACGCCCCACTTCGGCGGGGCTACCGGGCAGTAGATCGAGCTGTGCCGTCGCGAGGTGACAGCCGCCGCCCTCGCAGGTGCGATCCAGTTCGGCGCCGAGCGCGTGCCAGGGAACTCCCACGGCGGTCGACGCCGCCGCCACGGGAGCGGGCGTCGGCGTTGACGCTGCAGGGCCGACAACTTCGCCGACGGCGTCCGATGTTCCCGTGGGTTCCGCGGGCGTCGGCGTGTAGAGCGCGGGAGTCGGCGCGGCCTCGCGACGTGGGAAAGCTCCGGCCCACCACAGCGCCACGCCACCGAGCCCACCGCCCAACAGGAAGATGCCGAGCAGGACGTTGCGCTCGGCGCGATTCCACAGGGACGTCGCCGAAGCCAGATCTTCAGCGACGCCCGATGCGCGGGGTCCGTCGCTTGCCTCGGCGTTCGCATCGAGAGTCCCCGCGGGCTCCGGCCCATCGCCACAGACGGTGACCGTCACGTTGCCGAGCGTGAACTCGTCGCCGACCGTGACCTCGAGCGACTTGCACCGGGTCCCTGCGTAACGGATGCCGTTACGCGACCCGAGATCCTCGAGCCGAAACCTGTCGGTCCCCGCGATGGGTTCGATCGAAGCATGGAGCTTGGAGACGGACGGATCCACGATGCGGATCGCCGCGCGACGCGAACGACCCAGAATCGCTGGACGGTCGGGAATCGGCACCCGGGCGGGTGACGCATCGTGCGCGGCCCGAGTCAGCAGGTACGGCATTCGAAGAACTCCGCAACCGGCCGGAGGGTGGAACGGCCACCCCATTAGAGAGGTCCGCGACCCCCAATGCAACAGGCAGCACCTCCAGCCGTCCAGCCGGCCAGCGACCGGGGAGCGCCCGAGGCCACTCGTGGCGTCTTTGCGTCCAGGTGTGTTCCAGCGAGACCGAGGCCGGCGCGAGGGACTCGGAGATGGAGTGCGCACTCGTGACGTGGACCCTCAACGCGCGGGAAACATGCACCCCGGGCGATTGACACCGGCGCGGTCCATCGCGGGCCAGAGAGACGCAGCGAGCCCCGTAGCAAGATCCACCAACGAAAGGGCGACCGTGACATCGACACTGGGTCTGTTCGGGCTCCTCGACGCGCTACGCCGGGACCTGGCGCTCGAGGCAGTCCTGGAGGCTTACACGAGCAACTCCACCTTCGCGACGCTGCGCCGCAAGATCGGCGAACCGATCCGCGACATCGGTTCCGGCCGCCACATCTATGTCTACCGCCTCGGCGATCGTCGCGCGGTCACGTTCGTCGTGACTTCGGAGGACGAGCCGATCGCGAGCGCCGCCCTCCACGACGGCTACGACCTCGACGCGGGACTCGGCAAGTTCATCGAAGAGCTAACGCCGCGCGACACTCGTGCCAGAAAGCCGCGCGAACCGTAACGTCACCCGCCCGCCACCGCCGCGTGGGTTCTCGAGCCCGTCGACGAGTCTCACGATCCAGAGCCGCGCTTCATCACATCACCACCACGAGCCGAGCGGGGTCGCCATCGCCGGATTGTCGACCCTTCATTCTGACCGCTGGTGAACGGAAGCTACCATCTCGAGGCGGCACCTCGAGTGGGCTCTGCAGGCAACCTCGACCGAACGGAGGGTGTCGACGAACAGGCTCCCAGGGCGCGCCAGAGCGGCCGATCGAGCATGGGCTCCTGACATGCGTAACGATGGTGGCTCCATCGCCGTGTGTGGCGTGCCCAGCCCGGCGCCACTCGGGACGCCGAGCACGAACTGGCTTTCTCCGGATCGCGCTCGGTGCCCCGAGCCGAAGGCGAGTGCTTGTGGGTGAAGTGGATGCGGCTGTGCCGGCGCCACGATGGTGGTAGGCGTGGGGCCCAGGCGGTAAGCGGAGGGTGCCGTGGCGCGAGGCCAAGATGCGGACAGGCTGTCCGCGCTCCCAGGGCGCGCCGGGGCATGTGAAGAGCGCGGGACTTGCGTATGCGTCGCGTTGGTGCGTTGGGCGGGGGAGAAGACGGGGACGGGATCGTCGACGCGGTGCTGGGCACGCTATGCAGGGCGATCGAGTCACCATCGCCGTGTGTGGCGTGCCCAGCCCGGCGCCACTCGGGACGCCGAGCGCGAACTGGCGTTCTCGGGGTTGCGGCGTGGCGTGCCCAGCCGGGCGTCGACGATCCGGTTCCCTCTTCTTCCCCGCCCGACGCGCTGGCGCGGGCAGCGCTGCCGACTGGCGGCAAGCCGGCCTGGGCATTGTTGCCGGGCAGTCAACGGTTGGCGCCACTTCGCGTCGCCGAGAGCCTGGGGCAGCACAGCCGTTCCACCACACGGCAAACGACTTGGGGCGTTCCCGCTCGATTCGCGGGCGCGGCGCATGGTTGTTGCCCCTCGGAGGTCGATCCTACGGGCTCCTGCGTGCCGCGCTCGGGTCACGCCAGGTCGGGATCATCCAAAGACAAGTTTCGCGAAGGGAGTCATGCGCCTGTGTATCAACTGGCAGGGATCGTTCTCCTCTTGTTGTGTCCGACGGTAGCATTTTTCACGCCTCTGTGGTTGCGTCACCCCAAGGTGCGCGCCGCCTTCCAACGACTCGCGGCCCGACTTCCACGGATCCCCATGCGGGAGGGCTACCAGCCCGCGAACCGAGATCGGCTGCCTCCGAGCAGCCCAGCGCAGTGCCGCACTCGCGCCTTCGTTCGCGGTGGGATCCTCGCGGCTTCGATCATTTGCGGCGTCGTGGTGTTCGGGGCGTTTCCTGACGCCAAGGGTACGGACTTCGCCCACCTGCGAAACGCGCTCTTGAGTGGTGGGCTTTTGGGGGCTGTGATCATTGGCGTATCGGCCGCGGCCCACTCGGCGTCGCTGAGCCTGCGTTGTGCGAGTTCCTTGGGTCGCTTCGGACTGCGCGGGGTGTGGCGCAACACTACGGTCCAGCGCGCGCCGTCGTTTCGGGCCGAGCTGCTGAAGCAGATCGACGAGACCGGAACCCTGGATGCTCTGAGCGAGAATGGGCTCGACGTACTCACCGCACTCTCGCACCCAGCTCACGTGGCGCTAGCGGTCCCTCATGCTGCGCTCGCAGGCGCCACGATTCGTCTCGTGCTGCTTCCTCCGCGCAGTGCGATCGTCGATCCGGAGCGCAAACGCAGCTCGTGCGCGGAGGAAGCTCTCGTGCGACGGCGCGTCAGCCCAGAGCAACACTGGCGCGATCTCCAGCGGACCCTCGAGGCGGTTGCGCAGTGGCAGACCTGCTCCGATGTGAAGATCCAGGTACGGTTCTTGGAGGCGCGCCCAGCAATGCACGCCATGGTCACCGGCTCGAGGGCGTGGTTCCGGCCGTGGCTGTCGGACGGGACGCTGTGGGTCGACGCAAGTGCGACCGCTGACAATGGTGGTCTATTCGACCTGGCACGCGACGGTTTCCTGAGCGCTTGGGCCACGGCCGCCGAGGAACTCAGCTACTCCCTGGCCGCTGGTCCGACGAGCTCGACCGTGATTCGCAAGGGACTCGAGCCCACGCAACTGCGTCTCATCGAAACTTGATCCGCACGAGTCAGACGTCACGCTCGTAGACCTGGATGAACTTGTTGTGGCGCACGGATTCCGGCAGCAGTTGCTGCGCCGCATGAACCCACTGCCTGAGGCCGCGTCGCTTCGTCGTCGAAGCGACCGTGAGGTAGTGAGCCTCCGTGAGGCGGAAACCGCTGTCGAGCAGGATCCGCTGCACACGGCTCGGGCTCACCGCTCGCTGGTTTGGCGTCAGGAAGGCCGGACGCAGCAGCGGATTGATGACGTTGAGCAGCGCGTACGACTGCGGGTTGCGGGCATTCGGTTCGAAGACGAAGACGCGACTCGCAGCCACTCGCGCCGCTTCGCGGAGCACGAGCTCGAAGTCTCGAAAGTGGTGGAGGATCAGACTCAGGAACGCGGCATCGAAGTGGCGGTCGGCAAACGGCAAGTGCCGTACGTCTCCGCAGCGGATGTCGCCTCGAAGGCCCAGTCGTTCGAAGGCTGCGTGTGCAGTGTCGACGGCGGTCTGAGCCAGCTCCACGCCGGTGACCTCGTAGCCGTACTGGGCGAAACGGCGGGCGTGCTGTCCGGTGCCGCAGCCGACATCGATCACCGTCGCGCCCGGCGGGAGACGCTTCACGGTGAGTTCGTGCACGCGCTCATAGCCCGAAGCGATGAAGTGGTGGTCCCCGTCGCGCTCATAGAGTCGCTCGTAGTGGGAACGCTCTCGCGTGACGTCCTGGGTCCCGTGCGGGATCGAACTTCGACTCAGCGTGCTCACGGTCGGCTCCATCTCTCTCGAAGCGGTTGGCGAGCGCGACTCGGCCCAGCACGGGCCTCACGCTCCGTCGATCTCGACCCTGTCTTCTTCGGATCGACGGACACCCCACATGAACCCCTGAGACCGCTCGCGCCGCCCGACGGGTCCGCACCCCAGTCCCGGAATCGAGCGTATCCGCGCTTGCTTCGGGCCCAGATGCCCTCCAAGGGGGCCTTCGCACGCCCGTTCGCGGCGCCAAGCGCTCGTTGGCGGTATTCCGATTCGCTGACGCGCACCTCCCTATCGTCCGACCTCGACCCGGCGAGCCGTCACGAAGATGAGCAGGTCGCGCTGCTCGCGGACGCGGGTCTCCCGTCGGAACAAGAAGCCGATGAGCGGCGCCCGCATCAGCCACGGGATGCCCACGACGCGTGTGCGCATGACATTGCTGCGCAAGCCGCCGAGGACCACCGTCGCGCCTTCGGTGACGACGAGCTGCGTGTCGAGGTAGCGGGTCTCGATGACGGGCCTGGTGATGGCAGGAGCTTCGACGCCCTGCACGACCGCGCCGCTCGGGATCGTGATCGTGTCCACTTGGTCACGAATCACCGGTTGGATGCGCAGTTGCACTTCGTTCGGTCGGGCCCCGGCCGACGGCGTGACGTTCAGCACGATGCCGGTGAAGTTGCGATCGTTCACGACCGCAACCAATGCCACGTTGGCGTCCGAAGTACTCAGACCGTCGCGCGACACCACCGTCGTGTCGAACACCGGGCGGTAATCCTCGACATAAGGAAGGTTGGTGGTGATCGCGATCGTTGCACGCGAGTTATTGACCGATGCGATCGTGGGCGCGGACAAGACCTCCGCCTCGTCCTCGGACTCGAGCGCGCGGAGCAGGGCCTCGAACCGTGGCTCGCTCAAGATGCCGAGCACCTCCAAGTTGAGTCCAGTGGCAGCACCTGGGATCAAGGGCGCGATACCCACGCGCTGTCCGGTGGCCGGCGACAGGGACACCATCTCACGATCGTCACCGAGCTGCGCAAACTCGGTCAGGCCGAACTCCACTCCAAGTTCGCGGGCTGCTTCCGCGGACAGCTCCAGGAAGCGTGCCTCGATCTCGATGAGATCGGGACTGCGCGCGAGGGTATCGAGGCAGCGCTCGATCTGGTCGAGGGACGACGCTTCCGAGCGCACGAAGAGCAGGTTGTGTCGTCGATCGAGGAACCACGTGGATCCGTCGGGCCAGGGTACGAGCTCCGGCATCCGGGCCAGGAACTTCTCGAGATGAGACACGGGCTCGACCGCGGAAGGTCCTTCCGCGGGAACTAGCGCTGCACCGCCATCCCCTTCGCTCTCTTGCCGTTGCACGCGGGAGATGAACGACAGCTGACGCAGAGAATCGAAGTCATTCGGAAGACTGGCCTGGATCAGCCCGCCCGGCAGGGGATACACGAGCAACGCCAAACGCGCTCCGGGTCGGGGGTGGACGACCAGGAGCCGACCTTCGAGTTCGAACTCGATCGGAAACAGCTGGCCCAAACGCGTGAGGAGTTCGCCCAGGGGAAGCTGGCTAACGCGGAGGGAGAGCTCGAGGTCGCCCACCAATCCCTGGTCGACCAGCAGTTCGAAGCCGAGACTATCGGCAAGGTGCACGAGCGCTTCGCCGAGGGGAACGCGGTCGAGACTGAGACTCACCGGTGTGGTGGCCAACCGCGGGTCCGCGTTCGGCGCGCGCGGGCTCAGGCGGTAGGGCCGCGCGGACTCGGCGGCGGGGCCTGGCGACAGCGACCGGCGCGTCGGCGCCGGCGCCGGACCGACCGTGACGCCCGGGCGGCGTGGGTCGTCGATCGCCTCTTTCACGGCGCACCCCGCGCTCAGCGTGAGGACGGCGAGCACGCCCGCCACGAAGGTCGACGCCGTGCGACGATCCACTTCGACGCCGCCGGGCGGAGGGGGCGCCGTGGGCCCACGCACGGAGGCCGCGAGTGGCGCGGCACCGGCGCGCAGGAAGTCCGGCGTGCGCGCGCTCCATAGCTGCATGCCTCTCACGGTTGCCCCGAGGGTTGGCCGGTGCCGTTCCAGAGCGCGTCGTCCGACACGAACACCTCGAGCGGCAACCACTCCACTCGACCGTCCCCGAACAACGCACAGCAACCGCCGCGGTGGCGCGCGTGCGGGCGGCTCGGCAGCGTGGGCTCGCCCAATCCCGGGACCGGTGAGTCGCTCGCCCAAACGGGCGCGAACCCGCTGCCGCTCGACCCCAACGCCGGGATCCGTGGCGGGTCGACGGTGAAGGAGTGATTCCCGAGAGCGCCCGCATCGAGGTGACTCGGGGGCTGATACGGCGCGACACCCGTGCCGGCCGAGTCCATCAGCACGACCGTGTGAGCTGGATCCGCGATCTCGGACGAGCGCACGGGGTAGCGGCGTCGACGGGGCTCTCCGGCCGGACCGTGATCCACGACGCGGGCATCGCCCAGGTACTGGTGGTTGTAGCCGTAGGCGCCATTGCGTCCAACCGGCCAATGGGCCACCGTCGGACAGCGAAAGACATCGGGAAACACGCGCTGCTCGGCGTCATCCTCCGAAGGCAAGACGCTGCGTGATGCCACGCCGCTCGCGGGGTCTATCATGGCGCGACCTTGGCCCGAGGAGGAGGCTCCCGGCGGCGCTCCGAGGTACGGCGCCAGACTATGGTACCAACGGCGCCGCTCGACCACCCGCCCGGTGGTGTCGGTGACCTCGATCTCGGCCGCCGGATAGTGCCCATGGTCGGCGACGTACTCGGTTACGGCCTGCCCGATCTGTCGGAGATTCGACAAACAGACAGTACGGTCCGCACGCTCCAACGCCCCACGCAGCGCCGGGACTGCCATCGCACCGAGGACCGCTAGGATCGTGATCACCACCAACAACTCGGTCAGCGTGAATCCGTGTTCTTGGCCGGTCGGTAACGGGACGGTTCGCCAAGTGCTCGCTGCGCTCGGGATCGACGTCGGTCCATTCGCGGCGGTTGGGAACGCGGACGATTCAGTCAACTCAGTGGCTCCTTCCCGAGGTCTCTCGGGAGAGGAAGCACGCGGAGGGCCAGCGCGCCGAGAAGTCACAAGACTCGCGTTCACGGCTCCCTGAGCGTTGGCTCCCGCTTCAGGTCGTGCGGCCGTGGTCGTCCGGGTGTGGACAACCGTACGGATGCGGCCGATCGTCGAGGGCGGTTCGCGGCGCGGTTGAACTCGGGCAGCTCACTGCATCTCGGGTGCGGGCGAAACTCAGGACGGGGAGACTCTCCGGGGCGACTCCTCAGCTCTTTGCCTTTTTTGCGCGACCGCGTGCCGCCCACTTCTTGCCGACGAACGGCACGGCCTCTTTGGCGCGGGTCCAGTCGAGCCACAGGTGGTTCGCGATGCCCCAAGCCTCGGCCAGCCCCCACGCTGCGATCAGAATCAAAAAGCCAGCGACGATCAGCATCGGGTGGATACGGAGCCCCTGATCGTCGATTGCCGTGAGGGTCGCCCCATCCTGCGGTACGGGCTTCCCCTTCGAAGCGCGCCACATGCTGATCGCCCACTGCGCGCCGACGAAGCAAATCACGGCGTAGGCCACCGAGATGAAGAACTTGCGAGTGAGGCGACCCTCTTCCTCGATGCGGGCAGCGACTTCCTCGCGAAGATCGTCGTCGGACTTGCGGCGCTCGGCGTAGGGTCCTTCTTCGAAGACGACTAGCTTGCACTCGGGACACTTACTGACGTGCCGGACCAGCTTGACCAGTTCGTCCGGCGACAACGCATGCGACTCGTGAGGAGGGCGGCGGAAACGATCGGCCTTGGTGCGATCGAGGACACCGGTCAGTTCGGAGTCGATCGTCAACCCCGCGATGGGGGCCGCACCCTGACGATGCTGGAAGAGCCTGTGGTACAAGGCATAGAGATCTTGGGGATCGACGTGGGCCATGGGTTCGACTCGCTGCTTGGCTGGTGAATTGCCGGACACCTGGAAATCGACCCGGCGCCCCGACGAGGAACAAACCACCCGGATCGCACACAGAACGCGCGCAGCGTTGGCGGCCGAGCGCAGAAACCGGCAGTATAGGAGCCGCGCGCCGGCCTCGGTAAGGTTTTTCTGGCGCCTGGCCCGAGGAGGTAGCCTTTGGATCCCAGCACGCCGGCCCCGATGCTCCAACGCGGCGAGCATCCGTTCACGCAGCCCTGTGGGTACCTCTGGCGCAGCGGCGGCCCGACCCCGAGCGGAGCGGCCCTCCTGGTTGCCCTCCACGGCATGGGGATGACCGCCGAGAAGTTCGCGCGGGTCCTGCGTCACCTGCCGCCCACCGACCGCGGGCTGCTGATACCCGACGGACCTTACCCCTACGAAATGCGGTCCGCGGATGGTATTCAGGTGGGTCGGGCGTGGTACATCTACCGCGGCGACCAAGACGAGTTCCGTGAGCATCTGCTGCGCAGCGAGGCGTATCTGCTCGCGTTGCTCGACACCCTCGCCCTGCGCGAGCCGATCGCGGCCCGGCGAACGGTCCTCGTGGGCTTCAGCCAAGGCGGGTACCTCGCGGGCTTCGTCGCGTGTCGGCACCCGGAGCGATTCGCCGGCTTGGTCATCGCGTCGGCGCGGCTCAAACACGAGTTCTTGAGGCCGGAGCTCGAGACTCCGGGGCGGCGGTTGCCACGCGCACTGTTCCTGCACTCGGCAAGCGACGCTCAGATCGACGCTCGACACGCCCACGACGGGGTCGAGCGCCTCCGCGCCGCCGGCGGCGATGCCGAGTTGTTCCTCCATGGCGGAGGACATCGGCTGCCGACCGAGGCCTTGAACGAACTCCATCACTGGCTCGAGAGAAAGGGGCTCGATGCTCCAACCGATCAATGACCGTGTCGAGCAGATTTGGGAAGCCCTCGAGGCCGGCAACGTCGAGGAGGCCTTCGAGCTGGCAGGGCGTCTCAATCCCGCGCCCGACGAGTACGAAGCACGGCTCGCCGTGGCGGTGACCCTGCTCGAGGCCGGCAGCGCGCGCGAGGCCTACAGCCGCTTGACCGAGCTCGGCACGGATCCACTCGATGACGACATGGAGTTCGCCCGCCGCGTACACCTCGGCGAAGCGGCGTACGCCCTCGGCGAAATGGAAGAGGCGTTCGGGCTGTTCGAGAGTCTCGAGCCGAGCGACCCGAGCGAGCAAGCACAACTCTCGTGGTGGCTGGGTCTGTGTCACGACCACCAAGGGGATAGCGAGCAAGCCGATCGCTGCTTTCGCGACGCACGCGCCGCTGACCCGGAGAGTGTCCCGTTACTGGTGTCGATCACTCCGGACGAAGTGCGGTCCGTGGTGGAGCGGGTCGCCAAGACGCTGCCGGCGCCGATTGCCAAGTCCTTCGAAGAGGTGCCCGTGGTCATCGAGGATCTCCCGGCCCGCGAGATCATCCGCAGTAGCGATGGCGAGGTGCATCCCGACACGCTGGGGCTCTACGTAGGCACGAACCTGCTCGAGCGCTCGCACATGGCGCCGGACGGACTGCCGCCGACGATCTACATCTACCGCCGCAATCTCGAGCGCTTCGTCGATGATCGAGAAGAACTCGAGCAAGAGATCCGCACGACCTTGCTGCATGAGCTGGGCCACCACCTGGGGTACGAGGAAGAGGATCTCGACCGGCTGGGCCTGGCGTAGGGACGGTGGGAGAAACGTCGAGCGGAGCATCGTTCGAGCGGGCGCATTCACCGGCGATTCGCGTCGGCATGGGTTCTCCGACAGCCTCCCGGCCTTGACGTTGAATGCACGGCCCGATCGGTGGGGCACGCGTTGGCGGCGGCTCGCTACACCGGTGCGTTCAATAGTCGGTCAAGGTTTTGGGGCGCAGCGCGACCCGGAGAGCGTTGGTGACCGCGAGCACATCGATGATCTCTTGCACCACCGCGCCGGCGACCGGGGGTAGGTATCCGGCAGCCGCGACGAGCATACCCACGATGCTGAGAACCATACCCCCCACGGCACTCTGCAACAGGATGCGGCGCATCCGTTGGCTGATGTGGAGAAACTCGTCGACCTTGGCGAGCGAGCTGTCGAGGATGACGACGTCGGCCGCCTGGGTGGTCACGTCGCTGCGCTCTCCGAACGCAATACCGACCGTGGCCGAGATCAACGCCGGCGCGTCGTTGATCCCGTCGCCCACGAAGATCGTCTCCGCGCGGCTCATCTCCTCGCGAACGATCTCCACCTTCCGTTCTGGACTGGAGCTGAAGTAGACGTCGTGGATACCGACCTCCTCGGCCAGGTATCTCACCTCCGATTCACGATCCCCCGACACCAGGAGCACTCGGTCGACGCCGTGCCGTGGCCGTAGGTGATTGACGAACAAGGCGCCATCGGAGCGCGGCGTGTCCCGGAATTGAAACGTCGCGGCATAACGACCGTCGACGACGACCACGCACTCGAGGCCACCCCGATGCGGGGGCAGGAGCGCGGCCGACTCCGGAAACTCCTCGATGAGCCGCTGGCGACTCAGGATCCGAACGTGGCGCCCTCCGACCACGCCAGTGAGGCCTTCACCCGGACGTTCTGAGATCTGGCTCGCCTCACGGAGCACGACTCGTGCCCCGCGCCCGGCCTCGATCATGGCTTGGGCAAGCGGGTGCCGCGAGTACTGCTCGAGGCTGGTCGCCAGCGATAGCGCCTCGTTCGGGTCGAACTCGGGCGCGGTGCTCTGCCCGATGAGCCGCGGCTTGCCGTACGTGAGGGTTCCGGTCTTGTCGAAGATGATCGTCCGGCAACGATCGACACGCTCGAGCGCCACCGGATTGCGGACGATGATCGCGCGCTTCGCTGCGAGCGAGATGGAGCCGATGATCGCGACCGGGATGGCGATCAGCAGGGGGCAGGGAGTGGCGACGACGAGGACCGCGAGGAAGCGCACGGGGTCACCGCAAAGCGCCCACGCGCACAACGCGACCAGGACCGCGAGCGGGGTGTAGAAGGCTCCGAGTCGATCGCCGATGCGCCGGAGGCGCGGCCGGTGCTGCTCGGATGACTGCATGACCCGCATGATCTTCGCGTAACGGGAGTCCACGGCGAGTCGATCCGCACGAATCGTCAGTACCGACTCGCCGTTGATCGCCCCCGAGATCACCGCCGAGCCGGGAGTCTTCGACAGCAAGTACGGCTCGCCGGTGAGATAGGACTCATCCATGACGCTATGGCCCGCGAGCACGGTGCCGTCGATGGGGCAAGTCTCGTGCGGCATGACCAGCACGACGTCACCGACGGCAACCTCGGACAGCGCGACTTCCTCGACGCGGGATCCGACCTGGCGATGGGCGATCGATGGCATCCGATCGGCCAGCGCTCTGAGCACCGACGATGCGCTACGAACCGCGTACGCCTCGAGGGTCGCCCCGCCGGCGAGCATCAAAACGACGAAGGCGCCGGCGAGGTACTCACCGAGCACGATCGAGGTCACGATGGAGAGACCCGCGAGCAAGTCCGAACCGAACTCGCGGCGCAGGAGCTTTCGGGACAGATCCCATACGAGAGGGACGCCGCCAAGCACCAAGACCGCGAGCAGGGGGACCGCTTGGGCGGTGGTCGAGCTCTCGAGCCCAAACCGCAAGACCAGGTGCGCGACGATCCCGAGCAGCGCAAGTCCGGCGATCACGGCTTCGCGGAGCGCGCCGGCGACTGGAGCCACGGCGACCGGCGAGTCGGGACTCATGGTCGAACTCCTCCGGCCCCGACTCCGCTGACCCCCAAGCCGTACCTTCGGGAGCACGCGGCGCTGCGGGCGCGAGCACACCTACGAACGCGGACGATCCGGACGACCCGAACCTCGCGGCTCCGGCTCGGCGCCGCCCGCGTGGCTACGGGTCGAACTCCTGGAAACGCCTAGCGCAGCTTGGCCGCTGCGGCAGTGTTCTCCCAAGTGAACTGCGGAAGCTCGCGGCCGAAGTGCCCGTGCCGTGCGGTCTCGTAGTAGATCGGACGCATCAGGTCGAGGTACTCGATCAGGGCGGCCGGCTTCAGCGGGAAGTTGCGCCGTACGATCTGCTCGATCTCCGGGTCGGGAAGGGTCCCGGTTCCGAAGGTATCGACGTAGACCGAAGTCGGTTCGGCCACGCCAATGGCGTACGAGATCTGCACCTCGCAACGCTTCGCCAGGCCGGCCTTCACGACGTTCTTGGCCACGTGTCGCGCCATGTAGGCCGCGGAACGATCCACTTTCGACGGGTCTTTGCCGCTGAAGGCACCGCCGCCGTGGCGGCCCGCGCCGCCGTACGTGTCGACGATGATCTTACGGCCGGTCAATCCACAGTCGCCGTGAGGGCCACCGATCACGAAACGCCCGGTGGGATTGATGAGGAACTTGGTCTCGCCCGTCAGGTACTGCGCGGGTACCACCTTGCGAATGAGCCTGCTCTCGATCGCTTCCTTGAGCTCTGCCTGCGTGACGTCCTCATTGTGCTGCGAAGAGAGGACGACGGTACTCACGGACACCGGAGTCGCCCCGTCGTAGTCCACGGTCACCTGCGACTTGGCGTCAGGGCGCAGAAACGGCAGTTCGCCGCTGCGGCGCAGTCGGGCGTGTTCTTCGACCAATCGATGGGCGAGCTGGATCGGCAGCGGCATCAGCTCCGGGGTCTCGTCGCAGGCGTACCCGAACATGAGTCCTTGATCGCCGGCGCCCTGCTCTTTGTTCACCGAAGAGTCGACGCCCATGGCGATGTCCGGGGATTGGCGATCGAGCGACACGAGTACCGCGCACGAGTCGCACCCGATGCCGAAGGCCTCGTTGGTGTAACCGATCTCGCGCAGGGTACGGCGGACGATGTCGGCGGTCGGGATCACGGCTTTACTGGTGATCTCGCCGGCGATCACCGCCATGCCGGTGCTGACCATGGTTTCGCAGGCAACGCGACTGCGCGGATCCTGTTCGAGGTAGGCGTCGAGGACTGCATCGGAGATCTGGTCCGCGACCTTGTCGGGATGCCCCATCGATACCGACTCGGAGGTGAACTGCTTTCTTCGCATCACGCGACAGTCCTTTCTTCTGTGCGACGGGAACCGAGAACGATCGGCTGGACGGGACGACTCGTCGGCCGTCGCCGCGGGCAATGCCGGTCCATGGGTTCTTCGGCTTTCCGGACGAGGGTTCTACGGAGCCGCTCTCGGCGGGGCCCCGTCCCCAAGCTCGTAGAGTGTCGTTCTGGCCACTCCGCCTCCCGCGGGGCGGGCGCGTGGCCGTCCACGGGTTGCTGGGAAAGCGCGGGATCGTAACCTCATGCAGTGCGCAAGGCAAAGGGGCTCGGCGGCCTATTCTCGGCCGCGCCTGCCTGGGGACCGGATTCCTCGTCAATGGGGCTCTCGCAAGGCCCCCTCGGAGCCGCGACCAAGGAGTCGAGCGAGGATCGCGCCGGCGGTGACGTTCGCTGCGCCGCGGTGGCGCGCCAGGGTCTCCCGGCCACGGCGAACCCGATCGGCGCGCTCCGCGGGGCTCGCGAGGAGCTGCGCCACGGTATGCGCGAGTCCAGCCGCGTCGACCACTTCTTCGACCGCCCCGCTTGCGCGCAAGCGGTCGACGATCTCCTGGAAGTTGGCCATCGCCGGGCCATGCAGGGTCGCCGTGCCCGCGAGAAATGGCTCGAGTACGTTGTGACCACCCCGCGGAACCAGGCTGCCGCCCACGAAGGCGACGTCGGCGCACGCGTAGTGTTGGAGCAGGACTCCGGTCTGGTCGACGACGACCACCTGCGGTGCACGGGGAGACGCCGGCGGCGCGATCGATGAACGACCGACCGTGAAGCCGCGGGTCTCGGCGAGGGCGGCGACCTCCGCGGCGCGCTCGACATGGCGCGGCGCCAGAATCAGCGTCAGTTCGGGGTGCGCGCCGAGCAGTTCGCGGTGGACGCCGAGCACCAGATCCTCTTCGCCGGGATGCGTGCAGCCCGCGATCCAGCGCAGGGCCGCCGGGTAGCTCCACGTGCGCTCGAACTCCCGCCGGCAGGCCGCGGGCTCCGGAAGTTCGTCGCGGTCGTACTTCAGGTTGCCGACCTCCTGAATGCGCGTCGGCTCGACCCCCAAGTCGCGCAGCCGCTCCCCGTACTCGGCGTTCTGCACCAACCACCGGTCCACTCGCCGCAGGAACGGCGCGAACGCAAACCGGACCCGCCGCATGCGGCGGTGGCCGCGAGACGAAACCCGACCATTCACGACCAAGATGGGTACGCCGCGCTGCTCGCAGAGCAGCACCAGGTTCGGCCACAACTCCAACTCGACCAGCACCAGCAGCGTCGGTGACAGACGCTGCAGCGCACGTCGTACGCAGAAGCCCAGATCGATCGGCAGCAAGAACACGGTGAGGTCGGGACGGCGCGACCGGGCCAGACGTTGGGCCGTCATGGTGGTGGTCGACAACACCATGTCGAATGCCGGGCGTGCGGCCTCGAGGCGAGCGATCAAAGACAGCGCTACCTCGAGCTCGCCGACGCTGACGGCGTGCAACCACAACCGTGGCCGATCCGGGGCCAGTCGTGGACTCGCCCCCAGGCGCTCCCGCCACGAACCCAGACCACGCCGCTTGGCGAGCACCAGGAACAACAACCAGGGACCGAGAACGAGCAGGGCGAGGCAGTAGCCCAGGTCGAGCGCTGCGCTGATGAGTCGGTTACGCATCGGAACGCCGGCACGGGCAGGGCCCGCGAGCAACCCTCCCCGGGCCGGCGTCGGGTGGCGGCCACGGATCCCGGCGCCTCGCCGAGCGAGGCGCGACCGCTACGCCGCGTCGCGGCCGTGACACTTCTTGTACTTCTTGCCGCTGCCGCAGGGGCACAGATCGTTACGCCCAATCCGCTCCTCGCTGTTCCGGATCGGCTCGACCGGCTTGTTCGGTTGGTTCTGCGAGCCCTGGATCCCGCGCTGCATGCGCTCGCCGTGCTGCTCGAACTGCCGCGAGACATCACCCGCGTTCAACGAGGTGTTCTTCGGGTCGCGCTGGGTCAACTCGCGCTCGACCTGATCTTCGGCGACCTTGAGCTGCAAGCGTGGAATCAGCGAGCAAGTGTCCTCCTTGAGCGATGCGAGCATCTGGGAGAACATGGAGTACCCCTCGCGCTTGTACTCGACCTTGGGGTCCACCTGCGCGTAGCCGCGGAGACCAATGCCAGCCTTGAGCTGATCCATGGCGTGGAGGTGGTCTTTCCACTTGTCGTCGAGCGAGGTCAGCAAGATGTAGTGCAGTAGACGGTCGACGATGTCGCCGTACTCACGACGCTTCGCCGCGAGCCGTTCGGAATAGGCTGCGACCAGATGCTCTGCGACCGTGCTCTGATCGGCGCCCAGCGTGTCCTCAGGCACAGTCAGGCCAAAGCGATCTCGAAGCCAGCTGTTGAGCTCTGCTGTGGGTTCTTCACTGCGAGTCTCGGACTCGCGCGGCAAGCGTCCCGCGAGGTTGCTTTCGAGGACGTCGCGGAAGAAGTCGAGGACCAGCCCGGGCAGATCCGTGGACCGCAAAATGCGGTCGCGCAGGCCATAAACCAAGCGTCGCTGCTGGTTCATGACCTCGTCGTAGTCGAGCAAGTTCTTGCGCACGTCGAAGTTGCGCGCCTCGACCTTCTTCTGAGCGCGCTCGATGGCGCGACTCACCATGGGGTGCGAGATGTTCTCGTCATCGCGCAAGCCAAAGCGTTTGAGGAGCGCGGCCACGCGGTCGTTGGCAAACAGGCGCATGAGGTCGTCTTCGAGCGAGAGAAAGAACTCCGTCGTGCCCGGGTCTCCCTGACGACCGCAGCGGCCGCGTAGCTGATTGTCGATGCGGCGCGACTCGTGGCGCTCGGTGCCGAGCACGTAGAGTCCGCCCAGGTCCTTCACGCCCTCGCCAAGCACGATGTCGGTTCCGCGACCCGCCATGTTGGTCGCGATGGTCACCCAACCGCGCTTGCCGGCCTGCGCGATGATCTCGGCCTCGCGTTCGTGGTACTTGGCGTTGAGGACGTTGTGTTGGATCCCTCGGCGCCCCAGCATTGCGGACAGCAGCTCGGAGTTCTCGATCGAGATCGTGCCGACGAGGGTCGGACGCCCAGTCTGGTGCACTTCGACGATGCGGTCGCAGATCGCCTTCCACTTCTCGCGCTTCGTCCCATAGACCAAATCCGGTTGGTCGTCGCGCACCAGCGGACGGTTGGTCGGGATGGCGATCACGTCCAGGCCATAGATTTCGTCGAACTCGTGCGCTTCGGTCAGCGCGGTACCGGTCATGCCACCGAGCTTGTCGTAGAGCTTGAAGAAGTTCTGGAAGGTGATCGTCGCGAGCGTCTGCGTCTCTTCCTTGATCCGGATGCCTTCCTTGGCCTCGACCGCCTGGTGCAGGCCGTCGGACCAGCGCCGACCTTCCATCAGGCGGCCGGTGAACTCATCTACGATGACCACGCCCGACTCGTTGACGACGTAGTCGACGTCACGCTGATAGATGTGGTGGGCCCGCAGCGATTGCTCGATGAGGTGCGGCCACTGCATGTTGGCGGGCGAGTAGAACGAGTCCACCCCGGCGAGCTGCTCGGCGCGCTCGATCCCCTCCTCCGTGAGCACGCAGGAGTGCTCTTTCTCCTTGACCTCGAAGTGGACGCCGCTTTCGAGCTTGCGCGTGACTTTGTCGGCTTCGAAGTACTTGCCCGCGGACTCCTCGGAGGGACCCGAGATGATCAGCGGCGTGCGCGCTTCGTCGATGAGGATCGAGTCGACTTCGTCGACGATCGCGAAGTGGCGGTGCTTCTGGCACTGCTGGGCGACGTTGACCTTCATGTTGTCGCGCAGGTAGTCGAAGCCGAACTCGTTGTTGGTGCCATAGGTAATGTCGCACCCGTACTCGACGATCCGTTGCTCCGACCCCATGTGCGACTGGATCGCGCCCACGGTCAGCCCGAGTCCCGCGAACACCGGGGTCATCCAAGTCGCGTCGCGCTTCGCCAGGTAATCGTTGACGGTGACGATGTGCACGCCCTTGCCGGGCAACGCGTTGAGGTACGCCGGACACGTGGCGACCAGGGTCTTGCCCTCCCCGGTGACCATCTCGGCGATCCCACCTCGATGGAGGACGATCCCCCCGAGGAGTTGGACGTCGAAGTGACGCATTGGCGCCCCGGAGGCCGTCCGCATGTGGCGTTTGGCGGACTCGCGAACGCAGGCGAACGCTTCCGGGAGGAGCTCGTCCAGGGTCGTGCCGCGCGCGAGCCGATCGCGGAACTCACTGGTCTTGGCGCGGAGTTGCTCATCCGTGAGCGCTTCCAGGCGACTCTCCCAAGTGCCGATCTCGGCGACGAGCGGCAGCAGTTGTTTCACCACGCGCTCATTGCGCGAGCCAAACAACTTGGTGAACCACTTCCACACTCCATCAACCATGGCGGGTCCTGGATTCCTGTCGTACTTCGTGAGGTCGCGGTCCGGCTGGCAAGAAGGCCATCGAACCGCACTGGGGGCGCAAGACGGCCCTCGATCTCGCGCGACTCACCGCGCTGGCAAACTGACCTGGATCGACGCCACCGCCGTCGTTCCGGCGTGGCCGCCGAAAAAAGGACAAGCGGCCAAGGTAACGGGGAGGGCCGAGCGTTGCCAGTCGGAGTGTCGGAGCCGGCTCACCCGTCGGGCTGGAATGTCCCGACCAGATCGGCGACCCGGAAAATGCCCTCCTCGGCCAGCCAAGTCCGAATCTGCTCCAGCCATTGCGGCAGACAGGCTGGCTCGCGGTACAAATGCGTTCCCACCTGAACGGCGTGCGCGCCCGCAACCATGAACTCGAGCACGTGCTCCGGGGCGGTGACGCCGCCGATGCCACAGACGGGGATCTTCACGGCCGTGCTCGCCTCCCACACCATGCGCAGCGCAATGGGGCGGATCGCCGGCCCGGACAGCCCCCCGGTTGCACGCCCGATGCGCGAGCGGCGGGTCCGCCAGTCGAGCGCCATGGCGCGCAGCGTGTTGATGAGGGACAGCGCGTCGGCGCCACCGTCCTCGGCTGCGCGCGCCTGCTCCGCGATGTCGGTGACGTTCGGCGTAAGCTTGGCGATCAGCGGCAACCCGGTGCACGGTCGCACCGCCTCGAGGAGCTGGCGCGTCGCGCGCGGGTCGAGCCCAAAGCGCAGCCCCGCCGTGACGTTTGGACAAGAAACGTTCAACTCCAGGGCGTGGACGGCGGGCTCGGCATCGAGGCGCTCGGCGAGGTAGCTATAGTCCTCGATCCGGTTGCCGACGATGTTGACGACCACCGGAGCCCCGTAGGCGGCGAGCCGCGGGAGGTACTCGGCGAGGAAGCGCTCGAGGCCGGGGTTCTGGAGACCAATGGAGTTGAGCAGCCCGGCTGGGGTCTCCACGGTGCGCTGCGGCGGGTTGCCCGGCCGCGGCTCGCGCGAAATGCTCTTCCCGACGACCGCAGCGAAAGTGCCCGGCGGCACGAACGGCTCGAACTCACGCCCGTATCCAAAAGTTCCGCTCGCCGGCAGGATCGGGTGCGCCAGCTGGAGCGAACGGTTCGGCCCGTCGATCCGGATCGACAAGTCGACGGTTGGGCCCGCGCTCCCTGGCGCCTCGGCGCGGCCGAGCTCGGACCGCTCACCGGTCAGAACGACTCTTCCTTCCGCTGGCAATCCACGCAGAACGGAGCCCACGGAATCGCCTTCAGCCGCGCCTTGGGAATGGGCTTCTCGCACATGTCGCACACCCCGAACGACCCCTCTTGGAGCCGACCCAGGGCGGCGTCGATCTTCTGGATGACATTCCCTTCGCTCTCGAGCAAGCTGAGCGAGAGATCGGCCTCGTAGGTCTCGGCGCCGAGGTCGGCGCTATCCCCGCCGGAGCCGCTGCCGCCGATGTCACCGACCCCCTGCTCGAGGTCCTGCATGTTGCCGGTGAGGAAGTGCCGCTTCTGCAAGAGGAGGGAGCTGAACTCGTCGATTTCCTTCTTGGTCATTTTCTTCATAGCGAATTCTCGGAGCTTTCTCTGCGGGGGGATCAAAAGGCCTGCGAAATGCCGCACCTCGAGGCACGCAAGCCAGGGCGAAGACGCCCGGGAGACGACTCACCGGACGAATCTCGCGGGTTGGCGCCAGTCGAGCCGATCCGGGATTGCGCATCTGCGCGTCCGCCCTGCACTATATCTTCCAGCAAGGGCTAGAGTTAAGATAACCGCTATCGACTCTTACGACTTCAGGGGAGGAATTCTAGGGACCATGTTGGGGCAGATCAACAACGATTTCCCGTTCGTGAGCACGCCATGACGGCCGAGCGTCCCGGCTCCTCGACCCAACCCGAGTCCCGCTGGATCGTCGAGTTCCTGGACTATGCCACCGTCGAGGCCGGGCTCTCGGACCTCACTCTGGAGGCCTATCGCCGCGATTTGCGCGCGCTGAACGCTTTCCTCGGCAGCCGGGGCGTCGACCTCGGCGCTGCCGATCGCCACGCCTTGCGAGACTTCGTCGAGAGCCACTCGGCCGACCTCAGCGTGGCGACGCTCCGACGCCGAATCTCGTCCGTTCGCACCTTCTACCGGTTCTTGTCGAGTGAGGGTCGAGTCGCCCGGAACCCGGCGGAGGACCTGATGTTGCCCAAGACGTGGGCACGTCTGCCGATCGTGCTGTCGACGAAACAAGTGTTTGCGCTACTCGAAGCTCCGTCCCCGGCCACCACCAAGACCCCGCTGCGCGACCGGGCCATCCTCGAACTGTTGTACGGTTGCGGCCTGCGGGTGTCGGAACTCTGCGACCTGGAGCTGCGAGACGTACGTTCCGTAGACGGCTTCTTGAGGTGCCGCGGCAAGGGCCGCAAGCAGCGCCTCGTGCCCATCGGGGCCAAAGCCGTCGCGGCCTTGGGCGCCTACTTGGAGCGGGAGCGCCCGCGAAACCCCGGGCAGGATTTCGCGCTCCTGTCGATCCGCGGGCGCCGGCTGGGGCGCGAGCTGATCTTTCGCCTGTTGCGGAAGTACGCCGGACTGGCGGGTCTCGCGGGGTCAGTCTCGCCTCACACGCTGCGGCACAGTTACGCAACCCACCTCCTCGAAGGAGGCGCCGGCCTGCGGGAAGTCCAGGAGCTGCTCGGCCACGCCGACATTCGCACGACCGAGATCTACACGCACGTGGATCGTCACGAACTCAAGAGCCTGCACCGGAAGTACCACCCACGGGGGTAAACGGTACACCTGGAGTCACGCGGTCGTCCGCGCACCTCGCCCTCGGCGAAACGGGATCGGGATCGGTGTTCGCCGGTTCAGTACATGCGCTGAGCGTCGGGAACCAGCTCGTAGGCGAGGACCGTGAACCCGAGCCGAACGTAATCGCCCGAGCGCAAGAGTGCTCGGCTCACCTTCTGGCCGTTCACGACCGTGCCGTTGGCCGAGTTGAGGTCGAGGATCACGTGGCCACCCTCCACGGCTTCGATTCGCGTGTGGTGGCGCGAGACTTTGCCGTCGTTGAGGACCAGCCCACAGTCGAGCGCGCGCCCAATGAGGAGGGTGGGGCAACCCGCGAGATCGACGCTTCTGCCCACGTCGCGCGGGTCGCCGTCGATGATGATCAAGCCACAACGCTGGCCGGCCGCGGCCGGGACGGGTTGGGGGGGCGTTGCGCGCGGGCGCGCCTCGACGTGTGCAGGACTCGTCGCGACGGCGCCCGGCGTCCCTCGGTGCACGGCTGGGTGGTGCGCTCCGGGAGGAGCGGCGTAGCCGAAGGCCGGCGCCGCCGCGCCGCCGACGGGCGCCATGGGTGGCGGATCGGCCGGCGTCAGCTCGTGCACCTCGGCGTCGGGCACCATCAGGCAGGCCGGGGTGACGACCGACGATGGAGCGTCCATCCGCACGGGTGCCGGCGCGGGCTTGGCCCCCTTCGGAGTCGGCGGCGAGAACGTGAACTGGAACTCGGTGGTTCCGAGCCGAATGATCTCGCCCCCCGCGAGCTCACGCTTCTCGACCGGGATGTCGTTGATCGAGCTTCCCTGCTCGGTGTTCAAGTCGAAGAAGGTCCAGACCTCGCCCTTGCGATAGATCCGAGCGTGGTGTGACGCGACCCCGGTGTCCTCCAGCACGATCTGACAACCGCTTCCGCGTCCCAGATCGAACACCGAAAGATCCTTGAGGACGTAGACCCTGCCCGATTGGGGACCTGACATGAATCTGAGGTAGGCCTTGTCTCTCGACACCTTCGCCGCGCGCCCTTTCCTGGGGCAACGAGATCCGAGTCACGCTGCGGATCTCTGCCTCCAGAAGATTAGCCCGGCGGCCCGAACGCTTCAAATCGACGCCCCCGGAACGTCTTCACAAGTCCAGGGGAAAGAAAGGACTTAGATGCGTTCGCGGCAGGCGTCTCGAACCCCTGACCCGGCTCTCCGGAGGCCGCTCCGGGCGAGGTGCCAGGAGGACCCGCCGTATCCCCGAGGGGGACGACCGGCGTCGGATCGATTGCCTACGGACAGGCGAGGTACGGCGCGGTCGGGTCGGTTCCCGGGGAAGGAAATGGTGCGGCCGGCGGCACTCCCTCGAGAAACAGGTAGGTGCCGAGGCTCACCGCGTCCGAGATCTGGACCTTGGCGTTGTCATCGACATCGAGCGCGGCGACACAGGGAGGTGACGGCATGGCTCCGGTCGCGACGAGCGCTAGCACGACGAGGTCGGAGAGGTCGAGGTGGAGATCGTCGTTCGCGTCCCCCCGCAAGAAGGGGCGCTGGGGAATGATCTCGATCACACCGTTCATGAGGAGCGGGCTCACCGACTGCAGATCGATCACGAAGACGTTCTGCACCGGCGGAGTCCCGAAGCCGTCCTCGAGAGTCACCGCGACCTCGCTCACGGCGATCGCTTCCGGTCGAACCGCGACGACCAGTTGGGCGATGGTCTGAGCCTGTCCGATCGGCGGGATCGACTGGGAATCGAACGGCGGTAGCAGGTCGAGCAGGATCCCCACCACGAAAGTGCCGAGGGCGTTGTCGATGTTGGCTTCGAAGAACTCCGCGCCCACCGCTTCGGTGATGGTGCCGTCGATGGTCACGTCTTGACCGATCACGTACGCGGTGTCGAACGCTCCCGAAATCGAGAGTCCTTGAAGATCGTCGGTGTTCACGGCCATGAGCGGCACCCGGTGACCCTCGACGCCGATTCCGGCCACGGAGTCTCCAACGAAGAGGATGTTTTCATCCGTAACTTCGATCGATCCGTTCGCCACGGCCGCGGGGATCTCGACTCCCGCAGCGAGAGCCATGTTGGGCAGGTCACCGGGCGTCGTGCGAAAGTCGACGAACACCAGCGTGCCTGGACTGAGGCCGTTCTCGATCTCCAGCCTGAGGGTGGCAACCCCCTGGTCCACGCCAACCGGGATCAGGTCGTCGAACGGCGCCAGACTGTCGAGCAGGGAGGTCACGTCGACATGCCCGGCGCTCGGGTCCACCATGATCCACTGAATCTCCGGGTCGACGCCTGCCAGAACGTCCGCGAGTTCGAAGCCAACGTAGTTCGCCTTGAACGCGTCGTAAGCCATCGCGACCTGAAACCCATGGAGCGGGGTCACCGTCGTTACGGTGAGGGGAACCGCGGCGATCGCACCCGGGTAGGTCGTGACTTCCCCGAGTCGAAACTCGAGGTCTTGTGCACCCACGAAAGCGGGCAGCACACAAGAAACCACGAAGACGGTGCGTGGAACGAGCAGACGCAGTCCTTGGGTGGGCATTGATTGGAGTCTCCGCTGGGCACTTGGATCCTCCGGGGAAAGCAGTCTCGGTTCAACCGGAGGGGTGGTGCGAGGTCGTTGGGACCGAAGGTCGCGCAAGCGCCCGATCATACTGCCGATGCGGGGCCGCGCCAACGTCCTGGACGAATTGACGGTCGGAGGCTCCCGAAGCCGAAGCAGTACGTCGGTCTCGCGCGGCAGCGATGGGGTGGGTAAGGGACGGAAGCAGAGTGACCGAGGCAGGCGGACCGGAACCAAAAATGGGGGAAGCCCACGAACTCCGGAAGCCCAATCAATGCCCGCCGATGTGGACCTCTTCGTGACTTCCCCCCCAAGAAAACAGTGCTCCGTTAGCAAGCCAACATCCACATCGGAAGACTATTCATAAGCCAAACTTTGAACTTCTCTTAGGAACACATCCCGAAATCATCAGAGTCCCCGACGACTCAAATCCGAGCACACGGACCCAGGGATCTCCCTGATGTCGCCGGTGAGGCGCGGACAGGAAATCTCCAAGACCTGAAATATTCAGTGCTTAATCGTCGCATACTCAATGCGACGAGACGCGTCGAAACACGACAAGCGACGCCGTTTGGCCCCGGGAAACGAAGTGAACGGTGCGCTGATTCGTGGCACCGGGTCCCGGACGGGTACGAAATGGACGCGGGTAAGCCACCGTCGGTAGGCGGCCCTTCGGAGGCCCCTGCGGGAGAATCGGGCTCGACGCCGATGGGGTAAGCGTCGGCCGGTCAGGCTTGGATCCGGTACTTGTGCATCAGCCGGTAGAGCCGATTCCGGTCGATCCCGAGGAGGTCGGCAGCCCGCGTCTTCACCCCGCCAGCAACCTGGAGCGCTCGCATCAGATGGCTTCTGACAATGCTGTCGAGCCGCGGGAACGCTCGCCCGCTGTCCGAATCCGGAGTTTGAGCCCGAGCCAGGAGATCCGCGGGCAGATCGTCGCGCAGGATCTCGGTCGCGCTCTTGCCGAGGGCGAACGCGCGTTCGATGGCGTTCTGCAGCTCCCGCACGTTTCCCGGCCAATCGTAGCTCTGAAAAACATCCATCGCCTCGGGGCTGACTCGCTTCGGCGGCACGCGATAAGACTTGGCGGTGCGGGCCACGAAGTGCTCCACCAGCGCTGGGACATCGTCCACGCGATCCCGCAGCGGCGGGACCTGGATGTTGACGACGTTGATCCGATAGTAGAGGTCCGCCCTGAACTTGCCCTCCTGGACCAGCTTCGCGATCGGTTGGTTGGTCGCGGTGATGACCCGGGCGCGAATCGGCACGGGCTGGGTCGCCCCCAGCGGAGTGACCTCTTGCTCCTGGATCGCACGGAGCAACTTGACCTGCAGGTCGAGGTCCAGCTCGGTGATCTCGTCCAGGAACAGGGTCCCCGCTTTGGCCGCAACGAACACTCCTTCGTGGTCACTGAACGCCCCGGTGAACGTGCCGCGCTTGAAACCGAACAGCTGGCTCTCGAGCAAGCTGCGAGCGAAGGCACCACAGTTCACGGCCATGTAGGGTCGATCGGCAGCAGCGCTACCGTTGAGACCTTCGGCCTTCAACCCCGCCGTGTGAATCGCACGAGCGATGAGTTCCTTGCCCGTGCCGGGTTCGCCTTGGATCAGGATGCGTGAGGGCGTCACCGCGACGCGTGCGATCATCTGGAAGATCTCGCGCATCCCGGGGTTGGTTCCGATGATCTCGCCGTAGCGCCCGTCTTTGACGACCGCAGAGGCGAATTCGGAGTTCTCCGTCCGGAGACCAGCGACCCGGAGCCCCTTGGCGACGCCAACGAGTAGCTCCGACGGGTGCAGCGGCTTGAGCAAGTAGTCGGAAGCGCCCGCCGCCATCGCCTTCACGGCCGAGCGGACATCCGCATCTGCGGTGAGCACGATGATCGGCACGTTCGGCCACGACCGACTCACCTGTTCGATCAGACCGCTGCCACTCGCGGATACGTTCAGGTCGGCGATGACGAGGTCGACGCGTCGCAATTCGAGGCGTTCGAGCGCTTCCGTTCCGGTGCGGACGGTATCGACGAGATACCCTTCGCGCTCGAGCAGGTCCCGGAAGGTCTCGAGGATGACGGGATCGTCGTCGACGATCAGAATGCGGCCCGCTTCGGCTCGGATCATCGAGTCGCCCCCTCACCACGGGGACGTCTGCGGTCCGTCGCCAACGTACCGTCGAGTGGCGCGACGAAGGTCTGCCGTTCGCTACGAACGCGCACTTCGTTGCGGGCGCGATGGTCAAGCCCCCTGCACCCACCCCCGAACTCGGAATCACCCGAGCTGGAGGCGTGACTTCCCCTAAGCATGACAGAGTCCTCCCGGTGCCCGTGGATCTCGCCTGGCTACCGAACGTGACGCCTGCTGTGCCGCTGCTTCTCGGAGGGGGGATGTGGAGAATAACACAACCCAAGCCGGTGATAAGGCCTAGATCCAAAAAAGTCGGGCCGAGGAGGGGTGGTGGCGAGGGCGACTCGCTCCCGACCGAGCAACGGGAGCGAACACACGGGCGGCCAGGACGATCCACACCACGCGCAAGGCCCGGCCGCCCGTTTTCACATGACTCGGTCAGAGGCCGGACCCGACTCCGGGGCGAGTCGACGCTGCGTCCGGCGGGAGAGCGCCCCGCTTCTTGCGAACGAGGGGGCGCTCGGGCTGCAGAAATGGCAGGGGCGGACGGCCGGTGCTCATCGAAGCGGGTCGTACCGATTGGCCGTTCGTAGCCCCTATAGGTTCAGTGAAAACAGGCAGCCGGCCTTTTCCTCTTCCAGCACACCAAAACAACAAACCGAGATTCCGGCTGCCTGTAGTTCGAAAGTTCTGCTGTTCGAAGCGTCGCGGCGCTCGTCTCGCGCCGCACACCCCTAGCCTCGCACGACGCCGAGTCGTTGGCGAACGGCAAACTTTGTCGAGCCGGGAGTCCGGGAATCCCGCCCAAGACAGCCGACTCCGGGCACCCGTGAGCCAACGCTGCCGATCGGAGTCGACGGGCCTTGAAATCACCGGGCCCGCGCGACACTCTTGACCCACGCGCTCGTGCCGCTTCCGCCCGACACGGTCGACCGGGGGCCGGTCGCCCGCCGCGTCCAGGCCCCCCGTCTTGGGCCGCCAGACTCGAGAGTCTCGCGCATCGCCGTGCGAGTCGAAGGAAACAGCATGTGTGGATTCGTCGGAATCTTGTGCCAAGCCGACTCACTCGGCGGTGCGGCGCCCATTGGCCAGCAGATCTACGAGGGCTTGTTGAGCCTGCAGCACCGTGGACAAGACGCGGCGGGCATCGTCACGTTCGACGGGCGCTTTCACCTGAAGAAGGGTAACGGCCTCGTCCAGGACATTTTCGCAGCCAAGCACATGGCGCGGCTCGTCGGCAACCTAGGCCTGGGCCACGTTCGCTACCCCACCATCGGCGCCGGCAAAAGCGACGACGCGCAGCCGTTCCAGATTCACTACCCCTACGGCATGGCCATCGCCCACAACGGCAACGTGACCAACTACTCCGAACTCGTTGCTCTCCTCTCCGAAGGCAAGAAAGCGCACCTGAACTCGAACTGTGACGTCGAGGTCATCCTCAACATGCTGGCGCTCGAGATCGGACGCATGGGAGTGCCGGACCCCACCCCGGAGGTGTTGTTCGAGGCGGTCAGCGGCATCTTCGAGCGGGTGAAGGGGTCCTACTCGGTCGTCACTCTGGTCGCCAACGTGGGCATGCTCGCGTTTCGCGATCCGTTCGGCGTCAAGCCGATGATCTACGGCACGCGGCGCGCAGCCAACGGAAGCCTGGAGTATGCCGTTGCGTCCGAGAACGTGGCGCTCGACATCCTGGGCTTCAGCAACTGGATCGACGTGAAGCCCGGCGAGGCGATCCTGTTCTCAGCCGATCGCGAACCCGTGTCGAAGATCTTGCGTCAGGAAGTTCACCACCCCTGCATCTTCGAGCACGTCTACTTCGCGCGCCCCGACACGGTCATGGACGGAATCAGCGTCTACAAGACGCGGCGGCGCTTCGGGAAGGCTCTCGCCCGGCGATTCAAGGACACCGGCCTCCATGTCGATGTCGTGATCCCGGTGCCCGACTCAGCGTGCACGGCGGCCTTGACCATGGCGCAAGAGCTCGGCGTCGAATACCGCGAAGGCCTGGTCAAGAATCGCTACATCGGGCGGACCTTCATCATGGCCGGTCAAGAAAACCGGCAGCAGGGCATCCGGCGGAAGCTGAACGCGATCAAGCTCGAGTTCGAGGGCAAGGATGTCATGCTCGTCGACGACAGCGTCGTGCGCGGCAACACCTCCAAGCAAATCGTCGATCTCGCGCGGCAGGCTGGCGCGCGCCGGGTCTACTTCGCGTCCTGTGCGCCCCCCATTCGCTTCCCGTGCGTTTACGGGATCGACATGGCGACCCGCCAGGAACTGGTCGCTCGCGATCGCGACGTGGAAGAAGTGTGCGCCCAGATCGGCGCCGACTACATGATCTACCAAGACCTGGGGGATCTCGTGAAGGCGGCCCGCGCCGGCAACCCGGAGGTCGGGCAGTTCTGTACCGCATGCTTCTCGGGAGACTACCCCACCCACGACATCACGCCGGAGATGTTCACGGCGATCGAACGCGAACGCCTCGGCATCCAGAGCGGTGCTTGACGGCGCCCCGACCCAGACCGAAGAACGTTCGCCGCAGATCGCTCGATGGTTACCACGAGAGCTTGATCAACCACAGCAGCGAGAACGTCTTTCGCTCCGGAGTGCGTTTGTAGCCAATGAGGTTGAGCAATGCGCCCCAAGAACGGGTCTGACGATGCTCCGTGCCGAACACGTCGGAGTTGCGGTCGTAGTCGAACAGGATTCCCCAGATCAAATCCAAGTCCGTGTACTCGGCATTGCTCTTGTAATCGCACAGGAACGGCAGCTTGAACGAGACGTGGGTGGGCAGGCTCCGCAGCGGTCGGAAGCTGTCCTGCACGATCTTGGGACCGCGACGAATGGCGACTGCGAAGGAATCGCCCGCGAGGGCGGTCGCCTCCAAACGGCTGACAAAGGCCTCGGCGTCGCTCGTCGCCTCTGCGCCGGTCGCAACCAGTACATCCCCAACGCGCACTCGCGAGTAGAACGCCGGGGTCCCGCCCCGAATCGACATGACGATGACGCCGGACTCGTCGGGTTCGACCAGGTACTGCCGGAGGCGACCATCTAGGCTACCAAAAGTGAAACCGGCGTGCGGATCCACCACCGTGCCGAGGCGGATGGGCTCGTAGTCGTCGGTGCTCACGGATTCCGTCGTCAGCTGGACCTCGAGCGGGAAGGTGCGAGGCCCCCGTTGGATGTTGAGGAGCACTGGCTGATCGAGGGCATGATTGCGAACCAGGTGGCTCAGGCGTCCGGGGTGACCGAGTGGCTCCCCGTCGAGCTCGAGGATCACGTCTTCGGCCACGAGGCCGGCGCGAGCCGCAGGGCTCTCCGCCTCGACCGCGGTGACGCGTAGCCCGACGAACGGTTCGGCGCCGGCCGCGGGACGCTCTTCGACAGCCGTCGTGCGGACCCCCAAGAACGGAACCGCACTCACGAGGGTTCGACGCAGGGTGATCTCATGATCGCCCGTCACTTGGTAGTAGAGCGCGGTCAACTGTTTCCCCTCGGGGACCGGAACTCCGGGTCGAACCGGAATCTGGATCTGCCGGTCACTCGGCCCCCGCGGGAAGCGGAGCCCACCCGTCCCTTCGCACAAGGACGACTGAAACAGGCCGCATAACATCACCAGTACCGCGATAGCCGTGGATCTCGGGAGCAAGTTCTTCATGGCGTCACTTTCATTAGGAGCGGCCGCGCCGCACTTTGTTCGCTGGCTGTTCGTCCCACACGCGGCGATATGCCGCCACTCGTCGCTGATCGGCATCGAGTTCCGCCGGTGGCTCCTCGCGTCCGAACCAGTTGCCCATCACGCCGAGCAGGCCCGCACCCGCAGGTGTCGCGGGAACGGACACGTCCCACGGGGCAAAGAACGCATCGAGTTCGGCGAGCGCGAGACGACGCACTTCGGGTTGACCATCGTCGAAGAGTTCGAACAGGGTAGTCACCGCCCGCGGGTGCCCCCAATCGACCTCGAGGCGATAGCGCCCCTTCTCGCGATGCACGGCGCACGCCTTGCCCGCCGCCAAGTCGGTCACGGGCGTCGTCCCCGGCGGCGACGCTACGGTCGGCGCAGACACCGCGAGCGCCCGGTCATCACGACCTGAATCCGCCGGCCGGTCGGGACCTTCTCGGGTCGGTCGCTCCGGCTCGGGGGGGCGCGCCGCGAGGGTGAACTCGAGGGCGGCGAAGCCTCGCTCGAGATCGAGCAAACGAGCTTCAAGGGGACTCAGGTCCACCGTCGCCGGGCTCCCCCCTCGGGCCGCGACCTCGGCGCGGACGGCGAGAAGTTCACGCCGAACATCCAACAGCCGACGCTCTTGGTCCTCCGATTCGCGCGCCAGCTCGTCGGCGAGCGCACCCGTGCGTGCACGAATCGACTCCACGGCGGTCCGGAGTTCAGCCAGCCGGTCGCGGCCGTCCCGCGTGGCCACGGAGACGCCGTTCAGCTGCTCGTCGGCCTGCTCGATCCACCGTTCGATCCGAGTCGTTTCCTGGCTCCGGGCGACGGTGAGCGCGCGGAGCTGCTCCTCGAGACCCCACCGGCGCCATTCCGAATGAAGCAGCAACAGGGCCAGGGCGATCCCGGCGGCAGCCGCGGCGCGCCGGGGCCAAGCGGGGCCAACCGACACGGCACCGGAGCTCACCGATCGCGCGATCACCTGCTCGGTGAACGCGGCGGGCACCGGCGCCCGCGGCAAGGCGCGCAACTCGCTCAAGGCCGACTGGAAGTCGAGCCAGCGCGTGCGGCACGGCTCACACGCCGCCAAGTGTTTGCGGACGTCTTCGGCTTCGACCACGTCGAGGTCTTCGTCGTGAAGAGCCGACAATCGCTCGATCACCGCTTGGCAAGTACTGCTCATGCTTCCTCCCGTCGCTCGTTACCGCCGCGCAGCGCGCGGTGGTAAAGCTCCTCGAACTGCTTGCGCGCTCGATGGAGTCGACTTTTCACCGTTCCGACTTCGCAGCTCAGAACCTCGGCCATTTCCTCGTAGGACAGTCCTTCGTAGTCCCGCAGCAGCATTAGAGTCCGGGGTTGGTCGCCCAACTGGGCAAGCACTGCCTCGACCAATGCCCGCACCTCCTCGCGCTCGATCGACTCCGCCGGCGCCTCCGGGGTCCAGCTCGCCGGACCGCTCGGATCTTGGCGGTAGCGGTCCAGGTGGACGATCCGACTCTTGTGGGCGCGGAGATGGTCGCGGGCAGCGTTCACGGCGACCGCCAAGATCCAGGCGGTCGCGCTCCCGTCGGGGCGGAAACTCGTGGCCCGTTGGAGCACTCGCAGGAAGGTATCCTGCGCTAGGTCCAAGGCCGCCTCTCCATCGCGGACGATCCGGAGGATGAGATTCACGACGCGATGCTGATACCGAGCGACGAGTTCCTCGAAGCACGCGGGGGTGCCCGTGGCGACCCCGACGAGGCACCGCTCGTCGCTCCAGGTCGCGGCCGCCGTGGGTCTCGATCGCTCGACACGTCCGGGCACCAACACCTTCTCCTCCCCCCGCACCCCGCCTCGATCTACGGCCGCCGCACGCCGTTGTTCCCGAGTTTCCGGCCAAAAGTGACCGCCCAAAAGTGACCGCCCCGAAGAAACGTTCGCCCGGATCCCGGGGGCGACCTGGCTCCGCCGCCGATCGGCAGACCGCGGCGCCGCCCCCGCTCCAGCCCGGGTAGCGTGCGCGGAGCAATCGGCTAGAATACCCATCCCGCGGTCGCCGTGTTCGCTCGGCGCGCCGCGACGGGAGTCGCCTCGCGAGCAACCCTAGGCAACGGCCGCAGCGCAGTAGAGAGGAGAGCCGATGTTGGACACGCCCGAGCTCACCTTCTCGCTACTGCTTTGGCCCACGTTCTTGGTTTTCCTCAACGGCGCACTGATGACCTTCGCCTACATCTGCTTCGAAACGCTGCGCGAAGACCCATGGTGGAAGCTCATCACGGTCGTCTACCTGTTGATGTGTCTCGGCGCGTACCTCCAACAGCTGCCCGACGGCGCGGTAAACAACCCCGTCACCTACTGGGCGTACATGGTCGCGTTCTCGGGGTCGCTCCCGGTGTTCCTCTACGTGAGCGTCGGTGCGATCTCGGCTGCCTTGGCGCAGTTGTCGCTGGGTTATCCTGCGAAGGACCCACTCTACTCCCAACGTGCCCGTTGGCACCGCAAGCTCCGGCGCGCCTTGAGGCGTGGCGACCTACGACTCCTCGAGGCCAGGCTTGCCGACCTCGGCGACCGGCCGACGGACCCGGTACTCCGCAGCCAGTTGATCGACCTGTACCTGGGTCTCGGCGATGTCGATGGCGCCCTCTACCACGCCTACGCGTTGGTGGAACTGCTCCCGCGCGGCCACGCCCATGGCTATGCGCTCTATCGGTTGGCGCAGATCTTGGTCGAGCAGCGCAAGCGCTTGGACGCCGCGCAGCCCTACCTGCGCCGCATCATCCGGTTGTATCCGCGTTCCTTCTTCGCGAGCTACGCCCGGCGTCTCGTGAATCAGTTCGAGGCCTACGCGGAGTAGCCGCTGACCATGGAAGCGGTGATCTCGGTCGCGTCGACCTGCGTCCTGCACCTGCCGCTGCTGCTCGCCTCGCGTCGATTCAACCGTTGCTTCTTCCCCGCCGAGTGTCGCGCTCAGGAATGGCTGCAGATCTTCTTCGTGGCCTGCGTCATCTGGCGCCTCGAGACATTGCTCCTGCACGCGTGCGGGGCGGTCCATTGGCCGGCGGTGGTCGGCGCCCATGTCTTGATCTGCGCCGCGTGCAGGATCGCTACTTCGCGAACCGTCACTGCCCCTCCGGGCGCGGCCACACCGGCACCCCAGAGCGGTGGACCGACGACGTTCGTGGCTGCGGGCTGGATCGTGCTGCTGGCGGCTCTCGCCCTCCACCGCGTCGTCTTTCTCCCGGATCCTTACGACGCACTCACCTACCACCTCATGCTCCCGGTGCACTGGCTGCAGACGGGAAGCCTTCAACTCCTTGCGACACCGTTCGGCGACGCCTCGCCTGGCTACACCCCGGAAGCGGTCGAGGGGTTCTTCCTCGCGCTGATGCTCCCCAGCGGACACGACTCCTTGGCACGCGTCGGTCAGTTGCCGCTGGTGCTCGCCGCCGCCTACTTGGTGTTCGACCTGACGCGACGTGAGCGTCGAGAGTCGCCGACTTGGGTGGCGGCAGTCGCCGCGAGCGCGTTCCTGCTGCTGCCGGATCTGCTGACTCAAGGAACGAACTCCATGGCCGACGTCGGTGCCGCGGCGTTCTTCCTCGGTGCTTGCCAACAGCTCACACGTTACCGTGACGAAGGAAGCGCGGCGCGCGCAGTCCTCGGCGGCGCACTCGCAGGTCTCTTCGTCGCGAGTCGCTTCCCGGCCTTGCTCGCGTTCCCCCTCCTCGTAGCGCCATGGGTCGTGACGCTGCGCCGCAACAAGCGCCACGCGGCGCTGTTCCTCGCGTCGACCCTGGCGACCGGCGCATTTCCATACCTTCGCAACTGGATGCTCACCGGCAATCCGGTCTATCCGCTCGCCGTCGACTTCGTGGCCGGACTCGGGTTTCCTGGGCTCTTCACCCGCGACGCCATGACCCAGTCGATCTTCCACCTCGAAGGTCAAAAGCTGCTCGACTACTACCTCTACTACTTGCGCGCGGGCCTCGGATGGTGCGCCGCCGGAGTGATTGCGCCGCTCCTGTTGTACCGACGCCCAACGACGTTGGGGTACGCACTCGGCGGGGCAGTGCTCCTCTGCTTGCAGCTCTTCGTCATGCCCTTCAATGCCAATGGTCGGTTCATCTTCCCCGCCTGGGCCTGGCTGGTCATCGCGGCCGCGAGCGCGCTCGGCGCCTCCCGGGGTGGCCGCGTGATTTTGGCCATCGGCTGCGGTGCGCTCGCGTGCGACACCCTGTGGGTGTTCCCGCTCTGGGCCATGAGTCGCGGGCACACCCTCTCGTTGGTCGCCGCAGGAGTCTTCCTTCTGGGGCTCAACACCGCCTGGCTCCTTGCGCGGCTGTCGCCCCGGGCCCGCGTCACGAGTTGGGCGACTGCCGCGACGCTCTGGCTCGTCGCCCTAGGGGTCGCCGGGGTGAAGCGTGAAGCACGACTCGATCGCATCTGGGCGCGAGATCATCGCTACGCCCCCTTTCGCGACGGCTGGCGCACGGTACGCATGGATCTCCCGGCATTGCTAGCAGCCGACGGCTCGGCTCGACCGCTGCGAATCGCCTATACCGGACTCAACCTGCCCTACCCGCTGACGGGCAGCGCTCTCGCGAACCACGTCACTACCGTTCCCCTCGACGGCGGCCCGTCCGGTCAGCTCCCCCACGAGCAACGGCTGCGCCTACCCGACTACGACCTCAACCGACACACCGTGGTACTGGCACTCGACCGCATGCGACCGAACCGCGCTGCATGGCGTCAGGCCCTCACACGCGACGCGATCGACGTCCTCGCCGTCTACGTGCAACCGGGCCACGACGTTCCCATCGAGTATCGTTGGGCAACGGCGGACCCCGCGAGCTTCGAACCCATCGACACCGGCGCCGCCGAAGGACAGTTGCTGCTGTTTCGCGTGCGGGAGCCGTAGTCCGCGTCGTGCTAAGGAGTCGCCCAAGAGTAACTTCGACATCTTGCCGTCGATTTGGGTCAGATTCGGCCGATCCGGAAAGCTCGGAACCGGAGGCGTAGCCTTAGTTCCGGTGAGGATTTCGAGGTCTTCGGATCGGTCGAAGATGGCCCGGAGCGACGAGCAAGAGGGTGAAGTTATTCTTGGGCGACTCCTAACCCACTCGCGACCTCCCGCAGTCGTGTCCCGAACTCGGGCCCCGCTTGCTCGACGACTCAACAGAAAAAGGGTCGGACCCCTCGTGGGATCCGACCCTTCGAACACTCGTACGCACTAGGGACTCATCGGTCCGAGCCCCTCACGCGCACACCCACTACGGACACGGCGGGAAGCTGTTGCAACCCAGACCATCGTTGGTCGGATCCGGTCCGCAGATCGGGAACGGCGCCGGCGGCGGAGCTCCGCCACTGAACAGGAACGCGAGGTTCCAGATCGCATCGGCGATGTTCAGATTGCCGTCGTCGTTCGAGTCGCACGCATCGTCGCACACCGGCGGAGCGGGCACGGTGCCACCGGGGAACAGGAACCCGAGCAATCGGATCCCGTCGGCGATGTCGACCACGCCGTCCGCGTTGCAGTCGCCACGAATCAGAGCCTGCACGCCAACAACGGCTTGCGCGGCGGACAACGTGGGATCGTGCTGCGCGGACATGCCTGGATCGTGGAAACCCGACTGGACCGGGGTATGCACCGCGGAGTGGATCGGGTTGTGGGCCGCGGAGGCCATCGGATCGTGAACCACGGAGAACGACGGATCATGGATCGCAGAGTCACCAGCGCTGTGCATGCTGGTCCAGAACGGATCGTGGATCGTCGAAGTCAGCGGCCCGTGCAGCGCACTCTCACCGGGGATGTGAACGCTCGAGACGCCCGGATTGTGGGTCGCGGACAAGCCCGGATCATGCTGCGCCGAGTTGAACGGCGAGTGTACCGACGACGTGAGCGGATCGTGGTTCGCGGACAGCGCCGCGTCGTGGACCACCGACTGCGCGGGGTCGTGCTGCGCCGAAGCCGCCGGATCGTGCATGCCGGACCAGTGAGGATCGTGCACGGTCGAGGTCAGCGGATTGTGCAACACGCTGTTGGCTGCGTCGTGAACCGACGAGATCGCCGGGTCGTGCGTACCCGAGACCGTCGGGTCGTGCTGATTCGAATTGAACGGCGAGTGCACGACGCTGATGGACGGATCGTGCTGCGTCGACGTGGTCGCGTCGTGAACGTTGGAGCGGGCCGGGTCGTGAACGACCGACTGCGTGGGATCGTGCTGCATCGACCAGAACGGGTCGTGCGTGTTCGATCCCAGTGGGTCGTGCTGACCCGACAAGGTCGGCACGTGCACCGTCGAGACCGCCGGGTCGTGGATGTCGGACGCCAACGGCCGGTGGACTCCGGACATCAGCGGCGCGTGCACACCGGACACCAACGGATCGTGGTGGTTCGAGTTGAACGGCGAGTGCACCGCACTCACCACGGGTACGTGGACTTGCGACAGTCCCGGCTCGTGGATGTTGGTGGTCACCGGGTTGTGGAACTGCGACAACGAGGGGTCGTGTTGCGACGACCAGAACGGGTCGTGCACCGCCGAGTTGAACGGGTTGTGGTTGCTGCTGATCCCCGGCTCGTGGATCGGCGAGATCGTCGGGTTGTGGAACGACGACACGCTCGGACTATGCGTCACCGACTGATCCGGAGCATGGAAGATCGAGTTCAGCACCGGGTGCGAGCCCGACACGAGCGGATCGTGCTGCGACGACAGGGTCGGAGCATGGAACGGCGACAGCGCCGGGTCGTGTTGGCTCGAGACGAACGGATCGTGTTGAGCCGACATGACCGGAGAGTGCACGGTCGACACTACGGGGTCGTGCTGCGCGGTCAGGGCCGGGTCGTGCACCGCCGACAAGTTGGGATTGTGCGTCGACGAATCCGCGGCGGTGTGCATGCCGGTCCAGTGAGGATCGTGGACGAGCGAGGTCGATGCAATGTGCTGAGAGCTCGGCCCCGGCAAGTGGACGCCGGACACGAACGGGTCGTGGCCGGACCCCGACAAGTTGGGGTTGTGGGCCGAGAAGGTCGGGTCGTGGCCCGTGGCCGTCAGCATGGGATCGTGCAAGGGCGACAGCGTCGCGTCGTGCTGGCTGGTCACCACTGGGTCGTGGATCGGCGAGATCGACGGATCGTGCATCGAGGTCCACAACGGATCATGCAGCTGCGAGAACTCCGGCGGGTGAGCTTGGCTCATGCCGGGATCATGCAACGGCGACAAGCCCGGCACGTGCACCTGCGACACGAACGGCTCGTGCTGGTCGGAGCGAATCGGCGCGTGCATGACCGAAGTCAGCGGCTGGTGCGTGTTGGTCATGGTCGGATCGTGGACGATCGACTGAGCGGGGTCGTGGGTGCTGGAGATCGCCGTGTCGTGCATGGACGACCAGAACGGGTCGTGGATGTCCGACGTCAGCGGGTTGTGCAGGCTGCTGCTGGCCGGATCGTGGATCGAGGAGGTCACGGGATCGTGAGTGCCGGACGTCGCGGCGTCGTGCTGCGCCGAGACCATCGGTGCGTGTACCGATGAGTCGAACGGCTGGTGCACCATCGACTGGTTCGGGTTGTGCAGGATCGACGCCGCGGGTTCGTGGATCGCGGACTGGGCTGCCGTGTGCATGCCGGTCCAGTGGGGATCGTGCACATCCGAGGTCAACGGGTTGTGGAGCGTGCTGCTGCCGGGGTCGTGCACGGCGGAGATCGCCGGATCGTGGCCGGTCGACACGCTCGGGTCGTGCTGCTGGGAGGTCAGCGGTGAGTGGACCGCAGAGTCCAGCGGCGCGTGAATCGGCGACAGGTCTGGATCGTGCAGAATCGACACCGCCGGGTCGTGCAACGCCGAGTTCGTGGCCGTGTGCATGCCCGACCAAACCACGTCATGGATGGTCGACGTCAGGGGGTTGTGCAGGGCGCTCTCGCCCGGGATGTGGACGACCGAAAGCGCTGGGTCGTGCTGAACCGACATCGCCGGATCGTGCTGCGCCGAAGCGCCGGGGTCGTGCAACACCGACGCCACTGGGTCGTGCGTGGTTTGTGCAAACGAATGCGAGGGCACGCATGCGGCAAACGCGCATACGACTCCCGCGATCACGAGACACTTGCGAAGCATGGAATACCTCCTCCTCTTTCCTCGTGAACCGCGGCGACGTCCGACAAGGACGAGCGCGCGAGGTCCACGCATCGGTTACTGTTCGCCATCCGCTCCGGGTGAAACCGGAGCACTGTCTTCGGCGTCCGGCCGCGTTTCCGGGGCCTGACTCTTGGCCTCGTAGCGCGGAATCCCGCGACGCGAGACGTACTCGTAGAAGTCTTCGGCGGCCTGGGCACGGTCCAAGAAGGTCACGAGGTCGGACCGGGCCAAGTAGCTGTAGTAGCACGCGAGCGCCACACGCATCGGTCGCACTTGATCGGTGTAGTAACCGAAGCGGTCGATTCGCCCGCGGAGCGATGGGGCGGCCCGCTGCATGTACTCGCTGATCTTCACCTCATCCGCGTAGTTGTCGGCCAGCTGATCGAACGGACCATCATAGTAGTCGTTGCGGTTGGAATTCAGGCGGCGGATCGCCAGCAGCACCTTACGGTTGCCGTGAGCCGCGTCGAGCCAGAAGGCGAAACCGCTGCGCTGACCGATCAGCAGCTCCGGCCGCTCGGCATCGGGAACGAGGACGTCAGGAACCCCGGGCTCCTCGTTCAACACCCAGAAGAAGTACTCCTTCTTGTCGTGGAACAAGAGGAAGAACTGGTACCCGGATTCGTCGAAGGTGCGCTCGATGAAGACTTCGTCGGGGCCGAGTTCGAAGCGCTTCGGCGGCACTTGCGGCAGCGGGTACAAGTGAAAGATGACCTGCTTCCCCCGGTACTTGACGACCCAGTCCAACGGGGTGAGCGACTCGAGGGAGAGCCCTTCTTTCTGCGTGAAGAACTTCGAGTTGCTGAGGCCCGTCTTCGGTCCCCGCAGTTGCGGAAACTCCACGTACTCGAAGTAGCCGAACGAGACCTCGCCCTCGTCGCGCTTGCCGGCGGGAATACGAATGTTGCCCCAGATCTGACGGCCGCGAACGTTGAGGATGAAGTAGTAGTAGTTCTCGGACGGGTAGACGACGACCTCGTCGGGCAGGCGCGAGAAAACATGCCAGAACATCGCGTCCGCGTCGTAGAGGTTGAGCCCCTGGGTGTACAGCCCCTCGATGAAGCGTTGGTTGAGTAGCATGTAGGAGGTTGGCGATTCGGTGGGCGGCGTCGCGGATGGCGGCGCAGGAGCGGCCGCACCGGCATTCGGTGGAGGATCGGCCGAGAGGATGGCGGCTGGCGGAAGCACGCCACTCGGGGGCGCCATCGAAGTGCCCGGGCCCGCGCACCCCGATGCAACGGCAGCGGACGCGAGTACCGCGCACATCGCTGCCCGAAGTCCGGCGTGGGAAGTCGGGCGAGGCAGAAGCCAGGCTGGGAGTCGCATCGTAGGCACGAAGACACCGATCATGGATGGCCACCTCCCGCAAGCGTGAGTGAGCACGCCAACGGAGATGGGCGCCACACTCCCGTGTGTTCGAAACTCAACGTGGACTCGCATCGCCCAAATGCGAGAACTCAACTTCTAACTCGTCAAACAGTCGGGCGCAACCGAAAAGTTTGTCGTCGCTGCCGCAGGGCGTAGCCCGTGTCGAGCAAGAAGCTGGCCGCTCGGACGGGCGAGTCTGTGCGGGGAAAGGGGGAGGCGGTTCTCGGAAACGCGAAGGTGTGCCGCGCAGCGCCGTTCCTCGGGGCACCGTGAACGGAGCAGAGCTCGGACCTTGGAGACCCGACTGCACGAGGCCAAAATCAACAGCGAATTCGCAAGCAACTCTAGTTCGCGCTTGGCGCTACGAGCGCAGCCTTGGCGACTCAGGACGGCGGACTTGGCACCGCTCGCGCCCACGTCACGCCCTCTTCTTGCTGAATCCGCTGCAGAGCGGCGGCGGAGGGCGCATCGTCGAGTTGGAAGACCGACAGGGCACTCCCCCCAGCGCGATCGCGGCCGAGGGAGAGATTCGCAATGTTGAGACCGAGTCCACCCAACACGCCGCCGACTCGGCCCATCATGCCCGGGCGGTCGTCGCTCCGCGTCAGGAGCAGGGGCCCTTCCAAGGAAGCGTCGAGCAGATACTCGTCCAAACGAACGAGTCGCAGCGAGTTGCGTCCGACGACCGCACCCTCCAAGCGGCGACTGCCGGAAGCGCCCTGAACCTCGAGGCCAACCCACCGAATCCAGTCGGTCTGTCGCGTCCGACAGCGGAACACGATGTCGAGACCGCGCTCGCGCGCAATCAAGCGCGCGTTCACCGTGTTCACCAGGACCTCTGCGGAAGGTTGCAGGAAGCCGGCAAGCGCGTGATCGGTCACCAACCGCTGAAGCAAGGCGATGTTGTCTTGGTCTTCGAGCTCGACCGTCAACGACCGCGGCGCCTCATCCAACGTATGCGCCAAGAGCCAGCCGAGCTGGCGTGCGAGCTGCGCGATCGGGCTGTACCGGGTCGCGTCGTCGCCCGCGAGGCTCGCCGCATTCACGGCGTTCTCGACGGTCCCGTGCAGGAGATATGCTGCCACCTGCCGTGCACTCGCCGTGGCAACTTGCTCTTGCGCCTCGACCGTCGAGGCCCCGAGGTGAGGAGTGACGATGATCCGCGGGTGCCCCAGGTAAGGCGAACTGGCCGGTAGCGGCTCTTGGGCGAACACGTCGAGCGCCGCCCCCCCCACCTGACCACTCGCGAGGGCCGCCAACAACCCGGACTCGTCGACGACCTCCCCGCGACTGCAGTTGACGATCCGGACACCGCGTTTGCAACGTGCCAGATTCGCTTCCCCCATGAGCCCACGCGTACCGTCGGTCAGCGGCGTGTGCAGGGTGATGAAGTCGGCGTCCGGCAGCATGTCCTCGAAGGTGCGAGGCTCGGCTCCCAGCTGCTTGGCGGCGTCCGGCGACAGGAAGGGATCTACGGCGATGACGTTCATGTCGAGCCCCCGCGCCATTCGGGCCACGTGAGCTCCGACCCGCCCCATGCCGACGATGCCGACGGTCTTGCCCTTGACCTCGGTGCCCGTGAAGTCTTTGCGGTTCCACTTCCCATTGGACAACTGCGCGTGCGCGAACGGAATGTGGCGCGCCAGACTCATCATGAGCGCCACGGTCAGCTCGGCCGCCGCGCGTGCGTTCGACCCGGGCGTATTCATGACGACGACACCGTGCTTGGTGGCGGCTTGGAGGTCGACGTTGTCGACGCCGGCACCGGCACGGCAAACGCACCGCAGCTTCGTCGCGCGCTCCAGCAGATCGGCCGTCACTTGAGTACCGGACCGGACGATCCAACCGTGGATCGAAGGTACGACCTCCTCCAGTCGCTCACTCTGTTCGACGACTTCGAGGCCCGGTTCGGCCAGGAGGATCTGACGGGCGTCCGGCGGCAACGGATCCGAAATGAGTACGCGATACATGCAGGCTGACTCCTCGTTAGACGCACTCCCGTTAGGCGCACTCCTCGTTAGACGCAGCGTCAGCGCTAACCCGGACGATTCATGAGCCGTCGGCTGAGAAGGGCCAGGAACGACCGGTTAACCCGCGTACCGCCCAACGCAGAGGCAGGCGTTGTGCCCGCCGAAACCGAACGAATTCGACAACGCCACGTCGATGGCTGCCGCCCGCGCCTCGTTGGGAACGTAGTCCAGGTCGCAGTCCGGGTCGGGATCTTGGTAGTTGATCGTGGGCGGCACGACGCCACGGTGGATCCCGAGGACGACTGCGGCTAGTTCTACCGCTCCTGAAGCGCCGAGCAAGTGCCCAATCTGCGACTTCGTCGAGCTGACCATCAGACGATCCGCGTGGGAGCCGAACAAGCGCCGAATCGCTCGGGACTCCATGGCATCGTTGAGCGGAGTCGAGGTGCCGTGCGCGTTGATGTAGTTCACACGCTCGAGGGCGACGGCGGCGTCGGCCGCGGCACCGGCCATCGCGGCGGCGGCCATCGCCCCGTCGGGTGAGGGCGCCGTGATATGGTGGGAGTCGTCCGTCATCCCGAATCCGAGCACTTCGGCGTAGATCGGAACACCGCGCTTACGCGCTCGCTGTTCCTCCTCGAACACCAGAATGGCCGCCCCCTCACCCATCAAGAAGCCATCGCGGCTTCCACTGAAGGGCCGCGAGGCCGTCGTGGGGGTGTCGTTGCGCACGGTCATCGCCTTGGCAGCGCAAAAGCCCCCCATACCGAGCGGAGTGATGGTCGATTCGGAGCCGCCGGTCAGCATGACGTCACAGGCCCCGCTGCGAATCAACTGGAGACTCACGCCGAGGGCGTGCTGCGACGACGCGCACGCCGATGCCGTCGTGAAGTTGGGCCCTTTGAATCCGTGCTGGATCGCGAGCTGCCCGGCGGCCGCATTCACCATCATCTTCGGGATGAAGAACGGCGAAATGCGGGTAGGGCCGCGATCGAACAGCACTCGCGCCTGCTCTTCGATCTCGTGCAGCCCGCCGATCCCTGAGCCGATGACGACTCCGGCGCGTTCGGCTTGGACGGAGTTCGCGTCCAGCTGCGCCGCGCGCATGGCCTCGACGCTGGCCACGAGCGCAAACTGGGTGAAGCGATCGAGATTGCGCAGCAGCTTCCGATCGGGAATCGTCTTCTCGGGGTCGAAACCCACGACCTCGGCAGCGATCTGCGTGCGCAGCTCGCCGCAGTCGAACTGCGTCACGCGGGCTCCGCCCGAGCGACCCTCGACGATGCCGCCCCAAAAGCTCGGCACGTCCAAGCCGATGGGCGTCACCACCCCGATACCCGTGATCACCACCCGTCGCTTCATGCCGAACCCCGTCATTGCTGGCGGCAGGTACTGCCACGTCTCTTGCTCGTCCGGCGGGGCGCTCGGTCGGTGTCGCCCGCCAGCATCGGCGTCTTCGCCCAGGAGAGACCGAGGCGAGGGTGGCCGCCGACCGCGGTAGCCTCGCCCCTTCGTACGCCCGACTCCCTCGCCGCCCGGCGGTTGCCCAGCCGTGGCGGGACTCGCCGCTCGAGTCCCAAATCAAGCGCGCACTGCGCCTGCCTTGGGCCTAGATTTGTCTCCAAGGGGGCTTTCGAAAGCCCTTGTCAATGCGCTTGATTCGAGTCTAGTCGGTCTTGTGCTCTTCGATGTAGTTGACCGCGTCGCCAACGGTCTTGATGTTCTCGGCATCCTCATCGGGAATGGTCATCTTGAAGCTGTCCTCGAGACTCATGAGCAGCTCGACCATGTCCAGCGAGTCTGCGTTGAGATCGCCCATGAACGAGGTCTCCAGCTGAACCTTGTCTCGGTCCACGGAGAGCTTCTCCGCCACGATGTCCATTACCTTGTCGGCGAGCTCACTCATCAATTCCTCCACTGGTTGATCAACTCGACGAGCAGCCGCACGGCCACTCCCCCCCCAACCCGCCACTACCACGCACTTGCGTCGAGTAACCTCGCACGTGTGCGCCGAGCCCACGGTTCGAAGCGCTCGAACCGGGGACGACCGCCCACGAACCGTGTTCGAGCCGTCCGGCGCCCGCGGGAACCGGGCCTGATTCCTCAAACCGTCCAGGATTCTACGCTTTCGACCCACGCGGTCCAGCCCCATTTGCCAACCGGAGGGGCCTACATCGCCATCCCGCCATCGACCCTCAGGACCTCTCCGGTGACGTAGCCGGCCGCGTCGCTGGCCAGAAACAGTACCGCGGATGCCACCTCGGCGGTCGAACCAAAACGCCCGGCCGGAATCTGCCGGAGAATCTGCGCACGTTGCTCGTCCGTGAGCGCCCGGGTCATATCGGTGTCGATCAAGCCCGGGGCGACAGCGTTGACCGTCACCGAGCGGGTTGCGATCTCTTTGGCCAGCGACTTGGTGAAACCGATGATCCCGGCCTTGGCCGCCGCGTAGTTGGCCTGCCCCGCATTGCCGGTCAAGCCCACGATGCTCGTAATGTTCACGATACGCCCCGACCGCTGGCGAAGCATGGGGCGCAAGACCGCTCGCGAGCAGAGGAACACTCCCCGCAGATTCGTCGCGAGTACGTCGTCCCAATCGTCGGCCTTGAGCATGGGGACGAGATTGTCGCGCGTGATCCCGGCGTTGTTGACCAAGACATCCAACCCGCCCCACTCGCCGACCACGGCACCGAACGTGTCGTTCACCGAACTCTCCTCGGCCACGTTCAGCGCCCAAGCCCGAGCCTCGCCCGGAAGGCTGCTCGCCGCCTCGGCGGCCCGCTCGGGGTCGCGCGCGAGCAACGCCACACGCGCACCCCGAGACGCAAACGCGCGCGCGACCTCGAGGCCGATACCGCGAGATCCACCCGTGATCGCCACGCGCTTCCCTGCAAAGTCGAACAGATCGGTCGCAATGCTCATGCTGCTCCTCTACTCCTACTCCAAGTCGTGCAGAACGGGCTGACAACGAACGAGCGCTCTGGCCGAGACCCCGCAGGCGGTCGATCGGCAACGAGCCCGGCGATCGGTGCCGAAGGCCGTCAGAGGGACGCCGCGTACTGCGTGACCGAGGCTTCGTCCAAAACGGAATGAACCGGGATCGTCCGTTCCACCTGCTTCACCAGGCCGGCGACGACGCGCCCTGGACCCGGCTCCAAGGCGGACTGCATGCCGTCCGCGACCAACGCGCGCAAAGTCGGCGCCCAGAGCACCGCGGACTCGATCTGCCGGATGAGGCCGGCACGGATGACCTCCGGGTCGCGCGTGGCCTCGGCCGTGACGTTGGGATAGAACGGGACTCGAGGAGGACGGATCTCGAGCCGCTCGAGAAAGGGCAGAAGCTTGCCCGTCGCCGAGGCCATGAGCGGAGAATGGTAGGCTCCAGCGACTTTGAGCGGCACGACCTTTCGCGCCCCGCGCTCCAACGCCAGCTGCGCCGCGCGTTCGAGCGCACCGAGTTCGCCGCTCACGACGATCTGCTGGTCGGCGTTCACGTTCGAGATCGCCACGACCCCGCTGGCGGATGCGAGGGCGACGACCTCACGCACGGCACCGAAATCGAGCCCGAGGATCGAGGACATTCCGCTCGGATGGCGATCGCACGCTTCTTGCATGTACTCGCCTCGCCGAACCACGACCTCGAGGGCCGCCGCGAACGGGACCGCGCCGCTGAATACGAGCGCCGAGTACTCGCCGAGCGACAAGCCCGCAGTACCCATGGCGTGTAGGGCGGGCTCGCCCCCGATCTGGGCGATCGCCCGCGTGACCGCCAGCGACACCACGAAGATTGCGGGCTGACTCACGGCGGTGCTGTCGAGCACCTCGCTCGGCCCTTCCCGGACCAGCGCGTAGAGGTCTCGGCCCAACAGGCGCGAGGCGGCGGAGAACATGGCCTCGGTTTCCGGGCACCGCGCGACGAGATCCGCATGCATGCCGACGAACTGGGCGCCTTGCCCGGGAAACAGTACCGCTCTGTGCGTCATCGACGATCCTTGTCGTTTCTACCGAGCCCGCCTGGCCCCCAACGAATCGCGCGAGCGTTTTCGGGTGAATTGGGTGCGGCAGGACCGCAGCCACGAGGAACTCTCCGAAAGCCCCCTCGGAGCGCCAAGCGCGAACCAGAGTTGCTTGTGAATGCGCTTGATCTGAGGCTAGAAGCGAATCAGGGCCCAGCCCCACGTCAGCCCGGACCCGAACGCCGTGGCGAATACGAGGTCGCCGCGCCGGATCCGGCCCGCCCGCACGGCCTCATCCAAAGCGATCGGCACCGAGGCGGCCGACGTGTTGCCGTAACGGTCGAGGTTCACCATGCAACGATCCATCGGCAGGTGCAGGGCGTCGAACACCGCCTCCAGAATGCGGATGTTGACTTGGTGCGGCACAATGAGCGCGATGTCATCCAGGGTCAGACCGTTGCGCTCGAGACACACGCGTACCATCTCCGCCATCTTCTTGACCGCGAACTTGAAAACCTCGCGCCCGCGCATGGTCAACGCGTGCAGGTGGTTCGTCACGGTTTCGACGCTAGCGGGCATGCGTGCACCACCCGCCGGTTGCACGATCAGGTCCCACCCCGTACCGTCCGTCCCGGTGCAGCTGTCGACGATGGCCGACCCCTCAGGCACGTGCGGCGCCAAGTCCCCCCGCGACAACACCACCGCCCCGGCACCATCCCCGAACAGCACGCAAGTGTTACGGTCCGTCATGTTGAGGATGCGGCTCAAGCACTCGGCGCCGATGACGACGCAGTGTCGCCATTGGCCTGCTTGGATCATCGTGCGGCCGACGTGCACGCCGTAGATCCAGCCCGTACAGGCCGCCGTCAGGTCGAACGCGGTGGCGTTCACGGCTCCGAGGTCGCGGTGCACATAACAGGATCCCGCCGGAACGAACGTGTCCGGGGTTACGGAACAGAGGATGATTCCGTCGAGGTCCGTAGCGGGGATACCCGCCATTTCGAGGGCCCGGCGAGCGGCCGGGACCGACAAGTCGCTATTGGCCTCCGACGGCCCGACGAACCGCCGCTCCCGAATTCCGGTTCGTTGGACGATCCACTCGTCACTGGTATCGACGAGCTTCTCCAACTCGTGGTTCGTCACGACGCGTTCTGGGACGGCCGACCCCGTGCCTGCGATTACGACTCGTTGCATCTTCCACCGCCATCGAAAGTGAGCGTGCGACTCGGTTGCCGGCGTCGACCGGTCGGGAGAGTCCTCAGGCTATGCTGGCCCCGGGGCTGCGGCGTCCAGGACTTGGGGATGAGATACGAAGTCATGCGTCACCGCAAAGAAATTCACCGCCCGAGCGCGAAGCAATCGCGATCGCGCCGGGTTCAGGCTCGGGACGCCCGTCCGACAGGTCCGGTCCGAGCGGGCTTGCTAGCGATTGATGGCCTCGACGAAGGACTCCTGTACGCGGGCGCGGGCCATCTCCCGCGCCGTTCTCAGAGCGTTGGCCACGGCCTTCGCATCCGAGCGTCCATGCCCGATGATCACGTTCCCGGCGACCCCGAGAAGCGGTGCGCCGCCATACTCGGCGTAGTCGACGAGGGTGGCCAGGGACGTCAGCGAATCGTGGATCGGTCCCTGCCGGCCGGTGAGCGCATCGATGGCCGCGACTTTGGAGTGGAGGATCCGAATGATCCGTTCCGAGAGACCTTCGGAAACCTTGAGGACGATGTTGCCGACGAAGCCATCGCACACGGCCACGTCGCACTCGCCGTTGAAGATGTCGCCGCCCTCGATGTTGCCGATGAAGTGGAGCGGCGACTGGGCCAGGAGTTCACTGGTCTCCTTGGCGAGTTGATTGCCCTTCTGCTCCTCCTCGCCGACGTTCAGCAGCCCAACCTTGGGGTTGGTCACGCCGTACACGCGCGTCGTGAACTCGGCGGCCATCAGGGCGTACTGATACAGGTGGAGCGGCTTGCACTGAATGTTCGCGCCGGCGTCAATGAGAACCGTGGGCCGGTCGCCGAGCGGGAAGGTCACGAGGATGCCCGCGCGTTTAACCCCGGGAAGCAGGCCGAGACCCATGGTGGTGGCCGCAACCATGGCGCCGGTGTTGCCCGCGCTGAACGCCGCCTCGCAACGCCCCTCCTTCACCAGGCGCGTCATGACGCGAAGTGACGAGTTGGGCTTCTTGCGGAGGGCTTCGACGGGGCTCTCGTGCATCGCCACGACCTCGGGGGCGTGCTCGACCTGGACGGCCGCCAGATCGAGTCCACACTCCTTCGCCTCGGCAGTGATCTGATCCGTGGGTCCGACCAAAGTCAGTTCGAGGTCGGGAAACCGTTCGCGGGCCAGCTTGGCCCCTTGGACGACGACTCGCGGAGCGTGGTCCCCACCCATCGCATCGATGGCGATGCGCGCCATACGGTTTGTCCTGTCTCAAAGTACCAGTCGAGTTTGCGCCTGAGCGGCGCGGGGCCCGAGGCGCCGCCTGCTCGCTCCCAGCCATCCGGCCGGCACTCGTCCCAAGTCAGGCGCATTCACGAGCAACTTTAGTTTCGCGCTTGGCGCCCCGAGCCGAAGGCGAGCGTTTGTGGGTGAAGTCGATGCGGCTGATTCGCAGCCACGAGGGAGCTTTGCGAAAGCCCCCTCCAAACAAAGCAGGGCCGGCAGCGAGCGCTTTCCGGTGAGGTGGCCGCGGCGGCCACCGGGGGCCAACCCAGCCCCCAATCCAGCGCTGCGCGCGCTCGAACCGGAACTACATCGCCATCTCGTCGATCGGCAGCAGTGCCTTGCCCCGATAGAATCCGCAGTTCTCGCAAATCCGGTGCGGCAACTTCGAGCTGCTGCAACGAGAACACTTCACACGGTGGGCCGGCGTGATCGCGTGGTGCGACCGGCGCATGTTTCGCCGTGACTTGGTAACCTTGCTCTTCTGAATCGCCATTCTCGATCTCCTCCGCGTTGTTCGATTCCGCGTCGTTCGATTTCCAAGCCGTCGCGCCCCGACGGGTGCCCTGCGGCCTCACGGGCCCTATCGTCGGGCCCTATCGTCGGGCCCTATCGTCGGGCCCTATCGTGCGGGCCCGTGTCGTGTGGGCCTCGTCGTGTGACCTTGTTCCGTCCGTGGCGCGTGGCCGTGCTCCGTGCTCCGTGCGGAAGCCGCGGATCATAGTGAGCTGGCGCCCGGGGTGTCAATCCCGAACCCCACCCCGCCCAGCCCGCCCATCGAACCGAACTCGGCTCAAATCAAGCGCATTCCCAGCAACTCTAGTTCGCGCTTGGCGCTATGAGCCGAAGGCGAGCGTTTTCGGGTGACGTGGATGCGGCTTCGGCGCAGCCGTAGCGGGGCTCTCGAAAGCTCCCTTGAAGAGAACCTCGGCCCAAGACATGCGCGGCAGGCGCTTGATTGGGGGCCTTGGTCACTGCCGTCGCAACGGCGACTCAGGAGTCGCCCAAGAATAACTTCACCCTCTTGCTCGTCGCTTCGGGCCATCTTCGACCGATCCGAAAACCTCGAAATCCTCACCGGAACTAAGGCTACGCCTCCGGTTCCGAGATTTCCGGATCGGCCGAATCTGACCCAAATCGACGGCAAGATGTCGAAGTTATTCTCGGGCGACTCCTCAAGTGCCAGCGGCCTGCTCGGCGAGCAGGGTGCGCATGCGCTCGAGCGCGGCCCCGAGCTGGGTCACGTCCTTGCCGCCAGCCTGAGCCATGTCGGGCCGGCCGCCCCCACCCCCCCCGAGAATCTTGGCACCCTCGCGCGCTACGTTCCCGCAGTGGAGCTTGCCTCGAGGTGCGGCGAGCGAACTGCCGACGACGAACCGAACCCCGGTCTCGTCGTGGGTGGCAAGCACGAAGGCGCGCGCACCCGGACGACGCTTGAGGGCGTCCACCACCCGCAGGATCTCTTCCATGTCGACCGCGGGCCACACGGCCGTGACGATCTCGAGGCCGGCGACGACGAGTCGCTCGCCAGCGCCCTGGTCGAGTTCGGCCAACAGATCACGCTCGGCGCCAGCCGCCTTGCCTTTGCCGCTCTTGAGAGTCTTGTTCTCCTCGAGCAGCGACTGAATGCGCTCGACCAGACCTTCGCGGTCGGCCTTCAGCTCGGAACACAGCTCGCGGAGCAGGTCCTCCGCTTGGCGCGCGCGCTCGAGGGTCCCGAGGCCGGTCGAGGCCTCCACGCGCCGCACCCCGGACGACACCGAGCCCTCCTGCAGCACGAGGACGCCGCCGATCTCCCCGGTGCGCTCGCAGTGTGCCCCGCCGCAAAGCTCGACTGAGAAGTCACCGATCTGCACGACGCGTACGCGATCGCCGTACTTTTCTCCGAAGAACGCGAGCGCCCCGCGGGCCAGGGCTTCCTCCTTGCGGTACTCGCCGGTGATGACCTCGGTGTCGCGCAAGATCTGCTCTTGCACGATCTCCTCGACGGAGCGCAGCGCACTCGGCGAGATCTTCTCGAAGTGGCTGATGTCGAATCGAAGGCGCTCGGGCGACACCAGTGATCCCTTTTGCTGCACGTGCTCACCCAGCACGCGTCGGAGCGCCGAGTGGATGAGGTGCGTCGCGGTGTGGTTGCGCTGGACGGCGAGTCGACGGGCGGCGTCCACCGTCGCTTGGAGGCCGACACCGGGCGCGAGCGCGTCCCGGTCGCCGGACGCGAGCCGGCAACGGTGCGCGAACACACCGTCGAACTTGCGAGTATCCACGACCTCGAGCTGGAAGAACTCCCCGGCGAGCACGCCGGTATCGCCGACCTGACCGCCACCCTCGGCGTAGAACGGCGTACGATCGAGCACCACGTGCACATGGTCCCCGTCGGGGAAGACCGCCACCACCCGGCCCTCGCCCTGGAGCTCACGGTAACCGGTGAACTGGGTCGGCGGATGATCGGCAAGGCGCTGGCGAAGGTCGGCGGCACTGACGACGGAGCCCGGCATCGCGGTCGCAAGCGCCAGCGCCGGTGTGGCCGTCACCGTCCGACGCGAGCGTTCCCGCTGCTCGTCCATCAGGACCTCGAACCCGTCGCGATCCACGATGAAGTCGTGCTCGCGCGCCATCTGTTCGGTGAGGTCGATCGGGAAACCGCAGGTGTCGTGCAAGAAGAAGGCGGCGTGCGCGGGAAACACGGTCGTGCCCCGCCCCGCCATCCCCGTGACCTCCTCCTCGAAGTGCGTCATGCCTTGTCGCAGAGTGCGACCAAACTGCTCCTCTTCGGCGTGCAGGAGCTTCTGGATCACGTCGCGACGCCCCACGATCTCCGGAAAGGTCTCCCCCATGGTCTGACCGAGGAACTCGACCAACCGGTAGATGAACGGCTCGTTCGCTCCCAACTTGTAACCGTAGCGAGCGGCGCGGCGCAGGATCCGACGCAACACGTAGCCCCGGCCCTCGTTGCTCGGATACGCGCCGTCGGCGATCGCAAACGTCAGACTTCGGATGTGATCGGCAATCACCCGGTGCGGCGTCCCCTCGGGTCCGGGGCCCGCGGGGCGTCCCGTGACCCGCGCGATCTCCCCGACGAGCGACGCCAACGCATCGGTGTCGAATACCGAGCGCGCACCCTGCATCACCATGGCGATCCGCTCGAGTCCCATGCCGGTGTCGATGCTCGGTCGTGGCAGTCGGACCTTGGTCCCATCCGCACGCTGCTCGAACTGCATGAACACCAGGTTCCAGAACTCCATGAAGCGGTCGCACTCGCACTTGCCGATGCCGCAATGCGGGCCGCAGCCCGCGGCCTCCCCGCGATCGTAGAAGATCTCGGAGCATGGGCCACAGGGACCGACATCCCCCATCGACCAGTAGTTGTCCTTCTCGCCGAGACCGACGATGCGATCGTTCGGTACGCCGATTCGATCGCGCCAAATCGCGCGGGCCTCGTCGTCCTCGTGGAAGACCGTGATCCACAACAGCGCGGGGTCGAGCTGCAGGTGCTCGGTGACCAACTCCCACGCCCAACGGCACGCATCTTCTTTGAAGTAATCACCGAAGGAGAAGTTCCCGAGCATCTCGAAGAAGGTCAGGTGGCGTGCCGTGTAGCCGACCGCGTCGAGATCGTTGTGCTTGCCGCCGGCGCGAATGCACTTCTGCGTGGTCGCAGCGCGAGTGTACTCACGTGTCTCGTGGCCGGTGAAGACACTCTTGAACTGGTTCATACCCGCGTTCGCGAACAACAGGGTCGGATCTTCGAATGGCACGACCGGGCTGGAGGCCACGACCTGATGTCCCTTGCCACGGAAGAACTCGAGGAAAGTGCGGCGAATGTCAGCTGCGCGCATCGAAGGCAACCTTTGCCAGATTGAAGTAACGAGGCCCGCTCGGCGAAAGACGGCTCTCGATCAAGGACACCCCGGCGACCTCGAACTCGGGTGCGGTGCTGCCGAGCGCGGGGAACGGGGCACCCAAGAAGCGGCGGGCGATCTCGAGCGTCGCCGGCCCGCGCCCCGCGTTCACCCGCCCGACCGTGACGTGGGGGGAAAGGGGCGGATTCTGCGGCGGGAAGCCGTGCGCCGCAAGCGCCAAGTCCACCTGCGCGGCCACGCGCACGAGCGCGTCGTCCCCGCGTTCGATCCCCACCCAGAGAACGCGCGGCGCGCCGTGGGGTGGGAAGCAACCGGTCCCACCGAGCGCGACCCGGAAGGGCGTGACCTCGGCGAGAGCGGTCTGCAGGTCGGCGGTGATCGGATCGACCGCGTCGGGGTCGAGATCGCCCAGGAACCGCAGGGTGACGTGGTAGTTCTCGGCGCGAGTCCAGCGCACCGGCAGCCGCAGCGGCCCGCGGCGGGACGAGCCCAACGCCGACGACTCGCCGAGGGGCACCGACAACGTCAGCCGGTGCAACGCCTCACGGGCCTCGGGGGAGATTTCGACTGCCACGAAAACTCGCATGGGTCGTTCACCGGCCGTTCGCTCAGCCGTGAGTGAGCGACAACATGCTTTGGAACGCTGCAAACCGGGCGTGCATCTCCGCCGGCTCGAGACGAGTCATGCGGTGGACACCGAAGTCCTCGCAACAGAAAGAAGCCATGATGGTGCCCCAGGCCACACCGCGCTTGAAGTGCTGAAGATCGGTGCGGCCGGCGCTCGCGAGATACCCCATGAGGCCGCCAGCGAAGGAGTCGCCGGCGCCGGTCGGGTCGGTGACGGACGCGATCGGAAACGCGGGCAGGGCGACTTCACCGTCGTCGTGGAAGATCATCGAACCATGCTCGCCCTTCTTGATCACGAGATATCGCAACCCGTACTTCTCGCGGATCATGCGTCCCGCGGGAATCACGCGGTCGTCCTCGGACAACAGCGACGCCTCCTCGTCGTTGAGCACCAAGCCATCGATCCGGGGGATGAGCGCCTCGAGGTCCGAGTGCGCGGTCTGCACCCAGAGGTTCATGGTGTCAGCCATCACGAAGGCTCCGGGCTCGACCTGGTCGAGCACCCGGGCCTGAGTGAGCGGAGCCGCGTTCGCGAGGAACAGGAACTTCGCTCGCCGGTGGCTCGGTGACAGCACCGGCTGGAAGCGCTCGAACACGTTGAGTTCGACCATCAACGTCTCACGCTGGTTCATGTCATCGTGATACTTGCCCTCCCAGCGAAAAGTCTTCCCGCCGGCAACGGTCTCCAGCCCATCGGTCCTGATGCCTCGGTCCTGCAGCACCTGCCGGCGATCCGCCGGGAAGTCTTCCCCGACGACCCCCACGAGGTGGGTCTCGGTGTGGAACGACGACGACATCGAGAAGTGGACCGCCGAGCCCCCGAGCACGTCGGCACGGCGAGCGGTCGGGGTCACGATACTGTCGAAGGCCACCGAACCCACAACGACCAAGCTCATCGTCGACTCCTCACTCGCGCTGATTCCCGGGACCGGACCGCGGGACGGTGCGCCCGCCGAAACGAAGCGGCAGAGTGTAGCAAGCGGCTCGGCTAGGACGAACGGCTATTTTCCCAAGACCCGCAGACATTCCCCGGCCGACAGCAGTATCCTGACCGGCCAGGCGGTTCCCGACTGCCGTCTGACCCTGTGCGCGAACCCATGCAGAAGGACGAACTTGCCGCCATGATCGATCTCAAGGACCTCCGCAGCAATCCGGACAAGTATCGCACCGGCGTCGCTCGCAAGAACATGCAAGTCGACATCGATGAGCTACTCGCGGTCGACGCCAGGCTTCGCGAGGCTCTGACCGAGCGCGAACAGATCGCCGCCGAAAAGAACCGGGTCGGCAAGCAGATCGGTGAGTTGGCCGCGAAGATGAAAGGGGCTGCGGCGCAGTCCGGAGGCGAACCAGCGGCACTGGCAGCAGAGATGGCCGCCCTGCAGTCGCGCCCGCACTCGCTGAAGGAACGCGAACGCGAGCTGGCCGAGCAAGTGCAAACGCTCACCGAGCAACGCGACGCCCTGTGGATCCAAGTTCCTCAACCACCGGACGCGGACGTGCCCGTCGGCGCTGACGCGTCCGGCAACGTGGAGATCCGCCGCTGGAGTCCAGCCTGGTTCGATCCCAGCCGCAGTTTCCGCGAGAACAAAGGCTTCGATGCGCGGGGCCACTTGGAACTCGGCCTGGCTCACCGCATGGTCGACTTCGAGCGGGGAGTGAAGATGGCCGGCAGCCGCAGCTACGTCCTGACCGGGCCAGGCATGTCGCTGCACCAAGCCATCCTGCGCTTCGCCTTCGACTTCATGGTGCACGAGAACGACTTCACTCCGGTCAGCGTACCGGTGATCGTGCGCGAAGAATGCATGGTCGGCACGGCGTTCTTCCCCCACGGCAAGGACCAAGCTTATCAAGTCGCCGAGCGCGCACGCGGCGGCACCCAGGACCTCTACCTCACCGGCACCGGCGAAGTGGGCCTCATGGGGATCCACCAGGATGAGTTCGTCGAGATGCGCGACCTGCCGATCTGCTACACCACGGTGTCGACCTGTTTCCGTCGCGAGGCGGGTGCCGCCGGGCGCGACACCGCGGGACTCTACCGCATCCACCAGTTCGATAAGGTCGAGCAGGTCGTCATTACGCGGGCCGATGAAGGCGATAGCCGTGCGTGGCACCGCCGCATGCTCGGCTTCGTCGAGACCCTCCTGCAACGGCTCGAGCTCCCCTACCGACTCCTCCAGTGCTGCACCGGCGACCTCGGTCCCAAGAACGCCGACATGATCGACGTCGAAACTTGGATGCCGAGCCGAGGCCCAGCGGGTCCGGACGGTCGCCCGACCGGCGAGTATGGCGAGACCCACTCGGCGTCACGGCTCTACGACTACCAGTGCCGCCGCCTCAACATCCGCTACAAGGACCCGGAGACGAAGAAGACTCACTTCTGCTACTCGCTCAACAACACCGTCGCTGCCAGCCCACGCCTCATGATTCCGATCATGGAGCTCTATCAGAACGCCGACGGCTCTATCACGATTCCCGCGGCGCTTCGGCCCTACATGAATGGCTGTGACCGCATCGGGTGAAGCGCACCCGCGCGGGCGCGTCCGCGGCGAGTCGCTTGCGCTAACCCGGACCGTTCATGAGCCGTCGGCTGAGAAGGGGCAAGGACGTCGATGACGGTGTGGTTCGATTCGCCAGAGCGAGTCGCGCTCCGCGGCCTCGAGTTCGACCCGGAGCGGGGTGTCGAGCCCCGCCTCGGGTCGAACTCGACGCAACGCATTGTCCTCGTCGCCCTTCCACATTCTCGGCCCACCGTTCACGAAGAGTCCGGGCCAGCCGATGACAGAATTTGGCGCGTGGCGCCGCCGTGGTGGGTGGCTTAGCCTTTCTCGGGGCCCCAAACTCTCAGGGACCCTTCGCGCGCACGCTGAGGCGGTTGCCGGGGATGGGTGTCGTTGCCTCCCGGGCCTCGCCGCGCCCCGCGAGCTCTCCTGCCCGGCCCCAGAGAGACACACGAGGTGAACTGCCCATGGCAGCACGCGACCACCAACACCCACGCCGCCAGCGACTCGTCAACCCGCGCCTGCAGCTCAAGATCATCGCAGTCTTCCTACTCACGGGAATGGTCGTTCAGGCGCTCCAGTTCGCCATGCTGTGGCGCAGCGCGATCCACTTCGCGGAGTGCCTGCCCGGACTCGGACCGCAAGCCGAGCTCACCCTGCACCAACAACTGCTCACCGTGTTCGGAACCTCGAGTCTCCTCCTGGTCCCCATGACCCTGTTGGTGGGAATCGTCATCACGTTCCCCATCGCCGGCCCGCTCTACCGCATGCGCAAGCACCTCGAAGCGATCGCAGCCGGTCACGACCCCGGCGAGTGCCGCATTCGCAAAACCGACGAACTGCACGACGTGTGCGCGAGCCTCAACGCCGCCGTCGCTCGGTTGCGCGAACCCCGACCAGCGACGGTGGGCCCCGAGCGCGCGCTACTCGCCGGCAGCACCACAACCAGGGACGCACACGCCGACACGCCGGTCGCCCAAGACCCGATCGCCTCTTGCTGAGCCTTCTGAGAAGAGCCTAGCCCTGTCGCGGCGCGTCGTCTGAGCCCACGGCCATCGGGATGCTGCCCTGGCGCGCGCGTGGGCGGATGCGGACAGGCTGTCCGCGCTCCCAGGGCGCGCCCGGGCACTTGATTCGCCGTGGGGCTCAAAGGATGCGCCGCGATGCTGAATGGGCCGGTGAGAAGGCAGGAAGCACACGCGACTAGCGCTTGCGTTCATCAGCAACCGGTACGCGGCGGGGGTCAAAGGCCACGGTGCTGGCGGTGATGCGCACGGTGGCGGGCGGCGATGCGCGCGTGGCCGGCGGTGATGCGCGCGTGGGCGGATGCGGACGGGCTGTCCGCGCTCCCAGGGCGCGCCCGGGCATTTGATTGGCGGAGAGCTCAAAGGATGCGCCGCGACGCTGAATGGGCGGGGAGAGAAGGGAGAAGCACACGCGACTGATGCCGCGTTCGTCAACAACTGAGGCGCGGGGGTCGAAGGTCAACGCTCTGAGCAAACGGTCGCCGCACGGACTGTCCACAGGCTTCCGACGTCCAGGCGGGCGAACGTCCCGTGCTTGCAGGTCCCCTGGATCAAGGAGGTGCGGTGCCCTCTCCGGGATGCGCCGCGGGGGCGGGTGGGGTGACCTTCGGGTCTGGGGGCACCGGGTCGAAGCCGCCGCGGCTGAAGGGGTTGCACCGGAGCAGGCGCCATGCGGCGAGTACGGTGCCGCGGCAGACGCCGCGCTCCTGAATGGCCTCCAGGGCGTAGTCCGAGCACGTTGGGGAGAAGCGGCAGATCGGTGGGATGAACGGGGACAGCGTCAGTTGGTAGAGCCGAATCGGGATGAGGAGCGGGAGAAGGAGCAGCCGGCGCCACCACGGGACATGGGTGAGATCGAGCTTGAACCGTTCGCGCCGCCGGTAGCCCCACGACACGTCACGGTTCTCCGTGCGGTGAAGGGCGAGCCGGCGACGATCCCTCGGGAAGGGTTGTTGCCGACGTTGGTCCCCGCGCCGTGCGATTGCGGCGCCGTCGCGGACGCGGACCCTCGGGCTCCGGACGCGGGCGCGATGGGCGGTGGCTGCGGGCGAAGAGTTCGAGTACCTGAGCGCGAAACTGATCGAAGGGGAGTTCGCCGGCTCCGGGCTGGGGAATGACCACGAGGTCGACGGAACCGGGCAATGCGGCCCGATGACGGCGGAAGAGTTCGCGCAGCCGTCGTTTGACGCGGTTCCTCACGACTGCGTTTCCGACGCGGCGACTCACCGCAAGTCCCAGGCGCGGGAAACCAAAGTCGGTGGCGCAAACTACCGCGCTGAAGACCCCGCTGCGCGTGCGACCACCGCAGCGAAAGATCACGTGGAAGTCGTTGCGCCGACAAACGCGTGCCGTCCGTGGCAAACGCTCGCCCCTCGGGGGCGGCGGGTGTGCGCCCGCAGACCGCGGCCCCGGAGACGAGCCAACGACCGGGGTATCGTGAGTTGGCAATTCAGTGTCGATCGGGTTGCCTCGCGGTGAACTCGTCCGAAATCAAGCGTTAGCTCACGCCGAGCCCGCAACCATCCCGCTACGGCGCGCGCGCGCTTCGGCCAGCCGCTGCTCAGCCACGCGATCGGCGGCGCGGCTGGGAGTGATCCCTTCGCGACGCGCGGTGGCGAAGATCTCCCGGAGGCCGCTGTAGATGTTCTCGATCTTCGACACGGCAACACGCTCGTCGTAGCCCGTTGGCTCCAGCTCGACCGACACGTTGATGATCCCGCCGGCATTGATGACGTAGTCCGGCGCATAGAGGATCCCACGCTCTTGCAGCATGTCGGCGTGGCGGCTCTCGAGCAGCTGGTTGTTGGCTGCCCCGGCGACGGCCTTGCACCGCAGTCGGGGGATGGTGTTGTCGTTCAACACGCCCCCTAGAGCACAGGGCGCGAAAATGTCGCATTCGACGTCGTAGATTTCGTCCGGCTTGACGACCTCTACCCCCGGCAACGCCGCAAACTCGGCGCACACCTCTTCGTCGAGATCGGTCACAGTGCACAACCCCCCGACGATCGATAGGCCGCGCACGACCTCACCGCCGACGTGGCCGAGCCCCTGCACCGCATAGTGGAACGGATCGAGTCGACTGGTCCCGAAGCACTCCTCGGCCACCGCCCTGAGTCCGCGCACGATACCGCGAGCCGTGAAGGGCGACGGGTTACCGCTGGACCCGGACTTCCGGGACAGCCCGGTCACGTACTTCGTCTCCTTGCGGATCCACTCGAGTTCGCGAATGCCAATCCCCACGTCCTCGGCCGTGATGTACTCGCCGCCCAAGCTGTCGACGAAGCGCCCCATCGCCCGAAACAGCGGCTCGTTCTTGTCCTTCTGACGGTCACCGATGATGACGGCCTTGCCGCCGCCGAGCCCCGTGTTGGCGCACGCGCTCTTGTAGGTCATGCCGCGCGCGAGGCGCAGGACATCCGTGAGCGCCTGCTCCTCGGTCTCGTAGGGCCACATGCGGAGCCCGCCGAGCGCCGGACCGAGCGTCAAGTCGTGGATGGCGATGATCGCCCGCAGCCCGGACTCGCGATCGCGGGCGAAAACCACTTTGTGGTAGCCGTCGATCGGCAGCTGTTCCAATTCCATTCGGATTCCTCCTAGGCTGTGCCGCGAAGCGGCTCGGGGCACAGGCGGGGTGCGTCTTTTGAACTTGCAGACCAAGTTGGGACCGAACCCGACCCACTGGCTCGGGTGTGATCGGTCGGAGAACCTATCGGATCAGGACGGAGGTCGGTGGCGAGCGCCGACCCGGCGTCCCCGCGACTACTCCACGGGGAGCGCTCTCGAACGGGGGCACCCTCGACGAATCGAGGTGCAAACGGGACTCGATCTGGCAGCCAGCGAGGGGCAACCGGGTGACCGCGGCGGCGTCGCCAGCCGGTCGGCGGCGCGGCAGCGCGGGCTCGGGTGCATCCAGGCGCAGTCCCGCCCGGTGCTTTCGCGCGCCCTCGGGGCGCCGCGTCCCATCGACCAAGGGGCGGATTGTACGTGAAGAATCGGCGAGGAGCGAGGGAAACTGCGATCCCGGAGGCGACTCCAAGCGGTTCGAGGAGTGTCTCCGCCGGTTGAGCCCAAACCAGGGACCCGAAGAGCGCCTCCGCCGAACGGGCACTGCGTTTGCGGGCGGCCGTCGTCTACCGCCCTTGCATTCTCGGCGAGGGGGGTCTATCACACGCGGTTTCGACGGGCCAACGCTCGATCGCGGAACCAGGGGCGCTTGGCCGGGGGGAGAACGCTCGTTTGAAGTACACGGTCTTCCTGGCCCGCAAGTACCTCTTCAGTCGCTTCATCACCTGGGCAGCGGTCATCGCAGTTGCATTCGGCGTGTTCGCGCTGATCTCCGTGCTGTCGGTGATGGAGGGATTCAAGGTCAAAATGGTCAGCCACATCCGTGGCTCCCTCGCGCATCTCACGGTTACCGGGCACGGCTACGCCTCCCTCTATCAGCAGTACGAGCTCGCGGAGGCCGTCGGCCAACTGCCCCATGTGCTCGCAGTCGCCCCGTTCGTCGAACAGGCAGCCATATTCAAAGCGTCACAACTGCGCCACTGTTCCGTCCGCGGCGTCGATCCGCTGCTGGAAGCGAAGGTCGGCGACTTTGCGTCGTACCTCCTGCGCGACGACGAGGTCGCCCTCCGGGTGCTCGACAACAGTGACACCTTCGCTGCGGACCGTAAGCCCCTGAGTGACGCCGAGATCGAGGATCTGTTCTCGCGCGAGCGACGATTGCGGGCGGCCCGCAGCGCGGGGGTCAGCGAACTGGAACTCGAGACCAACCTCCCGCAGCCCATCGTCGTCGGCATCGAGGCCATTCGCACCCATTCGGCGGCGATCGGACAGATCCTGCAGTTGTCGTCCTACAGTCCGATCTCGCTCGAGCCGTGCTCCCAGAACTTCGTGGTCGTCGGCGCATTCCAGTCGGGCATCTACGAGCAGGACGCCTCTTGGATGTTCACCCCCATCCGCGCGGCGCAGGAGTTCCTGGCGCTCTACGACGATCGGCCCGAGATCAACGAGTACCGATTCTCGGGCCTCGCGATTCGCCTCGACGACTACACGTTCGCGGATGCCGTGAGTGCAGACATCTACCGCGTGGCGACCGAATTTCTCGGGCTGTCCTCGGTCGTGGTGCTCACGTGGGAGGACCAACGCAGGCACCTGCTCGACGCGGTGGTGAACGAGAAGAGCATCATCTCGCTCATGATGATGCTGATCGTCGCCTTCGCGGGGGCCATGATCTTTTTGCTGCTGACCTTGCTGGTGATCGAGAAGACCCGCGACCTCGGCGTCCTGCGGTCACTGGGCGCTACCTCGCAGGGAGTCGTGAGCGTGATCCTGATCGTCGGACTCACACTCGTTCTCTGTGGCATCGCCCTGGGCGGACTCGCCGGCTGGCTCTTCGTGACGAACATCAACGAGATCCACGACGTCTTCCACCAGCTGACCGGGCGGCAGCTGTTTCCACCGAACATCTACTACCTGAGTTCCATCCCCGTGGCGTTCAAGCCCTGGGACCTCGGGCTGATCATCGGCTCCGCTTACCTCTTTGGATTCCTGGGGAGCTTGGTCCCCGCGATTTGGGCTTCCCGCGTCGACCCGATCAAGGCGCTCCGCCATGAGTGAGCCCATGCCGATCTTGGAAGCCACCGACCTCAGCCGATCGTTTACCTTCCCGGGGGGCAACGTCGAAGTCCTGAAGGGCGTCAGCCTCACCGTTCTCACGGGGGAGATCGTCGCGATCCAGGGCGAGTCGGGGGTCGGTAAGAGCACGTTGCTGAACCTCATCGGCCTGCTCGACGTCCCGACCCGCGGGAGTGTCACCTATCACGAGGCGGGAGGCCGCAGACACAACACGGCCACCCTGAATGCCGCAGGCCGGGCCCACTTGCGCAATCGCTTCCTCGGCTTCGTGTTCCAGTTCTATCATCTGTTGCCGGACATGGACGTCCTCGAGAACGTGCTGATACCCACCATGGTGAACCGCTCTTGGTTCGCCTACAATCGCGAGCGACGTGCCCTGCGCGACCGCGCGCGCGACTTGCTCGCCAGGGTGGGCGTGAGCCATCGCGAGAGTCACCGGGTCACGACGTTGTCGGGCGGTGAGCGCCAACGGGTAGCGATCGCACGGGCGCTCATGAACGACCCGCGGCTCGTGCTCTGCGACGAGCCAACGGGCAACCTGGACACGACCACCAGCGAACGCATTCACGAGTTGTTCCGGGAACTCAACGAGACCCTCGGCACGACCTTCTTGATAGTGACTCACGACCGACACCTAGCAAAGCAGGCCGGGCGCTCGCTGCTGATGGTCGACGGACAGTTCTGCGCTGACGCAGCCGCAACCGAGCCCGATCCGGTCCGCAGGGGCTAACCAGCGGTGGCGGGCACTTCCCGACCGTGGAGAGTTGGACATGGCGCTTCTCAGAGTTACCCAGGGTGAACTCGCCGGCAAGACCTTCCCCCTTACCGGCGAGAAGATGGTCATTGGGCGCGAGAGCGACGTGCTCCCGGTGCTGGACCAAGGGGTCAGTCGGCAGCACGCAGAGATCTTCCACATTGGGGAGCTCTACTTCATCCGCGACCTCGGCAGTCGCAACGGCACGTTCTTGAACGAGAACCGTGTCGCCGATCAAGACGTGCTGCGCCATGGAGATCGGGTCCACGTTGGCAACACGGTGATGGTCTTCGAGGACAGTCACGCACAGCGTTCGGACTCGCGCGTCATCCGCTATGGGGACTCGGTCGACAAGCCGGGTTCCACGCTGAGCCTCAACCTCCCGACCGACCGGCCGCCGAAGATGCCCGCCCGAGGCGCGGAAACGACCCGCCTACAGGCGCTCTATCAGGTCTCGCGCATCCTGGGCACCGGCGACGATCCGCGAACCATCTTCGAGAACGTGGTTCGTGAAATGAGCGAGATCCTGAATTCGGATCACGTCTACCTGTTCGAGTACCACCGAGACGGCGAGACCGAGTTCACGGCTCGAGCTCACTTCGATCGCATCCCAGCGAGTGACGTGATCGTCTCGCGAAGCATCCTCCGGCGCGTTCGCGACGAAGGGCGTCCCGTCTTGTCGAAAGACGCGCTCCTGGACGAGCGCTTTTCATCGGCAGACAGCATCATTGCGCAGCAGCTCAAGTCGATCCTCTGCGTACCGCTGCTCGTCGCCAACCGACCGATCGGTGCCATCTACGCGACCAACACGAAGATCTCCGAGGCCTTCTCGCCAGAAGACCTGGAGTTCGCCGCGATCATCGGCATGATCGTCGGGAACGCCCTCGAGATGTGGGAGGTCATCGCCAACCAAGGCCGAGCCTACCGAGACGTACTCAAGATCATTTCGTCGGTGGCCGAGTTCCGAGAAGCCGCCGACCGCGGCCGTTCGGAGCGAGTCGCGACCTACGCGGCGGCCATCGCTCGGGAGCTCGGACACACGCCCAAGGAGATTCGCAACATCTGGGTCGCCGCAATGCTCCACGACGTCGGCGCCATTGCGCTGAGTGAGCAAGAGATCCAGAACGCGGTCAACCTCGAGCAGCGCAAGGCCAAACTCGCTCGCGAGCTGTTGGAGCGAACACCGGAACTGGCCGAAGTTGCGCCGATCATCCTAGGCCACACGGAGCGACTCGACGGCAGCGGGTTCCCCGAAGGGGCGTCGGGCGACGCGGTCGACCGCCGGGCGCAAATCGTGGGTCTCGCCTGCGAACTGGAGCAGCTGTTGACTCACGGCGAGAGCTCGGGAGAGTTGAGCGCGAAGCGGGCCATGGTGCGAATTCGCGACGTGGCCGAAGCCAAGTTCCTCCCCGAAGTCGTGCGGGCCCTCCTGCGCGCCTACCGCAGTGGCGCGCTGTTCCAAGCCGACAAGACGTTGTTCGAAATGGTGCTGTAAGGAGTCGCCCAAGAATCACTTCGACATCTCGCCGACGATTTGGGTCAGATTCGGCCGATCCGGAAAGCTCGGAACCGGAGGCGCAGCCTTAGTTCCGGTGAGGATTTCGAGGTTCTCGGATCGGTCGAAGATGGCCCGAAGCGACGAGCAAGAGGGTGAAGTTACTCTTGCGCGACTCCTGAGCGCAGGGTCGGGGCCGAGGACCGGAATCCGAGATGCGCACTCGAGTCGCGCGTAGCACGCATCCCGGAACCGGAATCCCGACTCTACCCGGTCGCCAGAAGCTTGCCCCTACGGCTTGAAGGGCTCGCTGAGATTGGCGCCATCTTGAATGGCCACGCTGGTGCACACCATCGATAGGGACTTCTGCGGACCCACAATCTTGCCGATCTCCTCAGGCGAGGCGCCCGCGTCCTCGAGATAGTGGCGCGCTTCCTCCTCGGTGATCACCTCTTGCTTGACCGTACCTTCGAGAATGGCCATCCGCCCGCCCGCGTCGAGGGGCACAAAAAACCCGTTGGCGCAGTCACCCGACTCGACGAACCGCGCCCGCATAGTCTGGGTACCGCTCCCGAGAGTAAGCCAGCAACCCCTCTTCGAGCAAACCTCATGGATCGGCCCCGAAACCCGAACCTGCTTGTCCGCGAACTCATCCGGATGCGCGAGCACACGGTCGATGGCCACGGCAGCCGGCTTCGAGGCATTCAAAGACGCGCCGTAGACCTTGTAGCTCTTGGGAATACCCGAGCACCCTACCGTACCCAGCAGCAATGCTCCGCACACGACGACGAACCCACCGAGCACTTTCATGGTAAGCCTCTCGCATCGACGCGTGTCGCGCCGATTCTGAATGACCCCGTCTGATTGACGACGCCGGAGTGAATCACGAAGACTCTCACGGACCGCGCATCCTGAAGCACGACCCAGCCCGGGTCAAGGTCGACGCCACCGCGGCAGAGCGCGTGTGGACGCCGACCTCGGGCCGACAGCGGCCGTGAGCGACGAAGTTACGAACGGGGAAGGGCACGCTCGCCGCCCACGATGGTCGCGAACCTCTCGGTGACTGCGTCACGCCAGGGATTTCACGGGGCCAGCGTCCGCGCGGGGCGCCAAATGGTCGTGCGTTTTCGGACCGTGGGTGGTATCCCGTTCGTGGGCGTCCCATCGACCCTACCGCGTGGTCTTTCGACCGAGAGCCTCACCCTCCGTGGAGGGTTGGCTCGTGAGGAGGCAAACATGCACGTCACGTCATGGATCCGGTTCGCGCCGCGGGTGCAGTGGGCTGCAATGTTGATACTCGCTCTCGTCGTGGCAACCGTCGCGGCTTCCGGGTGTCGCAACAAGACTGGAGGCAAGGCGGTCGGTGGCTCGATCCCGGGCCCCCCGCCGACCGGCTCGGCGCCCGAGTTCGCCGGGGTGGCCGAGTTCCTCGATGTCAACGACAGCGGAAGCGTCGACGCAGGCGACACGCTGACCCTGCGATTCGACCAAGCGGTCATGCTGAATGGCCTGTCGGTGTTGGATTTCGAGTTGCCCGTGGCGGGCGACTCGCTCGGTGCCGGCGCATCGGTGGCCAGCGGCTCGCGCCCCAATGAAGTGGTCATCACCCTCGGAGCAACCCCAGTGCTGAGGGTCGGCCGCGCGTTCCATCCCAGTGCCACAACGGCAAACTCGCCGTCGGGCATCACGCTCAGCCCGGCTCTCGCTACGAATCGGATCGTGGGCCTCACGGGTGGAGTGGAGGTCGCGCTACCGGCTGACGTGCTCGACGTGGTCGCAGGCTACCGAAACAGCGGCCAGGCACTCGCGGGCGACCCGGTCACCGACTCGCTCTGCGTCGATCTCGACGGCGACGGCGATCTCGATTTGGTCGTGGCAGCAAGCGGCACCAACACCGTTTGGATCAACGACGGCGACGGCGTCTTCACGGAGTTGCCGCCACCTCTCGGGGCAGGGAACTGCACTTCGGTTGCGTCCGCGGACGTCGACGGAGACGGAGACGTCGATCTGATCTTTGGGTACGACAACCTGCAAGGGGATGCGGTTTGGCTCAACGATGGGTCCGCGGGCTTCACCTCGAACGGCCAGTCGTTGCGGACCGCGAACACTGCCGCCGTGGTGGTGGGTGACGTCGATGGCGACGGCGACCTCGACTTCATCTCGTGCCACTTCGATTCGCCGCACATCGTGTGGCTCAACGATGGCGACGGCCAATTCACCGACAGCGGACAATCCCTGGGTTCCGGCTCGGACACGGCAGTGCTGGCGGACCTCGACGACGACGGCGATCTCGACCTCGTCGAAGGCAGTGATCCGGGGCCGTGCCGGGTGTATCTGAACGACGGAGTGGGCACCTTCACGCCGTTCTCGGACCTGCCCGGATCCGCAGCGGTCACCATCGCGGTAGCCGATGTAGATGGAGACGGCGACCTCGACCTGATCTGCGGTGCGAGCGGTCCTGACCAGTTGTGGCTCGGCAATGGTGACGGGACCTTCGTGCTATCGCCCACACCAGTGGGCAGCGACGGCTCGACTCCGGTGGTCGAGGCGCTCGACGTCGACGGCGACGGGGACGTGGACCTCGTCTTCGTAACGCCGGACGGCGTCGCGATCTGGCTCGGTGACGGGACTGGAGGGTTCGAGAACTCCCAGCTACCGGTGGGCGACTCGACGGTGACTCAGGTCGTGAGCGGGGACATCGACGGCGATGGAGACCTCGACCTCGTCTTGGGACGTGGCCCGGATGCGACTCAGGTTTGGACGGCTTCCGGGCTGCCCTCATTCGTGGGCTTGATCACCGGCTCCAGCGTGCCGTTCGCAGCCACCCGGACCAGTGCCTTCGGGGATGTGGACGACGACGGCGACCTCGACCTCGTCGTCGGCGTCGCGCTGTCCCCGGGCGCGAGCGAGACGCGACTCCTGCTCGGGGACGGCACCGGGGCCTTCGTCGACAGCGGCCAAGTCGTCAGCGGTACTCGCGCATCCTCCTCGACTCTCTTCGACGCGGATGAGGACGGCGACCTCGATCTCCTCGAGACCCGACGAAGCGGAGTCGACTTGCTGTACCTCAACGACGGCACCGGCCAGTACTCCCTGTCGCCGGTCGTCCTCCCGGACACCGACACGAGTGCCGCGGCGGTGGGCGACGTGAATGGAGACGGCAACACGGACATCGTGACCGCGGTCATCGGACCGAACCGGGTCTTGTTCGGGGATGGCAACGGGGGTTTCGTCGACTCCGGGCAGCTGCTGGGGCTCGACCTCACGTTCGCCGTCGCGCTAGCCGATGTGGACAACGACGGCGACCTCGACTTGATCGAGGGGAAGAGCTTCTTGCGATCCTCGCGCGTTTGGGTCAACGACGGCAGCGGCACCTTCGTGGACTCGGGCCAGGCCCTGGGCGTGTTCGGCGTCTACGACATCGCAACCGGCGACCTCAACGGTGACGGGGCCGTGGACCTCGTCCTGGGCCGACTCGCCGCCGGTGACGTAGGCGCCCCCAACGTCATCTTGTTCAACGACGGGTCCGGTCAGTTCACCGATAGCGGCCAGGTGTTCGCGGCGGACTCGACGTTGGCCATCGCCTTGGCGGATGTCGACGGCGACGGCGACCTCGATCTCATCGAAGGCAACCTCACGGACAATCGTTTGTACTTGAACGACGGGATGGGGCTGTTCATCGACACCGCGACCCTCGGGGCCGGCTTCACCGAGTCTCTCAGCGTCGGCGACGTGAACCGCGACGGGGGCGTCGACATCTTCGTGGGGAACTCTTCGGGCGAGCCGTCACGACTGTGGTTGAACCAGTAGCTCCGGGCGCGGAGCGCGATGCGACTCGCGGCGAGAACCTATCGAGCGCGCGTTTCGTCGGCCTTGGCTGCGCTGGACGCGGCTGGGCCGGACGTAGCTGAGCTGGACGTAGCTGAGCTGGACGGGGCTGGGCCGCCCGCGTTTGCTTCGTCCGGCTGTCGGTCGATCGGGTCGTCGTGCAGCATCCGAATGGCCGGAGTTTCGAGGTCATCGAACTGGCCGCTACGGGCCGCCCACACGAACACCAGCACGAACCCCGCGGCCAGGACCAGAGCGAGCGGCAAGAGGAGATAGAGGACACTCATGGCTCAGGGTCTCCAGAAGTCAGGGTCCGCGAGCTGAACGACTCGCCCGCCGGCCCGAGAAACGCACAGCCTCAACGAAACTCGGGACCCGCCGAGGCCAGTTGAATGGGCGTCGGCGTCGCCACCGCCCGGTCTCCCGAAGCAGCAAACGCTCTGGTTCGATACGAACTCACGATGACCGTGAGCGAACTGAGGGGCATCAGCACCGCGGCGAGCAAGGGGTGAACCAGTCCCGCTACCGCAAGCGCCGCGCCCACGGAGTTGTAGATGATCGAGAACGCGATGTTCCTCCGAATGACTCTGACCGTGTCGTTGGCGCCGTCGATCAACCGCGCCACACCGGCAACTCCGCCGCGAGCAATGAACACGTCCGAGGCCGCGAGCACCGCCTCCGCCCCGCCGTGCATGCCGATACCGACCGTCGCCGCGGCAAGCGCCGCCGCGTCATTGACGCCGTCGCCGACCATGACCACGGGGCCGATGGCTCGTGCTGCCTCGATGCACGACAACTTGTCTTCCGGTGACCGGCTTCCCAGACGATCGGCGGGCTCGACCCCGAGTCGCTCGCCCACGCGATCGACCACCGCAGCATCGTCGCCCGAGAGGATCGCCACCCGCCAACCGGCGCCCCGAAGGCGCTCGACGACCGCTGGCGCCTCTTCGCGGAGCGCGTCCCCGAGACCCGCGACAGCCATCACCTCACCCCCGCGCGCGAGAACGACCGGTGTCAACCTCCGCGTCCGCACCTCCGCCAATCGGGCGGACCACGCTCCAGCGAGGGTCACCCCACGAGCCCGAACGAAACTCGGCGATCCCGCGCATACCGATGTGCCGTTCCACGTGCCCGTCAGTCCGCCGCCGGCTCGATGACGAACGTCGATCACCGGGGCGAGCGGAACGTCGGGGAAGGCCCGCGCAATGGCGCGCGCGATCGGGTGGGTGCTCTGCGCCTCGAGGCCGAGGAGCAACGAGCGTGCGTCGCGGTCACCATGCCAGACGGACACGGACATGCGACCGTCGGTGAGGGTGCCCGTCTTGTCGAGGTAGAGCGTGCCCGGACGAAGAAGGGACTCGAAGACATCTCCGGTCTTGATCAGCAACCCGGCGCGGGCCGCGCGTCCGACCGCGGCCGTGATCGCGAGCGGCGTCGCCAACCCGAGCGCACAGGGACAACTGACGACCAGGAGCGCCAAGGTGTGATCAAGGGCTTGTCCGGGATCGATCCAGCTCCAGGCTGCCGTGGTGACCCCCGCGAGCAGCACCACGGTGCCGACGAATGCGGCCGCCCACCGGTCGGCCAACCGCACGATCCGCGGACGACTTTGGCTGCAGTCATCGATTCTGCGAACGAGCTGTCCCACCCGCGTCGCCTCCCCAACCTGCTGCGCGACCAACACGAAGCGGGAAGTCACGTTGGTCGTCCCTGCGTGCACCACGCTCCCGAGTCCCACGGCGATCGGCTCCGACTCGCCCGTCAGCAGAGACAGATCGAGCGACGAACGACCTTCGACGATCTCACCGTCCGCCGGCACCAGATCCCCGGGCAACACCTCGATCCGATCGCCGACGGCCAGCGCTTCGGCCAGCACCTCGGTCACACCGCCGGGGCCGAGCCGACGGGCGCGGCGCGGCGCGAGCATGTGCAGCAGATCGGTGGACTCGGCTGCGCGCCGCTGCTGGGCGCGTTGCAGGAAGCGGCCGACCAGCAACAGAAAGATCAAAGCCGTGACGGAGTCGAAGTACACGTCGCCCACTCCGCGCACCGTGTTGCACGCGCCGCCGGCGAAGCCGGCAAGGATGCCGAGCGAGATCGGTAGATCCATGTGCAAGGTCCGCACCCGCAGCCCCGCCCAGGCGCCGCGAAAGAACGTCGTCCCGCCGAACAGCAAGGCCGGGATCGTCAGCAGCAGACTCGCCCAGCGAAACAGCGCGGCATACTCGGGGTCCATGCCGTCGAACGCGCCCCCATAGAGCGCAAACGCGATCAGCATGACGTTGCCAGCGACAGCACCCGTGACGGCGATGCGCACGAGCAGCGCGCGATCTTCCTGCCGGGCGCGGCGTTCCCGTTCGGTCTCTCGGTACGGGTGCACCGGATAGCCGACGGAGTCGAAGAAACGCGCGATCGCGGACGGCCGCGTCTGCGCCGGATCCCAAGTGACCCGCACCCGCGATCGCCCGAGGTCCACGCGGACTTCGGCAACACCGGGAACGACGACTGCCGCGCGTTCCAGCAACCACACGCACGCGGCGCAGTGCACCCCCTCGGCGTAGAAGGCGGCCTGTCGTCGACCCGACGGGAGCACCGTCGTGTAGAGTCGCTCGAAAGTGTCGTCGTCGAACTCGGCGTAGCTGCGGCCGCTCGCGCGCGCCGGAGCCGCACTGCGGTCACGCGCGTCCGAGTCGGACGCACTCGCGTCCGACCTGAGCCGGTAGTACTGCGTCAGGCCGAGCGAACCGATGACCTCGTAGGCCGTGCGGCAACCCGCACAGCAGAACTGCTCCGAAGCCGTCGGTTCGATCCAGGCCGCGGGGACTCGCAACCCGCAGTGCGAACACGCCACATCAGTGTCCGCTGCAGCACGGTGCTTCATGCGCATCCCATCGATTGACGTCCTCGATCCACTGCTCTTGCGTCTTGGGCGCCGAGCTGGTTGCGAACTGGGGCCCTGTGCCCAGGGCGTCGACCCGGCCGAGGAGGGTCAAGAGTCCGATCACGAGCAGCGCCGCGCCCGACAACACCGGAATCCGCTGACGCAGTCGGAGGGAGAGCAGCTGCAGGCCGTATCCCAGGCCGAGGAGGATCGGTAGCGTCCCCGCCCAGAACGTCGCCATCACCACAACCCCCTTCCACGAACTCGCCGTGCCAGCCGCACAGACCGCGAACGCATAGAGCCATCCACACGGCAGCAAGGTGGAGAGAAGCCCCAACGCGGCCGCGCGTCCCGTCGGTGAGACGTTGTTCAAAGAGGCTGCGCCCCGCGCCACCGCACCGCGCAATTGCGCGGGCAACCACCGCCCGAGCCGGGGCCGCCACAGACCGGGAAACACCGCGAGCAGTCCCCAGAGGACAATCAACACCCCGGATCCGACGGCGGCCACACGCTGCACGCCGACGAACGCGCCGGCGCGCTCGAGCGATGCGCCCAGAGTGCCGGCCAGCGCTCCCAGGACGGAGTACGACACGAGGCGGCCCAAGCTGTACGCGAGGTGCCGTTGGTGACAGTTGCCTAGCTTGCAGCCTGCCCCTTGCCCCGAGTAGTAGGCGACGAAGCCGCCACACATCCCGGCGCAGTGGAGGCTGCCGAGCAAGCTGGCGACGAGCACCGATACGAGCAGGGCAGTCAAGGTGCTCTCCAGTAGCTCTCCAGGCTCGAGCGAACGAAGCGATCGTCCCCTCGCTGCGCCACGATGTCGACCTGCCAACTGCCGACGCGCCCCATGGCGAGTACAGCGCGGTAGCTCCCGTCGCCGCCGTCCGTCAGCTGCGCGCGCAGCACCGCCTTGGGCTCCGCCCGGTGGAAGGTACGCACCGCCACGTCGGCGCCAGTGATCGGACCGCTCGCGTCGCGCAGGGTGAGCACCATTTCGACTCCTGGGCCAGCGCCTGGCGGGAGGGCGACGTAAGCCACCGTCGCCGTCCAGTTGAGTCGATCGCTGGCTTGTTGCTCAGCCTTGGTCTGGTCCCATGCGAGCGCCTTCTGGTAGTAGTCCTCCTCGACCGCGAACGACGGGTGGTTGGACGCAACGAGCAGGACCGTAATGTCGCCGATGGCCCAGAACCCGAGTAGGCCACCAATGGCCCACGGCCAGTACCAGCCCGCCTTGCGCCGCGTTCCGACACTCATTCTCGTCTCCTCACCGCGCGCGTCCGGTCCTCGCCCAGAGCGCGTCGAACTCGAGTCCCAAATCCAGTGCTTTAGCGGCGCCAACGAGCGCCCTGGCGAACGAGCGAGGACAGGCCTTCGCGTCGTTGCCGTCGCAGCTCGCCCGACCGCAACCGCCGGCCGCCGCGACCTACATCACTTCGAGTACGGCCCCAGCAGGAAGCACTCTACGTCCTTGGAGAAGCCGCCCGCCGCGCTCACGCGCACATGCAGCTCCTTGCGACCCCGCGTGAACATTTCCGCCGGGCCGGTCACGAAGATCCCGACCGACACGGACTGGCCGGCGGCCACCGGAATCGGATTGTCCGGCGCGACGATCTTCGCGCGCGGCTCTCCCACGATCTCCAACAAGTACTCCCGAGGCACCTCCGACCGGTTCACGAGCTTCACCTCCAACGAGTTGGCGATCTCCCCGGTCGCATCGATGGTCTGAAACAACGCCCCTCGAGCTCGCAACAGTGCCACATCCGTGTCCGACCGCGAGGCCAGCAGAACCACCAACAGCGTCCCCGAAATGAGCAAGATCAAGGGGTACAGGATCACCCGCGGGCGCAAGAGTCTGTGACGCTCCCCGGCCAGCTCCGCCTGCGACGAGTAGCGAATCAGGCCGCGCGGCTTGCCCACGCGGTCCATGATCTGGTCGCAAGCATCGATACACTGGGTACAGTGAATGCACTCCATCTGTAGGCCGTTGCGAATGTCGATCCCGGTGGGACAAGTGGTGACGCACGCCTTGCAGTCGATGCAGTCTCCTGCGGGTTCGCCGCCACCTCCCCGCCGCACCTTGCCCCGCGGCTCGCCGCGCTTGAAGTCGTACCCGACGATCAGCGAACATCGGTCGAGGAGGGCCGACTGGAAACGACCGTAGGGGCAGGCAACCAAGCACGTCTGCTCCCGGAAGAAGCCGAAGTCGAACAACATCGCGGCGGTCACACCGGCCATGACCACGAAAGCCCACGGGTGCTGGGTTGGGGACGACTGCACCCATTGCAGCAGCTGCTCGACGCCCACGAAGTAGGCGAGAAAGGTATGCGCCAGGAACATGCAGATGGGCACGAACACGACGTATCGCAAGAGTCGCCGCCAGTTGGGCCCTTGGCGATCGAGAACGAGCTGCTTGCCGCGACCGCCCTCGATCCACTGTTCGAGCGGTCGGAAGAGAAACTCCATGTACACCGTCTGCGGGCACGCCCAACCGCACCAAACCCTTCCCACCAAGGCCGTGATCAAGAAGATCCCGACGAGGATCGTGATCATGAACAACATGAGGAAGCGTGTGTCCGTGGGAAGGAACGTAGCACCGAACAGCGTGAACTTGCGCTGCACGATGTCGAGCAGGATGAGCGGCTTCCCGTTCATCTCCAGGTACGGGATCGTGGTGAATACCGCGATCAATAGCCAGGCGACGATGGTGCGGCGCCGATGCAGTCGACCAGGTGAGGTCTTGGGGCGAATCCAACGACGGGTGCCGTCGCGATTGAGCGTGCTGAGTACCGGGTCTTTGGCCTCGAGCGGATTGTGAACCGTAGTCATCGCACTACCTCGTGCTCCCGAACCGCGCTACTGTTCACCCAGAATGACCTTTTCGCCCTCGGCTTTCCTGCCCGGCAAGTTCTTGCCCCGCAGACTCCCCACATAGGCGGCCATCGCCACCAAGCCCGCTGGCCCAAGATCGTCGCGCCAGGACTTCATCTCGGTTCCGGGAACACCGTTCTCGATGGTACGGAAGATGTCCATGAGCTTGGCGCCATTCTTGTAGTAGTCATCGGTCAGGTTCGGGCAGGTCAGACCCTGGGCTCGAGCCCCGTGGCAGGTCGCGCACTTCTGCAGAAACGTCTGGCCCATCCCGCCGAGGTCCATCTCGAGCGCTGAGCCATCCGCCAGCTGGAACGGCTGCCCGGCGAGCAACTTCTGCAAGGACTGCTCATCGACGGTGACGTTCTGGAACAGGGCGTTCTGCCGCTGGATTGCCGCGGCCGCGGCCTGCTCGTGCGCGTCGACGATCGTCGGGCCGATGCCGACGTGGTAGTACAAGTAGTACGGCACCGAGAACACGATCGTCGCCCAGAAGATCCACACCCACCAACTCGGCAGCGGGTTGTCGTACTCTTGGATGCCGTCGTACTCGTGATCGAGCAGGTAGTCTTCATCTCTTGCGGTCATGAAACCTACACCTTCCCTGTCGCTTGGTCTGCGGGCGTTTCACGGCCCGGCGCCGAGTCGTCGTCCAACGGCATGTGCGACGCTCGCTCGAACGTCGATCGGTTGCGGCGACTGAACGCGTAGAAGATCACGAGCACGAACAGCCCCAGGAAGATCAGCAGGCCAACCTCGGCGAGGCGTACCACGAGTTCGTTGGAGTCGCCCATGTCAGCGCCCCGATCCTGGCGACTTCCCGGGAGTTCCGGGAGCAGCGTCACTCGGCGGCGCGGCGGAGGCGGTCTCGACCGTGCGCGTCAGATCGGTCCCGAGCCGTTGCAGGTATGCGACGAGAGCAATGATCTGCTTGTCCGCGATGGAGTCAGCGTTCAATCCGCCGGCGCCAGACACTGCGCTCGCGGTCTGAATGTCCTCGGCGATCGCTCGCGCCTGAAGACGGGCCATCTCGGGAGCGTTCCGAAGCTCCTCGTCGTAGGGAACCCCAAGCTTGGACATCGCGTTCACGGTGCGCTGAATGTCTGCGAAGTCGATGGATTTCTCGAGCAGGTATGGGTAACGCGGCATGATCGACTTCTCGTTGGTCAGCTGCGGGTTCTCCATGTGCAGGTAGTGCCACAGATTCCCCCAGTCACCTCCGACCCGGTGGAGGTCGGGGCCGATGCGGCGCGAACCCCACTGGAACGGGTGGTCGTAGACGAACTCACCGGCTTTGCTGTACTCGCCGTAGCGCTTGGTCTCGTGGTAGATCGGGCGAATCTGCTGCGAGTGGCAGTTGTAGCAGCCGTTCTGAATGTAGATGTCGCGGCCGGCGAGTTCGAGCGGCGTGTAGGGAGCAACCGAGGCGATCGTCGGCACGTTCGACTTGATCAGGAAGGTCGGCAGGATCTCGAAGATCGAAGCGGAGCCCACTGCGACTACGACCATGACCGTGAACAGCAAGGGCTTGCGCTCCCACCGACGGTGCCACGGCGCCAGGATGAGGTACTCGAGCTTGTAGGCGAGATCGATCACCGGGGACTTGCTGGCCTCGAGGGGCGACGGCGCCCGGGGCGGTTCGGCATAAGTAGGCTCGAGGGCCGGGGCCGAGTGGACTTCGGTCGCGTAGGTCGCGGGGCGCTTCTTCCAGGTCAGGATTACGTTCAGCAGGCAGAGGACCGCGCCAGCGAAGTACATGAGCCCGCCGATGACGCGCCCCCAGTACATGAACCGAATCTTCTCGGTGGTCTGCACGAAGTCGTAGGAGAGCGTCCCCCGCTCATCGAGCGCCGACCACATCAGGCCCTGGGTGACGCCAGCCACGTAGATCGGAATGATGTACAAGAGAATGCCGATGGTGCCGATCCAGAAGTGCAGCTCGAGCCAACGTCGATTGTAGATCTCGGTCTGAAAGACCCTGGGCAGCAGCCAGTAGATCATCCCGAAGGTCATGAAACCGTTCCAACCGAGGCCGCCGCTGTGCACGTGCGCAATGGTCCAGTCGGTGTAGTGCGACAGCATGTTGACGGTCTTCACGGACAACAGCGGGCCTTCGAACGTCGACATGCCGTAGAAGGTGATCGCGACCACGAAGAACTTGAGGATCGGATCCGCGGAGACCTTGTGCCAGGCACCGCGCAGCGTCAGCAGGCCATTGATCATTCCGCCCCAGGACGGCATCCAGAGCATCACGGAGAAGAGCATGCCGAGCGTCGACGCCCAGGAGGCGAGGGAGGTGTAATGGAGGTGGTGGGGTCCGGCCCAGATGTAGATGAAGATCAGCGACCAGAAGTGCAGAATCGAGAGTTTGTAGGAGTAGACGGGCCGGTCCGCCGCCTTGGGCATGAAGTAGTACATGAGGCCCAGGAACGGCGTGGTCAGGAAGAAGGCGACGGCATTGTGCCCGTACCACCACTGCATGAATGCATCTTGGACACCGGCGTAGATCGAGTAGCTGCGGAAGAGCCCGGCAGGCACGACCAAGTTGTTGAAGATGTGCAGAATGGCGACGGTAATGATGGTCGCGATGTAGAACCAGATGGCGACGTAGATGTGGCGTTCGCGCCGCTTCGCGATGGTCCAGAAGAAGTTGATCGCGAAAGCAACCCACACGACGGCGATCGCGATATCGATCGGCCACTCGAGTTCCGCGTACTCCTTGGACTGGGTAATGCCGAGCGGCAAGGTCAGGGCCGCCGAGACGATGATCCCCTGCCAGCCCCAGAAGTGGAAGTTGCTGAGAGCATTGCTGGCGAGTCGGGCCTTCAGGAGGCGTTGGGTCGAGTAGTAGATCCCGCAGAAGATGGCGTTCCCGGCGAACGCAAAGATGATGGCATTGGTGTGCAGGGGGCGGAGTCGTCCGAAGGTGAGATACTCGCTCCCAAACAGGTTGAACACGGGGTGGGCCAGCTGCAGGGCTACGAGTAGCCCCACGAGCATCCCCACGATGCCCCAGATGATCGTGGCGAAGAGGAACTTCCTCACGATCGCGTCGTCGTACTCGAACTTCTCGAGCGCGGCCGTCATGTTTGCTCCGAATCAACCCAGGGGACACAGGGCACACGGGAAGAGCGTCCCCGCTGCCTCTGTTCCCGAACCTTGCTTCCTTCTCCGAGGCGGCGTCTCAATTTCGAGAATCGACGTCCGGGCACCCTAAGTCTCTCCCCATGAACACTTACGCCGGCGACCGGAGTCGTCCGCGTGACTTGGCGAGGGCGGATTCGCAGATGTCGTACCAAGGCCGCGGGCGTCGAGAATTGGGGGATCGTCCAGGAGCGTCGCTGGCCGAGCCTGGCGCCGGTCCGGGGTCGAGCCCGGGTGAGGGCGAACCGACGGCGTACGTTCCCGAAGGAAGGGGGCGGGGCATG
>JBFWWP010000004.1:196871-201214 GCA_050246115.1 Planctomycetota bacterium
GCAGGCCATCGCGAACCTCCACGTCCCGCGCACCCCGGAGGCCGACGACAACGGGCATGAGCTCGGCGCATCCCTGGCGAACTTGGAACGCAGCCCACCCGCCGCGCCAAGGAAAGAGACAGCTCCCGGGAACCCGAAGGGCGTCGTCCACCTCGGCCAGCACGATGCGCAGTTCGACTCGATACCCGTCTCCGAGGCGCTGCCAACCACTCGCTGGGATCGGATCGATGACCACGTTCACTCGTTGCTCTTCCACGCCGAGAGCCGAGACCTTGGTGAAGCCCGACGGCTCGACCCGCCGAACCCGTCCCTCGAGCAGCTCCGTGCCACCCCAGTGGGTGAGCTCGACCCGCGCCCCCCCCTGGACCTGAACGGCATCGCTCGACAGGAGGTCGACGACCACCTCGAGACCGAGTGGATCGCCAAGCTCGAGCAGAGGCTCCCCCGCCGAGACGACCCCTGCGCTCTCCCGGAACCGCCGCAGCACCTTTCCGGAGATCGGCGCGAAGACGTCGATCCGCTCCACGGCGTCGTCGCCGTCGACGTCGGCCGCCTCGTGCCAGGCGACCAAGGCACGTGCCCGTGCAAGTTCGAAGTCGGCAACCCGCAACGCGAACTCCCGGGAGCGCAGCTCCGCACGCGCCATCCCGTCCTCGAGTACCGCGCGCTCGACCTCCGCGTCGGTGACGGGTGCCGCCGGCAGGCTTCGCAGCTCGCGCACGCGTGCGAGTTCACGGACCCAGTACTCACGCTGGGCGGTAGCCCGATCGACTTCGGCCGCAGCCAAGTCACGCCCGGCCTCAGCAGCGCCTACCGCCTGGAACGCCGCAGCCCGCGACCGCGCATCGAGGAGACTGACGGGAGCCGCGAGCAACGTTGCCACCACGGTCGCGCCCGCAACGCAATCGTCACCTGGCTCCAGTTCGATTCGCCCGAGCATGCCTGAGGTCGGAGCCGCGACGACATAACGGTCACGGATGCGGGTCTGGCCCTCTCCATCCACCGTCTTCCGCACGGCCCCACGCGTCGGGCGCGTGACTTCGACGACGATCGGTCGGGGCCGCACGGCGCCGAAGATCGCCAATCCGAGGCCCAGAATCACCAGGGTCCACAGCAACCACGAGAGGCGTTTGCGAGTCGGTTTCATGGCCTCATCCCATGGGGTTCGTTCCGGTTCCGAGGCGCACGCGACGGGCGTCGCACTCCTGCGCCGTCCGCCGCGAGACGGGTCACTCCCGAGTCTTCAACACCGCCACGAGATCCAAGCGATCGAGACGCCGTCGGACGATGGCGCTCGAAAAGACGGTGGCCGCGATCACGACGGCACAAGCAAAGACGTAGGTCCGCGGACTGACGATCAAAGGAATCCGGTACACCTCGGTGTCCAAGCTGCGTGTCAGGAGATCGGCGAGCAAGTACCCGAGTCCACATCCGAGCGGCAGCGCGACTGCGGTAAGGATGGCGAGTTCGCCGAGCAGGATCGAGGAGATCTCGCCGCGGCGAAAGCCCAGCACCCTCAGCGTAGCCAGCTCTCGCCCCCGTTCCGACAGCGCAATGCGCGCGCTATTGTAAACGACGCCGAGAGCGATGACGCTTGCGAACAGCGCATTCACCAGCGTGATGATTCGCAGGTTCCGGGCCAGTGTCTCCTGGAAACTGTCGTACGCGGCCGTGGTCAGCGCCGCTGCCGCCACCCGTGGGCGTTCCTTGGCAGCTCGGAAGAGGTCCGCCGAGCGTTCCTCGGAGAACTTCAGGAATCCGCCGGACAATGTACGGCCCTCCCGTAGCAGACGATTCAGCGCACCGAGTTCCATGGCAGCGGAGAGACCGAAGTAGTCATTCACCGTCGCCGCGATCACGACCTCCCGAACCGGTCGATCGCCTTCGAGCACCTCCAAGAGAACACGATCGCCGACGTGGATGGCCAGGATCTTCGCGAGCTTCTCGCTCACGACCAGTCCGTCGGGCGGCAGTGAGATCGCTCGTCGTTGATCCATGACTCGGTGGAGTTCGGGGTCGGCCGTGAGCCCCATCACCGCGAGCTGGCGCTCCCGCTGACCGTGGCGAATGCGCGCCGCGACACTCCGATACGGTTCGACGCGCTCGACCCCGGGGAGCTGCGCCAACTCGGCGAGCGCTCGGAAGGACGTCGGCTCCGCGAACACCACGGCCATGTCCTCGCGCTGAGCGCGCTCGAATTGAAAGTTCACGATCTCTTCGAGGGCGTCGACCATGAAGAGTCCGACGACGAGAATCGCGACCGCGAGGCTGACTCCGAAGCTCGTCAGCAGCGACTTGAAGGGCTGGCGCTCAATGTGTCGCAACACCATGCGCGCGGGCTGACTGAACCAGCGTTGCAGACCGAGTCGTTCGACGACCGTCGGGCGAAACACGGCCGGCGGCTCTGGCCGCATGGCCTCCGCCGGCGGTAGCGCCGTCGCGCGGCGCACGGCTGCCAAGACTCCCGAGAGGCCGGCCAGCGAACCCGCGCCAAGAGCTTCCCAGATCACGCTCCAAGTCAGGCGGTAGGTCAGGACCGGGAAGCGGAAGAACTCGGTGTAGAGCCCGGTCATCTGGCGGCCCAGCCAGGCACCGATCAGTACACCGAGCACGAAGCCCACGAGCACGATCCAGGCTCCGAGCTTCAGGTAGTGGAGTCCGACCTCACGATCGTGGTACCCGAAGGCCTTGAGGATGGCGATCTGGTCGCGCTCCAGTCGGATCAGCCGCCCCAACACGATGTGCAGCAGGAACGCCGCAACGCCCAGGAACACGATCGGCACGAACGTGCCGGTCGTGCGCAGCTGTCGGATCTCGGCGTCGAGATACCAATTCGACAGTTGCAACTCCCGCGTCACGGCGCCGCGCGCGCCGAAGGGCTGAAGCAAGCGATCGACTTCGTGCGCCACCGAGTCCACGGCCCCCTCGGGACCAACCCGCAACACCAAGTCATTGAAGGCGCCCTTCATGTCGAAGGCAGCCGCAAGTCCGGACTCCTGCATCCAGAGGACCCCGAAGTGGATCGCATCGGGGAACATGTCACCCGGTCGAATCGAGTACACGTACTCGGGCGACAACACCACCCCCACGACTTGCAGGTGGCGCCGGCGCCCATTCAAGATCGCCGTGATCCCGTCGCCGGGGCCGAATCCGTGCGCCTCCGCGAAAGCCTCGCCCACCAGGACTTCGTCGCTTCGCCCTACCTCGGGCCAACGCCCGTGGCGCAAGAAGGGTCGATTCAAGAGCGGTTGCGCGCCATCGGGAATGGAGATCAGGCGTCCGGAGGCCGGTTCCGCGAGGTCCGCGAGGTCCAAGGTAACGTCGACCACCACCCGTGCTTCCAACTCCCAAACGCCGGGAACGTCGCGAACCCGCTCGAGCAGCGACCGCGGGGCGCGTTTGGCGCTGGCAAAGACCTCCGCGAACCGGTGGCTCTCGTAATAGCCGTCGCGCGTCTGCGTGAGCGACTCGAGGGTGCTGAACGAGAGCACGAAGACGGCAATGCCACCCCCGACCACCGACGCGATGGCGAGCACCTGGCCGCGCATGCGCCATAGATCACGTCTGAGCTTGCGGTCGAGTACGGACACGCGTCACCACTCTAGGTCGGCGGAGGCGACCTTCTGGGTGTTTTGTCGAACGTTCGCGATGCGTCCATCGGAGAGCTCGATCACGCGGTCGGCGATGCCCGCGATCGCCGCGTTGTGGGTAATGACCGCGGTGGTGGTGCCGAGTTCCTGGTTGACGCGCTCGATCGCTTGCAGCACGACGATCCCGGTGTGCACGTCGAGGGCGCCCGTCGGTTCGTCGCAAAGCAAGACCGACGGGCGCTTGGCGACGGCGCGCGCGATCGCCACCCGTTGCTGTTCCCCGCCCGAGAGTTGTGCCGGAAAGTGGTCGCGGCGCGGTTCGAGATCCACGAGGGCGAGCGCCGCCTGTGGGTCCATCGGCGCGGTCGCGATCTCGGTGACGACCGCCACATTCTCGAGCGCGGTCAGACTCGCAATCAGGTTGTAGAACTGGAACACGAAGCCGACGTGTTCGCGGCGGTAGCGTGTGAGGTCGGCGTCGCTGAAAGCCGTCAACTCCTCGCCGCGAAAGAAGACCTGTCCGCCGGACGGTTGGTCGAGTCCACCGATGATGTTCAGAAGGGTCGACTTCCCGCTCCCCGACGGCCCGAGCAGCACGACCAACTCTCCCTGCCGGAGCGTCAAGTCGACTCCGCGGAGCGCCTGCACCTCGGTGTCGCCCATCGGGTAGACCTTGGTGAGCCCGCATACGCGGAACACTTCTTCCGAATCCACCGTCTTCCTCCTCCCGTGCCCATCGCGGCTCGAAACCCA
>JBFWWP010000004.1:201314-209560 GCA_050246115.1 Planctomycetota bacterium
GAGCGAGCCGAGGAGTATGCCCTCGAGATCGCGCAAAGCATGGGCGCTTCCGTCAAGGTGGTTCACGTCATCGAGGAGATCGACCTCGAGAACGACCAGGAGGTCGAGCGGTTCTACGCCGCGCTCCAGGAGCAGGCGGGAAAACGGCTGGCGAAAATTCTGACCCGGTTTCGCAACGCCGGGGTCGAGTGCGATGGGCAGATCGATATCGGCCGGCGGTGGCGGGGTGTCCTCGATGCCGCGAAAGCGGACGCGAGCGACCTGGTCGTGGTCGGCGCCCGGCGCTGGGATGACGAGGGACGCGCGTACCTCGGCACCACGAGCCAACGTGTGTTCCTGAGCAGCCCGATTCCGGTGATGGTGATTCCCACGGTCCACGCCGCGGATTGACGCGGCGCTGCCAGGGCGCTGGAAGCTGCGCGGCGACGAGCGAGAGATTCCCCGAGCGTCCTGGCCTTGCTCGGGAGACGCCGTCCTTGGAGACTGTCGCTGGCAGGCAGCGCAAAGCGCGCACGCCGCACGACGCGACGGCGATACGACGCGACGGCGATACGAGGTGAGGCGAGGAATGGCCGATTCGAGAATGCCGGTTCGCGCCCGAGATCGCGACCTCTTGGACCAGCTCATCGAGCGTCTCCGGAGGCGACACGCGGCTTGGGCTCGGGAGTTCCCGAACTCGCGCGAGGTCGAGCTGCAGTGGACTTTGGTCGGCGCGCGGTTGCACTACCACGTCGTGCTCGAGGACATCGCTGAGCCCGACCTAGACATCGAAATCACGCCCGAAGCGCTGGTGATCCGGGCCATGCCGAGTCACCGTGAGCCAGCGTTGCTGCTCGGGGTCTTGCCGGTGCCCCCGTCTTTCGATCCAATGCGTCCCCGCATCCGCTTCGAGTTCGGTTACCTCGAGATCGAGATCCACCCATCCTCCGAAGGGGGCCAGGAGGAATGAAGGACTACTACAAGGTGCTGGGCGTCGAACGCAGCGCCTCCGACGACGATATCAAGAAAGCCTACCGCAAACTCGCGATCCAGTATCACCCGGACAAGAACCCCGGCAACCAGGTCGCCGAGGAGAAGTTCAAGGAACTGGCAGAGGCGTACGACACCCTGTCGAACGCCGACAAGCGCAAGGAGTACGATGCGTTCGTTGCCGGCGGCGGCCGGCGGCCCCGCGAGGGCGGCTCTGCCTGGAGTGCGGGTGGCGGATCGATGTCCATGGAAGACATCCTGTCGCGCTTCGGGGACCTGTTCAGCGCCGACTTCGGGCCTTCCTTTCACCGGCGTCGGCCCGCGGGGCGCCCGGGCTACGATGTGGAGACCGAGCTCGAGGTCGACTTCCGTACCGCCGCGCTCGGTGGCAAGGTCGAGGTAGCAATCCAAGGAGACTCCCCGTGCGTCCGGTGCCACGGGCGCGGCTTCGAAGGCGAACCGGCTCCGTGTCCCACGTGCGGGGGCAGCGGTCGCGTCACCCGCGCAGCCGACCAACCCGACCAGTTCTTCACCATCACCCGTCCGTGCGCGGCATGCCAGGGCTCGGGCCAGAGCCCGGGTTCGGCCTGCAGGACGTGCAACGGCTCAGGCCGTTCCGAGACTGCCCGCAGCGTCGCGATCAACATCCCCGCAGGAGTGAAAGACGGCGCGACGCTGCGGCTCAAAGGACTCGGCGGAGCGGGCACCGGGGGCGGTCCGGCAGGTGATCTGCGTGTCCTGATCCGCGTAGCCCCGGACCGCGACTTCAAACGCGAGGACAACGACATTCACTCCGAGATCGAAGTACCGGTCACCACGGCGGTCCTCGGCGGCAAGGTTCCTTTGCGCACCCTCCGCGGCGAGATCGTCGTGACCATAGCTCCCGGCACCTCGTCGGGTGAGCGCCTTCGCCTCAAGGGGCAGGGCATCGCGGGCGGCGATCACATCGCGCGAGTGATGGTCAAGGTGCCGAAGTCACTCAGCGACCGCGAGCGCGAGCTGTACCGAGAACTCAGCTCGAGCTGACGCCGGTTGCAAGTGTTCCGGTGGGCCGCCGCCAACCTTTGCGCCGTGGGTAGGTGTCGCGTGTCAGGACTCACGGCCCAAGTCAAGCGTGCACACGCTTGACTTGGGCTTCGCGGTGTTTCAGGGGCAGCCCGTGAACTGGCCGCAGTCGAGGCTGTCGGCGGTCGGGTCCACAGCGCAAACGTTGGGCGCCGGCAGCGGGGTGCTCGGGGTTCCGAACAAAGCGGCAAGCATCGTGACTGCATCGCCGATCTCGAGTGAGCCGTTGTCGTTGCCGTCACAGGAATCGCTGCAGGGCGCCAGGTTCGGGGCGCCGGGGGTCGGGAACAGCACTCCCAGGAAGAAAACGACGTCACCGATGTTGCGGCCACCGTCGACATTGCAATCGCCGCGGACTAGCGAGGAACTGGCTGTACCCTGGACTATGCTGAAGGAGCGGTCGGCCCCGGCGGACGAACGTTGGAAGCGCATGTCGGCAACGACGACCCGCAGCCTGACGTTCGATTGACCGAGGCTCTCGGGGACCTGCCAGCCATAGGTAGTCGTCGTGCCGGGGAGATCGCGCACGATGTCCTGCCAGGTTCGTCCGCCGTCGAGGGACACTTGTAGCGCGACCGAGCGGATCCCCTCGTCGTCCGTAGCGCTCCAGGAGACGGGCACCGTCGAACCACCAACGTAGGCTGCGCCCGCAGTCGGCACCAGCAAGCTCACTGTCGGCGGCGCGTCGCCGAGGAGGGAGTCGGGCCGTATCCCGAAGGGTTCACTGACGAAGAACTTCATCCGGTTCAGGCTCGAACGGAGGATCAAGACCACACGCGCCGAATCGGTGCTGACAAACGGAAGGTCCAGGCCGAGGGAGAGGCAGGTCAGATAGGTGGTGACGCCGCCCAGCGATTGCCATCGTTGAACGTCGTCCTCGACCACGTAGGCATCAATGCCGTTCGCGGCCAGAGTGTCGACCGCCTGTGGAGTCCAGCACAGTGCGCCCACGTTGTCCCCTGCGCGGTAGCTGGGGGCCAACGGGGTCGCAAACGTGAGGGTACCGGAGAAGTTGTGTGTAATGATCGTGATCCAGTGCTCGTCTCGTCCCTCTTGTCCGCTGCTGTCAGTGGCGACCACGCGAATCGCAGGGTTCGTACCCGAGCTGACGAAGCCGATGTCGGGAACTTGCCACTCGAAGCTTCGGGTGTCGCCGGACAATCCATCGGCAACCACGGTCGTCGTCTGCTGGACCGGGTCGAAGAACTCGACGCGGTGCCCCACGAGCGCTTGATCGTCTTCCGAGGTCCAACTCAAGAACACAGTACTGCCAGGTTCGAGGAGCGCCGGCAGCGCAGCGAGGCGCACCACGGGCAAGTGGTCCGTGTAGTCGGGCTCTGCGACGAGGTAGGGAGTGAAGGAGACTACGCCCTGGGTCGCGTCACCGGTCCCGCCGGGGTTGGTTGGGGCGGTGGGACCGCTCGCGCTCCCCCACCAGTTGCTGCTCGCGTCGACCGGGCCGCTGATCCTCGTGACACCGACGCCGTTGCCGACGAAACTGTTGCCCCCGCCGTCACCACTCAGGCCGAGCGGCCAGCTGTTGTTCCAGGCCCCGGTCTGGTTGCCGAGGAACCGGGTCTTGCGCACGACTGCGTTGTTCTGCAGCCCATACGCACAGTTCTGGATGATGCAGTCCGCGACGTATCCGGGCCCAGAGGCGGAGTGTTGCCGCACGCCGATTTCGCCCCCGTCGACGACGCAGTGTTCCATCCAAGAGAAGAACTGGAGACCTTGCCAGGGCGACGCGGGCACGAACCGAGAGAAGGTCACCGGGGAGGTTGGTGTACCCCGCACCTCGATACGCCCGAAGTCCTGCCAAATCGAGGCGCCGGGCCCCAATCGAACGTCCGCACCGGGATCGAAGCGGAGTGTCCCGCCGAAGATCACATACGCACCGCGGACCACGTAGGGAATGCCCACTGCGCTCCACACGACGCGAGCGCCTCGGTCGCCGTCATTCGGCACGTCAACGAAGTCATTGGTATTGCCGGTCGCCGGGAGCGTGCTGCCCGGGAGGATCCCCGCGTCGTTGAGGTGTACCGGGTAAAGGTTGCTCTGCAACTGGGTGTTCGCGGCGAACAGGTAGTTGCCGGACTCGATGAAAACCCCGGCCCCCGCGGCTCCGGTCACACTCAAGCCATCGAGCAACACCTCGCCGCGCAGGTCGTAGAGATGCAAGCCTTCGTACGGTGAATTGATCACCGTGAGCCCGTCGATGCGGACATAGCCACTCCCGAGCTCGCAGTACGCCCCTGTGATTTGGGTGTTGCGCAGGGACACCGTGCACTTCTGCAACCGCGTCTCCACGCCGTTCAGCTGGCACCCATCGAGCGCGAGGAACGGGCGGGTGTTCCAGACATAGAACGGGGCGCCCACCGTGGTGATACTGCCGGGCAGGTTGAAGGTCGAGTCGGTGAAGGTCATCCGCCCTGAGTCGGCGGGTTCCACGGTGCAGGAGAGCTGCGCCCCCTCCAGATCGACGCGGCCGCCAACCAGGAGCTTCGCGTCGGTGCCGCCGTTCACGAGGATCGGGTCGGTCGCCGTACCGACGCCAACGAGTTCGCCAAGCACCTGCAGCGTGGACCCTGCTTGCATCTGCACTACGACACCTGCTTCGAGCATGACGACGGTGGTCGCGGGAACCACGACCGTGTTGGCAATGACGTGCGGGTTGTCGGCAGCATGCCAGACGGTCATTGTCTGCGCCTGGGCGGTGCAAACCGCGGCCAGGACCATCCCCCACGCGGCTGAGTAGGAGGCAAGTCGTAACCGTGGTCGAGTCGCCTGTCGGGAACTGCTCATAGGGCCCTCCGGGTCTGTCAGTGTTCGAGGAGACCGTCGTTGCGCTTCTGTGCGCCGCGCTCCGCGTCGCTCGCGAGCAAGCCACGGGCCGTTCTGGTCGCCGTGCGCCAAGCTGTTTTATGAGAACGACTTCAGGCCAAGAAGTAGTATGGAAGGGGAGCGCGGAGGCGGGTCCGCATCGAGTGAGTCTGGCCAAAGCGGCGGCCCCGTGGTCGCGGGCAGCCAGCCCGTGTGAGACTCGCTTACGCCTTGGACGGCACGAAGCGCGTAGTGGCGCGGAGCCTGCTCCCGAGGCCGCCTCTTGTCAAGGGTTGATCCGCGCCTTCTTGGGCTTGCGATCCTGAGATTCGCGGTCACGTCGCGGCCTCGGCCGGCGTGATGTCATCGACGGCGATGGACGCGCGAAGGCGGGAGGTCACGCCACTGGCGTACCTACCGCGCGCCTCGCGAGTAAACTCGGGTGCTCGCGGCGCGAGCCACCGAGTTCAGAAGTTTGCACGCGTGGACTGCGGCGGTTCGGAAAGGAACGGAGAAACCATGAAGACGTGCGGTTGGGCGACGGTCGTGCTACTGGGTTCGTGCTCGCTGGCCCCCGTGGAGTGCCACGCAGGGCTGAACATCTTGAATGGCCCAACTCAGGTCCATGCCGACGCCACGGGTTGTTTCGCGTTCGACTACACCTACACGGTGGGTCCCGGCGGCACCGAGATCGCCGGCATCCTGCTGGGCGGAAACGACAACACGACCGTGCCGGGTCTCGTGATCGATTTCTTCTGCATCACCACCTTCCCCGAAGGCGAAGTGTTCGTGTATCCGGTGGCAGGCTGTCTCGTGGATCCGCTTCAGGCGGGCCTCATCACGATCATCCTGACGGGTTGCGATGCCGGTGAGTTCCATAGGATCGAAACGCTGGTGCTGCCGTGCTGCGCGAGCCCGCAGTTCAAGCGCGGCGATTGCAACGCGGACGGCGCTTTCAACGTTGCCGACGCGGTCACGTTGCTCGGCTTTCTGTTCGGCGGTGGGCCGAGCGCTCTGGCGTGCGAGAGTGCTTGCGATGCCAATGACGATGGATCGCTCAACATCGCTGACGCAGTCGCCAAGCTCGGGTCGCTCTTCGGCGGTGCCGGACCGCTGCCGGCGCCCACGTCGTGCGGCGCCGACCCGACCGCGGATGGATTGCAGTGCGCCACGTATCCGGTCTGCCCATGACGACTCGCGGGTCTTGGCGCTGGGCCGAACGTCGCCGGCGCGTCGGTTGAGCCCAGCGCCAAGAGCAGTTCCCGAGGCAGCCAGCAGCCGTTAACCCCGCGGGTCGACGACCCGGCCGAGGAACAAAATGCAGTTCGTCGCGCGGTCGTGGATCCAGAACAAGAACGGGTGATCCGCCACGAACCGCGGATTTGGGCGCGGCGCGGCGCGCTTGAGGACCACCCCCGTGGCGGCGGCAGCCTCGGTCCCCTCTTCGTTCACCTCGACGAAGGCCTCGTGGATCACGTTCGAGATGGCGAGCGGCTCGCCCTCGGTCATTCGGGAGAAGTCGGCGCGCGTTGTGAACGTACTCTCCATCCCGAGCTTGGCGAGCACCGGCGCGAGTTCCACTCGGGTTCGGAGACGGAACCGTGGGAGCACGATCGCGACCGAGGTCGGCTCGAGGAGCGCGGTCCAAGCGGCAGCTTGGTCAGCGCTCAACTTCGCCTCGAGCTCGGCTAGGCCGTCGACCGAGTCCGGGAGCAGGATCACCATGGAGAACCGATCGCCTGCATAGGGCAACCCGAGGAGTTGCCACCCATCACCCCGTGCGTGCGGGAATCGGGACTTCGAGCGCATGAGGGGCACGTCCACGGTCTGGTCGGGCCGTACGTGAAACGGACCGTCTTGCGTGTTCGCGCTCTCGAAGCGCGTGATCCATGTCCCCTTGAAGCAGATCGCGTTGGTGATCACGAGTCTCGTGCTGGCGTCGAGGATCCCCTCGGGAATCAACTGCGGGATCTTCGCGTCGGTGCGCTCGCTGACCCATTGATTGATCGTGTCTCGGCACGCCGCGGAGTCGGCGGCGAAGTCGAGGTGCGCATGGGTCGCGTCGAAGTAGCGCTGGCATTCTTCGATGAACGACGGTCGCCACCCGACTCCGGACTGCCCCCAGAACCGGTTGGCGATCACGAGCTGGGATCGGTCCAAGTCACGCCTCCGGTAGGGCTCGTGGATGGCCGCCCGCGATTGCAGCGCAGCTGCGCGGTCGGCACCGAGGTGAAGGGCGGTTGCCATTTCCTGCTCGGTCTTGCCCGCGGCCCCAACGTACGCGAGGGTCAAGGCCGCCGACACACTGTACGGCGACACGAACAGGTTGCCGTCCCGGCTTCTCAGTTCACCGTAGAGTTCGAACGCGAAGCGCCTCAGACCAGCGGCTTCGACAGCGACGGCGTCGTCCGGTGGCGGCGGCGAGGCCTGCGGCTCCTGGGCCATAGATGGGTGGCGTCCCAGGAGGAAAAGGACGAAGGCGACGCAGTAGAGGAGGGTCAACACAGGTAGCCGCATCAGAGATGGTTCCTTTCGAGCCGCTAGGTTCGGAGGGCGCCCTAGAGCGTGCCTGACCGAATGATCCGGGCCGAGTTCCCGGGCGCACCGGAAACACTCGGAGAATCCGTTGCGGGCATGGAGTTTCTCGCGTCACGCAGGACCTTCGCGTGGGGGTCCGCCGACTCAGCGCTACCACTGTGCGAGTGCGGTACGACGGTGCGGCAGTTCGCGCGAAGGTCGGAGCGGATGCGGTCGCGGGTTGAGCGAGGGTCGCGCGCGAGGGTCGGGGCGGATGCGGACAGGCTGTCCGCGCTCCCAGGGCGCGCCGGGGCGTTCGAGGGGCGTTGGGCTCGGAGGATGCGTCGCGGCGCTGAATGGGCGGTGACGATGGAAGAGGAGTCGGGACGGAGAACGGAGGAGGGGGCGTCGGTTGCCGGTGCGGCTCACGGGATGAGTCAGGCTCGCGCGCGAGGGTCGCATTGCGGATGCGGACCCAGGTCCGCTGCCAAGCTGCGTATCGGTGCTAGGGTGCGCTTCCCTCGCCTGCTGTTCGAGCAGGGCCTCAGCAAGCACGAGAACCAGCGCCTCATGATCCAGATCGACACCGAGCCGCAGCACTTCGATTACCGACCCACCCTCGCGCGCCTGGACAAGTTCGACGTCTCACCTCGTCCTCAGGCCATCGGGTCGGACAGCAGCCACTCGTACGCGGGCTGCACCTCGATTCCCGCGGGCACGGCGCCTGGGCTCGGGGGAAACACCCGCCGGGGAAACACCCGCCCGAGAGTAATCCCCGTGCCCCGCCCCCCACCACTCGAGCAACCGCCTCCGGTGCTTCGTCCTGGTTCGGTCGTTCGACGACGAAGGCCCCAGGGCCGACGATTCCTTGACGT
>JBFWWP010000005.1:0-208210 GCA_050246115.1 Planctomycetota bacterium
CGCACTCCTACCCAAGAGGCGGCGAACCACGGCGGGGTCTCAACCCGAGGATCGCGGCCTCCAATCGCTGGGCGCGCCTCGAGGCGATCCAACGACTCAAGGAGTTCCTCGCCCGTTACGCACATGCGCTCGCGCGGTTCGTGTCCGGCCAGCGCTCCGTCGTCTTCCCGAGTGGCACATACCGGATGCACGTCTTTCTCGGCGCGCGCTGCGACGATCCAGCCCCCTCCTGACGTGCGTCGCTCACGACACGGCTTTGAGATCTCTGCGGCAGCACTCTTGGCTCGCTTCGCAGCCCCCGCCCACTCACTCGTGAATGTGGCACGACTCGGTTCTCGTGCGCGCGGACCCCGAGTGCCAGAGATCGCTGAACACCAAGTCGTTGGCGCTCGTCACCAGCAACACTCGCCAACACCGCCCGCCATCGGGCCAGCCTGAACGACGATTGCCGACGGTCACGCCGCTCAGCAACCGGTCCCCTCACCGACCGACCGAGGCCAACTGGCACGCCCAGGACTCGATCGCGATGGACCCACCATGCCGTTCTCGACACCGAGCCCGCACTTCGCGGAAGACACGAACGTGCTACCGGGCTCACTCGGCGGATTACTTTCGGGCGGGATGCTGCCCGGACGGCTGCACGCAAGATAAACTCGGTAAAATTCTGGTGGGGTCTACCGGTCGCGTTGGGTCGGGTCGTCGTTGGCGTTGGCGTCGTCGTTGGCGTTGGCGCGGTGGGATGACAGCGGGCGTGTTGGTGTGGCGCGAACGGGGATGTGCGCGGGCGATGCGGACAGGCTGTCCGCGCTCCCAGGGCGTGCCTGGGCGTTCGAGGGGCGGTGGGTTCGGAGGATGCGTCGCGCTGGTGAATGGGCGGATGGTGAAGAGAAGAGGCAGACGGGATTGCGCGCTCATGCGTTCAGAACGCTCGCCTGCAAAGCGGGTGGCGCGGAAGGTGGCGTGGCGCTCGCGGTGCGGAGGTGGCTTGGCGCTCGCGGTGCGGATGTGGCGTTGGCGCGGTGGGATGGCAGCGGGCGTGTTGGTGTGACGCGAACGGGATGTGCGCGGGCAGATGCGGACAGGCTGTCCGCGCTCCCAGGGCGTGCCTGGGCGTTGAAGGGGCGGTGGGTCTGCGGATGCGTCGCGGTGGTGAATGGGCGGATGGTGAAGAGAAGAGGGAGACGGGATTGCGCGCTCATGCGTTCAGAACGCTCGCCAGCAAAGCGGGTGGCGCGGAAGGTGGCTTGGCGCTCGCGGTGCGGAGGTGGCTCGGCGCGGTGGGGTGGCAGCGGGCGTGTGGGTGTGGCGCGAACGGCGCGCCTGGGCACTAGACCCAGATCAAGGCGGGGCCAGCTCTTGTGCCCGCTTACGGCCGGTCCATGAAAACGCGGCAACCTGTCCGGGACAGGTTGCCGCTCCTCCTTCAGCAGAGCGACGGCAATGCCGACGCCCGTTGACGTCCCGCTGCAGCTCGGTCGTCACCCTAGGAAGCGTCGTTTGGGGGCGAGGCGACCCGACTTTTTCCAGCATCTTCACAAGACGCCTACTCAGATACACTTAGGAGTGGACTTTCGAGACCCTGCCCGCAGCGACGATCTTGACCTCGGTCGCGCCCTAGTCCGAACGCGTGTTTCCCTGGCTCGAGGGACCCGTTCACTCACCGTGAAGGGTGCTCACGCGAAGCCCCCGTGAGGCAGCGAGGCCGCAACCGCTCGCTACACGAGGGGAGACGAGATCCTCGACGCCCCGCCGCCCGGACGAGAACGTCCCCAGACTCGGTGGACATTGCCCGACCCTGCGGACACCCTGTGCACTTTCGGAGGGCAACGACAGCACGATGGGAGCGCAGCAGCTCGTGGCACATGGACCCCAAGAACTCGTCATCGTGGGCGGCGGCCTCGTTGGTTCCCTGCTCGCCCTGTACCTCCAACGACGCGGTCATCGCGTGTCCGTCTACGAGCGCCGCCCCGACCTACGCCAAGGACCCATGGCGGCTGGCCGCTCGATCAACCTGGTGGCGACCGAGCGCGGGCTCCGCGGCGTCGACCCACTCGGTCTGCGAAGCTCGATCCTCGATCTGACCGTGACGATTCGAGGACGCACCATGCATGATCGCGCGGGCCAGTTGGCGCACCAACCCTACGGTAACGACGATCGCGAAGTGAACCACTCGGTTCCCCGAGCCGAATTGAACCGTCTCCTCATCTCTCGGGCCGAGGCTGCCGGCACCCGCTTCTACTTCGGGCAGCGGCTCGAGCGGGCCGATCTCGAACGCCGGGAGTTGCACTTCACGAGCGAAACGACCGGCGACACGCGAACGATCGTCTATGAGGGACCGGTGATCGGCGCCGACGGAGCCGGTTCAGCATTGCGCGGCGAGTTGGATCGACTTGCCGGCCATCGGTCGACGTACGAACCGCTTGGGCACAGCTACAAGGAGCTCGAGATCCCCCCGAATGCCGATGGGGGTTACCGCCTGGATCCAAACGCCCTGCACATTTGGCCGCGCGGCCGCCACATGATGATGGCGCTCGCCAACCAGGACGGCAGCTTCACGGTCACGCTCTATCTGCCCGACGAGGGGCAAAACAGCTTCGCGTCGCTCACGACTCCGGCGGCGGTCGAGGCGTTCTTCGCTGCCGAGTTCGCCGATTCGCTCCCGTTGCTTCCGCGCTTGACCACCGACTTCTTCCAGAATCCGACCGGTCGTTTGGGAACCTTGAGGGCGCAGCCGTGGCACGTCGAGGACCGTGCCGTACTCATCGGCGACGCGGCTCATGCCATCGTTCCGTTCTTCGGACAGGGAATGAACTGCGGCTTCGAGGACTGCGCGGTCCTCGACCACCTACTCGATCGTTTCGGCGGCAACTGGCGCACGGCCCTGGCCGAGTACTCCGAGCAGCGCCCCGTCGATGGAAACGCCATCGCAGACATGGCGCTGGAGAACTTCGTCGAGATGCGCGACTACGTCGGGGATCCCGCGTTTCTGCGGCGCAAGCGGGTCGAACACCGCCTCGAACGGATGTGGCCGCTCGAGTTTCGGTCGCGCTACGCCATGGTCGTCTACAGTTCGATTCCTTACCACGTGGTGCAGGAACTCGGGCGTGTGCAAGACGGGATCCTCGATACTCTGTGCGCTGGAATCGATTCGGAGGACAAGGTCGATCTCGTCGCCGCTCAGCGGATGATTCGGGACCGTCTTGCGCCACTGCACCAGCGCTACGGCATCGACCTGAACCACCTCGGAACGCTGGGGACCGCGCCTCGCGAGCGCGGGGTCACGTAGCCCCCAGAAAAAAGGGACACGCTGACGTCTCGGCCGTAACCGGCGCACGGCACTCGTTCGAGCTACTTCGGAGTGCGCTCGAGCCTTGGGAGGTCGTCGCCCCCCGCTTCCTCGCTCCGAAGGTCGACTCACTCCCATCCCTCCAAGGTCTTGGGCCAATCGCTCCCCAGAAGACGGGAGAGGGCGCGGTCGGCAAGCAACTTGCCGCCCGTCTGGCATGGGGCGCAGTAGTTGGTCTCGTGATCGCGGTAGACGATCCGCTGCACCGGTGCACCACAATCAGGACACGGCTTTCGAAAGCGCCCGTGAACGGCCATCTCGGGGCGAAACGCAGTCACCTTGGCTGGAAAGGCGTCACCCGTTTCGTCGCGAAGTCGCTCGATCCACCGCGACAATGTGATGCGCACGGCAAGAAACAGCCGCTCGACCTCCGCGTCGGTCAGGTTCCGAGAGAGCTGAACCGGAGACAATCGCGCCCGGTGCAGGATCTCATCGGAGTAGGCGTTGCCGATTCCGCTGAACCGGCGTGGATCGGTGAGAATGCGCTTCAGCGTGTGGTTGCCGGCCCGTACCTGTTGCCGAAATGACGGCAGATCGACCGTGAGCGGCTCGAGCCCTCCGGGGTCGAGGCCCGCAAGCGCGGACTCGCCTTGCACGAGATGGATGGAGGCGCGCTTCTTGGAACCCGCCTCGGTCAAGAGCAAGCATCCGGTCGCGAACCGTAACGTTGCTTGAACCGTCCGCTGCCGTGACGCCACGGGTCCCGGATGCCACTGTAGCCGACCGGCGATCATGAGGTGGATCACTACGAAGAGTGGAGATGATTCGGGAATCCCCGCTTCCAGTTCGATGACGATGCGTTTTCCCAAGCGTCGAAATCCCTGCACGCATCGCTCTCGAACCACCTCGATAGGCGGATCGTAAGTCCTTACTAAGAAAGGGCTTTTGGTTTCGATCGCCAAGAGCCGATCCCCCCGCAGCCGGGCTTGGAGCGCCTCGATGTAGAGCAGAATGTCGGGCAACTCCGGCATGGACAGGGTACCTCTCGTCGGGCTCGGGAACCCGAGTTTCCGCTTCTCTTCGAGGCCGGCGTCGGGCATCTTCAACGGCAAGGAGGGCGCGGGCAACATCGAAAGGTGACTCCGATGCTCGTTGATCCGGCCGTAGCCGTCGGGACAGGGCAAGGCCCGAGAGCGCCACGACCCCACACCGGTGCCGCCTCGCCTCCTTCGCCTCTCTCACCGCGCCGGCGCGCTGCGGCATCCACCGCTCTGTACTGCGCGCTCCTGGTGCTCGGCTTCGGTTGCGCCGGGGCTGCACCCCATGTTCCCGAGGTCCACGAGGCCATTACTGTGCAGGCCGTGTCCGCACTCGGTAGGCCGCTCGTTCCCGCGGTACTGGCGCCTGCCGAGGAGCGGCGTCTGCGGCGAGATCTGTTCGCCTCGCAGCTTCGCTACCAGCGCGCCCCAGACACCGTCGAAGCGGCGCTGGGGCTCGGACGCTGCTGGGCAAACCTGGGCGAGTACCGGGAAGCCATCGCGACCTACACTCGGGCCCTCACCGACCATCCGGACGATCCACGCTTGCTCCGCGATCGTGGGCACCGCTACTTGACGACGCGTCAACTCGAGCCGGCGCTCGTCGACTTGCTGCGCGCTCGCGCAATGCTCGAACGGACGCCGAGCGCCGCCGAGCAGGGCCGCACGGCACGCGCCGTCGGTGGACGATCGACACCCCTGCGTTTCGACGTGGAGTTCCACCTTGGGCTCGTGCAGTACTTGCTCGGCGACTTCGAAGAAGCCGAACGCACTTATCGGTCTTGCCTGGAGCGGAGCGATACCGTCGCGGCTCGGTGCGTGGCTTCGTACTGGCTCGCTCTGACTCGTTTGCAGCTCGAGCCCAAGAATTGGGCCGGGTCGGTCCCGGCGGGTGCAGTCGCGGCTCCACCGACGATCTCGGATGACCCTCACTGTCGAACCCTCGCCGTGCTCGACGGCAGCGTTTCACCGACCGAAGCGTTGTCGCAAGCACGGTCTGCGCCACCCGGGCAGTTTGCGACGATCGCGTATGGAGTTGCCATGCACTGCTTGTTCGGTGGTGATACCGAGAGTTCGACCGCGCTCCTCGAAGAAGTGCTCCGCGAGGGCAACTGGACGACCTTCGTTGCGATCGCGTCCGAGATCGCGCTTCGCGAGAGCCAGAGATCCCGTGACGCGGCGCGCGTGCGGCGAGAAGGCTCCCATGAGGGGTAACCTGAACCCGCACAAACACCAGACGGACGACCCGGTGGCGTTGACGTACGCCTACCGGTTGTTCGAGCAATGGTCCGACCACGCGCCGGGTGTCTTTTGGATTCTCGATCCGGCGACCCGCCAGATCGAGTTCCTGAGCGCGCGCGCGGAGGACATTTGGGGGCGACCGCGTGCGGAGCTCCTCGGCCCCCACCGACGCTGGCTGGAGACGCTGCATCCGGAGGATCGGGCCAAGCTCGCGCGGGTGCGATCCGGACGTCACCGCCGGGTCGAGCTCGACTATCGCATCCTGCGACCCGACAACACGATCCGTTGGATCCACGATCGCGCCTTCCCGTTGCTCCCTTCGGGTTGTCGAATCGCCGGTGTCGCCACGGACGTCACGTGCCGGGTGCAAGCCGAAGCCATGCGGGCCGCGCAACACGAGGCGGTCGCTCGCAACGGCCGCCTGAGTGCCCTGGGTCAGGTTACCGCGACCACGGTCCACGAACTGAGCCAACCGCTGACGGCCGTCTCGACCTACACGGGCTCGTGCCTGCGACTCCTCGCCCTGGGTCAACCCCAGACGGCAGACCTCCAACGACTCCTCGAGCACGCCCACCGCGAGGCGACGCGCGCCGCCGCGATCATCCACGAACTGCGCCAATCGCTGCATCGTGGAGCCCCGCGGCGAGCAACGGTAGACGTGAACGACCTCATCCGGCAGACCGTCGAACTGACGCGCCCATCGCCACCGCGATCCCGAGTCGCGTTCCAGGTCGATTTGGATACCAGCCTCCGCCCCGTCGGCGCGGACCCGGTGCAGATCCAACAGGTGTTGTTGAATCTCATCCAGAATGCCATCGATGCCTGTGAAGAAGCAGGAGGCGACAGTCAGAGGATCCTGATCCGAACTCTTCGTTCGAGCCCCAAACTGACCGAGGTGTGCGTCGCCGACACGGGGTGCGGATTCGATCCGCAGAATTTCGATTCTCTGTGCGAACCCTTGCGCACCTCGAAAGCCGAGGGCTGGGGCCTGGGGCTGCCCATCTGTCGTTCGATCATCGAGGCTCATGGCGGACGCCTTTGGGCGACTCGCTCTGCCGACTGGGCGGTCTGCATTCACTTCTCGCTGCCGGTGTGCAGTGCCGAACCGAGCTTCGGATGATTGAATTCTCCGCCGTCTACCACCCTCGATGCACGACTCATGGACTCGCTCTTGCCGGGAGTTCTCCCGGATCACGAAGTTCGAGTCCGAAAGTATGACCAGAAAGGACTCCATTGGTTACCTCGCCCGCAACCGTGTACGTCGTCGAAGATGACCCCGCAGTTGCCGACTCCCTCGCCTGGCTCTTGCGATCGGCCGATTTCGAGCCGCGCGTGTACACGACCCTGGCCGAGTTCCAAGCCGGGTACGTACCATCGGAGTCCGCGTGTCTGGTGCTCGACATTCGACTCCCGGACGGTGACGGCATTCAGTTCTTGGACGTCGTGGCCAGTGACTATCCACACCTGCCCGTGATCTTCATCACAGCGTTCGGGAACGTCGCGCTGGCGGTCCAGGCCATGCGCCGGGGCGCCGTCGACTTCTTGGAGAAGCCCTTCGACTCCCAGACCTTGATCGAGCGCGTGCGTCAGGCGCTCGCGCACCGTTGCGTCCAGGCCGTGGCCCGGGCGCGTGTGGCCCGCCTCACCGGGCGCGAACGTGAGATCCTCGACCTGATCGTGGGCGGCCTCTCGACGCGCGCGATCGCGCAGCGGCTCGGTCGCAGCGAGAAGACCATCGAGGGGCACCGGCACAACATCATGCGCAAAGTCGAGGCAACGAGCCTCGCGCAGGTCGTGCACACGGCGACGTTGGCGAGCTACACGCTGTCGGTCCATTGATTCGATCGCGCGGAGGCAGGGGTCCGAACGGGGCAACGCGGGAGGACGGCGGGGACCCCTTGCTCCAGGTCGATCGTTCCCGCACAGTACCGACATGCGCTTCCTGCACCTCGCCGACCTCCACCTCGACACGTCGTTCGCTGGGCGCGGCCCGGCCGTAGCGGCTCGTCTCCGGCGAGCCTTACGGGATACGCTCGCGCGCGCAATCGACGTGAGCTTGGAGCTGCAGCTCGACGCGGTCCTGGTCGCGGGCGACCTGTTCGACGGCCCGCTCCTGACCTTCGACACGGAGCGCTTCCTCGCGACCCAGATCGAGCGCTTGCAGACGGCTGGGATTCCCTTCTTGTACGCCACGGGGAATCACGATCCAGCAAACACACTGCCGGTGTCATCTTGGCCCACCAACGCGGTGGTCTTTTCGTCGCCGCAACCACAGACGGTTTGTCTTCGCGACCGCTCCGGAGAGACCATCGCGACGGTCACGGGAGCCGGCCATGACTCCGAGCGAGTCGCGGCCAACCTAGCCCGTGAGTTCCCCGCGTGGGAACCGTCGAGCTGTCCGCGCATAGCTCTGCTCCACGCCCTGGTCGACGGTGCCCGGGCCGGTGAGTCACACGACCGCTTCGCACCGTGCGGACGCACCGACCTACGGGCCAAAGGGTACGACTACTGGGCGCTTGGGCACGTTCACGAACGCCAGATCGCTTGCGAAGACCCACTCGCCGTGTACCCCGGGAACCCGCAAGGGCGGTCTCCGCGCGAGTCTGGTGCGCGCGGGGCCTACGTGGTCTCCCTGCGCGCTGGAGAAACACCCCAGATCTCGTTCGTGGCCCTGGCGGCGGTGCGCTGGGAGACCGTATCGATCGACGGCCTCGAAGCCACTCGAGAGTTCTCCGACTTGCTCACCACGCTCCGCTCGACGGTGGCCGAGGCGCTCCGACATCGGAGTGACCCAGACCCGCGCGACGCAATCTCGTTGCGCGTGGCGCTCGTCGGCGGGTGCCCGCTGTTTCGTGAACTGCGCTCGCCCGAGAACCTGCGTTTCCTCTGCGAAGAGCTACGCCGGTCGCTCCGAGACGACGGTCCGGAGCTCACCGGGGTCGTGGAGTTCGTAGATGTCGAGCTCGATGCGCGCGTGAATCGGCCCGTCGACGTCAACCGCCTGCGGGAAAGAAATGACGTCCTAGGCGAGGCCCTGCGGCTCGTCGAGGCCTTGCGCTCCGGGGCCACGGCGCTTCCGAACATCGAGGCCGAAGAACTCGCGGGAGCTACCGAGGGCGCAAGCTCCGCCGACTACATCCGTTCCTTGCTCACCGATGCGGACCCATTCCTTGCCGAGCGACTCTTGCTGGTCGAACCATGAGAGTCTCCCGACTCCGAGTCGCGCACTACGGCACCGTCTCTGAACTGGATACGGGCGACGAACCACTCGGATCGCTGGTGGTCGTGTGCGGGGAGAACGAAGCGGGCAAGAGTACGATCTTCGATGCGCTCGTCACGCTGTTCTTTGGTTTTCGCCCGGCTCAACGCGACCTGCATCCGTACGCACCCTGGTCGGGAGGTGATCCCGGCATCCAAGCCGAGATCGAGTTCGATACCGGCAGCGTCGGCCGACTGACCCGTACCCTTCGGGGGCGCGTCGAGGGCAAGTGGGAGTACGGGCACGAGTCCCGCGACCTCGGCAACCAGCCGCTCGCCCACGCTGCGCGAATCGGACTGCCAGTGTTCGAGACGATCTATGCGCTGAGCGTCGAACGCCTGCGCGCCTTGGACGGACGTTCGTGGGAATCCGTGCTGGAGCTCTTGCTGACGGGTTTGGGCACCAGTGACCTTGCATCGGTGCAGGCCGTGATCGCGTCGCTCGAGACCGAGGCCAATGCACTCTGGCGGCCCGACCGTCGCGGGAAGCCACGAGCCCGCGGGATCGAGAATGAGATCATCACACTGGAGGGACAGCGACGTCACGCGCAGGAACGCCGCACTCGCGAGTTGACGTTACGGGCGCAGGCCGAGCGACTCCGCGATGAGATGGCCGCAAGTCGTTCGACCGAGCAGGCGCGCCGCGAGCAGGTTCGCACCCTGCAGAAGCTGCTCCCGATCCTCCAGCGCACCGAGTCGATCCGCGAAGCGCTTGCGGTCGCGGGAGACGCGACCGATTGGGCTGCCCTGCCGTCGGACCCCACCGCGCGACGGCTCGAACTCGACCGCGCAATCCTGACCCTCGAGAAGCAGATCGCTACCCGCCAGACTCGTTGTGAGGAACTGCTCACCACGGTACGTACCTTCGATGAGGTCGACCGATTTTGGCTCGAGCATACCGCAGAAGTCGATGAGCTACGGAACACACTCGGGCGGTGGGTCGACCGCGAGCGTGAACGGACGAATGCCCGGGCTAGGCGGGCCGACACCGAGTCCACGTGGCGGGAACTCGCAGAGGCGCACTCGGACCCTCATGCCGAGCCGGAGCCGTGGCTCGCGTCGATCGAAGCGGGAGACCACGCTGGATCGCCCTCGTGGTGGGGTTGGGTCGCGGGCATTGCCTGTCTCTCTCTCGGGCTTCTCGGTTGGGCTTTGGCGCGAGGAGCCCCGACGTATGCGTGGTTCAGCGGGACGGTGCTGGTGACGACGACCACCCTGGCAGCTGCCTTGCGGACCCGCGAACGGAATCGTCACCGGCGGCTCGCGGAGCAACGGGCGCGCCGAACGACCGCGGCCCACGCGGTCATCTCAGCGCGCGCGCAGGAGCGCGGCATCGCAGCCGAAGCGGCCGCGCTCGGCGCCCAGGCGCGGGCGATAGCGGAAGCCCTGCGGCTCACGATCGATGAGCCGGCTGGGGAGAAAACGCTGGCGGTGCTGAGTGAGCGCCTGGCCACCGCCCAGCGACACGAAGCACGTGCAGAGGCCGCTCTGCAGGAACACGAACTCGCCACACGCGAACTCGACGCCCTGACCCGGGATCGGGATGCGCTCGCGCGGGATCGCGCCGCGTTGAACGAGGCGCTCGAGCGCCTCGACCCGGGGCAACCCGCGCGGGCCGCGGCGCGAGTCGTGACGCGACGCGCCGCGGCCGAGAAGGCCGTGCAGCTCGAGGAGAGTCTGGCGCTCGAGTTCCCCGACCTTGAGCTGCGGCGAGCGGAGCTCGAGGTCGCGCGCCGATCCGGCACAGAGATCAGCCCCGCCGCCCTCGAAGACCTGCTCCAGCAAAGCGACCTCGAACGGCAGCATCACGAGCGCCGACTCGCCGACCTCCAACGCGTCGACCTGGAGCTGGCCGCGCTGCGGGCCCACGCACCACTCAGCGAGATCGTCGGCGACCTCGAGCGGCTCCGCGAGGAACTGGCCAACGTGCGGCGCGAGCGCGATCGCCGACACGTCCTGGCCGCCGTACTGCGCGAGGCGGAGCGATCGTTCCGAGCGTCCCACCAGGCCGACATCTTGGAGCGAGCCAGCGAACTCCTTCGGTGGATCTCCGGGGAGCGCTACACACGTCTACTCTTGGCGGATGACGGCGTGGGGCTCGATCTCGTCGACGCGAACGAACGGCGCACGACGCGGCTGCAGTCACCGATGAGTCGGGGCTTGCGCGACCAGGCGTTCTTCGCCCTACGCTTGGCTATCGCCGACCACCTCGACGACCGGCGGGACCGTCTGCCGATCCTCATCGACGAGGCGCTCGTGAACTGGGATCCCGTGCGCCGCGCCCGTGGGCTGGACCTCCTCGCGGCCACGGCCAACCACCGTCAGGTATTCTTCTTCACCTTCGACGAGGTCCCAGACAGGTTCCGATCCGCTCGGGTCGTGCAACTCACCAGGAGCCACGATTACTCCTGAGGAGTCGCCCCTCGCGCGCCCTGGCGGCCCGTGTCAGGGCGCGCCGAACTCACTCGACGCCACTCCCCGCGAGCCGCCGCCATCGTAGACTTGTTCGAGGTGGATTTCCGTGAGGCCTCCCCAGCGCGGGCGAGGTCCCACCTCCGCGCCTCGCTGCGAGCGGGCAGGAACGACGGGAGGCTCGCTTGGGTTCGACATTCTCGGCTCTGCAGCCGGAGCGAAAACAGTTCGTCCGGCTCGCGAACGACATTCCGATTCGGTACAAGTTCCTCGCCAAGATGATCGATCTCGGCCCGGAACAGATTCACGAGGGCGTCACTTCCAGCCTCTCCGGGGGCGGTTGCCTGATGTTCGGTCGGATCCCGAGCCTCAACTGGATTCCGGCCCTGCTCATGGGCAAGATCCGAGTGGGGGTCAACTTGTTGCTGCCGTCACTCGATCAGCCGATCAAGGCGCTCTGCCGAGTCGCTTGGGTCGAGGCCTTCGAGGAAGGGAGTGACCGGGTCTCACTCGGGCTCGCCTTCGACGACCTGCCCAAGGAGAGCCAAGACGAGATCATGAAGCACATCATTCGGACCCAAATGACATCTCGCGGCAACTGATCCGAATGGACGACTGCGCCTTGCGATCCCATCCGATCTCATACCGACTGCTGGTGACTTCGCAGCCATGCTGATCCTCCTCGCCGCCGTCGTTGCGGTTCTGCTTCAGACTCATGAGAGTTCGCTGCCGATGCCCGCCGGGGCGACGGATCCTTGGGTCGGGATCTTGGTACTGATCTCGATTCCCCTGCTCGGTTGGTCGGTCGGACGCCTGACCCGCGCCCAACTCCTCGCGCCCTTCAGAACCACCGCCGCCGCTACGGTGGAGACGGTCGTGCCCCAGCGGATCGGTCCGCGCGCTGCCCAGCGGGCGGTGCTCATGACCCTCGCCCCAGTGGTCGTTGCTTTTGGAATTGCGATCCTCGTCTGCGATTGGGTCTTCATCGCCAAGTCATGGGTGGCCCCACGCATTCCGTTCGCCACCCATTTGGTGACGCTGGCCCCATTCTGGCTCGGGGCGATGCTCGGCCTCGTCGCGCTCTCGGGCGCAGGTTCGGCGAACCCCGGCGGTGCCGACCGCCAAAAGGCGATTCGTGCAGCACTCCGCTGTGACCTGCGCCTCCTCGCCGCTCCACTGGTTCCGTTCCTGCTGTTCATGACCGTGCTCGACGCCGGCTGGTATCTGCCGAGAGTCCAGGAATCACTCGCGACCAACGCCTTCGCCGCAGCCGCCGGCCTGGTGGCGCTACTCGTCGCAGTGCTCGTCCTGGCACCGTTCGGGGTGCGGCTCCTGTGGCCCTCGATCTCGCTGCCGCAAGGCCCTCTGCGCGATCGCCTCGAACAAATCGCCCGCGACGCTGGCCTGGGCTATCGCGACATTCGAGTTTGGCAGACTGGCCCCCGCGCCGTACTCAACGCGTGCATCAGCGGGGTGTTCCCCCGTTTTCGCTACGTGATCTTCACCGACGCGTTGCTCGCGCAGCTCGACCCCGCCGAGGTCGAGGGGGTGTTCGCGCATGAACTCGGTCACGCTCGTCACCGTCACTTCACGGTGTACTTCGCCGCAGTCGTGGCGTTCTTCTTCGCGTTCCAGGCCCTAGCGCGCTTTCTACCGAACCAACCGCTGGCCGAACTCGGGATCGTCGCGATCCTCGGGTATGTCTACTTCGGCGGCTGGTTCGGGATCTTGTCGCGGCACTTCGAACTGCAGGCCGACCATTACGGCGCGACGCTCCTCGGCTCGCCGGCCCCACTGGCGGGCGCGCTCGAGCGCATCGGATTGCTCACGCGAACGTTGCACCGCAAGCGCGGGTGGCGTCACCCGTCGCTCCCCGAACGCATCGAGGCGCTATGGCTCCTCCACCACGACCCGGGGGCAGTGAGCCGGTTCAGCACCAAGACCCGCAGGTTCCAGGGAGCGATCGCCGCGTGCTTCGTGTTCGGCTGCACGGCGTATGCGTACGATCTCACGCGAGCCACCACGCGCCCGCCGTTCGAGCAATCCCGCGACGTGGCGACCTTCCTGCTCGAGGAGTATCGCGAAAGCGCTCTGCGACCCGGCCGCGACCACCGTCGCGAGCAGGTGCTCTTGCAACGCGCCAAGACCCTACTCGCGCGGTCGGAACACGAGTTGCGGACCGACCCGGAGCGATCGCACGAGCGTCACGAGACACTCTTGCAGCTGGCAGCCGTCCACGAACTCCTCGGCAACCGCACCGAAGCGTTTCTCACGCGACAACGTGCCCAACTTCTGGAGAGCTGAGAATGGCCAAGAACATCAAGGATGTGCTACCGCACGTCATCGGCACCCTGATGCACGACCACTGCGCGGCCTGGGCGAAGGGCCCGCAAGGAACCATCAGCTACCGGTTTCTATCGAAGACCGACGCCTATGTGATCCTGCGCACTGCGGAGCCGGGAGGCAAGCGCCTGGCATCGGCGCGCGTGACCTTACAGGCTCCCAACGACGACAAAGCCTGGGGTGAACTCAAGACCGAACTGCAGCGCAAGGGCATGGGGTCGCTTGCCGAGGCCGAACACCGCTACGTGTTCGTGCCCGAAGCCGCGTTGCCCGACGCCAAGAAGGCCTTCCGCGGCAACAAGATCACCGTGGCGCCCCACACTCCCGAGACCGTGGGAGTTTAGGAGTCGCCCAAGAATAACTTCGACATCTTGCCGTCGATTTGGGTCAGATTTGGCCGATCCGGAAAGCTCGGAACCGGAGGCGTAGCCCTAGATGAAGATTTCGAGGTTTTCGGATCGGTCGAAGATGGCCCGAAGCGACCAGCAAGAGGGTGAAGTCATTCTTGGGCGACTCCTTAGTCCCCGGAGCACGCGAACCTCGTAGCTGCGCCCTCGTTCCGCTGACATCGTCAGGGTGTGGCTGCCGTCGGGAGCGGGCGCACGACCAAGCCGCGCGGGGGCGGCGGCTTGATCTGCAGCGCACCGAGCGGTAAGCGCCAACTCAGGTCGGAGAGTTCGGAGAGCAGTCGCTTCGGCGGCGGATTCACGACGAACGCGATCGCCGCGCGCGGGTCCTCGAAGCCAAACCGCACGTCGACCGAGTCGGGACGAACCGATAGCACCGCGTGCATCGAGGCCGGCAAGAAGCGCTGCACCAATCCCCGTTCCACCCATTCGGCGTCGAACTCGAGCGCGACCTCGGGGACTTGCGGTTGGCTCGTCAGCGTGACGCGTTCATCTTCATCGAGGTGCACGAGCCACCCCGATCCAGCCCCCCGGGCGAGCACGCCGATGGTACGTCGGCTCACCCCCTCCATCCGCACGGCGTCGCAGAACCGGCGCACCGACTCCGAATCGTCCAGATCGACGGAGAGTTCCTGCAGGTGATGCTGCTGGTGCAAGCACGCTGCGAACTCGTTGAGATCGAACTCCTCGCTCATCGGGTAGACCCGCACCGTCGTGGTCAGCGTGATGCCGAAGTCCCGCTGGTTGTAGAAGCACACGGTCGGTCGATGGGGTTGCGCGCCGAGCGAGCGACCCCGCCGGCGAATCAAGGCTCGATAGAGCGCGGTGTCACCCACGAGACAGCCCGGACTGCCCTCGATCAAGGCCATGAGCGCCACACCCTCGTCCGCCGGTAGACGCCAGATCGAACAGTACCCTCCGAGGGGCTCGTCGACCCGCACCAACGGCCGCTCGTTCCCGCGCGCGTCGACGAGCCGGTCCAGGTAGTGCCCTTCGTCGCGATAGAGCCCACACACCCCGCCGGGATCGACCCCCGCCGCGTCCACGTGCTCGATCAGTCGATCGACGAGTACTCGGGGTGTCGTCAAGACCGGCTGAAAACGGCAGCGTTCCGGGTCGACTGCGATCAACAGGCCATTACGGGTCTTCAGCACTCCACCGGGGAGTACGCAGCGTTCCTGCAGCAAGTACACGCCGGGCCCTTCCAGGGGCGCCCAGACATCGGCTTGCACGGCGGCCGCGAAACTTCGCGGTGCGTGGGGGTGACTCACCAAGCCCGACAGACCCGGCGGACGGGACAGCGCGTGCTCGGCACGTTCCGCTTCGGTGCCGCGGTCGAGGCACGGAGTCCCTCGAAGCGGCGATTGGAGCACGTATGGGTCGATCGGGTGCAGGAATCGCAAAATCCGGTCGCTCCAAAGCTAACGAGCTGGGCCATCGAGATGGTTGCCCGCGGGACCCCCGCGGCCCTTCCCACCCCTTGTTTTCGGCCTGAACACGGGCGGGCCCGAAGCGCTTTCGTGACCCAGTTCGGGCCCGCTCCGGACGTTGCCTCACCCTGACCGGTCTCGGCAATCGGCCTCGGCCGAGGCAATCAGACGCTCGTAGAGCTGCTCGTACTCGACGATGACCCGTTCCAGCGGGAACTCCCCGACCGCCCGCTCGCGGGCCGCTCGTCGCATCCCGGCGAGCCGCGCGGGGTCCGCCAAGATGTCGACCGCCGAGTGCGCCATGCCCTCGACGTCCCCCACCGCGTGGAGGGCGCCGCTCCGTCCGTGCTCAACGACCTCGGGGAGTCCACCGGCACGGGTTCCCACGACCGGCACACCCGAAGCCATGGCCTCGAGCGCAGCCAGCCCGAAGGACTCGGACTCACTCGGCAGCAGGAACAAGTCGGTGACCGCCAAGAGTTCCCCCACCCCGGTCATGCCGCCCGCAAAGGTCACGTGGTTACTGAGCCCCAGAGTCGCCACTCGCTCTTCGGCAATCCCGACATCCGGGCCGGTGCCGATCATGAGCAGCCGGGCTGGGAGGCGCTCGCGCACTCGGTGGAAAACCTCGATCACGTCGAGCACGCGCTTCACTGGCCGAAAGTTGGAGATGTGCACGAGGAGTGCTTCGCTCTCCGCGGCAAAGCGTGCGCGCAGCGCGGGGCGACGGAGCGCCGGGGTGTAGTGCTCCGTGTCCACGAAGTTGGGCACGACCTCGATGGAACGGGTCGTCTTGAACTGACGCCGAGTTTCGCGCGCGAGATCCCGACTCACCGCCGTCACCAGGTCGCTCTGCTCGATGCCCCAGCGGGTGATCTCGAAGTAGGAATGGTCGCTACCGACGAGCGTAATGTCGGTGCCGTGGAGAGTCGTGAGCACTCGCACGCCGCAGTCACTGCACATCTGCCGCGCGAGGATGCCACTGATCGCGTGCGGAATCGCGTAGTGCATGTGCAGCAGCCGGACGCCAGAGGCGCGGACCACTTCGACGAGTTTGCTCGCCAAGGCCAACGCGTAGGAGGGGTACTTGAACAGCGGATAGCTGGGGACATCGACTTCGTGGACATGCACGCCGTCGAGCAGGCGATCGACTCGAAACGGCACTTGGTACGAAACGAAATGAACCTCATGACCTCGTTGGGCCAGGGCCATGCCGAGTTCGGAGGCCACGACCCCACTACCGCCGTAGGTTGGGTGGCATGCGATGGCGATCTTCATGGGGCTTCCACTTCCGGCATGAGCAACGCCCCGACGCCACCGAGGAGCACGGGGTACTCCCAACGCAACGGCTCGCCGAAAACGCACCCGGCCAACAGCCCGTGATCGCGTGCGCGCCCCTCGATCGCCGCCAGGAAGTGGGGCTGCGAGATCTTCGTCGGCGGCAAGCCCGCCACCGGCGGCGCGCCGAGCGCCTCGCCGAACTGTGAAGCATAGCAGCGCACGGCCTCGAGCTTGCGCTCCCACACCGAGGTCACGTCCACCACCGCCGTCGCGGCGAATGGGGTGTGACACATGTAGAAGCCCAGACCGCGCGGCCGAAACGGCTCGGTCCCTGCCGCGAACTTGCCGACGCCGCAGAGATACCACGTGCGCTCGGTGAGCCAGCCCGCGCCAGCATGGTCAGGGTGCAGATCCTCCTTCCACGGGGCGAGCACGAACCGCGGACGCAGCCGTCGAATCGCGTCCGCCAACCGAGCGCGCGCTGGATCCGAGTCGCGCACGGCGCCGTCGGGCAGCTCGAGATTCTCGCGATGGTCCAGCGCGAGAATCTCCGTGGCACGGCGGGTCTCGGCGGCGCGCGTCACGAGGTCGCCGCGACTCGACAGCTCACCTCGCGTGAGATCGACCACCGCGGTGCGAAGGCCTTCTCGCTTGGCCCGGAGCAACGTACCCCCGACCGCGAGTTCTGCATCGTCGGGATGCGCACCGACGACCAACAAGTCCACACTCATCTGCGTCAAGATCCCTCCGCCCTCTCGAGGGCCAACAGCGCCACCCGATCATCGAACGGATCGAATGCCGCGGCGATGTGCCCCAACAGACCAGGTCCGTAGCGCCCGAGATAGTGAAACACGGACCGCGTACGCTCTGCATCCTCACTGCCCGGAAACAACTCGGCGTGGATGCGCTCCAACTCCTTCCGCGCCGTCGATACATCCGCGGCACAGTCGCGCTCGATGACACGGGCTAGTTTGTCCAAGTCCTCGGTCCAGCGACGACGGAGGCGCTCGAGACGCTTCTGTAGCGCCGGCGTGCCGCGCGGGTCATCGCCCAAAGTCGCGGCCCAACGCAGGAGTGGCTGTGCCGCTGCCTCGAGGTCGCGCTCGAGCCTGTCGGCCGTCTCCGAGGGCAGCTGCTGGGCAACGTTCAGGCTCGGCGCCGTCGCGGCTTCCACGCTCACACCCAGCTCGAGCAAGCGGTCGCGCGCCATGCGATCGAGGAGCCGGACGCGCAACCGTGGAATCAGGAGCGGCCGCGAAATCGCGCGCGCCGCATACGCCTCCGCGAGTTCCAAGTGGTAGGCGAATTCGGTCGGCCCCACCACCGTCGCGAACGGCTCGAGCACCGCGTCTTGCAGCAGCGGTCGCAACAACGCGTCGGGCGAGAACCGCTGGGGGTTGCGACGCACCTCCGCATCGAGCGCGTCGGGATCGAAGGTGCGACTGCCATCTTTGCTGCGCACTCCTCCGGCGACGACTTCTAGGCGATGCCGCCCCCCGTCATCCCCGATCCAGAAGAACGGCGGCGTTGCGACCCTGGGTATCGGCACCGGTAAGCCACGCTTCGCGAGCTCACGGACTACCGGCGCGATCTGCTGGGACAACGCGTCGGGACGGGAGGCGTCGAAGCGGAGCACTTCGCCCTGCAGCGGCCTCACATCGCTCGGATGGATCGGGAGGAGCCCTTCGTCCGGCAGCAGCGCGTGCAGCAGGTTGCGGAACCACACCCCTGGGGCAGGGTCGAACGACTGCGCGAGCAGGTCGAGGAGCCTACCGCGATGCGGCGCGTCGACCGGCAACCGGCCAGCCACCCAGTCCACCCAACGATCGCGCTCCGTGGCCGCGAGACGGAGCGCCGCAATCGGGGTGCGACCGGCAGCGAAAGGAACCGCAAGGCTGACGTCGCGTCCGGCCTCGTCGAACGAGCCCGGAAACAACTCCGCGACATCGTGATCCTCGTCGGCGATCCAGAACAGGGCTACGGTGGGTACTCCGAGTTCGCGGAGCCGGCGCGCGAGCCGCGCGACACTGATTGCCTTCACAAATAGATGGAGTGGCCCTCCGCCGAGACCAGGTTGCTGGCCGGTGAGAACGAAGTGGGTCCGAGGGTCCGCGGCGAGGTCGAGCGCGGCGCGAGCGGCGATTGGAAGATCGTATCGCCGCCACACCGGGAGCAGCACCTCGAGTGCGCGTGCACGCCGAGCCGGGTCGGGCGTGCGCGCGAGCGCGAGCTGCCGCAACTCTTCGGGATTTCGGGGCACCGGACCGAAACACTCCCACCCCGCAGCGCGCCCGACGAAGACACGCTCGTCGTCGCGGTGAGGCAACCTGGTGACGAAGTCGGGTTGCGTCATGCGTCGCCTCGTTGCCGACTGCCGACGATGATCATGCGGGAGCGACGACCCGGAACGTAGTCCAAGCCGTTGAAGTCGCCCACGACCCGCTCGACCCCAAGACCTTGGGAGGCCAGGAAGTCGCGCACCTCCGCTAAGGTGTACATGCGGACCGATTCATGAAACCGCCGCGCGGTTGGCCCCTCACCGAAGATCGCCTCCTTCTCCACCCGCAATCCGTCGCGCGTGATCCAGCGTCGCTCCTCGAGACGCACACCTTGCTCGTCGCGCACACTGTGGGGCACGAGTTCGCGCGTAACCCAATCACGGTCCATGAGGTCGAGCAAGAACTTGCCCTTGGGCCGCAGCACCCGACCGATCTCGCATACGACACGATGATTCTCCGCCTCGTCGAAGAAGTAGCCAAAGCTCGTGAAGAAGGACAGGACCGCATCGAACTTGGCGCCGAAGGGCAAAGCGCGCATGTCTACACGAACGAGTCGCGCCTGCGGTGGTCCGGCAGCCCGGCCGAGCCCCGCCCGAGCGTGCGCCAAGAGGTCACGACTGAGGTCCACGCCGGTCACGGCCATCCCGCTCTGGAGCAGCGGACCGAGATGACGCCCGGCCCCACAACCGAGATCCAACACCAGCGCACCGGGAGTCAATCGCAAGGCAGCGACCGCGAACGCGACCTCCATCGCCGCCTGCTCCTCGTCCCGGTGCCGGTAGCGGCGCAGATAGTCGGCCCCGAACGCGTGCTCGAACCAGCCGTCCGGCACCACGGCCTCGGCCGGGACTCCTGAGCCGGACGCCAACTCCGGCGAGAGAGACCGTTCCGAAGCCGGTGCCGACTCGGGATTCGGATCAGGAAGTCGTTCTGCCACAGCGATTTGGTCACTTCCTTCGGGATCCTGACGACAGGGCCACGGGGTGCCCGGGCCCGCACCATACCGTATTCTTGAGAGGAGTCCCGCCGGAATGGGCCTCCACCCTAGGAGCGGGCCGAGCCGTCGCTTGGACGGGGCCCCCTCGCAACCTCTCGCAAGCGTGGAGGAACAGATCCGATGACGGCACGGCCGCTGCACGAGATTCCCAAGGGCTCGGTTCTGGCCGAACCCATCCTCGACGGCGACGGTCGGATCCTGCTGCGGGCAGGGACGGTCCTCACCGACGCTGTCTTGGGCGTACTCGCGCGCCTCCACGTCAGCCAAGTCGACGCACTCGACGCGGACGTGACCGACGATCGGTCGACGCCGACGCGGGGTGACGGCACCGGCGAGAGCGGGACGAACCGGGCGACACCGGAGTTCCCGCGCACCGACGGCTGGCAGGACCTGTTCGCAGACCACAAGGGATCCCACGAGATGGGAATCCTCGAGGCGGGGCTCACGGGATGGGCCGCGGCGCGCCGGGCCCGCCGCCAGAGAGCGGAGGCGGACGCGTGACCGATCCCGCCGCAACCCAGACCACCGACGAAGTGTCGCAAGTCATCGACAAGGCACTGAACCTCCACACCCTGCCGGTGGTGGTGCTCGAAGCAGAACGGCTGATGCGGGATCGCCGGACGAGCGCGCAAGATGTGGCGCAGCTCATTGTTCGTGACATCGCGATCGCGGAGCGGGTGTTGAAGCTCGCCAACAGCGCCTACTACGGCTTCCAGAAACGCATCGGCAACCTCACGCAGGCCGTGGTACTCCTGGGGTTCCAGGCCGTCCGCAACCTCCTGCTCACGGTCTCTGTGATCGAGACCTTTCGCCCGAGCAGCGACGACGACTTCGACTATCCGCGTTTCTGGGGTCACTCCGTAGCCACGGCGATCGTGTCCACCGGCCTCGCTCGTAAGGCCCGATTGCCAGACGCGGACGAGGTGTACGTCGCCGGCCTGCTCCACGACGTCGGCAAGCTCCTGGTCGCGCAACACCTCCCCGCCTTGAGTGGGCGCGTGCTGGAGCTGCAGCGACGAGGGGTGCCCGCGCGTGACGCCGAACGACGCATTCTCGGCTATGATCACTCGGACATCGGCTACAAGTTGTCGACTTCCTGGAGCCTGCCGGACAGCATCGCAGCGGCTGTGCGCGACCACCACTGTCCGCTGACCGGCCCTGGCCCGGCAACGGCGGCCCATGCGATCCACGTTGCGGACTGCATCGTGAGCGCTTGGGGAATGGCGTGCCGCGCGAACCTCCCGCTCGAGGAGATCTGTCCCGGCGCGAGCGAACGGCTGGGTTACGACGCGACCCGGCTCGCGGCTTGGCTCGAAACGTTCGAACGCTCGCTGTTCGAGGCGGCCGACTTCTTCGAGTACCTGGGCCTGGCTGGCCCCAGGCCGGAGCCGACTGCGACTGCCGCGAGTGGAGGTAGAGCGTGAGTCCTCATGCGGCGCTCGCTCCCCCGGCCCTTCAAGAGCCCACCTTGGGCGGTCCCTGGGAGCCCCTGTTTCAAACCTTGGCGGAGAGCGTACCGACAGCGGTCCTCGTCACGGACCTCGACGGACACGTTTTGATCGCCAACCGCAACTTCCGTTTTCTCTTCCCCGTCGATGCTCGCCCCCTCGAGGGCGCGCAGTTGTCGGAGTTCCTTCCGCCACGGTTCGCTAGTTTCTTCGAAGAGCTCTTGCTCGACACGTTGCACGCGGGTGGCTGCTTGGAGCGTCCGCTGCCCGAGTTGAGCCACGAACTCGGTGCCCTGCGCTATCTCGTCGGTGCGACGGTCGCGGGTGAGGACGCGCTGGCGTCGGTGGTGTTCATCCTGCGAGACGTGTCGGCCGGCCTGCAGCTGTCCTCGCTCCGGGAGCAAGATCGGGTCAAACAGTACCTGCTCAGCACGCTGTTTCATGACCTCAAGTCGCCGCTGGCCGCCATCCTGAACGCCGCCGAGATCCTGCCCGATCTGATGCCTGCGGACAGTGCCGAGGGGTGCCGCGAGTTACTCGCCGCCATCGAGTCGAGCGGCAGTCGCATTCAGCAACTCGTCGACGACACGTCCGAGTACTTCAAACTGCGCTTCCCCTCACGCTCGGAATCCCGTACGCCGATCGACCTCACCGAGCTGCTCGGGTCGTTGGTCGCGTTGTACAAAACCCAAGGCCACACTCAGAGATTCGTGCTCGACTTCCAAGGCCCTGCGACCGTGTGCGGCGAACGGCTGCGTTTGACTCGTGCATTCGACAACCTCATCTCGAACGCAGTGAAGTACGCCCCGGGCAATGGGGAGATCCGGGTTCGGGTGGAACCCGATTCCGACGATCACGTGTGCGTGTTGATCGCGGATCAAGGGCCAGGCATTCCGGAGCAGTTTCTGGCCAAGATCTGGGAGCCGTTCTACCGCATCCCCAACAGCAAACGGGAGGGCACCGGCCTCGGCCTGTCGATCACCCGCCACATCATCGAAGAGCAGCGGGGCAGTGTCGCCGTGGACTCCCGCCCCGGGACGGGTACCACCTTCATCGTGCGCATGCCGAGCGCCGGGTAACGGCCCCTTGCCAGGGGGCTTAGGAGTCGCCCAAGAGTGACTTCACCCTCTTGCTCGTCGCTTCGGGCCGTCTTCGACCGATCCGAAAACCTCGAAATCCTCACCGGAACCAAGGCTACGCCTCCGGCTCCCTCGCTGCCAGGGCCCCTCGACGCGACCCACCTCACGGACTGGCGCGAACTCCGTCGTCTGCCCATAATCGCGGGCAACGAAGGAGAGCCACCGGTGATCGCCACCACCCCGTTCGCGAGGATCGCGCTGGCGATTCCCGTTCCAGAGTTGTTCGACTATCGGATTCCACCCGAGCTCGACCACCGGGTGGTGCCCGGGGCGCGGGTGAGGGTTCCTTTCGGTACCCGCTCGCGCATCGGCTACTGCATCGAGCGCGCCGCCGAGTCCCGTCACGCCGAGCCGAAGCTGGTCACCGAGGTGCTGGACGAAGAGCCCGTACTCGACGCGCACCTGCTCGCGCTGATTCGCTGGACCGCCGACTACTACCTCGCGCCGGTCGGCGAGGTCGTCGAGGCTGCAGTTCCCAGCGGCGTCCGTCGAGAACGAGAGCCGACGATCCGCTGGGCGCGATTGTGCCCCAATCCCGCAAAGCCGCCGACAACCGGGCGCGCGGGGCACGAGGCCCGAACCCGGATCATCGCCGTGCTTGCCGACAGCAACGGTCCGCTCCCGACCCGCGAACTGCTCGCACGCGCCGACGCCTCGGACAGTGCGCTGCGCACGCTGGTGCGGCACGGCCTCGTCGAGTGCTTCGAAGCGCCCGCACCGCCCACCGACACCAGCCCGGTGGTTCCACCGACGAGTGCGGGCCGGCCCGAGCTGAGTCGTGCGCAAGCGCGGGCGGTTGACGCGGTGTGTGCGCGCATTGCCCCGGCGGCCTTCGAGAGCTTCTTGCTGGCCGGAGTCACCGGCAGCGGCAAGACCGAGGTCTATCTACGGTGCATCGAGCACGCGACGCAACATGGCCGCGGAGCCCTGGTCCTGGTTCCCGAGATCGCCCTCACCTCGCAGACCGTTCGCCGATTCCACGAACGCCTGGGCGACGTGGCCGTTCTCCACTCCATGCTGCCCGCAAACGAGCGCGCGCAGCACTACCGAAGACTCCGAAGTGGTGAAGTCAAAGTCGCCATTGGTGCCCGCAGCGCCGTGTTCGCACCGCTGCCGACGCTTGGCTTGATCGTGATCGACGAGTGCCATGAGACGAGCTACAAGCAGGAGTCGTCGCCGCGTTACCATGCCCGCGACGTCGCCGTCAAGCGAGCGTCCTTACTGGGAATTCCGTGCATCATGGGCACGGCGACGCCCTCGCTCGAGTCGATGGAGAACGTGCGCCGCGGACGCTACACCCAGGTCTGTCTGCCAGAACGTGTGACCGCGCGAGCGTTGCCCTCGATCGAGGTCCACGACCGTCGGCAAGAGATCGGTCGCGCGCGTTGGAATCTCCTGTCCACGCGCCTGGTCGAGCTGATGCAAAGCACGTTGGCACGCGACGAGCAGGTGCTTCTGTTCTTGAATCGCCGCGGCTTCGCGCGCCACACGCACTGTCCGACGTGTGGGTTCACGTTGCACTGCAAGGAGTGTGATATCGCGCTGACCTACCACAAACGGGAGGACCGAGCGCTGTGCCACTACTGCGGCGCGATCCACACCGTCCCCGAAACCTGCCCCGATTGCGACAGCCCCGGCCTACGTCGCCGGACCCCGGGGACCGAGCGCATCGAGGAGACGCTCGCGAGCCTGTTCCCGGGCGTCGCCGTGGGTAGGCTCGACCGTGATACCGCCCAGAACCGCGAGAGCCTCGAACGAATTCTCGAGGACTTCCGTCTCGGCCACACGCGCATCCTCATCGGCACCCAAATGGTTGCCAAGGGCCACGACATCCCGGGTGTCACGCTCGTCGGAGTCGTCGACGCGGACATTGCGCTGCACCTACCCGACTTCCGCGCCGCCGAACGCACCGCGCAGCTGATCTGTCAGGTCGCCGGCCGCGCAGGCCGCGGCGAACGCCCCGGTCGGGTCGTCATTCAAACCCGGCAACCCGATCACTACGCTGTGATTGCGGGGCAACGCCAGGATCAAAGCCTCATCTATCAGCACGAGGAGTCGGTGCGCAGGACCCTCGGGTACCCGCCCTTCGGACACCTGGTTCGAGTCGTGTGTGAGGATGCCGCCGAGCCTCGTGCCCGCGAGACGGCTGCGCAACTCGCGAAGCTCGTCCGCGACAATGCCGCCAATGATGTCAAAGTACTGGGCCCCGCACCGGCTCCGCTGGCTCGACTGCGCAGCCACTATCGGCATCACGTGCTGCTCAAGAGTCGCACGCGAGCGGCGCTCCGCCGGGCGGTCCTACCCCTCGTTCGCCACCGTCGCCCGTGGGCCACGACCCGCATCGTGATCGATGTCGACCCGCAGAACCTGCTATAGGCCCAAATCAAACGCGAGGCGGTTCGTAACGCTGACCTTAGAAGTCGCCCAAGAATAACTTCGACATCTTGCCGTCGACTTGGGTCAGATTCGGCCGATCCGGAAAGCTCGGAACCGAAGGCGTAGCCTTAGAAGTTCCGGTGAGGACTTCGAGGTTTTCGGATCGGTCGAAGATGGCCCGAAGCGACGAGCAAGAGGGTGAAGTTACTCTTGGGCGACTCCTTAGTCCGATCCGCGCAGCCATTCACGAACGACGTGGCCAAGCGTCGGGAGCGGCAGACCGGGGGGCACGGAAGCGCGCACGAACAGATCGGGATCGAGGAGCAGGCTCACGCCACCACGCTCGAAGCCGGGGCGACCGAAGTTCGTCGCATCCCGGGTCGTGATGACAAAGAGCGGCATCCGCACCTCCCGTAACTCGGATCGCCATTCGGCCGATCGATCACCGGGATCGACCTCGAGCAGCCAGACGACGACCAGCTCCTCGCTGGCGACCTGGCGCCAGATCGCTTCACAAGCCGCTTGCACCTGCGCAAGGTTCGCGCCCGCTCGCAAGGTCACGAGCAACAGCCAGCGGCCACTTGCCCGACCGGCACCAAAGAGACGGTCGGGCGTGACGCCGGCGAGACGCTCCAGGACCAACGGCAGCTGACTCCTCAGCCAGGCCAAACGCTCGCCCTCACTCGCGGGCTCTGCAGGTCTCCCCTTTGCGGCCGGTAGCACAGAGGGCCAGGCGCCAAAGTGATCCACATGGGCGATGCGTTCGAACGGAACGAGTTCTCGATCCAGATTGGCCGCCGACCACTCGACCCATCGACGGGCGGCGGCCAACGACGGGTTCTCGCCGAGCGCCCCGGAGCGAAGCCCCTCAGGCGCGCCCAGTCGCCCGTGCCTGCGCAACGTGGCGGCAAGGTCGAAGTGGAGCTCGAGAAACTCGCGGATCAGCCACGCACGCGGCGATGCGAATTGGGTTTCGGCTCGAGTCGCGAACTGGGTCGCGGACGTAGGGTCGCCCTGGAGGAGCGCGGCCAGAGCGCTGAGGTAGAGCCAAGCCTCCCCGCGCTCCGCGGCGGGCACGCTCGCAAGCGCCTGACTGGCGGCCGAGTCGCCGAGCTCGATCCGGGAGGCTGCCCGACGCTCGTCGGCGCGAATCCAGCTCCCCCCCACGAGAAACACCGCGGCCCACAGCGCGACCCGGAGCCGCCTGATTGCATTCGGGCGCCAGGCAGTTACCATTCGTTCAGCCGTCATGCGCATGAAACTACCGGTGTCGTGGCCGCCGATCCAGCCCGTCTTGGTCAGCTGGCCCAAGACGGTTGGACGGCAAGCGATGGCAGCGGGTCAGCGAGGCTCGAAACGAGGGCCCCCGCGTCCTCGAGACACCGCGTCCTCGAGACACGGCAGCACGGCGGGCCCTTGGGGATCGCGCTCGGGGAATCAGGAGCGAACGCCGCGGTGGGTTGCCGCGACGCCGCTCCGGGAAGAGGGAGAGCACGATGTTGCGGGTGCCTTTGGCGGTGGGTCTCATCTCTGCCGTCGGCTTCGGTGTTTGCTCGACGGCCTTTGCGCAACCCGACATCGCGCCCGCGGTGCACTCGGAGTGGCCGCTCCGAGAACGACTGGTCTACGAGGGGCGCGTCGAGAAGGCCGGATTGTGGCTGACGGTCGGCCAAGCCACCTTCACGGCCAACCGTGCGGACAACGGTGAACTCGTGCTGCAGGCCGAGGCCAAAGGGAAGAAGTTCGGTTACACCCTCGATACCAAGCTGACCAGCCGCTTCGCCGTCGGCAGCGATCAGCCCTTCATTCATACCTACTCGCAGAAGGGCTCGGAGGAGCGCGAGAAGAAGCTCATGTTCGAGGGGCCGGAGATCGCCTTCTGGCGTCTCAAGCACTGTCGCCAGGATGGCTGCACGGAGCCCGGGCACGAGATCAAGAAGACGAAGTGGGTCGGTGGACTGATTCCCTGGGGGAAGCGGCGCGAGCACTGCAGCGACCGGCATTGTGGCATCCCGACCCACCAGGTTTGGGTGCTCCGACACAACCACCAAACCACCGCCCCGCACGTCGACTATTTGACTGCGATCTACAAGGCGCGCCACCTCGACTTCTCGACCTCCGCCGAACCTCAGTGCGTGCGGGTCGTCAGCGACACCGATTTGTGGGTGATCCGAGTTTCTGCAACTCGCGAAGAGACGATCGAGACTCCAGCCGGGAAGTTCGAGACGATCAAGCTGGTCCTCGACCCCCAGAGTGACAGCGGCGAGGTCAAGAAGGAGTTCGAGGGACTCTTCGGACTCAATGGTGCGATCGGCGTGTGGGTCGACCGAGAGACCCACCGCCCCGTGCGCGTGCAGGGCCAGCTACCGTTCGCCTTCCTCAATTTGCACGCCATCGTCGAGCTCATCAAAGTCGAGGAAGCGCCGGCGCCCGCCGTGAACACTGCGGCGGAAACCGGCGTGGCGACCCCCAACCCGATAAAGCACTCGCACGAATGACGAGTCCCGCCATGGCCGAAGGCTCCGCCGGTGACGCACTGCTGCGACGAATCCCGCAGGTCGACCGCCTGCTCGGACTCGCCGAGTTCCAAGGGCTGGTCGCCGACTACTCGCTCCAGGAGGTGACGGCGGCCGTCCGCGCCGACCAAGCCGCGCTGCGGGATCGTGGAACCCGCGGCACGCTCACCGAGAGCGACCTTCGGCTGGCCTCGATCCGGGAGCGGGTTGCGCAGGAACTCGCGACTCGGGCCCGGCCGTACTACTGTCGGGTCGTGAACGCCACTGGCGTTGTGCTGCACACCGGCTTGGGACGAGCTCCGCTGGCAACGGAAGCGGTGAGAGCCATCGCCGATCGCGCCGGCCGACCGGTCCGCGTCGAGATCGACCTCGCGACCGGGCAACGCGGTGGACGGGAACGAGGTTGCGCCTCGCTGCTGGAGGAGATCACCGGTTGCGAAGCTGCCGCCATGGTCAACAACAACGCCGGTGCGACGCTGTTGATCCTCTCGGCCCTAGCACGCGGCAAGGACGTGATCGTCTCGCGCGGTGAACTCGTGGAGATCGGTGGCTCCTACCGCGTGCCCGACATCATGCAAGAGGGCGGTGCGAAACTCGTCGAGGTCGGCACCACAAACCGCACGCACTTGGCTGACTACACCCGCGCGATCACCGACAACACGGGTATGATCCTCAAGGTGCATACGTCCAACTACGTCGTGAAGGGGTTCACGCACGCCGTCGACATCACAGCCTTGGCAACGCTCGGGCAGGAGTACGGCATCCCGGTCGTCCATGACCTGGGGTCTGGTTGTCTGGTGGATCTGGAGAAGCAAGGCATCCCCGGCGAACCCTTCGTTCCGGCCTCGGTTCGTTCGGGCGCGGACCTCGTTTGCTTCAGCGGCGACAAGCTTCTCGGCGGCCCACAGGCTGGGATCATCCTGGGACGGCGCGGCTACGTCGAGCGCTGTCGCAAGCACCCACTGTATCGCGCGCTGCGTCTCGGGCGCCTCAGCTACCTCGCGCTCGAGGCCACGCTGCGATTGTATCGCGAAGGCGAGCAGAACGTGCTGAGCAAGATCCCCGCGCTACGGCGGCTAACGGCTCGCGCCGATGAGCTGGGCCGGCGCGCGGCTCGGCTGGCGGAGATCGTAGGCTCGGTGGAGGGGATCGATTCCTCCGTGGTGAGCTGCACGTCGCAAGCCGGCAGCGGCTCGCTCCCCACGTACTCCCTGGAGAGCTGGGCCCTCCGTCTGCGACCGACAGACGCCTCGGTGGAGACGCTCGCCGCATTCCTGAGGCAAGGGAGTCCAGCGATCCTCGCGCGCGCCGCAGATGACGCGCTCCTGTTCGACGTTCGCACCATCGACGACGAAGAGTTCACGCTGATCCATGACGTGCTGCAGGGTTGGTCGCGCCGTTTGCGACGCTGAGCGGCGGCGCCGCGGTCGGGGCCATCGATCACGGTGCCGCCCTGCGAGCAGCCTGAACGCAGGCGCTCGTGTGTCGAGGCGCGCCGGGTCTCACGGACACCAAGAGAGGATCGACACCTTGTTCAAGAGCAAGTTGAGGCTCACCAAGTTCGCCTCGTGCGCGGGCTGAGCGAGCAAGCTGCCGCCCGAGGATCTGGTTCGGATCCTCAAGGACTTTCGCTTTCCGACGCGCGCCGAGGTGTTGATCGGCCCGGAGGATCTCGACGACGCCGGTGTCATGGACCTCGGGGATGGACGCGTGTTGGTCCAAACCGTCGACTTCTTCCCGCCGATCGTGGACACACCCCGCGAGTTCGGACAGATCGCCGCCGCCAACGCGCTGTCGGACATCTACGCCATGGGAGCCGTCCCGTTCTCGGCGCTCAACATCGTGGGGTTTCCTGCGAAGCAACTCGGGCTCGAAGTACTCGGCGAGATCCTCGCCGGCGGCGCCGACAAGCTTCGGGAGGCCGAGACGGCGCTGATCGGCGGGCACACGGTCGAGGATAGCGAGATCAAGTATGGGTTGTCGGTGACGGGACTCGCGCAGCGCGGCGACATTATCGCGAATGGCGGAGCCCAGCCGGGGGACCGCTTGCTCCTGTCGAAGCCACTCGGCATGGGCGCTGTGAGTACGTCGATCCAACGCGACAAAGCCGACCCGGAGCACGTCGCAGCAGCCGTTCAGACGATGGCCACTTTGAATGCCGGTGCCGCCCGCGCGATGCGCTCGGTCGGAGCGCGGGCGGCGACCGACATCACCGGCTTCGGCTTGCTCGGCCACGCGTCGGAGATGGCGCGCGCCTCGGGCCAAACCCTCCGTTTCGACGCCGGACACCTTCCGTTCACGCCCGGAGCGCGGGAGCTTGCCGGTCGTCGAATCCTCTCCGGCGGCGTCGCCCGTACGCGTCGCTACCTGGCTGGCCACTTCGCGGTCGGGTCCGGGGTCCCCCAGGAAGTCGCCGACCTGGCATTCGACGCCGAAACGTCCGGTGGACTCCTCATCGCCGTAGCCGCAGAGCGAGCCGATCAGCTTCGCCGCGCGCTCGAGAGTGAGGGCACTCCGTGCGCGGTGGATATCGGTGAGGTCATCGCCGCCCAAGGCGACGTGTGGGTGGTCCTCGAGTGAATCACCGGCGTCCGCGCCAAAAGTCACGCGGTCCGCTCTTGTGAACGAGTGGCGCCGCCACTAAGTTCTGGACTCTCTGCGGGGGTGGTTGGGCTCCTGGTGGGCCCCTTGGGCTTCAAACCCAATGTACGGCGCGAACAACGTCGTAGGTCGGTTCGATTCCGATGCACCCCCGCCACTTCCCCCGAAGATCGAAGTCCTACCGCATCCATCAACCCCTTCGACGACGTCCCATCGCGCGGAACCGTCCCATCGCGCGGAACCGTCTAATCGCGCGGAACCAAGATATCCCAACGAACCCCATAGGCGCGGGTCACGGCTTCGAACGAGTGGTACCGCGGTTCGACTCTGTAGTAGGGCAAGATATGCTCGTCGATGAAGGACTTAGGCAGAAAGACCGCTTCCCTCACCGGGATCAGGGTCGGCACGCCGGTGGCCGTCGCGGGATCCGGCGAGGCAAGTCCCCAGCGCAGCACGATTGCACCCCAACGACGCTCTTCGAGGCTGCGTTCGAGGTCTCGTGGATCCCACGCGCCGGCCTCGATGAGCCGCGAGTGCATGAAGACCTCGAACTCCAGAGGTTTCCCGAGGAGCGGCTGCAGCTGCGGATCCTCCGACAGAATCGGCCCCTCGATCTGTCTCAAGATCGAAAGCATTCGCTGTGTGCGCTTGGCGATCGAGTCTAGCCGGGACGCGCTCGTGTCGCCGTAAGGCCCGGGCCACATGAGCAACGTCATGTTCCCCAAGAGTCCGATGGCAAGGAGCACTGCGATGACGCGGCGCTGGATCTGCGGCCCCCGCCCGAGTCCCCTGCCGACGGTCAAGCACAGGAGCGCACACAGTTCGAACAGGTAGTTGACGTCCGAACCCACGCGGCCAATCAGCGCAGCGCTCGCGAATCCGGCGAGTACGAAGATCCCCAGGGTCGGGTCATCCTCGTCTTTCTCGGAGTAGAACCACCCGCGCAGCGTGGCCAAGACCGCCGCAGCCGCCATGGCTAGGTGGAACTCGCGAAGATTGCCGTAGAGATGCAGATCCTGCTCGTGAATACCGAACGAGCCCACTTCCCCAGCGGCAGGAAAGAAGTAGCGAATGCTCGATTGCACGAGAACCGGAAGTAGCCACCACGCCGCCCACAACAGCACGACGCCGTAGATCCCGAGCGACCCTCCGAGCCGCCAGCGCCCGTGACGCGGGAGCGGCGCCAGGGCCAACAACGCCGCAACGACCAACGGGTAGCGGAGCGGGTACAGGAGGCCGAACCATCGGTGGGTGACGGCGTCCCAGTTGTATTGCAGCACGTTGAAGTGCACGAGGTGATCGTACACGCGACCGTCGGTCGTGAGGTGGAGCGCGGTATAGCCCGCGACCCCTGCGACCAACAACCCGGCCGGCCACACCCATGCCGAAAGCCCGTCGCGACGCAACAAGAGCAGGAAGCCAACCGTCGGGAGCGCAAGCATGGACTGGCGAGTGTAGATGGAAACGAAGAACGCCGCACACCCCGCGACCTTGAGCCAGGAACTCTGGCGCAAGATACAATAGAGGCCCACGAGTCCACACGCGAGCGCCAGCGCGTCGACCCTGGCGAGCCCCGCGAATCGGTGAATCTCGGGCAGTGCCAGGAAAGTGGCGCTGGCGAACAAACCGGCGGCGTCCCCCGCCCAGCGCCGCACGAGCAGCCCCACCATCCAGGTCGAGATCAAGGTCGCGAGCAGCGAAACCAGCCGTCCACCGAAGAAGGGAGCATGGGGCGGAGCGGGGAACAGCCGTGCCACCAACGGGTAGATCGGAGGGTAGTTGTCGATGACGTACGGAGGCTGTTCGAACTCCGGATACAGGCCTGGGGCCTCGGTGACACGACGCATCTGGTCCAACAGCACGCCTTCCCCGTAGTTGATCGCATACGGGAAGGTTAGCAGCGGAACCTGCTTGTAGGTGAAGAGAGCGAAGCTCGTTACCAAAGCCAATGCGGCCGCGACGAGGAGCGGACTGCTGACGCGAGAGCTCTCGGCAGGGGCAATAGCGGTCAAAGGTCTCGTTCCGTTGCCAAGAGATCGTGGAGGGTCTCGCGGCGGCGAATCAGCTGATGACGATGTTCTTCGACCATGACTTCGGCCGGGCGCGGCCGCGTATTGTAGTTGCTGGCCATGGCAAAGCCATAGGCGCCGGCACTGAACACCGCGAGCAAGTCGCCCTCCTGCACGCGCGGCAGTGTTCGTCCCAACCCGAGGAAGTCGCCGCTCTCACAGATGGGTCCGACGATGTCGGTGGTCCCGGTCTCGTCCGGCGTTGCCGCAGCGCCGCTGGTCTCGGTCGGCGGATCGACATCGGGCGGCCCTGCACTCGCTTCGGCCGGCCAGATTCGGTGATAGGATCGGTACAGTGCGGGACGGATGAGGTCATTCATGCCCGCGTCGCAGATCAGGAACTGACGCTCACCGGAGCGCTTCTGGGTGACCACCCGGGTCAGCAGGACCCCGGCATTGCCGACGATGAAGCGTCCTGGCTCCAGAATCAGCCGGACGCCGCTGCCCCGTACTTCCGGCAAGATCGCTTCGGCGAAAGCGGTCGCCGGCAAGGCCTCGTGTCCACGATAGTGAACCCCGAAGCCACCCCCGACATCGAGCCAACGAACGTTCGCGGTCAGATCTCGTTCTCGCTGCAGGTAGTCGAGGACCCGACGCACCCCCTCGACGAACGGGCGGGTGTCCGTGATCTGTGACCCCAAGTGGATATGGAGTCCCCGGACCTCGACTCCAGCCATGTCGCGAGCCGACCGTAACACGCGCCCGGCTCGCTCGAAGTCGATGCCGAACTTGTTCTCGCGCTTGCCGGTCGTGATATAGCGGTGGGTCTGCGGGTCCACGTCGGGATTGAGCCGGATCGCCACTCCCACCCGCCGCGCCGACGCGCGCGCGCATGCGTCGATCCGCTCGAGTTCCGACTCCGACTCCACGTTGAACAGCAGAATCCCCGCGTCGATTCCCTGCCGAATCTCCGCCGTGGTCTTCCCCACGCCAGCGTAGACGATTTTGCCCGCATCGCCGCCGACCTGTCCGACTCGGGACAACTCGCCTCCCGAAACGACATCGAACCCAGCCCCCAGCTCGTTCAGAAGCTGGAGAATCCTCAAGTTCGAGTTGGCCTTCACGGAGTAGCAGATGAGAGGCGGTTCGTCGGCTTTCGCGAACGCGTCCTCGAGGACCCGGTAGTGGTGTTCAATGGTGCGCGCACAGTATACGTAGAGCGGTGTGCCATAGCGCTCAGCCAGATCGGTGGCCTTGACGCCGTCGCAGTACAGGCCACCGTTGCGGTACTCGAAGTGATCCATGGCCAAAGTATCGCGACAGCGAACGGCCCAGACAAGGCATTCCCAGACAAGGCATTCCCGGTTCGCCGATGCCGGCGGCGCGAGCGCCCTCCCCGCCAGGACACGCGGCAGGCCGGCACCCAACCCGATCACCGGCCGCGGATCCGAGTGAGCCGGGCATGGGGCCGCCCACCGCCTCGAGTCGGCGGCGGGCGCGATCCCGGGGCACCAGGGGCCGTGCCCGGGGCGTCGGATCCCAGGAGCCCTCTCTCGGGGTGCCGGCAGGCTCCAGTGCCCCCCCTACGGAGGGTCAGTCCCGCAACAACTCCCGCTGATACTTCTTGAGCTGTCCTCGCAACCGGAGCACGATTCGCGAGTGCAGTTGGCACACGCGCGACTCGGAGAGGCCTAGGGTCGCACCGATCTCGCGCATGGTCATGTCTTCGAAGTAGTAGAGCAGAATGATCAGGCGCTCCTTCCGCGATAAGTGCTTCGTTACGAACTCGGTGATCTCCTTCTTGAGAGTCTCCTCCTCGGGATCGATCCCACGCTTGTCCTCGAGGATGTCCACCTTGCGCAGGCTCTTCGACTCCCCATCGTCGTTCGACTGGTCGCTGAGCGATACGATCGACACCGCGCTGGCCTCATTGAGCATCTCCTCGTACTCGGCCACGCTCAGCTCCAGCCGCGCAGCCATCTCGAGGTCGGTGGGCGCTCGTCCCAGCTCGTTCTCGAGCGCCTGCCAGGCGTCGTCCAATCGGTGGGCTTTGCTGCGGACGATCCGCGGCACCCAGTCGAGTGCCCGCAGGGCATCGAGTATGGAACCGCGGATCCGCGTTGTGCAGTAGGTCTCGAACTTGACGCCGCGCTCCAGGTCGTACCCGTCGACGGCATCCATGAGACCGAAGATACCGGCGCTGTACAGGTCATCGAGTTCGACGTTCTGCGGCAACTTGACCAGGATCCGTTCCGCGATGTAACGGACTAGGGGTAGATAACGTTCGATGAGTCGATTGCGAAGTCCCTCCCCACCATCCTCCTTGTACTCGATCCACACGGCCTCCAGCTCGGGCTCGTCGATCCGAGTCTTTCCCCGCAGGCGGTGCTTGGCGATGTCGAACTTCTTCTTCACACGAGTGGCCACCATTGCCTCCTTGGTCTCTCCATCTGGTTCCGAAACAAGCGTGTGGCGTGCTGGCCCACGTTTGATCTACGTTCAGTCCCGAAACGAGCGCGCTTCCACGAGCGCCTTCCGGTAGCTTCAGTTCACGGATGCGCGCCCACCGACCTCGGCGGCCTCGCCGGACACCGGGTCCCGCTCGGCTGTGGGCGGCTCGGACTGCAACGTCCCTTCGCGAATACTGCGTGCCGTTCGCAGATAGTTGGTCACCGCCTCGCGGCCGGCCTCGAGCTGGAGCTCGACTTGTCGCATCTTCTCGCCCTCGGACTCCTCCAACCGCATCTCATCCACCAGGGCACCGGAGGCGCGTCCCAAGCCGAGCCCCAGAAGTGCCAACAACCCACCCCACACCGTCGCCGTCAGCACTGCCGAAGCCATCGACACGTCCATGACAATCGCCACGAACAGGCTCCCTGAGAACCCGAGCAATCCAAATGTGACCGCATAGCGTGTCATGCTTGCTCCCTCAGCGGTGCCCGCGCCTTCTCACGAAACAGGTTGGTCATCCTGCGGAAGAACCCGCCTCCCGTCTCCGCGTGGTGGCTCTCGAACCCCAAAACGCGGGCCAGCTCTCGCACCGAGATCGCGGCCGGGCAGCTCGGATACTGCAGCCCGAAGGGGAACCGGTCCATCACAGAGCGACCGACGTGCGGGTCCGTCGGAACGAAGCCCAGCGGGCGCACATCGAGCCGCAGGAACCGACGTGCCAACGTCACGATCCGCTCGGCGACTTGGTCCGCACAAGCGCGACTGTCCGCTCGATTCACGAGCAAGCGCAGCCGCACGGTCGCGTCCGCCTGGCCAAGCACCTTGATGATGGCATAGGCATCGGCGATCGCCGGTGGTTCCGTCGTGGTGACGACGACGACCTCGTCACTGGCGAGGCAGAACTGCACGACCTGGCGGGAGATTCCGGCGCCGGTGTCGACGATCACCAGGTCGGAGTCGCGCTCGACCTGCTCGAGCTGACGCAACAGATGTTGCACCTCGAACTCCGCCAGATCCGCCATGTGCGACACCCCGGTAGCGCCCGGCAGGATGCGAACGCCACCGGGCGCGGCAACGAGAATCTCATCGACGCTCGCTTCGCCGGACAGCAGGTGCGACAAGTTGAACCGAGATTGCACGTCGAGCAGCACGTCGACGTTGGCGAGCCCTAGGTCGCCATCCACCAGAATCACTCGGCGTCCGAGATCCGCCGCGGCGAGTCCCAGGCCAACCGAGAGATTCGTCTTGCCCACGCCTCCCTTACCGCTCGTGACCGCGATCACCCGTGCCCGCTTGGCCTGGTCGTCATCGCCCCCCATGAGTTGTCGGAGTCGCTGCGCCTGGTCCACGACTACCCCCTGACTAGCAAGTCGAGCAACCCATCCTCAGAGGCCGCTCGAATGTCATCCGGGACTTCTTGGCCACAAGTCACGTAGGAAACGGGCACCCGCGCCTTCTGCAGCAGGTCGAACAGTCCACCGCCGCGCGATACCTCGTCGATTTTGGTGACGACCAGTCGGTCGTACGAGACCGATCGGAAACCATCGATGACTTCGAGCTGGTTGGAGGTCGACGCCGTCGCGGAGATGCAGAGGTGGGTCTCGAGTTCGCCAAAATGGCTCAGCATGCCGCGCAGTTCGTCGAGACGAGCCGCGTCGCGGTGACTCCGACCAGCGGTGTCGACGAAAACGACCTGACAGCCGGCCAGGGACTGTAGCGCTGCGGCGGCGGAATCGCCCGCGCCCACGACAACGAGCTGGAGCCCCGTGATGGCAGCGTAGCGTCCGAGTTGATCGGCAGCGCCGATTCGGTACGTATCGAGGGTGATCAAGCCGACCTTGCACTGACGCTTCAGATGGAGCGAGGACGCCAGCTTCGCAATCGTAGTCGTCTTTCCGACCCCGGTCGGCCCAACGAGCGCGACGAGGCGTTGCGGCACGACTCCGGGGCCCGGATCGAGGGCGATCGGCTGGCACGGTGGGATCTTGGGGCGTAGGAGTTCCTTCACCGCGATCTTCGCGAGCACGCTGATCTCACTGGGATCGCGGCTGGTGCCAGGCAGGTTCCGGTGCGCCAGTGCCTCGAGCAACGTGCCCTGCATTTCGACCGAGAAGCCTTCCTCTCGCAACACCGCCTGAGCTTCGCGCAAGACGGGGTGCGGCGGGATCTCGACCGATGACCAGGCCCGAGGAGACTCGGACAGAACCGAGCGGATCTGATCCTGCAACTCCTTCAAGGACCGCAGCACTTCGCGTCCATCGGTCACTGGCGCACCGCGCAATCGGTCACTCCCGCCTGATCCTCCCGGCTCCGCCGTACTGCCATCAACCGGAGCGGCGGGCCGCAGCGCGCGTTCGGGTTTCACCGTGGGCGCCCGCGAACCTCGCTCTCGCCACGCCTGGTACTGCTGAGTGCTGGTCACGAAGACCTCCACTCCCGTCACCCCGAGCAGCCCCAAGACCCCGCGAGCCCGCAGAGTTCGAGTGTGAACGATGGCCACGTCATGACCATAGCGCTCGTTGATCTGGCGCATTGCATCACGGTAGTTTGGCGCCTCGATGCGGGTCAGCCCCATGGCTTCAAGGTCAGTATCCCTCACGCGCTCGCACCCCTTCCCGGGTCGTGCTTCATTCCGACTGCTCACGAGTCTAGCCTCGAATCCAGCGCATTCACGAACACCGCTAACGAGCGCCTTGCGTTACGAGCGGCAGGCGAGCGTTCCTGGGTCAAGCGCGAACCAGAGTTGTTCTTGAACGCGCTCGCCTTGCGGCTAGTCCATGCGCGCCACCGCCACGGCTTCGACCGGCACCCCTTTGCTGACCTCGTTGTAAGAAAGCACCACGACTCCCGGCAGCGCGTTGTCCAGCATGCGTTTCACTTGTAGTCGCACCTGCGGGGCCGTGAGCAGCACCGCCGAGTTCCCGCCAGTAACGAGCTTCTCCACGGCTTGCGTCACTGTCCTGGCGATCGGTTGGATCATCTCCGGACTCATGCGCAAGTAGCTCCCGCGCTCGGTGTGCTCGGTTGCGTTCTGAATGAACTCCTCGATCTTCGGATCGAGCGTCACGACCCGCAGCGTGCCGTCCGCCCCCTGATGGGCACGGCACAGCGTCCGACCGAGCCGATGGCGCACGTACTCGGTGAGGACCTCGGGGTCCTTGGTCCGCGGTGCCCAGTCACCCAAGGTCTCCAGAATTCCCTCCATGTCGCGGATCGAGACCTTCTCTCGAAGCAGCCCCTGAAGCACCTTCTGGATCTCACCCGCCTTCAAGACATCCGGTACGACCTCGTCCACCACTGCCGGTGCTTCTTCTTTGACACGCTGCAGCAAGCGCCCGACTTCCTCTCGGGTCAGCATCTCAGCGGCGTGATCACGAACGGTCTCGGTGAGGTGCGTTGCCAGCACACTGGTGACGTCGACGACCGTGTACCCTAGCGCCTCGGCTCGCCCCTTGTTCTCCTCGGTGATCCAAATGGCATCGATTCCGAAGGCGGGTTCCTTCGTGCGCGCCCCTTCGAGCGGCTCCAACCCCACACCGGGGTCCATCGCCAGGAAGTGATTCGCCTTGACCGTACTGGCGGCGATCGCTTCGCCACGCAGCTTGATTCGGTACTCCTCCGGCCGTAGCTGCATGTTGTCGCGGATCCGAACCGGAGGAATGACCAGGCCGAGTTCGTTCGCGATCTGCTCACGAATGACGCCGACCCGCTGAAGAAGACCCGAGCCGTCCCCGGGATCGACCAGATTGACGAGCCCGTAGCCGACTTCCAACTCGATGGGATCGACGGGCGGGAGCGTCACAACGGGTGGTCCCGTCGGTACCGGCTCTTTGGTCTCGCCGTCCGCAACCGGCACGACAGCCGAGCTTCGGTTCAAGAAGTAGAACAGCCCACCACACGTCAACGCCCCCGCCAACAGGATCCACGACGGCAGCGGCGATGGCAGCAGCACCAACAGAAACGCACCCGTGATGAGAATCGCCCGCGGGCTCGACAAGACCTGCCCCAGGAGGTCGGTGCCGAGGTTCGCCTCGGCGTTGGTCCGAGTGACCAGAAGGCCCGCCGCGATGGAGACCACGAGGGCCGGGATCTGGCTGACCAGCCCGTCGCCGATGGTCAACTTGGTGAAGGTCTCGACGGCCTCCGAAAAGCTCATCCCGCCAAGGGCAACGCCAATGGTCAGTCCGCCAAAGATGTTGATCAAGGTGATCAGAATGCCCGCTACGGCATCCCCGCGGACGAACTTGCTCGCTCCGTCCATCGCGCCGTAGAAGTCGGCCTCTTGATTGATGCGCTCTCGGCGACGCTTCGCCGTGACCTCGTCAATGAGCCCCGCATTCAGATCGGCGTCGATCGAGAGCTGCTGCCCGGGCATCTTGTCCAAAGTAAAGCGGGCGGCGACTTCTGCAATTCGCGTGGAACCCTTGGTAATGACGACGAACTGGATCACCACGATGACCACGAAGATGACGAGTCCTACCCACGGACTGGTGCCAGCGACGAAGTCGCCGAAGGCACGGATCACCTGACCCGCGGCTTGCTCCCGCTCGTCGACGTTACCCAAGATCAGGCGGGTGGTGGCAATGTTCAGCGCCAACCGATAGAGAGTGACGACGAGGAGCAGTGACGGGAACGCCGAGAAGTCCAGCGGCGACCGAACGTAGATCGTCGTGAGAAGAATCAAGAGCGACAGCGTGATGTTGAACAGCAACAAAACGTCCATCAGCGCTGACGGCAAGGGCACCAGGATGACCACCAGGATGCCGATCACGCCCACGACCAAGGGCAGGTCGCGATTGCGCGCCACCGTGGCGGCGACACCATCCATACGTGTGCGGCCTTCCGCCATCGGCTACTCGCCCTCTCTCGACACTGCCGCTACTGCGCTCACGGCGTCCGCCGACCGCCAACGCCGTTCCCACGCCGCCGCAGCTGGAACACGTACGCGAGCACCTCGGCGATGGGCTGATAGAGATCCGGGGACACTTCGTCGCCGACCTCGGTCGACTGGTAGATCAATCTTGCCAGCGGCGCCTGCTCGACCACCGGCACTCCGTGCGCCACCGCGAGTTCCCTTATCCGCAGCGCCAGATGGTCTTGGCCCTTCGCCAACAGCCGCGGAGCACTCATCTCCCGCTCGAGATACCGAATGGCGCAAGCGACGTGCGTGGGGTTCGTGATGACGACGTCCGCCTTCGGCACATCCTGCATCATTCGCTGCAGGGCCAGCTTCTGCTGCAGTCGGCGTCGCCGGAACTTCAGCTTCGGATCGCCCTCCATCCGCCGGAGCTCTTCCTGCACCTGTTGCTTGGTCATCATGAGGTCGTTGCTGTGCTGCCAGCGTTGGTAGGCAAAGTCGATCAAGGCCAAAACCAACAACGCAGCCGCAGCTTTGGAGCCGAGTGAGAACACGGTCGCCATGAACAGCGCGATCGCCCCGCGCAGGTCCGTGTGAATGATGGCAAACAGGCTCACCGAGTCTTGGCCGTTCACCAGGCTCATGTAGCCCGAGCCGAGCACCACCCCGACCACCGTGAGCTTGAGTAACCCCAGCAGAAAGCGCATCAGCCCCCGCCGCGACGCGATGCGTGTCAGTCCCTTCCAAGGGTTCACCCGCCCCGCGTCCGGCGCCAGCGGCTTCAGCGAGATCAAGAACCCCACCTGCGCGATATTGACGACAATACCCATGACCAACACCACCGCGGCCAACGGCATGATGAAGATCACGATGAACCACAGGCAGGTCACTCCCATTGAGACAACCTGTTCGAAGTCCAAGCGCTCCGACCCGAGTGCCTCGTAAGAGCGCAACGACAGGGTCGAGAACTGATCGAGCATCAAATCGGACGTGAAGTACACGACCAGGAAGGCAGCCAGCAGCATCATTGCGGTAACCAGATCCTGGCTCCGCGCCACGGTTCCTTGCTCGCGCGCCTCTTGTCGCTTGCGGGCGGTCGCGGGTTCGGTCTTCTCGCCCGCGTCTTGGTCCTCGGCCACCGATCACCCTCCCCCGCCCAGAACGCTCAGCAGAGCCGTCAGCAGCTGTTCGGTTCCTCCCAGGAAGGTCTGGAAGAGATCGATGACGAACGGCAGCACCACGACGAGCGCCAACAGGCCCAGCCCGATCCGCAGCGAGAACCCGAGGATGAAGATGTTCATCTCGGGAACGGCGCGCGCGAGGATCGCCATGGCTACGGAGACCAGCAACAAAGCCAGCATGATGGGGAGGGCCGCTTGCAGCCCCATGGACCAGATCTGACTCCCGACCGTCCGGGTCAGGAAGTCCCCCAGCTCGTAGCTGACCGGGAAGTCGGCGAGTGGCGCAACTTCGAAGGACTGTACTAGTGCCATCACCAGCAAGTGATGCCCCCCAAGGAGCACGAACACCAGCAACGCCACGGTAAAGAACATCGTTCCGAAGGGAGACAGCTGCGAGTCGCTGACGGGATCGAAAACCTCGCCGATGGTGAGACCGATCTCCTGCCCAACCAAGTGTCCCGTCAGCTGGGCCGCCCACACCGCAGCTGAGCCGATGAAGCCGATCAGCCAGCCAATCGCGAGTTCGCCTGCCACTGCCGCGATCGAATGCAACGGGTGCTCCAAGGTCGCCAGCACCGCGCCGGCCGGAACCCGTTGGACGGCCACCGGGAACACGACCAGGGCGACGACAAACGCCGCCCAAACGCGCAACTGTACCGGGAACGACTGGTTCGAGAACAGCGGCGCGGAAATCGTCATGCCGGTCATGCGAAAGAAGACCAACAAGAACGAAGCCACGGCTTCGAGGGTTGCGAATGGCAGCTCGATTCCCACTCAAGACCCCATCCCTCCCAGGATGCGCTCGAAGACCTCGCGCGTGTACTCGAGCAGCCACGTGAGCAGCAAAGGCATCATGAAAATCGTCGTCGCCACGACCGCAAGAATCTTCGGGATGAAGGTGAGCGTCTGCTCCTGGATCTGCGTCACCGCCTGGAACAGGCTGATGGCGAGACCCACCAACAAGCCGATACCGAGAATGGGCAGCGAGACCTTGAGCGTCACGAACAACGCTTCCCGAAGCAGGTCGACGACCCCGTCGAGGTGGCTCAGTTCCATGTCGCTCCCTCTCCTTGGGCGGTCAACGGCATGCTATACATGAAAGCTCCGGACTACCTGCTCCACGATCTTGCCCCAGCCATCCACCAGCACGAAGATGAGAATCTTGAACGGCAGTGAGATCAGTACCGGCGGCAACACCAGCATCCCCATGGAAATCAAGGACGACGAAACGACCAAGTCGATGACGAGGAACGGCAGGTAGATCAAGAAGCCCATCTCGAAAGCGCGCTTGAGTTCGCTCAGCACGAAAGCCGGGACGACCGTCATCGTGGGAAGGTCTTCGATCTTGATGTCGTCGAGGGTGTCGCCGGGTTCGCCGTCGCCAGCAAGAGTTCCTGGATGCGCGATAGTCACCATCAACAGGAGGTCCCGCCGGTCGGTCTGCTTCAGCATGAAGTCCTTGACGTGCCACGACGCACGCCGCCAAGCTTCGCCGTCGCTGATCTGCTCAGCGATGTACGGGTCGAAGGCCTCGGTCTTGATCTTGGACCACGTCGGCGCCATGACCATGAACGTCAAGATCAGGGACAGGCCGATCACGACTTGGTTGGGCGGCACCTCCTGCGTACTCAGCGCCCGCCGCACGAAACCGAGAACGATCACGATCCTCGGAAACGCGGTCGTCAGCAGCAGGATCGACGGCGCCAGGCTCAGGATGGTCAACCACGACAGCAATCGTAGGGTGACCGACAGGTTCTCCGGATCAAAGGAGCCCAACCGGTCCAGAGTGTCACCGGTGGACTGAGCCGCGGCCGGGTTTGCACCAGCGAGCAGCAGGGACACGACGAGCGCCCCAAGGCGCCAGCTTCGAGTTCTCGGTGCCGTGCGCAGTGCGTCACGGACCCCGTTCGATCGCGTGAGCCCGTTCATTCCGGCCGCTCCGATCCAGGGCGACTGCCGCGCCAGTTCCCCACCATCCGCTTGAGCTTGTGGATCTCCCGGCGGTGCGTGGCGAGCTGCACTTCGTCCGGCTCGTGGGCCGCCGCCGGATCTAGCGCCACGTTCATGGCCCGGGAGAACCCGCCCCGAACCGTCAGGGGTACGACTTCGCGGGGATCGGTGATCTCGGAGATTCCATGGACGCCATCGGGCGAAATGCCGACGATGAGGAGGCGCTCACCGACTCGTACCGCTGCGAGTTGGTGCTTCGACGTGAGGGCCGTTCGCCCGACCACTTCCATCAAGCGACCGGCGCGCTCGCCCCCGGCCCCGCGTTGGAGGCGCCGAAGTCCCGCGATCGTGCCGACCGCGAGGACGACAACCACGAGTAACCAGCCCAGCACCCTGAAGTAGTCGCCCGCGGTGATCCGGCCCACCCGCGCCCTGGCCTCGTCGGTCGCCGGACTCGACGGGGTCGACGCCCGCTCGAGCGAGTCGCCCACGGTACGCCCGGAGTCGACAGACACGGGTTTGGCCGTCTCAGGCGCCGCTTCCTGCCCGCTTGTCAGGCCGCCGAGTACGGCCGCCACGATCAACCACGCAGCCCCGAGGAGTCGCCCTGCCCGGCAGCAAGCCGCGGTCCGGGTGGCCCCGAACGCGCGGCGCGCATCGCGTCCGCTCTCAGTCATTCCCCTCTCCCCTCTTGCCGATTCGGACCAGTCGCTGGCTACCGATCTGTTGTGGACCCGAATCCAACGCTTGCCGCGCTGGCTTCGGTCCTAGACTCTCTCCAAGGGGGCTTTCGGACAGCCCCTTCGCCACCGCGGCGCAGCCACCATCCGAACGCTCCCTCCTTGGACGCGCATGACGGCTCAGTTCTGTCGCAGGGTGTCGGCAGGATCACAAATCTCCGTGATCCGAATGCAGAAGTTCTCGTTGAGAACGAGTACCTCGCCCCGCGCGATGATCTTGTCGTTCACATAGATGTCGAGCGGGTCTCCCGCCAAGCGCTCCAATTCGACTACCGACCCCTGTCCCAGCCGCAGGATGTCCTTCAGGTACATCTGGCCTCGCCCCAGCTCGACCTTCACGCGCATGTGAACGTCGCGCAAGAGCTCGAGGTTCTCGCTGAGCGAGTATCCGCCGCCCGTACCGAGCTCATCCTCCGTGTGGCCGCCGTCGACGGCCGCGTCGTCCATGTCCACTCCCGAGAAGATGTCCTCGTAACCGACCACTGCCTCCTCCAACAGCTGGTCGATGACCTTCTGGTCCGCCTCGATCTTGGGCGAGCCGATTCCAAGTTCGGAGCGAATGCGCATTTCCTCGGAAGATCCGCCCGCGCTTGTCGCCGACTCACCGCTGCCACCAACCTGTGGCTCAGCCCCGTCGACTTCGGACTCAGGTCCGTCACTCATGGAACGATCCTCTCAGTAGCGACTGAATGAGATGTTGCCCACGTAGACGTGCTTGACGCGGTCTTTCAGTTGGGGCAGTTCATCGATCAAGAAGCTCTTGAGGCGCTCGTTGAGCCCTTTCTGGATCTCCGGATTCTGCAGCTTCTGGATTCCTTCTCCGAGTAGGTACTCACGCACCTTGGACTGAAGCGCCTGCTTGAGCAGTTCGATGGCGTTCTCGTTCTGCTCGGTTGCCTTGGCGATCTCGTCGGCGGTCTCCTTCGTCACCTGAATCTTCATTGGCAACGTCACGCGCCGGTCGACCCGCGGATCTCCAGAGTTATCAATGGTGATGGACACATCCCCGAGTTCGATCAAACCGTCCTCGGCGAAACTCGCGATGAGGTCCTTCGGTGCCATGGCCTCCGCTTCCGGAGTCGCCCCGTCCGCGTTGGTCTCGGGGGCACCGCCTCCCATGAGTTCGAAGAGCGCGAACAGCACGACCGCCTCGACCACGACGACGCCCGCGAAGATGAAGATGCCCTTTCGATCCTTCAGGAGCTTCCGCTTCCCCTTGGGGGCGCTCTCCTTCTCCTCGCCCACGACCTGTTGAGCCTCGAGATTTATTTCTGCCATGGGACTCCTCCTGTTCTCTCGCCGCTACCGCTCCGCCGCGCCTTGTACGGGGTGACGATCACTTCGACCCGCCGTAGCCGTGCTCGGTCTGCCCGGTCGAAAGGATCCACCCCCGGTAGCGCGTCCTGATCCCCGCGCGAACTGACTTCCACGCGCTCGGGTTTGATACCCGGGCCACTCGCGTCGTCTGCAACCAAAATGGTCCGCACGGCCTTGGCTCGAGCGTAGCCCAGATCGAAGTGATCCAAGTACTCGCTGGTGCTCGACAGCGGCAACGGCGACGTATGCCCGACAACGCGGATCAAGTTCGGGTACCCGGCGAGCTTGTTTCGCAGCTCGGCAATCAGCTTGCGTCCGTCCTCCCGAATCTCCGCTGAGCCCTCCTCGAACATGATCCGGCCCTCGATCTGAATGAGCAGATTGTCATCGACTCGACAGACGCCCACGTCCTCCCCCAGGGGATTCTCGATCATCCGCTCCGTGCGACCCTCGTTGCCCGAGGATCGATCCGGGAGCTCGCGAGCGAGCGTCGCTAGCAGGTTCTGCACGCTGTCGAAGTTCTCCAAGTGGAAGCCGGCGGACGGGGCTTCGATCTGAAAGTAGTTCTGGAACGAGCGAATCAAGTCGTAGATCTTCTTGTCCTTGATCTCTGAAACCGAGAACAACAGCACGAAGAACGTCAACAACAACGACATGAGGTCCCCGAACGTGACCATCCACTCGGGGGCTCCCATTACGACTGGGGCTTTCTTCTTGTCGCTCACGGCTTGCCTCGTTCCTTCGGCGGCAAGAAGATCTGCAGCTTCTGTTCCACGACCTTCGGGTTGTCTCCCGACTGGATCGCGATGACGCCTTCCTTGACGATAGTCATGCGCAGGATCTCGTCAGCGCTGCGCTTTTCGAGCTTGTCCGCGATCGGCAGCGCAAAGAGGTTCGCCAGCATGGCGCCGTAAAGCGTAGTCAGTAGCGCGATCGCCATGTTCGGGGCAATCGACGCCGGATCACTGAGGTTCTGCAACATCAAGATCAGACCCACGAGGGTTCCGATCATGCCGTAGGCCGGCGCGTACTTGCCGATCAGGTCCATCATCTTCTTGCCTTCGGCGTGCCTCGTCCCCACGGAATCGATCTCCGTTCCCAGGGTCGCGCTGATGGCGTCGGGGTCGTTGCCGTCGACCGCGAGCTGGATTCCGCGGCTGAGGAACGGGTCCTTGATCTGCTCCATGACTGCCTCCAGCGCCAGGATCCCGTCGCGACGGGCTATCTCACCGAACTTGACGAGTTCCTTGACGAGCGCCCCGAGGGAGTCGCTCTTGCTGAAGAAGGCCACCTTGGTGACCTTGTGCATTGTCAGGAGCGACTTCATGGGCAAGCTGATCATGGTGGCCGCAAAGCCCCCGCCGACGACGATGAATGCCGACGGCATGTCGATGAACGAAGACACGCTGCTCCCGATGGCAGACATGATGAGTCCCATGCCTACTACAATGCCAACGATCGTCGCGATATCCACGGTTAGCTTTCTACTTCCGCTAGCGACCCTGCCTCCGGGTCGCAGTCACTGCGAGTGCTTCTGTGCGTTTGTTCCTGCGCTCCTGAACGAGCCAGTCTACCGAGCGGCGAACACCCGCACCTTCTGTCCGTAGTCGATGACTCGGTCGACAATCTCCGCGCTTTTCTCGATCACCAGGACCCGTTCACCGCTGATCAGTGTGATCACGGTGTCGGGCGTCTCTTCCACGAACTTGATGAGGTCGGAGTTCAGCAGGAACTCACGCCCGTTCATTCGTGTCAGCCGGATCACACACTACCTCCGTCATGCACGGCGCCGTCGAGCCCGCCGCTGCTAGATCAAGTTGACGAGCTCCTGCAGCATCTCGTCCGAGACCGTCACGGTTCTTGCGTTCGCCTGGAATGCTCTCTGGCCGACGATCAGGTCCGTGAACTGTTGCGCCAGGTCCACGTTCGATTCCTCGAGGAAGCCGCTGCGCAGCGTTCCGCGCCCGAAAGAACCCGGGACTCCGGTCTGCGCCGGGCCGGAGTTCACGGACACCCGGAACATGTTGTCCCCTTCCGCGTTCAAGCCGTTCGGGTTGGCGAAGCGGGTGAGAGCGATCTGTCCTAGATTGCGGGTGAGACCGTTCGAGAAGATTCCCTCGATGATGCCGTTGTCGTTGACTGCGAACTCCCGCAGCGTACCCGCCTCGAAACCGTCCTGCTGCTGCAGCTGGATCTCCGACACCGGGGTCGCAAACTGGGTAAGACGGGAGAAGTCGAGTTGCACGTTGAACGGCGTAACGACTCCCCCACCTTGCTCCGGGGTAGCGTCGAGATTGATCGACATGGTCTCGGTCGGCTCTCCGGTCGCCAGATACTGACCCGAGGCACTGAATAGGATCGTGCCACTGCCGACGACTCGATCGAGGTCCGAGTCGTCGTTGGACTCGGCGAAGTAACGCCAAACGTTCGGGCCATTGGGACTCGATCCCTGGAAGACGAGCGTGAGTTCCACCTGCCGCGGGGTACCCAGCGAGTCGTACACCGTGCTGGTCAAGGTCACCGACTCGCCCGCGGCGTTCACCACCGGCGGGTTGTCGAACAGCGGGATTCGAGCCCCCTCCGACAAGATCTCGATGTTCGAGATATCGTTGAGACTGCCCACGTTGCCGGCGATCTCGATGGTGCCGTTCGCTTGCTCGAGAAAGCGGAACGAAGTGCCGACGTCTGGGTCCTGCGCCAGCGTGGCGTCGAAAGCAACGGTCACGGCATTGCCGACCACCGATGCTACCCGACCAGAGACCGTCGTTCCGCCGGCGGTGTACTGCACCAGCTGATTGACCGAGAGGCCTTGCTCGAGAGGAAAGCTCGTCACCGAGCTATCCGTAATGGTGAACGAACGAATGCCGCCGTTGGTCGCTGGTGCGCTCACCGCCACCGTAGGCGCGCCGCCGTCGAGGTCGAGAATCGTGACATCCGGCGGGACCCCGACATCGGCCCGGGCGTGAACCGCGTAGGTATCGCCGAAGGCGGGGACGATCGTCAGCGAGTTGAAACCGTCGGTGCGGAAGGTGAGGGTGTCCAACGAGCCTCCCGGACTCGACGCACTCACCGAGGTGATCTGCGCGATCTGGCCCGCGGACGCACCGGCGGTGAAACGGATGAAGTCCCCGGCCTGCACCCCTCGGAAATCAGCCTGACGGTCGATGATGTGTCCCAGGCTGGCGACGTCATCGAGACCGCCGGCGACGCCTGCGGACAAGGTTCCGTTGACTTCCTCACCGGTTACGGGGTTCGTGCGCGCATAGGACAGCGTGTCTTCGGTCTGCTCGAAATCGTCGAAGGAACCGTCGTTGATTCCGAGTCGGTTCTGTACGAACTGCATGAAGTCGCCCAGGGTAGTACCGCCGGTCGGCGGCGGGTCACCCACGACGAAGCGCGCGGTGGGTAGCTCGCGCTCGCCCTTCATGGCTTGCAGCTGAATCTCGACACCCGTCAGCTGGTTCGCGAGCTCCGGGAACAGCATCACCGCGGTCGCGGCCGAGCCCGCATCGGTGGCTGTATAGGTGACGAAGTCACCCAGCGACCGTACCAAGTTCTGCAGCGGGGTAGTTGCGGTCGCGCGTACGAGGCCAAGGGGATTGTCCGCCGAGATGAGGTCGCTGTTCGTCGTACGGTTGTCGTACAGTACGTCGGATCGCAGCAGCGTACCCTCGCTAGCCACGGAGCCGCCGGAGTTCAGGTTACCGCTGAAGAATGCCTCCGTCGTCGGGCGGGCGATCGTCGCTACCCCCACTGGGATCTCGATGTTCTCGAGAACCCCGCCGGTGACGATGCGGAAGTTCTCGTCGGCCATGTACCCCTGCACGACGAAACCGGTGGCTGCATCGTGCAGCAGGTTGGACGGATTGATCGAGAACGATCCGTCGCGGGTGAAGATCGCTCCCCCCGATTGGTCACGTAGAGTGAAGAAGCCATCCCCCTGGATCGCGATGTCGGTTGCGACACCGGTGGCCTCGGTCGGCCCCTGGGAGAAGTCGGTCGCGGTCGAGCCGACTTGGGTCCCGAGCCCGACCTGGATCGGATCGATGCCACCGAGGAACCCTTGCGGCGCCACGCCGTACGTGAGGCTTTGGCTGAGCATGGACGCAAAGTCCACGCGGCTATTCTTGAAGGCAGTCGTGTCGACGTTCGCAATGTTGTTCCCGATCACTTCGATCCGGAACTGTTGCGCACGCAACCCGCTGACTGCCGTATTCAGCGATCGAATCAGTGCCACCTGGTTGCCTTTCTCGAGCTGAGCAAGCGGCTGATCCATGCCCGGAGCCTCGGGTCCGTGACGTCCGTTGTCACTGCCCACTGAAAGACCATTGCTACGCCGCCACCGACGAGATCTGGCGAATCGAGCTCATTGGCAGCAGCGAGTCGCCAACGCCGAGCTGCACCTGGCCGCCGGCGACCACGACTCGATCGACACGCCCTTCCATCAACGTCCCGTCAGCGAGAACGCCTTGGACCTGCTGACCGAGCAGCGAGCCTGCCGAAGAGATCTGCTGACCGAGCAACAGGGCCTCGATGCCCTCTGTCAGTTTGGTCGTGGCTTCGAGAGACTGCATTTGGGTCAGCTGGTTCAAGAACTGACTGTTGTCCAACGGCTCCAGCGGATCCTGGTTTGCGAGTTCGGACAACATGATTGAGAGAAAGTCCTCGGGGCCGAGCGACTGGCGCGACCCTGCCCCCGTCGTCGGCGAGCCTTGAGCGGCGACACTGGTTACCGCATCCATTTGCACTGCCTCTCGCGTTCGAGTCTTTGCATCGGGTCAAGCCACGCAATCCAACTGCGCACCGAGGTGCAGTGCTCGCAACACTCGGACCGCAGCGGCGTCCGCCTCGCCTTCCGGAGAGGCGGTTGCTCCTGCAGCACCAACGTCGGTGCCTCGCCGATCGCGTTCTCCTTGGTCTCCAACATTGGGTTCGCGGAGTTCGACCGTGCAACCGTCGGCTTCGAGCCCGTAGCCCGCGAGCGTCCGGTGCAGTTCGTCGATGTCTCGCAGGATCACCGAACGCACCAACTCGTCGTCGACGCGAAACGCAATGTCTACGCGGCCACCGCGCAGCTTCACGTCGAGGTCGACTCGCCCGAGTTCCGGCGGATCCAAGCGCAGGCGTACTTCACCGCCCCCCTCGCGCACCGTACGGCGAACGATTCGATAGAGTTTCTGGCTGAGCTCGAAGTCTCGCTCCATGTCGGCCGACACCACCTGGCCCGCGACGCGCCCACCGTCCACCGTGCCACTGCTGGGTTGGAGAGGACTCGAGTGGACGGCCGTCGGGCTCGAGTCAACGGCCGCAATGCCGGTCGGCGGCGGTGCGACGTCGGGCGTGACGCCCACCGGAGCCTGCCGCGGCGTGGCGCTGGTGATGCCGCCGGCGGTCACGGGAGGTGCCGGCCGCCCCTCGTCGCCGCCTGGGGCCTCCTGGGATTCGGGGTTCGTCGCGAGCAGGAAGAACTCCGGCGCTCCCTTGCCATCGTCTTGCGTCAGTCCCGACTCACTGTCGCCCGGCTGAAACACCGACGCGAGCACCGGGGCCGTTGACGAGGGTCCCTCCTCACGGAGCACCGTCGTTGCGGCCGTGAGCGGTTGCTGCTGCGTTGGCCCCGCCTTGGGCTCGACAGGCAACGCGATGGGTGCTCGCGTCGCTCCGTCATTGGACACACCGCTCGTCGGGGCTTTCGGCGGCACTACCGGCTCTGCGACCACCTCCTGCCCAGTCGTCGCTGGCGGTGGTGTCGGGTTCGCGGCGTTCGTCGTTGCGTCGACGACCACCGGGAGACCAAGAGGCGTACCCGGTTTCGTCGCCAGCGTGGCGTCGAGCCGAGGTGCACTCACCGACAGACCTTCTCCGAGGGTCGATGGCAAGGACTCCGCCGGCGCCATCGGCATGGACTCCAAGGGTACGAGCACGGGTGACGCCTCGACCCCGTCGTTCGCGATCGTGCCCGACACAACGGGGGCGGGCTCGCGACTGGCAAGGGGCGCGACGATGGCGAACGCCGTCGCTGCGAGGTCTTCCAACGCCTCGGACAATTCATCGGCGGGACCGACGATGCCAACGCCGTCCATCACCGGCTCGGCGGCAGCGCCGGATTCTGCTTCCCCTTCGGAGAGCTCGCGCAGCGAGTCGCGCGGCGGCGCCCGCTCGGAGCTCCGACTCACCGGCTCTCGGCGCGGAGACTCCTGAGGCTCGCGCCGGGCAACCTCCAGGAACTCTCGAAAACTCGAGTCGGACTCCGCGCTGGGAGCGGGCGCCGCTGGCGCAGCCCCCATCCCCGCGAGGTTCGTCTTCTCGAGGAACTGAACCATCATGGACTGTTTCCTCCGGACCGTGATCCGCGGGCCGGGTTCTCGTCCCGTCCCACCTGCGCGAGCATCCGAGCCGCGCGCACCGGATCCACCTTCCCCATCTCCGCCAGTACCTGCCCGGCCTTCCTTGGCGGCAGCCCACCCAGAAGCGCGACCGCTTCCGCTTCGTTCATTCCTTCTTCACCGGCAACGCTCGCTCCCGACAGAACCCCCGCGACGTCGCGAGCTCCCATCGACTCCAGCGTCTCGAGCAGCCAAGGTCTCCGCTCGCCTTCCGAGTGCGACTTCTCGAGCCTCGCTACGAGTTCCTCCGCGGAACTCAGGAGCGCGTCCTTCGTAATCTCTTCACCGAGCAGCTGCGTCAGCACCTGCGTCAGGATCATGCTCACCTGATCGAGTCGCTGTTCCTCCGCCGCGAGCTGCACGAACTTGGCCTCGACCTTGGCCAGGTCTTCCTCGATGCCAGCGCCGACGTCCTCGAGGCGCCGGGACCACAATCGCAGATCGGGCGCCATGGCCGCCGCAGCTGGCTCGGAACCGGGCTGCTGCACGTCTGCTGCGCCGGTGCTCGGCGGCGCTTCCGGTTGCAAGGTCAACGCGCTGACTACCCGCTCCAGGGGGCGATCGGGCAACCAACCGAGAGCCACCGCAACAGCGAAGGTCGCGGCCGCTGGCCCCAGGAGCAGGCCGCACAACAGGCAGTAGAGTGAACCAACCCTACTCAGCATGGTCATCTTTCATCGACTGCGATCTCACGCGCGCGCCGGCCAGCGCCCGGCTGGCCTCGTCGAGTTCCAATCGTTCGGCCCGCTGCACGACCTCGGTGTGCTGCTCTCGACGCCGCTCGTCGAGGCGCTCGACCGCGCGATGACGACGGCGCGCCTTGACCACCTCCGCCTGGAGCGCGGCGACCTGACGGCGCTGTGCGACGAGTTCCTTCAGTTGCTCCTGCTCCCGACGTTGGAGTGCGTTCAGATAGCGCTGGTGCGCCAGTAACTCCTGCATGTCCAGCACGCCATCGCGCAGCTGAGAGAGTCGTTCCTGCTCCTGCCGCCGCTCTTCATCGAGCCGCGCCAGCTCACGCTGCAATCCATTCATCTGCGCGAGTCCGCGCTGCAATTCGGCGCGCTGCCGATCGATCTCGACCTTCTGCACGCGCAGCACTCCACTGAGATTCGACTGGAACTTCTTCACCGGCGCTTCTCCGCCTTGCTCGCCGTCACCGGCGCATAGATCGCCTCCAGCCCGGACACCGCAGCTGCAAAATCCGAGTCGTCTTGGGGAGGCTGGCGCAGCAGCTTCTCGATGGCAGGCATGCGATCGACCGCAGCGTCGCTCCGAGCGTCGGCACCCCGAACATAAGCGCCGAGCTGCAACAGATCCTCCGCATCGCGGTAGCGCGCCATGTCCTCCACGAGTCGCTGCCGAAGCTCCAAGTGTTCCGGAGTCACGACATCGCTCATCACGCGGCTGACGCTATCGAGAATGTCGATTGCCGGGAAATGCCCTCGGCGAGAGAGCTTCCGTGACAGCCAGATGTGTCCATCCAAGATTCCACGAACGGCGTCGCCGATCGGATCATTGAGATCGTCCGCCTCGACCAACACGGAGTAGAAGCTGGTGATGCTTCCGGACTCCGCCGGCCCGGTTCTTTCGAGCAGGCGCGCCAGCAGAGCGAACACCGAGGGCGGGTAGGCGCGCGTTGTCGGGGGCTCGTAGGATGAGAGTCCCAGCTCCCGTTGCGCCAAGGCTACCCGCGTCACTGAATCGAAGAGGAGCAGAACGTCCTGGCCCAAGTCGCGGAAATACTCGGCGATCGCCGTCGCCACGTTGGCAGCCCGCAGGCGAACGACCGGCGGATCATTGGAGGTCGCGACGACGACGATCGACCGCGCCAGGCCTTCGGGTCCTAGGTCGCGCTCGACGAACTCCCGCACCTCACGTCCTCGCTCGCCGACGAGCGCGATCACGGTGACGGGCGCCTCGGACCGACGAGCGAGCATTCCCATGAGTACGGACTTGCCCACGCCACTCCCGGCAAAGATCCCCATTCGTTGACCGCGTCCGCATGTCAGTACGGAGTCGATGGCCCGAACCCCGGTCCGAAACGGACGGTCGATTCGACGGCGAGCCAACGGCGCGACGGGGCGCCCGCTGAGCGACACGCGGGCATCGGGCCGGACTGGACCCTTACCGTCCATCGGGATCCCACGGCCATCCAGGATCCTGCCCAACAACTGCGGCGAGACGTCGACCCCCGGTTGGGCTCCATCATGGCAGACGACGTCTCCAGGGGAGATTCCCTCGGTGGTCCCGCAAGGGACCAACAACGTGCGGCCGTCCTGGAATCCCGTCACCTCCGCCTCGAGAGCGCGATTCCCATCCATTCGGCAACGGATCGTGCAACAACTGCCGACGGCGAGTGCGAGTCCTTCAGCCTCCACGATCAACCCGGACACCCGGCGCACACGCCCGGCGACGCGGACCGGATCGCACTCGCGAACCGCTCGCAGTTCACTGCCGAACAGAGTCACACTGCCGCCGCCTCTCGAATCCGCGACTCCAGGATCTGCAGCTGCGTCTCCACGGTGCGATCGACGGAGGCCGACTGGGTCACCAGGCGACAGCCTCCGCGAAGCATGTCGTCGCGCTCGACGATCTCCACCGCCGAGCAGTCACCGAGAGTGTTCGCGGTCCCCGCCAGGTGCTCCTCGATTGCCTGGCGATCTGCCGGGTGAATCTCAACCGTCAGACGCGAGCACGCGATGAGATGTGTCCCGGCGGCCAACAAGCACTCCTCGACCGCACTGCGGGAGTCTTCGTTCAGCTCCCGGCGTATGACCGCACGCGCCACCGCGAGGGCGAGCTCCAGCAATTCCGCACGCACGCTCGCGGCAAACTGCTGCCAGCGTTCTCCGAGTCCGCGTGCGATCTCGGCGATACAAGCAACCGCAGGCGTCACCTCGTTCTCGAGCCTCGCGCCCAGCTCCGCTCGCGCCTCGCGCTCGCCCTGCTCGCGACCGTCGCGTCGCCCCGCGGCGAGCCCTTCGGCCAGGCCCTCCTCGTAACCCTTGCGGAATCCATCTTCCTCGCCCTTGGTGAAGCCCTCGCGGTGACGCTCGGCGTACACCGCCGCTGCGCGCTGCGCGGCGGCTCGAGTCTCCTCGTCGATCGTGTTGCGCGCCAGCGTGAGCGCCTCGCGAATGCGAACCCGACTCTCGTCGGTCTTGGCGCGCAGCTTCCGCTCCAACTCCACCCCAGCCCGGCGCAACGCGTCCAAGCGACCTTGCGAGCGCCGGCTGATCTCCGCCACCAAGCGATCCACGTCCTCCAATCGGAAGTGCCGATCCTCGACGTAGGTGACGTCCGCTCCTTGAACGGGACGCAGAACGCGGGCTCCCGCCGCATGCGGCCACGAACCGTTGGGCAGCACGGTGTCAGACGACAACGCTGTTCTCCCCTCCGCGGCCCATGACGACGACGTCGCCGCTCTCCTCGAGCCGTCTGACGATCTCGACGATCGACTGCTGGGCGGTCTCGACGTCGCTGATGCGGACCGGGCCCATGTACTGCATCTCTTCTTGAATCATCTCGCCAGCGCGCTTCGACATGTTGCCGAAGATCTTGGCCTTGAGCTCGTCCGAGGCCGTCTTCAGCGCCAACGAGAGCTCCGCGTTCTCGACTTCCTTCAGGACGTTTTGAATGCCCTTGTCGTCCACGAGCAGCAGATCCTCGAACACGAACATGAGCTTCTTGATGTCTTCTGCGAGCGCTGGGTTCTCCTCCTCGATGTTCTCGAGGATGGCGCGCTCACTGGCGCGGTCGAGCACGTTCAAGATCTCCGACACGGTCTTCACGCCTCCCACCTCGGCAAGCTCTTCGAACTGGAGCGAGGCCAGGTACTTGCGCAGTCCGGACTCGACGTTCTTGATGGCCTCCGGACTCGTGTGACCGAGCGTCGCGATGCGCTTCACGATGTCGATGCGCTTCTCGGCACCAAGACTCGTCAGAATCTCTGCGGCCTTCGACGGATCGACGTAGGACAACACCAGCGCAATCGTCTGAGGGTGCTCCTCTTGCAAGAAGGTCACCAAGACGTCCGCCTCCGTGTGCTGTAAGAAGTTGAACGGGGTCGCCTGGCGCTGAGCTTCCAGCAAGCGCACGAGCTTCGCGGCCTGAGCCTTCGGCAACGACTTTTGGATGATGTCGACTGCGTGATCGTAGCCGCCTTGCTTGATGAGTCCTTGGACCATGAGCAAGTCCTTGAACTCTTCCATGACCGAGATCAGCTCTTCGCGGGACACCGTCCCGAGACGCGCGATCTCCTGAGACACCAGCTCCATCTCACTCTCGGTCAGCTGACCGAAGATTTTCGACGCCGCTTCCGGATCGATCGAGATCATCAGGATCGCGGCCTTCCGCAGCCCCGACGCGATCGCGATCGCCGGCCGCGGGGCCCCCTCGACTTGGCTCGGAGCAGCGGCGCGCGGCGTCATGACTTCGCCTCGCGATCGGCGTTCCGCAGCCACTGTTTGACTACCGACGCCGCTGCTGCGGGTTCTTGCTCGGCGCGGCCGGCGATCAGCTCGAGGAGCGCCGCGGTCTCTTGGTCTTGCTTGGGCAAGTCCCACTCCGACTCAGGTCCCTCGTCCGCCCGCTCTTGTTCGGCCTGGGTGCGTGCGAGCGCGAGTTGACGCTCCTGCTCCTCCCGCTCCTTCAGGAACTGAGTGATCTCCGCAACCGGGTCGGGCAGCTGCTCGAGTTCGGGAATCGAGGCAAAAGCGATGCGGTACACCAGGAAGCAGGCGCACAGGGCGAGCACCGCGAGCACGAGTTCGCGCAGGTGCAGCATGATGAACGAAGCCAAGGTCACCGGCTCGGCTTCAGCAATCTCCGGAGGGGCGGGGGCTATGAACTTCTCGGCATGAACGACATTCGGTTGCTTGTCGTCGGAGAACAGTGCGCGCAACTCCCGCTCCCGATCGTCAATGTACTCTTTGATCTCTTCCTTGGTCGGCGTGTACTGAGCTGCCCCGGCTGGATCGCTGAGTTCTCGCGCCTTGCTCGCGCGCAGCAGGTTGCGCACGGCTTGCTCGGAGAACGACACGACGATGTTCACCTGTCGCTCTTGATGCGCCGGCGAGATCACCTCCTCTTTCTCCGAGCTGAAAGCGGGTTCACTTCGTGCCGTCTCGAGCTTGTAGTTCTCACGATAGCTGGCCGGAACGATCTGCGAGTCCGTGCCCTTGTTCAGCCCAGACACGTTGCGTCCGACCCCCGGGTCGAGCCCGGTCGGTTGGCTGGTTTCGCGGGTCTCGGTGGTGACCTCCGTGTTGAGGACGAAACTATCCTTCTCGGAGTAGCGTTGGCTGACCCGATTGCGTGCTGTCGGGTCGGTCTTGACATCCACGGAAACGCGGATTTCCCAAGGCTGGAACTCGGCGTAGTGCTGGCGCACCTTGTCGATGATGGCCAGTTCCCGCTCGTTGGACTGCACTCCAGGCGCGGCGTTGGGGTTCGCCGTGTCGTAGACCTTCTCGTGGTCCGACACCTGTATCTCACTCAACGGGATTCGAAACGCGCCCGAGACGGTTCGGGCGATCATGTGCGCCTGCCGAGTCGAGATGCCCTTGGGGCTCGCCGGGGTGATGATGACTGCGGCCGATGCCGCACGTTGGTTCCGACCGAGCGTCCAGTCCTCGCTAGCAGGCTTGCTAACGCTGATCACGGCCTTACTGATGTCGCGCGACTCGGCGAACGCCTTCTCGAGGCGCCTGCGGGTCGACTCCAAGGAGCGCAGGCGCTGCCGGCCGAGTGACTCTTGCCACCCTTGGTCTTTGAAGACCCAGTCGAACTCGTCGGTCTGGGTGTCCAAGGCCTCGGCGACCCCAGCGGCGTACACCTCGTCGCGTCGGGACGCGGCCACCGTGACGTTGCCGTCGCGATCGATTTGGTAGTCAATCTGGCGCTCGTCCAGCAGCTTGGTCGCATTGGGATTGAGAGCGGCGTTTGCGACTACCGCATGAGAGGTCGCGCCGTCCCCAGTGAAAACGAGCAGCCCCATGCCGATGGAAACCGTCACAGCGAGCACGAGCAAGCTGAGGCGCTGGGAAGCGCTGAGCTTCGCGAGTACATCTCGTAGTGGATCGAGCAGCTTTTGGCTCCACTCGGCAACCTTCATGACTCCCCTTCTCTCCGCCCATCGCCGCCCGATTCATGAACCGCGAAGCGATTCGGCGACGATCCGCGCCCGCGGCTACACCCTGAGTCGATTCACTTCGTCATACGCATCGAGCAACTTGGTGCGAACCTGCATCAGCGCGCGGAAGGCAAGATCTGCCTTCTCGACCGCCGTGAGCACCTCGGTCACGCTCTCGCGCTTACCCGTCTGCAGCTCTTGCACTGCTTGGTTCGCCTCCTGCTGCAGCGTGTTGACCTCGAGAATCGACTTCTTCAGTACTTCCGAGAAACTCGCGCCGCTCGGCGCCCGCTCCGCGCCTTTACCGACCGCGTCGGTCGGCAGTGACGGACGGACCGGTTGGATCGGCAGAGATTCGTTCACAATCCGACTTCCCTTCCGATCAGGCGAGGATCCGCAGCGCGGCCCCGCCCATGCTCTTGGTAGCTTCCATCGCCGTGACGTTGGCTTCGTACGAGCGCGTGGCAACCAACATGTCGACCATCTCTTGCACGACGTTGACGTTGGGCATGCGCACGACGCCGGTCACTGGGTCCGCGTCGGGATGCCCGGGCTGATAGACCTCACGCGCAGGGGTTGGATCCGGCTGGATGTCGGTCACCTTCACGCCGATCGCATTACCCACGCGTTGCGGTGCGAAGGTCGGCTGCCGCCGCGAATAGGGAATCGGACGCCCCGCAGCGTCCCGGGTCGTCTCGGAGTTGGCCAGATTCTCGGCGATGGTGTTCATCCACAGCCTTCTGGCCTCCAACCCTGTGGCGCTAATGTCCAGTGAACTGAGCATCCGCTACCTCCTTGCCGAGTCTCGACGCATCCGCAACCGCGTGCTTCCAAGCCTCATGGATCCGGACTAGCCTTCCGCGGCTCGCTCGGTGATGGCCGCGCGAATCTGTTGATAGGACTTCCGCAGCAACGCCGCCGCCCGAGAGTAGCCACCGGTGTTCTGCGCGAGCTGAGCCATCTCCCGCTCCAGCGAAACGTTGTTCTCGTCGTGTCGTAGTGGCCCCTCGTTCGGGTCGTGGGGGATCCAGTCGCTGGGGCGGTACTGGCCCGCTCGGTCCCGGGGCAATCGCAGATCGTTGCGCAACACGAACTGGGCCGGGTGTACCCGCTCCCGCTCGACGAGTGCGCGATCGAGCTGTTGGCGAAAGCGCTTCGGATCCAAGTCGACTCGCCGGTAGCCCGGGGTGTCGGCATTCGCAATGTTCGAGAGAATCGCGCGGTGGCGCGACTCCGCGAACTTCATGGAGTGCTCGAGCACCGGGGTTGCCCCCTTCTCGAACATCCAACCGAGTAGTTGCGTCACGACGAACCTCCTCTACCCACGGCCGTGTCCCCAATCTGAGCCCTCGTGCCAGCAGCGCCGACCCGTGAATGCATCCGCAGTGCCAGCTGCACCCCGGCTTTGTCGCCGGTCGCGCGCGCACGCCCCAAGTCGTTCTGGGCGAATCGCTTCGGCGGCCAGACAGTCCCGGCTGCGGACGCGTGAACTCCCGTCGAGCCGCCGGCGAAAGCCGCCGCGACCGGCGAGAACGGGCGATTCGTCATGAGGGCACCGCCTCAGGGCGCGCCCGCAGCCCCCAACGTTTGATCTTGTCGCGCAGGGTCCGGACTCCGATCCCGAGGCTCTTGGCGGTACGCTCTTGGTGTCCGCCGTAGGCATCGAGAGCGTCCTGAATCACGAGTCGTTCCACGTCGGCGAGTGCGAGCCCTCGCATGGATTCCGCGGACGCCGACGCCGGCGGCAGACTCCCTTCCTGGAGCCCTTGGACGATCAACTCGTCGTTCCCCGACAGCAGCACGGCGCGCTCGATGAGATTCTCGAGTTCGCGAACATTTCCCGGCCAGTGATAGGCCAGTAGAGCGTGTACCGAGCCGATCGAGAGCGGTCGGTGGGGACGGCCCGAGCGACGTTCGTAAACCTGCTGGAAGTGGCGTGCGAGGACCTGAACGTCTTCCTTGCGCTCCCGAAGCGGCGGAACCACGATCGGCACGACATTGAGGCGGAAGTAGAGATCCTCGCGGAACGCGCCCCGACGCACCTCGTCCTCGAGGTCGCGGTTGGTGGTCGCAATGACGCGCACGTCCACGCGCTTCGTCTTGGCGGACCCGACCCGTTCGAACTCGCGCTCCTGGAGAACGCGCAGCAGCTTGGCCTGCAGACGCGGCTCGATCTCGGAGACCTCGTCGAGCAGCAGCGTCCCGCCATCAGCGAGTTCGAACCGGCCCGCACGATCCCGCTCGGCTCCCGTGAAGGCACCCTTCTCGTGACCAAACAGCTCACTCTCGAGCAACCCCGCCGACAGCGCTGCACAGTTCACGCACAAGTAGGGTCGCTCGGCGCGACGGCTACTCTGGTGGATCGCCCGCGCGACCAGTTCCTTGCCGGTTCCGGTCTCGCCGCGCACGAGTACCGTCGCGTCCGTGTCCGCGACCGACGAGATCAGAGAACGTACCCGCTCCATCGCCGGACTCTCGCCGATGAGCGGCCGCGTATCCGACTGCGACTTCAGAGCTCCACGCAGTACCGTGTTCTCGCGGACGAGTCGGCGATGTTCGAGTGCCTTGTCGACGAGGAGCAGCAGTTCGTCGGCACGAAAGGGCTTCAAGATGTAGTCGAACGCGCCCTTCTTCATCGCCTGCACGGCGGTCTCGACGGTGCCGTGCGCGGTGATCAAGATCACCGGTAGCTGCGCGTCCCGCTCACGCGCCTTTCCCAGGAACTCGAGCCCGGTCATCTCGGGCATCTTGAGATCGCTGATCACGAGGTCGAAATCGCGTGCCGCCAAAGCCTCCAGGGCGGCGGAGCCGCGCGCACAAGCCTCGACGGAGTGCCCCGCCTCCCCGAGTGCATCCTCGACGGACGCGCGCATGAACCGGTCGTCGTCCAAGACCAGCACTCTGGCCATCTACTCGCCCTCCTCCCCGGCTTTTGGATCCCTGCCGGTCGGCAGCGGCAGCAGCAGCCTGAATCGTGCTCCGGTCCACTCGGGGTGCCCACCCCATGCATCGCGCACGACGGCGATCTCGCCGTCGTGGACTTCCACTCGACTTTGAACGATCGCGAGTCCCAGCCCGGTCCCGCCTTCCCGAAGAGTGTGGAAAGGGTGAAAGATCCGTTCTTCCTCACCAACCGGAATGCCGGCGCCGTTGTCCGCAACCTCGAGCCAGAAGCGACCGGCGTGGAGGCCCCAGAAGATCCCGATGGCCCCGTTCTCGGCGAGTGACTCGACGGCCTGCCGGGCGTTGACGAGCAGGTTGACCAGCGCTTGGCTCAGCCCGACGCGGTCGACCTGCACCTCGAGCCATGGAGGTCCGTCGTGGACAAGCGTGAACCTCTGCTCGCCGAGGTCTGCAAAGGCGAGCCGCAAGGCGTGAGTGACGAGTTCGCCGACTGGCTGTAGGCTGCGCTCGGTGCCGGCCGGCCGGGTGTAAGTGAGGAGGTCGTCGACAATGCGATCCAGATGCTGAACCGCTTCGGTGATCTGATCGATGCGTCGCGTGGAGGGGCCAGTCGGGTGCTGCCGGCGGAGGCAATCCGCATTGAGCTGAATGCCACCGAGTGGGTTCCGGAACTCGTGGGCGACGCCGGCGGCCACGCGCCCGATGGCCTCGAGGCGCTTCTTGTGCTCCAGGCGTCGGTTCTTCGCGGCGAGTTCGGCGTTCAGCCGTTCGACTTCGAGCAGCAGCGCATCGTGCGCGGCCACGAGCCCGGCGGTAACCCGGGAGAAGTCCTCGAACAGCTGGGGCAAAGCGTCGGCACCTGCCAACGCTTCACCCGCCGCAACTAGAGTCCTCGCGTCGGACACGAGACAGCCCCTCTTCCCACTCGCTCATGGGGTGCGGGCTGTGGGCCCCCATGGCGGTTCTACAACCCGGTGGTGCACCGGGGTTCGTCAGAGCCTCAGACACTGGATCGCACACACGGTCGGAGTGAGAACGCAGCGCCCTGGATTGGACAGGCGACCGACTACCGGCCGCCCCCCGGAAACCGCTGGAGTGACGACACTCCCGCTGCGACCGGGGCAACTCGCCGACGAAACCGCGAGTCGCCATTCCCTATCGAGGCGCCAAACGCGCCCCCACATCCGAGCCAACGGTGGGCAATTCGGCTCGAACAGGAGATCCCTAGACCTGAGTACCGCACGGACCTGCTCGGTGACGAGGGCGCCCGGGCCACCGGAGCCGCGACCCAAACGTTCGTTTCCAAGCATGGACGTACCGGTAAGAGCTTCTTGAGTTCTTCCTCGAATCTATCGGGCTGGTAGCTTCGTGATGGGAACGTCAGACAACGGAGCCCATGAGACGTTCCGTATGGGTCATTGATATCTTGTGTTTTACAAATTGTAAACTACGTTCTTTGGAAATGCAGCACAACTCACTTCAGCGAATGACCTTATGACCCGAACAGGAGTTTCCGATCGAGCGGGGACTCGTTGACGGTTCCGGCGCCGCCAGCACGCGCGCCGAGGAACCTATCGAACCGTAGGCGGGGTCGGCTGGGCGGGGAGCTTCGGTGCACCGCGGGAAACTCTGGCCGAGCCGCGCGCCGCCGGCCAAGCCGCGACGGACCCGGTCACGCGAGGGCTGCCCGGAGAACGGCCGCCTGGGAGTAGCTCCGAAGGTGGAGCCCGAAGTGGTCGCCCACCTTGATCGTCTTCCCGGAACCTACGGGCACGTTGTTCACCATGAGGGTGATCGGATCGGCGTTGTGCTTGGGAAACACGATGACGCTCCCGACGTCGAGATCGAGCACCGCACTCAGAGGCATCGTCTTCGCCGCGAGAATCGCAATCAGCGGTAGGCGAACGTCCTGCAAGGCGCCTAGAATCGGGTCGAGACCGGCGGGCGACTCGCTGGTTCGCGGTTCGGCGGCGCGGGGCGGCACCCGTAGGTTCATGCGGTTGCTCTTCCGTAGGACGAGGTCGCCGCCGAGAACGGGCGGCTCGATGCCGTGCGTGTCACTGCTGAACCTGTATCGGCGCGCTTTGGCCCAGCCTTGAACCCTGCGCGCTGTGCGCGTCGATCCCGCACGCCTGGAGCCGTCATGGACCCTGCCGTCGACCTGGTCGTCAACTGTTTCGAGCGAACCTACCGAGACGTGTTGCGCCCTGGGTTCTTCTCGGACCTCGCGTCGCAGCACGAGTTCCCTTTCGCCCAACGGCACGCGCTCCTCAACAACATCGACGACCTCCCCGAAGCGGTGGACCACGCACAGGCGCTGGTCGACCGCGGCGAGATCGACCAGTTCTTCCTCGTGGCGGAGCATCTTCCGCGGGCGTTGATGCACACCCGACTAACGCCCGCATCCCTAGGGCGTGTCCCCCACTACTCCGACTGTGCGCTCGTTGCGGTGACCATCGCGAGCGACAGTCCATGGATCGTCTACTGGGATGCCGAGGCAAGATTGCTGACGCCGTTCGACTGGATTCGACCGTCGGTTTCGTTGATGGAGCGCGACCCACGGGTTCTCGTCGCCAATCCGAGTTGGGAGCCGGATACCGTCGATCGCGAAACGTGGGAAGAACAGCCGCCCTTCGCGCTCGGCTACGGCTTCAGCGACCAAGTGTTCCTGGCCCGGCGTGCAGACTTCGCTGCGCCGATCTACGACGAGCGTTGTCTGCCAGCTCTCCGCTATCCGTTGAGCCACATTGCGCAGGTCTTCGAAGCTCGGGTCGACGGCTACATGCGCCGCCACCGACGGCTGCGCGCTACGCACCGCCTGGCCCACTACGCGCACGAAGTCCGGTCGACCGGCGGGCCGGCGTCGATTCCGAGCGTCAGCCTGGCGGAGCGTTTGCGCAAATGGCGCAACCGCAAAGTCACGCGCCTCTTGCGCCGATCGCCGCTGCAGCACCCCTGCTGGCGCATCTGAGCCAGCAACGCTCGCTGACCACGCCGGCAAAGTCCCAAAGTCCGCTCCTCGGGAAACCGAAGCATCTCTCACCGGTCGCGGACGCACCGCGACCGACGGGAGGACACACAGTCGGTGACGGGACCCACTGCGACTTCAGCCGCGCCCAAGCGCTCCGCTTACGCCCAGCACATCGAGTCGATGCAAGGGGCCGTCGATCGTCGGCGGCTGTTCTCGGGTTTCAATGCCTGGTACTCCGAGACCCTCCCGCACTCGCGCTCAGCGACCCTGCTCGACTTCGGCGCGGGCCGTGGCGATCTGCTCCGTTGGTTGACTACGCTCGGGTATTCCCACTTGGTGGGATTCGACGTACTCGACGACTACGAAGCACAGATCCAATCCGACACCAGCGCACGCATGTGCGTCGGATCGGATGGCAATGCCTTCCTTCGCGAGCGACCAGCGGTCTACGACTGGATCCTGTTCAAAGACGTGCTCGAGCACGTCGATCCGACCGCGGCGATCCCGCTGCTCGAGTCGGCGCGTTTCGCAATGCGTCCGGGAGCGACCATCGTCATCTCGGGCCCGCATGCGGCATCACCGGGAGGTATCTACACGCGCTACGCCGACCACACGCATCGGTCGTGCTTCACGCTGCCGAGCCTCGAGCATGCACTCCGAAGCGCAGGGTTCGAGGCCGTCCAGTGCGTACAACCACGTGTCCCTTGGAGTTGGCGTCCGTCCGCGCTCGCACTGCGTTGCGCGCGGGGAGCGTGGTTCACTGCGCTGCGTGCGATGTACACCGTGGAACTCCCGGGAGAACCACAGCCGCCCCACTTCTGGCCGCGGATCACCGTGCACGCCCGCGCGACCGGCGACCCTTCGTTCGCTCGCGAACCGTAACAGACCCGGCGTACCATCGACGGTGCAGCCGAGGGGACGTGCGCTCGCGGTGAAGGCGCGAGTCGGCCTCGTTGCGAGTGGTTCGAAGCACCCGCGCGGGAGGCGGTCGCGCAGCGCTTCGCTTCGACCTTGCCTCGAGTCGAACCCGCGGTGCGTTCGACTTTGGACTCAGCGCAAACGTCTCAGCAGACCCGCCACGCCGTGCTCACGCAAGAGCATGTAAGGGCGGAGCACGTAGTGCAGGAACCCGAGCACCGTCGGGAGCCGCCAGCGCCGACGTTCTCGCCATCCCGGGGTGCCGACGGCCTGCAGATAGCGCCACCAAGCAGGATCGACCGCCCGCTTCGTCCCTACGTCCTCGTTGTATGCGCGCATGTACCGCCGCCACTTGCGAAATCCGGGCAAGCTCGCGTTCTCCTCCCCGAAGATCTGACCGACGAGGAGGATCGCCTGCGCCGTGATCCGGGGCCGCTCCTGGATCAGCACGCGCGCGACGTCGGGCACATGGGCATCCAACAACAAGTCCGCGAGGTGTAGTCCCAACAGCACGATGTCGAGGTACTGGCCGCGCCCGACCAGGTCGAAGGCCCGCGTCCAGTCGAACGCCGGTAGGTGGGTGAGTCGAGCAAGGTCGCCGAGCCACTTGAGCCGCTTCCAACGGTGCTTCTCACCACCGTGGATCGACAGCGCCAACAGCTGCGCTTCGGGTGCAAACGTGTCGATGCAGTGCCCTGCGATCCGAACCGTGTAGGGAGACGCCCACAGCAAGCTTTGGTCGATGGGCTTCCCGGGTGCCGCATCGAGCAGGTCCCAATGGAGCTCGACGTGCACTCCGGTCGTTGGATGATCGAAGTTGTACTCGCAGTCCGTCTCCAGGTGCTGCTGCTCCCGGGTCGGGTCGAGAACTCGCTCGGGTTGATAACCGCGGGCGATCAACACGGCCTTCGCGTCGAGCACCCGATCGGCAGGAACCAGCAGGTCGAGATCCCAAAACTGACGCTGCGCGACGTCCTCGTACAGCAACCCGGCGAGAACCGGTCCTTTGTAGCTGAGAACGGGGATTCCTTGGTCGCGCAACAAGCCGACGAGTTGGATCAACTCATGGGTCAGTTGGAGGGCATGGATGACAGACTGCCGGCACGAAACACGCAGTTCGCACCGGAGATGCTCCAGTGCTGGCGTGGTCCATGCCGGCAGCCGATCGAGGTGCCAATCGAGCAGTGCGGCAAGTCGGTGTTTGGTTGTCTGCGCGAGAAGGGAAGCGGGATCCCAGGGTTGCTCGAGGAGCGCGGCGAGTCGCTGAACGCGCTCCTGCGGGTTCGCCGCTGAAGCAACGGTCAGGACGATCTGCGACTCGACCGAGAGCGTTTCGCGCAGCGCACCCAAAGCACTCTTAGCTGCCGAGGCCACCGCCTCCGCCGCCACCGCCGCCGCCGGGCTGCTTCCAGGGGTTCCAACCGTTCACGGCACCGCCGAAGAACTCACCCCAAGGTCCACCCACCCAGCCGGTGAGCTTCTCGATGCTCCCGTGCTCGTGGAGACTGGGAGCCTCATAAGGCTTGCGCTGTGCTTTCGTGTCGCTCATATCGTTTGCTCCACTCTTCTGTCCGCTCCGACTTCGAAACGGGTTCCAACTCTACTGGTTTCGGCTTGCAACCGCTGCCCCCGCTGAAAGGAACTCGGGAAGCAGAACCCGAGAGCGCGGCTACAATTGCCGGAATTCTAGCGCTGCATCCGGCGCTCGACAAGAGTGTCCATTTCGACGACACTCGAGCCACAGCGCCAGCGTGCTCGTAACCCAAACATTCATATAGTCTTGCGCTGTCGCGACACCGCGGCGACATCGACCCCAGGAATCCGCGACGGTCGCCCGATCCGCGAAATCGAAGACGCTCCCCGGACCGTCCCGCACGACCCGCTCCAAGGTCGGCTCGTCGGCGCAACTCAAACTCGCCTCGAAGTGACCGCCCCAGTAGGCCTTTTGCACACGCCATTGGATCCGCGAAGGCACCCAGCCCGCCGCCGCGACCCGCTGAATCCGTCGGTCCCAGCCGTGTCGCAGGCGCTGATCGGCCGGCAGCGCGAGACACAACTCCATCAGCCGCGAGTCATAGTAGGGGTGCGTGTGATCGAGACCGAACGTGGCCGCCACTTGATCGTTGACCTCGAGATAGTACGGCAAGAGACCCGAGGTCAGGTGCTCCCAGTGGGCCTCTCGGTGCGAGCGGGGTCGCGACCACGCAGCGGCCCAGGCGCGGCGCTCCTCGCGCCACCCGCTGAGTTCGACGAGCGACGCAGCGATCACCCGTGGCGGTCGCACGGCGAACGGGCGCGCGCGCACAAGGTTCGGGCGCACCGCGAAACGCCACAGATAGCTCGCGGTCGATCCACCGAGACGGCGCGCGAGCGCGCGCGTAGCACGCAGCAACGACACCCAACGCCGGCGAGCGAACATCTCGGCCAAGTACTCGAGACCGTGGGAGACGGTAGTATCGCCGTCCACACCGTCGAGTAGCGCGTCGAGACCGAGGCCTTGCGCCTTGCGGGCGAGGGCCCAGTAGACGAACAAGTTGGGCACATGGAACGGCTCGTCGATGTGAGTGAACATCTCGTCGATCGCACCGAGCGGACTGAGATCGTCGGCGACGACGAAGTGCGAATCGACCCCGCCGTCCGCGAGCGCCGACTCGATGTAGTCCCGCTCATCGGCCTGCGGACATCCCGGGAACACCGCGGAAAGGGTAGCGAAGGGCGTCGCCGGCGCTGGCATCGCACGAGTTCGAGCACGCACGGCCCCAAGTACACAGGCGGAGTCGAGTCCTCCGCTCAGGAGGACGCCGGGGCGTCGCGCTCCGCGCAAGCGATCTTCCACAGCGCCAAGGAAGCAATCGCGAAAAGCCTCGACGTAAGCCGCATCGCTCCCCAAGTCGAGTTCGCGGCGTGGGTCCAGGCTCCAGTAGCGCCGCAACGTCGCGCCCGTGCGCTCCACGGACAGCGTGTGCCCGGGGGGTAATCGCTTCACGCTCGCGTGGAACGTACGCTCCACATCTTCGAAGAACGGCTCCAGGTAGAAGGCAACGCGCAACGGGTCGAGATCGCGCGATACGCCCGGCAATTGCAGAATGGGCCCCACCTCGGAGGCGAACGCGAACTGACTTCCCGCCGCGTGGTGATAGTAGAAGGGCACCGTCCCCACCCGATCGCGCGCGCAGAACAACCGCCCACGCGCCCGATCCCAGATCGCGAACGCAAAGTCTCCTTGGAGGTGATCGACACACTCTGGGCCCCAGCAGCGGTAGGCACTCAGGATGAGTTCCGGGTCGGTGGCAGCGGTCCCGGCAGGCACACCCGCCCGCTCGAGTTCGTCCCGCAGCACTGGGCGATCATCGATGCGCGCCGCACTCACCACGCACCACCGCTGGGCGGCTTCTCCTCGACTGTCGGCTACGCCGGTCGGCGCCGCGAGCAGCACACCGCGGTCATCTTCTACGACCCCCATGGATCCGCCGCAGCGAGCGAGCAGCGGACCGGCGAGAGCACGAGCCGCGTCACGAAATCGTGGCCCGCCGCTCGCTCCTGGCTCGTGCCAACTCCAGAATCCTGCGATGGCCTGCAGCACGCCGTGCCCGCGCTCTAACCGGGATCGCTCACGAGCGCGGGGCGCCAAGCAACGGCCGCCCCGGCGTCGCGCGCACGAGCGATCGACTCGATGGCGCACCGCGCAAGGGGTAGCGCCGCCGGTCCCGGGGTTCGCGGCGCGCCCTCGCAACGGCCCCGCATCAGGTTGCCGCCGCGCTTCACGAGTGACCCACCGAGCTCGCGTCGGACAGCTCGACCAGGCCCCGTTTGGCAAGGTCGGTCACCAGCGCGATGAGATCCGCCTCGCACCGAGTTGCCTCGACTTCGTACTCCGCGGTGATCGCGGAAACGAGTTCGGCGATCGATCGCTCGCGTTCCTGGACCAGTTCCCAAACGCGGGCACCCACTTCGTTGAGGCCGTAGTAGACGCCATCTTGGAAATTGAGGATCACCGCTTCGCCGTTCACCTCGGCCGACAGCTGACGCGCGGCCGCCACGAGACGCGTGCGAGACGTGAGTTCCTTCGACAAGGCCTACCTCCTGACCTGGGTCCGGTAACGAGCCGACAAGAACCCCTGCACCCTCGCCTGCCGGCAGAGGATTCAGGAACGGCCAACGTTGGCACGGCACACCCACCCCGCCCCGTCGTCATCGGTCCTCGACCCGGGTCGGCAATCCGGCGGCCGCAGGAACGCGTCGAAGAATGCTACCACAACGGGGCGCTGCGGGCAGACCCTTCGCCTGGTCGCAGGGCACGAACGAGGTTCGGGTATCGGGCTTGGTCGGCCCACGTTTGGGAAGGACCCGCCGCCAGCACCCCAGATCCTCGGCTCGGTCGTTGCGCACGATGCCCGAATCGAGCACATTCAGGAGCAACTCCCTCGAGGAGCCTGCGAGACAACACGGCAGGATCACCCGTGGACTCGCCGCGAGTGGATCGTCGTCGAGTCCGGCTCGCGCGCGGACGGTGCGGCTTGGTGGGTGTGCCAGAGGCACTCGAGGTCGGTCCGACTCGAGTTTGGCAGCGACCTTCACGGAGGTATCCATGTTGGATCGGGTGCAACGCGGCGTATGAACGAACTCACGTCGAACTCATCCAGTCTCGCTCCGGCCATCCGCACCCAGGGCCTGACGCGCCAGTTCGACCGCTTTCTCGCGGTCGACCACATTGATCTCCACGTCGAGCGCGGCACCTTCTACGGGTTCCTGGGCCCCAACGGCGCCGGCAAGTCGACGACGATCAAGATGCTCACCGGCCTGCTCGCGCCGACCTCGGGACGGATCGAAGTACTCGGGCAGAATCCAAACGTCGCCGCGCAGGCGCTGGTGATGAAGAGCCGCATTGGCGTCGTGCCGGAGGGCCTAGCTCTCTTCGACAATCTGACAGGCCCCGAGTACCTGACCTTCATCGGACGCATGCACTCGCTCGAGAAGGCGGTGCTGCAAACGCGGATCGGCGAGCTGTTGCCGCTCCTCGACCTCGAGAAGGACCGGACGAAGTTGACGGTCGAGTACTCCCACGGAATGAAAAAGAAGCTGGCGTTGGCCGCGGCCCTCCTGCCGAACCCCGACCTGCTCTTTCTCGACGAACCGTTCGAGGGCGTCGATGCCGTCGCATCGCGAACCATCCGCCGCTTGCTCGCGACCTTCGTCGAGCGCGGATCAACCGTCTTCCTGACGTCGCACGTGCTCGAAATCGTCGAGCGACTCTGCTCGCACGTAGGCATCATCGTCGGCGGCAAACTCGTCGAACAAACGGCCCTGAGCACGCTGGGCAGCGGCGGATCGCTCGAGGAACGCTTCCTCGAGGTCGTCGGGCCGCGGCAAGGAGTCGACGCCGAACTGAGCTGGTTGCGGGAGGGTGGGCTGTGAGGGTCGCGCACCTCCAAGCGGTGCTCTGGCTCCGCTGGCGAATTCTCGGCAACCGCGTTCGGCGCGGCAGCAAGCTTGGCAACGTCTTGCTCGCCCTTCTGCTCGTGCTCGGCGTCGCCTGCTCGCTCGGCTCCTTCGTCATTGCGCTCGTGCTGGGGATCAAACAGTTGCCGAAGGCCGAGCCCGCGCCGCTCATGTTCGTGTGGATCGGGCTCTCCGTCGGCTTCCTCCTCTTCTGGATGATCGGGCTGTTGACGGATCTACAGCGATCCGACTCCATGTCCCTCAAGAATCTGCTGCACCTGCCGGTCTCACTGGCCTGGGTGTTTCTCTACAACTACTTGAGTTCGTTCGTCAGCTACAGCATCGCGATCTTCCTACCGGCGATGGTCGGCCTGGCCCTAGCGCAGGTGATCGTCTTCGGGCCGCGGATGCTCGTGCCGTTCGCGCTCCTCACCGGGTTCTTCGTCATGATCACGGCCCTGACCTACCAGCTGCGCGGATGGCTCGCGCGCCTGATGGAGAACAAGCGCCGCGGCCGCAACGTGATCGCCATCGCAACGATTGCCTTCGTACTGCTGGTGCAGGCCCCAAACCTCCTCAACCTCTCGTGGCTTCATGGCACTCGGGAGGGGCGCGACGAACGTTCCGCGCGCATGCGTGAACTCGCGACCACGGCGATGAACCGGGGCCCTGACGCCGAAGCGGCAAACGCCGAATACCGGCGGCTCGAGGAAGAAGGCCGAGCCGAGGACCGAGCAAATGAACTCGCCTTCGACCGCGCGGCCACCCGGCTCGCGCTGATCGTTCCCGTAGGCTGGCTGTCCTACGGCGTGCGAGCGAGTTTCGAAGGACACGACCTACGCAGCTTCCTCTGTGCCGCGGGCATGCTGGGGATCGGCGTGCTGAGCTTGCTTCGATCGTTCCGGAAGACGACGCGCACGATCGTTGGCGGGGATGATCCTGGACACGCGGCGGCAGCTCGTCACCCAGGGGCCCCAGCCGGGGCCTCACGAGCAGTACCCGGGCGCCCGGCGCTCGGATCGCCGTCGCTGGTCGAGCGTCGACTCCCCCTCGTCAGCGACCGCGTGTCCGCGATCGCCACCGCGACGCTGCGCTCGATCCTGCGGGCGCCGGAGATCAAGCTGCTCCTGCTGAGCCCCGTGATCTTGTTCGCAGTCTTTGGCGTGCTGCTATCGCAACGGTCCAGTGCCAGCGGCAGCGTGTCGTTGGGACCGTTCCCGAGCCTGGCCGCGATCTCCCTGAGCCTGGTCAGCGTCGTGCAACTGATCCAGAACCAGTTTGCCCTCGACCGAGACGGCTTCCGAGCCCTCGTACTGTCACCGATCGCGCGCTCCGAGATCCTCCTGGGGAAGAACATCGCCACTGCGCCGATCGCTCTGAGCATCGGCATCGTGGCCCTGCTGGGCGTTCAGTTCTTCGTCGGCACGGACCTCGCCCACTTCACCGGTTCGTTGCTGCAACTCGTGTCGGCCTACTTGCTCTTGTGCGTGACCGGCAACACGATCTCGATCCTTGCCCCAGTGCGCCTCCGGGAGGGCAGCCTCAAGGCCGTGAACACCAATTTCAAGACCGTCATCCTCCAACTGCTCTCCATCCTGTTCATCCCGTTCACGCTCTCACCGCTGCTCCTTCCTTCGCTGGCGGAGTTCCTGTTGCGGAACCAACTCTGGGCCCACTCACTGCCGCTGTTTCCATTGCTCCATGCCGGAGTCCTAGGCTTGGTGCTGCTGCTCTACCGCTCGCTGTTGCGACGACTGGGCGCACTGCTCCAGGCTCGTGAGTCGCACATCCTCGAAGTGCTGACGCGCGAGTAGTGTGCGCGGATGGTTCCTCGTCGCCGAGGTTTTCGGATCGCTCGAAGATGGCCCGAAGCGACGAGCGAGAGGGTGAAGTTGTTCTTGGGCGACTCCTAAGTCCTCGACACCCCGCCGGGCAGGCCCGACAATCCCGCGCCAGCGACTCGAGCCGGCGTCGGTCGCCGCACGGCCCAACACGAGGGGTACATCTTTGAGAGCTGCGGTTCTGATCGCGCACACGCTGCTGTTCGCGGCAATCGGCTTCGGGAGCGGATACTCCGCGCTGGGTCGCTACGACCCGCGCCTGCCCGACGGGATCAGCGACGTCCGCGACTACGCCGCCATCGTCGACGGCAGCACCGCCGAGCGACCCGCGTCGCATCGCCTCTACCGCCTGCTGGTGCCCTATCTCGCGAAACCCGTGCGATCGCTCGCCCTCGGGCGGATCGGATCGTGGGACCCCACGATCTTTGCGCTCGTCGTCGTGGTCGGCCTGCTCGTCGGTCTGACCGCAGCCGTACTCATCGACACGGCGCGAGTCGCAGGGTTCGAGCGCTCAGTCGGGATCGTTGCGGCGCTCCTCCTCGTTTCGAGCTTCGTGACCGTCAACTACACGCTGGTCGGACTCGTCGATGCGGCCGAGCTACTGGCGCTCGTCATCGCCGCACGCTTGCTGCTCGTCGAGCGATGGGAGTTGCTGCCGTTCCTCGCGATCGCGGCCTTCGCGAAGGAGACCAGCGTAGTCTTCGTGGCTGCGTTCGCCGGCAGCTGGTGGCTCGCCGCCGGGCGTCCGGCGCCGAAGCGCGCGCTACCGTCGATCGCGATCACGACCGTGCTCGGTCTCGGCGCGCCATCGCTGTGCCGACTCCACGTCACCGGAGAGTGGGAGTGGCCGTGGCAGATCGCCGCCGGCCTCGAGGCGCGCACGAGCTTCGCCACCGAACTCGTGCGCGCCTTCGGGGATCACGCGCTCGTGCTCGCGTTCGGGGTCATCGTGCCGCTCGCCATCCCGCGACTCGCGCGGATGCCGCGCGCATGGGCGGTGTCAGCGATCGTGACCGCTCTCACTGCCGCCATGCTCGGCGCGTGGAACAGCGCGGGCGGCAACATCGCACGACCGATGTTCATGATCGGGGGACCGCTGCTGTGCCTGTCCGCGGCGTACTGGTGGGTCACGGACAGCGCGGGCGCGAACGATGACGGTGGGCTCTAGCTCTCCCCGAGGTGACCAGGCCCTACTCGGCGGTCAGTTCAGCTTCCAGATCGCCGAACGCGCCCGCACGCGTGCCGTTCTCGAGATCGAAGCTTTGTGGCTCCCGGCATGAACCAGATAGCAACGGGTGAGCGCCAGGGCCTCGGTGGCCAGCGTGAGCGAGCGTGTCGTCTTCGGTGCCGTAGTGCGCTTGACTTCCACCCCGATTCGCTTGAATCCCCGGACCATGAGGAAGTCGATCTCTGCCCCGCTGTGGGTAGCCCAGTAGAAGCGCTCTTCCGGCTCCGCTGCGAGTAGGCGAACGACTTCGGAGACCGCTCCGATGGGACATTCTCACGACCGCCGACCCGGCCGACGCTCCGACCCGATCGACCCAGAGCCGCAGGCCACGCGTCCAGCGCCAGCGGCCTGCCGACACACACCTTGATTTCCCGTGCGGGGCCCCGTAAGTTCCGCGTTTCAAACGGCCGTATGATCCGGCCGCATCCGCGTCAAAGCACTTCGCATGCTGGCGTTTTGGTGATTTCTGGCGCTCGACCCAGACTCCCCTGGATCGGCACTTCAGGTCGGCTCAAACGATTGTTTGACCGCGTCGGCGGTCAGCAAGGTGGCGCGGGAAGCGCAGAGGCACAGTGACCGAGGCCCGCTTGGCGACACGAGGACGGGGCGGCGCGTCCAGGGATACCCGAGGGGACCGACCGTGAGCACCCCGGAGAACCTCCTCGATGCGGCCGAGCAGCTGTTTGCCCAGCAAGGCATCGCCAGTTCGTCGCTGCGCGACATTACTGCAGCCGCCGGCGCCAACCTCGCGGCGGTGAACTACCACTTCGGCAACAAGGATGGACTCCTCCGCGCGGTGCTGGTCCGGCGCGCCGCGCCCTTGCACGCCGAACGAGAGCGGTTGCTCGCGCTCGCGGAGACCGCCGCTGGCGACCACCCTCCCACCGTGCGAGCCATCCTGCAGGCGTTCCTCGATCCGATGTTCCGCATGCTCCGGGAATGTCCGCACTTCCCGGCAGTCATGGGACGGGTCCTCATGGAGAACTGGATGCCGGTCGTCGGCGAAGTCTTTCGTGAGACGTTCCACGATACCTTGGCGCGCTTTGGTGGGGCGCTCGCGCGCGCGCTGCCGGCGGTGCCGACCGAGGAGATCGCCTGGCGACTGCTGTTCACGGTCGGCGTTTGTCACTTCGTCAACTGCAGTCAATCGGCATTCCCGGAGGCCTTGAAGTCGGCTCCTTTGGACGCGATCCAGATGACCGAGCGCGTGATCGGCTTCTGCGAGGCCGGCCTGCGCTCCGCCGTTGCCGAGACTCGATTCGACTCCACGCTCGAGTCGTTGGGTCGAGAGCCCGGACGGGGGCGCCCGTGATCCGTGGCCTTGCTGCGGCGCTCACCGGCCGCCCGATCCCGCGAAACGACTCTCGGTTTGCGCTCGTCGGGGTGGCGTTGCTGCTCGCTGCCTGCGTCTCGGCCCCAGAGCGGATCGAACCACCGCTCGCGGCTCCCGCGGCGTGGACGGCCGTACCGCTCGCGAGCGCTCCCGGCAGCAACGACCTGTGGTGGCACGACTTCTCGTGCGCGCCATTGAACGCGCTCATCGAAGAGGCACTTGCCGCGAGCCCGACGCTCGCCGCGGCCGCTGCCCGCGTCGAAGGCGCACGCGCGGCCGCTACCATCGCGGGAGCCGAGCTCTACCCCGACCTCGCGCTCGAAGGCACGGTTCAGCGCCAACGTAGTCAGTTCTTCGCACCGGGCGCGCCACCCCGTACGAACCGCTTCACCCTCCACACCCTGCAACTCAGCACCCGTTGGGAACTCGACGTTTGGGGCCGCGTGCGCGCCGGCACGCAGGCAGCCCTGGCGGACCTGCAGTCGGTCGAAGCGGCCCTCGCGGGCGTGCGTCTCTCGCTGATCGCACAAGTCGCGCGGACGTACTTCGCGCTGACCGAGGCCAACGGCCAGGCGAACAACGCGGAAGCCAACCTCTTGGTGTTGCGGGCGCTCGCGGAGCGCATCGAGGACCGCTACCGGCTCGGCCTGCGCACCGCGCTCGACCTACGCCTGGCGACCGCAGATCTCGCGCGGGCCGAGGCCACTGCGGTGCGCCGGCGGCTGACGGTGGACGAACTCCGGCGGCGACTCGAGATTCTCGTCGGACGCTATCCCGCAGGTACGGTGACCCCATTGCTGGTGATCCCCACGGAACTTCCGGCGCCCCCCCTCGGCCTGCCGTCCGAACTCCTGGAGCGGCGACCCGACATCGTCGAGGCCGAGCGCCACGTCGCTGCCCAAGATCGTCGCTATCAACAGGCGCGGCGGGCCATGTTGCCGCGGATCGCGTTGAGCGCGGCGGGCGGCTATGCAGCGCAGGACCTCGCGGACATCCTCGACAAGGACTTCGGGATCTGGAATGTGCTCGGCAACGTGTTCGCGCCGTTGTTCGAAGGTGGCCGCTTGCGAGCCGATGTGGCCCGTAACCAAGCGGGGCTCGCGGAGGCGCTGGCGAGCTTGGCAGCAACGACGCTCAACGCATTCGCCGAGGTGGAACATGCACTCCGGGGTGAGGTCGAGTATCGCCAGCTGGAGAGCAGCCTCGCGCGTGCCGTCAGCGACTCGAACTCTGCGCTCGCGATTCTCGTCGAACGCTACTTCTCGGGAGTCGCAAGCACACTGGATCTGCTCGAGGCCCAGCGGCGGCTGTTCGATTCGCAGAGCGCACTGCTCTCGGCACAGCTCGCGATCGCCGTGAACCGCGTCGATCTCCACACCGCGCTCGGAGGCGGCTACCACGGATACGAGCCGCCCGCTGAAGAGAGCCCACCCGCGGTAACCGTCGACGGCGACGGGAGTGTGTCGGCAGACGGCAGCGAAGCAACGGGGAGAGCTGGTCGATAGGTCGATTCGTGTTGCGTGATTGGAGCCGCTCCATGTCGAAAGTGATCCTCCCCCTGGTCGCAGTCGCCTGTGGCATCGGCGGCGCCGTGCTCTTGGTCTCGCTCCGCAAGCCGGTGCAGTCGGCGACGCCGCCGGAAGCGGTGCGGCTCGTGCGTACGACGGTGGCTACGAAGTCACCGATCACTCATGAAGTGCGTGCCTTCGGGACCGTGACTCCGCGCGCAACGACCACCCTCACGGCTGAGGTCTCCGGGAGGATTCTGGAGGTCAGCGACTCGTTCGTGACGGGTGGCTTCGTCGAACGCAACCAACTCCTGCTCCGCGTCGACCCCTCGACCTACGATGCCAACCTCGCCGGCGCACGGGCGGAGCTGGCGCGAGCGGAGGCCGCCCTCGCCCGCGAACAGGCTGAGGCCGATCTTGCCGTGCGGGAGTGGGAACGATACGGCCTCGGTGACCCATCCCCTTTGACCCTGCGGTCGCCGCAGCTCGCCGAAGCGCACGCCAACGTCGACTTCGCACGCGCGCGTCTGCAACGCGCCGCCATCGATGTCGAGCGCACCGAGGTACGCGCGCCCTATGACGGTCGCATCCGCGAGCGCTTCGTCGAGCACGGCCAGTACATTGCCCCGGGGGCTGCCGTTGCCAGCGTATCCTCGACGGACTTCGCAGAGGTGCGGCTCGCCATCACTCCCGACGAGGTGGCGTACCTGAACCTTCCCCTGCAGGGCCAGACGACCGACTCGGACGAGGGACCACGGGTGACGTTGCTCAGCGACTTCGGCGGACGCGAAGTCCGATGGCCAGCCTGGATCACCCGCACCGAGGGTGAAGTCGACGAACGCACCCGCTCCATCTACGCCGTCGCGCGTGTGCGCAGCCCTTACGCTCCGCCCGCGGAGGGCGGAGCCCCCCCACTGCTCGCAGGACTGTTCGTCGAGGCCGTCATCTTGGGGCAGCGAGCCGAAGCCGCGGTGCGTCTGCCCCGCAGCGCGATCCACGACGGGGCCGTCTGGATCGTCGACCTCGAGGACCGCCTGCGTCGCCGGTCGGTGCAGATCCTGCGACTGGGACGCGAGGAGGTGCTGATTGGCGACGGCCTCGACGGCGGCGAGCAGGTATGCGTCTCTGCGCTCGACCTCGCCGTCGAGGGCATGAAGGTGCGAGTCGTGGCCGCTCCCCCCCAGGAAGGGACCCCGTAACGTGCAGCGCCTGATTGCATGGTTTGCGGGGAACAGTGTCGCCGCGAACCTCCTCATGATCGTCATGATCCTGGGCGGTACGCTGAGCTTGTTCGTAACGATCCGCACCGAGAGCTTCCCGGAGATCACCCCCGAGAACATCACGATCTCGGTGGCGTACCCGGGCGCGACGCCGGATGAGATCGAAGAGTCGATCTGCGTCAAGATCGAAGAAGCCGTGCTCACCGTGAACGGCGTCGACCGCGTCGTGTCGACCGCGGCCGAGGGCATCGGCTCGGTGCTGGTCGAGATCGAGGACGGTGCTAGCATCCGCACGGTCCTCGAGGACGTGAAGAGCGAGATCGACGCCATCGACACCTTTCCCGAGGATGCCGAGGAACCGACGGTCAAGGAACAGAAGGTCGAAGAGCGCGTCCTATCCATGGTCGTGCACGGCGACACCTCCGAACGCAACCTGCGCGTCATCGCCGACCAGCTCCGCGACGACCTATTGCTCCTCCCCGGAATCACCAAAGTGCTGATCGACGGGGAGCGCGAGTACGAGATCTCGATCGAGACCCGCGAAGCCGACCTGCGGCGCTTTGGACTCCGTTTCGCCGACGTTGCGCGGGCCGTTCGGACCGGTTCCGTGAACCTACCGGCGGGAACGGTCAAGACGGCTGCCGGCGAGATCGCGTTTCGCTCGAGCGCACAAGCTTACGTGCCGCTCGACTTCGCGCGCCTTCCCGTCTTGAGCCTCCCTGACGGGGGCCAGCTCTTCGTTGGCGACGTTGCCGACGTGAAGCTGATCTTCGAGGACAACGACCTCGCGACACGCTTCGACGGCCAGCCCGCACTCGCCCTCGAGGTGTACCGCGTCGGCCATCAGAACACCCCAGCCATCGCCGCTCGGGTACGAGCCTTCGCCGACTCGATGCGAAACCGAATCCCCGAGAACGTCCAGCTCTCGATTTGGCGGGACGAGTCGACCAACCTCGACGAACGGCTCAGCCTCCTGCGTCGCAATGGCTTCCAGGGGCTGCTGCTGGTGTTCCTCGTGTTGGCGCTGTTTCTGAAGGCCCGACTCGCGCTTTGGGTCTCCGCGGGACTGATCGCCGCCCTCTTCGGGACCCTATGGGTGTTGCCGTGGCTGGACATCTCGCTCAACTTCCTCTCGTCCTTCGGTTTCATCCTCGTCCTCGGGATTCTGGTCGACGATGCCATCGTCGTGAGCGAGAACGTCGACTCTCACCTGGGCATGGGCAAGTCCCCGGGACGCGCCGCGATCGAAGGCACCTGGGAGGTGATGGTGCCGGTGAGTCTGGCCGTCATCACGACCGGCATGGCGTTCAGCCCGATGCTGGCTCTGCCCGGTCGAACGGGAGAGTTCGCGAAGACCATCGCCGTCGTCGTCATCATTGCGATCAGCATGTCTTTGGTCGAGTCGCTCTTGATCCTCCCGGCTCACCTGGGGCACGAGCCTCACGGGGCCCGCGGCGGCCTATTGGGACGGATGGGCACTGCCGCCACGAGGGTACTCGCGCCGTTCCTACGCATTTACGAGCGCACTCAGACGCGCTTCGCGGACGGACTCGCGTGGTGCGTCACGCGCCTGTATCAGCCTCTGCTCGAGGTCGCCTTGCGCTCGCGCTACCTGACCCTGGCGCTCGGGCTCGCATTCTTGATTCTCACCGGCGGACTCCTCGGTGGGGGCTGGCTGAAAGTGTCGTTCTTTCCGCCGATCGAGGGCAACGACGTCGTCTGCGCGGTTCGCCTCCCCGAAGGCACGTCCGCAACCGTGACCCAAGCCGCGGTCGCCCTGCTCGAGCGAACGGGCAGCGAAGTCCGATCCGAGGTGGAAGGGGCGGAGACCGGCAGCGTCATCCGCCACGTGCGGGCGACGATCGGAGACCAACCGGGCAAGCGCACCACCGGACCGCCGGCGCGGCGGAGCGCCGGGCAACAGAGCAACGCGAATCTCGGGGAGGTGCACTTCGAGCTGGTTCCGTCCGAGGAGCGAACCGTGACCGCATCGCTCATCGCTCGCCGGTGGCGTGAGAAGGTCGGCGAACAGATCCCAGAGGCCGAGGAACTCACGTTCGTCTCGGATCAGATCAACACCGGAAGCCCAATCAACGTGGAGCTGTCCGGAACCGACACCGAGCAGCTCCAAGCCGCCGCGGCCGAGTTGAAGGCATACCTCGGCACCATCGAGGGGACGTTCAACATCGCCGACGACTACCGGCCGGGAAAACAGGAGATCCAACTGTCGCTCCTGCCGTCCGGAGCCGCTCTCGGGCTGACCCAGCAGGATATCGCGCAGCAAGTTCGCCACGGCTTCTACGGTGACGAAGCGCAACGAGTCCAGATCGGTCGCGACGATGTACGGGTCTTCGTACGTTACGCCAAGGACGAGCGGCGCTCACTGGAGAACCTGGAGCAAATGCGCATCCGGCTGCCCGATCGTTCCGAGGTTCCCCTCGCTCAGGTGGCGACGCTCACCCCTGCGCGCGGCCCCGCAACGATCCAGCGCATCGATCGCCAACGCACCATCGTAGTGACGTGCGACCTGAATCGCTCCGTCGCCAATGCCAATGAGATCTCGGCGGTGCTCGCGGCGGATTTCTTGCCCGACCTCAGCCGCCGACACCCGAGCGTACGCAACGCCTTCGGTGGCGAGCAAACGCGGCAGCAGGAGAGTTTCGCCAGCTTGCAGAGCGGCATGGTGCTAGCCGCGTTCATGATGTTCGCGTTACTGGCCGTGATCTTCCGCTCATACCTGCAACCCTTGATCGTCCTGTCGGCCGTCCCCTTCGGGATCGCGGGCGCGGTGTGGGCCCACTTTGGCCTCGGCATGAACCTCACCTTCCTATCGATGATCGGGATCCTCGCGCTCATGGGGGTCGTCGTGAACGACAGCTTGGTGATGATCGACTTCATCAACCGCTTTCACCGTGAGCACGGCATGCCCCTAGGCGAAGCGGTGCGCTCCGCGGGCCCGCGCCGCTTCCGCGCGATCCTTCTGACCTCGCTCACCACCTTCGCGGGGCTCACGCCGATGCTGCTCGAGCGCTCCGTGCAAGCCGAGTTCGTGGTGCCCATGGTCGTCTCACTGGCGTTCGGCGTAGCCTTCGCCACAGTGGTCACCTTGATCATCGTCCCCGCGGGCTACCTCGTGATCGAGGACCTGCGCCGCGTGCTCACGGGTCACACGGAGGTCGACGACGCGGGGTAGTGGGGGCTGCGCGTGCCCTAAGCCAAGCTCCTTGGTTCCGGTGAGGATTTCGAGGTTTTCGGATCGGTCGAAGATGGCCCGAAGCGACGAGCAAGAGGGTGAAGTTGTTCTTGGGCGACTCCTAAGGCCTAAGGGCCCAAGGGTCCCGCTCCGACACCCGTCTTGCGAGCCGCTCGCCTGAAGCACGCCTCGTTTCGGTTGTCTTCGTGTTTGCCCAGGAGTACCTTTCACTCTCACCTCTGGGCACGGAGAATCACGCTTGCACACCGAACGGCTACGAGGGCTCCGGGTCGCTGCGGTTCACAGCCCACGAACCTCCTGCGAGTGTCACCGCACCGTGCAGTCCGCGGGGGCGCGATTTGGGTTCGAGGTCGTCCTGTTGTCGGACGATTCGACCGATCAATGGGCGTCCGAGTCACTCGGCATCGACTTGGTGATCGACTCGGCGGAGAGCTTCCGCGGTGTGACCGAGTGGCGTTGGTGGCCGCGGGCTCACGCTGAGCGCCTCGGTTGGCCAGTCGTCGGCAGCCGGGCCGAGACCGTCCGGCTGTGCGACAACAAGGCGCTCGCGCGGCAGGTGCTCGCTCAGGCCGGCGTGGCCACGGCGCGCGGCGTCGTCCTTCCCACGGCGTCCGTCGAGTCCACGTGGGAGACCCTGGAGGCGGCCGAACTCGGTTGGCCAGTCGTCCTGAAGCCGCTCGCCGAACACGGCAGCGTCGGGGTTGCCTTGTGTGGTGACCGCGATGCGGTCGGTCGCGAACGGGTGCCCGCGGCGCACGGCACGTCGCCGACTTGGCTGGCCGAGGAGTTCCTCCCAGGGCGCGAGTTTCACGTCTGCATTGCCGGCATCGAGCACGTCGACCCGTTGCCGCTGGTCGAGATCGTGGGACTCGGCAGCGGCATCTACACCGGAGCCGACAAACGCGATGCGACGCACGTGACTGCAGTCGCGATCGACCGCGACGACGATCTCCAACAGCAGATCCGCGCGGTTGCTCTGCGAGCACACGCCGCGCTTGGCATGCGCGGCCTGGCTCGCTTCGACATCAGACTCGACCGAGCGGGTGCGCCACGGGTGCTCGAGGCGAACACCAAGCCGTCCCTCGAAGTGGGGTGCGCGCTCGACGTGGCGGCGCGCGCATGCGGCATGGACGTCGAGTCGGTGATCGCACGGGCGATCCTCGATCGCCTCGAGAGTCTCGAGTCGGACCGCCGCGGCCACACCGGCGATTGAGCCTTGGCGACCCGCGCTCGGCGAGCGACCGGGTACCAACGTTCCGGCACAAGGCGATGGGGTCGACCGCAGTCGGCGAACTCGTGGGATGAACGGTGAGCAAGGTTCTCCAGCGATGCGAGTGCGCTCCGCACGCGAGTCTCGAGTCAGCCTGCCTCGACGACTCCGCGGTTCACCGCGTCGCGGTAGATGGCCGCGACCTGTTCCCCTTCGCGCTCGAGTTGCGACAAGTGCGAGAAGTGTTTCGTGGCGACTCGCGATTGGCGAGTGAGACGGTCCGCGTTCCCGATGAGGTCGACGATCCTCTCGGCCAAGTGCTTCGCTCCCGCCGCCCGATCGAACAGGTTCAGTGGACACTCATCGCTGCCGAGCGACGCCAAGCCCGGTTCCGCACAGCGTAGGATCGCACGCACCCCGGGAATGTCGGGAGCTAGGACCGGGCGCCCCAGGTACAGCGCCTCGAGCAATGCGTTGGGAAGCGACTCGGCCAGCGACACGTTGAGGACCAGCGACGCTGTCCGATACGCGGCGACCATGGCAGCACGCGGGAGTTCGCGACGCCAAGCCCCCGGCGTCGAATCGACCGCCAGTCGCGACGCGTACTCGGAATCCAAGATCCCTCCCAGGAGCCACAAGCGCGCGTCCGGCGCTAGCGGTGCCACTTGTCGCCACGCGTCGAGGGCAAGTTCGATGCCCTTGACCGGTCGCCAATGCGCGGGGAGGAGCACCAGCCTGTGTTCCCCCGGTGCCGTGCGCAGATCCTCGGGAAGATCGACTGGCTCCCGAGGTAGATCGACGCCCTTCCACGCGACCGAAACCCTCGCGGGGTCGAGTTGCGGGTAACGCGTTCGCAAGTGCTCCCGTGCGTGCTCCGTACCCACGAGGATGTGAGCGGCCGCCGCCAAGAACTCCGCAAAGTCGGGACGCGCGACCCCATCGTCGAGGAGATCCGTGCCCGTTTGGGTCAACACGAGTGGCCGTCCGAGGTCGTGCCAACCGCCGCGAGCGACGATGGCGTCGTAGGCGCGGAGCAAGTGGAAGCAGTGCAGTACGTCAAAGGCATGCCGCTGTGCCCCCTCTAGATCGGCTGCCAAGCGCTGAAAATCGGCAACGTGACACTCCGCGCCGCGCGCCCGCAGCTGGCGCACGAGCCGAGCCAAGGTAACGGCGTTCCCTCGGGTCGAAGGCGGAATCGCCGGCGCCCACAGGCCGACCCGCAAGAGCCGCTGCGCGGTCACGGCCGCGCTCCCGAGTGGAGCAAGTCGGCCGCGGATCGAACGCAGAACCCAAAGCGTTCCAAGAGAGGAACCCAGTGGGGCCCGGCGAGCAGTTGGTACTCGGCCTCCCGGCGCAACGACAACGCGCTGGCCCCGGGGCCGGTGGCAACGTGCACCATCCACTCGATCACGTCGACCGCGGGCTGGCGCGCGCTGCCACCAGCCGGCGACTGCGGGTGCCCCGTGGCCGCGCGAAGATCGCGCTCGAGCGCATCGAGGCTGGGATCGATCAGCCAACGAAATCCGGTGAGCTGCGTGAGACGCCAGCGTGCGTCGACATAGGCCGCGCGCGCCGCGGGCCAGGTGCGACGCAACGTGAGCTGCCAGTCGTCATTGCCCGGAGGCGTCTCGCCGTCGAACCCGCGTACGAGCAAGGAACGCTCGCCGCGAACGTGCATGACCTCGGTTACGGCTCTGGCAACGGCAGGTAGGGCGTGAATGTGATGGTGACCACTCACGTGCAGGGTGGCGCCAACCCGGGCACCGGCCTGCGCGTCCACTTCGCGCGTCAGCCAGTCGCGAAGCTCGGAGTCCGGTCGGGCGAGCGCGCTCCACGAAACCTGCCGGCCGCGAAACCGGCCGAAGCCGTCGCACAGGGTTGGATGCGGTCGCGTGACGGGTCTGGTCGCAGGATCGCTGAGATTGATATGGAGGCCAACGTTCCACGATGGCGCTACAGCGCTCTCGACAACGCGGACCGACCCACCGTCGGTCATCCATGCGCCCACGGCGATCAACCCGGCGCCAGCCAATGCCGAAGCGGCCCGGTCGATCGCGGGATCGAGTCCAACATCGTCGGCGACAATCAAGAGGGGCGAGGATTCGTTGACCAAGTGCACGAGCCTTCGTTTCGATCAAGACCAGTACCGGAGTAAGGTCGCAACCACGCGAGAACATGGCAAGCAGACTCGCACTGAAGGCCCACGTCTACACCGCCGCCACGGCCGAGTCCAGACACCGCTCGCTCTCGGAGGGGCGCGCAGCGGCTGAACAGTTCACCCCGAGGAAGCGTGCGAAAGCCCCGTCCCACAAAGCAGCGCGGAAGCGAGCGTTTGTAGGTGAATTGGATGCCGCCTCGCCGCGCCACGGTGGTGGGAGGCGTCGGGCCCGGGTGGCATGCGGAGGTTCCGTGGCGCCAGGCCAAAATGCGGACAGGCTGTCCGCGCTCCCAGGGCACGCCGGGAGTGCAGAAGGGCGTGTGCTCTCGAGTATGCGTCGCGTTGGTTCGTTGGGCGAACGAAGAAGAGGAACACAGGATCGTCGACGCCGAGCTGGGCACGCTTTGCAGGGCTGCCACGGTGGTTGGAGGCGTGGGCCCGGGTCGTTTGCGGAGGTTCCGTGGCGCGAGGCCAAGATGCGGACAGCCTGTCCGCATCTGCCCGCGCACATCCGGTTCGCGCCACACCCACACGCCCGCCGCCATCCCACCGCGCCGAGCCCCTTCCCCGCTGCCATCCCACCGCGCCAAGCCACCTCCGCACCGCGAGCGCCACGCCACCCTCCGCGCCACCCGCTTTGCTGGCGAGCGTTCTGAACGCATGAAACGAGCAATCCCGTTTCCCTCTTCTCTTCACCTTCCGCCCATTCACCAGCGCGACGCATCCGCAGACCCACCGCCCCTTCCACGCCCAGGCACGCCCTGGGAGCGCGGACAGCCTGTCCGCATCTGCCCGCGCACATCCCGTTCGCGCCACACCCACACGCCCGCTGCCATCCCACCGCGCCAAGCCACCTCCGCACCGCGAGCGCCACGCCACCCTCCGCGCCACCCGCTTTGCTGACGAGCGTTCTGAACGCATGAGCGCGCAATCACTCGTCGGCGAGACCCCGACCTGGGACGGCAGCACCTACGAGCTGATCTCCCGCGAGCGCTCCTACCACGATGAGGCCGGCCGCCAGAACCGGAGCGAAACCCTGCGCGAGAACGGGACCACTCCCACCTACACCGAGACCCGTTCGATCCTCTTGCCGGGCGGCCACGTGTGGAAATCGTACGCGCAGACGGTAGGCTCCGGGGTGCGGGTGCTCGAGACATCGAGGGACTCGCTCGACGGCGTTACCGCGCAGGAGGACAAGATCGGGACCTCACCGCAGGCGGTCTCGGCGAGCGTAACGACGTACAGTCCGACGACGGGGCGCGTCGACAAGACCACGCGGATCGAGTGGGATGAAGCCGAGTCGACCACGTACGACTACGAAACCGAGTACACCTACGATGCACGCGGACGAGTGACGAACACCTTGGACAAAGGGCAGACGGTTCCGGCTCTGACCCCGCCGCCGGTGGCCATCGAGCGCCGGGTGGCCTACGATGGGCTCGGCCGCCAGACCTACTCGGCGACGGTGCAGGGAACGACGGAGGGACTGGTCACGATACGCACCCTGGACTTGGGCGGACAGGAACTCGAAGAGAAGCGCGGCCGCGGACCCGAACCGTTCGCGCTCTACCAGAAGAGCACCTCGGCCTACGACAGGAAGAGCCGCATGCTCTCGCGCACCGAGAGGGACCAGACCGTGACCCCTGTCGGCAGCCGTGTGACGACCTACGCCTATGATGGCGCCGACCGCCAGGTGAGTGTGACGCTGCCGCCCTATACCACCGGGGGCACGGCCCGTACGGTGAGCACGAGCTACGACATCCTGACCGGCGGCAAGGAAGAGATGCAGACGACCGACCCGAACGGCGTGCCGTGTATCGTGACGAGCAACCAGAAGGGGCAACCGCTCGTCGAGACGGTGACGGTACCGACTGGAGTCACTCACGTGACCGGCGCAACCGAGGTGTCGTATCTCTACGCCGACTCCTCTGGCTGCGGCTGCAGCGCCTCCGGCAAGGCCGTCCGAGGAAGGTCAATGCGGGCCAGACATCACCCAGGCTATCATCAACCACTTGAGTGTTTTTGGCAGCCGACCGCGAGTTAGGTTCGCATTCACCGCTAGTCAGTCGTTGGGAGATACTGGAGTTTGTCGACGAGCTTGAACGTGTTGCTTTACGTAACAAGAATCTGATTTGGGATGCGGCCCGAGAAGCCGGAGCCGATACAGAGTACTGCGGAAAGGACGCCTGCCAGGGGACGGTCACCTTCGGTTCCTTGTGCAGATCACAGCATCACATACGTCACATTCTGATAATGGCATACATGCAGAAGGAGCTTGGCACCACGTTCGCGAGGGCGGCCGGAATCTGGAACGAGGACGGCGCCCTTACGGAAGGTGAGGTTGGATACGAAGGCCAAGCTGACCTGCAATTCAACGAAGTCGTACTGAGCCTCGGCGAACACCTCAGCTCTTTGACGCGTGAGGTCGTCAACCAGGTGACGGCCGAGGTCCTATTCTGGCACAAGTGGACTGGAGGCAAGATCAATCGCAGCACGATAGCCAGAAAGTTTGCGTCAAGATCGGCAAGCAACTACGAGCGTTGCAAGCCGTGTCCCTCATCCATTGCGCCCCTGTCCAACTTGCAGATGCCTCCCACTCGGTGGCCTTGACGCCTTATCGCCATGAAGCCACACCGAATGTCGACAGACGCTTACGCCGTTCCCACGCTGATCCTGGTCCTGGTTCTGACGTGTGTCTCGGTAGCGACTCTTTTTCGCGAAAGTCCGACAGATGTTGTAGTGCGGAACTGTGCAGCATCGCCGGCTACCATTCACATCCGAAACATGGAGGAAGACAGCGCGAGAAACAACCACGATATTGTCGTACAGCCAGGAGAGACCGTTACTACTGCAGTCTCGGACGGCGTCAAGGGCGTGACGTGTGTTACGTCCCAGCGCGTAACCGAGTTGGAGTTCGACCAGTGGCATGGTGAGACGGTTTGGCTGGTCGTTGATCAGAGCGAGCAGCTCAAGCAGGTCCTGGGTTTGAAGTGAAGTTGGGAGGGGGATCTCCCCGCCCGAAGAGGGGGAACCTCCATTCACACCGCTCACTAGAAGGAAGTTGGTGCCTGGTGTCATTGGTCCAGGTCTGTAGCCGCCTCTCAGGAATTCGTAGATTGCGGTACGTGGTCTGCGTTTGGGTTTCTTGTTGGGGTTGCGGTTCCGTACCGTTGCGGTACGAGAGCGTCGTGGAATCGTACTGCGCGGTGGTGCAGCACGGGGAGCGAACCGCAGGTGTTGGTCTCCGCCCGGAATCGACAAGGACGGGTGGGCAAAGAAGGTCTATGCACATCTAGTTCAGAGAGACTGGGGCAGGTTGCCCTTTGTTGAGAGTCACGAAAGTGACATTTTTATGGACACTCTGAACGGAGCCGACCTCCATGAACCGACTGAGCGAGAGAGGTGGGCCGAGGTACTCGCAGCACTCATGGAGGAGCGTTTTGTGCCGAACTACTCTAGCGTTGAACTGCGGGAGGCCGCTGTCGAAGACCTCCTGGAACGAGTGGGCCCACGTTTGCGGTGAGCGCTCCGTTGTGGTCCAGGTGCGGAGATCTTCCCGCCCCAGGTATGCCAAGCACCTACATCCCGAAGGCCAACGGCAAGGCGGGATCTACCCGCCCCAGCGGGATCTACTCGCCCCAGAGTAATCTGCACAATGGACCCCGGAAGGGTAGCCAGGAGCAGTCGTGAGTGGCCACGTGAGCGACGATCGCTCTGCGATCACGACCGATCGGGTTCGCCGACGAGCAGCATCGGTGATCGCAAGCAGGGGGAGGCGTCGCGGAGGACGCGTGGACCGGCGAATCTAGCGTCGATTGCCCATGTCAAGGCAACCGGGATCGGGGCCGGCCCTGGCGGGACGGCTCATCGGGGGGCATGGTGATCCGGGAAGCGGAGGTCGGGATTCGAGCTGGCTGCGTACGCGGAGCTGAGGCTGCGCCTCGCTCGAAGAGAGACGCTCGTCACGTGGGCGCGGGATCTTCGCCGCACGCGTCGAACTCGACGTGCATCATGTACGTGCCAGTCGGGAACACGACCTCGCGATCGCCGGCGTTGAACTGTTCGAGTGCAAATCGGTAGCGTTCGAGAAAGTCCTTCAGTCGCTGGATTGCCTCGATGCGCGCCCACTTGTTCGGAATCCCTGCTACTCGGGGATTGCGCTCGCGACGCGGTTCGCCGCCCTTCGGTCGCGCTGGTTCGTTGGGCGAACGAAGAAGAGGAACACAGGATCGTCGACGCCGGGCTGGGCACGTTATGCAGGGCTGCCACGGTGGTGGGAGGCGTCGGGCCCGGGTCGTATGCGGAGATCCCGTGGCGCCAGGCCAAGATGCGGACAGGCTGTCCGCGCTCCCAGGGCGCGCCGGAAGTGCTGAAGGGCGTGTGCTCTTGGGTATGCGTCGCGCTGGTTCGTTGGGCGAACGAAGAAGAGGAGAACAGGATCGTCGACGCCGGGCTGGGCACGTTATGCAGGGCTGCCACGGTGGTGGGAGGCGTCGGGCCCGAGTGGTATGCGGAGGTTCCGTGGCGCCAGGCCAAGATGCGGACAGGCTGTCCGCGCTCCCAGGGCGCGCCGGGAGTGCTGAAGGGCGTGTGCTCTTGGGTATGCGTCGCGTTGGTTCGTTGGGCGAAGAAGAAGAGGAGAACAGGATCAGGGCGCGCCGGGAGTGCAGAAGGGCGTGGGCTCTCGAGTATGCGTCGCGTTGGTGCTTTGGGCGGGAAGCTGGGGAACAGCCCGAGGTCAGGCACGGCACGGGCCTGATTTGGGGCTAGAGTCTTGGTGCATGGGTCGGTATCGTCCCCATTACCCGCTGAGTTCCAAGGTGGCGCTGGCCCAAGGGCGCACGAAGAATGGGAGGTCGGCATGGCGGCACCGATCGTTTGCACTCTCCTCGCGAGTTCGCGACTGCTCCTGCGAGCAACGTTGCTCGTGATGGCTACGCTCGGGTCGTGGTATGCCACCCCAGCACTCACTCCCCTCGCGCTGGCGCAGTCCAAGAAGGGCGCTGTCAAGGGCGACTACCTCGGCAAACCACTCCCGCGCCTGACTGTAGACAAGTGGCACAACGGGCCGTCCCTCCCCCCTTCCCTCTTGAGTGACATTCCGTGGGTGCTGGTCATGATGAGTGTCGACGCTCCAGTATTCGAGAGCGTGGCCCCCCTCCTCGAGTCCGTACACAAGGATCGGGATCAGGGCGGGCCGGTGGTCATCGTGTTCTCGAAGGAAGAGAACAAAGTGATCGAGAAGGCGCTGCGGAGACGGGAGACGAAGCCACGGTTTTCGATCGCCAACGATCGACTGGTCGATACGTATCGGCTCTTGGACCCGCCGTCTCTGCCGTACGTCTACCTCGTCGGTGCGGACGGGAACGTGACTGACCAAGGGAACTTGAACGGCGACATTCAGCAGAAGATGCGCGCGCTGCGAGGGGCACCGCCGAAGGCAAAGGCCGGGAATCCCCCCGCAGGAGAGGTCGTGGGTCCCACGAAGCTATCCGCCGACTTCGAAGACCGTCTTCGCAAAGCGCTCGATCGACCTAAACCGCAACCCCTGATCAAGCTGCTTCGAGAGGTGTACGAAGGCGATGCCAAGCCGACCCACGCCCGACTCGCGAAGCTCTGGGACGAGGTCGACGGGCTACTGGACGTAGACCTCGAGAAGGTCACCGCGCTTGCGACGAAGCAACGCTTCAGTGAAGCGCGGGACCAGATGGAGAAGGTCCAGGACCGTTTCGCCGGCTTCCCTCCCGTGACGACCCGCATCGCCGGAGTTCACGCGGACCTCGCCAAGGCTCAGGGCGAACCATGGCTCCGCCAGGCTCGGGAAGCGCGAGCAATGGGCGACGTCGACGGAGCTCGTGTGCTCCTGACGAAGATACTCGAGCACTATGGCGACACCGCCGTTGGCAAGGCCGCGAAGGAACTCCTGGCAGAGCTCGACGGCGCGACTCCCCATTGAAGTCCAAGGAGTGAGCTCGGTGTACCGCCGAAGTCGGCCCTGCATGGCGGCTTCGCGTATCTCGCGGGGAACGCCGCGAGTCCGGCTCGATCCGACTTCGCGGTCGCCCTTTACTCGCCAACGCGACATGCTCCGTCTTCGCACCGACGCCCCGTGAGACGCAGCCGGTTGCGTGCGAACCATGCGTAGCCGCGTTCCACGAGCCACCGGCAGCCCGGCCAACGAGTCCAAGTCAGCAGCCACCCGCGACCGACCAACGAGTACATCTGCCGGAAGACCTCGACTCCCGTAATCCACCCTCCGCCTGGGTGACGCGCGTGAAGGACCCGAGCCAACTCGTCTCGTGACTTCCCGTAGTGGGCCTCGGGGTAGTCTTGCGACGCGAAGTCGATGAACCGGACTCGGTGGCGACGATCACGCCGACGCAGCCACTCGATCTCGCGGCGACAGAGGGGGCAGTCGCCGTCGAAGAACACTTCGAGGTCGGCGCACTGGGTCTCGTGGATGGCCTCGTGAGTCGAGGGCTTCGCCGGTTGGTGGAAGTGCCGCAGTCTCATACCCCCTTGGTCTTCAGGTTCGCGAGTCCACCATCGACACCGAGCACTTGTCCAGTCACCCAGGACTGGGCGGGGTCGAGAAACCACTCGATGGCCGAGGCAACCTCATCGGGTTGCCCCCAACGCCCCAGGGGGTGCATGGCCTCAGAAGCCGTCGCGGCCGGGCCGTTCGCAGTGATTCTCTCGGTGAGCGGCGTCTCGACCAAGCCCGGCGCGACGACGTTGACGCGGATCCCGGCTCGAGCATAGGAGGCAGCTGCGGAGCGGCACATGCCGATGAGCCCGGCCTTCGCTGCGGCGATCGCCTCATGGTTGGGTAGTCCGATGCGCGCGGCTGCGGTCGCGATGAAGACGAGAGATCCACGACTCGACCGCAAGGCCGGCACCGACGCCCGGAGTACTTCGTAGGCCGATGTCAGGTTCGTGGCGATCGTGTGGTCCCATTCTTCGCGCGTCGTCAAATGGGCCGGCTTGAGGTGTAGACTGCCGGGCAGGTGAGCGACAGCGTCGAGTCGATCGAAGCGCTCGGTCGCCGTGGCGACGAAACGAGCGACGTCTTCGCCCCGCGTGGCGTCCCCGAGGACCGGAGTAGCACCCGTGGCGTCGGCGAGCGCTTGGAGCCGACCTTCGTGGCGCCCTGCAATGACCACGCGCGCTGCCGATCGTGCGAGGCGGTGGACCAGGGCTGTTCCGATCCCGCCGGACGCGCCGACGACCAAGCAAACTCGGCCGGTAAGACCGTGCGAGCCAGCTTCGCTCATAGCCCCTCCTCGAAGTTGGGGGTTCAGGGGAGACGAACCCCTCCTTGGGCACGTCGGTTCCGGAGAGGCACTGGGACGACTGCCGAGGTGCCCCCCCGGTAGCCCGCTCCGTCGGTACGACTCGGGCACCGCGCGGCGACGGTCAGCGACCGTCGCGATCGGACGTTTGCCAGAAGGGTTCGCAGCCACCCGCGCCGTGGATTCGTTGGCGTCGTTGGCGGCCGGCCGGAGGTCACTCGAAGAACGGAGGTCGCGGCGCGCACAGCCCATGCCCCACGAATGGCTAGATTCCACCGGCCATGCGGCAGCCCAAATCCGCCATGGATATGGGCCGCGCGGTTTCATGGCCGCTTGGAACTGGCGAGCGGTAAGCTGTGCATTACCGGCCCTCGAGCCTTTCGGGGTGCCGTCGTCGCAACGGATGCGGACAGGAGTCTCCCCATGGAACGGATTTTCGATCCTTGGTCGTTGGTCTACCTCGGACTCGGTGCTGCCGGCGCATTCGTGTTCTGCCTACTCGTCCGGCTCGCCAAGGGAGATGGCTCGAGTTGCTGGAAGCGCCCCCTCGAAGCGGCAATCCTGACGTTCGTGGGTGGCCTGCTCGCGCGCGTCGTCGTCGGGGCGTTCCTCGCGGGCGCCAACGACTCGCCCGGATCGGTCGTGGCCGTGGGGTGGGCGTTCCTGCTTTGGCCGGGCGCGATCAACACGATCCCGTGGCTGCTGGGCAAGCCGCTCCCCATCGACGCCGACACACTCGTTTGGATCGCAACCGGGGTCGGCTGTTTCACGGGCATGATGGACGGGCTCTGGCGCACACGCGACTGGACCGACATCAAAGCGCTTGGCGTAGTGGGTTTCGTTACGGACGTGACGTGGGGCCTCGCGGGCACCACGAACTCCTGCCTGCTGCACCTCGTCAATCTGCTGGGCTTGGTGTGGTCGGATCACTCCGACGATGATCGCCAAGGCGCCCATCGCTACAAGTCGGGCTTTCGCTTTCTCCCGACCTATGCGTTCACCCAGGGTTCCGTCATGAGCAACATGGGTGAGCGTGGACCCGATACGCCGCTGTATCGCCACGAGAAGCTCCACGTGTGGCAGAACCGTCTCGCGGGCCCGTTCTTCGTGCTGACCTACTTGGGCTGGATGGCGCTCCTTTTCATCCCTTCGTTCATCGGCGGCCTCGTGATCCAAGGCGCATCACTCGGGAAGACGATCATGTGGTGGACCTACATGAACAACCCGTGGGAGGTGTGGGCCTACGAGAAAAACAACCCGGAGAGCCGACGGGATGCGTTGCCGAGCATTCAGTGGTCGATCGGCAAGGTCCTTGCCGTCGCCATTCCCTTCTACCTCGCGTGCCTCGGAGCAGGGGGCGCGGTGCTCTGGCAGGTCTGGTAAGGCCGCCGCGGCAACGGGGCCCGCACGACGCCGGTCGACCGAGGGTGGTCCAGGAGGAACCCACGTCGTCCCCAAGGAAAGCCCGATATCGACGGCACGAGCCGTCTTACGACTCCGGTGCGGGTCAAGGCAACGCAGTCGCCGGCCGATACCTGGGGCAGGACCAACCGTCGCCGCAGGAGTGCTCGCCCCGACCGTGTTGGCGAACGTGGAGATTCGGATGACTGCATCGCCCAGTATCGATCCGCCGCGAGATCCGGTGCCTGCGTCGAACACGTGGATCCTGCCGATCGTCGAACTCATCCCGTACGAGGTCTTCTGGAAGGACCGGCAGTCAACCTTCTTGGGCTGCAACCGAAAGTTCGCGGAAGCCGCTGGTCTCCGGAGCCCCGAGGAGATCGTGGGGCTGACGGACTACGACCTTCCCTGGTCGCGAGAGCAATCGGATGGATACCGTGCGGACGACGCCGCGGTCATGGCGAGCGGGGTGCCCAAAATCCACATCATCGAACAGCTGACGACCGCGGCGGGCGCGCTGATCCACCTTGACACGAGTAAGGTCCCGCTGCGTGACAACGAGGGTAACGTCGTTGGGGTGCTCGGGGTCTACGCCGATGTCACGGAGCAGCGGCTCGCTCGCGACGAGCTCGACCGCACTCGTCAGCACTTGGAAGATGCGATCGAGGCGATCGAGGCGGGCATGGTGATGTACGACGCCAACGAGCGGCTCGTGTTCTGCAACGAGCGCTACCGAAGCATCTACTCGGAGGCGCGGGACTTCCTGGTCAAGGGCCGTAGGTACGAAGATATTCTCCGAGACTTCGTCCGCGCCAGCCCGCATCTCATCCCAGCGTCGGAAGGCGACGAGTGGGTCCGGGTGAGACTCGAGCAGCATCGGCGCTGCGAGCGAAGCTACGTACAGGAGATCGGGGCTCGGGTCATACGGATCAGCGACCGTCGCGCCCGCGACGGCGGAACGGTCAGCTTGCGAACGGACATCACCGACGAACGGGCTCGCGAAGAGGAACTCCGAAGAGCCAAAGAAACCGCCGTCGCAGCCAGCTCCGCCAAGACCAACTTCCTCGCGAACATGAGCCATGAGATCCGTACCCCCATGACGGCGATCCTCGGCTTCGCGGATGTGCTATCCGGAACGCAGTTGGACGACGAGCAACGTGGAGCCGTCGCGCGCATCCAGCGCAACGCCAGCCACCTGTTGGATATCCTCAACGACATGCTGGATCTGTCGAAAATCGAAGCCGGCAAGCTCCAAGTCAAGCAGGAGCCGCTTCGACCGGTAGAGTTGCTCCGAGAAGTCGTCGATCTCATGTCCGTACGGGCCGAGAGCAAGGGGCTGACACTGACCGCCGAGTTCCAGGGGCCGATTCCGGTGGAACTCGTGTCCGACGACACGCGGTTCCGGCAGATCCTCGTGAACTTGATCGGCAACTCGGTGAAGTTCACCGAGACCGGCGGTGTGCGCGTCACAGCTCGTATGCACGACCTCGATGGGCCGAACCGGTCACTTACCGTGACCGCCGAGGACACCGGTATGGGTATCGAGCCGACCCAACTCGAACGCATCTTCGAAGCTTTCGAACAAGCGGACGCCTCCACGACGAGGAACTTCGGTGGCACCGGGCTAGGCCTCGCCATCTCGCGAAGACTGGCTGCGCTGCTCGGCGGTGACCTCACAGCGCAGTCGACGCCCGGCAAGGGTAGCGTGTTTGCGTTGAGGCTTCCCGTGACGACGAACGTCCGTCTCGAGTGCGTACCGCCCGACCTACGGACCTCGGCAATCAGCGCCCCCCGGGAGACGTTCGCACACCCACCCTCGTTGACAGGCCATCACGTCCTCCTGGTCGAAGACGGGCCCGACAACCAGGCCCTCTTCCGTCACTTCCTGAGGAAAGCGGGAGCGACTGTGACCTGCGTGGGCGACGGCCAGGCCGCCGTCGACTGCGTGTGCGGCAACGGCCAACCCGGTCCGCAGTTCGACCTGATTCTCATGGACATGCAGATGCCGCGCATGGACGGATACTCCGCGACGAAGGCCCTCCGATCCGCCGGGTGCATGATCCCCATCGTCGCCCTCACCGCGCACGCCCTGAAGGAAGACCGCGATCGTTGCCTCGCGGCGGGCTGCAACGACTACACCGCCAAGCCCGTCCACCGAGCCAAGCTCATCGAGCTGTGTAGCCAGTGGATCGGTGTCCGGAGTCGGTGACCGCCACTCGAGCTAGCGTCGCGGACCCAGGTGTCGACCGAAAAGACGTTGGCGCGTCACTGTCACCGGCAGGTAGAATCTCCGCGAGTCGAGGTTGGGGAGGAGACGGACTTGCCCGGGATCAGTGTCGTAACGTTTCGCTGGTTGCTCGTCGCTGTCAACTTGTTGACGCTTGGGCTCGTGCTCTCGCGTGCCCATGGTTTCTTCCAGGGAGCGGCGGACGAGTTGCGCGCCCCGTTGCCGGAGGTGGCGTCCGTGGCGGTGCCGCCGCCCCAGCAGGGTGGCGGGTCCGTCGATGTGTCCCGCTTGATCGCCGACTTGGGACGGAAGCCGCCGGTGAAGCTCGATCAACCTTCACCGACGCCGAAGGATCCCGTCCCCGAGCTGGGCCCCGCGCTCGGTGGCCCGCTTTCGAAGTGGGCGATCTCGAGTGTCATGACGAACCCCACGACGGGTGAAGTTTACGCCTCTCTCGTGGAGGCACAGGTCGAAGAGCCCGGGTTGAGTCCACTACCGCCGTCCCGTGCAACGACTCCTGCCCGCGCCCGAGGGCGCACGCCCCAGCCCACGCGTAACCCCCGTGCGAACCGCGGGCGAACACCCCAACACACCGCGACGAAGGGTGAGTTCGTAGCGGTCGGTGATGTGCTCGACGAGACGACGAGTCCGTGCGAGATCACCGCGATTGCGATCGAGCCGCCGGCCATTACCTATCTGAATGCCGGCAAGAGCTACCGGCTGGATCGGGTCATCGACTTGCCGGAGGTGCAGATCGAAGAGGAGCTCGACGCGAACGGCAATCTCCTCACGCTGGTCCTGGTCGGGCGGGAACTCGACGCGGAAGAAGCTGCCCGTAACCGCGAAACCATGGAGGCCGCCGCGCCCCGCGAGGGAAGCATCAGCACCGCCCAACCGACTCCGCCGGCCGGCAAGGGAGAACCCCAGGACCGAGCTGACGCCGTCAAGCCGCCGACCCAGAAAGCCCCGTCCGATGCGGCTCGACACCGCGCCGCCACCGCGGACCAAATGAAGCAGCTGAAGGAAGCCCTCGACAAGATGGGCGACGAAGCGCCGCCCGAGAAACGGGCCGAGCTCGAGCAAGCCCTGAAAGACCTGGAAGCCGGCGGAGGAAACGACTGATCCAGTCGAAGCGCCAGTGACCGGCGCGACGGGCTGCGGATTGGGAAAGACTGGCGGCAGCAAATTAGGCACTGCCTTCCGAAGCGCCGCGGGCACGCCTCCGCCGGGCATTGCGCACCCGGCAGCAGTTCGCCGGTCCAACCGCGCCGACGATCGGGTAGCGTAGCGGGTCGCGCTGCTCGACGTGGCCGTCGACTTGGCCGCGATCGGGTTCGCAGGCAGTGCGATCGGCGCAGTGACGTCGATCACGCGCGTACGCCCAGGGTGAATCGGGGGGAGTCAGGATGACTCAGGAATCGTCGCCGCCACCACGTCGCACGTCGAAGCTGATCGATCGCATGCTCGAGTTCATGCGAACGAGATCGTGCTTCGCGTTCGCGCGCGAGGCAGCAGCCGTGGTGCAAGAGCGGCTCCCCGACTGGCCCCCCTTCTCCGACTCGCTCGTGAACGACTATCTCCTGTTCAGTCACCGGGACGCGCGCGGTCGTTCGCTCGCCCGCCTGTTCCTCGAGCACCAGGGTCCCCGGTTGGCGTCTGCAGATCGCGACCTGCTTCAGAGTTTCGATCACAGCGCTCTGGCTTGCTACTCGGTGCAGGGCGTGCAGTGGGGTGCGTCGATCCAGCTGAAGGAACTCGGTTCGGGCAAGCTCATCGACGTCACCGAGGTATCGGCGTCGCGCTCGCTGCGCGTGGGCATGACACTCGTGGCGCGCGTGGTACCATGCGATGGATCGCACGAGCTCCTCACGGTCTCCCCACCGCTCCCCGCCCAGTTCGGATACGAGACCGAACGCCGTTGGGCGTCCGGCGCGGCGCCGGCTATCCCCGATTCACTGACGATCGCAGAGACCATCGTTCGCGCGATCGAGCGCGTCGACCGCACACCGACCAACGAGTTCGAAGCGACACTCCAAGCGCAAGAAGTGCTGCGCGAACTCGCCTTTCCGTTGAGCGTCGAGGAAGTACAGCGGCGATTCCAGACGCTCCGAAGTCCGCTCGAGCTGATTCGCGAGAAGCACATCGAGTTCAACGCCGAAGAGCAGGTCGAGCGTTTCATGACGGCGCTCACAAGCCTGTGGAATCACACCCCTCGCGATGAGTTTGGCGGACAAACGCCAGCTCAGCGCAGTAACTCGGCGAGCGTCGACCGCGAGCAAATGGCCGCGCTGGCGCACGACTTCCTCCGGGAGCTGCAAGAGCGACTCGGCCCGCCACCAGGTACGCCCGAAGGTGACGCCGAGTACCGTGCGCGCTCTCTCCAACTCCAGGCAGAGTGGCGGCGTACCCCGCAAGGCCAACTCGGAGGTCTCACACCAAGCCAAGTCATGGCGGGGCAACGCCCGCTGCCCGCACCGAACGAGTTGCCGGCGCCAGACCTTCCCATCTTCTCCAGCGACGCACTACACGGGATGCGTTCGCGCTGGGAGCTCGATGGCAACCGGACCGCATTGACGTGGGTGAAAGGACGCCTCGCGTGGCTCGCGCGGCGCGCCGGCGCAAGTCTCGACTTCACTCCCGCCGCAAACGTCGCGCGCGCCCTGATCGATGAGTATCGCACCGCGCGGAGCCATGCAGCGAACCCGCATGCGTTCACCTACGAATCGATCGAGGCATGGTTGGACGACCCGCGGGGCGACCTCGACTACCTGTGCTGCCTCGTCGACGACCTACTCTCGGCGGGACGCGAGCCGGCCCTCCAACTCCTCCTCGTGTTGCTGACCGAGGTAGGACCCGACATTCGGTGCACGACGATGTCCAGGTTGAGCCCCGCTCAGGTCAATTGGGTGCGTCCGGAACTCATGGCCGATGTCGAGAACGCGCGGCAGGACGTCGTTGATCTCATCGAGCTCGCAGCAGAGTTCTTCACTCTCGGGGACGAGCAGCTGCTGCATGCGGTGATCGAGCGCATCGTGGACCTCGAGCCGACGAGTCGCGATCTCGAGGAACTCGCCGAGACGCTGGTTGCCGAGTGCGACGACGATTTCGTCGATGCTGCGGTCCTCCCCTTCCTCGAGGAAGAGGTCGGCGACGACGAAGAGTTCGACTGCCCCGACCTCGGGCGGTTCTACTCGCCGCGAAGCGACCCAGCCGCCGCCGAGCGCGCGGCCCAGTTGCTGGGCCGAACACCGGCGGTCGTCGAGCAGAGGCTCGAGCGCCTCGCGCGGGCGGGGGACGCACTCGCTCAGTCGATCGGGCTGGTTCGCCGGGCCTTGGCCCTCGCGCCCGCGAGCAGCCCGGTCACCGCGCGCGCGCCGTGCATGGAGCTGGTCCTGGGTCTGCTCGAGCGCGCTCATGCCGGGCACGGAGCCACGTCGGAGACGCAGTTGGCGGCCATGGATCTGTGTCGCGTGTGGCTCGCCGCAGCTCTGCGTGGCGACCTCCCGGAGATGTCGCCCGGCCGTGCGCGCGAGCGTGCGCTCACACCCGAAGAACTGCACGCGCGCGCCCGGGTCGACGTGCCGTTGAACGCGGCCGAGCTGTTCGGCCTCGTGCGTCAGCCTCCTGCAGATCTCGCTGCACTACGCGACTCGCCGGACCACTTCGTGTCGTTCCACGCGGTCGCTGTGTCGGCAGTTCTGCATCCCGACGAGTACCTCGAGGACTACGTCGTGCGCGCGAACCGGACCGGCCTGATCTCGCGCTCCCTCGAGGTCCCGGCCTGGAAACTCGGCGACCGCCTCCTCGACGCCATTTGGAAGGACCTTGCAGAGGACCCGCGGGGCGCGGGAAACCTACCGTTTCTCCGTTGTGTCGCGCTACTCGGCACCGCGCGCGCCCGCGCGGCCCTTCAGTGGTTCTTGGCCGGTACCCCGATGCACGTGCCCGCGACGCCGTTGGTCGAAGCCGTGCGAGACGCCGGCGATCCGAACCTTGCTGCGTTGGTGTTGGAGCAACTGCGACGTGGCGATCTCGACCTCCACCGCGAGTGCCACGACGCCGCGTACCTCGCCGACCTCGAGGCCGGCGTCGCGACCCTGGTCGCGGTGCACGACCTCGATCCCAAGATCGCCGAGTCGACGATCGCAGCGGTCCGCGCACTCGTGGAAGAGCACTCTTGCGAGAATCATGAGCACGATGCGGACGACACCGACCTCGCCGACTCGGACGACGGTCGGCCCAGGGCGGGGCCCGCGATGGACTGGGGCCCTTTGCCGGAACTGCCGGACCTACTCGAACGCTCGGAGCCCCTGCAAGCAACGCCGAAACCCGGTCGCAACGACCCGTGCCCGTGCGGCAGCGGCCGCAAGTTCAAGAAGTGCTGTGGGGCCGGCACTCCGTAGGAGTGATGCCGGACCATAATGCCCCACCGGCTGCCATGCCCCAACGGCTGCCATGCCACAACGGCTGCCACCAAAGCAGCGGCTGCCCATCTTGGGCTGCGCGGCGTCGCCGTCCAGAGCTGCAAAGTGCTCTCCGCCTGAATCGTTCGACCCTGCGACGGAGAGCCAACGGCAGCGCATCAGCGGAGCGCCTAGCGGATCTCGACCGCAGGGCCCAGCCGTCATCACCTCGGTGTCTTGCCACCGAGGACTCGCCCACGGGCAAGTCCCACGCCCCACAGCAGCGACGACGAGCCCTCATGGGAGATTGACAGAGACTTAAACACGACATCACAGTCGGTGGGCAGCCTTCTCCTCGCTCGCGGCGCCTTCGCGTCGTGGGCGGCAACCGTCCGCCACCCCGGGTACTCGTTGTCGGGCTCGCTCGAGCCCATGCCCGAGGGTAGCTCGCAAACGGAAGGAGTGTTGATCATGAAGGCACGAACCTGGGGCCTGCTCGTGGGCTTCCTGGCCGCCTTGACTGGCGCGAGTGTCGACGCCCAAGTCACGATCCAGATGCTACATGCGTCCGACCTCGAAGGAGGCGTCGGCGCGATCGACGACGCGCCGAACTTCGCGGCCATCGTGGAGGCTCTCGAGAATGCGGCTTCCGGTCTTGCCGTTCCATCCGTGCTGCTGTCGGCGGGTGACAACTACATCCCCGGTCCGTTCTTCTCTGCGGCGGGGGACCCCGTCCTCCGGCAACCGCTCCGCGACGCACTCGGCGAACCGGCCGCGCGGGAAGGCGTCGGTCGAGTGGATGTCGCCATCATGAATCTCATCGGCTTCGACGCGGCCGCCATCGGCAACCACGAGTTCGATGCGGGCGCTGGCGTGTACCGGGAGATCATCGGAACCGACATTCGCGACGCGAACCTGGACGGAACTCTGGATGAAGCGCGCTGGCTCGGTACGCAGTTCCCGTACCTCAGCTCGAATCTCGACTTCAGCGCGGACCCCGCTCTCGCCGGACTCTTCACCTCCGCGATCCTGCCGAACACCGCCTTTCGCGGCGCGCTGACCGATCTCCCTGCAGCGGCAGCGGCACCCAAGCTAGCGCAGGCCACGATCATTGACTTGGGCGGCGGCGAGTTCCTCGGCGTCGTCGGCGCGACCACACCTCTGCTCGAGTCGATCTCGTCGCCGGGAGACACGACCGTCGTCGGCCCGGGCGCAGGTAGCAACGACATGATGTTGCTGGCGCAGATTCTGCAGCCGGTCATCGACTCGCTGCTCATGGCCTCGGTCAACAAGATCGTGCTCGTCTCTCACCTCCAGCAGATCACGCTCGAGCAGCAACTGCTGCCGCTGCTCCACGGCGTGGACATCGCGGTTGCGGGTGGCTCGGATACCCTCCTCGCCGACGGCACGGACGTTCTGCGCGCGGGCGACGTAGCGGCGGGTCCGTATCCGATCGTCACGACCAATGCCGACCTCGACCCTGCGCTCGTCGTCAGCACCGATGGTCAGTACAGCTACGTGGGACGCCTCGTGGTCACTTTCGATGCCAGCGGAGTCGTTCAGGTTGGGTCCATTGACGCGAACGTCAGCGGCGCCTACGCGACCGACGACGCCGGCGTGACCGCCCTATGGGGGAACCTGGTGGATCCGTTCGCCCCCGGGACCAAGGGAGCGGCCGTCGAATCGCTGACCGCGGCGGTTCGTGGCGTTGTGATCGCGAAGGATGCGAACATTCTCGGCCGCACGGATGTGTTCATCGAGGGGCGCCGGACCCAGGTCCGCACCGAAGAAACCAACCTCGGGAATCTGAGCGCCGATGCCAATCTTGCCGCAGCGCTCTTGGTCGATCCAACGACCCTCGTGTCGATCAAGAACGGGGGCGGAATCCGCGCAGCCATCGGCGCCGTCGACGGCGTGACGGGCGACCTGCTGCCGACCGCAGCGAACCCGGAGGCCGGCAAGCTCGCCGGTGACATCTCTCAGCTCGACATCGAGAACAGTCTGCGCTTCAACAATCGTCTGTCGCTCCTCACCGTGACCGCGCAGCAGCTCAAAGCGATCGCTGAGCACGGAGTGGCAGCGACCGGCCCCGGCGCGACCCCAGGACAGTTCCCGCAGATCGGTGGCATGTCGTTCAGCTTCGATCCGAGTCTGCCGGTCGGTCAGCGCGTACGAAGCCTGGCGGTGCCGCTTGCCCCCTACGACCCGATCGTGGTGCTCGACGGTGCCGTGGTCGGCAACCCCAATCGGCCGATCCGCATCGTGACGCTCGACTTCCTGGCGAACGGGGGCGACAACTACCCGTTCCCCAGCTTCACGACCCTGAACCCGTCCTTCGCCAACCGCGTCGACCTGTCGAGCGTGGCGCAACCGGCTGGAGCTGCGACGTTCGCGGCGCCGGGGAGCGAGCAAGACGCGTTGGCCGAGTATCTCGCTGCGACCTTCCTGACCACGCCGTACGGCGACCCCGATACGGCGAGCGACCAGGACCAGCGCCTGCAGAACCTGTCACGGAGGATGGACACGGTCGCGGCCCTCGTAGCCCAAGTGGCCTTCCAGCGCGGTGACTGCAACGACGACGCGGTAGCCAACATCGCCGACGCCGTCTACCTCGTCGACGCGTTGTTCGCCGGTGGCCCGATCCCGAACTGCCAGGATGCGTGCGACGCCAATGATGACGGCCTGACGAACGTTGCCGATGTGGTCTTCCTCGCCCAGGCGCTGTTCGCGGGCGGCTCGCAGCCCCCAGCCCCCGGCGGCGTCTGCGGTCAGGATCCGACGGCGGACGCCATCGGGTGTTCGACGGCGAGCGCCTGCCCGTAGTTGCTTCAACGATCGACAATCACCCGCTCACGGACCGTCCCGTGAGCGGGTGACGAGACGCGTACGTTCTGTGCGGTAGCTCCACTTCAGGATCAGCGGCTGCGACTCGTCCCGAGGCAAGCGCGTACCGCAGCCACTGCACCCGAAGACGCTCGCCTTCCGCCAATGACGCAAAGCGCCGGTTGGCGGCATTCGTGAATGCGCTCGACTTCAAGTCGTCACCAGACCCGGCGCGCGCGAGTCGACTCGCGCTACGCGGTTTGGGCGGCCGGCAACGACGACCGCGCCTCGCTCTCGCGCATCCGGAGCAAGCCGATGCCGGGGCAGGCCGCGATCAACGATTCGCGGTACGCCAACGGGCAGTCCTCGAGCAACAGGTTCAGCTTCTCGTTGAGAGCGGTGAGATGCTGACGGGTCACGCTCTGACGGCTACGGCGGTGGAACGCTTCCGCGAGCGTCGCGCGGATTCGCAGCTCTAGGGCACACGATCCCACACCCAGGGCGTGATCGAGCGCGCTTTCGAGGGTGTTGAGCGCGCGGCCAAAGTCGGTGCGTAGTTCGGGGCTCGTCTCGATCGAGCCGCGGACCGCCAGCCCGAGAGCCATGAGGGGTTGCAGGCCGAGATCGCGTGCGATCTCCAGCGACTCCGAACACAGCGCGAGCGCCCGGTTGGGATCGGCCCAACGCTCGAAGATCTCGGCTTCGACGAGCAGAGCGCGACACCGACCTTCCAGAATTCCGAGCTTGCCGAAGAGCTCACGGGCAAGGGCCACTTCCTGGTGACCTGGGGTCGGCCCGTTGCCATGTCGACGAACGGTGGCGAGCAGCAACCACGCCTCGGCCTCGAGTCGATCTATGGAGAGCGACTCGGCCAGCGCCAGCGCCGCCAGGCCGAGTTCTTCGGCGGCGTCCGCGCGGCCCAGCGAACGATAGGCGTGACCGAGTTCGATCAGGGCATGAGCGACCCCGGGCTCGTGCTCGAGCTCGAGATAACTTCTCAGCCCGCGCATGAGGAACTTGAGCGCCGAGCCGAACCGGCCGCGACCCAGATACAACAAGCCCACTTGGAGGTTGGTCTCGGCGATGCGCTCGCGCTCCGGGAACTCCGCCAGGGCGTCCAAGCCCTTCTGGAGGAACTCGAGGGCTTGCCCGACCTCTCCTTGGAGCTGGCTCAGGATTCCCAGCTGAAGGTAGAAGCCCGAAACGTCGAGTTGCTCTTCGAGGGCGATGCGCAGCCCGCGCCGCAACAGCGCGCGGGCACTCTGGAACTCACCGCGATCACGGCGGAGATCCGCGAGCTCCGACAGCGCACTGACGAGTACGCGCGCGGGCACTCGACCCGTCTTCGCGACGGTCTCGGAGTGTACCCGGATCTCGTCGTCTCGCTCCGAGCGGCCGCGATAGTCACACGGAAGCCCGGGCACCGTCGGCGGTAGCTCGGTGCGTTCGCGCAGGCTCTGATAGAGGGCGTGCAAGCGAAAGTAGTGCGCGCCCGCGACCGGATCCCCGTGGAACAACGCCACCATCCCCAGCGCGCCGAGAATGCGCGTCGTTCGCTCCTCGTTGCCGAGTTCGGCTTGCGCCTGGAACGCCCGTTGGAAGGCGGCGGTCGCCTCCGACCAGTTCTCGCTGCGAGCGTGCAAGTAGCCGAGTCGCTCGTCGATACGCGCAGCGAGCAGCCTCGATCCAGTCGCCCGAGCGATCGGCACGGCCTCCTCGAGGCGCGCCCGCGCGACCCCTTCCTGCCCGCGATGCTCGTGCATGAACGCCAAGCGAAGGAGTGAGTCGAAAACCTGCTGAGAGGTTCCTTGGACCTTCGCGAGCGCGTGGAAGCGCTCTTCGAAGTCGAGTGCCTCCACCAACTCTCCGCGGTGAAAGTGAGCCTCCTGGGTCACACGGCAAAGCTCGAGGAACTCCGGGTCATCCCCCACGTCGCCCAACGTGGCAACCTCGATCCCCTCCCGACAGTAACGCAACGTCTCGTCGTACGAACGGCTTCCCAGGTAGCTGGCGGCGATCGAGGCCAAGAGCAGCAGGCGCTCCCCGGAGCGCGACGCCCCCGACACGACGTCGAGACCCCGTCGATAGAACGCGAGCTCCTTGTCGTGGATACCCCGCCGGCCCGCGACCAACCCGAGTCGACGCCACAGTCCCGCGAGCCGCTCGCCGTCGAGTCGCCGCGCCAGGTGCTCGATGCGTCCCTCGAGTTCGGTCAGGCTCTTCTCATCTCCCAAGCGGTGGTCCGCAAGCAGTTCCGTGAAGTGCGTCAGCCCCTCGACGAGACGATCGGCGTCGTCGTCATGGAGCCGATCGAGCACCTCCCCATAGATGCGCAGCGCGGTCGGGTAGTCGCAGAGGCGAAAGGCTTCATCGGCGGCAAGGAACCCCGCTTCGACCGCACCCGGTGCACCCGGGGCCCGGGTACGGTGGTAGTAGACCTCCTGGAAGCGGCGGTGCGGTCGCTGCTGGTACTCCTGTTCGATCGCGTCGGCAGCTCGCGCGTGCAGCTCTCCGCGCTCCCGCGCCGAAAGCGATTCGTCCAGCATGCGCTGCACACGCTCGTTGCGGAGGCTGATCGCCCCACTCGGGAGCTTCGTGACCCAACCTCCCTCGACCAACGAGTCGACGCACGCGGACAACTCCTCGGGCGTACTGCGCGTGACCTGGACGAGGATCGGCGGCGAAATCGGCTTCCCGAGGACGGTGAGGGCATTCAGCACGAACCGCGCCGGGCGCTCCACTCGCTTGAGTTCTTGGGTGACGTCGAACTCGTAACGTCCCAGCTCGAGCAGCAGCTTCGCGCCCGCCAGCGCGGAGTCGTACCCACCCTGCCGCCGCACCCGTTCGAAGCGATGCTCGAGATCGAGCGGGTTCCCGCGCGTGAGTTGGTAGAGCTTCTCGCGGATCGAGAGGGGGATCTCCTCCCCCAACTCGTCTGCCAAGGCCTTGCCGAACTCGTCGCGCCCGAGACCGCGCAGTGCGAACGACAGCAGTTCGGTCTCCGGGAGGTCCAGGGGGCACTCCTCCTCGGACTCCGTGCATAGAACCAACGCGAGCCGCGGTCGCGGAGGTAGCGGCAAGCGCGCCTTGCGGCCCTTGCTCCGCGCCCGCAGCACGCCGCCCAAGGTCGTGAGCAGTTGGCGGCCGAGAGCGTCCAAGTGCTCGCCCCCGTCGATGTGCAGGATCGTCGGCACCCGTTCCGCGACGCGGAGGAAGATACCACCGAGGTGGTCGATCAAGCGGCAGCGCTCGTACTCGGGATCGAGGCTGGGGAGCGGCTCGACGACGCGGCCCCAGTCGACCTCGGGGAGCACGCGATCGAGCGCACCCGCGTGGCGCGTGACGATCTCGTTCCAGATGTGTTGCCAACGTTCGTCGCCCGCCGCAGCTCGGGAGCGGGCCAAGTCGATGAGCGTACGCGCCAAGCCGAGCACCGGCTCCAGGATCTCGCCGGCATGGGCATGGGCACGGGCGGTCGCAAAAGCCAGGTCGACGCCCCGGGAGCGCTCACGCACTTCGCACACCAACGTGGACTTGCCGACTCCGAGTTCTCCGGCGACCCAAACCACGTACGGTGGATCCTGCACGGGATCGGTTTCCAGAATCGAGGCCAGGAACCGATCGAGCTTCGCCAGGTGTCGCTGCGAGACTCGCCCCCGACCCGCCGTCGAGGGAGTGGCCGAACTCTGATTCTGGGCGTGCTCGGGATAGACGGCTGCCAAGGTCTCCTGCATCCTGCTCCCTCTTCGGTCCAGGCTCGACCGCGGTGTCGACGAACCCCGAGCCGGCGCGCGGACGGGGCGCGAGAACGTTGGGCGAGAAGGTAGAAAGTTGCTTGGACTCGCCCGAGAACCATTACGGGCCCGAGAGTCACCGCGGCGGTCAGTTCGTGCCGCTGCGAACGCAACGCGAAAGGTCACGCCGCGCGTGGTGCCGTCGAGCCGAAAGGGTCGTTGCTGGGCGAGCCGCTAGGGTCTGCGCAAGAGACTCAGTTCACGCCTTGCGCGGCCCCTAAGAGAGAAGCGCGGGAGGGTCCCCCACTCGTCTTCCGACTCCAAGAAAGTCTACCCCGCTCGATTGGCACCGGCAAACGAGGGGCAGGCGCAGCGAGGTGCGAGCACGGCGATGAGAAAGACACGAATCGACGAGCATCGAGCCGCTGCCGAGCTCCGCGAGCACAAAGCGCGCCCGCAGTTGTATCTCGTGCTGGACAACATCCGCAGCCTCAACAACGTGGGCACGATGTTCCGACTGGCGGACGGGTTCGGGGTCCGCAAGATCTACCTGTGTGGAATCACCCCCCAGCCGCCCCGACCCGAGATCGCGAAAATCTCGCTGGGGGCGGAAAAGACGGTCGAGTACGAATGGATGGAGGACCCGGTCCGGGCGGTGGTTCTGCTCCGCGAGGCGGGGATCCCGTGCGTGGCCGCCGAGCAGACCGATCAGAGCGTGCCGCTCATGGACTACTCCTTCCCCGACGCGGTCGCTATCGTCCTCGGGCATGAGACCGTGGGTGTGGATGGACAAGTCTTGTCCTTCTGCCAGGCGGCGGTCGAGATTCCGATGTTCGGGGCCAAGCATTCCCACAACGTCTCGGTCGCGGCGGCGGTACTGCTGTACGAAGTGCGACGACAATGGCTGTCGCGTGGGTTCTCTGGAAGCTGACGATTCGCTGCGAGCGCAACGACCCGCGCAAGTCCGGCGGAGGTGAGAAGGGGTTACGCTTGAGCTCAGAGCCCACACCACCGGCAACTTCGTCGTCGGAGTCCTTCTATCTGTCGGGTATCGACGAAGCCGGCTATGGCCCGCTGCTCGGACCGCTGGTCATCGGGTGCACGACGCTGCGTCTTCCTAGCGCCATTGCGCCTGCCGCCCCGTGGAAGCTGCTCGCGCCGGCAGTGCGACGGCACTCGGCCAAGGGGATCGGCATCGCGATCGCCGACTCGAAGAAGCTGCACCGATCGGGGACCAACGATCTGTCGCCGCTCGAGATCGGTGCGCTCGCGTTCGTTGCGTGCGAGCGCGGCGGCGAGTGCCCACGCACCTTCCGCGAGCTCATGGACCACCTCACGGTCGGCCGCTGCGGCTACCTAGAGGACTATCCGTGGTACCGTGGCCAAGATGTCGCCCTTCCCTACTCGGCTCCTGCGCTCGCTCTCGCCGGGGCCACTCGACGACTCGCCCGCTCGCTGGAGCGCACCCATACCGAGGTCGCCGAAGTGCGTGCGCTGCCGCTCGAGGTCACCGAGTTCAATGCGCACCTCGCGACGCAGCACAACAAAGGGGAGGTCAACGCATGGGCGGTGGGACGGTTCGTGCGCTGGCTGTGGCGTCAGCGCGAGCGGAAAGCGGCCGAGATCTGGGTGGACCGCCTCGGAGGCAGATTGCGCTATGGCCCGCTCCTCTACCCCCTGCTCCGCGGCGCACGCTTCCAGATCCTCGAGCAGGAAACGGAGCGTCAGTCTTATGAAGCGGTGGAAGACGCGAGCGGGCGCTGCCTCCGGATCCACTTCATGACCGAGGGCGAGAAGGGTGCGTTCCCGACGGCGCTCGCGTCCATGACCGCGAAGTACGTCCGGGAACTCCACATGGTGCTCTTCAACCGCTGGTGGCGAGCCCAGGCCACCGATCCCCTCGAGCCCACCGCGGGCTACCCCCAGGACGCGCGTCGCTTCCTGGACGAGACCGCGACCCTGCGGTCGCGCTTGGGGATCGATCCGGCGGTCCTGATCCGGCTCCGGTGACCGCTCCGGAGGCGTTGCGCGCACAGGGACCAGCTGCTACCTTGCCACGGTTGATTCCAACATCCCCGCACGATGTCCATGCGAGCCCCAATCGGAGGAGAAGTCCATGCTCTCGGACCTAGAGATCGCGCGCAGTGTTTCCCTCAAGAAAATCACCGAGGTCGCCAAACGCTACGATCTCCAGGAACAGGATCTGATTCCGTACGGCCACCACATGGCCAAGGTGGATCTCCGCATCTTGGACCGCATCGGCTCGCGTCCACTCGGCAAGTACATCGATGTGACGGCGATCAACCCCACGCCGCTCGGCGAAGGCAAGACCGTAACGACGATCGGCTTGGGACTCGGCCTGAACAAGGCTGGATACAAGGCGGTCTCGACCATCCGGCAGCCGTCCATGGGACCCGTGTTCGGCATCAAGGGTGGGGCGGCCGGCGGCGGCTTCAGCCAGGTCGTCCCCATGGAGGATTTCAACCTGCATCTGACGGGGGACACCCACGCGATCGGCGCCGCGAACAACCTGCTGGCGGCATGGATCGATACGTCGCTGCTCAAGGCGAACAAGACCGGGCTCAGCCCGCTGTCGGTCACGTGGAAACGGTGCCTGGACGTGAACGACCGGTCGCTCCGCAAGGTCCTGGTCGGACTCGGTGGCGACGAGAACGGCCTGCCGCGCGAAACCGGTTTCAGCATCACGAGCGCGAGCGAGATCATGGCGATCATGGCGCTCGCCAAAGATCGTGCTGACCTGCGCCAGCGCCTCGGCCGGATCATCGTCGGCTTCTCGCACGATGGAGCCCCGGTCACGGCCGAGGACTTGGGCGCCGCCGGCGGCATGGCCACCGTGCTGCGCGACGCACTACACCCCACCTTCATGCAGACCGTCGAAGGCACCGGCTGTTTCGTTCACTGTGGTCCGTTCGCCAACATTGCTCACGGCAACTCGAGCATCGTGGCCGACCAGATCGCGCTGCGCGTCGCGGACTACGTGGTCACGGAGAGCGGTTTCGGTGCCGACATGGGTGCCGAGAAGTTCTTCAACATCAAGTGCCGCGTTTCCGGCCTCAAGCCGGACGCCGTCGTCGTGGTGGCCACCGTGCGCGCGCTCAAAGTGCACAGCGGCAAGTACAAGATCAAGCCGGGGCGGCCGTTGCCCGAGGGCCTCGCGAAGGAAGACCTCGCCGCTCTCGAACAGGGCGCGGTCAATCTGCAGCGGCACATCCAGAACGTCAACAAGCACGGCCTGCCCGCGGTAGTCGCGGTGAACCGCTTTCCGACGGATACGCCGCGCGAGCTCAGTCGACTCCTGGAACTGGCGCGGTCCTTCGGCGCCACGAACGCCGTGATCTCGGAAGTGCATGCGCGCGGTGGCGAGGGTGGTGTCGAGCTTGCCAAGGCCGTAGCCAAGGCTTGCGAGGAACCGTCCTCGTTCCGTCACCTCTATCCCGACGACATGTCGATCGAGAACAAGATCCAGACGATCGCGCGTGAGATCTACCGCGCTGACGGGGTCGACTTCTTGCCCGCTGCGCGTGCGTCCATGAAGAAGTTCGAGACTCTGGGCCTCAGCCACCTCCCGGTGTGCATGGCCAAGACCCAGTACTCGTTCTCCGACGATCCCACGAAGATCGGTGCTCCCACGGGCTTTCGCGTCACCGTACGAGAACTCCACCTCTCCGCCGGCGCCGGCTTCTTCTACGCGGTGTGCGGCGACATCATGACCATGCCCGGCCTCGGCTCGAACCCGGCGCTCCTCAGCATCGACATCGACTCGGAGGGTCGCATCCGCGGGTTGTTCTAATGACCCGAAGGAGCGCGGTACGCGCTTGCCTGGGGACGAGATTCTCTCGCGGGGGCTTTCCGCAAAGCCCCCGCGTGGCTGCGTCGAAGCCGCAACCCACTTCACCCGAGAACGCTCCCATTCGGCGCGCAACGAAGGCGCCCGTTGGAGCATACTCTCGAGTGCGGTGGTTAGCGCGTTGGGATCGCGGGAGATGCGGACCGGCTGTGCGTGCTCCCCGGGCGCGCGCGGGAAACCGGTCGGGCCAGGATCCTGCAGGATGCACGACGATGATGCTCGAGGCCGAGATGGGTGAGTCGGTGCACTACCGGCCTGGCGTCTCGCCGCCGCTCAGATGCTCCAACGCACGATAGAGCGCTTGAGTGCCGCTGCGAGCGTGGCCCTGGGCGCGAACGGCTTCGTAGAGCTGCCGAGCGAGGGCGAGGCCTGGCAGAGCGAGATGCATCCGTTCGGCTTCCGCGAGGGCGATCGCCATGTCCTTGATGAAGTGCTCGACCAGGAATCCGGGAGCGAAGTCCCCGCGCACGATGCGGGGGCCGAGTTGCAGGATCGACCAAGAGCCGGCCGCGCCACCACCGACCGACTCGATGACGCGCTCGGGGTCGAGGCCGGCGCGGCGGGCGTAGAGGAGTCCCTCGCACACGCCGATCATGTTGGTCGCAATCAGGATCTGGTTCACCATCTTGGTGTGTTGGCCGCTACCGGCCGCGCCGTGATGGACGACCTTCTGCCCGAGGTGCGCGAAGACCGGCGCAGCGCGCTCGAAGGCAACCGGATCTCCGCCCACCATGATCGACAGCGTGCCGTTGCGCGCGCCGATGTCGCCGCCGGACACCGGAGCATCGAGGGCCGCGCCACCGGTTGCAGCAGCGTGCGCGGCCAAGCGCTGAGCGAGTTCCGGTGAGCTGGTCGTGAAGTCGATGATCCAGCGCGGTCTCGATGCGCCCGCCGATAGCGTGCCGCGCGGCCCGAGGTGCACTGCTTCCACGTCGCACGGGTAGCCGACCATCGAACACACGAGGTCGGACTGCTCGGCCAGGGTGAACGGGTCGTGGCTCCAGGTCGCGCCGAGCGCCAGGAGCGGCTCGGCGCGCGCCGGGGTGCGGGTCGTCACCGCCACGGGGTAGCCGGCGCCGAGCAGGCGACGCACCATCGACTGCCCCATGAGGCCGGTACCAATCCAACCGATTCGCAGCTTGTCGGGCATCGGGATCTTCTCTCGTTCTTCCATCGCGCGCGGCCATCGAGGGCGCCGCTCGCCGCCGTGCCCCGCTACCCTCCGCGGGGTCGGCACGCCGCCGAGCGAGAATCGCCAGGACCGAGCGGGTAACGGGTTGCGCGAACGGGTAATCTGACTCGAGTCGCGACTCCTAAGGAGTCGCCCAACAACAACTTCGACATCTTGCCGTCGATTTGGGTTAGATTCGGCCGATCCGGAAAGCTCGAAACCGGAGGCGTAGCCTTAGTTCCGGTGAGGATTTCGAGGTTTTCGGATCGGTCGAAGATGGCCCGAAGCGACGAGCAAGAGGGTGAAGTTATTCTTGGGCGACTCCTTAAGTCCGGCTCGTGCTGCCCGAAACCGACCCTGCGACTGCCGGAGGCCCCATGGTACGCAAACGACTCAGCTTCCTGAAGGAGTTCCTCACCCACCCGCAGGAAGTCGGCGCGCTCGCACCGAGTTCGCGACGCCTGGCCGAGGCCATGATCGACGGCTTCGATCTCGCGCGCGCGCAGACCGTGGTCGAGATCGGTCCGGGAAGCGGTGCCTTCACGCAGCGCATCCTCGAGCGCGCCGGTCCGGAGACGCGCGTCGTCGCCGTCGAGTTGAACGCCGCGTTCGTCGATTCGCTCCGAGCGAAGTTCGCTCACCTCGATGTTTTTCATGGCTCGGCCGAACAACTGCGGGCAGTACTCGATGCTCGCGCCGGCGACGGCGGCGGCGACCCCCGCGCCGACTTCATCGTCTCGGGGCTGCCGTGGGCGGCCTTCGAGCCCGCGCTCCAACAGCGCCTCCTCGACGCCGTCGTGGCCTCGCTCAAGGACGGCGGCGGATTCTCGACGTTCGCCTACATCGGCGCTGCCTGGCTGCCGCGCGCCCGCCGGTTCCGGCGCCTGCTCGAGTGCCACTTCTCGACGGTAGAAACTTCCCCGGTGGTCTGGGGAAACCTGCCCCCCGCCTTCGCGTACCGGTGCCGGAACTCGCCGGGGTGAGTGCGACCTATGCAAGCCCTTGGAACCGCGGGTGGCCGGCGTGCGCCGCGGAGGGCGCCGCACGAGCCCTTTTTGGGTGCACGCCCCCCGTCCTTACCGATATAACCGGGCTCGCGGCGTAGCCGTCGCGGCTACATCCGCTGGGTCTACTTCCAAACTGACGGGCAGAAACATGAAACCGAATCGGCTGAGCACGCGGGGGCTCCGCGTCTGGGGAGTTCTCTGCATGGGCCTTTGCGGCGGCTTCACGGCGACTTCGAACGTGACCGCCCAGAACCCGGCCTACCAATTGACCGTGACGACGTCCATGGGCAACACGAACGAGACGGCCTCGATCGAGGTCCTCCTCGACCACGGCGGTGATCCGGTCGAGGGTTGGTCCTACGGCGCCTGCCACGATCCGGCAGAACTCACCTTGCTCGGTGCGGCCGCCGGTGCGGTCCCACTGACCGCCAAGAACGGCGCGCCCATCGACTTCCAGTCACTCGACCTGTTCCCGAGCGGCTTCACAGCGGGTGGGATCATCTGCTTCCTCGGGTGCGCGTCGCTGAGCCCCGGTCTCGGTTATCAACTGAACACGGCTCAGTACCAGATCCACGGGCTCGCCCCGGCGACGGCGGCGGTGGAGTTCTGCTCGACGCTCGGCGCACCGCCCGTCGACGTATCCGTGGTGACCGATGGCGGCTTCAATCAGGTTCCTGTCCAAACACCGGGCGGCGTGCAGATCGTCGGACCACCGCCTCGCTACTATCGCTTCGCCTCAGAGGGCGTGGTCGTACCCTACGACCCCGGATCCGGCCTCGCGAGCTCCAGCACCGCGCTCACGATCATCGAGCTGCCGACCAATCCGACGTTCCCCAATCCCATCGCCGCCTTCTCGATGAGCACGACCTTTCCGTCCGCATACATGCTGGTCACCTCGGTGACGCCGGGCCCGCAACTGGCCGCGCTCCAGGGCGGCGCTGGGCCCGACTTCTTCCAAGCGCAGATCGGCGCGACGGCAATCACCGTCGATGTGGTCACCGCTGCAGCACCTGTGAATCAACTCACCGCGAACACATTGGCGCGCGTCGTCGACGTCGACTTCGACTCGAACCCGACGAACTTGCTCTTCAACTCTTTCGGGGTAACGGTCGGTTTCGGCTGGCAGAGTGGCCTCGGAAGCCCACCGGTCGAGAACGAGCTGTCGTCGACTGGCCTCGTCGTCGGTCTGCTGTTCCAGAACGGCCTGGTGCAGTTCGTTCCGCGGGAGACCTTCCGACGCGGCGACGCGAACGACGACGGCTCGGTGGACATCGCGGATGCTCTGCGGGTCCTCGCCATCCTCTTCAACAGCAGCCCGGTAGTTTGCCCGGCCGCATCGGATGCCAATGACTCCGGCGCCACCGACATTGCGGACGCCGTGACCCTCTTGGACTTTCTGTTCAACGGTGGCGCCAACTTCCCGCCTCCGTTTCCGGGCTGCGGCGACGATACGACGGGACCGGCTCCGTCATGCCCGAACTTCGCGAGCTGCCCGTAAGCCCACCCAGCCCTAGGCCCGCATGGTTCGTGAGCGCTCGGCTGCGGAGGCCCGAATCAAGCGCATGCCGCGCTTGTTTCGGGCCTACGCGACCGGCTCGAAGGGCCAGAAACGGCTTCCTCTGTTTCCCTCGGTGACGAGGTTGCGTACGATCTCGGGCATGAAACCCACTGCCACACTTTATGGGCCGATCCCTCCCGGCCGCGGCGTCTACTGCAACCGCACCCTGAACCTCCGCTCCATTCGCGCCATTGGCTACGACATGGACTACACGCTCATCCACTACAACGCCGAGGAGTGGGAGCGGTTGGCTTACGAATTCATTCGCGACCGACTCGCCGAGAGCGGCTGGCCCGTCGCTGGGCTGACTTTCGATCCGGGGTTCGTGATCCAGGGCCTCATCATCGATCGCGAACTCGGCAACATCATCAAGGCGAATCGCTTCGGCTACGTGAAGCGAGCAGCCCACGGGACCCGCATGCTCGACCACGAGGCCCAGCGGCAGGCCTACGGGCGCGTCGTCGTCGACCTCGCCGATCCACGGTGGTTCTTCCTGAACACGCTCTTCTCGTTGTCCGAGGCTTGCCTCTACGCGCAACTCGTCGACCTACTCGACGCCGGCGTGCTGAAAGACGTCCACGGTTACCCCGAGCTGTACTCGCGGGTGCGCCAACTCCTCGACGAGGCCCACATGGAGGGCCAGATCAAATCGCGCATCATCGAGAACCCGTCACAGTTCGTGGTCCTCGACGAGTTGGCGCCGAAGGCATTGCTCGATCAGAGGGACGCGGGCAAGCGGTTGCTGTTGATCACCAACTCGGAGTGGTCGTACACCCGGGCGCTCATGGCCTACGCTTTCGACCCATTCCTGCCCGGCGGCATGACCTGGCGCGACCTGTTCGAGGTGATGGTGGTGGGCGCCCGCAAGCCCGTGTTTTTCTCGGAGTCGGCGCCGTTCTTCGAACTGGTGGATGAAACCGGGCTGCTGCGTCCGTGTCCGGGAGGAGTGAAACCGCGGGGCATCTACGTCGGCGGCAATGCCCTGCGCATTGAACGGGACCTCGGCCTCCAGGGGTCGGACATCCTGTACGTGGGCGATCACATCTACGCAGATGTCCACGTGTCCAAGAGCATCCGACGGTGGCGAACTGCCGTCGTTCTCCGCGACCTGGAGAACGAGATCGCCGCCTCGGAAGCCTTCGGCCCGACCCAGGACACCCTCGATACGCTCATGGCAGACAAAGTCGATCTGGAGCGCGAGTACTCCCAGCTCCGCCTCGAGCAGCAACACCGCCAGCGCGGCCTGGGGCCACGGCTCGGGGACGAGGGGGGCAGCATCCAGGAGCGAATGACCTCGCTCCGCGGCCGGTTGGTGGCTCTCGACGCCGAAATCCAGCCGCTCGCGATCTCCGCGAGCCAGCTCTCGAACTCGCATTGGGGTCTGCTCATGAGAACCGGTAACGACAAGAGCTACTTGGCGCGTCAGATCGAGCGCCACGCCGACGTCTACACCTCGCGGGTCTCGAACTTCGCCTACGAGTCGCCGTTCGTCTTCTTGCGGTCGCCGCGCGGCAGCTTGCCCCACGATCGCTGAGCCGCATCCCATCGGTCACGGCGCGCTGGTGACGATGACCTCGAGGTGCTGCCCAGCGCGCAGCGTGATCGCCCGAACTTCGCTGCGCTCGCGGCCCCGGCGCGACTGGTGCCAAACCGTGTAGTCGCCCGGGGGCAGACCCGCGAGTTCGAAGAGCCCATTTGCGTCGGCCTTCGTGGAGCGGCGGAATCGAGGGTTCGCACGCTCCGCAATGACGTCGCCGGCAGCGACTCCCGGCCGCAGCACGACGCGTCCGCGCACGACCGCCCCGGGCTCCAACGTGCGACGCAAGAACGGGTCGACACGGTCAGCGGACAGCGACACCGGTTCGACCACCTCCGCGACGAAGCGCGCATGCTCGATCACGACGCGATAGTCGCCATCCGCAAGGCCCGCGACCTCGAAGCCGCCACTCGCATCGCTATGCACCTGCTGTACGTGATCCGCCCGTAGCTTCCCGTCCTTCTCGGTCAGACGGAAGATGCGGATCGTCGCCTTCTCGAGCCCTGCGCCACCGGGGGTCGCAACCTGGCCACTCAGCACCGCCCCCCGCTCGGCCCGGTACTCGAGGCCGCGCAGCGGTACGTCGCGCGGGACCCGAAGCCTCCCCGGCTCCAGGGGCAGGGCACCGGCCCCGCCGATGCTCAACCAGTACTCGCCCGCGGCGACCTCCCCGAACGAGAAGCGGCCCTCGGCATCGGTTTGCGCGCGCTGGTCGCGCCCGCCCTTGGGGAGGTCCTTTGCGGCGTCGTACCCGCGCAAGCGTACGGATACGTCGGGCCACGGTTCACCCGTGGCGACATCGAGCACCCAGCCGAAGACCTCGTGGCAGGGCTCGAGGTCCACGTCGAACGACCCCGCTTCGACCCGCCGTCGTGGACTCACCCAACTCGAGTAGCCCGGGGACGACACACGGACCTGGATCTCCCCGTCCCCGAGTCCGCCGATCTCATAATACCCGTCGGCAGAGCTCGTCGTTTCGCGCGCTCCACCGACCGCTTCACCGAGGACTCGCACCCGGGCTCCCGCGATTGCCGGCCCCGAAACCTCGCGTACGACGCCGTAGAGCACTCGCTCGTCCTCGAGCACGAGGTCGCGTTGATCGACCCGCTCCGGGAGCAACACGAGGCCGGGCACGCGCTCCGGGGCGAACCCGTCCGCCGTCGCTTCCAGGCGGTACGTGCCCGGCTCCAACCCGGTGATCTGAAAGCGACCATCGGCCCGCGACCGCACGGAACCGGCGCGCGGCGTCCTCCCTGGGCTCACGCCACCGGACGGTTGGGAACTCCCGCGCTGCGCGCTCGGGCGTCGCTCGGGCTGGAGACTGATGCGCGCCCGCGGGATCGCCACGCCAGCACGATCGACGACGACCCCGCGCAGGCCCGCGCCCCAGCCCATGCATACGTCCACCACCGGTGCCGCCCGCGTCGTCACCCGCCGCTCCGGCTGATCGAGCGCCAGCATCATGGGATACTCGGCGCTCACCTTCCAAGTGGCGTCGGCTTTCGACAGCGACAGTTCGAAAGCACCGTCGTGGCGCGTCACCGCGCTCACACTGGCCGGCCGCTTCACGTCCACCTCACGGGCGGACACCCGCGCCCCCGCCAGACCCCGTTGATCGGGCCCCAGGACCTTACCGACAATGAGGGGCGCAGCGCCAAGGGCGACTTGCCCGAGATCCTCGACGGCAGCGTCCAATGCCTCCCGATACTCCAGGTACCCGGTGGCTCGCGCGGACAATTCGTACGGCTCGGGGCCCAGCCCCGCGAAACGAAACCGACCCGCGGCATCGGTCTTCGCATGACGTGTGCGCTCGCCGCGCCGGTTCAGCCACACCGAGGCTCCGTCGATCGACTCGCCGCCTTCATCGACGATTTGTCCGACCACCTCGCGGCCCTCCCCGAGGACGACCGCGAGATCCTCCTCTCCCGGTGCGACTTCCTCGGAGTGCGGAGCCCAGTCGTCGTGTCGGAATTCGAGGCGCACCCTCTGACCTGTCAGCGTATCGAAGCGAAAGCGACCGTCGCCGCCGGTCTTCGCGCGCAAGTCGACCCGCCAAGGTCGGCGCAGGTCCGTCGCCACCGTGACGTCAGCGTCGGCGACGGGCTCGCCGGTCGGCGACAAAACGACGCCGCCGAGTACGGCGCCGACCTCGAGGGTGACCCACACCTCCGATTCGGCGTCGGCCGCGACCCGAAGGCCCTTCGCGCTGCCTGGTCGATGCCCGGCGTGCGTCACGACCAAGCGATAGACCCCTGTCGGGACCGCCGCGAACCGGAACGACCCCGTTGTGTCGGCGATCGTCGTGCGACTCTCGCGGGCACTCTCGAGGAAGCTCGATCCTTCGGCGCGGCTGTATTCATCGATGAGTTGCACGGCCGCGCCTGCGACCGCGTCGCCTTGATCGTCCACCACGCGCCCGGCCAGTCCGCCGCCAGCCTCGAGCACGATCTCTGCGGGCGCGGCGCTCGGAACGACGTGAAGGGTCTCGGACGGCGCCCACGAGTCGACGCTCACGAGAACCTGGTACTCGAGCGGCGGCAGTCCGGCCAACTCGACCCAACCGTCGACGTCGGTAACGGCCTCCAACTCGATGGGATTGAGGCGGTAGCCAAAGAGCTGTTCGAGCGCGAGGAACGATTGGGCGACACCGTCCTCCGACTCGAGCACATTCCCGGTCAAGCGCACGCGCGCGTTCACGACGGGGAAGTCGTTGGCGTCGACCACCCGCGCCTCGAAGGTGTACGCCTCCTGCAAGAACACATCGACGCTCGCCTGCAGCGGAGCCTCGGGCTCGAATCCCAGCGGAATCGCTGACGGCGCGGGCGAAACCAGCGTATCCGTGCTCACGGCCGCCACCAGATACTCCGCGGGCGGCAGCCGTCGAAATCGAAACCGTCCTTCGGCATCCGCGGTGACCGCGGCCCGCGGTTCGAGGAGATGCGGGTAGCGGTCGGCCAAGGTCGGCCGCGCTCGACCGGCGGCATGAGCGACCAAGCGCCAGGACTCGACGCCACGGTCGGCCGCGAGTTCGGGGGGCAGGCGAACGCACCAGAGCGTCACGCGACTCCCTGGGCAGGGTTCGCCCCACGGGCCGAAGACGCGCCCGTCGATGACTCCGTCACCGTCCGCGACGTCGATCTCGTGAGCCGAGGATTCAACCACCTGACCGGCGTCAGGCGAGAGCGACTCGGTGGGTGCGTCGACGCCCAACGGCTCCGCGGCCAGCATCGCTTGGGTCTCGGTCGGGGCCGGCAGATCTTCCTCGACCCAGTCCTCGCGGCCCGATCGCAGCCACGCGCCCAGCGCGAGCACCCCGATCACCGCGGCCAGTGTCAGCCCCGCCTTCTTCACGGCCATCCCTTCCCTGAGTCGACCGACGGCGAACGCGCACGACGCTCGCGCGCGCTCGCGGAGCGTGCCGGAGATTCTAGCCCGCATCCCGTGCCAGCGCTCGGGTCAAAGCGCCCCGAGCCGAGTCGGTGGCCGGTTCCTTTCAGCCCAGATCTGCGGCGTCGCTGTCCCCCATTTCGACGCCCCCGTTCGGGAAGTACTCGCGCCAACGGTCGGTCACTCGCTGAGCCGTCTCCGGATCGCAGAAGAGCTCCCGCGGGTAGCTGGGCTTCGTGCGCGCGTCGATCGCGATCGGCGCGCGAAACGTCGGGTGGTTGCGCACCACGGAAACCTCCGCTGCATGAATGTCGGCACCCGGCTCGAAGCGCGTGAACACCGTCCAGAGAAAGCGCGCCACGCTCCGCACCGTCCCACGCGCGTCATCCACGCCGATGAGCAGCGGCCAGGCGCCAAAGCGCGGATCGCGAGCGAGCCGTTGCACCGCAGCTGGGTCTGCGGAAAACGGCGGCGTCTCGATCACGAGGCAACCGGGACAGAACACCTCCACCCGCGCGCACTCGGGTGGGAGCGTGCCGACGAATGCGCGCGGCAACTCGCGCACGGGATCCCCGAGACCGAGCAGCACGCCTTTCGATCCTTCGTTCACCTTCGGCCCAGTGTAGTCCAGCGTGTCCATGGACACACAACTGAACACGAACAGATCACGCTCCCAAACGACCCGCGCGAGCAGGTGTTCGAGCAGCCCACGAAAGTCGGTGAGATCCCGCGCCGCGTCGGTGAGCAGTAAGAACTTCGTCAAGGAGAGCTGACCCTCCCCCAAGATCCGGAACGCGGAAGCCATGGCCTCGCGTGGATAGCGGTCCCGCACGACCGCGGCCGCGAGCGAGTGGTAACCGGTCTCGCCGTAGGACCACAGACTTCGCACGGCCGGCATCACGAGCGGGAACAAGGGCGACAGGAGTTCCTGCAAGAAGTCCCCCAGGTAGAAGTCCTCCTGCCGGGGTTTGCCGACGACCGTAGCCGGGTAGATCGCATCGCGACGACGGTACAACGCATCCACGTGCAGCACCGGGTAGTCGTGTTCGAGCGAGTAGTAGCCATAGTGATCGCCGAATGGGCCTTCCGGCCGTCGTTCTCCGGGCGGGACGAAGCCCACGAGCGCGAACTCGGCCTCGGCCACCAACGGGTGAGGACCGACCGCGCTGCGCGCGAGACGCAGCTTCGCGCCTTGAAGGAGCGAGGCGAGGATCAGTTCGCCCACGTTCTCGGGGAGGGGCGCAATGGCCGAAGCGATGAGCGCTGGCGGGCCGCCGAGGAACACGGTCACCGGCAAACGCTGCCCCGCGGTCTCCGCCTCGTGATGGTGAAAGCCTCCGCCCTTGCCGATCTGCCAATGCATGCCGGTGTGGCGATCGTCGAACCGTTGCAGCCGGTACATGCCCAGGTTGTGCCGTCCGTCGCGCGGGTGCTCGGTGTAGACGAGTGGCAACGTGACGAAGGCCCCGGCATCCTCTGGCCAGCCGGTCAAACAGGGAAGCCTCGACAGGCGTGGGTCGCGCTCGAGAACCTCCGTAACGGGCCCAGCAGACCCGCGGCGCAAACCCACGCGGAGGCCGGCCCCCATCAGATCGCGCGCCTTCCAGAGCTTCCCGAGTGACAGCGGGAACAGTCCCTCGGCGACCTCGACGGCCCGCTTGACCAACTCCAACGGGCGACTGCCGAAGGCCAAGTCCACACGCCGGGCAGTGCCAAAGAGATTCGTGACCACGGGAAAATCGGCGCCGCGAGGACGCCGAAAGAGAAGCGCGGGACCGCCAGCCGCGATGACTCGACGGTGAATCTCTGCGATCTCCAAGTGCGGGTCCGCCGGCACGTCGATCACCGCCAGATCACGCTCCCGCTCGAGTCGGCCGAGAAACTCGCGTAGGTTCTTCACGGGGTCACCTCGATCCGGTCGCCAGAGCAACGCCGGCACCCTGAACGCGAAGCAACGGTTCGCGCTCGGTCTCCCCGGCACGTTGCTTGACATCCGCCGCGCGCCCCGATCCCATCCGGCTCATGGACCACGCCCCCACCGAAGGAGCAGGCATGACATTTCGCTGCAACGAGATCCTCGACCGCGGTCGAGCGGGTCGAAACGCGTCTCACCGTTGGGTTTCCATCTTCTCGCGCTCCAAGTTTCGGTGGGTGACCTTGGCCGGGTGCGCCACACTGGCGACCCTCCTGGGCTCACTGCCGTCCACAGCGAACGCCCAGCCGCCGCTCCGGAATCCTGTGGGCGGCTCCGAGTCGGACGATCGGCTCCCCGACGCCGACAAGGTCACCACGGGCATGGAAGTGACGGAAGGATTCTTCCGGATCTATCAGGCCAAGGGCAAGATGTACTTGGAGATCCCGCGGCGATTGCTCGAGAAGCCCTTCTTCTTGGCCACGAGTTTCGCCGGTGGCAACGCCTACCACGGCTGGCAATGGTCGGACCAGTTGGTGTCCTGGGAACGCTTCGAGGACAAACTCCTTCTCGTCGAGCAGGATCTCCGGTTTCGTTCGGAGGGGAACGCGCCGGTCGGCGACGCGGTGCGCCGCACCTACGCGAATCGTATCGTGCTCGCGCTGCCGATCATCGGCGAGGGCAAGGGCGGGAATCGTGGCTACGTGATCGACGGCAAGCGCATGCTCGCCGAGAACGCAACTAAGTTCTTCGGTGGCATCGCGACGGCGCTCAACCCAACGCTCGCCCGCTTCGACAAACTCAAGGCATTTCCGCACAACTGCGAGATTGCGGTGACCATGCCCACGCATGCCGAGGGCACGCTGACCACGCTTCACTACAGCCTCGCTCGCCTCCCCGAATCTCGCTACCGACCCCGGGCCGCCGACCCGCGGATCGGCTACTTCCTGACTGCATTCAAGGACTTCGCAGCGGGGGATGCCAAGGACGCCCGGTTCGTGCGCTACATCAATCGCTGGAACCTGACCAAGAAGGACCCAACCCTCGCATTGTCGCCGCCCGAACAGCCGATTGTCTTCTACGTCGAGAAGACCGTGCCGGTGCGCTTTCGTCGGGCGGTTCGCGAGGGCATCCTCGAGTGGAACAAGGCCTTCGAGAAGATCGGGTTCTACAACGCCATCGAGGTACGGCAGCAAACCGACACCGAGTTCACGGACCTCGATCCCGAGGACTCGCGCTACAACTTCTTTCGATGGATCGCATCGGAAGAGGCGTTTGCCATGGGACCGTCGCGAGTGAACCCGCTCACCGGAGAGATCGTGGACGCGGACGTGATCTTCGACGACTCGATGGCGCGCGTCTTCATCATGGAGTACGACCGCCTCTTGAGCGATCTACCGGATACCTTCTTCTCGCCGCGCGTACGTGAGTTCTTTCGCGAACATCCCGAGGAGCACCCGTTCGCCGAGATCCGCTCGCTGCTCCCCGCCCCGCCGGCGGCCGAGGCGTCTGCGGACGGTGTCGACCCGCACGCGCACGCCTTGCCCCTCGACCCGGCGGCGGGCCGCGCCTTCTGTCGCTATGGGCAGGGCATCACCCACCAACTGGCGGTGGCCGCGCTGGCCGACCTGGCCCTGCGCCCAACCGAGGGACAAACCGAAGTCGACGCGCCCGACGATTATGTGTACGCCGTGATCAAGGAAACGGTGATGCACGAGATCGGACACACCCTGGGGCTGCGCCACAACTTCAAGGCGAGCTGCTGGCGGACCCAGGCGGAGCTCGACCGCGCGGACGCCAGCGAGGCGACCGTCGGCTCGGTCATGGACTACAACCCGGTGAACGTAGTACTCGATGGTGGGCAGAAGCAGTTCGTGACCGGCACCATCGGCCCCTACGACTATTGGGCGATCGAGTACGGCTACGGCTTGGACCTCGAGACGAAGGATCTCGCCAAGATCGCATCGCGCAGCGCCGAGAAGGGCCTCGACTACGGCACGGACGACGACCTCTTCGAGGGCGATCCGACGATCGCGCAGTTCGACGCCGGCACCAACCCACTCGAGTTCGCGCAGCGCAGGCTGGCCCTGGTGCAAGCCTTGATGCCCACGCTGATCGAGCGCGCTATCGACGACGGCGAAGGCTACGAACGCGTGCGTCGCGCCTTCGATGCGCTTCTCTTCGAAGTCAGCGGCGCCGCCATGATCGCAGCCCGTCACGTCGGCGGCGCCTACCTGCACCGCGACCACAAGGGAACGCCCGAGGCGCGGCCACCGCTGTCGGTGGTACCCGCGGAGAAGCAGCGCGAGGCCCTGACCTTGATCTGCCGCCACATCCTCGACACCAACGCACTCCCCATTCCTCAGCAACTGCTGTCGTATCTCGCAGCCGGACGTTGGTCGCACTGGGGGCAGGGCTATGCTCCGGCGAGCTATCCGGTCCTGGAACGCGCCCAGGGTGTTCAATCGCTGGCCTTGGCGGCGCTGCTCAACTTCGAGACGTTGTCGCGAATCCGCAACAACGAGCTGCGCCTCCCCCAAGATGAGTCCAAGCTGACCATCCCGGAACTGTTGAGCACGCTCACCAACTCGGTGTTCGCTGAGACCGTCACGCAGGCCGAGGTTGGTCTCCCGGCCATGCGGCAGAACCTCCAGCGAGTCTACATCGACCGGTTGATCCGCATGGCGAATGGACCAAACTTCGGCCCGCCCATCGTTCCCGCCCTGGCCCGCGCTCAACTCAAGGACATTCACGAACGTCTCGAGCGTTGGCGAGAGCGCAGCCGCGATCCCTACACGAGCGCGCACGTCGATGACGGGCTCAGCCGCATCGATCGCGCGCTGCGTGCCCAGTACCAAGCGTTCTAGCCCGCACTATTCATGAAGCTTGATGCGAGGAGGCCTAAGGAGTCGGCCAAGAATAACTTCGACATCTTGCCGTCGATTTGGGTCAGATTCGGCCGATCCGGAAAGCTCGAAACCGGAGGCGTAGCCTTAGTTCCGGTGAGGATTTCGAGGTTTTCGGATCGGTCGAAGATGGCCGGAAGCGACGAGCAAGAGGGCGAAGTTATTCTTGGGCGACTCCTAAGGAGTCGCCCACGAATCATGCGGGCTAGGGCTCTGTCAGGCACGGCACGGGTCCCGAAGCCGGCGCATGGCGCGCTTGCTTCGGGACCGCCTTCTCGAAAGCAACTTTCGAAACACCCAAACAGGCGCCAGAGTGACGGAGGATCGGTTGCTCGCGAATGCCATACGTCGGTTCCTGGCCGATGACTCCAAGGAGCGCTTTCTTCGATACGTCCAGGTCCACACCACCTCGAACGACAGCTCGAAGACAAAACCCTCTACGGCAGTTCAATGGGACCTTCTGCGCCTACTGGCCGACGAGTGCCGCGCGCTCGGACTCCATGATGTGCACCTCGGCGAAACCGGCTTCGTGTACGCCACCTTACCCGCCACCCCCGGCATCGCGTGCGCTCCCTTCGGGCTCCTCGCACACGTCGACACTTCTCCGGAGCAGCCCGGCGATGGAGTGCGCCCGGTGTGCCACGAGAACTGGGACGGCGCGCCCATTCGCTTCCCGGACGACCCGGACCTGGTGCTGACGCCCACGGACTCCGAAGAACTCAGCGACTTTCGCGGCGACACCATCATCACCGCGTCGGGACGGACCCTGCTGGGCGCGGACGACAAGGCCGGGGTTGCGGAGATCATGGCCGCGCTGGCCACGCTCCAGCGTTTTCCCGAGTTGCTTCACGGAGAGATTCGTGCATGTTTCACGACCGACGAGGAGATCGGTCGGGGCACTCAAGGGATCGAGCTCGCGCGGCTCCCGCGCTACTGCTACACCCTCGACGGATCCTACCCCGGCGAACTCGAGACGGAGTGCTTCAATGCCTGGCGCGCGGAGATTCGCTTCCAAGGCGTCGGCGTCCATCCCGGTCTCGCCAAGGACAAACTGGTGAACGCCATCGCGAGCGCTGCCCGCTACGTGGCGGAGCTGCCCGAGGCAGAGACCCCCGAGCGCACCGCTGGGCGTGACGGCTTCTACTACGTCTTCGCGGTGCAGGGAGACTGCGAGAACGCCCTGGTCCAGCTCATCGTCCGCGACTTCGAGCGCGAGGAGAACCTGCGCCGAAACGCGTTCCTGCACGAGCTCGCGCGGCGCTACGAAGAGCGCTACCCGCGGCTCTCGGTCGTGGTCGAGTGCCGCGAGCAGTACCGCAACATGCGCGACATCTTGGCTTCCCACCCCCGAGTGACCGAGCTGGCGCACCGTGCGATCGAGGACGCCGGACTCGTCGTCCGTCGCAAGGCCATCCGCGGGGGAACCGACGGCAGCCTGCTCTCCCAACTCGGACACCCGACGCCCAACATCTTCGCCGGCGGCCTCCTCTTTCATTCCCGCAAGGAGTGGATCGCCGCCAGCAGCCTGGCGAAGGCGGCCGAGACCATCGTGCACTTGGCGCGACGGTGGACCGAGGCGGACTGAGGGTCCTCGCGAGTTCTTCCCCCAGTCCGCAAGCACACACGCCAGACTCGGCTTCCTGGAGGCAGGGGTCGTGGCGAGTCCGCGGACCTGATCGGGCAGTCTTCGGATCAAGTTCGGGAGTACGAGGACGAGGACGAGGACGGGGACGAGGACGGGGACGAGGACACGGAGAGGCCGAACGAGCCGTTGCACCGGACGGCCGCCGGGTGATCGCTCGAGACCCGAGAAACCGCATGGCCGCGCACCCGCCCACACAGTAGCCACGGCCAACGGCCACGCTCCGCCTGCGCCCACCGGCCGCCGCCCCTCCCCCCATTTACCTGGCCAAAAAAGTCCGGCCCGGCCGGGCGCCGATTCCGCATGGTCCTACGAAGCCGGTGTCCGAAGTCGAGCACGGACACGAGGAGCACGTCGCTCCCGGCACGTCGGCTCGACTATCCAATCCGGGGCGCTCGTCTGCGCTCCAGCCCGAAGGGACCTATCGTCATGGCCCAGTTCAACGTTCGGCGGATCTTGATCGCCGCCCCTGTTTTCGCCTGCGCGATCGCACTGAGTTCTATCGCCCAAGGAGCCATCAACATCGGCAGCCCCATCAACGTGCCTCCCGGCGGTGTGATCGTGATTCCTCCTCCGCCGCCCCCGCCCCCGCCGCCGCCGCCGTTCCCGCTCCCGCCGGTGGTGATCCCGCCGGGTGGCATCATCGGAGACGGTTGCAGCCAGGTCACCCACTCGCACGGCGGCTCCCGGAACTTCAACTTCGGCAATTCCCAGGCGGGGATCACCGCGAACGCGACCTCGGCCGCAGGCGGTCACCCGCAATGCAGCAGCTTCTTCGGCACCGTCCCGGCCACCGCCTACTACGACACCCACCTGAATGTGAATCTGCGGCTCTTCGGCAGCACCTACAACGCGCTGTACGCCGGCGCCGAGTCCGAGAACGTCGGTGGCCAAGCCGACTCGCTGATCTTGTTGAAGCTCGGGAGCTATACGGTCTTCTCCGAGGACGACCCGACGCTGGTGCTCTACAACGACAGCGACACGCTCACCCTGGTGAGCACTTCCCACACGTACTCGGTGTACGGGATTCCGGTGACGATCCAGGCGTCCGTGGGCGTGGGTTACGAGGGCTTCGCGGCGCTGACGGCGGCCATGCCGGTCGGCGGGTCTCTGACCCTCGGCGGCTGGGTGCAAGGCAATGCCTCCGTCGGCGTCGGCGTCACTTGCTTCCAGCTCAGCCTCGAGTTCGACCTGCGCCTGTTCGACACCACCATCGACGCGGGCGTTCAGGTCATGCCTGTCGCCGGCTTCGGCTACTGCAACGTGTCGCTGGTCCCGGTGCGGATCAAGCTGAAGGCCTGCGCTGAAGCCTTCTGCTCCGAGCACTGCCTGACCATCGTCGACTTCTCGCTCGGTAGTCGGAACTACTCTCTCTACAACTTCTAACGAACGTCTGGGCCGGGAGTGCAGCGGCGCGCCGCGCTCCCGGCCACGTCCGTCGAGTCGACCCCCTTCGAGGCGGCACCGTTTCACGCCCCTTCTCGTGCGAAAGGTCTACCCCATGAACGCCAAGCACCGTACTCGAGTTGGCGCCGCGATCGTCGCCACGCTTCTGATCGGCTACGCCGTCTCGCAACTCCCGAGTTCGTCGCCCCGGGCCACGAGCGACGTCGCCGGCACCACGACAACGACCGCACCTCACGCGCCGACGGCGGTCCTGCCGACGCAGTCCGCGCCAGTCACCATTCCTGCAGCATCGATCGCTCGACCGGCGCTCGCTGGCTACGAAGCAGGAGACCGACTCCGCTATGATTTCCGCCAACGAACCCGCCTCGGAGGGAGCCTCTCGCCGGAGGTCGCGGCGGACGAGTCAACGACCGGCGCCGCCGACACGCTGCAATTCGAGAACGAGACGACCGGCGTGCTCGAGGTCCGAGTCTACGCCGTGGAGACCGCCGCCGCCTTGCTCGGGCTCTCCCTCGACTCTGCTGCCGTCACGATTCGCAACGCCGAGATTCCGAGTGGCGCCCCTCACGACCGACTCGCGCAAGACCTCTCGCGCGAGGTCCTGGTGTCGCTGACCGCCACCGGTGCCGTGAGTGGTGTGATGTTCGAGCCGGGGCTCACACCCGACGCCGACAACTTGTGGCGCGACCTGCTCGCCCGCTGGCAGCTCGTGCGTAGCGGTGCCCCGGGCGACAGCGAGTGGGCCCACCACGAATCCGACCCGACGGGCAAGTGTTGGGTGTCGTACCACTCCGAGGCGCTACCGAACCAGGAACGAGTCACGAAGACGCGGGTCGAGTACGTCGAGACCTTCAGCCGCGCGCCATCGTCGACGCCGGCGCGCACCGAGAGCTGGGAGGAGATCGAGTTCCTCGTCGAGCGGATTCCGACGTCGATCGGCGGTGAAGGCCGGGTCGAGATCGAGCTCGGCATGACGGTCCAGACCATCACATGCGACATCGACTGGGCCATGACGTTGAGCGAGTCCACCCGCGACGAGCGACTCATCGCACTCGCCGCCGAACGCCGAGATCGTGCGCTCGCGCTACCGCGCTCGGTCCTGAGCGATGTCCGAGTGCCGGCCAAGAACCGCGAACAGGCGCCCCTGACGCGGGATGAACTACTGGCTCTCCTGGCCGAACTGGAGGCGAACATCGCGACGAACGGAGTGCGCAACCCCGAGGCCGTGGGCGTCATCGCAGCCCTCGCTGCCGGAGTGCGCGCGAATGATCTCACCGTCACCCTGATCGCAGCGGCGCTGGAGCGCAGCGACCTTCCCGAGGGCATGGCCGCTGCGCTATTCGCGGCGCTCAGTGCGGGCGGCACACCGTCCGCGCAGAACCTGCTCCTGGAGGTGGTGACGGCGACGACGCACAACGATCGCGACCGCCGCGCGGCCCTCATGTCGCTCGCGCAGGTGGCCGCTCCGCTGGCGGAGATCGACGACGAGTTGAAGGCGCTGGTCGACGCAGCGGGGCCGCTCGCGAACTCGGCGCTCCTGGTGCTGGGTGCGGTGGGCGACAAGATGCGTCTGTCCGACCCGACTCGATTCGCCGCCGCACAGCAGTACCTCCTCCGCCGAATCGCGGAACCGCACGCACGCCCGGCGGCTCGAGCGACTGCAGTCCGCGCGCTCGCCAATCTCGGCCTGCCGACGACCGAACCCGCTCTCGTGGACTTGTACGCCACCGGCGACGCGCGTGTGCGCCGCGCGACTCTCGAGTGCTTCCAACGGACTTTCGACGAACCGGCAACTCGACTCCTCGCGCGCGCCGCGCACGAAGACTCGGACCCGGAACTCCGCACCTTCGCCCTACAGCTCCTGGCGACGGAGGGCCGTCCGGGCCAAGTCGCGGCGCTGGTGGAGATCGTGATCGGCGACGCCTCGGAGGCGGTTCGCTACGGCGCCCTCCACTACCTCGGTGACCATGTCGGGCGCAGCAGCGAGCTCCGCGACCTCGTGAGCTGGATCGCCGACTCGGAGCCGCTCGCATCTCTACGCCAGCTCGCTCGCGAGCTGTTGGATCGCGGTTGAACGCGGATCAGTACGACTGCGACGTTTCGGAAGACGAGGAAAGGAGCCGAGATGACTATCCCTGAGGGGAGACCGGACACGACCCCGACGGGACGCACTCCACCCGCAGGGGGGAACGACGTCGCAGACCGCCTGCGGGGTGTGCTCGTGCGCGCAATCCTCGAGGTGATCGAGACGCTGCCGGCAGCACCCGGAGCCCACACGACAGAGGGAGTTGATTTCGCGCCAACGGTGAAGCAGCATGGGGAGTCCGCGTCGTTAGGAAGTGCTCGCTCGCTAGCCACGGAGTGCCCGCCCGTGAACGACCGTCCCACCCAGCTCACCGCCATCTTGTCGTCCGCCGATTTCGTGGACGGCAATCGCATGGCGGAGATCTTGCCCGTCGTCTACGAGGAACTCCGCGATCTCGCACGCCAGCAGATGTTCCGCGAGCGCCAGGGCCACACGCTGCAGCCGACGGCCCTCGTGCACGAAGCGTGGATCCGCTTGGTCGACGTGAACCACCAGCAGGTATGGCAGAACCGAGCCCACTTCTTCGGGGCGGCGGCGCTCGCCATGCGCAGGATTCTCGTCGATCACGCGCGAGGCCGCGGGGCCGCCAAGCGGGGCGGTGCCGCGCGCCGGATCGACCTCGACGACCTCGGTGCCGCCGACGCCAACGATGGTGCCGAGATCCTCGCGCTCGACGAAGCACTGGCACAGCTCGAAGCGAAGGACAAGCGCAAGCACGACGTGGTCATGCTGCGTCACTTCGCCGGGCTTTCGGTCGCCGAAACGGCCGAAGCGCTCGCCATCTCGAAGACCACCGTCAAGGAAGAGTGGGCCTTCGCCCGCGCCTGGCTGCTCACGCGAATCGACGGCAATGACGACTGACCCCGAAGACCGCTGGGAGCTCCTCCAGGGATGGTTCCGCGAAGCCGCGAACCTCGCTCCCGAAGAGCGCGAAGCCTTCATCGCGCGCGAGTGTCCGGACCCGAAGCTGGGCGCAGAGGTCCTGGCGCTGCTCCGGTCGAGCGCGCAGAGCGGCGTCCTCGCAAACCGCGACGACGATGAAACCCGCACGTCCTTCGGGGCGCCGCAAGGCCCGGCCGGCCACTTACCCGCCGGCGCTTCCATCGGCCCCTACGAGGTGATCGAACTCATCGGCGAAGGGGGCATGGGTTCGGTGTACCGCGCCCAGCAGACCGCGCCGGTGCGCCGCGAGGTCGCGCTGAAGCTCGTGCGCGCCGGTCTGGACACCCGCGAGATCTTGGCTCGTTTCCACGCCGAGCAACAGGTGCTCGCCGTGATGAATCACCCTTGCGTCGCCCAGGTTCTGGATGCGGGCACCACGAGCGATCACCGCCCCTACTTCGTCATGGAGTACGTTCGCGGGTTGCCGATCACCGACTACTGCGACCGCCACAAGCTTCAGTTGTCCGACCGTCTGCGCTTGTTCGTGCAGGTGTGCGAGGGAGTCCACCATGCTCACCAAAAGGGCGTGATCCACCGCGATCTGAAGCCGTCCAACATCTTGGTGACCCAGCAGGGCCAACGCGCCGTACCCAAGATCATCGACTTCGGAGTGGCCAAGGCGACCTCGCCCGAGTTCATGCCCTCGCCCCTGCATACGCTTCATGGACAGCTCATCGGCACTCCGGAGTACATGAGTCCGGAACAGGCGAACCCAACGGCGATGGACATCGACACGCGCGCCGACATCTACTCGTTGGGCGTGCTCCTGTACGTACTGATCGTCGGCGAGCACCCCTATGCGGGGGAGCGCTGGCGCAAGGCGCTCTTCGGCGAGCTGCAACAGATCATCTGCGAGACCGCCACCCCTCGGCCCAGCCACCGCCTGGGGTCGCTGGCGGCGGAAACGCGCCGGACGTTCGCGGCGCGCAATGAAGAAGTGGGCACCCTGGTTCGCCGCGTGCGCGGCGAACTCGACTGGATCACCATGAAGGCCCTCGAGAAGGACCGCGACCGCCGCTACTCGGCGGCCTCGGAACTCGCCGCGGACATCGAGCGGTACTTCCGGAACGAGCCCGTGATCGCGGGTCCCCCCAGCGCGGCCTATCGCGTGCGCAAGCTCATCCGCCGCCACCGACGCGCGATCACCACCGCCGTCATTGCGGGTTCGACGCTCGCCGCGAGCATTGGCGTGAGCGCGTACCTCTATCTCGAGAGCAACGTCTTGGCGATCGCGCGGCGCGGGATCGATCTCCAGCGGGTCGAGCTCCTGGCAGAACGAGCCGCGACGCTGTGGCCGGCCGACCCAGCGCGCATCCCGGACCTCGAGGAGTGGCTGCGCGACGCGAAGTTGGTGACCGATCGCCTACCGGAGTATCGCCGCGATCTCGACCGCCTCCGGGAACTCGCGCATCCCTACACCGACGACGACCGGGAGATCGACCGCTCGCACCACACCCAGGCTACCCTTCCAACTGCGGCCCGGGCTGAGCTGGCCGACCTTCGTGCCCTCACGCCGGAGGCGGCGCTCCCCCTCGCGCGGCGCATGGAGCGCGAACTCTCGTTGGCGCTCGACTACGACCCCGAGACCCTCGCGAGTGCGAGCCTCGCGTCGCCGCTGGATCGGATCGAGGAGCGGCTGCGTCGCTTGGACGACGAGATCGCGCAGCGCCGAACCTGGCGGTTCGACGAAGCCGACCTCCAGACGCGCCACGACTGGTTGGCCCGACTCGTCACTCGGATCGAGAGCCTCGAAGGTACGGCCTTGTCTCCGGGACCGCGGTCAACCGTCGAGTCGCGCCTCGGTTTCGCGCGTTCGGTCGATGAGCGGAGCCTTACTGGGCCCGTCGCGCGCGACCGGTGGCGAGCAGCAATCGAAAGCATCCACGCCCTACCGGCCTACGGCGGACTCGAACTCACGCCGCAACGCGGTTTGCTGCCGTTGCGATTAGACCCGCGCTCGGGATTGTGGGAGTTCTGGCACCTCGAGTCCGGGGAGGAACCGCGACTCGACCCGGAGGCGGGTGGCAACGGCAACTGGCAACTCACCGCGGCGACCGGCCTCGTGTTCGTGTTGCTGCCCTCCGGCAAGTTCGCGATGGGAGCGGTTCGCCCCGACGCCGAACGACCGCTGGGCAGCCCCAACGTCGACCCGAGCGCGAATCCGAACGAACAACCCGTGCGGCCCATCGCGGTTGCGGCGTTCTTCGTCTCCAAGTACGAGATGACTCAAGCGCAGTGGCTACGGGTGACGGGACGCAACCCAAGCAACTATGCCGCCGATCGCGTGCTGGCAGGACGCCAGCACAGCGTGCTGCACCCCGTCGAGAACATCTCGCAAGAGGAGAGCGAACACGTCCTCGCGCGGCTGGGCTTGATGCTCCCAACCGAAGCTCAGTGGGAGTACGCGGCCCGCGCCGGGACGACCACCGTATGGTCCACCGGCGACGACAAGACGACGCTCGCCGGCTACGCCAACCTCAGCGACTCGACCGTCGCGAGATCTTCCGGCGTCACCAGCCGATTCGAGGACTGGCTCGACGACGGTTACGGAGCGCATGCCCCGGTCGGCTCGTTTCTCCCCAATGCGTTCGGTCTGCACGACGTGCACGGCAACGTGTGGGAGTTCACGCGCGGGCCGCTGCGCTACTACGACAAGACCCGGGTACGCGTCGAGGATCTGCAGTACTGCGTCATGCGCGGCGGCGGCTGCTACTTCGAGCCCGCCGAGGCGACCCGCTGCGCAAACCGGGCGATCATCCGCCGTGACGACCCCGACTTCGCTTGGGGTGTGCGCCCCGTGCGCGAACTCGATCCGTAGCGACCGGCGGCGACCGGCGGGACATCGTGAGACGCGTGACTTGCCGCGCCCGCAACGGCCCACGCCCGGGCGTCTGCAAGGCTCGTGGTTTCGTCGGTGTTCGGCTTCAACAGCACTAGCGGGGGGAACGCGCGGAGCGGCGCGGCCACAGCCGTCCGGTCCGCGCCATGTAGGTTCGATAGGCGTCACCGAAGTGCTCGACGAGCATTCGTTCCTCACGCGGTACCCGGACGAGATAGAGCAGCCCAAACGGGACGATCACGGCCCAGCCCGCGAGCCAATTGTGGAGCAAGAGTCCTTGTGCGCCGCTGAACAGCCAAACCGCGGCATACATGGGGTGACGCACGCGACGATAAACACCGTGCTCGACCAGCACGTGCCCGGCCTTGATCTCGAGCAGGACCGACCAGTTCGTGCCCAGATCGGCGTGGGAGCGATAGAACAGCCACAACCCTGCGAACATCGCACCCACTCCGATCCCGTTGACCCAGGTTGGTTGGGACACGTCAGCGAAACGCAGCCACGGCGTGAACAAGAAGACGAGCGGCAGGAGCAACGCCGCCGGGAACAGGGCCGCGAGGAGCAGCTTCTCGGCGCCATCGACGTAGCGGTGAACCGACGCCACGGCCCGGCCCCGACGCTCGAAGTCGTGCCGAATCCAGCAGTAGACCAAGAAGCCCACGAGGAAGATCCCGTGGGACGGTTGTGCGAACAAGTTGATGCTCATCACACCTCGACTTCAGCCGGACCCGCGCTCGATCCGAGCCTGCGACCGACTCACTATACCCGTCACTCTACCCACGAGCCTCGACCGGCTAAGGAGTCGCCCAAGAATGACTTCGACATCTTGCCGTCGATTTGGGTCAGATTCGGCCGATCCGAGGTTTTCGGATCGGTCGAAGGCCCGAAGCGACGAGCAAGAGGGTGAAGTTATCCTTGGGCGACTCCCAAATGGCGGTGTCTGACGACGGCGCGCGGCGCTCGAGGCAGCGTTTCCGCCAATTCTCGATTCGATGTCCGATTCCGGCGAGATGCGGTTACCCCTAGCGGCTACAGTTCCCGCCATGTCCACCGAGGCCGACAACTATTACCGGGCAGCGATCGCCCGGGATGCGCGATTCGACGGGCTGTTCTTCGTCGCGGTAACCACCACCGGGATCTACTGCCGGCCCGTTTGCCCGGCGCGCAAGCCACTTCGCAAGCACTGCCGCTTTTTCGGCCACCCCGCGGCCGCGGAACGAGCTGGCTTCCGTCCGTGCTTGCGTTGTCGCCCCGAACTGGCCCCGGGCTTGGCACCGGTGGATGCGAGCAGTCAGGTGGCACGACGGGCCATCGCGCGAATCCAGAGCGGCGCGCTCGATGGCGACCGCAGCCTCGAAGACCTGGCTCGGGAGTTGGGGGTCAGTTCGCGCCACATGCGACGCGTCGTGCAGCAAGAGTTCGGCGCGGCCCCCGCGGAGCTGGCTCGGACGCAGCGCCTGCTGCTTGCCAAACAGCTACTCACCGAGACTCGATTGGCGATCACCGAAGTCGCGTTTGCCAGTGGCTTCGCGAGCCTACGACGCTTCAACGCCGCCTTCCTCGAACAGTACCGCTGGTCGCCCACGCAGTTTCGACGCCAAGCGGTTGCCCCCGTTGCCGACTCCGCTCTGCGTCTCCGCCTCCCCTATCACGCGCCCCTGGCGTGGGGCGAGTTGCTCTCGTTCTTGGGGCGTCGCGCGATCGCGGGCGTGGAGTGCATCCGGGGCGATCGATACACGAGGACCGTCGCCCTGGGATCACACCGCGGCTGGCTCGAGGTGACACGACCGGTGACCGACTCCAAGGACCGGGACGGGCCCGTTACCCCGCGGCCCGCTGGCGCCACCCTGCAGATCGAGCTCAGTGCATCGCTGACACCGGTCGTCGCGGCCATCCTGCCGCGTTTGCGCAGGTTGTTCGATCTGCACGCGCGGCCCACGGTCATCGACGAGCACCTCGGCGCCGATCCAAGCCTGCGCGCATCCGTGCTCGCGCGCCCAGGGCTCCGAGTCCCCGGCGCTTTCGATGGCTTCGAGCTGGCATGGCGGGCGGTCCTCGGCCAACAGGTCTCGGTGGCCGGCGCCACGACCCTCTCCGGGCGTTTCGCCGAGCGCTTCGGTGAACCCGTCGAGCAACCAGGCACCCCCCTCACTCGCTACAGCCCAAGCCCGGCGACGGTCGCTGCGGCCCGGCCGAGCGAGATCGCGCGCATCGGCGTGCCACTCGCGCGCGCGCGCACCCTCCAGCGAGTGGCCCGCCTCGCCGCCGAGCAACCCGAACTGCTGTCGCCCGGCGCGTGCATCCAGGCGAGCGGCGCTGCGCTCCAGCGACTCGATGGAGTCGGCCCTTGGACCGCGAGCTACGTCGCCATGCGAGCGCTCGGCGATCCGGACGCATTCGTTGCCAGTGACCTGGGAATCCAGAAGGCTCTGGGACAACGATCGGTGGCCCAAGTGCTGGCACGGGCGGAGCCCTGGCGACCTTGGCGCGCGTACGCCGCGCTCCATCTGTGGTCCACTCTCGAGTCGAAAGGCGCTTCCCATGCGGATTGACACGACCTACTTCGCGACCCTCGGGAGCCCGATCGGCGCGCTGCTCCTCACCGCCTCGGAACGTGGCCTCACGGGCTTGTATCCCACGGGGCATCGCCGGCCGCCGCAGATCGCGCCACACTGGATCGAGGCGCCATCACGCTTCGCGACGGCTCGCCAGCAGCTCGCGGAGTACTTCGACGGACACAGGTTCGCGTTCGACCTCGCGCTGGACGCGCGCGGCACGTCCTTTCAGCAGGCGGTCTGGACGCTGCTCCGCGAGATCCCCTACGGCGAGACGCGCTCGTACGGCGATCTCGCCCGCCGACTCGAGCGACCGTCCGCGAGCCGTGCGGTCGGCGCCGCGAACGGCCGCAACCCGCTTTCGATCGTGGTGCCGTGCCACCGGGTGATCGGCACCGCTGGGCACCTCACGGGCTACGCCGCCGGGATCGAGTTGAAGCGCCAGCTCCTGGATCTCGAACGCGGTGCCGCGCCCGTCGACCGAGCGTCGAACCGAACGGCGAGCCTCGGCAGCGGTTGATCGCGTAGGCCGACTCCTTCGCTTCGAATGGCCGTGATCCCGTCGCTAGCGCTGGGAGCCCGGGGCTCGGTGATTGGTGCTTGGAGCGCGATCATCGCGGAGGTACGATCCCGGCCCCTCCTGTGTCGGTTCGGAAGGAGTCATTCCATGGTTGCACCGTTCCCGCGCGTCCTTGCGCTACACCTTGTCGGCCTGCTCGTCGGTGGGGGCGTTCTGGCCGCCCTGCCCCCTTTGGGCGCGGCCACTCTGCGCGTGCCCACTTCCTACCCCACGATCCAGGACGCCATCGTTGCCGCCACGGCGGGTGACGTCGTCCTCGTGGAGCCCGGGGTCTACACCGGCGCCATCGACTTTCTCGGCAAAGCGATTCGCGTCACGAGTACCGACGGTCCTACGGCCACCGTCATTCAGCACGAGCAGGGGCCGATCGTCGTCTTCCAGTCCGGCGAAGGACCGGACTCGGTCCTCGAGGGGTTCACTGTGCGGCCCCCGCAACCGCCCGGCATCATGGCGGGCGGCATCGGGATGGGCATCCTTTGCTCGCAGTCGTCGCCGACGATTCGCCACAACATCGTGACCGGCAACTACGGACTCGGCGATGGTGGTGGCATCGCTCTCGTCGCGTCTTTCGCGCGCGTCGAAGACAACGAGATCTTCTCGAACACCTCGGTCTGCATGACACAGATCGGGCCATGCGGGGCTGGGGGTGGACTCCACATCGTCGGCGGGGCGCCGCTCATCGTCGGCAACCGCATCGGCAGCAACAACGCGCCGGCTCTCGGCGGCGGTGTCTACATCGGGGGCGGGGCTCAGGCGCTCCTGCGTGACAATCGAATCACCGCCAACTCCGCGGGAGTCGGTGCCGGCATCGCGGTGGACGTTCAGGGTTCGGTCATCCTCGAGAACAACTGGGTCGCTCAGAACACTGCCGGCGGATTCACGTTGATCACGGGGATCTTCGACGGACGCGGGGGTGGGCTCTACGCGTTCTCGGGGAGCGACGTGACGGTGCGAGGCTGCACGTTCACGGAGAACAACACGGTGATGCCATCCGGGCCGGGCCTCGGCGAAGGCGGGGGCTTGTGGGTCGAGGACGGAGCGAGCCTGGCCCTCGAGAACTCGATCGTGTGGGGCAACTTCGCCGTCTCGGGGATCGATCTCGGGCACGGCCCCGCGGCCTTGCTGATGGTTCGCTACAGCGACGTTGGCGGTGCGCCCGTGCCGGGACCGGGCAACTTCGACGCGGATCCGCTGTTCGTGGCCGGCACCTTCCTCAGCCAGGTCGCCAGCGGCAAAAGCGCACAAAGCCCAGCCGTCGACGCTGGCGATCCCGCGTCACCCGCGAACCTGGGCACCACCCGCACCGATGGCGCGGCGGACCAAGGCGTTCTCGACCTGGGCTATCACGCTCGCAGCGGCGTCGGGCGCTTCATTCGCGGGGACTGCAACGCCGACTCCGCCACGAACATAGCGGACGCCGTGACCCTCTTGGGGTACCTGTTCCCCGGGGCCATTCCAACGACCGTGACCTGCCTCGACGCCTGCGACGCCAGTGACGACGGTCAACTCAACATCGGCGACGCGGTGACGCTGTTGGGCGCGATCTTCGGCAGCCCTGCACCACCCCTCGCGCCACCAACGTCCTGCGGCCTCGACACGTCGATCCCGAATCTCGGCTGCGCGCAGTTTGGGGTGTGCCCGTAGCCACCATCGGTTCGTCGAGCGCGCGACGGTGAGATCGAGCGGCCCGACGTGGGTGGGCTCGGTGCGAAAGCGCCGAGCCCACCCACGTGCACGATCGAGGTGCAGCACGAGCGCCGCGTGAGTCGGCCAACGGTCAGCGCACCGCGATCTGTTTCGCCGTCCCGGCCTTGGCCTTCGACTTCGCGATCACGACGTTCAGCATACCGTCCTTGAAGTTCGCCTCGACTTGGGATTCGTCCGCGTCGTCCGGCATGGTGAAGCGGCGCACGAAGTTGCCGTACGACAGCTCGCGTCGATGGAACTTCTTCCCCTTCTCTTCCTTTTCCTCCCGGCGCTCGCCTTGGATCGTCAACACCCCGTCCTCGAGCGTCACGCGTACGTCGTCCTTCTTGACACTCGGGAGTTCGGCGTGAATTCGGTACTCCTTGTCGCTTTCCGAGATGTCACACGACGGCGTCCAGTCCGTGGGCGCGAGGGTCTCGCGCTCCCCGTTCTCCAGTCGTGTGAGCCCGAACAACCGCTCCATCCGATTCGAGAAGTCCTCCATGTCACGAAACGGATTCCAGGAACCGGATCGACGCACGAGCTTCATGGGACACTCCCTCCTTTGGGTCGAACACTCTCACCAAGAACGGCGAGCGCATCGGTCCGCGTCGATGGCGATCGACGGCACCCGCCCGCCGCATTGACGCCCGATTCCACGCCAATCGAGTGCCAATCCCCAAGAGTTCGAGATCGCCACCTCACCGCCCGCCCCAGCGGGGTGGGTTCCGAGTTCCGAGAAACCCCAGAGTCGAGCTTCGCAAGCGCGCTACGCCGGAGGCTCTCGAACGCCTCCCCAGGCAGGATCCGAACCCGAAACGGGTGCGGCACGAACTTGTTCCGCTCGCTGCCTGCGCCAACGGGACGACGGCATCCCCATCGTCGCGGTCACGGCACACGCCATGGCGGAAGACCGGGATCGCTGCCTGCAGGCTGGCTGCAACGACTACACGACCAAGCCGATCGACAAGGCCAAGTTGATCGGGAAGTGCGCGCACTGGATCGAGCGAATGCGGGAGGCGCAACCCAGCACGCCGCACCTGGAGTCGACACACTCGTGAACCCACACGATCGTCGGATCTGAGAAGGCTTGACGGCGGGCGACGCTGTCCTGATTCCCGCCGAACGAACTTGCTACGCGTCCCCGCCGGCACCGAGCGCCAACCAAGCCTTCAGCCCGTGGGCCATGGCGTTGTCGTCGACGCGAAACCGCGGGTGGTGGCAAAAGTGCACGATGCCTTGCGACGGATCCAGGTTCCCCAGGAACAGGAACGCTCCGGGAACGTGCTGCAGATAGTAGGCAAAATCCTCACCGCCGAGGGACGGTCCGAGCGAGGCGTCCACCGGGAGTACCCCGTGGAGACTCCGGGTGGCGCGCGCGCAGGCATCGAGATCGTTCACCACGACCGGGTAACCCAGGGTGATCTCCACGTGCGCCGTCACCTCGAGTGCCTGCGCGAGCCCCGCTACGATCTGGCGCAGTTGCGCGCGACATTCGTCGCCGACCGTCGAACGGAAGCTGCGGATGGTGCCTCGCAACTCCGCCGTCGCCGGGATCACGTTGTCCGCAGTCCCGGCGTGGAACTGAGTGACACTGACGACAGCGCTGTCCAGAGGATCTACGCGCCGCGCCACGATCGTCTGCAGAGCGCTCACGATCTGCGCGCCGCAAACGATCGGATCACGGTTACGGTGCGGCGCCGCCGCGTGTCCGCCAACTCCCTCGAGAGTAACCCGGAACGTATCGGGCTGCGCCATGGTCGGACCCGGGTGAATGCCGATGCTCCCGGTGGCAAGCAACGGCCACACGTGCATGCCGTAGATCCGATCGACCCCATCGAGGCAACCGTCGGCGATCATGGCGGGCGCCCCTCCGGGCAAACACTCTTCGTTGGGTTGGAAGATGAACCGTAGTGAGCGCCGAAGTCCGGAACGAAGCTGGCTCAGAACTTGGGCGGCCCCGACCAGCATCGCCGTATGCGCGTCGTGTCCGCAAAGGTGGGCCGCACCCGGGTTGCGACTGCGATGGGGTAGGTCGTTCTCTTCCTCCATCGGAAGCGCGTCCATGTCGGCACGGAACGCGACGCGCTCGCGGGCACCCGGGACCTCGAGGTCGGCCACGACTCCCGTCTGCCCGACGCGCTCACGCACCGATAGCCCAGCCGAACGCAGGGCCGCACTCACGCGCGCTGCGGTACGAACGGTGTCGAAACCGATCTCCGGATCCGCGTGGATCTCGCGCTGCAGCGCGATGACCTGCGGGAGCGTGGACCGGACCAGCTTGTCGTAGTCGTGTGTCATCGTCGTCTCCTGGGAAACCGCCGTGAGGTCTGATCGCCGCCCTCGCGCACGACTCGGCCCGACGCCCATGAATCATCCGAGCTCGAGCCCAGACCTGTGCCGACACGGCGCGAAAGTCGTGAACGGAGTACCCGATCGCGGGGTCGCAGCCTATCCCGGACCGATTGCCAAAGCCACGGATACCCACGACTCGGGGGCCATGCTTGGATCGAGGGGCGGACCCAAACAACCGCCGTCCGTTCGCGTCGCAGTGAGGGACCCCGGCGTCCGACGAATGGGGCCGGTCCTGCTGGCCAGGCAATCGCACCCTGGACTGCCCTTCGGGTGTCTCGGGACCGTATGAGAACTGGGTCTCCCCCGGGTACGTATGGGTTCCTCCGCCGGCCATTCATGGTAAGATCCCGCCGCGAGGAGACGCGCCCGAGACTGGAATTCAGACAGACGAGATTCAGGGTACCGCGATAGCGAGCGGCCCACGGGGCAGTGCTTCGTCAGCGAGCGAAGCCCGGGCCCGTGCCGCCCGTCGTTCTGCGGTCTTTCCCTTCGGTCACTTCAGCACGAATCGAGAAGCAAGGCATGACGACACGTTCGACGAGAACGCTCGTAGCGGCGACAGCAGTATGGGCTTCGATGTGGATCTCGCACACCTCCCCGGCCGATGCCGGAGGGACGCCGCTCACCGCGGTGCGCGTCGCTCAAGGTGTAACCGGGGCGGTCCTCGTGACGGCGCCCCCCGACGACTTCGGGCGCCTGTTCATCGTTCAGCAAGGCGGGACCATCCGAATCCTGAACCTGGTCACCGGCCAACTGCTCCCCACTCCGTTTCTGAACATCGCCAGTCAGATCGTGAGCGGCGGCGAGCAAGGTCTGCTCGGACTTGCGTTTCACCCGGACTTCGCCACCAACGGCTTCTTCTTCGTGTCGTTCACCAACTCCTCGGGCAGTTCGGTGATCCGGCGCTATACGGTGTCGACGACGAATCCGAATGTCGCCGATACCTCGACCGCCTTTCCGATCATTCTCCAGAGTCAGCCTGCGAGCAACCACAACGGCGGCATGATCGCGTTCGGCCCCGACGGTTACTTGTACTTCGGTCTCGGCGACGGCGGCGGCGGCAACGACAGCTTCAACACCTCGCAGAACACGGGCACGCGCCTCGCGAAGATGCTGCGTCTCGACGTGGACGGTCCCGACGCGTTTCCGGCGAGCGCCAACGACAACTTCGCGATCCCCGCCACCAACCCGTTCGTGGGCCCCGGCAATCCACTCGACGAGATCTGGGCCATCGGACTACGGAACCCATGGCGCTGGAGCTTCGACCGGCTCACCGGAGACCTGTGGATCGCGGACGTCGGCCAAGGCGCCTGGGAAGAGATCGACTTCCAACCGGCAGCGAGTCTCGGGGGCGAAAACTACGGCTGGCGCTGCATGGAAGGGAATGTCTGCACCGGCCTCGGCGCCTGCACCTGCTTCTCCGCGGCCCTCACCGGGCCGATCCACGTGTACTCCCACTCCCTCGGATGCTCGGTCTCGGGCGGCAACGTCTATCGCGGCATGGCCATTCCGGATCTCGACGGCACGTACTTCTTCGCCGACTTCTGCACCGCCCGGATCTGGTCCTTGCGCTACGACGGAACCAGCGTCAGCGCCTTCGAGGAGCGCACCTCGGAGCTGGACCCGCCGGGGACCATCACCATCGGGAGCATCGCGGGCTTCGGTGAAGACGCCATGGGCGAAGTGTACATCTGCGACCTCGGCGGCGAGGTGTTCAAAATCGTCCCCGCCAACATCGCGAGCCTCGACTGTAACGACAACTTCATCGTCGACAGCATCGAGTTCGCCCTCGGCCTGGCGCTGGACTGCGACGCGAACGGCATGCTCGATGTCTGCGAGATCGACGCCGGCACCGCGATCGATTGCGACGACAACGGCCTGATCGACTCCTGCGAGTTCGCCGCTGGCACCGCATCGGACTGCAACGCCAACGGTTTGATCGACTCCTGCGAGATCGACGCCGGCACCGCAATCGACTGCGACGCCAATGGCCTGATCGACGCTTGCGAGTTCGCCGCCGGCACCGCACCGGACTGCAACGCCAACGGCCTGATCGACGCCTGCGAGATCGCGGCGGGAACTGCGATCGACTGCGACGCCAACGGCCTGATCGACACCTGCGAGTTCGCCGCCGGCACCGCTAGCGATTGCAATGCGAACGGCGTGATCGACGCCTGCGACATCGCCGCCGGGACCGAGACCGACTGCAACGCCAACGGGCTCGTCGACGACTGCGAGCTGCTTGCGGGCACGGCGGTCGACTGCAACGCCAACGGCGTCATCGACTCTTGCGACGTGGCGAATGGGGTGCTCGACTGCAACCTCAACGAGGTCCCCGACGAGTGTGAACTCGCCGCCGGCACGGACTTCGATTGCAACGGCAACGGTCTCCTCGACTCGTGCGACCTCGCGTTCTTCTTCGAGTTCGACTGCAACCTGAACCTGATTCCCGATAGCTGCGAACTGACGGCGGGAACGGTACCCGACTGCAACGCCAACAATGTCCCGGACTCGTGCGACATCGCCGCCGGCACGTCCATGGACGTGGAGCTGAACGGGATTCCCGATGAATGTGAGGCCGCGCAGTTCGTGCGCGGCGACTGCAACGGTGACGCCAGCGTCAACGTGGCCGACGCGATTTTCTTGCTGAGCTTCCTCTTCGGATCGACCGGCGGGGTTCTCGCCTGCGCCGACGCGTGCGACATCAACGACGACGGGGGCCTCGATGTCGCCGACCCCATTTCCGAACTGAGTGGGCTGTTCGGCGGCGGACCACTGCCGCCGGCGCCGCACCCCGGCTGCGGGCCCGACCCGACGAACGAGAACTTGGAGTGTGACGTCTTCAGCGGCTGTCCGTGATCCGAGCGAAGCCCTGATCCTGTCGGCAGCCCGGCTGCGCGAACCTCACTGGTTCGTGCAGTCGGGCTGCGCGCTTCACAGGCCGACTTCGATCCGCTCGTCCTCGACCACTTCGACTTCGTGAACGATACGCGTGGCCTCGGAGGTCGAGACCTTGAATCGGTGCGTGCCCCGAGCCAGCAGGCGGAGCACCAGCGGGTTCGAGGTCACGCGTTCCGGAACGAAGGTGGTGCGGTAGCCCTGGGCAACCCACTCGTAGTTCAGGAGTTCCACGGTCAGGTTTGGATACCGCGCGAGGGATCCCGGTGGGAACACGAGTTCCAGGTCGTGGGCGGAGTAGTCCACGGAGATCGCTCGTGAGCCGCGACCCCCACGAATTTCGCGAAACAGTGCTTCGCCGCGGCGTTGATCCGGAAACGGCTGTGCTCGGTCGTCGGGAACAACGGCGGCGTAGAGCCGACCTCCCGTTGGTATCGGCCCGGTGAATTGCCCGCCCGTGACACGCGCCACACGGGTCGCTTGTGGATCACCTGGATCGTTGGTCAGAAGCACCCAGCCCGCCGCCAGCGGCTCGCCGTTGAATTGCACGTCCCCGGGGCGGAACGGCTCGCGAACCCGCAGCTGCAGCGTCGTGCTCCTTCCGGGTGCGACGACGGCGTCAACCCTGCGCTGCAGGCCCACCGCGCCGGCGGGTGCGTTCACGTGCGACCACGTGACCCGGTAGTAGCCCGGAGTCACTCCCACGTAGGCCCGTCCGCCGAGCTGAGTCGGCAACAAGGGACCGATGCGAACGAGCGGGCTTCGACCGGACCGATCGAAGGAATGTTCGAGGACGAACTCGTAGTCGTCGTGGACTTCGTCCGCCGCGTAGCCGATGTCGAGAATCAACTCCGTGGGGTCGTCGATGACCAGCACTCGCTCCCCGAGCGCAGGATCGAACGGGTCCTCCACGCCATCCGTCCAACCGGGCGCGTGGGCGAGCAACGCCAGATCACCCCGCAGGTCCACGGGAACACCATCGATCACGAACCCACCCTTGGCGTCGACCTGAGTCGAGTAGCGCGCACTCGCGAGTGGCGGTTCGAACTGCGGAAAGCGATACGCCTCGCCGGATGCCACCAAGGCCACGACCGCGTCCCCCACCGGCGTCCCATCGCGGTGCACGACCGTCCCCCGCAGCGCGCGGGACTCGCGCAGCGTGATCTGCAACTCCCCCGGGCGGTGCCCGCGAAAGTCTTGCTCGAAAATTGCCCGAGCTTCGGACCGTGAGTCGGCGAACTCGAAGGTGTGGGGCCCCGTCGGCAGTCGGTTGTCCTCGACGACTCCGTTGGCGACCGACACGACGGGCTGCGGGTCTACATGGGTCACGAGAATCGGCGGCTCCTCCGGCTCCCCGGCCAGAGTCCGGGTCCAGCGCACGGACACCCGTCCCGTGAACGGCAGGCTGTTGGGATCCTGTACCGTTCCCTCGACGCGGACACCGCGTTCGAGTCGCACTTCTGCCGGCAGGCTACGGCCCACCGGGACCCGCCATCGTTGCCCGAGGAAACCGGCGGCAGTGATGCGGATGTCGAGCGGCTTCCCCTGTTCGATGGTCAGCACGTAGACCGCACCGACTCCGCGCGGGATCGATGGAAACAGGTCGGCGTCGACGCCGTCCGGAAGGGCCCCGAATGGAGTGAGAGGCAGCGGCGCCCACTCGAGCACTCCCTCGAAGGTGGCGTCGACAATCGGCGTGCCCGACGGATCCGCGACGGCGACGACGACCTGCAGCAGCGACGGGTCCGGGCACGGAACCTCGAGGCGGAGCACCTCGTCGCGCGGGTCGACTTCGAACAGGTAGCTCGCCGGCGATCCGTCGGGGTCGGACCAGTCCAGCCGATACCGACCTGGCATCAAGTTGTCGATCACCAAGTAACTCTCGACGAGGCTGCGCTCGACCGCGAAGCGGCGGACCACGTCGTGGTAATCGTGGGTGTCGCTGACGATGGACAAGTTGGAGAGCACGTGGGTCGCCGAGCGACCACAGAACGACAGAATCGCGTAACGAGACGGGTGCTCGTCGAGCACCCCGAACTCGAACTCGAGCGGCCCCACCGGATTGCGGAGCGCTGTCGCCACCCGGAAGTACGGTCCCAGCACGAAGACCTCCGCTTGCTCGCGCTCGCGCAGGCGACGAACGCTGCCGAAGCCGGCGTCGGGCCGCAGTGGATAGGACACACACGACACGACCCGGCCGTCGCGACCGTAGTAGCGCTCGATCACGCGATAGCCGGGCGTCTGCTGCGGGGTCAAGTCGGCGAGCATGCCACTCGCGCTGACCAACGCTTCGTCGCGCAGACTCAGCAAGATGTCGAGCCCGCGATTCGCAGACTCCGTATCGAGCAGCAACTCACCCGCGTAAGGCTCGAAACCCGAACCGTCTACCCCGAACACGTACTCGACGCCGCGCCGCAGCCCAGTCACCCGTTGCTCTCCACTGCCGTCGAAGCGCAGTCTCTGGGCGAGTTGCGGCGTGCGCGCCGGCGCAATGCGGAACGTCGCACGTTCATACAGTTCCGCGCTCCCCCCTTGCAGCCGCACGGGCAACGCGTCACCGAGTTCGAGAGCGATTGGCCCGAGGTCGAGGTAGCGATCGCGCGCCAGCCGCGCTGGAATCTGCAGCAGCACGGGCTCGTAGCGGTTCACCGCCAACAGGCGTTGGCCCGGGGTCGTGGGCAGCGCGCCGGCAAAGACCACGTCACCGCCGAGACTCCGCTCGACGAGCGTCAGCCCGGGATCGTCGATCGTCACCGAATCGGCGGGCACCGGTCTCGGCACTCCCTCCGCGTCGACCGCTTGCAGGGACAGCCGGAGGAGCCCTGCCGGCCGGGCCTCCAAGTACCGATCGCGCGCCTGGCGGTCGAAGGTGCCCTCGACTTCCTGTTTCCAGAGCGTCGGCGAGAGAACGGTCAGACGGCCGCGGCGCGGGTTCAGATCACACAGTTCGTCCTCTTCGCCACAGGGACGGTCGAACCGCACCGGCCAGGGTTGCGGCCAGAGCACTGCCGCGTCGAGCAGTCGCCCTGGATAGGGTCGAGGAACGAAGAGGTAGCGCCCCAGCGCGTCCGTCAGCAGGCGCACCGGCCGCATGCCTTCGACCTCGATCTCGACGAGGGCGTCAGCGACGGGAACGCCCTCGCCGTCGATCAGTGTATCGGGGAGGCCGGACGCGTCGCGCGTCGGCAAGATCGCCCACTTCTCCGGGCTCACGCCACGAGCCAACTCGGCCCGCGCGTGGATCAGGACGTAACGAGTAGGCTCGGCCACGTCGGCGTCCCACAGGTATCGAACCGGGTCGCGTACGGTGAGGCGCTGCGCATCCTGGGTGAGGCGCAGCGAGCCGTCGGCCTGGGTGTATCGAATGAGCGCTCGGTCGGGACGCAAAGTACGACCCTCGTCCCAAGCGTCCTCGCCTGCGAACCGATCGGCCGGACTCCCATCGAGTTCCACCGCGAGCTGCGGAACTCCCTGGCCCTCGGGATCGACGAGACGCACCACGGTCGTCACCGCGCGTCGGAGGCGAACCGTGAAGAACGGCCAACGTCCGGCGACGTCCGCGCCAGGCCCGAGTACTTGCACGTAGGGTTCGAAATCGGGGTGATCGACCTCGACGTGCAGGAAGACGCGCGGGTCAGACGCGCGGAAGACCGGCGCGGTGAAGGTGCCGTCGGCAGCACCCGCTACCGTGACGCGGGCCGCCGGGTCGGCGTACGGAGGGTAGCCCTCCTCGTGCGGCGAGAAGACCAAGTGCACCCAGGCGTCGGACACCGGGCGCCCGTCCGCGGCATCGACGATCTGGCCGGTAGGCGCTCCCAGGGCTGGGGCGCCGCGGTCATCGGGCACAGCCGGCCCCGGGCCGTCGGTCAGCGGAATCCCGCGATCAAAGCGAAAGAAGGGAGACTCCGGGGACAGAACACGCCCGTCGAGCAGGGCCCGACCCTGAGCCCGTAGCCAGCCTTCGGTGAGTTCGAACCCCAACGGCGTGATCTCGAGCCGAGCGCTCACGGCACCCCCACGGCCGGAAGGGCCCACCTCGCCGTCTTCGCCTGCGAGCGGAGTGAAGTTCCACTCGCGCAGCTCGAACTCTTCCGTGGCGGTCAAGGTCGCCGCCCCGGTCATGAGTTCGGCCAACTCGCCAGCCTCCGTGAAGCGTAGCTCGGCCCCAGCCGCGACGCGGAGTTCGAGGCCACCACGCTCGAGCCGAGTGACGACGGCTGCCCGCCAGTGACCCAAGTCGAGCCTCGTGAGGTCGCCCGCAGTCACGGTCCAACCCGCAGGGCCGCCGAGCGGTTGCGGCGGCGATCGGAGCCATGCCAAGGTCGCCCCGACCACGACCAGGATCACGACCCACGAGAGCACGGCGCGGCGACTCAATCGGCCCTCCTCTTCGACGAACGTCGGGCCCTTCGGGGCCCACTCGACCGGCACACGAGCGTCTCGGCACGCCATCCACCACGATCCAGTTCGACGGATTATTCACGGGTCGACCGCCGGTCGGTAGCGGATTCCAGAGCTCCACTGCCGACCACGCCAAGCACACCGTTCACCCGCGGCTGAACGCAGACCCGGCGGGCGCGAGAGCGCGCGGATTGCCGGTCGCCTGGGCTTCTGCTAACCTGCCCGGCTTTCCCGAGGACTCCCTCACGTGCCGAGATTCGCGACGACCGCGACTGCCAGGAAAGAACGTGTGCGATGGCCGACAAACTCACGCCGCAATCCGCGGACTTCCCGCGTTGGTACCAGGACGTGGTCCAACAGGCGGACCTAGCCGAAACGGCTCCGGTCAAGGGCTGCATGGTGATCAAGCCCTATGGCTACGCGCTCTGGGAGAACATCCAACGTGAGCTGGATCGCATGTTCAAGGAGACCGGCCACGTCAACGCGTACTTCCCGTTGCTCATTCCGGAGAGTTTCATCAAACGCGAGGCGCAACACGTTGCGGGCTTCTCGCCCGAACTCGCCGTGGTGACCCATGCAGGCGGAAAGCAGCTCGAGGAACCCTACGTCATTCGTCCGACCTCGGAGACCATCATCTGGGACACCTATCGCCGGTGGATCCAGAGTTATCGGGATTTGCCGATCCTGATCAACCAGTGGGCCAACGTCATGCGTTGGGAGATGCGCACGCGACTGTTCCTGCGCACTACGGAGTTCCTGTGGCAGGAGGGCCACACCGCGCACGCCACTGCCGAGGAGGCCCAGGAGGAGACCTTGCGCATGCTCGGAGTCTACCGCACCTTTGCGGAAGACTTCATGGCCATGCCCGTGCATACCGGCGTCAAAACCGAACGCGAGAAGTTCGCGGGCGCCGACCGCACCTACTGCATCGAAGCTCTCATGCGCGATGGCAAAGCGCTCCAGGCCGGCACCAGCCACAACCTGGGCCAGAACTTCGCGAAAGCGTTCGACGTCAAGTACCTCGATGCGCAAGGCCAACAACAGTACGTCTGGGCTACGAGTTGGGGAGTTTCGACCCGCCTGATCGGGGCCTTGATCATGGCCCACGGCGACGACGCTGGGCTCATCCTCCCGCCGCGGCTGGCGCCGATCCAGGTGGTACTGGTGCCGATCTACAAGACCGACGACGAGCGCGTCCTCACGGCTGAGGCGTGTGCGCGCCTGAAGCAGGAACTCGTCGGCGCCGGCGCCCGGGTGCACATCGATGATCGCGACCAGTACCGTCCGGGTTGGAAGTTTGCCGAGTGGGAGCTCAAGGGAGTGCCGCTCCGCGTCGAGATCGGCCCGCGAGACCTCGCAAGCGGTGAGGCGCGCGTGAGCCAACGCCACAACGGGGAGAAGGCGCAGATGAAACTGGCGGCGCTCCCGCAGCAGGTGCGGTCCCTGCTCGACGCGGCTCAGCGGGGCCTGTTCGAGCGTGCGGTCGAACACCGACGCCAGAGTACGATGAAGGTCGAGACCTACGACGAGTTCAAGCACGAGCTCGAAGCGCGTGGCGGCTTCTTCCTCGCGCACTGGGATGGAACGACGGCGACGGAAGAACGCGTCCAGCAGGAGACCAAGGCAACCATTCGGTGTATCCCACAGGCCGAAGACGGGGAAACCGGCAAGTGCATGGTCACCGGCGCCCCCAGCCAGCGCCGCGTCCTGTTCGCAAAGGCCTACTAGCCCCGGAGCCAGCGCGTTGTGCGCGGGCCCGACCTTCACTCCTAGAGCGACGCTAGGCGTCGTCAGGGGTGGGCGGCCGGGGAGGCTCGCCAAGTCGACGGACACGGCCTCGATCGAGACGACAAGCAGGGTGCATCCGGGGCGCGCCATCGCGCGGGCTCGTGCGCGACGAAGGAGGCGGCCCCGGACGACCCTTCTGGAAAACGCAAGCAGGAACTCCCCGTAGCCAATTCTATGCACTGCTCGCTGTGCCCTCGTCGGGTCGCGAAACCCAATGCGCATTCACGAGCAACGCCGACGAACGCCTTGCGCGACTGCACCAGCGAACGTCCACCGGTGAGCTAGCCGCAGGCCCCGAGAGGGCTTCGAGAGCCCCCTCGGGGAGAAGCGCTGGTCCTAGCCGGGCGCGGCCCGCGCTCGGCTAGGGCTTCGGGTCTAGAAGCAAGGCGTGCACGCTGGCGGGGCGACGGGGCTCGGGCCCCCACCGAACAGATACAGCAACAGACTGACCACGTCCGCGAGGTCACGGTTGGAGTCGGCGTTGGCGTCACATGCGGCGACACAGACCGGCGGCGAACCGCCGGCGAACAGCCAGCTCGCCAAGAAGATGGCGTCGGACGTGTCCACGGTCCCATCGGCATTGCAGTCGCCAACCTCCAGGGACCGAACGAGCGCGGGAGCAGTCAAGGACTGCACGCGACCGCAGCTGCCGGTCACCGTGAGGGTGACGTCGAAGTCACCGATCGGATACTGGAACGAGGGGTTCGCGACCGACGAGTCCTCGATCGAATCGCCGTCGAGATCCCAGCTGTAAGAGGCAACATCCCCAGTGGTCAAGTCGGTGAAGTCGACGCAGGTCAACGCGACGCCCAACGTCTGACTCGCGGAGAAGTCGACGACGAGCGGTGCGCACACGACGACCGTCACCAGTGCCATGTCGCTACCGCAATCGTTCGTCACCACGAGAGTCACGTCGTAGGTGCCCGGCATGGTGTAGGTGAACGTCACCGTGTCGGGTTGGGTGCTCGCTTGACCGTCGCCGGAATCCCACGCCCACGTGAAGGGGGCGGTGCCGTTGGCCGTCGCACTCAGGGTGACGGTGAACGGGGCGTTGCCTTGACTCGCGTCACTCGTGAGACTGCCGATGAGAACCGGATCGCAGCAGCTGTTGCTCGCTCCCGGGGTATCGCTCCCTATAGTCGGATCGAACAAGCCAATGATGAACGGGCCCACAGCGTCGGGGCATCGCTTCGCGTGACCAGGCACGAACGTACCCTCGGGTCCGACCGTTGGTGGGCCGTAGTGAAACTCCGTCGCCGTCGGAGGATTCTCTTCCTCGATCAAAGCGATCACGTCGACGATCTCGCTCCAAGGGGTGACGTCGAGCACTCCATCGTCGTTCGTGTCGAGGTCGGCGCCGTCAGCGCCGGTGAAGCCGAAGACCAGCATGTGCGTGAAGTTGTCGCTCGCCTCGAAGTTCAGGTCGGTCGTGAGGTCGGCGATTCCCAGCGCAAAGGTGGACTCCGCGACGACGAAGGTGCCACTGGCACCGATCGTGAAGCCCGACAGCGGCGTGACTTCCTCGATGACGCCCGAGCCACCCGTTCCGTCGCCCAGCACAATGTAGGTAAGCCCGAACAGCGCCGTCCCGGGCGCGCCCACGAGTTCGAAGTACTCGTTCACGTCGGTCCCAGGCTCGTCGATCCGAATCTCGTTGATGAGCACCTCGGGAGCGACGAGGCAGTGCGCAACCGCGCAGTCGATGGTGGCCGTGAGCCCGTTGGCGCAGGTTCCCCGCACCGTGAAGATGTAGCTCCCCGGGGCCAGGCCGGTGTCGGTGTAGGTCGTGGTCCCATCGACGAGCATGGCAATCACGATACCGTCGCGCAGGATCTCGAGGCCGAGCGGATACGCTTCACCATTGGTCCACTGCAGGAGCAAATCGTTGGTCATGCAGTCGGAGGTACAAACGAGTCCGGTCGGAGCACCACACACCGGCACCGGCACATTGATTTCGCCAGGAGTCGGGGTCGCGAAGGCAGTGAAGTCGACGGAGTTGTCATTGGTGTCGGTGCTGAGCCCGTCGCGTCCCAGGGAACTACCGACGACGTCCGCTGCCGGCGCACCCTCACACACGAGATCGACCGAAGTGCCGTAACACAGGGAGTCGACGATGACTCCGTTCAGTCGCAGAGCCACCTGATCGGGTCCGTTCTGCCAGTCCGCGAGCGCCACGATCAGATCGGCGCTGGCCACCGTGGCGTCCTGGGCAACAACGAAGTAGCCGTCCGCGGGGATGACTTGCCCTGCCAAGTCGATCGTCGCGTAGACCACGCCGCCCGCGCCGTTGATGCCGACGATGTCGTACCCAGTCAAGTCCGTGCCGGGCGCACCGAACAGCTCGGTGAACATCCCGGTGTCCCCGCCCGGACCGTCGTAGAACACTTCGTTCACGACGATCTGACCCGAGACCGGGGCGGCCCAGATCGCCAAGCTCAATAGACACAGCGCGACACGACTCGACATGACTTGCCTTTCCTCTGTGGTGGATCGGAACCGTCGGCGGAAGTGCTCCGCCAGTTCCCTGCAGTTTCAGACGCTCTCGAGTGAGCGGCCGGGAACCTACGCGGAGCCGCCGAGCCTGAGAAGCCGTGCCGAGAGCCTTCCTCCGGAGCTTGTCACGTCCTTTGCACGATGCATCGATGGTCGTCGACATCCTTCACATCGCGCCGGCAGTCCTTTACCAAGCGCTCTCGGCTCCCCTTGCTTCGGAGGGCCTTCAAAAGCCCCCTTGGCCTCGGCCATGTCGAGGTCGCTTCACCCGCAGACACTCGTCTCCGGCGGACGACGCTGCTCCGTCCCTTCGGTCGCGCGCGGGGCCGGCACGATCGCGGCGAGAGCCGAGGCGCTGGGGAGTCGGTCGGGTCAGGGCACGAACGCGACTCAGGGTCCGCTCACAGCGCCGGGACTTGCGCTGGCTCGGGGCAGATGAGAGGCTGCCCCGATGGCTTCATGCGCGGCGCTCTTCGAGAGCAATGCCTGGGGCCGCGCCGTTCGCTCGCTCGTTTCCCCCACGAGAAAGGGGTTCGCGTGGTTCGCAGTCTGCTCTCGGCCGTGGTCGGGCTCATCGCGTCGTTCCTGCCGATCGCTTCGACCTTCGCGGTGGAACCGCTCACCTACCGCGTTCGACTTCCCGGGTCGGGCCATCACGCAGAAGTCGAGCTTCGGGTGCCTACCGAGGGTGCGCGGCAGATCGAGTTGATGATGGCGGTGTGGACACCGGGCTCGTACCTCGTACGCGAGTACTCACGTCACGTCGAAGGAGTCACGGCGTCCAGTTCCTCGGGGGAACCACTCGCCGTCGTGAAGTCGAGGAAGAACCGCTGGCGGGTCGAGTGTGGCGACGACCGCGAGATCACGGTCCGATACCGAGTCTACTGCCGGGAGATGTCGGTGCGCACCAATTGGGTCGAAGGAGACTTCGCGTTCCTGAACGGTGCGGCAACGTTCCTGACCACGCCCGACATCCCCCGAGAACACCGGGTCACGTTGGAGCTACCGGCAACGTGGAACACCTGCGCTACCGCGCTCGACCCGCACGGTACGAAGCCGCACAGCTACCTCGCTCCCAGTTTCGACATCCTGGTGGACAGCCCGATCGTCGCCGGCAACCCGAAGATCGAGACGTTCTGGGTTACCGACCGCGAGCATCGCCTGGTCAATCTGGGTGATGTTGAGCTGTGGGACACCGCGAAGGCGGCGCTGGACGTCAAACAGATCGTCGAGGTGCAGCAGGAGTTCTGGGGCAGTCTCCCTTACCCTCGTTACGACTTCCTCAATCTGATTCTCGAGTCGGGCGGTGGACTGGAACACGCGAATTGCTGTCTCCTCCTCACCAGTCGTTGGTCGTTTCGTGACCCGGAGCGTTATCGCGACTGGCTGGGCCTCGTCAGCCACGAGCTCTTTCATGCTTGGAACGTGAAGCGCCTCCGGCCCGTGGAACTCGGTCCGTTCGACTACGAAACCGAGAATCACACGAACTGCCTGTGGATCGTCGAGGGGCTGACCTCGTACTACGACGACCTGCTCCTGGCACGCGGCGGACTCTTGACGGAGAAGCAGTACCTCGAGCGCCTCGGCAAGGCCATTGCCACCTTGCAGGACACCCCAGGTCGCCTGGTTCATGCGCTCGAATCCACGTCCTACGATGCATGGATCAAGTACTACCGAAGCGACGAGAACTCCGTGAACTCGACGGTGAGCTACTACATCAAGGGGGCGGTGGTCGGGTTCCTGCTGGACGCGCGCATCCGCGAGGCCACGAATGGCGAGCGCTCGCTGGATGACGTGATGCGACGCGCGTACGAACTCTACTCGGGCGAGCGCGGTTACACCGCCGACGAATTCCGCGAGCTGTGCGGGCAAGTGGCCGGCGTGGATCTATCGGCGTGGTTCCAAGTCGCGGTAGCGTCGACCTCCGAGTTGGACTACGCGCCGGCGCTCGCGCACTTGGGCTTGCGCTTCAAGCCCGCGTCGCCAGTGGCCGGAGCCACCGGCACCGACGACTCGTCCAGCACGGCCACGGCCGAAGCCGACACCGGGTCCAAGAAGGAGCCCGAAGCATGGGTCGGGCTCGATACGAAGTCGAGCGAGGGGCGGTTGCTCGTCACCCGAGTGCGGCGCGGGACCCCCGCGTTCGACGCGGGAGTCCACGTGGACGACGAGATCCTCGCGATCGACGGCTACCGGGTCGTGGACTGGACCGCCCTGCGCAAGCAATTCCGTGCGGGAGATCATGCGACCCTGCTGGTGGCACGCCGCGGTCGGCTCCGCGAGATCGCGATCTCCTTTGCACGCACGCCGACCAAGCTTTGGCAGCTGGAGATCGACCCCGACGCGCCGGCTCCAGCAGTCGCGCGTCGGAGTCAATGGTTGTCTCGACCTTAGGAGTCGCCCAAGAATAGCTTCACCCTCTTGCTCGTCGCTTCGGGCCATCTTCGACCGATCCGAAAACCTCGAAATCCTCACCGGAACTAAGGCTACGCCTCCGGTTCCGAGCTTTCCGGATCGGCCGAATCCGACCCAAATCGACGGCAAGATGTCGAAGTTATTCTTGGGCGACTCCTTAGGAGTCGCCCAAGAATGACTTCCCCTTCTGCGAGAATGCGTCCCGCGGCCGGCGCGCGCCACGCTTGCTGCGGGACGAGACTTGCTGCGGGCAGAGATCGGGTACGGAAAGCGGCTCCCGTACCCCGCACCCGCGTTCGGGGCCCATGGGTCAGTTGCGCCAGACGTTCGACCCCACTTCGAGGTCTTCCTCATCGAGCGACACGAACCCGGGATAGCCAGGCCCTCCTACGAGCACCTCGAGGTCGAGGCCACGAGGAGTGGTCAAGTCGCCGTCCGGGAACGACTCGGGGTCGAATCGAACCTGGAGGCGATAGCGCCCGACCGATCCTTTGAGGTTGTCCCCAACGTTCAGCGTCCGGACCAGACTACCGGCGAACTCGATGAGCGTCGTATCCACGAGCGGCTGCGGCAGGGTCAAGGTGTACTCCTTGCCCGGCTTCTCTTCGTCGACGCCGATCGCTGGATCCGCCACCACCATGCCGTCCGCGTCGACCGTGACCAACGGTACGCCGTCGAAGGCAATCGTGAACGGCGCACTGATCTGGCGTGGCTTCAGCTTCAGGCTGAGGATGGTCTCCGAACTCGTGATGATCTGGGAGCGCAACTCGACCGGGAATCCGGACTCCTTGAAGAGATAGCGCGCGCCCGACCAGTTGACGTCGAAGCGGGTCACTCCGCTCGTTGCGTCGGCGTCGAGGAAACGCCAGCGCTGTCCACTCGGCCCCTCAGCGGTGAAGGCCGTCGACGCTACCGAGAGCAGCGACTGCCCACCCAGGTCGAGAGTCGCCGCGATGATTGGGGTCAACTCCGAGTAATCGACGCCAAACGGCAGCCCCAGCTCTCCTCGCAATTCGACGCGGCCTGGGTTGAATCGCACGACCGCCTTTTCCGCGTCGAACGAGACCAACTCGGCAGGGTCGAGAGCCAGCGACTTCGACAACTCGTCGAACGCACCCGACGGGTCGGTGACGCGCAGGGTCACCGTGTAGACCCCGTAGTCCAAATCCGCCTCGACGACCGCGCAGGTGGCGGCAGCGCCGACACAAGAAAACACCGTAGTGGCCCCGCTCGTCACGGCCCACGCGTACTCGAGTTCGGCCCCTTCGGGGTCGGACGAACCCGTGCCGTCCAGGCGAACGCGGGCTTGATTTCCGATGGACGTGAGTTGCTCGCAAACACCGATCGCGACGGGCGGCTCGTTGGGTGGAACCGCGGCGCGGAAGCCCCCGCACAGCGCTACGGCGTTGATCGCGGAGAGAGCGTTGACGGGATCGACGACCCCGGGAATCGTGTTCAGCAGCGCGGCGGAAGTCGTGTCGAACTGGTAGAGCACATTGCTCTGCGAGCGCGCGCTGCCAATCCAAAGGGTCGACGCCGTGGCGTCGAGCGCAACGCTCTGCCAGTTCTGAGGATCCGCGACATCGTAGGTCGCCACCTGCAGGTAAGCGCCCAGGCCACCGTTCGCCGCCGGATCGAAGGCATAGCGGCGAATCTGACTCGGATTCGAGGCGCTGATCTCAGCTCCCCCGGACACCAGAAAGGTGCGGCGCCCGGCGATCACCTCGGGCAGAAGACGCACGGTGAAGGGGTTGGGGCCGGCACCACTGGACACGAGCGTCTGGGTGGGGCTGGAGGTCACGAACAACTTGCGGCGGTAGACCCCGCCCAACTGCTCGATGGTATAGGTCGCAGCCAGATCGCCATCGGCATCGACCTCGACATCGAACCCCCGGATCCCGAACCCGGAGAGCGTAGCGAGCGACGTAGTCGTCACCAATGCCCCGGTGCTGTCGAACGCATGGATCGGACCGATCGTCCCGACGCGGCTGGCATTCGCGATGAGCGGCGACACACCGTCCGCATCGAACGACAGCGCGGCCGCCTCGGTGATTGCAGGTCCCGATGGAGGGACGACCGTCGCGTGGTCGATCGTGGTGATGACCGTCGCGCCGGAACCGCCGTCGAAGGCAATCTTCAGGGTGCGATTGGCGATCTGCGACGTGATCCACAAGTAGCCGTCGGCGTCGAAACTCGCGTCGCGCGGGCTTCCTACGACGTTCGTGATCTGGGCCTTCTGCACATACGCGTTGACCAGCGGATCCGAGTCGAACGCGTAGACTCGAACCGTACCCGTGTTCAGCACCGCGGCGACGTCCCCCGGCGCCCAGGGCACTTGGGCATGCGCTTTGGTGGCTGACCCTCCGAAGCCGACGATGATCGAAAGCAGCAGCGGACACGACACCGAACGAGCCCACCCGGTGCCGAACTGAGGACGTACCGCGACCATGAAAGAGACTCCTCTCTTTGGAGCGAGACCAGACTGTTCGCGGAATCGCGGCGGGCGGCAACGAAGCGACAGTGTTGAGTAGAGAACCCAAAGCGAACGAAACTGCGTTCCTGAACCGTAGCTTCAGACAGCAACTTCAGACAGCAACTTCAGACAGAAACTTCAGACAGACCACCTCAGGCGGGCTTCGCCTCAGGTGTGTTGGCGGGTGATCGAGAGTAAATCCCAGAGGCGCAGGTCTGGCAATCAAAATCTTGGACAATCGCGGCTCACCGTGGTCGAGAGCAGCAACGTGATCGAGGCGACGCTTGCAAACCCTGCCGCCGGGCAACACCATCGGGTGCGCAGTCCTGGGGTCCGTCGCGCGCACGTTCGAGAGACAAGAGACAAAGGCCTCCGATGGCAGCGACCCCGTCACCACGAGTCAGCCCACCACGACCGGGCGAACGCCTGCGGTGCGCAATCTGCGCCGTGGTCCTCACACGCGACCAAGAGGTCCGGGGGCAAGTGTGTTCGCGGCCGGAGTGTCACCGCGAGCGCGCAACCCAAGTGGTTGCGGATCGTGCCCGCCGTGAGCAAGCCCTCCGTGCGCGCGGACGGGCGATCGCCGACGAGCTCGGGCTCGACGCCCCCGAAGCGCGAGCGATCGCTTTGACGCCGTCGAACGACCGTCGTCTGACCACCAACTCGCGCCGCCGCGTCGGTTCGTTCCGCGATCACCTGACGCGCAAGATTTCGGAGGCGTTTGCGGATCGCGACGCCAACCCACCCCCGCGTTATCCGCCGAGCGGACTCTCCGAGAGGGACGAAAGCCTGCTGGGCATCGCCTGCGCCACGTGCCGCGGACACTGCTGCAGCCAAGGGGGCACGCACGCCTTCGTTGGGGCGGGGACCATTCTGCGCTATCTCGCGCAACGACCCGCGGCTCGGGCGCGTGAGGTGCTCGCGGACTACCTGAGCCGCATCCCCGCGCGTTCGTACCGCGGATCGTGCGTGTATCACGCCGAAGGCGGGTGCGCCCTCCCGCGCGAGATGCGGTCGAGCACCTGCAACAACTACCTTTGCCGGGGGCTGTGGGACTTCCAGACGGAACTCACCCGGCTGAACACGCGCTCGGGGCTGGCGCTGGCGGTGGATGGCGAGCACGTGCTGCGGTCGGGCACGATCGACGAGTTGCCCGCGAAGGCCCGGTCCGAAGAAGGGCCCGAGTCCGGGACGAAGCCGTGACGATCGTCGACGAAACTGCCGGCCAGAGACTGTGAACTCAGTTTGGAGGGAGGGCCTGTTGTCTGGGAACGGGAATCGCACCGCGGCAATCGAGTCGCTGGTGAGCTCGGGGCGGGCCTCGACGGCCCAGAGCGCAACGCCGCGTGCGCACGCGGACTCGTCGGTCGGGTCTAGTCGGGCGGGTGCGAGGCGCCCGCGCCTTCGACCCACGGCCGCCTGCATCGTGACGTGGTTCGCTTCGGCGTGGGTTTGCGCGCTCGGCGGCTGCGCAAGCCAGAGCCCGCGCGCCGAGACCTTCGCCATGCAGGACGTCGGGGACGGCGACGGCTTCGCCGATGCGAACGAGGCCTATGAACTTGCGAGCGGCGGCACCGGCCTCGTCGTCCAAGAGATCGCCGACCCGCAATTCGGGTTCGGCCGCTCGGGCCGCGCGGGCCAGGACGACGGTTCACACCGCTCGGCCCCCGCTCCAAGCGGCACCGCCCCGACGGAGCCCTCGCCGCCGGGCTCCCCGCCGAACCCGTCGACACTGGCTGCACCCGCGGGCCGGTTGCTGATCTTCGAGGGGCGCTTCGCTCTGCTCGTGCCCAACGTTGCTGACGCCGTGGCGCGCTGTCAGCAAGCCGTCGAAGCGCACGGCGGCTATCTGCAGGCACGCAATGACGCCGCGTTGACGTTTCGTGTTCCGGCCGAACACTTCAAGACCGTCGTGAACGAGCTCGGCACCTTCGGTCTCGTCGTTGCCGAGTCGCTCGAAGCCCGCGACGTCACTCGGGAGTACCGCGATCTGGATCTCCGCATTCACACTCTGACGAAGGCTCTCGAGCGACTGACGGCGCTGCTCGACCGGGCCGAGAAGGTCGAAGAGATCCTCGAGATCGAGCGTGAGGTTCGCCGGCTCACGGAAGAGATCGAGCGCCTGCGAGGCGAGCTTCGTTTCCTGCAGAGCCAGATTGCGTACTCGACACTGCATGTCCACTTCTCGTCGAACGCCCCCGCACCCCACCCCCTGCCGCGACGCAAGACATCGCGCTTCCCGTGGGTGAACGAAGTGGGCATCGAACAAACGCTGAGGAGGTTCTAGGATGCCGCGTGGACGACGACGTGACATCGCCCTCGGGCTGACGACGTTCGGTCTGGCACTACTCTGCCTCGCGACGGGCTGCGTTTCGATGGATACGCCGTGTGGCTTCGTCGAACTTCCTGCATCGCGCAGCGAGTTCAAGGCCGTCACCCCGGACAACGCGCTGGTCTGGGTCCGTCGCTTCGAGGACGAAGCCGCCGGCGAAGCAGCGTTCTGGGTCGAGACCCTGAGGAACGAGTTCGTCGGGAACCGCGGCTACACCCTGCTGGCCGAGCAGGCAACAACGGCCGGGGCAAGGACCGGCACCGAGTTCCGGTTCGAAACGACCACCCTCGGCGAACCCTACCGTTACCTCGTCATGGTGTTCACGGAGCCCGATTGGGGCGGCACCGACATCTTGGTGCTCGAGTATACGGCGACAGCGAAGGTCTTCGATGAGCACGTCGACGATGTACGCAAGGCTGCCGAGACGCTGAGAACCCGCTGGTAGCTCGCACCGGTCCCCGAACGCGGGCCGACGGGCACACCTACTCGTTGCGTAGCTCGTTGATCTTCGCGTCGTCATAAAACGCGATGCCGTGCGCGGCGCCGGCACGCTGCTTGGCGATGGAGACAATCTGCCCCGTGTGCCAACTGAAGTGCTCGACCACGTGATAGATGGCGGCGACACGCGTGTCGTCGAATCCCTGGATCCGACACCGGGCCGTGAGATCACTGCCCTCGAGTCGACGCAGTACCTCGCCAGCCTCCAACACGGTGGCCCGCAGACGCGCGAACAGCTCGTCCTTGGGCGGCTGTTCCGTCGGCTCGAACTCCCGAGCCCGCGTTCGTACGTCCCGCTCGCCCCCGAGCCCCGAGATCACCCACTGCCGAACGTTGCCGGCGAGGTGAAGAAGCAGGTGTCCGACGCTGGGCACCCCTTTGTGCGGACGCCACCACACGTCCGCGTCACTGGCGACGCGGAGCGCCGCTTCGATGCGAGGCAGGTAGACCGCGGTCAGGTAGTTGCGGCTCGTCTGCAAGAACAGCACGTCGGTGGAAGTCATGAGGCACTCCTCGCGCACACACTCCGGGTCACCGCCTACGGCAAGGTCACGGCGACGGTCTCCCCCGCAACGATGGTGACGGTGCGGGTGACCGGCTGATCCCCCAACGTCACCGCGATTCGATAACTCCCGGGAGCCAATACCGCCTTCTTCACGCCGTCCGCGCCAGTACGCTGGGTACGCAGTGGCTCGGGCAGGGCGCTGCCCTCCAACGGTTCGATCTCGAACGGGGTGTTGGCGAGCGCGGTGCCGGTATCGCCGACGATGGTGATCACCGCGTGCCCTCCTTCGCGGAGCACAAGCTGGATTGGAGCCGTCGGGTCCTCGGGCACGCGAAACGACGCGGGTGCGATTCCGACGCCGAGGACCAGCCCGTCGCGGGCCGCGGTCGGCCACGAGTAGCGTCCGTCCGCGCGTGCCGGCACCCACGTGAGTTCACCCGCTTCGGCGATGAAGACCGACGGGGCCCGCGCCGAGACACCGGCTGGCAGCGTGAGATCGAGTTCCAGAAGCATTCCCTCCTGGAGGGTAACCAAGACCGGCCCGTCCGCCGGCACGACGAACTGGCGACGCGACGCGCACAACCCGTCGGGGAGTTCATTGAGCTCGACCCGGTAGGTGCCATGGGCCAAGCGTGCGAACGTCGCCCGGCCGCCTGCGTCGGTCGTGAAGCCCGCTGGCGTGGGTCCACTGATCCACCCGGAGGCCGAAGCTACCGGGTCGCCGCCGCCGTCGACGAACTTCAAGTCCACCGACGTCGTCGCGAAAGCCACGGTCAGCGGACCCGTCGCTGGGATGTGTCGCTGCATTGGCTCGTGGACTGCAAAGAAGTCCGTTCCTCGATACCGCACTCTGTACTCCCCGACGCCGCGAACCATGACCTCGAAGGTACCGGTCGCTTCGACATTCGCCGTGAAGTCGCCCGTTGAACCCGTCAGCGTGCATTCCCCTCCGCTGACTGGCTGACCATTCTCGAGAATACGACCGACGACTGCGATCTCGGGCTCCACTTCGATCCGCAGTTCTCGCTCTTCCTCCGAGCGGAGTTCGACCGAGGTGCTAGCCAATTGCTGGCGCCCCCGTCGCACGTTGAGACTCCACACGCCTGGTGTCAGGTCGTTGATTCGCGCCACGCCAGTCGAGTCGGTGACATCACCCAAACTCGTGGTCCACGCGTCTGCCGCGTACAGCGCTACGTGGGCGCCCACGATCGGCATACCGTCATCGAGCACTCGCACGATCAGGACGGACGCAGGAATCAGACGAATGCGAAGTTCACCGTCCTGGAGCTGACTCAGCGGATTCTCCACCCACCGCACCCCGTAGCCGCTCGCCCTCGCGATGATCACGGTGCCCTTCGCGATGGGGACTCCACACAAATAGTACCCCTCGGCATTGGTGCGCCCCTGCGCCGCTCGGAACCTCGGGTCGACTCGGGGGAGCGGCCCCGCAATCTCCACCGTGGCATTGGCGATCGGGTCGCCCGATGGGTTCTCGACTCGAATGGGCAGGGGCTCCTCCGGTGTCGGGCTGAGCTGCAAGTCGAGACGCGTCACTCGATTCGGCTCCAACTCGATGGTGTGCGACCCGAGATCCGCGTAGCCTGGAAAAGTCACCGAGATCGTTGCCGTTCCGGGCGTGAGACCAACGGAACGATAGAGCCCGTTCCTCACGACGAGGTCGCGCCGGGTCTGACGCGTGCGTCCCCACGAGATGATCATGGTTCCAGCGAGGTGAACCGGTGTCTCGGAACTCACGGAAACGCCGATCTCGAGGGTCGCCCCCGCGCGCAGAACGATGGTCGACGGCAGGTCGGCGAGGATCACAGGGCCCCAATCGACGGGCGGGAAGCCCGACGCAGTCACCGAGCCGCAGAGATCTGTCTCAGGCAGACCGGTGACGCGGAACGCCCCCCGCGAGTCCGTGATCACGGATCGATCGCCAGCCACTCGAGCCCTGAACAAGTGGACCCTTGCCCCACTAACCGGGGCGCCCTGCTCATCCACGACGTTGCCCGAGTAGGTTCGGCCTTGCGCGAGCGTTACGCGGAGTCGCGAAGGCGGCTGGGCGTCGACCACGAGCTCCTGAATCGCGTCCACGTAGCCCTCGGCGCGCGCCGTTAGCTGATAATCGCCGGCGACCAGACCCAGTTCGAAGTGTCCCTCGGGTCCTGTGTTCACAGCCATCTCACGCGACCGAACACCGCCGTGCGAGTTGGCTCTCGCCGCAACGATCGCTCCCGCGATCGGCCACCCCTGGTCATCTACGACCTGGCCAGCCACCGAAGTGACGCCTCGAAGTTGGATCGGCGGCAAGACTCTCTGCTCGCCGGGCTCGAGCGCAGTGACCTCGACCCGGGCGGAGCCCTCCCGCGAGCGCACGTCGATGGTCCACGGGATGCCTGCGCGGGGCTGCAGGCCGAAACCGCCGGTCACGGTAGTGAACTCGACATCGCCGCCCCTCCACTCGCCTTGTCCGTTCGCTGCAGTCAGCAGGACCTCCGCGAGAACGGCCGGCGCTCCGGTCGACGTAACTACCTGTCCACTCAGCGAACACGCGGGTCGGAGCTGTACACGAACCGGCGCGTCGTCCTCGGACACCGCGCACTCACCAGAGTGACCGGCAAAGCCCACGGCACTGACGTTCAGCCGAACGGTGTCGCGCGCGAGGCCGCCGAGTCGAACCCGGCCGAAGTCATCGGTGCTTCCGACGTCGCCCGCGTGGACCACTCCGAGGGACGCCTCCCGCCTCTGCGTAGCCCGAACCCGGGCGGAGGGCACCGCGCGCTCAGCCGAATCCGTGACCTCGACGAGAAGTGTCAACCCGACAGCGAGGGTGTGTTCGCCGGTATCGTGCGCACCTGGGCCCGGCTCCCAACTCAGATCGATCGGCAAGTAGCCGGGTACACACAACGACAGCTGGGAGATCGTGGGGTCGAACGCCGTGCTCCGAAACCTGCCGTCGGCTCCCACCTCGATCGCTGTCGTCTCGCTCCCTGTCGGCAAGCTCAGCACCGTGGGCGTCAGCGGTGCGCCCTGCGGATCGAGAATGCGCCCGGTCAACCACTGCGCGGGCGCGAGCGTGACGGTGAGCGACTCGCCGGTGTCTCGCGGTCCTTCGATCGTCTGCGACGAATGTTCGGGATGACTCACTTCGACCTGCGCATAGGCTGCCGGCAAATCGGGAATCGCGAACCTCCCTTGGGCGTCCGTGGTGCCGTACCCAAGTGCCGCACACCCCAGGAAGAAGCGGTCCGGATCGCGGTCGTCGGGAATCCCGGTCACCGCCAGCGACACCGCTTCGACGCCAACCCCCTCGGCGTCGACGACTCGTCCCGTGAGGGTCGCCCCCGGCTGTACCTCGATCACGACGTGCGTCCCCCCAATCGGATCGACGAACACCGGGCGACTGAATGCCGGAGCATAGCCAGGGCAATGGGCCTCACAGGCCACGCAGTCGGCAGCGACCATCGCTCGGAATCGGCCATCGCGCCCTATGTCTACGCAATAGTGAGTTCCCGTGACCACGTAGCGATAGGGGGCGTCCCGAGCCGTCACGGTTGCTGAGTAGTTGGTGAAGACCTGCACGGCGAGCAGGATCTCCACCGTTCCGCCGGGCACCGGACTACCGGCGCCATCACGAACCTCCCCCGTCAGGGGAAAGCCCGGCGAAAGTTCGATCCGCGGAGGTATCGAAGTCACGGAACGTTGCCATGGGACGAAATCGGGGTGGTGAACGCGCAGCCACCAGCCCCTACCCTCATTGAGCGCGGTCGCCAGGTCGAAGCGACCATCGTCTCCGGTGACGGCACGCTCGACCTCGTGCAAGCGGGCGTTGCGCGGCGATCGCGACAGAGAGACCCACGCACCTTCGATCGGCTCCGCCGTCAGCGCGTCGACCACGGTACCCGCCGCGCCCGGGACTGCGGAAGCGGCGACTTCGACCGGTAGGTCGACCTGCGGCGGTGTTGGGCCTCGCGAGGCATCGCCGTCGCCAGGTTCCACACTCGTCGGCAGGGTCTCCGCAATGGGAGCGGTGCGTTCCTCGCGTTGCGCGGCCCGAGTCGCGAGAAAGAACAGAAGTGCGAACCCGACACCCGTGATGGTCAAACTGACGGCAACGCGAAACAGCCTCGCGCCAGACTTGGACGTTTGCCCCATGAGGTCTCCTTCGCTTCGTTCGAAGCCATCACCGCGGGTGCAAGAAAACGCCCCGTCGGGATGTTTCTGCGATATTCTCCACGAAGATGAACCCGCGAACAAGCCTCGATGCTGGCGAGAGCACGGGCGGTGGAGTCCGCACGAGACCCGCGCAGGCTATCGTGTACCACGCCCATCGGGGGGGGTGTCGTTCGGCATCGGTTCAAACCGAGAGGGCCGGGCCGGTAACCGTGCCACGCCCGAGCGCATCGGGGAATCTCCCCGCCCCGGAGTAATCCGCAGAATCGCCCCTCGACAGGGATGGGCGCGGGAGATGCGGACAGGCTGTCCGCGCTCCCAGGGCGTGCCTGGGCGTTGAATGGGCGGTGGGTCTGCGGATGCGTCACGCTGGTGAATGGGCGAAAGGTGGGGAGAGAAGAGGGAGACGGGACTGCGCGCTCGTGCGTTCAGAACGCTCGCCAGTAGAGCGGGTGGCGCCGAAGCTGGCTTGGCGCATCGCGGTGCGTGGGTGGCGTGGCGGCCGCGGTGCGGAGCTGGCGTGGCGGCCGCGGCGTGGCATACCACTTCAGTTGCGGGGGTATTCCGCCTGGGGCTGTGGCGTGGCGGCCGCGGTGCGGGGGTGCGGGGGGCTTGGCGCGTGGGCAATGACGGTCAGAGGATGCGCCGCGTCGGTGAGTGCGGCGTTGGGGAGCGATGGAGTCGTGGCTTCCACCTCGTGCGATCTTGTGCGATCCTCCGATCGCTGGCGAACGAACCCGCTGCGGGCATGGCTCGCGCACGCGACTTCGGCGCTGGCGCGGGCAACGACGACTGCGGTTCGGTACTCGTGCCGAGTCGCATCTCTCGACGGATGGGCGGTGGATCCTGTTGCAGCGGCACGACGGGGACTTCGCGGCGTCGCTCGAACCGGAACGTCGTGGTCCGGCGCGACCGTCGCGAGCTTGGCTCATGGCGTGGGTCCTGGTCGTTGCGCCGCCGGTCGTGATCTCCTGCCATACGCTCCAGAACAACGACCTTCCCATGCATCTCGCGGTCGGCAACTGGATCCTCGACCACCGCGAAGTCCCCGATCGTGATCCGTTCTCGGCGAACGGTTCGAATCAAACGTGGGTCCCGCACGAGTGGCTGGCAGCGGTCGGGGGAGACTTCCCCGCCCCAGAGTAACCCGACCCCGATCGACAGCGCGACGAACACGCCCAGTTGAGTCCACCATGTTCGGGAGCAGCAACGGCACAGCTGGCACACCGAATGGCGAAGCGAGAAGCGCTACGGCGTCGGCGATGTCGATCAGGCCGTCGTCGTTGCAATGGCCGGTTCAGTGTCGTGCAGATTCACGCGGAGTCGTCTCTCGGTCGATGTCGGAGATGGTGGAGAAGAGAGACCGGCGCTCAAGTCAGCGTCGGTCTCCCCAGGAGCCGGTTCGGCGTCCGACGACGCACCACAGCAGGTCAGAACGCGCCGCCGTCGGAGGCGAGAGTTTCGGCTATCGGCTACCACTCGTAGAAGAAGCACTCGAGGATCCAGCCGCAGATTTCGTAGCAATCGTCGAGGCAGTCGTCGAGTGCCTGCTGGGCGGCGTTAACGGCTGCTTGGTAGTTGTTGTTGATGATCTGCATGTTGGTTTGGTGCAAAGTGTTCTCATTCGCCACTCCCGTGTTGTAGTTCGAGTTGGCTGTGTTGATGGCTTGGTCGCGCGTGTTGCCTGCGTTGATCTGGCACGTCGCAAGGGCCACGGCGGTGCCACCGAGGAGGCCGAGGCCCGCACCGAGGGTCGCGAAGCCGGCAATCAAGCTGATCACGGCGCCCGCGACGCCAATCTTCGCGCACGTCTTCATGCTCGAATCGTAGTTTGCGTTCGCGAGATCGATTGCGCCGTTCAGGTTGTTCGCCAGCATGTCCAGTTGCCCTTGGTGCCTTGCGTCTTCATTCGCCGTGGCAAGGTCCTTTGCGTTCTCGGCGTCCTGGAGGGCGTCGTCATACGCATCCATGCAATCGTCGGCGCAGGCGTCGGGATCTTCGTTGCAGAAGTCCGGATACAAGAAGCAGATGACCCCAATACCGTGGCTCCCCTCGCCACCTTCCTGCGTTATCGCGAGGGTGGTCGGAGTGTCGAGTAATGGAATGAAGACTGACTCGAAGGGAATGGTGGCGCTCTGCCGCGAGAAACACATGCCGCTCGTGGTGATCGCACCGTTTGCAGTGGAGGTCGTGGCCTCGACCACGTGCCAGGTTACGTTCTGATCCAGGGCTTCCTGCACCACCGCTGGCGCCAGATTCATGTCCGTATAGTCCAGTTCGACCGCGCTCGAAACGTCGAGGACAAAGGGGGCGCCAACCTCGTTGTTTCCGGAGTAGACGCCGGCGGCCAACACCGCCTGGTCAAGGCTCAGCTTCGCCGTGTTGACGTTGTAGCTACCCGCAAAAACCGTCGCGTAGAGGAGTGCCCAGGTGTCGAGGATGTCTTGTTGAGTAACAGGAATGGCTACGGGGCCGGGATAGACGACTATGGGGCCCGGTGCAGGGGCTGGTCGCTGTACATGGCCGACCGCCATCAAGGGTGCTTGGAAGGCGACCACGAGGCTCATGAGGTAGGCCAGAAACTTCAGAGTCGTTCGTGACATGGATGCTGAGTCCTTTCGCGAGGTACGAGACCCAAGTGGGTTGAGCGGGTGAAGTTTCGTGAGTCGTGATCCGTCGGCCGACGAGTTCTCGATCACGCACCGTTTGTGTCTGGCGGTGTCGCGGAGGTTTCGGATTCCCAACGGGTTTCGATTGCCGAGAGAGACGTGCCCGGGGCGTAGGCTGGCCGCTCGCCGTTGGCAAGAGTGCAAGTCCGCTCGGAGGGTGGGGGAATCTCCCCGCCCGGGGAATCTCCCCGCCCCGGAGTAATCCGCAGAGTCGCCCCTCGACAGGGATGGGCGCGGGCGATGCGGACAGGCTGTCCGCGCTCCCAGGGCGTGCCTGGGCGTTGAAGGGGCGGTGGGCCTGCGGATGCGTCGTGGTGGTGAATGGGCGGATGGTGAAGAGAAGGGGAATCTCCCCGCCCCGGAGTAATCCGCAGAGTCGCCCCTCGACAGGGATGGGCGCGGGCGATGCGGACAGGCTGTCCGCGCTCCCAGGGCGTGCCTGGGCGTTGAATGGGCGGTGGGTCTGCGGATGCGTCACGCTGGTGAATGGGCGAAAGGTGGGGAGAGAAGAGGGAGACGGGACTGCGCGCTCGTGCGTTCAGAACGCTCGCCAGTAGAGCGGGTGGCGCCGAAGCTGGCTTGGCGCATCGCGGTGCGTGGGTGGCGTGGCGGCCGCGGTGCGGAGCTGGCGTGGCGGCCGCGGCGTGGCATACCACTTCAGTTGCGGGGGTATTCCGCCTGGGGCTGTGGCGTGGCGGCCGCGGTGCGGGGGTGCGGGGGGCTTGGCGCGTGGGCAATGACGGTCAGAGGATGCGCCGCGTCGGTGAGTGCGGCGTTGGGGAGCGATGGAGTCGTGGCTTCCACCTCGTGCGATCTTGTGCGATCCTCCGATCGCTGGCGAACGAACCCGCTGCGGGCATGGCTCGCGCACGCGACTTCGGCGCTGGCGCGGGCAACGACGACTGCGGTTCGGTACTCGTGCCGAGTCGCATCTCTCGACGGATGGGCGGTGGATCCTGTTGCAGCGGCACGACGGGGACTTCGCGGCGTCGCTCGAACCGGAACGTCGTGGTCCGGCGCGACCGTCGCGAGCTTGGCTCATGGCGTGGGTCCTGGTCGTTGCGCCGCCGGTCGTGATCTCCTGCCATACGCTCCAGAACAACGACCTTCCCATGCATCTCGCGGTCGGCAACTGGATCCTCGACCACCGCGAAGTCCCCGATCGTGATCCGTTCTCGGCGAACGGTTCGAATCAAACGTGGGTCCCGCACGAGTGGCTGGCAGCGGTCGGGTTCGCTAGCGTCGAACGAGCGTTCGGTGCTCCCGGGCTCTTGACCCTGACGATGCTCCTCGCTGGGATCCTCGCCGTGCTCCATCGAGGGGTCATGAAGCACCTCGGGGTCGGCCTCGAGGAGCACCTCTGGCTCTCGGTCCCGCTCTGGATCGTCGCCGGGCAACGCCTGATGCTCCGCCCGCACATGTTCTCGTTGATCCTCGTGTTCGCGGTGTGGTGGGTACTTTTCGTCGGTCGCAGCCGACCGCGAGTGCTGTGGTTCTTACCCCTGCTCCTCGCCTCGTGGGCCAACCTCCACGGGTCGTTCTACCTCGGGCTCGGTATCGTGGCCCTGGGCCTCGGCATGGCTCCTGGGCACCGGGCGTCGGCACGCCAGCGCTGGCTGATCCTCGCGGCGTGTGCCGCGGCCCTGCTCGTCACCCCGCACCCGATCGCGGGCGTCTTGTTCCCGCTGACCCTGACTTCGGATCCCGTGTTCATGCAAGAAATCGCCGAGTGGAGCCCGCCCTTCGGCTCGGCGCGCGGTTCGGAGTTGTTCCGCGAGACTCCGACCTTTGCCCTCTCGCTGCTTTGGATCGCTGCGATCGCGTACGGTGTCGTCTGCGGTCGGCGGCTGCCTCTCCCCTACCGAATCGGCTGCGCGGCGGCCTTGGTGCTGTACATGAGGCACCAGCGCTACGCGGCGCTGTTCGTTCTCGCCACACTCCCCTTCGTCACGGCCTGCGTGGCTCGTCTCGCGACCCCCAACAGGCGCTGGATCGCGCGACTCACTGCGGCGGCCGGAACCCTGCTCTTCCTGTACCCGGGCTACCCGGCGACATGGAACCAGTTTCGCGGTCCGCCTACCGGTGGTGGCAGCGAACTCTGGGGGGCCAATCTCCCGCTGTTCGAGACCGAACTCCTCGTTGCTGCGGGCTACCGCGGAACGGTCGTATGCGAGTACGAGTATGGCGGGGTTCTCGCGTGGAAGAGTCGCGGCACGCTGCGACCTACGATGGATTCTCGCAATACGGTCTATGGGGCGCAGCGCTTCCTCGAACACCAGACGGGCCTGGTGACCGGCGAGATCCCGTTGCTCGGGTCCGCGGTCGCGGCGGTGATTCGCAGTCCTTGGGTTACCGCCGATCGCGCACGTCTTCACGCTCGCCTGGAGGATGATCCACAGTGGCGGCTCGCGCTGTTCACACCCCTGACCTTCGTGTACGTCCGTGTCGGCCAAGGCGAGCTCGACGCGCGAGCGTATCGTTACCTCGCGCCGGGAACCGGTAGGATCCGACAACCGCTCGACGGCGATCGGGATCGTCTGGCGCGGGAGCTGGAGGTGGCTGGCCAGATGGGATGGCACCCCAGCGAGGCGCAGTGGACGGTGCTCGCGAGCTGGGGCATCGAGCGACCCGAGTGACGATCGGCGGCTCTCGGCGGGCAGACCGCCTTTGTCCGCGCGTGCCTTCGAGCGAGCTCACCTCGTCTGCGGGCAGTCGTGAGACGTGGTCTCACCCCGGGGGTCGGGAACTCCGCAGGTTCAAGGTCCGCGCCCCAAGCTGAGTTCGCCGGAGAGAATCAGGTCACGGATCAAGTCCAAGAGTTTGAAACCATCGGCGGGACACGTGTGCACCTTGATCCCTCCGCGGCTGCGGATTCGACGCCGCACCCCGGTCGACTCCCCACCGACGATGACCAAGGGCACTTCGAGACCGTGATCCAGCTGAAAGTCGATGAGATCGAAGTCGTCCTCGAGGCACACCGCGGGATCGAGCACCACCAGGTCGATCCAGCGCTCGCGTAGGATCGTCTTCGCAACATCCAGCTGGAGAGCGAGTTCGATCTCGTGTCGTTCGATCTCGAACACGTTGCGCAGCGCGTACGCCGAGTCCTTCTCCTGACCGATGATCAGAATCCGGGCTTTTTGCATGATCTCGAGTCACCTGATTCCACCCCCTCGCCTTCTGCTCGTCGCCACCGCGTCGAGCTGCGAGCTAGAAACGCAGCCGCAGCGCTGCGAGTCGCTACTGATACAGCTCCATCCAAAGGGTCAGTTCGCGGCCGCCGCTGGAGAACACGACCCGTTTCGAATAGCGCTCCATGATGAAGACTCCACGACCGTGCTCCCGTAGTTCGTTGCCCGGAGCCGTGGGGTCCACCAGCAGTTCCCTTCGGAAGCCCGGGCCTTGGTCTTTGACCCGCAGCGCGAAGGACGTGGAGGCTTGGAAGAGGTCTACTCGGATGGTCTCGACCCCCTTGGGACAGCCGTGCGTCACCGCGTTGGTCAGCGCCTCATCGATGACCAGCCGATAGCGAAAGCGCTCGCTCTGAGTAGTTCCGATTCCTTCTCCGAGAAGGCCGAGGATCTCATCGATCAGGTCGTTCTTGACATGCTCGTCGGCGGGCAAATCCCATTGCTTGACATGGGGCTCCGCCACCTCGGGGGTCTCGTCCTGGAAAACAACCCCCGAGCCCATCGTTGGATTGGACATCGGATCCTTCATTCCCAAGCCCTCTTCTCCCCAGGGAGGGCAACAAACCCAGGCTGGCAGCGCAGTCGCGCACCACCCGTAGTGTTTATCGAACCTGCGGGCTCGGATCTTCGACGCTACTTCGAAAACCCACGCTACCACGCCGAACCAGCGGCGATGGTCTCGAGACACTCCCCATTGGGCCGCGCTGCGATCGATCCGTTCTCGGAACTCCGCGCCGCTCCGCGCCACTCTTTGTCGATGCCGACACTCTGCGTCAGACGCTTTGTGTCCATCGGCCGCACCACGTCCTTCGCCCGCTGTCGCCACCGCACGCGCAAGCTCGCCCCTGACCACGTGTTCGGATTTCAGTGACGAACGGCGACCCGGGCTGGCCCAGGCGTTGCATTCATGGACCCTACTTCTGGCAACACACACCAGGGATCCCGGGTCATGCGGGGTGTGTCTCCAGGAGCTCACGACGGTATCGGTTCACCTTCGGTCTTCTGGGTCGTAACGAAGTCAAATCTGGGCCCCAAGGGGGGGCTCACCAACGTTTCTTGGAGGAAGCTGCATGAACAAGCGTAGTCAAGGTTTCACGTTGATCGAACTCATGATCGTGGTTGCGATCATCGCCATCATCGCGGCGATCGCGATCCCGAGCTTGCTCAATGCCCGCATGTCGGGCAACGAGGCGTCGGCCATCTCGAGTCTGCGAACCCTGACCACTGTGAACGAACAGTATCGGACCCGTTTTGGCGAGTACGCCGGTGACCTCACCGACCTCGTGGCGGAAGACTACATCGATTCCGTACTCGCCGCTGGGACGAAGTCGGGCTACGACTTCACCTACACCCTGGCCAGCGCAAGCCAGTGGAACGTCGTCTCGGTGCCGTCGGACGTCGGCACCACCGGCGAGCGGGGCTTCCGCGTCGACGAGTCGGGCGTGATCCGCTTCTCGTCGGACGGAACGGACCCCGGTGCGACCGGATCGCCGCTCGACTAGGGCCGCGCTCGGTCAGTGCCCTTTCACGGGTCGCGAAGGGGAGTCGGTGCCACCGCGCCGGCTCTCCTTCCTTTTTTTCCCGCCTCGCCGGCCAGCGCTTTCCAAGTGCCGCCGCCTCCTCTACCATGCCGCCGCGCAAGCATTCGGGTGCCCTGGTGCCAACGGCGCCGGCGGCTGTTTCGAACCGACCCACGAGAACCGATCACGAGCCGAAGTATGAAGCACCTCGCGCCGAGCCTTCTGTCTGCGGACTTCAGCTGCCTGGGCGCGGAGTGCGCTCGGGTCGGCGAAGCCGGCGCCGACTGGGTCCATGTCGACGTGATGGACGGCCACTTCGTGCCCAACCTGACGATCGGCGCGCCGGTCGTGAAGTCGCTCCGTAAAGCCACCGACCTAGTACTCGACGTACACCTGATGATCTCGGAGCCCGGCCGCTACCTCGGCGACTTCATCGCTGCTGGGGCCGACTGGATCACCTTTCACCTGGAGGCAGTCGCCGATCCCCGACCGCTCCTCGACCAGATCCATCGCGCGGGCCGCCGGGGTGGGCTCGCGCTCAAGCCCGCCACTCCGTTCGAACTCGCGCTCCCCTACATCGAACACGTCGACATGGTCTTGGCCATGACGGTGGAGCCCGGCTTCGGCGGGCAGTCGTTCATGCCGGGGCCACTGGCCAAGATCGCGCCCCTCGCCGCGCGCGCGCGGGCCGCCGGGCGCAGCGTGGAGTTCGAAGTAGACGGCGGGATCGACCTGACTACCGTCAGCACCGCCCTGGCGGCCGGCGCCACTGCCTTCGTCGCGGGGTCGGCGATCTTCCAATCCGCGGACGTCGCGGGTACCGTGCGTCGCTTTCGCGAGGTCCTCGACGCCTGAGCAGGTTTCGCGGCCGCGCGCACCGCGCCGCTGCGGGGACCGCTGGAACGCACCTGGAAGAACCGAAACGACAAACGCGCATGAGTGACAACACCACTCCCGAGAAGCCCGAGCGCACCGGCTTCCGACGCCGCCGCGACATGCCGAGCGGCCTGTGGATGCGATGCCCGGACTGCACCAAGATGATCTACCGGAGCCTCGTGCTCGAGCGCCACAACGTGTGCCCCGAGTGCAACTACCATTTCGAGATCACGAGCGACGAACGCATTCGGCTGATCTGCGACCCGGACAGCTTCGTCGAGGAGTTTCGTGACCTGATGCCCGTCGACGCGCTGGACTTCGTGGCCAAGCGCTCCTACCGGGAACGACTGGCGGAAGTACAGAAGAGCACCGGACTGAACGACGCCTGCGTGGTAGGTCGTGCACGGATCGGCAGCTACCCGGTCGTGTTCGGGGTCAGCGACTCCCGTTTCCTCCGCGGCAGCATGGGATCCGTAGTCGGCGAGAAGATCTGCCGCGGCATCGAGCGCGCCCGAGAGCTGCGCCACCCCTTCATCTTCGTTTCGGGATCGGGTGGCGGGGCACGCATGGACGAAGGCGTGCTCTCGCTCATGCAGATGGCCAAGACGAGCGCCGCGCTCGCGCGCCTGGATGCAGCCGGCGTGCTGTTCGTTTCGATCCTGACCAATCCGACCATGGGCGGGGCTATGGCGAGTTTCGCGGCCCTCGGGGACTTCGTGTTCGCCGAGCCGAAGGCACTCATCGGCTTCGCCGGACCGAACGTGATCAAGCAGACCATTCGGACCGAGCTACCGAAGGACTTCCAGTCGTCCGAGTTCAACCTGTCTCATGGCTTCGTCGATCGCATCGTCGATCGCCAAGATCTGCGCGAGACCTTGATCCGCGTGCTCCACTACACGACGACCGAAGACTACTCGACCGCGGGGTCGACCGACGATACCGCCGAGGCTCGCAAGCGGGACTCTTGAACGACCGCTCGTAGTGCGAAGCTCTGCGGCCCCATCGTTGGCCGCGGCCGCAGCGCGCGTGGCCCAAGTCCCCTACGCGACCGAACCGCGCAAATCCACCACCCGCAGCTCGGCGCTACTGCTCCCCTGGAAGTGGTTCTCGAAGATCTCCCCAACCACCGAGAAGGGCGCGCGCGATTCGGCCAAGGGTCGGGCCCACGACGCACCGTCGAAGAAGATCGCTCGCAACGGCGGTCCCTTGCGACGCACCGAAAACGACAGGTGGCTCTCCTCTTTGCCGACCAACCGGGGCGCCCCATGCAGAACGAGATCGTCGATCTGGATCCGCGGCTGCCGATTTCCCTCGCCGTGCGGTCCCAGGGCCGCCAGTTCGCGCGAGAGTTCGAGTCCGACACGATCGACACTCACCCTCGCATCGATCTCCAGAGTCGGCAATGGGCTAACCGCCTCCGGTAGCTCAACCGCAGCCACGACCGCCCGCAGGCGCTCGAGACAAGCCGGGTCGAAGGTGAGACCGCCGGCGCAGGCGTGTCCCCCGATGGAGATGACTTCGGGCGCCATGGCGTCGTACACCGAGTGCAGGGGTAGCTCGGGGACGCTTCGCAGCGAGCCGCGCGCCAAACCGTCCGCGAGCGCCGCCACGATGACCGGACGTTGGTAGCGATCCACGAGGCGAGCCGCGACGATGCCAGCCACGCCGGCATGCCAGCCAGGCCCCGCGACCAACAGCGGTCTGCGCGTCGCGGTCAACTGTTGCTCCTCGATCTGCGCCTCGCACGCGAGCAACATTTCCGACTCGATCCGCTGCCGTTCTCGATTCGCAGCCCCGAGTTGCTGCGCGATCTGCCGTGCGCGGCCTTCATCCTTCGTGAGCAGCAACTCCAGGGCGAGATCGGCGTGGGCCACCCGACCGGCAGCGTTCAGACGCGGCGCCAATCGAAACGCGATGTCGTCGGCCTGCACCGACCCGGGTATCACACGACACTCCTCGAGCAGCGCCCGCAAGCCGGGGCGCGTGGTGCGCGCGAGCGCCTGCAGACCATAGTGAACGAGCGCCCGATTCTCCCCGACCAGCGGCACGACGTCGCCAACGGTGCCGAGCGCCACCAAGGCCAAGGCATCGATCATGAACTCACGATAGCTCGGGTCGACCCGTCGTCCTCCCGTGAGACGCTGCCCCAAAGCCCAAACCAACTTGTAGGCGACGCCCGCGCCCGAGAGACTGGCGAACGGAGCCGGTCGATCAGCGCGTCCCGGGTGCACGACCGGGCAATCGGGTAGCTCGCCGCGGATCGGATGATGATCGGTGACGATGACCCGCATCCCCAACTCCATCGCGAGACGAAGTTCGGCATGGTCGTTCGACCCACCGTCGACGGTAATCAACAGCCGAGTACCCCGCGCCGCGAGATCGCGGATCGCGAGTTCGTTGAGACCGTAGCCCTCGCGGAGGCGATGGGGAACGTAACAGTCAACCACGACTCCCAGGTGACGGAACATCTCGACGAGCAACGCCGCTGCCGTAATGCCGTCGACATCGTAGTCGCCGTAGATGCAGATGGACTCCCCGCGTTCCATGGTCTCGCGGATGAGATCCACTGCGGGATCGATGTCGGGCAGTGTGTCCGGGTGCGAAAGCGAGTGCAGGCTCGGCTGCAAGAAGGTCCGCGCCGCGGCCTCTTCGCGAATCCCACGAACCCAGAGCAGGCGGGCAAGCTCGGGGGAGCGGTCGAGCTGCCGCGCGAGATGGTCCACGCCGACCGCATCGGCCTCGGCGCAAACCCAGTGGTAGCGGCTCTCGAGACGCATCCGACTCAGCTCCCGTTCGCGTAGAACAGGTGTTCGAGTTGTTGCCGCTGGACCGGGTCGATCTTGCCCGTGCGCACCCACGCATCCAGGGTTCGTGAAGCGCTGACCCGAGCAGCCTCGGGCAGCCGCGCCACCGACTGCGCCCACTTTCGCAGGTTCGAACTCCGCGAAGGCTCGAGTTCGGCCGCGAGTCGATACTGGATCTCCGCGCGAATGTCGTCCCGCAAGAGTTCGTAAGCGCGTCCCAGCAGTAGACGCCGTTTGGCGCCGTCCTCGAGAGCCACGGCTTCGAGCAATGACTTCTCGGCGTCGGCGAGCTGACCGCTCTGGAGCTGCAGAACTCCCAGGTCGGACCATAGAGACGCCAACTGGTCGGGTGTGCCCCCGTGAGCCAAACCCTGACGCAGAACCCACAGTGCGGACTCGTAGTGCGGACGGTCGACGAAAGTAATCGTACGCGCGAGTGCTCGCCGCAGCCCGACGTGCCGCGGCTGCTCGATCAACGCGCGTTGCAGCCGCGCCAAGAGCTCCTCGCGTCGTCGCTGAAAGTCGGCGCTCGACTCGCCCAGCTGCCAGAGGTTCTGCAGTTCCTTGCACTCGATGATCATTGCCGACCCCGGATCCAGGCCCGGTGCCGGCGAAGCCTCGGTGCGCTCGGTAGCGTTCACGACCGCTCCAGGCTGAGGGGCCCCGATGGAAACCAAGCTCGCGGCCGGAGCCACGTCGCGCGGGCGGACGACGACAACCGGGGCAGCGGTCGGAACGGCGAGCCCGCGATCGATCGCGAGCGCGAAACGATACGTGCCGGGTTGCAGGGGTGCCCTCCAGGTGAGCTGTCGACGCTGCGGAACCAGCTCGATCTCGGCTAAGGCAGGCGACGCTGACGCCGCTGTCTCGATCGACTCCAGCGGCAAGATCAGCAGTTGCAAGCGGTGACCGCGATCGATGATCTCCGGGTCGATCTCGTAGTCCACGAACAGCGGCGCTCCCGCTTCGAGCGGTCCTTTCGGCCCCACCTCGATCCGGGTGAGGGCGCCACGAACTTCGAGCTCGGTCGACCGCTCCGCGCGGTTCTGAGCAGCGTCTGTCAGCTCGAGCAGCAACCGACCCCGGCCCGCTGCAAGCGGTGCTACGGATCCGATCCACCGCCGCTCCACCCGCTCCCAAGTCACCGACCGTCGCTCGCGAGGCGCGTTCTCGCGCAGCCACCACGCTTCGCTCGAGCGCGGAGTCTCGGCGGCGGCCCAGGCCACGGCGACGGGTAATCCTTCGATCGCGCGGCTCGGGAGTTCCAGTCGGGACAAGTCCGGTGGCGTTCGGTCGATCTCGAACGGTGGCGATGCGATGGGCTGCGGCGTTTGGTTTCCGAGCGCGTCCGTCGCGGTGAAGCCGAGCTGCCAACGCCCCTCGGGCCACGCGGAGACATCGAGTTCGGTCTCGTGGGGGCAGCCGTCGTCGCCGATCCCGGGTCCCCGCCCCAGCCCCAAGATGGGTTCCCAGCCCGGGGCCGCGGCGGGTTCGGCTGCTTCGCCCGCGGCGGGTGCAAGCCGTCTCCAAAGGTCGAGCCGCGCGACCCTCTCCGCACCGTCGGAGCGTTGCCAACGCAGTCTGACCGAGTCTCGCACCCACTCGGGTAGCTCACGCCACGCGAGCTGGGGAGGATCCGCGTCGATCTCGAACGGTGCCGCGGGACGGGTGATCTGCTCGCGCCCGCGGTCGTCGGTCCACACGAGTTCCAACCAGAATCTCCCGCTCACGTCCGGCAACTCCCACGAAAGGCTCGTGGCGGTACCTGCAATCGAGTCGCTCAGCAGGACACGATCGCCATCGACTTCGACGACGCGCACGACCACGTCCGATGCAACCACTTCCGGAGCGCCGGGACGAATGAACACGGTGTGCAGGGCCCCGGATGCGAACGACTCCCCGCTGAAGTTCAAGGGCGACGGGCCCGCGAGCACTCCCGGAACGCGGCGCCACGCCTCCGGTCCTTGCGGCATCGACGAGCGGTTGCCGAATCCATCTTCGACCTGCACGAAGTAGTAGACCGGATCCGTGGTCGGCGCGAGACGTGTCACCGGGGACTCACTACCCAGCGGGTGGAACTCCCACGTCAGCGGATCACCCGAGCCGAGCGCTAGGGTCGCGCGCACCCAAGGCTGCGATGGATCCTCGAGCCACTGTGTGGCTGCGTCTGCGGCGAGCCAATCGATGCGAATCTGCTCTCCCTGCCGCGTGATCTCGCATCGCTCGAGCACCGGGGGCTCGGCATCGATGAAGAATGGCGGACTGAGGACAAACCCATCTGCGTCGCCGATGCGCCCCCGCAACCGAAACGGGCCGCCGCTCCGAGAAGGAAGCTCGACCGCGCCCGCGGAGATCGGCAGAGCCAGGATCGAGGCCGTGACCGGGGTCTCCGCCGGTGCCCGGGCGGATCCCTCGTCGGCGGGGTCCGCGACCAACTCGCACTCCATCAAGGCCGACGGTACACCGAGGCGGGTCCCGCCGGCAAAGGCGTAGCACCCGTTCCGCGCGCGTGGCCGGCCGGCGCTCTCGTACCCCTCGAACCACACGACGGCATGGTTGGGCGGCTCGTCGGTCGGCGTCGCCGTGCGGGCGTCTCGAGTCTCAGGGGTTCCTGGCTCGGGCGCGACCGCAGGCGTCGGTTGCGCTCCAGAAACCGGAGCCAACTGGTCGAGCAGGTTCCCGGCCAGGTCGCGCGCAAGAATCCGAAGGGTGTAGCCGTCGAGGCGCCCGCTCGGCGATGGCCAACGGTGCCACCCCTGATGAACTCCGTTGGTAACCACGAGGGTCCAATGCTGCCCACCATCACTCGAGTGCCACAGATCGACCCGCTCGATGGGGGAGTCGTCGTGAATGGTCCAGCTGGCTTGCACACCCCCGGGGACACCCGCCGTGGTGGTGGCGTAGGTCTCGAACTCGATGACGACGGACGGCGGCGTGCGGTCGACGTGGAGTTGCAAGTCCGCCGACTCGGGCGCGCCCTCCCGCTTGCTCGAGGTCGTGTCCGGCGACGCGTCCGCAGCCACGAGTCGCAGTCGATAGCAGCCCTCGACCGGCAGAGGTAAGCGCAGAAGGCCCGAGGAGTCGGGCTCGACGCGCGACCACTCGCTTTGGCCCGGAGCCGACACCTGAACGCCGACGGCAGCGCGGGATCCAGGCCCGGCTCCGCCAAGCTCGAGTTCCACGACCTCGCGGGTGGTGAACACCGCGGGCGCCGTGACCGCGCTCGCAGCGAGCCGGCGCAGCGCGATCTTTCCCGTGGCATCCCGCGTCGCGCCCGGCGCCGCGGCCGGGAGCGCGCAGCCCGAGGCGATCGCGAGTCCAGCGATCGCGAGCCCAACGAGTGCGAGTGTGTGACCCCACCCGCGAGCGAACGACCGGCGGCGCATCCAGGCAGTGGCGCCCGCGCGCCGCCCCCCGCCCACGCCCCCCCGTCCTTGCCGGCCTGCCCGGTCGTCGACCGTGCCTTCCCCTGCCGGAGCTTTCCCCAAGTGCGATCCCCCCTCTGTCGACGGTCGCCGATCTCGCGGCGAGTCGCAAATCGAGCGCATTCACGAATACCGCTAACGAGCGCCTTGCACGACGAGCCGAACGCGAGCGCTTCTTGGGTGAAGCGATCGCGGCATCCGCGCTTCGGGTCGCGTTCGCTGTCTCACCCACGCGCGTCAGGGTAACGCGTCAAGGCCAGAGGGTCGAACAGGAAGTTCCGGACCGCGCCAAGAGGTGGCACGCGCGGAGGGCGCGGCGCGCGATCGGCCCGAGCATCGCACCGTATCGCAGCGCGTGTGCGCCGCGCGAACCGGTCATGTCACCGCGCGACGCGTTGGGCGATGTCGGCAGCAGCCGCCGACCGGGCCCGGTGAACGGTCACTGATCGGTGCGCGGTGTGACGCCTTCGACGCGGGCTCGTGGCTCCGTCGAAGACACGGTGAAGACGCCGGTCGTCGTCTCCGCGGACAGACCGTCCGGGCGCGTCAGTGTGAAGCGAAGCTGGCAGCGGTTCGAGTCGAGCGGCGGTAGTGCCCACACGAACGAGCCATCGGCGGGCAACTCGCGGGCGAGCACCTGCCAGGACTCACCATCCGTGGTCAGTTCGAGCGTTACCCCGCGATGCAACGGTTCGACTCCTCGACTCTCCCACTCGACCCGCAGGTCTTGACCGGATGCAAGCACGGCTTGGCCCGGGTCGGTCAGGATCAGCAGGCGCGGCGGCGTCGGGAGCACCTGCAGCGGAATCAGCTCGCGCGCACGGTTGCCCGCGAGGTCCTCGGCCGTGATCTCGACGACCAACATGCCGACGTGTTCCGGGAGGCGCCAAGGGAAGTCATCGCCATTGGGGTGGTAGCGCTTCAAGTCGCGGAAACTCTCCCCACCGTCGATCGAATAGCGAAACGAGATCGGAAACGCGCTGAGATGTCGATCCACGGCGCGAGGCCGCAGCACGAGCCAGTCCTGCGCATGGAACAACCGCTCGCGGTCGCCGACCCCGTCCACCTCGAGACGCGGGGCCACCGTGTCGACGAGCAGGTCGGCGTCGCCCAACGAGTCGCGGCTGGGCCGCTGTCCGCGATTGCCTGCGGCATCGACCGCAACGAGCGCAACACGATACATCCCGTCCGGAATCTCGGCGGCGAGTGGCTCGCCGGCTCGCGCCTCGGCGTAGCGATTCCAATCCGGCGTCGACACGGCTCGGAGCCACAACTCGACGGTGGTCGAGGTCTCGTCGCCGTGCACCAGCTGGTACTCGACCACAGCCGGGCGCTGATTCGACGCCACGGGCCCCGTAAACAGGACCCTGGGCACGCTCGAGTCGATGTAGATGGGGTCGGGCGAACGCGCCTCGTAGCGTTGCCCCTGCAGATCGACGGCGATCGCGCGCAACTCGACTTGCGTGCCCTCGTCATCGGGAACGAACCACGGAACGCTGCCTTGGAGCGGGAGGTCCCGCGCGATGGAACGCCACGGTCCGCCGTCTGCGCGGGCCTCGATGGCCACGGCGAGCGACGTGAACTCGGCAGTGGCCGGGTCGAGGCGCCAGAATATGTAGTGCCGCGTCCCCCCGGCCAACACTCCGCCGGTTGGATTCAGGATCGCAAACTGCAGCCCTTCTGCCTTACCCAAGCGCAACCTCGCTTGCGGGGCGGTCCCGGGGACCGGCGCCTCGGCGAGGTTCCCCACCGCGTCTTCGGCTTGGATGAAGAAGGCGTACGCATCCGGCTCGAGTTCCAGCACCATCGGTTCGGTGACGGCGAAAGGTTCGGGCCAACGTTCCCAACGCGAACCTTCGTTACGCGAGTGGTAGAGCCAAACTTGCGCGGCTCCGGCCGGTCCTCGATCGTGAACCTCGAACTGGATCGCGACCGTGTTGATGTCCCTGGCTTCAACGGCGAGCAGATTTGCATCGGGCGGTGTTGCATCCACCTGAAACGGCACCCGACTCTGGTCGCTGGTGCGACGTCCTGTCACTTCTTGCGCCAAGGCGCGCACGCGGCAGCGTTCGATGTCCTCTGCGGGAAGTGTCCACGCCACTCGCTCTTGTCCGATGGCTACGCGCGCGATCGGTCGCCAGGTTCCGCCGTCATCGGCGCTGTACTGGAGGTCCACGATCCCGCTTCCGGGAACGTCCGCGGGCCAGCGCAGGAAGATCAGGTGCTGGCTCGAGCCCGCGTAGACGCCACCGTGCTGAAATGACGCCAGTTCAATGCCCGGGGATTCGGCCTCTACCGTGAACGCAAACAGTTCATCGGGCAGAGCCTCTTCGGCGGGTCGGCTGCGATTGCCTGCACCGTCGACGGCGACGAGCCACAGGTCATAGCCGCCAGGCGCGGGCGGAGTGAATTCGAGGATGCCGCTGTCGCGGGTCCCGTGCCCAATCGACGTCCACCGCGCCGTGCCGCGGGCACGCGCAAACAGCTCCACTCGGGCGAGACCGCTGCCCCCTTCGTCATGGGTCTCGAACAGCAGTGACACGCTCTCTCCGCCGCCGACTCGCGGCCCCAAGATGCGCGCTTGTGGCGCATGGGCATCGATCCCGAAGGCTTCGCGAGCGAGGTGCGAGACTTCGCGTCCGTCGTCGCTCGAGACGGTGAGACGCAAGCGCACCGAGGCCTGCGACACTCGCGGCAGATTCCAGGCGAACCCACCGGCGTTCGGTAAGCCGTCGTCCAGCGGATGCCAAGTCGAGCCGTCGAACGTGAAGGCGAGCGCCGCCGAGTTGGGTCGACTGCCTGACCAATCCGCGTGATAGCGGATCAAGACGGCTTCACCCGCTGCCCGCCATCCCGTGGGGATCTCGTCGAACGCGAGGTCTGCGGGTGCGAGAATGTCGTTCGGGTAGATGAGCGTCGAGGAGTGGAACACGTTGCCGGCTACGTCGACGCCACGCGCTTCGAGTTCGATGGGTTGCGGAGCCAGGGCGTCGATCGAGAACTCGAGTTCGCCATCCACCGCAAACGTGCCGAGGATCGGACGCCAGGGCTGGTTCTGAGGACGGAAGTGAAACTCGAAGGTCGTCGGATCGACCGCGAGGTCCAGCACGCGGTACGGCACACGCAGTTCGAACCGGCCCTCGGACGCCGCCTCGGTGGCCGGCGCGCGCACCACTTCGGCCGTGCCCCACTCAACCGTTGGGGCCGTGACGTCGACGAGGAGTTCGGCCTGCGGCAAGTCCCCCGGCCGCGGATACGCACTGCGGTTGCCGAACTCATCCTCGACGACGAGTTGATAGCCCCAGTGCCCGTCGGCAAGTTCCAGTTCGAACGGCGAAGCGACGTCGTGGTCGTAGCCGGCGAGCCGCCACGAAGCACCGCCATCTTCGGTGACCCAGAGTTCGACGCGCTTGACCCGTGCCCCGGGCGACTTCACCTCGTAAGGGATGCTCGCAGGACGCCGGCGAACCGTGTGTTGTGAGGGGACTCGCGTCTCGGGTTGGAGGCTCTGAACGGTGAGAGTCCCGGGAACCCGCTCCCAGGCCACATTGCCCGCCAAGTCACGCGCGGTGACTCGAAGTCGAGCGCCAGCCATGGGTCGGTTGGGAACCTGCCACTCGATGAGACCTCCGACCGGCACCGAAGCAACGGGCTCCCAAGCACCGCCTTCCGCGGCACTCAGTTCGAGTAGGATCGACCGCTCCGCCAAGAACTCGTCGTCCACGCGCACTTCGATCGGCAACCGGGCACCACCGGCCACCGAGCCGCCGCCCCGAGTATCGATCGGCAGCCCACGATCGATGCGGATGCGCGGCGCGGTCCAGTCGAACACGATGATCGATTGTGCGGGCAACGTGGCGTCGATCGGGGCGAGTACCTGACCGGCCATGGGCACGGCGCGGAGTTCCCACCGACCTTCCGCCGGCGGTGACCACTTGGGTTGCGCCTGGTGCGGAATCCAACCAGGTCCGGTCAGCCACACGTCACTGCCGGCGGGGCGGTAGTAGAAGAGGACGAAGTCCGGCGCCGATCCTCCACCCCAGTCGTAGCGCAAGCCCACCTGCGAGGCGGACGTCACCCAAATGGAAGCGTCACCCGCGGCCGCCAACACCAACTCATCGGCAGCCAAGAGCGTCACTCCGGATCCCGGAGTGATGGCAACCTGCAACTGCGGTGTCGCACAACCGACTGCCAGCCCGCAGGCCAACAATGCGCATCGGCTGAACGCGACGAGACCACCCCGGGGCGACAACGGCGCCGGCGGAACGCTCTCCCGGTCGACGCGAACGAACTCGTGAGGCGACACGTCGCTCCCTTTCCTGGGATCCACTCGACAGGACCCCACCACCCCCAATGTTCGGTCGCGGATGCCCCCGACTTCAGCCGCGAGCCGCGGATCTTCCGCTTCCCCAGGTGGATCACGTGAACGGAAGCACCGTCAGTCCCCCCCCACTCGGGGCGCGGAGCTACACCGAAGCGATCGGTGGCGCACACTCGTCCTTCGCACCGCGGACTCGCGACCGCGCGCTCTTCGAGCCCCCCCTCGTCCCCCTTCCCCTTCCCCTTCCCCTTCCCCTTCCCCTTCCCCTTCCCCGTACTCGTCCCCGTACTCGTCCCCGTACTCGTCCCCGTACTCGTACTCGTACTCGTACTCGCGCTCCCGAACTTGATCCAACGCTCGTGGTCCAGCATCACTCCTGGCTCCCGTCCCATCGGGTACGAGTCCGTCTCCCGCTTCGCTGAGGACGTGTACTGGCCCTCGCCCATCGGGCGCATTCACAGCAACCACGAGGGGGCTTTGCGAAAGCCCCTTTGGGTCTACAGTGGAGTCGTCACCGCGCGGCGATAGAGATCTAGACCGAGCGGAACGGGGAGTTCGGCCTCGGTCGGCGGCGAACCATCTTGCCGGCGATAACGCATCCAGAAGGGATGGTGTTCGGGCCGAACGAAGCGCTCGGGGTGAGGCATCAGACCGAGGACATTTCCCTCGCGATTGGTGATGCCCGCGATTCCCTGACGCGATCCGTTGGGGTTGTCGGGATACTCGGCGGGTTTCGCGGCGCCCAAGTAGCTCACGGCGATTCTCGCCTCCGGGAAGTCTTGCGGGTGGCCGTCCCGTGAGAAGTAGGCGAAGCGCCCTTCGGCATGGGCCACCGGAATCAAGTACTCGGCACCCGGCTCGAACCACGGGCCCGGGGACTGACCGGCCCGCAACCGCACCCAACGGTCTTCGAATCGGCCCGAAGCGTTGGGAAGCAGAGAGGCCCGACCGCCGTCGCCGGGCAGGAGTCCGAGTCGAACCAACACTTGAAACCCGTTGCAAACGCCGAGGACGCGACGCCCCGAGGCCACGAAGCCCTCGAGTTGCGGGAGCAGTCGCTCGCGGAGCGTGTAGGCGAAGACGGCGCCGGATCCGACGTCGTCGCCAAAGGTGAATCCGCCCGCGAACACCAGTAAGTGGTAGCGTCCGAGGATCGATGGGCTCTCCGCCAGACGATTGACGTGCACACGATCGACCGCGGCCCCGGCGGCAACGAGCGCGGCCTCGGTCTCGCCGTCGCAGTTGGTGCCTGCCGCTCGTAGGATCATCGCGCGAAATGTCATCGGGTCTCTCCTCCTCGGGCTGCCGCTGAGTCGATGCGTCCGTCGCGCCACTCCTGGAAGGGTCGCTTCCACACCTCCCGCAACTCATCGGCCGCTTCATCGATGAGCAGCTTCGCGCCGCGCCTCACCCGGATCCTGCCACTACCGTCCGTGCGACCCACGGCCGCGATCGGTAAGCCGGGCCGACACGCGAGAAGCGCCGGCACGTGTTCCTCCACGACTTCGAGCAGGAACCGGTGCGGCCCCTCCCCGAAGAGCGCCACGAAGTCGTCGGTCCCGGCGTCGCGCGGCGGATCGTCGCCGGCGAGCGCGCTCAGATCGACGTCGACCCCGACGCCGTCGCCGCCAAAACCCAACTCGGCGACGGCCACGGCGAGGCCCCCTTCGGACAAATCGTGACAGCTCGCGATCCAGCCGCACCGCATCCACTCGACGAGTTGCTTGACGAGGCGTGGCCCGAGCGCAGCGTCGAAACGGGCCACGTCGCCGCCCGCGCCTCCGAACAAGAACTCGGCCATACTGCCCCCGAGTCCGGGAGCCGGCCCGACGAGCACGAGCCGCGCGTCGCGGTGCTTGGCATCGGTCGCAGGACAGCGCGGCGCGCCTTCCACGACGCTGACCGCGGACACGAGCAAGGTGTGAGGGATCGACCGTGAACGATCGCCCACCCGATAAGTGTTGTAGAGCGAGTCCTTGCCGGAGATGAACGGCGCGCCATAGGCACGTGCCGCGTCCGCAGCCCCACGCGCACACTCGATGGCCGCGCCGAGAATCTCCGGAACGCGCACGTCGCCCCAAGCGAAGTTGTCGAGTAACGCCATGCGCGCGAGGGATCCACCGCTGGCAACGACGTTTCGGATGGCCTCGTCGACCGACTGCGCACCCATCTCGTAGGGATCGCGCGCACCGAGATACGGCTGGATGCCGCACCCGACCACGACCGAGAAGCGGCCATCACGAAGTGGGTCCAAGACGACCCCGTCGGACGGCGCGTCCCCGCGCACCCCCGTGAACGGACGCGTCAACATGCGCCCCTGGACTTCGTGATCGTACTGGCGGACCACCGGTTCTTTGGAAGCAACGGACGGGTGCTCGAGGAGTGTCCGCAGCACCCGGGACAGCGGTGTGCCTCGCAGCTCGGGAGCCACCGCCGCCGGTGGTGTCGGCGCGACGGCCGTGCGCTCGATACGCGGGCGTCCGCCGTGAAGGAACTGCATCGAGAGTTCCCCCACCGTTTCGCCGCGGTAGCGGAGGATGAGCCGGCCGTCGCTCGCAAAGCTTCCGAGGACGCAGCCTTCGACCTCTTCTTCAGCCAAGATCTCGAAGAGACGCGCTCGATGCTCCGGAGGAACGGCGAGGACCATGCGCTCTTGGGCCTCGGAGATCCAGATCTCGCGCGGTTCGAGCCCTTCGTACTTGAGGGGCGCCCGATCCAGATCCACTTCCGCGCCGGTCGCCTCCGCCATCTCGCCGACGGCGCTGCTGAAGCCGCCAGCGCCGCAATCGGTCACGCTCCGGTAGAGGCCGAGATCCCGCGCGCGCAGCAATGCATCTTGCACCTTGCGCTCTTCGATCGGATTGCCGATCTGCACCGCACCCGCCGAGACCGTTTCCGAGTCCTCCGTGAGTTCGCGCGAAGAGAACGTCGCACCGTGGATGCCGTCGCGCCCGGTGCGTCCGCCGATGGCCACGATGAGATCTCCCGGGCGAACCTGCTTGTCGATCGCCCGGCGCGGAATCAACCCCAACGAGCCACAGAACACGAGCGGGTTGCCGACGAAGTCCGGGTGGAAGATGATGGCACCGTTCGCGGTCGGGATTCCCATGCGATTCCCGTAGTCGCGCACGCCGGCGACGACGCCACTGAGAAGACGGACGGGGTGCAGTGCGCCGGGCGGGAGCGAGCCTTCAGCCGTGTCCAGGGGGGCGAAGCAGAAGACGTCGGTATTGAGGATCGGTCGTGCCCCGAGGCCGGTCCCGAGCGTGTCGCGAATCACGCCACCGACACCGGTGCCCGCACCGCCATAGGGCTCCAATGCACTCGGGTGGTTGTGCGTCTCGACCTTGAACGTGAGCGCCCACTCTTCGTCCAGGGCGATCACGCCAGCGTTGTCGCGAAACACCGACAGACAAAACGGCGCGTCGAGTTCGCGCGTGGCCGCGAAGATCGTCTCCTTCAGGAGGTTCTCGATGCGCTCATCGCCGTAACGGATCGGCCCGGTGAACGTCTTGTGACAACAATGCTCGGACCATGTCTGGGCCAGCGACTCCAGCTCGACGTCGGTCGGTTCGCGTCCCAGGGTAAGGTAGTGAGCACGAATCGCCTGCATCTCGACGAGTTCCAACGACAGACCGCCGTCGCGCGCAAGCGCGCTCAAGGCGGCGTCGTCGAGTTGCGTCAACGGCACCTCGCGACGCGGCGAACGCCCGGGGTCGCCCGGGGCCGCTTCGGCGAACGTCGGTCCCCAGATCTCGCTCTCACCCGGCAGGCACACGTGCACATCGTCGACGACCGGGTTCGCGAGGTGTCGCCGCGCCCACCGCTCGAGCGTCGTCCGGTCGAGACCCCGCGCCCGCAGCCGGTAGCGGCGCGCCGTCCGCACGCGACACTCGGCGGTTGCGTAGCCCGCGTCCCCGAGCGCGTGCAGTACGCTGCCTTCGACCGGGTCCATCACGCCGGCCTTTCGCATCACCACCAACGCCGCCTCATCCTCTGCGCGTGGCGGATGACCGACGCCGACGACCCAATGCGCCTCGAGGGTCGGGTCACCCGCAAGAAACTGGCGGGCGAAGCGCTCGACCCGGGCATCGAAGCCGGTGCTATCGACGGGCAGCCGCAGAAAGTAGACCTCATCCCGCACGGCGCGCGCGTTCGGGTCGTGGGTCTCGCGACGGAGCAGGCTCTCGACCTCGCGGTCGGTCGACCCGATGGGGTCGCGCGCGCGGGTGACGGTGACGGTATGGAGCAAGTGTTGCATGCGGGCCTCACTTCACCGGGTCGTACGCCCCGATGAGCGTTGCGATCCCCTGTGGGTAGCGTGTGTCGGGAACTGGCGAAACTCACTTGGCCAACGCGCGGCGCGCCCGAAGGGCGTGGATTGTGCCGGAGGGGCGCCCGCAGCGAAAGAGCCGCGCCGCGGCCAAACCGCGAGCGACCCGGCGGATGCGGACAGGCTGTCCGCGATCCCAAGGGCGCGCCGGGGCGTGCGGAAGACCGTGGGCTCTCGAGGATGCGCTGCGGTGGTGCGCCGGGCGGGGAAGAACGGGGAAGAAGAGGGCGAACGGGATCGTGGACGTTGGGCTGAGCACTGTGCCGAAGTCACGAGCGGGCTTTCCGATGGCCCGCTGGCGACGAATCGGGTCCCAAAATCAAGCGTGGCACGCGCTTGATTTGGGACTAGAATCCGGCCACTCAAGACGGGAGACACCCTCAGCATGGATCTCATCGCCCCCACGGCCGGACTCGAGTTCGAGGCCCCCATTCTAGAGCTCGAAGCGAAGATCGCCGAGCTCCGCACCTTCTCCGCGACCACTGCCGTCGATCTCTCGGGACAGATCATCGAACTCGAGCGCAAGTGCGCCGAGAAGAAGAAGGTCATCTACGAACACTTGACCCCATGGCAGAAGGTGCAGATCGCCCGGCACCCGCAGCGGCCGCAACTCGACGATTTCATCAAGCTGCTGGTGACCGACTTCTTGGAACTGCATGGGGACCGGGCGTTTCGCGACGACCCATCGATCGTGACCGGCTTCGGCCGCATCGGCAACCAACGCCTCCTCATCGTCGGCCACAGCAAAGGCCGCACGACCCAAGAGAAGGTCGCATGCAACTTCGGTTGCGCGCACCCCGAAGGTTATCGCAAGGCCATGTTGAAGATGCAGCTGGCCGAGAAGTTCGGGATTCCGATCCTGACCTTCATCAACACCCCCGGCGCGTACCCGGGCGTCGGTGCCGAGGAACGAGGACAAGCGTTCGTGGTCGCGCGCAACTTGATGGACATGGCGGCGCTCCGCGTTCCCATCGTTTGCGTCGTGATCGGCGAAGGCGGCAGCGGCGGCGCGCTCGGCATCGGCGTCGGCGACCGAATCCTCATGCTCGAGCATTCCTATTACTCCGTGATCTCCCCGGAGGGCTGCGCGGCGATCCTGTGGAAGGACGCGGCCAACGCCAACCGGGCCGCGGAGATCCTGAAGCTCACCGCCCAAGATCTCGATCGGTTCGGCATCGTCGACGAAGTCATCGCCGAGCCGCTCGGAGGGGCCCACCGCGACACCGTCGCCACGGCACGGGCGCTCGAGGAAGCTGTGCTGCGTCACTTCGAGGATCTCGCCCCGCTGAGCCGCGACCAGTTGGTTCAACTGCGTTTCGAGAAGTACGCGAAGATCGGTCGCTTCCTCGAGACCGGGGCGAGCGCATGATCGAGCTGTTCCTTCGCGGCGGGCTGTTGTTCATGGTGCCCCTGCTCGCCGCGTCCGTCTTCGTGTTCGCGGTTGTCGTGGAACGCAGCTTGCGATTTCGCCGGGCCCACGTGGACTACGGCGACTTTCGCGACGGCATCCACGAGGTCCTGCGGGCCGAGGGGCTCCGTCCGGCGCAGGAGTGGGCGCGCTCGGTGCCGGGTCCCGTGGCGCGTTTGTGGGACGAGGGGCTCGCGGCAGCGCGTCAGCCGATCCCGGTCGTCCGCGAGCGCTGTGAGAGCGTGGCGCGACAGGAACTCGTGCGCCTCGAGCGGTTCCTGCCCACGCTGTCGCTGATCGCCCAAGTCGCGCCGCTCGTCGGCATCCTGGGCACGGTATCGGGGATGATCGTGGCGTTCCAGGGCGTCGACGGTGGCCTCGCCCTCGGTCATGGGCTGCGAGGAGAGCAACTGGCGGGCGGGATCTGGAAGGCCCTCGTCACGACGGCGGCTGGCCTGCTCGTCGCGATCCCGGCGTCGATCGCGCACCACTACCTGCTGGGACGCGTCGATCGCTTCGTCCACGACCTCGAACTCGCCCTCGCGGATGTCACGGTGTTTCTGAGTGCGCATCGAACCGTGCCCACGCGCAGCGAAGTCGGTCGCTTGGGCCAACGGGCGATCGTGCCGGCGGAGCCTTCCTAGTGATCGCGCGTGGGAACACGTGGACGACGCGGATTCGCGGGTCGCGGACCTCGCCCGGAAACGGAGCCGGTGCGTGGGCGCCGCTCATCGACGTGCTCTTCCTTCTCCTCATCTTCCTGCTCGTGACGTCGCAAGAGGACGACCGCCGCGTCGTCGAGGTCGAGCTACCGAGCGCCGTGAACGCGGATCGCCCGCCTCAGCTGCCACGCGGTCATGAGCGGACGGTCACGCTTTACGCCGACGGCAGCATTGCCTGGGCCGGGGAGACCACCGACCTCGACGAGCTCTGCCGCTATCTGGCCACGCTTCCGGAGGAAGCCCAGTTGCTGCCGCTCTTCATTCAGGCCGACGCGCGGGCCGACCTGGGTCGCGGTCTCGGAATCTTGGACCGACTCCGCGGGATCGGCTTTCGTTCGTGCGTCTTTCAAGTCGAGGGTTCGTTGCCGGGCCCCGGCGCCGGCGGTTGACCGCGCTCGGAGGGAGTGCGCAAACGGTCCGGCGAACGCGCCACCGCAGGCGCCGCGAACGGTACCCGTGAGGCGCACGCCACCGCAGCAAGCGTCCTCGAGATCCGCGACTGGACGGGCCGCGGGCGAGGCCCCCCCTTGCTGCCCCGGCTGAACGAGCTACCATGCTGGAGGTCGACTCGCTGGAGTCGAACCTTCAGGGCGCTTGTTCCTGGCCCCCGTCGCCGAACGCCCGGCCAGCCTGGGTGTCCACACCCGGAGGCTTCGTCGTCCGCGTCGGTTCGGCCGCCCACGCACCCCGAGCGCGGAACCGTGTACCGTGCTTCTCGGTCCTGGGATGGGTGCCGGGAGCGTTCGCTGGCCCGTCAACAGAAGTTCGATCGCAACGAGGGGGCGTCGGCGCCAACAGACCCCCGGAGAATCGGAGGAGACGATGCAGAGCCTGAGCCTACGGAGAACGTATCGCACGGTCGTGATTGACGCCCTCGGACGCCGCCTGCACCGCTGGGGCGGGGGCCTACTGCTCGGGTTCGTCGTGCTCGCTGTGGTCACGAGTTGCTCGGGAGACAAGGGTGGGTCGTCCACCACCTCCGCAAGCGGGCCGACCATCGAGGAAATCCGCGAAGAAGTGTTGGCGTTCAAGCAAGAGGCCGAGGACGCGGGCGCGCTCAAGTATGCCGCGCCCGATTTCGCCAAAGCCGACAAGTACCTCACCGACGCCGACGGGCTGATCGAACTGCTGGAGTCGGAGCCGGCGAAGGCATCGCTCGCGAAGAACAAGCTGTCGCAGGCTCGTTCCAACTTCAAGACGGCGCGGAACAACGCCGAGGCCAATCGCAAACAGTTCGACAAGGCAGAGAAGGTCCAGAAGGAGTACGACGCACTGCTCGCCGAGCAGGACGCCGCGAAGAACCCGTTCCGAGAACTCGACCCGATGGGCTGGAAAGCGGCTTCCGACAAGTACACCGAGGGCCTCGACCTCCTCAAGGAAGGCGATCCGCTCAAGGCCGGCAAGCGACTCGCGGCAGCGTTGAGTGATCTCAAGTCGAGCATCTCGCGCGCCGAACTGGGCATGAACCAGAAGTCCCGCGCCGAGAGTGCCCGCGCTCGCATGACGGAGACCAAGCAACGGGCGCTGGACGCGAAGGCCAAGGAACTCTCCCCGAGCGACATCTCCTACGCCGAGGAACAAGAGCGGCAAGCGGTCCGCTACTGGGATGAGGGCGACTTCCAGCTGGCAGAAAGCTACTTCGCGAACGCAGAGAACAACTTTGCGGCCGCGCTCGCGCTCGCGCAGGGACGGGCCGCGGCCACGACGACCGCGGGCAACCCCGACGGCGACCCGACTGACGGCGGCTCGCGCGACCTCGGCCGCGAAACGTTCGAGCCGGCGCCGGAAGTAGGCAAAGTCACTCCGCCGACGGCCGACGAAGGCCTCGACCTCGACGTCCAGACCGCTCTACGGGAGGGCTTTCACGGCAGCCCGGACTTCAAGGACGGCGTGCTGACCCTCGAGTATGGGCTCGGCCAAGGGCCGGACATGGCCAAGGACTTCACGCTCCTCGGCGGGAAAATGGGCACCAACATCAACTTGAGTGGACCCACGGGAGTAGGCCTTAGCGACTACCTGATCGGCGGCAACACGGTGGGAGGCTTTCTCCTCAAGCCGGTCTTCGAAGACAAGGTGCTGATCGACATCGAGTTTCAGTCGCAGGACAACAAGGGCGACATCTCGACGACGTGCATCATCATGCTGATGTCGGACAGCTCCGGGAGCAACTTCTACGGATCCGAGTTCGGCACGAACATCTTGGTCGTCAGCGACACCAAGGGCACGAACAAGGTGCCCTCGTTCCGCAAGGACTACCTCCAACACGTGAGCAAGTGGCTGCAGAAGCGCGATCCGGTGCGCATGCAGGTGAAGTACGTGAAGAACAGTGACAACGAACAGGGCGTGATCACGGTGAACTTCAACGGCGAAGAGGTGTGCCGCAAGGAGACCGACTTCTACACCAAAGGCCAAGTTGGGATGAAGTGGGTCGGCACGAAGTTCTTCCTCCGCGAGTTCAAAGTGAAGGGCCAAGTCAACGAGGAGTGGGCACGCGAGTTCGCGGGCGTCCAGAGCAAGAAGCAAGGCGAGAAGAAGGACGAAGACTTCGACTTCTAGGCCCAAAGCCAGCGCGCGCCGCGCTTGCCTCGCGCCTAGATTCTCTCCGAGGGGGCTTTCGGAAAGCCCCCTCGCGACCGCGGCCGAGCTACCCGAGAACCCTTCACCTCAGCAATACGATCGGACCTTCGCCTGATGCAACGGACTGTCCTCAATCCAGTTCACCGGGATCTGGGCGCGCGCTTGGTCGAGTTCGGTGGCTTCGAGATGCCGGTCCAGTACTCTTCGATCGTCGAGGAACACCTGGCGGTGCGTCGGTGCGCGGGCCTGTTCGACCTCTGCCACATGGGGCGCCTCGAGGTGACCGGCCCGGCTGCCGTCGCGGCCGTCGACCGCATCGTCACGTGCCACGTGGCGAAGCAGGAGTTGGGACAGATTCGCTATGCGCTCGTGCTCAACGAGGCGGGCGGAGTGCACGACGACATTCTCGTCTATCGCCTGCCCGAGTCGGTGCTGCTGGTGGTGAATGCTGGCAACCGCAATAAGCTGTGGCCCTATTTGACGCAGAAGATCGCTGAAGTCGACGGTGCCAAGATCGTCGATCGCAGCGAGGAGATCGCCATGATTGCCGTCCAGGGGCCGGCCTCGGAGCGCATGCTCTCGCCCTTGGTGACGACGACTTGGACGCCGTCGCTCTCGCAACTCGGGTACTACCACATGAGCGACGCCCGGGTCGTGATCGGCCGCGAGCAGTTCGAGGGGTGGGTTTCGCGCACCGGCTACACCGGCGAGGACGGATTCGAGCTGTACGTCCCGAGCGAGCGGGCGATCGCGCTGTGGGCGGCACTCCAGTCGGCTCTCGGCAAGGAGCTCCTGCCGTGCGGACTGGGTGCGCGCGATACGCTGCGCATGGAGGCCGGCATGCCGCTGTACGGGCACGAACTCGAGGAGGACATCTCTCCCCTCGAGGCGGGTCTCGCGTTCGCGGTGAAGCTCAAGAAACCGGTCGCCTTCGTGGGACGGGATGCCCTGATCGCAACGCAGCGGGCCGGTGGGCCCCTGCGCGAGTTGCGCGGCTTCACGGTCGACGGCAAGCGCGTCGCACGCCAGGGCATGGGCATCTTCGCCGGTGCGCAGCAAGTCGGCCTGATCACCAGCGGAGCGCCGTCACCAACCCTGGAGCGCAATATCGCTATGGGCCTGGTCGCACGCCGAGAAGCCCCGGAAGGGGTGCAGCTCGAGGTCGACGTCCGCGGGCACCGAGTGCCGTTGACGCCCCACCCGGTTCCGTTCTACAAGCGTGGCGAGTCCCCGTAGCGCGCGACCCGAGTTCGGCCCGTACACCAAAGTCCCTGCGAAACCAACGGCCCGGTCGATTCCGAGTTCGTTGGCGTCGGGCCAGCGGCTGCCGGGTCGAGCGTGACCGGCACGTCGCGAAATGCTCTTGCAGGCGATTCTCGCGCCCCGCATAGTCGCGCCCGCCCACGGGGCGCTGCGAGATTCGGAAAGGAAATGAGGAATGGCCGAGATACCAGACGACCGCCGCTACGCAACGAGCCACGAGTGGGCGCTGAAGGACGGCAAGATCTTCGTCGTCGGCATCACCGAGCACGCCGTCAAGGAGTTGGGGGACCTCGTCTTCATCGACTTGCCCGAGGTCGGGACCGAAGTCTCGGCGGGCGACCCGTTCGGGGAGATCGAATCGGTCAAGGCGGTCGCAGAGCTCAATGCGCCCATCTCCGGAACGGTCACCGACGTGAACACCGAGCTCGAGGGGAATCTCGACCTGCTCGCGGACTCCCCCTACGACGAGGGCTGGATGATCAAGATCGAACCCAGCGATGCGGAAGAGATCGACAGTCTCCTGACCGCGAGCGACTACGAGGACCAACTCTCCGAGTAGCGACAGGCGCGCGGCCACTCCCCACCCTGCCGGCGCTGCGAGCGCCCTTGGCTACGCTTGGCGGCGGAGGCTTGGCTCGTAGATCCTGTGGGCCACGCGTGCGAACCCGTCCGGTCGCGAAGTCCGAGTCGCAGCTCAGCGCGGGTTCGTACGACGCCCCCACCACTCCTGGAGGCGTTCGAGGTCGAGACGAATCTGGGTGACCAAGGCCTCGACGCTGCCAAAGCGCTTCTCGTCGCGAATCTTCTCGTGCAGGCGGGCTTCCAGCTGCAGACCGTAGAGATCTCGATCCAAGCCGCTCACGAACACCTCGACCTTGTCCAACTGCTCGTTGAAGTAGCGCGAATAGTCGAGCGGCACGGTGTCGTCGAGAAACGTCGGACGTCGGCCGATGTTCACGAGCGCCGGGTATTGAACGTCGTCGACCCGAGCGTCCGCCAAGTAGACTCCATGGGGCGGTGCCGCGGAGTGAAAGAGGTTGAGGTTGGCAGTCGGAAAGCCGAGCTGACGACCGCGCCCGTCACCGGCGATCACTTCGCCAAAGAGCGACAGCGGACGCCCCAAGAGCGCCGCGGCTTTCTGCAGCTCTCCCTTGAGGACTGCGGCGCGGATGTCGGTCGAAGAGACCGGCTTGCCGTCGAGCCGAAACGGCGGGACGCTGCGTAGCTCCAAGTCGAGGCCGGGTCGATCGCGCAGGTATTCGAAAGTGCCGCGGGCCCCGCTGCCGAGCGCCGAGTCGTGCCCCATGAGAAGGTGTCGACACCCCAGGGCCTCGCCCAGGATCTCGCCCACGAATCGCTCTGGAGACCAGGAAGCCAACTCGCGATCGAACGTCAGCACGACCACGAGGTCGACACCCTCGCGTTCGAGGAGCACGAGTCGATGCTCCACCGAGGTCAGGATCGCCGGCGGTATCCGCCCCAGGACCGACAGTGGATGCCGGTCGAAGGTAACGACGGCGCGGGGGCGTCCGACTTCCGAGGCCCAATCGCGCAGCGCTGCGAGCAGATGCTGGTGACCTAGGTGCACGCCATCGAACACCCCGACCGTGGCTACGGCCTGGAGCGGCGGCGCTCCGTCGAGGGCACGCAAACTGCGATAGACCTGCACGGTGTCCTCTCGATTCGTGAGCGTACAGCACTCCGCAGCCCGTCTGCCCGGTCGCGAGCCCTAGCCGAATCGCCGCGCGCGCCGGCGTCGCGCCATCACCTCGCGCGTTCTTCCGCGAACCGCTTCTCGAGTTCCTTGAGCGCTTTGCGGATCGACAGACGCGCCGAGTTCGAGATGCGCGTCACGAAGAGAATCCCGTCCAGATGGTCGTTCTCGTGCTGTAGGCAACGCGCGAGTAGGTCGGACGCATCGAGCGTGAACTTCTCTCCTTGGAGATCGTAGGCCTCGATCCGTACCGTCTCCGGGCGGGTCACCTCGACGTGAATCTCGGGGAACGAAAGACACCCCTCCTCGTACGTGCTCTCCCCGGCGAACTGGCTGAGCACCGGATTGATGAACACCATCTCTTGGTCGGCCGAGCCGTTCTCGCCGGCCAGATTCACTACGAAGATGCGCTCGGACCACCCGACCTGCGGAGCCGCCAGACCGATTCCGCGGCTCTCGTACATGATCTGGAACATCCGCTTCGCACCCTCGCGGACCCGGTCATCGATGCGCTTGATGTCGGTCGCCCGTCGTCGCAAGACCGGATCTGGGTAGAGCCTGAGAAACAAGTCCGGAGGGGGTCCGCCCTCGGTTTCGGTCGTCATGGAAGTCCTCTCGGGGCAGCCGGCCCGCTGGCGGGCGCGCGCGACCGCGGGCGCGAGTGCCCACGATCCCAATCGTTCCGTAGGATAACCGCAGGCCCGTCGGCGCGAAAGACGACGCGCAGTCGGAACCTCCGCGCGCGCTTGACCCTACGACGGGCCATGGCTAAACTCCGTGGTTCGCGGAGGGCGGGCGCCCGCCGCGCGGAGTCGCGCCGGGCTGAGTCGGTTCGGATCATCCCGCTCGAGCGATCGGTCGGCGGAGTCGAGAGCCTCGCCGGACCCGGCCGTTATCGTTGCCTCGAGTTCCGACCGCCCAGCCTGACGTCGTTTTCTGGGAAAGACCAACGGTCTTACGAAGTCAGTAGCTCCGAGCCTTGGTGAGGTGTTGCCGCAACGAACTCCGCTTGGCTCGTGCGTCGTGGGGAGCCCGGCGCGCGCCGCAGCCGGCTGAGTCGTCGAGGCTTTTGAGCAGTCCGTTTCTGAGAAGCCGGGGCTCGTTCGCCCCCCGCACAGGAGACCCATGGGAGCAGCCGACAGTTTCTTCACCAAGGCCGAACTTGCCATCAAGAAGCGCAATTACGACTACGCCATCGAACTCTTCCTTCAAGGGTTGGAGATCGATCCGGACCGGCTCGAAGAACGGAAGAAGCTACGCGCGACGGCCGTGCGGCGCGTCCAAGAGGCCGGCGGCAACACCATGGGCGGCGGCGCCTTCAAGCTGAAGCGGCTCGGAGCGCTCGGCAAGGTCAAGAAACTCGGCATGACCAAGGACTTCGAGAAGCAGATCCTGGAACTCGAGAAGATCCTGCGCGATGCCCCGCAGAACGTCGACCTCAACATGGATCTCGCGAACGCGTTCATTCAGTCGGGCCGCCTGGAGTCGGCGATCTGGGGCTACACGTGCGTACTCGAGGTCGCTCCGACCAACGTCGAAGCCCTCAAGCATCTAGGTCGCCTGTACGAGAAGCAGACCGATTTCGAGCGCGCGATCCAGTGCTGGGAGCGGGTGCGTCAGGCCGATCCGAGCGATCAGGAAGCCGGGAAGGCGGTGCGCGACCTGGCGGCTTCGACCATGATGAAGCGCGCCGACGCGCGTCGGCAGTCGGGGGGGGACGGGTCGTTCCGCGACCTGCTCAAGGACTCCGACGAGTCCGGGAAGCTGGAACAAAAGCAGAAGATCATTCGCACGTCCGACGACGCCATGGCCGCGATCGAGTTGAAGGCGGAAGAGGTCGCGCGCACCCCCGGGAACACACGCCTGATGCGCGAGCTCGGCGACCTGTACGTGAAGGCCAAGAAGTTCGACGAGGCGCGGACGGTCTATCAGCAAGCCCTGCAGGTCGACCCGCAAGACATGTACACCCAGGAACGTTTGGGGACGCTCGAGGAGCGCCAGATCCAAGCCGGCATCGAGGACCTGCGCACGGCCATGGTCAACAGCCCGGACGACGCCGAGATCAAGCGCCGCGTGGCCGAGGCGGAGAAGAAGTACAACGACTTCATGCTCACCGAACTCCCCCGCCGGGTCGCGGCCCACCCCACCGACTACTCGCTAAAGGCCAGCCTCGGAAGACTTTATCAGAAGAATTCGCGCTTCGACGAGGCCATCCAGCAGTACCAACAGTCCGGCAAGGACCCGAAGTTCGCGATCGAATCGAACTATCGGATCGGCCAGTGTTTCTTCGCCAAGAAGCTTTACGACCTGGCTATCAAGCAGTACAACACCGCGCTCGGCGGAGTGTCCGAAGCCGACTCACCGCTCGCGAAGAACCTCCGCTACGACTTGGCGACGGCCCACTTGGGCAAGGGAGAGCGCGACAAGGCGCTCGAGTACTTCGAAGAGGTCATGTCGGTCGACATTGGCTTCCGCGACGTATCCCGCAAAGTCGACGAGATTCGCGGTTCGTAAAGTTAGTTCGCTCGTCAATCGCAACCCCCTGGATCCGCGCCCCGGAGCGCTGGCAGTCGACACGTCGACTGCGAAAGGCTCGGGTGTTCGGGCGGGATCAGCAGACCGAGGAGAGACCGAGAGTCGATGGCCAATACGATGCAGGCCGCCAAGCGGCACCGCCAGAATCAGAAGCGCAACCTGCGAAACCGCATGGCGAAGTCCGAGATCAAGACCTACACGAAGAAGCTGCTGAGCGCGGTCGAGCAGAAGGACGGCACGACGGCGCAGAACCTGCTCCGGCTTACGCAAGCGAAGCTCGACAAAGCCGCCAAGCGGGGAATCCTCCACCACAACACCGTCGCTCGCCGCAAGTCCCTGCTGCACCGACGGGTAGCCACGATCAGCAGCTAAGCGCCCTCGAAGGGCGGTAGCAGAAGCGTCAGCACGCGGGGTCGGTTCGACCCGCGCACTCGGCTGACGCTTCCGTGATTTGATGCCGGTCGCGGGAGAAGGCGCCAGCAGCCCGAGCCCTCTTCGACTTCGACCAATTCGACTTCGACCAACCTGCGCGCCGGAGCCTTCCCCTCTCCCCCCTTAGGGGCTCTCGAAGCCCCCTCGTACCTCCCTTCCCTGGCAACTTGCCGGCGCGCAAGGCGACCGCTGCAGCCGTGGCCGGTGGGCCAGGCGTTCCTCGAACGAACTCCTGCGACGGGCCACGGCCGTCCGCCATTTCCCAAGCCCGACTCATGCCCCGAGCCAACGGAGCCGATATGCGTGGGAGAGAGGATTTTCGGCGTAGGGCAAGCGGGCTCGATCCGCCCCGAACGTACGGAGGATGACTCCATGACCGGCTCCTGGCACCCGAGATGGCTCTCTCTCGTGGCCGCAGGCCTCCTCGGCCTCAGTCCGTGCGGCTGCTACACCCGCGTAACCAACCCCAAGGAATCGTTCCCGTACACCGACCCCAACGGTCAGCTCATTCCTTCGAAGAGCGCGACCGCGATCTGGGCGCCGGCCTACAACCGGGTTCTGATGGAGAAGGGTGTTACCAGCTTCGAGTACCTCCTCCAACCCGGGACTCGAGTGAGCGTCGAGGTATTCGGGCAGGGGATCTCCAAAACCGTCAACATTCGCCCCGACGGCAAACTCGACCTGCCGCTCATCGGCGATGTCGTGGCCGCCGGTCGCTCGATCTCGCAGCTCAAGGATGAGGTCTCGACACGTTACGCCGAGTTCTTCCTGACTGCCCCCCAGGTCATTCTGAACACCGAGACCACCGACCTTGGCGACAGCGTCCAAGGCGGCGACGTGAGTGTGATCAACCCGACCGGCCAGCAAGGGGTCGTCAACCTCACCGGGGATGAGCATCTCAGTCAGATCCTCGCCGCAATCGGTGCGCTCCACCCGAAGTCCGAGTGGAACGAGATCGCGGTGATTCGCGAGGGGCGCCAAACCAAGGAGCGCTACTTGATCCTGTGTGACGTCGAACGGCTCGTTCGCTACGGGGATCTCGAGCAGGACATCCTGATGCGCAACGGCGATGTCGTCTTCGTGCCGTTCGAGAAGAACACCTTGCTCGAGGAATTCTTCGCGACCTTCAAAGTCTTGGGCAACCTCGCTCAGGATCTCGATTCGATCACTCGCTATATCGAACGGATCGAGGGCTACTAGCCCCGACTCGAGCGCATGCCGCGCTCTTCGCTTCGGGCCTGGATTCTCTCCGAGGGGGCTCTCGCAGAGCCCCCTCGTGGTCCTGTCGAGCCGGGGCCTTCACCCGAAAACGCTCGCGGCTCGTAGCCATGCACAACGACAGGGCTCGTCGGCGCGGGATCGAGGGCCAGGACGGGCTCCTATCCCCTCGGTACGAGTCCGCCCTCGCCGCGGCGATCGCCCGGCGAGGCGCGAGGCCCCCCGCGTGCCGCGCGCCGGGGCGGCCGCATACGGCACCTGCGGACGGGAATCTCTCTTGACCGCAAGCCATGCCCATTCCTACAATCCCGCCCCTCAATGGCCGGGCCGCGCCCCGCGCAACCCGCGGGGAGGCAACGAGGCCGAACTGTTGATCTTAGGGCGGATAGCTCAGTTGGTAGAGCACGGCACTGAAAATGCCGGTGTCGCTGGTTCAATTCCTGCTCCGCCCACCAAACACGAAGACGAGCCCCGCGGAGCCTTCTGCGGGGCTCGTTCCTTTGGTGGCGGCTCCCCGGGCAGTGGCAGTGCCGCCCCGCCCCGATCGGGCCCCGGCTGGCACGCCCCCCTACTGAACCGCTGCGACCGCCCGCTCGTCCCCAATCGAGCGCGTACCGCGATTGCCTTGGGGCTAGGTCCGCGGCCAGGTCCATGGCATGATACGATCCTCGTACACGGGATCGTTCCCAAGTCTCGAGTCGCCCGCTGGGGTGCCTTGCGCGGTAATCCCCTCGAACTGGAGTTTCCCGTGAATGAGCTTCACCTGGGACTCGATTGGCGCCCATGACGCTGCCCCGCGCTGGCCGACCCACGCGCAGTCAAGTGTTCCTGGCCCTCATCACCGGGGGACTGCTCGCTGCTGGCTTCATCGAACCAGGTGAGCCCGAGCACACGTCGAACGGCGCCCTCGTCGAGCAGGTCTTGGCGAAAGTGCGACGCAGCTACGTCGACCCGGTCTCGCCGAAGCGGCTCGACGAGATGTTCCACACCGGACTGAACGAAATGGTTCAGACCCTCGATCACAACACGCGGTACGTGCCCCCCGAAGACGTACTCGATTTCCAAGGCGACACCGACGGCAGCTACATCGGGATCGGCATCGTGCTCGACGCCAACGACTCGCCGCATCCCAGCATCGGCACCGTGATCCACGGCGGTCCGGCGGCTCGAGTCGGGATACTCGAGGGCGACGTCATCCTCGCCGTCGATGGGGACGGCATCGACGGGCTCGGCCTCGACGAGATCTCTCGCCGTCTGAAGGGACTCCCAGGGACTCGGGTGAGTCTGCGGATCGCCCGTCGCGGACTCGAAGTGGACTTGATGGTTCCTCGGGGTCGAGTCGAGACCTCGAGCGTGAGCGCGGTGCGCCTGTACGAAGCCGCGGACGGCGCCGCCAAGCCGATCGGGTACGTACGTTTGAAGCAGTTCCAGGACGGTTCGCTCGAGGAACTGCGCCAGGCGTCGCAGAACCTGCTGGAGGGCGGCGCCGAGTCCTTGGTCCTCGACCTCCGCTACAACGGCGGTGGGATCCTCGAACAGGCCGTCGACATCGCGCGCCTGTTCCTCCAAGAGGGCCACGTCCTCACGACGCGCGGACGCTCGGACTGGGATCACCCCCGCATGTACTCGGTCAACCAGCCAGGCCCCTTCGCCAAGATTCCCCTGGCGGTCTTGGTGGACGGTGGGACTGCGAGTTCCGCGGAGATCGTCTCGGCGGCGCTGCGCGACCACAACCGAACGCTCCTCGTCGGGCAGGAGACCTATGGCAAGTGGACGGTGCAGACGATCTACCCGCTCGGCCATGACGCCACCGATGGAATCCTCAAGCTGACGACGCGCCGTCACTACCCACCCAAGGGATTCGGCATCCGCGAGGATGAGAAGACGCATGTACGGCGTGGGCTACTCCCGGACATCGAGGCCAGCCTGGATGACAAGTCGTTCGCGCAGCTGTTCCGAGCGTGGCGCCGCGAGGAGATCAACCGAGTGAACACGCCCTTCGCGGTAGACCACGTGCCGCTGCCGTCCGCGAACAACACGGAGACGTTCCCGCCCGCACCCAAACGCTCCGACGAAGATGCGCCCACTGACAACGTGGTCGATGCACCGCTCTTGACCGCCCTCGCGATCCTCGCCGATCCGCCCCGCTACTGGGAGCAGATCGCCGCTCAGCGAAAGCGTTGGGAGTCGAACGCCGAGTCCGACGAAGTGAACACCGCCGTCGCCAAGGAACAGCTCGAGCCACCGAGCGCAACCGAGCCCCACACCCCTCCCGAGCAGCAATGAGAGTCCTGGGCATCGAAACCTCCTGCGACGAAACTTCGGCAGCGGTAGTCGATGACGGTCCGCGCCTGCTCGGTCAGATCGTCCTATCCCAAGCCAGACTCCACGAACGTTACGGCGGCGTCGTGCCTGAGATCGCGTGCCGCTCGCACGTCGAAAACCTGACCACGGTCATCGAGCGCACGCTGGCCGCCGCGAACCTTCGCCCCGGTGATCTGGACGCCATCGCCGTCGCTCACCGACCGGGCCTCATCGGCGCGCTCTTGGTCGGCGTCTGCACCGCCAAAGCCCTCGCGTGGGCTTGGAACCTACCCTTGCTCGCAGTCGATCACCTCGAGGCCCACCTCGAAGCTCCACGGATCACCGGCCGCACGCAAGGAGTCGCAGTGGCTCCACCGTTCCTCGGGGTCGTCCTCTCGGGTGGACACACCGATCTCTACCGAGTCGAGGACGGCGCGCGCGTCTGCATCGGCGCCACCCAGGACGACGCCGTCGGCGAAGCCTTCGACAAAGTCGCCACGGTCTTGGGGCTCGGCTACCCGGGCGGTCCCCGCATCGAACGCGAAGCCCTGGCCGGCGACCCGAACGCGGTGCCGCTACCGCGTTCGCTGCTCGGCCGTGACTCCCTCGACTTCAGCTTCTCGGGCCTCAAGACCGCCGTACTCTACGCATGGCGTGGACCCAAGGCGCTATCCGCCGGTCCGGTCGACGGTGCACCCAGCCGCCCCGACCTCGCCGCAAGCTTCCAAGCCGCCGTAGGCGACGTCCTCGTTGCCAAGGTCAAACGCGCCCTCGCACACACCGGCCTCCGCACCGTGGTGTTCGGCGGCGGCGTCACGGCCAATCGATACCTACGCGAACGCCTCGAACGCGAACTCGCCGCCGACGCCGATCTCGTGGTCTTCCCTGCGCCGGAGTTCTCGACCGACAACGGCGCAATGATCGCCGCTATGGGACAACGCCTCCTGCGCGAAGGACGGGTCGCAAACTTCTACTTGGACGCCGAGCCCACCTCCTGAAGTGGCGAGCGCCGTTACTGGCGCGCGCCGCGAAGACCTCGTCGATGTCGCCCATCCGAGTTGCCCCGGGGGGGGCTGCACTTGGCCGCCGGAAATTTCGGCCAATGTGGCCACGGCCTAGAGGCGGAAGGGCTCGCTCGAATCGAACTGGATCTTCATCAGGTCCATTGTCGCAATAGGCTGTGCTCACCGAAGCGTTGCCGATCACCGATGCACCGCAACGTCGCTTGTCGACGCGAGGCTCCGCCGGGTCGAACGCCGCGTCCTCGCCGCCGAGAGATCGCAGCCTCTCGACGGCGCCGGTGGCAGGGTCGCGGTGGAAGATCGAGGTGTCACGGATCACTTCGAGAGCGGCCATCCTGGGTATTGGACCTTTACCTACTGCCTGAATCCCCCACAAGGAGTGCGCTCCCGCCCCTCGGGACAGTAACTACCTCTGGCGCGTCAGGAAGCGCCAGGAATTGGAGAACCGAACCGGACGGAACTGCAGTTTTCTGGGAGAGGAGACCCTCGAAACTGGCCTCTCAATTTCCATCGCTCACGCCCCAACGCAGTCCCATGGCCTCGATGGCCCCGATGAGTTCGCCCTTCCCGCGAGGCGAGCCGCCCGCGGCAAGGGAGTCGGCGTGGGCGCAGGCCTCCTTCACTACGGGAACCCCCAATGGGTCGACGGTGTGGAAGACCAGGTGGTGGACCCCCGCGAGACGGGCGGCCAGAATCTGCAGCAGGGTCATGAGAACGCGGTTACCCCCAAAGGCGCCGCAACCCCAAAAGCCGGTGTGAACGACGACGGTCGGATCGTCCGGTCGGGCGGACTCGCGGACCGCCGCGCGAAATCCCGTGCAAGCCGTGACGAGAATCTTCTCGATGTCATAGACGTCGTAGAAGTCCGAGCCTCCGGCCGGGGCCGCCATCGCGATGAAGTTCGTGACGGTGGGAGGATCGATCGGGGTGACGGCGCGTCGGACGACGTCGATCTCCGCCCTCGCGAAGCGGTTGCCATAGAGGCCCTGCGGCCGCCCCGCCGCGGGATCGGCATCGGTGGCGATCTGGCAACGCCGCTCGACCCCCATCAACAGCACGGGAGTCGGCTCCCCGAACGCCTCGGTCAGCGTCGGAGAGCCCGCAGCCTCCAGCGCCTCCCGCACGGCTCCGAGGGCGGGGTGCTCGGCGACCTGCATCTCATCCTGGGCAAAGAGCGGCCCGCCGTAGGCCACGAACAGGTGGGGGTCGGCGAAGTTGACGTGCCACTCGACGGCCGGCCCGCTCTCCCGCGATGGAGCGTAGTCGAACACCCCCACGCGAGTCTCGACGCGAGACGAAGCACCTACAATCTCGAGCTTCCGGGGGAGTTCCAGCGCCGACCATCGACTGTAGCGAATCTCGCCCGCATGCCGGCAACCCGGAGGGCAGGCAAGCTCGAACACAACCTTCTTGTGACCATGCCGGAGGCGCGGCGGGTGCTCCGCCATGAGGCGGGCTGTGTCGAACACGTGCCGTTCGAGGAGTATGGCATCATCTCGATCGCGCATAGTCTGCTCCTTCGGGGTCGCCACCGATCTCAGGTGATCGAACGTAAGCACCCAAAGGCCTGACGCCAGAGTGGCACGGGATTTGGCGCGTGGGCCGGGGTCGGATTCGAGGGGCTCTGGTCTTCCTGAGAGCCAGATGGCGGCTCATGACACCTTCGCCAGTTTAGAGCCCAATCAGGGTCGGCGCAGCATACTGAGCACGGCGCAAATGACCTGGGGGTTCAGTGGATCCCATGAGCCCGGGGCGACTGGCGAGAATGAACGGGCTGGTCTCGCCTACTTGCTTCGGGTACTTCGCGTCAATTGAAACAAAACAACTCTCACTCGGTCAAGATTGGCCCTTAGGGAGCTCGTCAGTGAACCTTCGCTCATGACAGTATCCACGCTCGTCAGGAGTGCAGCCAACGCGTCTTGCTCAGGCCCGGGCGGTACACCATCCAGCTTCTGCCATAGGAAGTACGGGCAATCGAAGGGTCCCCACTGGTCTGGTCTAAGCCGAGGAGCGTTCTCGTCTTGGCTGTCCGCAACAACTTTTTGAAGACGCGCCAGCGCCTCGTGGCGCGCTTCCACTGGCGGCATAGCGTTGAGCTCAATCCGCCACTTCAACTCCTTGTCCACTGCAATCAGGTCCTGGACTGACTTAGGGAGGCTATCGGTCTGGACCCCGCCTGTCATTGTCCATGCTCCAACGAGAGCGCCTAGTACGGCTGAATCGTCCTCGTTCGCCATCCATCCTTCGACGAGACCTCGGACACCGAGGGGTTCCGCATCTACGAGTGTGCCATGGCCTGCCGAGGCGCACGGTACCTTCGCATTCAACCGAAACAGTAGGTTGCGCCGTACATCCGCTGTCACTCGCAAGTTCAGCGCCTTCTCGTAGATGCATCCGAAAACGTCGGAACCCGCTCCTAGGAGGCCCACCGCACTCGCGACTCTTAGCAGGAGAGGCGCTCTCGCAGGTTCCGGCAACTTGTCAAGGCTCCCCAGCTCCTCGCTAACGGCTTCGAAGCATGTATCCTGGACTCTGGGGGCGATCTGCGCAAACAGAGACTCGCCTGTCCCGTCCATACCTCCTCTGACCATGTTCCTAACCATACCCCGGGCTTCGTGAGGCTCGACGTCCACTATCCGCTTGACGCGACCTAGGTCATCCTCCTGCGCTGCTGCTACGGTGGTCAACAGGACAACGGCGCCAATTGCAAAGACTGCGTTAACGTTAGCTATCCGGTTGCAAAAGAAGATTCCCCATTTGGTACTGATAGTTGCCGGCGGACGGTACGCTACGAGCCCTCTCTGGAACATCAAACTGGCCTCCATCCAAAATGAGAACGGACCCAGGCCCTGTGTAGTGCTGGTGAGTCCCCGCCCCTGGAACTGAGTCTTGACCATTCGGAAGTCTCTTCTGGCTAGGAGCGGCCAAGGTGGTTGCTGGAAACAGCACGCGGGGGTCCTGGACTGTATCACCTGTGTTCAGTAAGATGTGGCCCAACTCATGGGCCAACAACTCAACAACTCAAGGCCCGAATGAGCAAACACTTCCTGCACGGACCGCCAGAGTTGGACCCAACCGTGTCGTCACTTCCACGCCAACCACAAAGACACATCCCCGGGCTTGCTATCCAACATACTGACTGACCCCGTGAGATTGCCCTTCAGAAGAGGAGACTTGTCCAGCGAGGTGTGGTCCATAGCCGGAACGGTCGGCGAGAGGCCCGTGAACGGATTCTCCATCGTGCCGTTCGTGCAAGCCTCATCACCAACGATCGACCACTCGAGGTGTCCACTGCTTCGGACAGACCGGATCGTGACCCACACCGTCTCCCCAGCTGTCCAGCCGGAGGCCCCGCCGTAGCTCCTGGCTCCGTCGTCATTCCTCGCTTCGAGGGTCAGGAACTCTCCTTCGTGTCCTTCAGGGATGACGTAGCGCCAGCACCGAACGTCCAACGCCCGCGCCAGATCCGCAGCGGTGATCTCTGATCGATCGCCCCGGACCAGAAGAACCCCGCCCACCAGTCCGACGACTACACCAAGGGCGGTCGCCAGTGTGAACTTCGCAGCGGTCCACGGAGCGGGGGAACTCTGAACCTCGACCATTTGGAACGCCTCTCAGCCTGGTCCGGGGCGATCGATCGGAGATCACCGCTGCGGATCTGGTGGTTCGATTCTCCGTTGCCCTCGGTACCCGTCTGCAACGATAACCCCAAAGAGTTCGAGAGCCAGAGAAAGCAACGGTGACAGCGACGCGCTATCCCGAAGCGTGGCAGACTACCGTCGATTCACTGTCCAGGGAAGTAGAGCCACTGTCACACAGCCCCAACAACCATCGCAACCGCGAACAGTGGGCCGAGGGTTCCGAGTACGATCTTGAATCGCGGCCGGTAGCTCAACTCCATGCTCGAGGCCGTGACGACGATGCGGCGAATGATCACCGGGGTGAATAGAAGAGCGTCTAACGCTGAAGCTCAGCTGCCGGGCGCAGCGCAAACAGCGCGTGTGGTGTAGCTCTACATCGGCTGGGTGCACTCGAACCTGCCATGGCGAACGTTGCCCCCGGTCAGCTGCAGCACTGAGTTAGCCAGCATACTCGCCTGGATACCGCGACTCAAGCTCCCGAATGGCGCCTTTGATTCCCACAGAAGCAGCGTGCGTGGGTTGCTTCTCGAGGAATGCGCGGAGATTGAGTAAGCCAAGAGACCCTAGATCCAAGAACGCATCGAGCCCTGCCCGGCGCTCCTGAGGATCCGGACTCGCGAGTGCTTCCCAAGAAACGTGTACTGCCGCCCACCGAACCGGAACGAGGATCGAAGATGGACCGCGCTCCTTGTAGGCGACAACGATGTTGGGAAGTACGACTGAGCTTGCGCGACCGATGATGTAGAGAGCGGTGAGAATCTTACGTCGTATTCGCCGAAACTCCCGGTTTGGGAGAAGGCCGCCGAGAAATGTCGCAACCTCGTAGGCAATCGGCGCCGTCGAGTCTTCCAGCACGGCGGAGAAGCAGTCCAGACATACGCCGAACAAACGGCGGTCGTCGGTTGTGCGAGCAACGTCAAGGACGTGTGGAACGAGCCCTACACCTTGCTCGCCCATTCGCGCAATTCGGATGACTTCAGCCTTAGTCGAGTCCACTCGCTTGCCTAACGTCGCGGCGATCAGCGGCGGCGCGAAGCGCCGTCCGCCTGCATCGCCTTGTCGAACGAAACCGCTGCGCGGTAGTGCGGATGAGCCTGCTCGCGCTGTTCTCGCGGCGCGTGCGATTCAGCCCCAACGCTGATCTCTTCGCATCGGCTGTCGGTCGATCCCGGCGCACGCGCGCGCGTCGGGTCCGTCGGCGTGGGAAAATGAGCCCTTTCCGCGGACCCGCAAAGTCACGGAAAGGGGCTCGTCATGACTCCGCTGCGTCAGAGGATGATCCAAGATCTGCGGGTTCGCAACTACTTCCTGAAGTCCATCGACCAGTACGTCCGCTGCGTTCGGCAATTCGCGGCATACTTCGGCAAGTCGCCCGCCGAGCTGAGCGTGGAGCACATCCGCGGATATCAGGTCTACCTCGTCGAGGAGCGGAAGTCCTCGTTCGAGGTACTGAACCAGACCGTATGCGCTCTGCGGTTCCTGTTCCGCGTGACCCTCGACCGCGAGGCCATCATCGATCGGATCCCGTTCGCCCGGCGACGGAAGAAGCTCCCGGTGGTGCTCAGCCAGACCGAGGTCGTTCGGCTCCTCGACGCCACCACGGATCTAGCAGCGGGCCATCGTGAGCACGTTCTACGGGACAGGGCTCCGGTTGTCGGAGCTGCAGGCCGTCCAGGTCACCCACGTGGATGGAGATCGCAAACTTCTCACTGTGGCGCAGGCCAAGGGACGCAAGCAGCGCATGGTCCCGCTGGGGGACCGGCTGCTCGCCAGTTTGCGCGAGCACTGGCAGGCGAGGCGGCCCCCGGTGTGGCTGTTTCCGGGTCCGCGCATCGAGCGCCCCCTCTCTCGCGAGACCCTGCAGCGTGTCGTGTCGCGCGCTGCCACACGGGCGCAGATCACCAAGCGGGTGACGCCCCACGTGCTGCGTCACACGTACGCCACGCACTTGCTGGAAGCCGGGGTCGACCTGCGTACCGTGCAGCTGCTCCTCGGCCATAGCAGCCTGAAGACCACGAAGTGGGTGGTCTACTCGCAGCCGCCCTTCGCGGGCCCCGAGGCGGTCATCAAGTACTTGGCTCGCTACACCCACCGCGTTGCCATCTCGAACGCCCGGCTCATGCACATGGACAATGCGACCGTCACTTTCCGCTACCGAAACACCCGAGGTGGCGGTCACCAGAGTGAGATGCGTTTGTCCGCCACGGAGTTCCTCCGGCGATTCCTGCTGCACGTGTTGCCGCACGGGTTCGTTCGCGTGCGCTACTACGGGTTCCTGGCCAACAGGCACCGCGTCGCTAGGCTCGAGCTCTGTCGACGGCTGCTCATAAATCGTGCACCCATCACCGAGACCGGCGACACTCCTACTGCTGACGTGGATCCAGCCAGCACCGATGGCAGCGATGGCAGCGATCCAGCCGCCCGCTGCTGCCCTCGATGCAAAGTCGGCCGAATGCTCCTGGTCGAGCGCTTCCAACCCGGTCAGCTCATCCAAACCAGGGGGCCACCTTGAAGACCCGACCGCCACTTCCACATGAGTATGGCGCTGCGCAGCAGGGTCGCGCACGGTGGGACCTGTTGTGCCTGTGGTGTGGGCGATACCCGTCCACCGCGTGTCAGGCTCCGTCTACGCCAAGGAAATGCCCATCCTGCCGCGCGACGTGTGGCGACAACTCTACACGCTCCGCCAGTGCGCGCCCTCGACGGCACCTCCGCTGCACATCGAATCCCCATAGCCGTGAAACCCTGCCGACGTTCAGTTTCGTTCAACACGCTCCAATCCGAAGCGGCTGACGCAGGCCAAACCTTCACAGAGATCCGACGTCTCCAGCGCGAGTCACGCCATCCGTCTCGTCAGGGCTGCCGCTTCGTATTGAAGCCTCTATGTTGGGCGGCATTTCCATGCTACTTGCCAAGCCGAATCGATCGCCTGTCCGAGGAGCTTGAACAGCTCCGCGATTGTCGTTGGCGCTACGTCCTGACCGGTGTCCGACATTCCCTGAGGCTGCGGGGAAACACCCGCCCGAGAGTAATCCCCGTGCCCCGCCCCTCCACCCTTCGAGCGACCGTGTCCGGTTCTTCGTCCTGGTTCGGTCGCTCGACAACGAAGACCCGAATGCCGGCTACTCCGCGAGTTTGATGGCTCAATCACGGTGAAACTCCGCAGTTGCGGCGTTTCGGGGTCGCTGATAACAGCCCGGCTGGCGGATTGCGAACATCCTCCGAGAGAGGAGTTCGCATGGCGACACCCCCACGTCTGCTACCGCCCAGCGGTACGGTCATGGTGACGCGACGCGTCTTGAAACGTCAGCATCGACTTCGGCCGAACCGGGAAGTGAACCAGCTCATCTTGTATCTGCTCGCCGTCGCGGCGGATCGCTACTCGGTCAGGGTCCACGCCTTCCAGGTCTTGAGCAACCACTTGCACCTCGTCGTCTCGTACTCTGGGAAGTCCCTCCCCAAGTTCATGCAGTTCTCAGGTAGCCAGGTCGCCCGGGCCCTCAACTGCCACCAGGGCCAGTGGGAGACCGTGTGGGCACCGGGGTCCTACAACAAATTCGACTTCCTCCGAGATCGAGCGACGATCTTCAAGTACATGCTGTACGTGCTGACGAACGTCGTCGCGGCCGGACTCGTGCGGAGCGCCAAGGAGTGGCCAGGGGTCAAGATTCTCGCGCATGAGATCGGTCGACGATCTTGGCAGGTCGACCGTCCCGACTTCTTCTTCGACGCGGAGGGAGGCATGCCCGAGTCGGTGGTGCTCGAGACCTCGATGCCGCGCATCCCGGGGCTGTCCGCGGAGGAAGCGCGGGGCCAACTCATCGCCGACTGCAGAGAGCGCGAGCGCACGATCCGCCGAGATCGCAAAGCGATGGGCCTGGGGTTCCTCGGCGCCCAGGCCATACTCGCGCAGT
>JBFWWP010000006.1:0-191471 GCA_050246115.1 Planctomycetota bacterium
CGTTGGTTTTGTCACCATTGATACGCACTAAGGAGGGGGTCCGTTTTATTGTTTCTCTGAATTCTTGGTCAAAACCGCTGTTTCTCGGCAATCTGAAGCGATGGCGAGCCGATGCAACGGCAACTAGACTCGCGCTGCCCACGAGTACGACGTTCGTGACGGTGGGGTTTCCGAGACCGTCGCTCCAGGTGAGCGCTTCGACAACGGTCTGTTCCATGCAGTCGATCGGGTCGACCAGCGAGTTGCTGTCCACCGTGTATTCGGCTTCGACGACGACTTCGCCTGTCGGCGAGAACTGAACGAACACGCCGCCCATGAGGTCGTAGACGACTCCAACCGTCCAGCCCGGCCCCCCCACGGGCGTCAGGTTGGTCGTGAAGAAGGCTGGGCCCGCGCCGCCATGGATCGCGGCAAGGGGACCGACCGGGTCGAGGTCGACGACCGATAGGTAGGTTCCGGCGTTGGTAACGCCCATCGAGAAGCCCCGGGTGTCCCGCGCGCCGTCCAGCGTCGGGTCCGGATCGCGGTATCCGAAGCCAACCGAGACGCGGGTGGGTTGTAAAGAGATCCCAGACACGACGACGGTTTCGCTATTGCCGAAAGCGACGAGTTCGCTCTCCGGCACGAAAGGGTAGACCGTGATGGTGCCGGGCAGTCCGGTCGGGGTGAGCAGTCCATGCGTGGTCAAGATCAAGTCGTCCACTGGTGGAGACCCGAGCGTGTCACAGACGAAGACGCTGGTCGTCGTCACCGGGTCCATGTCGGTCAGATCCATGGCCTCGTAGCCGAGGACCAAGAACTCGTAGCCGGTGCCCGGGAAGAGCCGGTTAGTTCCGATGTCGATGACGATTCCTTGAATTGCGCCGTTCGGGAGAAGCTGCGTCGAGGAGAAGGCCGGCATCATGCCCGCGTTGATGGTCTGCACCAGAGAGCTGCTGACTGCCGACGTGATCGTGAGAACGCCGGTGTCGTGGCAGACCCCATAGGTCCAGCCCGCCACGCTGTCCGTGCTGGTGTTGTCGAAGAACACACTGGTGCCGATGGTCGTGCCGGAGAAGCCCGAAGCGTCATCCACGCGTAGGACCAGATCCGGGTCTTGGCCGAAGGCAAAGCCGCCGAACACGAGAATTGCCGCGGCGACGAGCGCGGAGCCGCGCACGCAAGTAGCCAGTGCTCGAACGCTCACGCTGGGGGCGTCGAGAAGGTGTCTGGCTCTCCAAGCCGCTCGTCGAAGCATGTTGCCTCCTGGTCTTGCGACGCCCGAATGAACTTCGTGAACCGCTTCGTCGATCCCGCAAGCCAGCCCCAACGTGCAGCGAGTTGCATCGCGCGGCCGGGTTCGAGGTGACGCTGAGCGGATGATACCCCGAGCTGCACCTGGACTCCATCCAACGGCGGTGGATCGGGGTCGGGAGCCCTCTGCGGGTCAACTCGGACTCACGGATGCCCCGACATGTTCGGCGAAGATCGCGGAGTTTTTCCGTCCGAGCTCTCTACCACAGGTGTTTCTACTCGAGGCGGGGCGCCTCGTCGGAGCTGCTCGGGCGTGTCGAGTCGAGAAGGGGCCACTTGGGGTCAATGGGAGTGTTCAGCGCGCCCCACCCTACCCGCGAGCTTCGTGAAGCACGAGCTCTGGTTGAACAGCGTGCCTCATTCCTTGCTTCCAGGGTGATCGGAGGTCACTGGTTGCACGACGCTGCGGCGACTCGCTGGGATGCTGAGTGTTGCGCACGCGGTTCCCAGCGGTTCAGAGACGACCCGACGCTGGCGAGCCGGTGACAGGTCCCTTGGCCGAAAGGCGAGCCGGGTTTGCGTCGGAGATCCCTTTGATTCACGAAAGGCGGTGTCCATCTTCACGCGCCCGTTCGATCGAAAGCGACTGTGAAAGGCTACGGCCGTGGCGGACGCCTTGCCCTTCGCCGCGACCCCGACGTTCGTCCGCAAGCGACCGGCATGCTCCCCTAGTGAGAGCCTACTCTCAGCGCGGCCCGGCGTCATCGGGACTCGTGCCGGAGGGCGTCCGGACCGCTGTGCCCGTTGCCTGGCTGCTAAACCGTGAGAGGAGTTGCCCGATGGATCGTCGCTCACCATTTCCCCGAACTCGCTGGACCCTGGTGCACTCGGTTCTTGCAATGGCTACCGTTTGGTTGCTGGCGGGTGGACGTGTCGCTGGCGCGGAAATCCTCGTGCCAGGCGACCAGCCCACCGTCCAAGCGGCCATCGACGTTTCGACCGACGGTGATGTGGTGCGTGTAGCGCCGGGCATCTACCCGGAGGTCGTTGATTTCATGGAGCGCGCGATCGTCGTTGTGGGGACGGCCGGCGCGACGCAGACGACGATCGAAGGACGGGTTCGGTTCGGGAACGTAGACTCCGATTCTGTTCTCCGGGGATTCACGATCCACGGGATTCCCGGTGCCACGGCGCAAGGGATTCTCGTGGAGGGCGGTGGGCCCACCGTCGAGGAGTGCGTGATTACGGGCCACGACCCCGGCAGCCAGGCGCTGCGTGGCGGCGGGCTGCGTGCCACGATCGGAGCGGGCAAGACCCTGACCATCCGGGACTGTCTCTTCGAGGGGAACACCGACGGCTTCGGAGCGGGGTTCTTCGTCCAGGGGGCCGGTCACGTACTCATCGAAGACGCGGTCTGTCGCATGAACCACTGCACGATCATCGGCGCGGGTGCGCTGGTCGAAACCGACACCGCGGTGTTGCGGCGCTGCCGATTCGAGAACAACTACAGCGAATTCTCCGCCGCGGGTCTGAGCATTGGGAAGACCGTGAACCCGCTGGCATCGGGCCCCCGGACCCAGGGCCTCGTCGAAGAGTGCGATTTCATCGGGAACAATGCCAGTTACTGTGGACCTGCCTTCCTCGACCATGTCGCCGAGGTCCTGTGGAGGCGGTGCCGTTTCGAGGGCAACTCGGCGGGCGGCACCGGCGGGGTGGGATGCGGAGAACGCAACGTGAGCGTGTTCGAACAGTGCGTGTTCGTCGGCAACTCGGCTCCTGGGAACGCTCCGTCGCTCTACGCGGACGCCATCAACGGGGCGACCCTGGTGTTCGACCGGTGCACGGTCGCCGACAACACGCCCGCGCAGCTCATCAGCTTGCAGCCCAACACCAACGTGACGTTCGTGAGCTCGATTCTGCACGCGGCGGACGACGTCCACTTGGGTACTACCCCGGGCGCGATCGGTACGCTGGAAATCCGCTACTCGAACGTGCGGGGGGGAGCGGTCGGTCCAGGGAACATCGACGCCGATCCGGCGTTCGTGGATTCCGCTTCGGGGAACTATCACCTGGCGTTCGCATCGCCGTGCGTCGACGCAGGAGATCCCGCGTCGCCGCTCGATCCCGACGGGACCACCGCCGATCAGGGGGCGTTGCCCGTGGATCAGACGAACTCCGTTTTCGTGCGCGGGGACGCGAGCCGCGACGGCCTCGTCGACCTGGCGGATCCGATCCGCATCCTCAACGTGCTGTTCCAGAACGACGTCGGCCTCGGCTGTCATGCGGCAGCAGACGCCAACTCCGACGGCCGGCTCGACGTCGGCGATGCTCTGTTCCTGTTCGCGTACGTGCTCCTCGACGGTCCGCCGCCCGGCGCACCATTCCCCGATTGCGGAGCCGATCCGAGTGGCTCGGGGCTCGACTGTCTGTCGCCCGGCGGCGGGTGCTGAGGAGGGAAGTCGGATTCCGGAAGCTCGCTCGGCGACCGCGCTCACTGGACTCGAGCGCGTTCCGATCGATCCCCCGCCTCGCGCTGGTGCCACCTCGCCGCTCGACGCGTTCTCGTCACTCGGTCCCGACGGGCATCGGTTCGTGGTCGGAGACTCCGCCCTGGTGGGGGCGGACCTGCATGTCCCAGCATTTCTCCCGGCGTGGGGTGAGGTGGCCGGGTCGCCGCGTTCTGGTGGTAGCGCCGCCGCCCTCCGCGGGTTCGTGGTCCGCGGTCCCGGGTTTGATTGTCGGAGAAACCAATGGACCAACGCCAGCAGTCGGGCGAGTATAGGTGGGCCTGAGGTACCGACCCGGTGGGCTCCGGGCCAAGGTCATTGAAAGACTCACCCGCAAAGGGCGAGGCGGAATGCGTCACTGGAGCGTGGAGGAGGTGCAACCCCATGATCCGGGTCCAGAGCGACGAAGCCGACGCCCTGCAGCTGTTTTGGTCGGCCGTCGATCTCCCGCTGTCCGAGCGTCGGGATTACTTGCTTCGACACTGCGCGCAACGTCCGGCGCTCCGAGATCGTCTCGATCGTCTGCTCCGAGCCTTCGAGAGCTCCGAGAAGAACACGAGCCATGGGTCGATCCCTGAGTTCTTGAGTTGGTTGGATTCGGGTGGCGCGGCAGAGCGGCGCGCGCAACGCGCCCCGATTCCGGAACGCATCGAGCGCTACCAATTGCTTCAACCCTTGGGCGCGGGGGGCATGGGAGTCGTCTATCTCGCAGAGGATGTCGACACGCGACGGCGCGTCGCGATCAAGATCCTGAATCCTGGGATCGACCCCAAGCGAGCGGCCCAACGTTTCGAGCTCGAGGGAGCGCTGCTCGCCCGCCTGCGACACCCCGGTGTCGCGCAGGTCTACGAGGCCGGCGAGACGTCGGGCGGGCTCTTCTTCATGGCGCTCGAGTACGTCGAGGGGCAGACGCTCGGGGCCTACCGCACCGAGCATTCGCTCACCGTCGCGCAGCGAGTGGCGCTCGCCGCGCAGATCTGCGAGATCCTCGAGCACGCCCACCAACGCGGCGTGATTCATCGTGACCTGAAGCCCGCGAACATTCTCGTTTCCGGGCCACCGGATCGGCCATCCGTCAAGATCATCGACTTCGGACTCGCGAAGCTGATCGACAGCAGCGCGCAAGTTCGCCCCTTCGCCACAGTCGTCGGACACATCGTCGGCACACTCGCCTACATGAGTCCCGAGCAAGCGGCGGGGCACGGCGAGGTCGACCTGCGCACCGATGTGTATGCGCTGGGAGTCATCCTCGGAGAGCTCCTGACGGGCCAGGTTCCACCGATCGAGTCCACGCGGGCCGCGCACGACTACCTCGACCGACTCGATCGAGCCGATCTCGATCGCCCGCTCCGCCCCATCGTGGAGCATGCCGTGGCGCCGGATCGCGCGGACCGTTACCCGTCCTGCCGAGAGCTGGCCGCGGACCTCCATCGGTACCTGGTCGGCGAACCCGTCGAAGTCGGGCCGCAGCCTTGGATCCAACGGTGGCGGCGCTTCCATCGTCGCTATCGCAGCGTCGTTTGGCCGGTCGCCATCACCTTCGCGGCACTCCTGGCCTGTTCACTAACCTTCTTCGGACTGTGGCGATCCAAGGAGCATGCGCTCACACTCGCTCGAGACTCTTGGGAGCGCCAGACCGACGCACGCCTAGAGGCCGAAGCTCGAACCCAGGAGATTCTGCAGCTGTCGGATCTCAACCGGGTCGAGAGCCTGGTTGCGCCGATCGTGTCCGATCCGGGGACCGAACTGGAGGCGTTGGAATCCTGGCTCCGCGATTTCGGCGAACTCGAGCGCCGTCTCCCGGACCACCGGCGCGCTCTCGAAGGGCTTCGGACGCGGGCCGGAGCCCGATCCACCGGCGAGCGCGCCGATGTTCGCACCTTCGCCGACACCGTCCTCGACGAGTGGGGGGAACGACTCAAGTTCTTTCGAGCGGCGCGCGATCGGGCGTCGGCGGAAGACTCGGTCGTTCCGCAGGTCGTCATCGCGGACCTCGAGAGCGAGATCGATCTCTTCGAACGCACCGTCGCGGCCTGGTCGAGTTTGGAATCACCCGAGGATTGGCTCTTCCCCGACGAGGTAGATCAGTGGCGTCATGACATCCTGGCAAGGATCGTGGCCGATACCACGGCGCTCGGAGACTCGGCCGCGGTGTTCGATCGGGAAATCAACACCCGCGGCACGATCACCCGCCGGCTCGAGTGCGCGCGCGACGAGCGCTGTCGCTTCGAGGCGGCGCTCCCCGAATGGGACACCGCAATCCGCTCGATCGCGAACCCGAGGGAGTGCCCACAGTACGCCGGGTTGGTCATCTCACCCCAGCCGGGGCTGGTACCGTTGGGCCGGGATCCCGACTCGGGACTGTGGGAGTTCCTTCACTTGACCACGGGCGAAGCACCGCGCCGCGATCCCGCGTGGCACGTGGTGCCCGACCCGGACTTCGGCGTGGTGCTCGTCCTGATTCCGGGTGGCACGGATCTCTTGGGGGCTCAGTCGGATGACGAGTCCGCCCCGAACTACGATGCGCGAAAGAAGGGCCACGAGGGCCCGGTCCACGAGGTGACCCTCGATCCCTACTTCATCTCGAAGTTCGAAATGACCCATGGCCAATGGTGGCGCGCGACCCATCGCCATCCCGCCGTCGAAAACCGGGGGCGGAGCCCGCTCCTTCCGGTCCGGCCGGCGAACGGGATTTCGTGGTACCAGGCCACCCGCGATCTCCCCCGCATGGGGCTGGAGCTGCCCACCGAGGCGCAATGGGAGTTCGCGGCTCGTGCGGGCACCGACACGCCGACTTGGGCGGGTTCGAGTGATCCAGCCGGCGCAGGCCTCGAGGATGATCATGCGATCGAGACCGATGAGCCCGACGTCGGCAGCTTCGCCCCGAATCCCTTCGGTCTGTACGACGTGCTGGGAAGCGTGGGCGAGTGGTGTCGAGAGGCGTCCACCCCGGACCTCGCGACCTCCCATCCCCGCCTCGGCGATGGGCTTCGGCCTTCGTCGCCGGGAGCGGGAGTTCGAGTGAGCCGGGGCCATTACTCGGCGGCCCGTGTTCAGTACGCGCCGGACCGCGCTTCCGTGAACAACGGCGTGCGTCCCGTGCGCCGACTCCTGGGAGGAGAGCCATGATCGCCCCGACTTTCCGCGTCCCCGGCTATGCGATCGAGGAACTCGTCGCCGAGGGCGAGACGAGCCGAGTCTATCGAGCGAGGCAAGGCAAGCCGGATCGCAGGGTCGCCATCAAAGTGTTCACGGCGAATCGCGGTGACTTGTCGGTGCGGCTCTACCTGACGGAGCTCGAGGCACTGGATCGATTGTCTCACCCCGGGATCGGTCGGGTGCATGACTCTGGCTTTTCCGATGAAGGGCGGCCCTACATCGTCACCGAGTTCATCTCAGGCGAGCCCATGGATCGGTACTGTGATTCCCGCGCATTGTCGCTCCAGGATCGGTTGCAGCTCTTCGTCCAGGTGTGTGACGCCGTCTGGCATGCGCATCAGGCAGGAGTGCTCCACCGGGATCTGAAGCCTGCCAACCTGCTGGTCGTCGAAACACCGGTCGCCGCAGTTCGGGTGATCGACTTTGGCTGCTCCGCGCTCGAGGCCGCGACGCCGAGTTCCGGCGCGGGCCTCGGTCTCGTCGGAACACCCGAGTACATGAGTCCGGAACAAGCGCGCGGCGAGGTGGACTCACGGAACGACGTTTTCTCCCTCGGGGTGCTGTTGTTCCAGCTCACTCTCGGCCAGCTGCCGTGGACTCGCGGTGACACAGAAGGCGTCGAGCGATCCCTTTCCGCGTGGATCCAAGCGCGCCAGGCGCGCGACCCTTTCGACCTCCTGCGGGGGGCCCCCGGTGCGACTCCAGCACTGTGCGGCGGGGAGAGCCGCCGCATTGGGAGGGATCTCGCGTGGATTCTTCGACGAGCGACCGCGGCGAGGGCCGCGGATCGTTTCGCGAGTGTCCGAGACCTCGGCGAGGACGTGCGTGCCTACCTTCGTGGAGATCGTCCGTCGAGCGCGCCTCAGAGTGCAACCGCAGACTTTCAGCGCCTCATTCGCCGGCATCGCGCCGCCGCAGTGACGACCCTCCTCGTCGGTTCGCTGCTGACTGTGGGCGCGTGGGTGTCCCAGAGTCTCTACGCTCAGTCGAGGGACGCTTGGCAGCGAGTGGTTCGAGCGGAGTCCGACGAGCGCGATGAAACCCAACGTCTTGTCGCTCGCCGCCAGCAGCTCGAGCGCCTTTCTCTGGGCCGACGCGTCGACGAGCTTCGCCGGGAAGCGGGCGCGATCCCCCCCCGAGACGACACTTCCGTCTCGCGCTTGCGTGAGTGGCTGAATCGCGCGGCCGCGATCGCCGCTTCGCTTCCGGTTCAGGCTGCGCTCCTCGACGAGCTGCGTGAACGAGCGCTCCCGTACACGGATGAAGACCGGCGCGAAGACATGGCAACGCACCCGGATCTCCCGGCTCTCGACGCCACGCGCGGCTCGCTCGAAGCGCTGCGCGCGCAGCTCGCGTCCCTGCCGGCGCTGCCCGTCGGGCAGGAGGAGCATCCGCAGGGACGCCGGACCTTGCTTCGTCGGCAAATCGCCGCTCAGGAGGAGCGGATCGCCGACCTCGAGACTCGCGTCGCGAGCCGTCGAACTTGGCACTTCACGACACCCGAGGATCAGTGGTACCACGACGAACTGCAGAGCCTGGTCGAGTCGATTCGTGAGCTTCTCGAGGCTGGAGCCGCGGAACACCCCGCGAGCCGCCGGTTCCGAAACAGCTGCCCGGGTATCGCACAACGCCTGACGGATCTCGAGCACTGGATCGGCCTTCGCGACCGAGCAGGCCGCGCGAGGTGGGACCGAGCCATTCGAGACATCGCCGCTCACCCCGCCTATGGCGCAGTCGCGATCCACCCGATGCTTGGTTTCGCTCCCCTCGGACCCGACCCCGAGTCGGGACTCTGGGAGTTCGCGTTCCTTCCCAGTGGCAACGAGCCCGAGCGGGGAGCCGACGGAAAGTGGCTCCAAGATCCCGAGGACGCCATCATCTTCGTGCTCCTTCCCGGTGGTCGATTCCTGATGGGATCGCAAAGCACCGACCCGGCCGCGCCCAACTTCGACCCCGCCGCGACCGAACTCGACCAACCGGTGCACCCGGTGACCCTCGATCCGTTCTTCGTCGCCAAGTACGAAGTCACGCAAGCCCAGTGGCTCCACCTTTCGGACGCCAACCCGAGCGCTTGGCACGACATCGACCGGCGGTGGAAGTACCCGATCGATTCCGCGTGGGCGCTTGTTTCTCGTTTCCCAGTGGACGCCTTGCCATGGGAGACGGCCGACGAGGTCCTCGCGCGATGGGGCCTCGCGATACCAACCGAGGCGCAATGGGAGTACGCCGCGCGCGGAGGCACCACGACGCCTTGGTGGACAGGAACGGACGAGCGCTCCCTCGAAGGTGCGGCCAACATCAACGATCAACGGCTCCACGATTTGATCGTGAGTGCCCAGCCCAACGCTCGAGACACCTGGCTCAGCACGCGGTGGCTCGATGACGGATTCGCGCGGTCATCCCCGGTCGGGAGTTTTCGCCCGAACCCCTACGGCCTCTACGATGTCCTTGGAAATGTCTTCGAGTGGTCCGAGGACTTGGCGGACTACCATCAGCCGGTGATCGACCGCGCGGGACGCCACGCAGGCGGTGACGCTGCCATCCGCAGTGTGCGGGGCGGGAACTTCGCGGAGTCCCTTCCGAAGGATCTCATGCGCCGAAGCCCCTACGGCACTTCTCACCTCCGCAACTTCTTCGGGGTGCGCCCAGTCTGCCAGACCCCCGAGTAGGGGCGCTCGCTCGTGAAGAGCCCGGCACGGTGTGACCGAAACGAAGAAGCCACGAACGAGATGTGCCGAGGCAGACTCAAGAGCCTCGTGGCTTCTCCTTGGGCCGTCGTCGCAAACGGTAGATCCGCCCGAGGACTTGCCTGAGATCCTCGTCATCCAACCCGGCCTCCGCCAGAAACCGGTCCGGGTCCAGGAATTCCCCGCGCAGAGCAGCCTCGAGGTAGAGCTCGTAGCAGAGATCTCGCTTCTTCTCCCGCTCGGGGTCTTTCTCCGTCGGTCGCATGTCCCTCTGTTCCAGGAGGGGCGGGCGCCGTCCCCTTCCACTCCCAGGAACAACGAACGAGCGACGACACTAGGCAGAAACCAAGAAAAAGCATCACCGGGCCGCTCGCGGAAACGGGTGACCGGTCCATACGGCCCCAACCGGGCGACCGCGGATCTCGCTGTGTCGATCACGGAGACATGGCCATCGGCCACTCGCGGGAAGAACGGGGTCGGCTCACGTCCGCGACGGCGCACCATCGCTGTGTGAGCAAGACTCGACTCAGGAGCACCCGTAGCGAATTGCTTCCATCGAAGTACAGCCGAATGCTCCCTCAGTCCCTGGAGACCTCCATGGGGGGATGTCCGTCGCTGTCGGGATCGAGTTTCCCGACCAGTCGGTAGGCCTTCGCCAGCCGCTTCACCGCTCTCTGACGAAGCTTGGCGGCAGCGCCCGAGCTCCGCCCGAGCCGCGCTGCGGTCACCTCGATCGTGCATCCATCCCCGAGCATCGCCAAGACCTCGCGATCCATCTCGGGTAACAGCGCGACGGCCCGGACCAACCGTTGGTACCGCAACTTCGCATTGAAGATCGACGAAGGGGAGTGCTCCGGAGTGACTGGCTCGATTCGTCGAAGCTCGTCCCGCGACTCCCACTCGAGCCGAAGCAGATTCCACGAGAAGCGCCGTTGGGCGTTCCAGAACTTACGTCGGTTGATCAACACGCGTTCGGCAACCGTGGACAGAAACCCCAGGAACTCGCCATCCCCTCGGTACTCGAATGCACCCTGGTTTCGAACCAGATGCATCTCGATCTCCTGCATCAGGTCACTGATCGACTCGAAACGCAGGAGATCCCCTCCGTACTTTCGCACCAGCCCGGGCAGGCGGTCACGAAAGCGGTCCATAAGCTGAGGGATGGTGGGCTCGGCCGTCATGGAAATAGGCTAAGCGAGCACGGGGGCGTCGTGCAAGAGGGTGGGCGGAACGGGCAAGCAGAACCGAAACAGGAGTACGCGGTTCCGGCTCGAGGTACCCGGGCGAACGGCGTACTGTGTCGCCAAGCAGCGCGAGATCGATCGTTCCGGGGGTGCGAGGTCCAGTGGCGTGGAGATCATGTTGCGCGGCGCGAGACTCCACGGCGGCGACGATCGCAAGTCCGGGCTCTCGCAACCGTTATCGCCACCCAAGAGACATGAGAGCGGCGTCCTCCTTCCAAGTACTGAGAGTTCCCTGGTAGGTGATTGTACGTAGTTCCTGCCCCGCCTTTGCGTGATCTTGGCACTTCAGGCAGGCGATCCATCTTGCTCCTCACTGAGGACGAAAACCGGAGAAATCAGGGAATCCTAGTCCAATCGCCGAGGACCAGTTGTTCTCTAAGGTGCCAAGTTCCATTGCCCGCGGGCAATCCGCTCCTGGCCAAGCGCGTGACAGCTCTAGAGCTAGAGCTAGATCAGTCACGAGTTCCCGATAGGAGAGAGGGGGAAACGCTGGTGAGTCAGTTGTGCGTTCGCAGGAGGCTGGTCGCGCGCCGTTGGAGTTTGCTCCTCAGGACCGCTCGGATCGACCTCTGCTAGGAGAAGGGTCACCATGCATAGCAGCCGGCGCTCGCGAAGACAATGCAAGCCCTCTTCAGTTGGTGTGACCTATCGAAGTTGTCCGGGATGCCGCGTCCAGATCCATGAGGGAGTACTGATCTGAGCAGGAGGCGCTTGGCCTTGTGGATGAGACGCTTGGCCAAAATGAGAAACCCAAGAATCCGCGTCCACCCGATCTTGTTGGCTAGAGCTAGATCCGCGACGAAGCCCGAGCCGGGCACTCGCTCGGCGCGCTGGTTGTGGGCAGGCGGATGTGTGCGGGGTTATTGCGCCCCTCTGGCGGCGCGAGTGAACACTTTGTTCGAGCAGGGTTCCCTTAGAAATGATGTCTGCTTTTGCGCTTCGAACAGAATCGTCGTAGCGACGGGAAACTTGGAGGCGCTAGCGCTAGCGCCAGCAGGGAAGGATGTCAGATGCGTCAGAGGATGTTTCGTGTGCTCGTGGAGTCCACTTTGGTCGCGGCCCTTGGTCTTTGCCTCCTGAGCTTGGCGAGCGGCGTTCGACCGGGGAACGCAGGCCCCGCGCCAGGACCATCGACGAACGTGGCGGGCGACGTCAACGGTGACGGGCTGGTCAATATCACCGACGGAGTCTACCTGTTTCAGTATCTCTTCCAGAACGGCGCTCCACCTGTGGCTTGTGCGGGAGGCTCTGGGCTTACCTTGGAGCAGGAGGCCATACTCGCGACCATGAGTCTCTTGGAAGTTGACGATGGCAGCGGATCGAACACGAACACGACGCTCCAGATTTCCGGAGTCAACGTGCGGATTGTAAATGGCTCAGGCATGACCTCCGTGAGTAGCGGTACAGGGAATCTGATCGTGGGTTACAACTCTGGAACAACGGGGGCGACGGGGTCGCACAATGTCGTGGTTGGTGACGGTCACGACTACACCAGCTACGGTGGCGTGGTTCTGGGGTCTGACAACAGAATCTGCGGCCCGTATGCTTGCGTTACCGGCGGGACTCTCAATGAGGCTTCTGGCGTTGCGTCCTCGGTAACCGGAGGGAGGCAGAATGTGGCTCTGGGACAGACAGCCTCTGTGAGCGGAGGCATCCTGAATCAAGCCACCGGCCTGCATGCTTCGGTGTCCGCGGGGTCCAGCAATGTCGCTAGTGGCTTCGCCGCAACGGTATCCGGAGGAACGTCGAATACGTCCTCGGGCTCGGCCTCTGCGGTGAGTGGAGGGCAGAGTAATCAAGCGACCGGATCAACCGGATCGGACGCGACTTCGGTAAGTGGAGGATCGGGCAATATCGCCTCCGGCTTGGCGTGCTCCGTCACCGGCGGCAGCTTGAACACTGCCACCGGCGTTGCGAGTTCGGTGGCCGGTGGGACGGGGAACACAGCATCCGGTTCGTCCAGCTCTGTCGCCGGCGGCTTTGCCAATGGCGCTGCCGGAACCCAGTGCGCGATCAGCGGAGGATCGCAGAACTCATCGACGGGGAGTGCCTGCGTTGTTGTGGGTGGGTCGGGCAACACGGCCTCCGCGAGCGGGTCGATCTTCGCTGCGACTGTGGTTGGCGGAACGGTGAACCAGGCCACCGGAGACCGGAGCGTCGTAGTGGGGGGCCAGAACAATCAGGCCTCGGGGCTGACGGCTGTGGTGGGTGGTGGTCTCGGGGTAACTGTGTCGACCGCCCATGCCTGCAGCTGCAACTAGCCAGGGTACGGCAAGGCATATTCTCTGCGCCCACCCAAGGAGCTGACATGAAGTGTTTGGTCTTCCTGTCCGTGGTTCTCATTCCCGTCGCCCCGGGAGCCTACGCCCAGTCACCCCCACAAGTCTCGATCTCGGACGAAGCGGGCGTCGTCGGCAACGTCGTCATCGCTCGAGTCATGATCCTGAACACCGGCACTATGGGCGTGCAGGCGTGGTCTCTTGGGGTGGACGTCCCTGCCGCGATTGTCATTCAAGACCTGGCTTTCGGAGTCGACGCCCTGACTGCGCACTGCGGCGACGTGCCGGACTTGCTGGCGCTTCAAACGCTTCCAAACGGCTTCACCATGGGCGCGATCGTCGATATCTTCGGCGTCTGTCAATTGCAGCCGGGCATGAGAGAGATCGCAGTCGCTGCCTTGGTGCCGAGCGCAGCGGGGACCTACGACCTATGTTTGACCAACACACTGGGGACGCCCCCGGTGCCCACGTTGGTCACGATCGATGGCCAAAGCGTGGCTCCCACTCTTCTTTGTGGGACGCTGGTCGCCGTCGACTTGGTGCCGTTCGTGCGCGGTGACTGCAATGGGGACGGGGGTTTCAGTATCTCCGACGCGTTCTCGATTTTCGAGGCCGTGTTCCCGTCGGTTCCGGGGTTCGCCCCCTCTTGCGGAGATTCTTGCGACGCAAATGACGACGCGACCATCGACCTGAGTGATGCCGTGACCGTCCTGAATTCTCTGTTCGCCGGCGGTCCCGTCCCATCCTCTCCGTTTCCGGTCTGCGGTACCGATCCTTCTGAGCCAGATGGACTCAGTTGTGCCTCGTTGTCCCAGTGTCCGTAGTCCGAGTGCGAGGCAACACCGGTGTGGAGCGCGTCCAAACACGACCTGGCCGCTAGCGGCGAGCCTGGAGGAGTATGACATGGTCGCACGTTGTTTCTTGACCTGTTTGATCGTTCTATGCGCCAGCCCAGTCTTTGCTCAGGGGTTCGCTCTGAGTGCGACCGATGCGGCAGGGCCGGCGGGTTCCACGGTTGTCGTCTCCGTCGTGCTCTCCGCCGACGATCCCCCTGATGGGTTTCGTGTTTGCGCCACCTACGATGCGGCGCTCTCTACTCTCGGCGCCATTTCGCTTGCTGGGCCTGCTGCTGGCGCAGCGTTGACCGTTACTAGCTTCCCGAGCGGTTTCTGTGCCGAGGTGCTGGGTCCCATCCCAGCGGGTGTCAACCAAACGGTGTTGACGATCGAGTTTCAGCTAGGTCTTGCGACGGGGAGCTTCGTTGTTGATCTCACGGACTCTTTGGGCGCCCCTCCGCAAGCCAACTACATCCTGGTGAAAGGGTTCCCACTCGACGCAATGAGTGGGCTCATTCTCGACGACGGTCTGGTGTCCGTCGAGCTGCCGCCTCTGCAGGGCTTCTCCTGCGCAGAGGGGCTCCTGCCGGGTGAGTTACAGTTGGGGTGGAGTAACGGTGGTTTCATTTATGATAGTGTCGAGGTCTTTGTCGACGGCGCTCTTGAGCAGATCCTCTCCGGCTCGGCGCAGCAGGCCACCGTGGTCGCGGCGCCGGGTACCTCTCACGAGGTGTGCGCCCGAGGCGTTGAAGCAACGATTCAGACCCCGTTGGTCTGCTGTACTGAGAACACCGCGGATCTCCCGCCGATCACGAACCTTGTCTGCACGCCCACAGCGCCCACAACGGCAGAGCTCCATTGGGCCGGCGGTTTCACATACGATGCGATCCAGGTACTTGGCAACGGTCTGCTGATTCAGACGCTACCTGGGAGTTCGATAATGGCGCTCGTCACAGGGAGCGCTGAGGCGATGGTTCAGTATTGCCTTGTCGGGCTCTCGAACGGCTTCGTGACCGCCTCGGAGTGCTGCCAGGTGACGTATCCGCCAGAGCCGGAGAGCATGGTCACATTCGGATTGAGCATTCCGACTGTCGATTTCGACCCACGCATCGGCCGTGCTGAGTTCTCGGTTGGGCTCTCAGTCGCCGGGTCGCCGTCCGAACCTGCAACGATTCTCGGGTTATCTATGGCACTGGCGCACGATTCGTCTTTCCTGCACGCAGTCTCGGTTCAGCCGCTCAGTGACGTGACCAACCTCAGCCCCGAGTTCCTCGCAAGCAACATCTCGGACGAGGGAATCGTCCTGGGAATTGTATTCTCGTTCGATGGTTCCACCTCTCTCCTCGTCAATCAGGCCCTCACGGTCGCCATCGTAAACTACGAGGCCGTCTCCGAGGGCCTCGCGGGAGTGCGAAACGATATTGTGACGCCATTGGCCTGGACCGGTCTCGGAAGTCCTCTTGTAGAGAACGAGGTCGTGACCGGTGCGGGGCAGACCGAGCTTTCTCTGGTCTTGGTGGACGGGGCCGTCACACTCGAGCCCGATCTGGAGTTCTTTTTGAGGGGGGACTGCGGGGGCAACGGGCAGGTCAACATCGCCGACGCCATCGCGATCCTGGACTTTCTCTTCCCGCCGCCGAGCCCGCCACCTGCCTGTCTAGCCGCTTGTGACGTGACGGCGGACAACAGTGTCAACATCGCAGACGCGATCTACCTGCTGGCGTACCTTTTCAATGGCGGGTCACCGCCAGACCAGCCCTTTCCGGGGTGCGGCATTCAACCCGGCGAAAACACGTTGGCTTGCGTGACCGCTGGCTCGTGCCCGGAACAGCCGCTTGGACAGCTTGAGTTCAGTGGGCCTTGCCTCACGATCATGTGCCCAGTTTCCGAACTCCCGGGCTTCGGAGTCGACGGGTTCACTGCGCCCCCGGGGTCAACAATCCACTTTGGCGCCGGCGCGTTCAACACGTCCGTGGAAGTCGATGAAAACGACTTCGTGACCGCGGTGATTCCTGCGCCGGCTGCTGCCTTTTCTCTGAGCATCAGCGCCACCATTGGGAGCGTCGAGACGCCCGTTCTGAGGGTCCAAGCGCAGCAGCTTTCGGCTACATCGGTCCACCAGAGCACCTTCGGGCCCGCTGCCCTGGTAACGACGGGAGCCGCGACCGGAGGCGGAGGCGGAGGGCTCGAGTGCCCCTTGGACTGCTTCTGCTGTGTGGCCGCGGATTCTCCCGCCAGCTTCAACCTCGCGGACGAAATCGGCATCGCCGAGCTGTTCACCCCCGACTTTCAGAGCCGGGTGGTTCCGGCCTGCCAGAGCTTCGAACTCGGGCTGGACCTGTTCCCCGCGATCTCGATAGCGGGCTACGCCATGGATGGAAGCCATGCCTACGTCGGGAACCCGAGTGCAGAGCCGCCGTCAACCTGCGAGGTTGAGAACATCACGGTCGCATACGCCGACACAGATCGGAAGCTAGGGTTTGGCGTGGGTCTCGCGGAGCCGCGAGATTCACTGTACCTGCTCCAGCATGTCGGTGGTTCGCTCGTCCTCGGGACACCGCAGGGTCTGGAGTACCCGCTGGATCCCGTGCAGCCCGGAAGTGCCGTGTACAGATTCGCGACTCCCAACCTCTTCGGCACCGTGCTCCACGACACAGCACGGGGTCAGTGGATCTGGGAGCTCCCGCGGAGCGGGCGCCTCGTGTTTGTGAACGCCCCGGCGGGCTGCAAGATGCCGCTCTACTTCACCGAAGACTCGAACCAGAATCGGACCATCTGCAAACGGAAGTTCTCGGGAGAGATCAGCGATCTCATCATGGACAACGGCTCCACCTACCACTTCTCTACCAACGCGATTGGTCTCTACTCCGGCGTGACCGACCCTCTCGGCTTTTCGGTCAATTTCAGCTACGACACCCAGTGTCGTCTCGTGGAAGTGCAGCATCCAGAAACGACGGACGCTTCCAATGCGCCGGGTGACATCCTGACCGACGCCGCGCTCGGGGCTGGCGGAAGCGTGACCACCGGTTCCGGCCCCGTGGTTGCCCCCGGCCGCCGCACGGTCGGTCTGAACTGGGACTCGCAGGACCGCATTGTGGCGATTCAGGATGGCCGCGGGGCCACCCCCATGGCCGTGACCTACGAAGGGATCACCCGTCGTGTCGCCTCCGTGACTATGAACGGGCATGCATGGAACCTGACGCGCAACCTCGCTTCGGTACCGGTTCCGGCCCGCCCTTCGCTGCTCGACCCCGGCAACTACGTGGTCGCGGTTACCGATCCGCTCGGGTACGTCGTCGACTATGAATGCCATGGCGCAAGCGGCGGCCCGATCGTCGGCGCCGACTCCACCGGCCAGGGCAAATTCCACGTGCGACGTATCCTCCAATACACCCGGCAGGGGTTGGGGAATCCGCCCCTACGCGTCGACGAGCCCGACTACTTTGCGCAGGTCTTCCTCCACAACTGCGACTGCGGGACGGAGATCGTGCGCACCGAACCGTTCCGGAGCGACGAACCGATCACCTTCGACTCGCTGGGAGTCCCCACGAACTACCCTCGGTGGGTCTACACTTATGACAACCTCCGGAACGTGACGTCCGTGGAGAAGCGAGGTTTTGCTCCAGACGAGATCATCCGCACGGAACAGACCTTCCAGAACTACGTCTCCGCCCTGGACCCGGTCAATGGGGTATCGGTCACCCAGCGGAGCCGGATGACCCGCTACCGACCTCCGCGACATTTCAGCACGAACCCTCTATACGCAGGGCTCAACTTCGAACACGAGTTCGAGTACGACGCGCGCGGCAACCTAGTCCTGCATCGCTTTCCAGACGTCACACAGGGCCCCAGCGCGCCGCAGGCTGGAGTCGTCGAGACCCTCGAGCACGACTCCTTCGGGCGGCTCACCCGGCATACCGACGGTCGCGGCAACGTGACCACCATGTCCTACCATGCCGGGCCGGCGCTCGGGGGAACCGTGCTCACGCAGGGCGACTTCTTCGGCTTCCCGGCGGAGGTGGTCCGCGGCGCGCTTGGCTCGATCGACTCCGCCCCTGCGCTACGCACGCAGTTCAAGGTCAACGCCCGGGGTGAGGTGACTGCAGTCTGTGACCCCCGCGGGTTCCTCTACACCATCGAGAGAAACTCTCGGGGCGAGGTAGAACGGGTTCTCGAGCCCGGAGTCACGCTCTCTGACGGCACCACGGTGGTCAGCTACGAGACCCGCCAGGTTCGTGACCGAGCCGGGAACGTCGTTCTGACCCGTCGAAGCAATGTGGACCACCAAGGGAACGTCGACCCGTCCAACGCCTTCGTCGACAAGTCCTTCGCCTTTGACGCGATCAACAATCTCCTCGAGGTCCGAGCAGAGGTTGACGGCGACGACGCCAACGACCTGTCGACCCGGTTCGTGTATGACGATCGAGAAGATCCGATCATCGTCCAGAAGCCGTTTGGTAACCGCATGATGCTCACGCGCGACGAACGACAGCTTCCCATGCGTCTCTTCTACGGCGTCGCGCCGCCCACGGATCCGGCGAACTTGGCCGAGAACTACCCAGGGCTCTACGATACCGCCCTACCGAACTCTGCGCCCTTCGTGGGCTTCAACCGGACGGACTACGACGGTCGCGGAAACTCGGTCACGGAGCGCGACGGTCGCGGATTTCTGAGTCATAGCTTCTACGATTTCCACAACCGGCCGGTCGCCATGCGGGATCAGAATGGAAACGGAACGCGATACGAGTGGGACGAGGGGTCCTTCCCCCTGACCACCGCAGCCGGGGAACTCGATGCCGCCGGAAACCTGGTCGGAAACCCACTCACCCGAGGCTACGCGCGTTTCGACTCGTGGGGGCGACGCTATCAGGCGGTGATGGACTTCGATCCCACGACGAGCGAGGCCGCGCTCCCGGATCCCACCGAGAGTCAATCGGCGAGCTACCTCATGGCCTTCGACCGTGCGTCTCGGCCGGTCCAGAGCCTCGATGCCAATGGGAACCCCACGATCGTGACCTGGGATGCGGCCAGCCGGGTCGTCGAGGTGCTCGACGCCCTGGGGAACCGGGTCGAGTTTAGCTACAACGAGAACGACCAGGTCGTACGAGTCGACGAGCACGAGGTGCTTCCCGGAGGCGTGGTCGAGGACTACGGCCGCGCGATCCTCCGGGACGAGCTGGATCGAGTGATCCAGGTTGCGGAGCTGGGTCTGAATGACACATTGGTCGGCCACGACACCGACTACTTCCTGGATTCGCTGGGCTTCGTCCGCCAGTCGATCGACGGCGAGGGGCGCGTCGACCAGAGGTTCCGGGACGACCTGGGTCGGTTGATGGAGCGCCGCCGGCTCGACGCGGTCGGCAACGTCGTGCAGAGAACCCGGCATGCCTTCGACGGCAACAGCCGGCGCATCGAGGATCGGGCGTACTCCGACGCCGCCACGCCCGCCGGCGAGCAGTTGACCGCCCGCCTCTTCGACGCAGCCGATCGGTTGGTCGTGACCGTTCACCCGGACTCCGACGACTACGATCCGTTGTCCAAGACTGTCTCCGATGGCGTCGACGGCGTCATGGATCGGGAGGTGACGGACTTCGACGCCATCAACCCGACTCGGTTCACGGACCAACGTGGCGTCATCATCGACAACGTGTTCGATCCCGGGAATCGCCTGGTCGGGCAGCTGATCACGTTGCAGCCTGGGGTGTCGGGTGAGACCGAGCGGGTTTTTCAGTACGACAGCCTGGATCGACTCACGGAAGCGTCGAACGACTTTGCGCGGGTGACGCGGGGCTACGACGGACTGTCCCGAATCGTAGCAGAGACACAGGAGTTGAACCTTCTTGGTACAGGTCTCGCGTCGGGTTGGACCAACCTGGTCGCGGTGACTTCCGGGTTCGATGCGCAATCGAACCGGACCTCCATGGATCTATTGAGTCTCGGCGGAACGGATCTGGCCTGCGAACAGACCTTCGACTCGCTGAACCGAGTGTCGACGATCTCCGCGGAGTACTTCGGAGTCCCCATGCACCCGGTCGCAGGGTACACGTATGACGGACCGAATCGTGTGAGAAGCAAGTCTCTGGGCAACGGAACCGTTCTGACGCGGCTCTACGATGCCAAGCGGCGTCCGTCGGCACAGCTCTGGACTTCCGGCATAGGATCTTCAATCGTGGGCGCGCTGTACGGCTATGACGTCGTGGACAACCCGATTCACCGAGTGATGACCCACGACGAGACCCGTGCCGACAACTTCGAGATCAATTCTCGGGACGAGGTGACCGGCGTCAACTTCCGGAGCGCTTCACCTACGGACTATCGGACCTACCTGGGCTCGTACTCCCAAGTGTTCAACTACGACGACGTCTTCAATCGCGAGTCCGCCAGCTTCGGCGATCCGTTCGGGTTGAGCGTCACCGTCGACTCGAACTATGACGTCAATGAGGCGAACGAGTACACGTCCATCGTGCGCGACGGGATGCCGTTCATTCCGGCCCATGACGCCGCGGGGAACATGACGCTGTTTCCGGTGCGGCCGGGTGATGGACCCGAGGCCGGGAACTCGGTGGCGGCCACCGCTGTGTGGGATGCCTTCAACCGGGCGGTGGTGATCGTCGCGGGAGGCAACGCTCCGCTTGTTCAGCGGACCGACGCGCTCGGACGACGGGTAGCGCAACTGGAACTGGACGGGCCGGCGGTCGATCCTGGCACCGGGATCGTGGAGGGGCGGCGGTTCGTACTGGACGGCTGGACCGTTTGTGAAGAGCGGACTCTGGCGGGGACGCTGGGAGGGTGGAGTAGCGCGCTCGAGCGTGTGTATGTGAACGGGCGGTCGATCGACGAACCGTTGCTCTGTGCGATCGATGGCGATGGCGATGGGGTGCTCGCGACCGCTAAGGACCTGCCGGAATCGATGGGTGGCGTTGACCGAGAGTTCTACTACCACTGCGACGTGCTCGGGAGCGTGCAAGCGATTACCGATGCGGATCTGGGGTCGCGCGTGCTGGAGTACTACCGGTATGGGTTGTTCGGGGATCCCGTGGTGTTGCCGGTGGTCGATGGGGATGCGGACGGGTTCGAGGATACGCCCGGGTCGCTCGCGGACAACGCGGCCGCCGGGATCGCGCGGAAGTCGGAGTTTGGGAATGCGTATCTGTTCACGGCGCGGCGGTGGGAGGCGGAGGCGGGGGCGTACTACTATCGGCATCGGTGGTATGAGCCGGGGACGGGGCGGTTTGTGGGGCGGGATCCGTTTTGGGGGATTGGTAGCTCGGGTCGCTACTCATATGGAAGGGGTGCGCCGCAGCGATTCCTGGACTCGTTCGGCTTGTATGAGGTGGACTTTCACTACTATGCGATCTACTACCTTGCGCGTGCTGCCGGGTACGATGCGGGCATTGCGGGCATGATCGCGGGTGCGTCGCAGTTCCTGGACGACTACCGAAAGACCGCTCCTGTCCAATGCGCGCTATCATTTCGTTGGGGCCGACTAAAGTTCTTCCACTTTCCGGGAGGCACTGTTGCGAGAAACGACTCAGTTGTTCGAGAAAGAGTGGTGGAAGCTCAGTCTGCCCTATTGAGCGAATTGGAGAAGGGGGGACGAGGAGATAGACGGAAGGCGTTTCAGCTGGGGATCAATCTTCACACCTATGCCGATACTTGGGCGCATGAAGGATACCGCAGTCCATTGGGCCACGGCTGGGACGGGCATGCCCCCGACCGACCCTACAACGATGTGCCCAAGGCCCTGGAGGCGGCGCAGAACATATATGAAAGGCTTGGTGCCGGGCAGTCGGCGCGCATTTCATGGGCTCAGGCGTCGAAGGATCTGAGGGAAGCGTTCCAGTACGTGGACACCGATGGGGAGTGCCGCGGGCGCAACCTGGCCGAGCTTATCAAGCGCCGGTTTGGCGATGACGTAGAGTATGATCCAAAGAAGTGGGCGTCGACGCGGAGGACCCATCCGGGGTCCACGAATGAGTTCATTTTCGATTTAGTTCAAGACAGCATGTATGAGTCACAGGGTAACTCTGAAGAGTAGTAGTCCCGCCCCGGTGCCCTTAGTCCACCGACCTCGGCGATTGAAGGCCGGTGTCGTAGGCCAGGTGTGCCGTGCATAGGTTCGTGATTCCAGCGGGTGCGAGTCCCGCCCCGGGATCATCCCGCCCCGGAGTAAGTAGCGGAGGCGGGTGCGCTGGCTTCGTTGACGGCGGTTCGTGGGCGTTTGGCGGTCGGTTTCGTCGATTGGTTGGGGGGATCATCCCGCCCCGGAGTAAGTAGCGGAGGCGGGTGCGCTGCTCTGGGTGATGACGGTTTGTGAGAGTTTGGCGGTAAGCACCCCAGGAACCCATGGGTGACGGTAGCTCGGAGATGCCGTGAAGTACTCCCACAGAAGGGAGGCCAAGATGGCATCGAAGAGCAGGCGCAAAGCGACGGGGATCCTGGAGCAGTATCGGACGAGCGGGTTGAGCCAGCGCGAGTTCGCGGACCGAGAAGGGGTATCGGCGAGTACGCTGGCCTACTGGCTTCGGCGGGAACGCCTGGAGAGACAGGCTCGCGGAAAGACGGCCCTGGTGGCGGTTGCTCCCGTGCCATGCTCGAGGTCGGCGTTCGTCCTTGAGCGAGACGGGCTCCGCATCGAGGTGCCACGAGACGTCTCCGCGGAGGAGTGGCGTGTCCTACTGGAGGCGTGGGGCTCTTGATCTCGCTGGGAACCGGAACGCGGATCTACCTGCGCTGTGGGGATCATCCCGCCCCGGAGTAAGTAGCGGAGGTGGGTGCGTTGCCCAGGTTGATGGCGGTTCGTGGGCGTTTGGCGGTCGGTTTCGTCGATCGGCTGGGACGAACGGAGGGGTTTCGGCGCTGAATTGGCGTCGTGAATTGCCGGTTTCAGGACGACATCCGGCCGACGGCGGAGATGTGCACACGAAGAGGCCGGGTCGCGAGTGGTTGCTCGCGACTCGGCCTCGTTTCGATGGGGCGTGTTAGATGGCGAGGGCGCCGAGGGTGGGGTTTGGGTCGGGGCCGCGGCAGCGGCAGCCGAAGAGGTGGACCATCTTGAGTGTGCCCCACGGGAATACGACTTGTCGGTCCCCAGCGATGAAGGCGGTGAGCGCGGTTCGATTCTCCCGGCGGAAGCGTTTGAGGCGCCGCAGGAGGTGGACGCGCTGGATGGGGTCTTTGCATGCCATGTGAGGCTCGAGCTCGAAGAGAGGGTCGGGGCTCCTCGCGGAGTCGAACGGGTCGGCGGCCCGGATCGCTTTCACGCCGAGGAAGGCGCGGCCTTGGTCGACCATCTCGCTTCGCTTCGCCTGCTCCAGCTCTGCGCAGCGCTCGCGGATCCTGGCGATGAGTTCTTCCTCGGAGGCGTCCTCGCACTCGGGGAGGCACGTGGAGAAGGTGATCTCCTCGGGCATCTTCTTGCTGAAGAAGATGCGCGGGCGTTTCACGGTGATCGTGAGCTGGCCGAGGTCATCGGCCGTGACCTTGACCCCGGGCCACTTGTTCATCCGGTCGACCAGGCCGGAGAGTACGGCGTTGCAGAGGATGTAGGCAATTTTCTCGACGATGTCCCGGGCTCGCGGGGCGACCCAAACACAGTTCGGTTTGCCGGTGCTCCAGAGGTTCTCGCGTCGACCGCGGTGGCAGTTCAGGGCGCGTGCGGTCAGGGAGAAGAGATACTGGGTGAAGCTCGAGACTTTGCCTCCCTCTCGATCTGTGACGAGAAGGTGGCCGTGGGTCGACAGAAAGATGAAGACGTGGATGAGAATCCCGTACTTCGTCGCGGCGAGGCCGAGGACGTAGAGGAGGATGGCGTTGGCCATGGGGCCCGGCTTCAGCTGGAACATCCGAAGCAGCGTGCGCCGGGTGATCATGTAGGTACCGGGGATCGCGAAGCGTGGCGGTGTGGCCATCGGGTCCTCTCGTGACCCGGGCCTGAGCAAGATAGGGATCAACAACCACCGATCTCGCGGAACTCGTGGCGGCATCTGGGGCAACGGAAGGACCCCGCCCCGAGGCACCGGGTCCGGTTGGAGACGATTGCGTGCGGGACGTCCGGATCAGGACGAGGTCGGTTGCGGGAGGATCAATGGCGCGCGACTCGGCCTCGTTTCGATGGGGCATGTTAGATGGCGAGGGCGCCGAGGGTGGGGCTTGGGTCGGGGCCGCGGCAGCGGCAGCCGAAGAGGTGGACCATCCTGAGTGTGCCCCACGGGAATACGACTTGTCGGTCGCCAGCGATGAAGGCGGTGAGCGCGGTTCGATTCTCCCGGCGGAAGCGTTTGAGGCGCCGCAGGAGGTGGACGCGCTGGATGGGGTCTTTGCAGCCCATGTGAGGCTCGAGCTCGAAAGAGGACCCGGTCTCTTGGCGCAGTCGAAGGCGTCGTCGGCCGTGACCTCCCGGCCCACTCGTTCATCCCATTGACCAGGTGGAGTGGACGGCAACCACGAAGCCCCACGGCGAGCGACTGCGGAGAGTCGACCACTGCCCGTGAGTATCTCGGGGGACCACTCGGGATCGTCGGGACATCTCGGCAGCTTGCATGCCGGAATTGACCGGACAACCGGCTCGCATCCTCAGCGTCGGCAGGTAGACTGAGGGCGAACATCGAGATTGCGGGCTGTTTCATAGGAGAGAGGAGAGGGCAATGTTCCGGACGCTCGCGGTGCTTTGTTGAAGGATCATCCCGCCCCGGAGTAAGTAGCGGAGGCGGGTGCGCTGCCCAGGTTGATGGCGGTTCGTGGGCGTTTGGCGGTCGGTTTCGCCGAGTGGTTGGGGCGATCTGCGGGGTTTCGGGCCTGAATTGGCGTCGTGAATTGCCGGTTTCGGGGCGAAATCCGGCCGACGGCGGAGATGTGCACACGAAGAGGCCGGCTCTCGAGTGGTTGCTCGCGACTCGGCCTCGTTTCGATGGGGCATGTTAGATGGCGAGGGCGCCGAGGGTGGGGTTTGGGTCGGGGCCGCGGCAGCGGCAGCCGAAGATGTGGACCATCTTGAGTGTGCCCCACGGGAATACGACTTGTCGGTCGCCAGCGATGAAGGCGGTGAGCGCGGTTCGATTCTCCCGGCGGAAGCGTTTGAGGCGCCGCAGGAGGTGGACGCGCTGGATGGGGTCTTTGCATGCCATGTGAGGCTCGAGCTCGAAGAGAGGTTCGGGGCTCCTCGCGGAGTCGAACGGGTCGGCGGCCCGGATCGCTTTCACGCCGAGGAAGGCGCGGCCTTGGTCGACCATCTCGTTTCGCTTCGCCTGCTCCAGCTCTGCGCAGCGCTCGCGGATCCTGGCGATGAGTTCTTCCTCGGAGGCGTCCTCGCACTCGGGGAGGCACGTGGAGAAGGTGATCTCCTCGGGCATCTTCTTGCTGAAGAAGATGCGCGGGCGTTTCACGGTGATCGTGAGCTGGCCGAGGTCATCGGCCGTGACCTTGACCCCGGGCCACTTGTTCATCCGGTCGACCAGGCCGGAGAGTACGGCGTTGCAGAGGATGTAGGCAATTTTCTCGACGATGTCCCGGGCTCGCGGGGCGACCCAAACACAGTTCGGTTTGCCGGTGCTCCAGAGGTTCTCGCGTCGACCGCGGTGGCAGTTCAGGGCGCGTGCGGTCAGGGAGAAGAGATACTGGGTGAAGCTCGAGACTTTGCCTCCCTCTCGATCTGTGACGAGAAGGTGGCCGTGGGTCGACAGAAAGATGAAGACGTGGATGAGAATCCCGTACTTCGTCGCGGCGAGGCCGAGGACGTAGAGGAGGATGGCGTTGGCCATGGGGCCCGGCTTCAGCTGGAACATCCGAAGCAGCGTGCGCCGGGTGATCATGTAGGTACCGGGGATCGCGAAGCGTGGCGGTGTGGCCATCGGGTCCTCTCGTGACCCGGGCCTGAGCAAGATAGGGATCAACAACCACCGATCTCGCGGAACTCGTGGCGACATCTGGGGCAACGGAAGGACCCCGCCCCGAGGCACCGGGTCCGGTTGGAGACGATTGCGTGCGGGACGTCCGGATCAGGACGAGGTCGGTTGCGGGAGGATCAATGGCGACGGCCAAGGTCGCTCTCCAGGGCAAGCGCTTGCGATTCGGGGTCAGGTGCGAAAGCGTTGGTGGTGGCGGCGATCATCCCGCCCGAGCGGGATCGCAGTCGGGCCTCAGGGGCAAGGACTGGAGTCCTGACAGCCGAGGTTCGTGCCATCGGGGTTCGGGACCGCAGTCCGGTGGGGGGCAACCGTGCGGCGGGGGAGCCGAAGAGGTCCGCGAGCCGGCAGATGCCGCCGGAGGCATCGCCCGACTCGATGGGATCAACGGAGTGATCGGAGGCTCTCGACGGCCGAAATCAGCGTGAGTCGTCAGAAAGACGAAATCGATACCCAGCGTCAACCGGTGGTCGTCATGGTCCAAGCGACTCGGCCGGCAAGCGGGGTTCGGCCGTTCCACGGCTCCCAACACAAGCCAGTAAGGCACTCTGCCACCTTGTTTCTCGGCTGGGCTGGTGGACGCCAGGCTCCGTCGTGGCTCTGACTCATGAGAACACTCGGATCCCCCATGCGCTTGGCCACCGCATCAATCGCGCGTGGCAAGTCCGACCCGACAAACAGCTGAAGGGTGCGGCGTTCGATGATGACGTCGTAGGGACCTGGACACGTTGTCTCGTCGAGCAAGTCGCCGGCGACAATCGTGAGTGATCCACCCTCCGCCAGAGGTCGTCCGGACAGGAAGTCGGCCAGGTACTCAGGCTGGGGAGTATTGATCCGAAGAACCTCCATCGCCAACGGCGATAGATCCAGCGCCGTAACCTCGAAGCCTGCCGACTCGAGTGCTCGCGGCTCCATCGATACGCCGGAACCCACACACAACACGGTACGAAGGCCGTTCGCTCTCATCGCGTCGACCAGGACGCCAGTGTTGCAGAAGATGTCTACGAAGCCGATCACATCGTGCTCGAACTGATCTTGCCAGTACTTGTCCCAGGCTTCGGGATCGCTCACTGTCGAGGGCGGGATGAGCCAGTCGCAGTCGTCGTCAGCTTCAAGGTCCATCGGCCTGTCACACGCGTAGTGAGCCACGCGGATTTGACGTCGGGAGACGTTCTCTCAGTTCATCTCCCGTCGGTCTTGCTCCCATCCGGTTCGAAGATGCGTGGTCCTTGGACGACCACGCCCGCGACATCCTCGTAGCCCTCCTCACGGAGGACGATCTCCACGCACCGGGCGGCGTCGGGCGCGCAGCGGGACTGCCACGAGAGGGCGAGACGCTCGGCTTGTTCCTCGGTGGGGGCGAGCACCAGCCAGTGGGCATGGTAACCCTGCCAGTCTCGCTGCTCGAAAGGACAGTGGGGGTTCTCGCGCCAGCTCGCGTCCAGGGGCTGCCAGAGCCGGCAGGCGTAGACGTTGACGCGCTCCTTGGGCTCGTCGTGACGCTCTCGCCGAAAGGCTGATGACGGCAGGTGCCCTGCCACGAGCAGGCGATGTTCGAGTTCACGCAACCCCGAGTGGTTCGGGGCCACGAATTCCGTGGTCGTTTCGTGAACCAGGTGCAGGAGCCGCATGATGGTGGCGGTCCCCGGTTTGTCCTGATCGACGAGGGGCGTCCCGAGCACTCGCTCGAGGTCGGCCGCGTGGCCTGCGGCGTCATGCTCGAGGGCCGAGGCGCACGCTCGGATGGCCGCAATCGCAAGCCGCGTTGCCGGTTCTTGCCTTTCATACTCGTTGGTCGCTTCCCGAGCTTCGGCCGGGTGTCGCATCTCGATGTGGCAGAGGGCGCGCAGGAGGTGGATCCCGGGGAACTCGGAGAACTCGTTGGCCAGTGGGTCGAGATAGGAGAGAGCCACGTCGAACTGTTGGAGACCGTAAGCGGTGACTCCGGCGTCGTGCAAGAGGACGGGCGACGGTTCACCGGTTCGGATACAGAGGTCGAGTACCTCCAGGGCGTCGCGGGGCCGGTCGGTCTGGTTGTAGATCCGGGCCAGCTCCAAGGCCGACAAGGCGTTCGTGCGATCGAGACGCGCCGAGCGGGCGAAGCAACGTCGGCGTCCCCGATGGCGCCTTCGTCCAGGAAGAAGAGTGCGGCACGCAAGAAGTTCGGCGCACGATCCGGGTCCAGGTCGAGCGCTTCGCGGTAGAGCTTCTCGATCTCCTGCGTAGTTACGGGCGCCTCTGACTCGGGCGAGTTCAGAAGCACAATGTGCCCGAGGTGCGCGACGATGCCAAGCGTGGTCGAGTCCCGAGGAAACCGGGCGGCGAGTTCCCGAGCCCACTTCCACAGCGCCGGAGCGTCGGAGCAGAATTCGAAGAGGAACACGGCAGCATTGACCAACCTGTGTGCTTCCCGCGCGCTCGAGACCGGGTGGCGGAGGACTTCCGCCAGGAGGCCCCGGCCGCGCTCCTGGTCGCCCTGGAGTTGCCGAACTTCCTCCATGATTCGGTCCAGCCCGGCCAGGAGGGGAGAGTCAGGCCGCGCCGATTTGGGCCCCGCTTCGTCCGCCGCGACTGTTTCCTGGCGGGCGAGATCGCGGCTGACCGATTGCACTTCGGCGGGCCGCTCCCGGTCCGAGGCGCGATCGACCACGGTTGCGTACGGTGACACGGGCACGCTCGGCTCCCGGAGGGCCCGCAGGCGGCGCAGACTGAGCCAGTCGTGCGCCCCTCGGGCCCTGCGCTCGAGATCGGCTTCGAGACGCTCGATGCGGCGAGGCTCTGCCCCGGCCATCCGAAGGCTGGCGATGAGTTGCAGCCGCACTTCGAACCAGTCATCGAGCCGCTGGTACCCGGTGAGGCGTTGGTCCCAGGCGACGAGGATCTGCTCACCGACCGTGAAGTCGCCCCGGACGGACGCGGCGATCGCATCGCGAAGTGCGCGGGTGAGTTCGAGGCTCAGGGCCTCTCCCACGGGAATGGCGAGGATTCGATTCTCGTCGAGGTGGGGCGCGTACTGTTTGAGCAGTTCATCCCGGCGGTGGATCTCGCGGCGCAGATGAAGCACCTTCTCGAGGCTGCAGAGCGCGACACTCTCCGCGTTCAATCGGTTGATGGAGTGCGGGGTCAGCGCAAGATTGTCGCACGCTGCCTCCAGGGCGGCATCCAGATCCCCCCGAAGCATGGCAATTTCCTGCAGGTCAGCGGCTCCCGTCGAGCGTCGATCGTGGGCGCCAGCGATCTCGGTTCGTCGGCAAACACGCGCATGATGAGCCGCCAGATCGAGATCGTCCGCAGCCAGGTGGACGGAAGTTGCGTATTCGCGGAAGCAGCGAATGCACTCGAGCTTACCGGTCCGGCGACAGACTTCCATGCCGTCGCGGATGAGGTCGTGGACGCCGTCGGAGTTGTAGCCGTGACGGCGACCCGTGTCCTGTGCCAGGTGGTCGTAGGCGCAGGCCGTGATTGCGCGTTGAGCCCAGGCGTACTCTGCGTCGTTGAAGTCGGGCTGGAACGCGCGGGCTGCCTCCGGACTCTCGAGGATGGCGATCGACTCGAGAGCGAGATCAGCCGTGTCCTGGGCATCCAGGTTGTGACTGCTCAGGTTCGCGAGGAAGAAGTTGGCGCGCACGAAGGGAATCAGCTTCTCTTCTCGACGGGCACGGTCTCGCGCCTCGCGGGCGACGCGAGCGGCAGACTGATGGCGGCACTCCGAGTCGAGCCGCCCGATGCGCGCAAAGAGCTCTGGGAAGGGATCGTGGGTCGAAGGGGGCATGATACTCTCCTGAAGAAATGGACGATGGTCGTGAGGCGTCACATCGGTGCGCCGGATCGTTCATGAGCACTCGGGTCAGAGTGCACCTGGGTTTCGAGATTTGGCCAGCGACCCCGCGTCGTGGCCGCCGATTCGATCGCGACGCGGTGTGCAGTCCCGCTTCGGGTCGAGCCGCCGGGTCCGCCTTGTCTGTTGGGTCCGGATCCGTCGGCCTTCGAACTTCGTGAGTAATCCGGACCAAGATCGTCATGGCGCCTCCTTCACAGGATCTCGGCCAGTTGCTCGAGGTCGGTCTGCTGCAATCGGTGAGCGGCATCGCTCAGGCGAACGCGCGAGTCGTGGAGGGCAGAAGCCACCAGCACGCGCAACAGGGGCGCGAGCGCATTTGAGGGGCGCTCCGACAAGATCCGAGCGACGAGCCGGTGGCTCCGGTTGAGGAGCACTTCGTGGCTCCCCTCGGGCTGCTGCTGGAAGTGGCGGTTCATGAGGCGACCAAAGCCCGAAGGAATGCGACCGTCCGCGTGTAGTTGTTCCAGTTCGCGACGGACCTGGTGGCGCTCATGGACGAACACGAGCACCGGCTGGCGGGCGTCGAACGACGCGGCGGTGGGGCGGGCACCCAGGGGGCTGAGGAATCGCTCCCACTCAGCGTCGAGTGGCTCGTGATCCTCAGCCTTCAAGATCTGCTCGGCGAAGCCGCTCGAATCCGGATGTGCCGCGCGCAGATCGGTCGCGTTGCCAGCCTCGGTGGCGTCGGCGCACAATGCGGCCAGCAGCGCCTCCTCGAAGGTGCGGAAAGTGTGCACGCAGGGGGCCTCTCGCCCTTGAAAGATCCGTGCAATCGAGGCTTCCATCCGGGGATCGGAAGCGAACCAGACCACCGAGTCGACTTCGAGCTCATGGAGCGGGTCGGCGGTGCTCCGCTCGAGAATCTCGTCGAACGTGAGAACACCGTGGGTCGTGGGAAAGCGATAGGCCCGGCTCAGGATCTTCCTTAGCCGAAGCTCTTCGATGGCCGACCCCGCAAAGGTGTAGCGGTGCCAGCTCAGGATCGCACGGAGGCGGGGCGGGTCGTCGTTGGCCAGGCGCTCGAGGTGCTCGTAAAGGCGCACTGAAAGCGTCTCCCGAGTGCTGCGGAAGGTCTCGTCACGCACCAGGTCTTCGCGGCTGGCGGTGGGGGACGCATGGGGTAGCTCGAGGATCCCGCGCACGAAGGAGGCCCATGGCGGGAGCAGGTCCAGGATGGAGCGTGAGATGACCATGCGTCGGACGGTGACCGTGGCCGTCGCTCGATCCCCGAACCCGGGGGTGCGTTGCGGGGTGACATAGAGAGCGCCGCGGACGGGAACCGGGTGTTCGGCGTGAATGGGAATCACATCGAGCGGGGTCTCGTCGAAGGTGCTCTCCAGCTCCAGCTCGAGGCGCTCCGGGTCGACCGTCGGCTCAAGCCAGAGTGCGCCGCCCACATTCACACGAACGATCCCCTCGTTGATGAAGACCGGGATCGGAAGGAAGTCTGCGTAGCTGCGGACCGTCTCCTCGAGCAGGCGGGGGTCGTCGCAGAATCGGTGAAACTCTGGCTTGAGGAAGAGTGTCACGCGGGTGCCCGGGGGTTCCCGCGAGCCTGCACTCAGGAGAATGTCGGTATCGCCTCCGGCTTCCCACGTCACCGGCTCGTCGCCGGTGGCCCGACGAGTCTCGACCCGGATTCTCTCGGCGAGGAGGAACGAGCTGACGAAGCCGACCCCGAATTGCCCGATGAGCGTGGGATCTCCGCGGCCGTTGCAGGCTCCGTGGCGGAGAAGCCCGGTGACGCCGAGGCCGAGGGTACCGAGGTACTTCTCGGCCTCGGCTGCACTGAGCCCGATGCCGTCGTCTTCGAAGCTCAGAGTTCCCGCCTCTGCCTGCTGCTGGATGCGGATCTGACCCTCGTACGAGAGGTCCTCGCGTCGCCGACGTTGGATCCCATCGTGGGCATTCTGGATGAGCTCTCGGATGGGCGTGTCGGGTCGACTGTAGAGGGAGCGCCCCATGATCTCGATGATGCCGGCGACATCGACCTGGAATGGGATCCGTTTGCTCCAGTTCATGAAGGCTCCTGTGCTCGGGCGAGAGTGCCCGGCGCTTGTGGGTTCTGGCGATTCGTGCGGTAGGACACGGTCGATCTGAACGAAGCAGGCGGGAGCTGAGCGGCTCGCACGGAACGCGTTGGCTTGTTGCCTGTCGAGTGTGTCGTCGGTGCCAACACCGTAGGGGAGTGGGGTCCCTGGATCCGCCTTCGCGAGGAGAGCGGACCCAGGCAAGAGCTGCGGACGGTCTCTGGCGAGAGCCGCAATCTGCCCGGTGTTGGATTCTTATCTGTGCATGCGCCTCTGCCCGTGGAGAGCCGGGAGGCGTCGCCCACAAAGATTAGAACAGTGACGCCGAAGAGATGGGACACAAAATTCTGGATCATCCCGCCCGTGCGGAATCGCAGCCGGGCCTCAGGGGCAAGGACTGTAGTCTGACAGCCGAGGCTCGTGCCATCGAGGGTTCGTGCCATCGAGGGCGGGGCCGCACTCCGGGGGGGACGAAATCGTTCAAGAGAGGGACGCCGCCTGATCACCCCAAACACAACTCTTGCGCATATCCCAGGAGTGGCACCTGACGCGCTTGCGGATGCCGGCGCGGCGAGCCGCGGCCCGGACGGCGCGCGGGAGGACGCTACTGGTGGAGGTGTCGTCACGTCTTTGTGGCCCAGCAGTTCCTGGACCGTGCGAATGTCCCGGCCATCCTCGGATCTCGGCAAAGCTGCCCCGGCGAGCCCCGGCTCTCGGTCTGCTCCGTCTGAGGGCGCGCGGTCATCCCCCGAGAGCAATCCGCTGGTTTGACGATGGCGGGACACCGGGGGTAGCACTGCGAGGAACTGGCGTCCACGCCCAGGCAACCGGGCCGGCGGGGGCAGCGGATGCGGGGTGCTGACGTACGTTGCTGCCGGGTTCTCGGACTCGGCCGCCAACACGGCGCTGTTCGAGCTTCCGGGGGCAGGCCCTTGGCGGTACGTTCGCATCCCTCGTCCGGTCCCGGACGGGCGCGGTGGGTTAGATTTCGCTGCCGACTGGGTCAGACTCGGTTTGCCACTCGCACTTGGCCAGACACGACGCTCAAGGTGACTGCGAGGTCCGATGTCGATCGGCGGCATTGGAGGCCTGCGGCGACGAGGCGGACGGGACGTTGGCGTCAGGACTGCAGTCGTTCGTCCTCTACACCCACACCGGGCCTATCGCGTCGATCCTCTCCCACGAGTTCACAAATCAGCTACTGAGACGTTGATCACCTCGACGATCGCCCCGTCATTCCATCGGGCGGACTGGTCCGCGGGTTCCGAATCGTGGGGGATACCGACCGACCGGACGCCTGCACCCGCACCTCCGCAACCGGTCGACTTCAACCCAATCCGCTTCATTGAGCCGTAACCGTTCTCAATGGTTCCGCGATGACAGACCAGCAGGCATCCCGAAAGCTGCGAGCTGATGACAGCGGGAGTTCAGGGAGACCAATGCCCGGAGAAGACCGCGCGTCTTGGCACGGGACGGCGTGTTCTCGGGCGGAAGCGTGGGCACACCTACCGTAGGGGGCGTTCGGTGTGGACCATTCGAGCCAGTTGCGTGCGTCCCTCGACCGAGCACTTGCGGTAGACGCTGCTGAGCTGGACGCCTACCGTGGTGGGTGACTTGTCCAGTCGCGTCGCGATCTCCTTGTTCGAGTACCCCGCTGCCGCAAGGAGGGCGACGCTTCGCTCCGCCTCCGTCAGCCCCGCCCTCACGGCGACGGTGTCGAAGAAGCCTCGATCCTTGACCAGCACCCGCGAAACGGCGTTGGTGATGGCAGGCGAAACCAACTCCACCATCAGCCTCTCCTGCTCGCTGAAATCCCGGAGGCATGGCTCGCGGTGAAATGCCACGGCGAGCACCGCGCCTTCGGGCAGGGTAGCCATCATGGCCATCACGTATTCGACGCCGTGTTGGGGAAGAAACTCGCCCGAAAACGGGTCACGTCCGGGTCCACGCCGGTAGAGGTGATTCGCGAGCACGACGGGCTTCTCTGGGTTGGCCATGCAGCGCGGTACGAGCGGATCATGAAGCATGTACTCGCCAGTGTAGTCGCGACCTACCTGAGCATCGAGGTCGGCGACGAAGCCCCGCTCGTAGGGTTGGTCGAAGCCGGGCGCGACGACGAATGCCGAAAAACTCGAGCAGGGGACGAGCCGTTGGATCTGCTCGTGGAGCACGGCGGCGCACTCCTCGAAGGACTCGCCGAAGCTCACCTCCTGCGCCGTACGAATCAAGCCGCGAACCTGTTTCTCCGAGAAGTGCATGGGGCCCCCTGTCTTGCTGGGTCACTGCCATTGGCCATCTCTGGATGGAGAGCCGGGTTCCGGTGGGGAGCGACTCACGCGGCCTATCCCCCGTCAAGACCTACAACGGTTTTCTGGAGCGACGGTTGCGGCTCGCTACGGCGGACGGCCCGTGGGCCTCTCCACGAGTCGTTTCAGCGTGCGGGATCAGCGGTAGATAACTCGTGATACGGAAGCCCACTAGGGAACACGCAAAGAGGCTATCCCTGCCTCTGCCATGATGCAAGGGCTTTGAGTGCGACAGGGGAGGGTGTAGTCCGTGGATGGGGCTGCCTCATCAGAAGTGATGATTCGGGGACACCGGCGGATGGTTAACTTCGCGGTGGGCCAACGAAACTCTACCGGCGGGGTCTTCGAAGGGTCTTTGCGCCGCGTCAACGAGCAGAGTCGAAACAGAGCCGGAATCTGCGTCCAAGAGTTGCATGGGTTCTGTTCCTCGATGGAAGAGCACGCGTCCTGAATGTGCTGCAGCACTGGGTTGCTGAGACGCAAGCTCGAACCATCTGCCGCGGCTTAGTCGCCCGAAAAAAGGCTCATGTCGGCTCGAACGGGGCTGCGCCAGCGCACCTCCGCGCGAATTCGGATCTTGAAGTATCGATCGGGGATACGAGTGCGATCCGACTCGCGAAGATGTGCACCGACTCGCTCCCGTTCGCCTCGAAAGCACCTTTTGAACGGACTGCAAGGGGGGACGCGTTCATTTGGGTTGCGGTTCCAAGTGGGTCGGGTCGGGCGCACCCGCGTCGGCCCGGCCCTTTCATAGTCCACACTTCGCAGTCCAACTACCGGCTTGCCCGAGACAGCTGGAGGGCCGCTGAGCCGGCGAAACGACGAGAATGCTGCCAGAGTCAGAATCGGGGGGGATCGAGATGTCGACGTTTCGCGAGTTACTCGAGCGACACCTGGACTATCTGAGCCAGGTTGGCCGAACGGAGAGTGCTCGAATCAGGGGTTTCGAGAGCCCGGCGGACGTGGTGCAGGGCGTCGTCGCGAGTCTACTCGAAAGGGGCGAACGAGACTTCCGAGACTTCGGGGAGACCGCATTCAAGCGCTATCTTCGGGTCACGATGAGGAACTACGTTTACAATCGGCGCAAGTACTACCAGGTCGACGGGAGAGATCTTCGGCCACTGCTCAATCTCGAGAACTATCCGGGCAAAGGGAGTATGCCCTCATCCCAGGTCACATTCTCGGAGCAGTGGGATCTCCTCCAGGGAGCACTCGCCCGGATGTCGTTGAGGAGTCTAGATCTTCTCATCTCGAAGTTGAGGGGCGAGTCGGCGACCGAGCTGGCCAAACGATTGGCCTTCCCGACCGTCATGGCGGCAAGACGAGCGCGGGGACGGGCGTTGAAGAGACTCGAGGTCGCTCTCGGCGATTCTGGAAGCCAGGTGAAGCTAACTGCCAAGAGCGAGGGAAACGCCGACGCAGAGGGTAGGCGCCGCGCCTTTGCGTTCGGTTAGGCAGTCCGTTGAAGAAGTGTTTCGAGGCGAACGGAGCGAGTCGGTGCACCCCTGCGCGAGTCGGATCGCAGCCGTATCCCTTATCGATACTTCAAGACCCGAGTTCGCGCGGAGGTGCGCTGAAGCAGCCCCGTTCGAGCCGAAATGAGTTTTTCAACGACGGGCTGTTAGGGTTACGTCGACGCGATTCGGGCACTGGGCGACCAGGGTGGCCGTGGTCCTCTGCGGGGCACTGTGGTGACCAGAATCAAGGGGTCCGAGAGTTCGGGAATGGATGTTGGTTCCGCTGAGGGTAGGCTGGGCGCGGGCTCCTGTGTCTTTGTCAGGTCGGTGGCTGTTGTCGGACTCGATCGCCGGGGTTGGAGAGCCGTTCTTGACAACGGTGAGTTTCAGGAGGGGTTGGCCTCTCCTTCGTTTGGGTTTGGATAAGGAGGGGATAGTGAGACGACGCGTCGTGCGCATTGCATGCCTGCTGGCCCTGTGCGGAGCGCCGGCGGGCAACCTGGCCTTGGGCCAAGACCCGGACCTGATTCTTACGGTCAACGATGTTTCCGGCTTGGATGGAACGACGATCAACACCAACGTTCAGTTCGACAACACCGGGACGCGCGACGTTGACGGCTGGTCCTACGGGGTTTGCCACGATACCGCAGTTCTGACCGTCAGCTCGGCGGTCAACAGTTCGCTGGTCCAGACGATCAACGCCGGTATGATGCCTGGCTTCAGCTCAACCACACTTCTCGTGGACGGTGCGACTCAGGGCATCGTGATCGACCTGTTCGGCGCGGTGAAGCTCGCTCCGGGCATCGGCTACAACTTCCTGGACCTCGGCTACGACCTACACTTCGGCTTGACGCGCATCGACCCTAGCATTGGTACCCAGGTCTCGATCTGCAACATCCTCGGCACTCCGGCGGTTGCCGATGTGATCGTGATCGGCGGCGTTTCGATCACGCCGACGAAGGTTGCGGGCACAGTCACGAGCTATCAGCATGGGCCCGAGGACACGTTTACGGCCTTCATCGGCAGCGCGTTCGTGACTGTCTCTGGCACGGCACCCGACTCCCCAACCGTGGCTGTGACCGCTGGCTACCGCGATTCGGACGTTGCCATGGACGGCCCGCGTGACACGCAGGGCTTTTCGATGGGCGTTGCCCATGCGGGGACCTACCTCACCGTGACTGACCTCACCCCGATTGGCCCTCTTGCGGCCACCAATGCGGGCGCTGGCCCGGCATTTTTTACGCCTAACCTGACCCCCGCGGGTGGCCCGGGCTGGACCCTGGGCGTGGTCTACAATCTCATGGGGGCCGTCTTCCTTCAGTTCTCGCCAGCCGGTACCGCCGTCGTGCAGGCCGACTATGTTGTGGACAACAGCTCGTTGAATCTTGTCCCGCCGATGCCGCAAGTCGTCACGGAGCTACTGAGCTGGACCGACGGCCTCGGAGCCCCGCCGGTCGCGAACGTGGTGGCGCTCAACGGAGTCAGTGTGAGGCCTCTCTACGAGTACGGCGTGGTCACGATTACTGTACTGGTCATCAGCCCGCAGTCCTTCCGTCGCGGGGACTGTAACGACGATGGTGCGGTGGATATTGCCGACATCGTCGCGAACATCGGCCTGGTTACGGGTTCCTTCCCGTTCGCCGCGGGCTGCCCGGGAGCCTGTGACGCGAACGACGACGGTGCGAACGACATCTCCGACTCGGTGTTCATCGCGGGCTATCAGTTCCAGGGAGGCCCTCCTCCGCCGTCGCCGTTCCCGGCCTGCGGAGAGGAGCCGGGAATCGACGAAACCAACTGCGTCTACGAGAGTTGCCCATAACTCTCGACCCGCCGACCCAACGAGGGGCCCGACGCACCAGTGTCGGGCCCCTCGTCGCCCCTTCAGCAAGGGAGTGATCCCGGACTCTCGAAGCGGCGGAGATGTGCAAACGAAGAGGCCGGGTCGCGAGTGGTTGCTCGCGACTCGGCCTCGTTTCGATGGGGCGTGTTAGATGGCGAGGGCGCCGAGGGTGGGGTTTGGGTCGGGGCCGCGGCAGCCGAAGCGGTGGACCATCTTGAGTGTGCCCCACGGGAACAGCACCAGCCGGTCGCCGCCGAGGAATGCGGACGAGTTACGTCCGTAGCCGGATCCTGATCCCATTCTTGATCCCCAAGCTCTTGGAAGGACACCGATTCAAAGACGGGATCATTCAAAAAGAGGGACGCCGCCTGAGCACCCCAAACACAACTCTTGCGCATATCCCAGGAGTGGCACGTGACGCGCTTGCTGATGCCGGCGCGGCGAGCCGCGGCCCGGACGTCGCGCGGGAGGGCGCTCGATCTGATTCCTTAGAAAGACTTGGACTTGTTGATCTCGCGTTTTCGTGAGGAGACTCTCGAGGATCTCACAGCACGAATGGCGTTCAAGAGCGTCGGCGCGGCGCGCAAGGCGCGTGACCGCGCCCGGAGGGTCTTCTCCGACACGTTTGACTTGGTCGAGCGATCCAGTCGGTAGTCCGTGGGATGAAGGCGGAGACGTGCGCGATCTCTCCCGAGACCACCCGCATCGCGGGGGGGAGCTTCGGAAAGGTGAGCAGGACGGGATCGGTAGATCTACGTAGGGGATTCCCCGCGGTCTTCATGGCTTCTTTGCCGGGCGAAGGGAAGGCACGTCAAGTTTCGGAAAGAAGCGAGAGTCCCGAAGAATTCGCGTCCACCCCGGGAGTCGCCTGGTGTTCTTGATTGGACGGGGACGAGGCGCGGTTGGGGCGAACCAGCCCCTCCGGGAGTAGGCAAGAGAGGGACAGCGTCGCGCGGGTGAGTCAGAGGGGGTGATGGCAGTCTCTTGCGGGGCGCAGCAGGTTCTGTGTTGTGGCCGGACCTGAGTTCCACTTGCCACTTCCGGTCAAGTCAACAAGAAGTGGTGAGAGAAGCCCTCACCGGGTGAAGGGAGTTTGCACTATGCGCCATGTCACTGGGGTTCTTCTGGTCCTCGTTTGGACCTCGGGCCTGCATGCCCAGGTCTGGGGCCGCGTGGACATGACCTCGCCCCGCGCCAATCACACGCTGACGGTTCTGCCCGACGGCCGTGTCCTCGCCCTGGGAGGGTTCGACTCGCAAGCTTCGCCTACGTATCCGAACAGTACGTACGAGTTTCTCGATGAGGCAACGATGGGGTGGACCTCGAGCGCGCTGCCTCCCGGCGTAGTGCCGAGAGCCCGACACACGGCGACTGTATTGAACGACGGGCGGGTCCTCGTCACCGGGGGCTACACCAACGTGGGCGGGATCACAACCAATACTTGCGACATCTACGACCCCGTTACGGACGTTTGGGTGGCCACGGACTCGCTCGCGCAAGCGCGCCAGTCCCACGCTGCAGTGAAACTCGACGATGGATCGGTTCTTGTCGTTGGAGGCGGCACGACAGCAGTAGAGCGATTTGATCCTGCCACGGAAACGTGGAGCTCGGCGGGCTCGCTGGCCGAGCCGAGGCATTACAACTCCACGACGAAACTGCTCGACGGGCGGGTTCTGGTCGCTGGAGGTATCTACTTCTCCGGAACGATGTTCTTGAATTCGGACAGCGCCGAACTCTTCGATCCCGAGAAGCCGATCGCGTCGGCATGGTCCACCGTACAGACATCCGAGCCTGGCTTTCGCGCCACGCTCGACCCTCCGCGTCAGTGGCACGCCGCGCACCTCATGCCTTCCGGGAACGTCTTGATCGTTGGGGGCTTGGACGGGTCCTTGCCATTGGCGTCCACTGAGCTATTCGATGTCCAACATGATGCGTGGGTCGATTCACCTCTCCCCGGAATCTCGGAGGGGCGGATTCTCAGCACGACAGCTGCTCTAGGATCCACGGGGCAGGTGCTCGTGATAGGCGGGGCGTTGGTCGACGACAGCGTGAATCCTCCCGCAGGAATAATCACCACTGACGTGGAAATGAGCACGCCGAGTGGAGCCTGGCTTCAAACAGCACCTGCGCTGACGCCCAGGTTCTGGCAGACAAGCGTGAGTCTGCCTGGTGGTCGAGTTCTAGTAACTGGCGGTTACGATCAGTCACTCATCTCGCAGGCGATTCTGACCGGCGAGATCTACGCCGGTCAGCAGGCGGGCGACGTGAATCAAGATGGAGCATCCGATATCGGTGATGCGATTGCCCTGTTCGATTATCTGTTTCCGGTGACAGGCGGCCCCGTCTCTCCGCCGCTACTCGCAGTCGCTGACATCAACGGGGACGGCCTACTAGACATCGCCGACCCGATTTACATGCTGAACTACCTGTTCTCCGGAGGGACGGAGCCAGCGTTTGTGCCATGACTCCGCGGAACGTCGAGCCAACTCGCCCCGGATCAAGTTGCGGAGTGTCCGCTGTGAGCGGGCTCTCGGTCCAGTCCGTCTCTGGGGATCATGCCGCCCCGGCGTAAGTCGCGGGAGTAAGCCACCTTCTTCTCATGAACGGTTCAACGGAGGTCGGGCCAGGACAATCCCCGTTCTCTATCAAGTCCTCTAGTTCTCACTCTCGCCATCGAGTTCAAGTCGGGAGACGGGGGGCTCAGCTCGAGAGAACGACTACGGACAGCTGCTGAAGACACAGTGGGTGTCGTCGACGCCGCCCTCTTCGCCGCAGTTCGGGAACGGCGCCCGCGGCGGGGCCATCTGGCTGCGCGAGCGACGGAAATCGTTGCTTCTGTTGTGGATTTTCGCGATGTTCCGCAAGTGGTTCGACGATTTTCCAGCTTTGAGCGGGCGGTCGATCTCTCCACCCCCCGGAACCCTCGCACTGGCTCGAGTGCGGCGTTTCTGTGGGGAGCTCGCCAGACCGGCACCACGCTGCTTCACCGGCGGTTTCCGGATGCGCGCTTCTACGATCTTCTCGATCCAGCACGCACCGTGGCTAATGCTTGAGGTGCACTGGCTGCTCGAGAACATGGCCACCCAGTTCACTCTCTGCGGGTCCAGCGCCCGGAAACTGCGGCGCACCTCGAGGAACCTGCTCGGCGGGCGCGGTCGCCGCTACAGCCACTCGTGACCGACTTCAGGAGCCGGTCCTCAAAACGCAGCCGTGCCTCACGAGAAGCCGGGGTGACTGCTCGCGGGCCACCCCGGTCCGCCACGAGGCTCTCGGACCCGAATCATCGCCGGGGGCAGCGATCGAAGCAGGGAACCCTCACGGGTGTGGCCGTTCGCCCGAGGCCAACCGCGCTGCCGGGCGTGCGCGGAGCTCCCGGTGACCGAGACAGTGCGGCCACGCCGTCCGCTTCCGGACGAACCGGCGTTCGAAGGACTTAACTTCGGGTCCCGGGGCGCTTAGTCTGGGGGTCCGTCCAGTTTCATTGGGGAGTGTCCGGTTGCCCGGACACGGGGGGCGGCCCGGGCAAGGTCAGCTCGGGCGCCGAGGGGAAAACGGTGAGGGGTCGCACGCGCACTGACGCGAAGTGACGATTTTGCTTGCTCGGCCCGGATGCGTCCTCGTACGATTCGAGGTCCACAGGGCTCGCGTCCGTATGCTCGAGTCGATCCACTCGTCGCCAGATCGGAAGAGGGACTCTCATGTCGACCTCTCGAAAGCTGCTGAGCATCGCGCTCGTGCTAGCTGGCGTCGTGGGCTTGCTGCGCTGGGGAAGCGGGCAGGTGGATGGCGGAGGCGTTGTCGGAGGGGTCGTGGCCCACGACATTGTCGACCTTGAAGTTCTTAGCGCGTGCTTGCGGAGTAACGAGCTGGTCAGCCAAATCGGGGTACACCTCGACGCTGGCGAGCCGATTACGAACCTAGTGTTTCGCCGGTTCTGCCAAGGACCGAACGGTGAGCGAGTCTACCTTGGCTCGGTGGACATCGCTGGATCCACGACGACGTTTGTGCGTTTCGAGCCAGGAAACTCCCGCGGCAAGCCCGCCGCTACGTACGTACGAAACGTCACCGCGCCAGCCCCAGTTGCCCATCAAGGAGTCGTTCCGAATCGAACCGGATTCGACTTCTTGGTGTCAGCGCTGTCTGCTCCGTCACCCCAGGTTCGCCATGCACTCGCCACCGCTTTCGGGCAGTCGTCATGCCTGACCGGGCTTCGCGTCTCGGGATCGGTGTCAAGTACCTCCAGGACTTTGCGCTACCGTTTGGAGTTGTTCTTCGACGGTGACACTCAGCAACCGAAGTTCGTCGCTGCCGCGGACCTAACCGCAACCGGCTTCGGCGTGCTCGTATTGGAGTAGGTGAGGGGGTAGGCGTTGTCTGATCATGAGCGAGACCGCCTATCTTTGATCGTTCTTCGTTCGTTGACTTACAAGGAGTTCCAACGGCAGTTGGCCGAGTCGGCGTGCGACCGCCTCCTTGTCACGGCTTTGGGCGCATACGTCGAAGAATGCTTCGGTGCGTTCACTCTCACCGAGGTCGAGAAGACACTCCAGCGTTGTGCGGCCACGCTGCCCCAGCTCCTGCCTGCCGTTCTTTGGTCCATGCTTCGTTGGCGTCCAGAGCCCACAGCAGGTGAACTCCTGGCACTGCAGCGAGGACTTCCCGACACGCCGGACAGGGAGTACTGCCACCGTGCGCTCGATGTCGCCGTAGGGTACGCGCTGACGACAGAGGGCCGACCGTCAGATGCCATCCGGTTGCTAGACAGCACTCGAGGTGCTGTCGATCGTCTCGGCACGGGCATGCCACTCGAGTGCCTACAAGCGGCACTGGAGCGTAACCTCGGCATTGCGTTCCAACACGTTGGCCACTTTGAGCAGGCCAGAGTCGCCCTCCAGAAATCGCTTGTCCTGTGCAAGAAGCACGACCTTGCATTGATGCTCACCGTCACGACCCAGCTCGGCACGCTCCTTTGGGCGAGCGGACAGTGCGTCCAAGCGCTCGCTCTGCATACCGACGCGGAACTCCGCACCCGAGCGCGTGCTGCCCAGGCGACCATGCTCCTAGCCCGTTCCCACCTCAGCGCAGCCAAGTGCGCGATCGACCTGAAACGCACGGATTTGGCGCGTGAGGAACTCGCAGCGGCTCGGGACGTGTTGGCGAGCAGTCGGGCGGACCTGCCGGCAGAACATGCTTACGCTCTGCTCTTCGAGGGCGAGATCCGGGTGCAGGCGGGCGACTTCGACGGTGGACTCGAGCGAATCCAGCAGGCACAACGGGCGTTCGAGACTTGCCGACCTCCCCATTACCCCGGCGCGCTCGAGGCCAAGATCGCGCAAGTGCACTTCTGTCTGTACGAGAATGACTTTCGCTCGGCGTTCGTGTTCATCCGCAAGCTCCTCGACGAGGCCGAAGAGCGAGGCTGCATGCAGGCGCGTTCACGACTGCTGCTGCTCGAGACCTACTTGGTCTTCACGGCCGACACCGAGATGCGCGCGGCGTTCGACGACGTCGTTTCACGGGTCCACTTGATCAACAACCCGGCGTTGCTCCTGCGAGCCTTGGGTAACCTGCTGACGTACGCGGTCGAGTTCCTGGACGAGCGGCAGCAAGCCTTCTTGTTCGAGCGCATCCAGAACCTGCGCCCCGTCCTCGAGCAGAGCTGCTTCGAGGACCTCTACCAACGCTACGTCACCGAGCGCTACGCCTACGCGATCGAGAAGCGACTCGCCCGCACGACGAGCGGTGACCGGATCCGAGACCTCGAAGCCGGCGACGAACCCCCGGACGCGGGGTCCGACGACCGTCGTTAATGTGCTGAGACCCTCCGACGCCGCGCGGACCCGTGAGCGCGGAAGACTCCGCAGTCGCGTCTGGACGCCGCCTAGGCTCGCGGCCGGTCGGATCCTCAAACGTTTTAGCAAGCAGCGTTAAAGCCTGTCTTGCAGTATGAAGGTACAACTTTCACATTGCACGAGTGATCCCGCGTACCCGTCGCAATAGAGGTTGCGACGCCAATGCAAGTCCCCTTCTGTCACTGAAGGCGCTATCCAAGAGCAGTAGAGCGTCCGGCGCGTATGGGTGCCACTAGCACCAGCCTAGCCAAGGCGTGCGTCCAGAACGCCCAGAACAAGAGTTGGCTCACGGCGATCGCATGATCGTTTCCCAGAGACTCAAGGAACGCGGTGCTCCGCGAGAAGGAGTAAGCCTGTCGACGGGTTGCTACGCCTCGTTGGTTCCGCTCGAGTTCTCCCGCCGCTTGACCGTCTCCATGTACTGCCGTTTCCTGCGCGCGAACTCCCGCTCGCAGTAGACTTCCTGGAAGAGCCAACGCAAGCCACTCTCCAGCTCGCCGACCGACATTCCCTGCGGTTGATAGTTCACGTCGAAGAGAGTGCAACGATCCCAGTAGCGATCGGACAACAGGCGGCCCTCGCGGCGTAGGCGCTCGTAGAGCGGAGTCCCTGGGAACGGTGTGAGCACGGTGAGCTGGACCTCGAGCAAGCCGGAGCGCGCGATGAAGTCGCGGACCTCCGTGAAGATGTCCGGTGTGTGTCCGTCGAGGCCCAACACGAAGCAGCCGTTGACGCTGACTCCACGATCTTGGATGCGCTCGATCGCGGCCAGATACCGATCGGCTCGCTTTCGTTTCCAGTCGTGGGGGTCGAGCCCGGCCAACGCACCCGGGGAAGGACTCTCGAGGCCAATCAGGAGTTGGCGACATCCACTGGCCGCGAGTCGATCGAGTAGCTCGTCGTCGTCGGCGACGGAGACATCGGTCTCGGTGAACCAACGAACACCGAGCGGCTCCAGCGCCTGCAGGAACTCTTTGCCCCAGCGACGATTCAGGAACGTGTTGTCATCGGCGAGCTCGAGAAACGGGTGCTGGTTGACTTCGATGGCTCGTCGAATCTCAGCGATGGCTAGCGGGACAGGCTTCTGTTGGAAGCGCGAGGTGATGCGAAGGCTCGCCGCGCAGAACTCGCAATCGAGCGGACACCCCCGCGAGGTTTGGACGGTGACGCGATTGTATCGGCGCCCGCGGAGTAGATCGAAACGTGGCGCGACGTAGTGTGAGGGCTCGAACACGCGGTCGCGCAGCCCCTCGTAACGGGGTCGAAGTTGCCCTGTGCGGAAGTGCTCGACGAGCTGGGGCCACGCTCCTTCGGCTCCAAAGAGCACGATGCTGTCGGCGTGCTGCGCCGCCTCGTCGGGAACGAGGCTGACGTGGATTCCGCCCAGAACGACCGGTGTGCCAGCCGCCCGGTACCGATCCGCGAGGGCGTAGGCTTCGTCGATCTGGGCCGTGAACGAGGAGATGCCGACGAGGTCGAAGGGTTCCAGGGGCGTGTGCGGGTCGACTTCGGAAATCTCCCGATAGGCGACTTCGACGTCGGGTGGGGTCAGTGCTGCGACCGTGAGCAGCCCGAGGCTCGGAAGGGACGCAATGACCTCGCCGCGTGACACGAACTGGGGCAGGGTCACCCCGAGTTCGGCGAGCTCGGGGGTCTTCACGCGCACTCCGCTCATCGCGATCAGGCCGATCCGCATCCGCCCTCTCCTTCCCTGCCTTCGCTGGGTCGCGCGATCCAATCGAGGATTCGTCCGAGGGTACGGAACTCCGAGAGTCGGTCATCGGGAAAGCGGGTCTGGAAGCGCTTCTCGACCAACGCCAGGAGCCGCAGTGAGCCCAAGCTGTCGAGGCCGAGCGTAGCAACGAGATCGTCGTCGCGGCCGAACGTCGCATCCTCGCTTCCCGTGGCGCGACGGATCAGCGAACGAAGTTCTGCTTCTCGGGGTTCGTTCATGCGACCTCCCGCCTCTCGTCACACCACTGAGCGGCGAGCTGGCGTCGCCGGATCTTGCCGAGGGCTGTCCGTGGAAGGGCGCGATCGACGAGGACCCAGCCTTCGATGCGTGCGCGCGGCGGTGCCGAAGCTCGGAGGGATCTCACCTCACGGGACAGCGCCTGAACGCAGGTTTCGCGATCGGTCGGGACCAGAAACAACGTGGGAATGTCGTTCCCGGAAGCGTCGGGGATCCCCGCCACACAGTGTTCCGCGAAGAGCGTCGAAGCGTAGAACGGCTCCACCTCTTCGGGATGGATCGTTTGCCCAGATGGTGTGACCATGATCTCCTTGATTCGGCCTAGAACGAAGACGAACCCATCGGGATCCACGACCCCCGAGTCCCCGGTATGGAGCCATCCGTCGCGCAGTGCGACAGCGGTCGCTTCGGAGTCGTCGACGTACCTCGGCATCACGTTCGGGCCCCGAACGAGAATCTCCCCGGCTTCGGACACCGCGACCGTGACGCCGGGCAGCGGTCTCCCCACCGAGCCCCTCGGTGTCGTCGCCAACGAGCCGACGGCCACGATCGGGCTGGCCTCGGCGAGTCCGTAGCCGACGTCCACCTCGAAACCGCTGCCCGCGAGCAGCGCGGCGAGCGCTGGATCGAGTGCAGCCCCGCCCACCGCGAGGTGGCGAAACTGCGGACCGAGGCGCTCCCGGAGCGCGCTGGTCGTTCGCTCCGGCGCTGCGGGCGCGGGAGCCGACGAAGGACTCGCGTGGAGGTCGTCCAGCACTTCCCGGACCAGTAGCTCCACGAGAGCAGGTACGAGGAGTGTGTGGGTGATTTCCTCTCGCCGACAGAGCTCGAGCAGGCGGTTGGGAGGCAGCGGGATCGTGAAGACCACGCGCGCGCCGCACGAGAGTGGGGCGAGAAGTCCGGCCGTGAGAGCGAAGGGTTCCGACGGCGAGAGCATCGCGAGCATCGAATCGCTTGGCGTCACGCGGCGCACCGCGAGCAACGATCGCACGTTGGAGAGCAGATTCCGGTGCGTGAGCTCGACGGCGCGCGGCGTGCCGGTGGTCCCCGAGGTGAATACGAGGACCGCGGCCGAGTCGGCGTCGTGGGCCGCGATACCGCGAAGCGGCGTTTCGATGGGCGTCGCTGGTGCAGCAAGGTCCTCGACGAGCAGGTAACGCATTGAACTCGTCAGGGCGCAAGTCGCTTCGTTTGTCGGAGGATCGCCAGGCCCCGAGGCTCCGCGTGCTGACGGCACGATCGCCGCCTTGGGTTTTGCGATGTTGACCAAGCCGGCGACGTTGGCTTCGGTCAGACGCGGCGACACCAGTAGAGGCACCAACCCGGCAGCGACTGCTCCGAAGAACGCGACCACCCAATCCGGACTGCCCGGAGCGCAGAGCGCAACGCGATCGCCGGGAACGAGGCCAGCCTCGCGCAGTCGCGCAGCTGCGGTCACCGCGCGCGAGTTCAGCGACGCATAGGTTATCCGCGAGACGTGGCGCTGCCCGGACGAACCATCGGTCCCGGGGTCCAGGGCGACGTGGTCTCCGAATCGGATCGCCGCCCGCGCGAGCAAGTCGGAGAGATCGGTAGCGTACTCAACGATCGGTTCCTGGATCACGACCACCTCCCCAGGCAGCGATGGACAACGCGACCGCGACAGCCGTCGCGGGAATGGGTAGCAAGTACTTGAGCGGGTGGAACCCGGCCGCAGCAAACAGGCAGGTCGGCAGAAACACGTTGCCGAAACTCATCGCTCGAGCCGCCACGACTCTGAGCCCCGAACTCCGAACCGCAGAAGGGAGCTCTCTGACCAAGAGAAGGTTCGTGAACGATAGCCCGAAGAGCGCGATGTGACCGAGGCGGACCAAGCGTCGGGACAGATCTCCGTAGTCCCCGAGCCAACCCGGGACCGGCATGGGTCCACCGAAGGACCACATTCCGAGCATCAAACCAGTCACGGCGCCCAACGCGAGGCAAACCAGCGCCGTCTTCCGGTTGCGCAACGACTGGCTCTGCCACCGGGAGTCGACGGAATCCTGGATCCCTGGTTCGTGGCGTCCCGCTCCCGGTCTCGAGGTCTCGAGCCTTCGCCGTTCCATGCTCCCACCCTGTTCATTGCATGCACAGTGTCTACGGATCCGGGCCCTGATGGTTCCGGGGCGATCTGTCGTTTGTCGTGGCTTCGCCGCCGTTTGGGTCCACGGCAGCCGCTCAGAAGCCGCGATCGCGTCGACGTGACGCTGTCAGGTACAGGTTCTGAGCAAGGCGCTGGCCACTGACGGGATCGGAGGGCCGCGATTCGCCCACGTGAGTCGGTTTGGGGGGGGCGTGAGGTTGGCTGCGGGAGGGGCCGGTAGAGGTTGTTGCGCGGTCCGAGCCAGCGAGACCGAATTCCCGACGTCGGGGTGCGATGTTGGGTTTTCAAACCTTCTTGGCCACTCGGCTTTCCACGAGGGAAGACAAGCCTGCTCTGCGGAACCTGCTGGTCGCCGCGACGACGATTCGTAGCCGACTTCAGCAGCTGGCCCTCCACGACAACCGTGCCTCACCGGAAGCCAAACGAGAAACCGGGGTGACCGCTCGCGGGCCACCCCGGTTCGACACGAGAGACTTTCGGACCCGACTCCCGCCCGGGGCAGCGATCCGCGTCCCCGAGGCTTCGTTCTACGGTCCGAAGGACACGGCGCCGATCACTCGATGGTCTACCGCGTGAGGGACACCGCCCGAGACGCTGATCAACGGCAGTACGCTACTGTTGCAGAAGCTGACGGGCACGTCGATCGACGTTGCAGCGCTGATCTTCAGGAACTCCCAGCGGCAAAGCGGCCGGTCGAGTCCGACGGGCAACTGAAAGAGCCCGAATCCGTCGAAGAGGCAGCCGATGTCTGCACCGCTGGGCTGTGGATTCGGAGAGAAGAAGAACGACTCCGTCCCAAACGGTAGAACCAGGTCTTGCACTTGCGATATCTGCATCAAGGCGTTGTCGAAGCAGAGGCTGAATTGGTACGCGTCACAGGGGCTGACCCCGTTGTCCAAGAGCACATCGATCGACGCCATGTTGCTCGTGCTGGAGTCGGGAATGAACTCGTAACGACTGGGGGTGCACAGGAGGGTCAGCGTGCCCACATTGACGGCGGTCCCTGGCGTCAGCGTGACGAATCGGTCCGCGGACGCCTGGCAGCCCATGGTGTCCGTGTAGTTGGCCTGCACCAGCAGTCCCCGGATGCCGGCAGGAGTCGTGAGTGTGAACTCTCCATTCGCATTGGTGACCGCGCTGGTCGAGAACTGTGCTTCGTCGCCGGTCACGACGATGCCGGCGAGGGGGCTCCCGCCGTCTCCGACGCAGCGACCGGAGACCGCTGGGAGTGTTGGGACGGTGATGACGTTGACTCGACCGACGCTGACCGCTCCTGTGTTACGGCCCGTGATGAAGGCTACTCCTGAACTGTGCGCGGTGACCACACCCTGGGAGTCTACCGACGCGATCGCAGGGTTGCTCGAGGTGAAGGCGCTCTTGAGGTTGGTGTTGTAGCCAAAGGGGGTTCCCGCAACATCGGCGACGAAGGCGAACGAGTTGGGTTGATTGATCGACGTGTAGATGGTGGTTGCTCCTACAGTCGTGAGCGTCACCGACGCGGGCAAGAACCTGACCGAACTCGGTTGGACGATCGCGCCCGGGATCGGGCTGATCGACGGAACGACATAGCTCATTCCCGCCTGGACCAGGAACGTCGAGCTCGAGAAGTAGGAGTCCGGAGTTCCTGGGCACCGGATCTGCACACAGACCCAGTCGCCGCTCACGGTGTCCTGCACGCGGTACGGCATGCGGAACGAACCGTCGGCGTTGGTCAAAACGAGCTGACCGGCGACCGAGACCTCGCAGTTCGGTGCCAGACCGAGCGCCGAGGTTCCAGAGATCCAAGCAGTGGGCAGTGGGCGTCGCACCACGTGCCAGCCACCGATCGGGAGTCCGCTTCCGAGCTCGGACTTCACGAATGCGCCGTCGCTCGCGACGCGAGCGAAACCTACGGTCTCGAACCGTGACGTTTCGTGATCGAAGCTGAGGATGTCGACCCTTCGGCCCGGTTCTAGCCCGTCCACGTTCGGGTAGCACAGCTGGATCGGTGGGTCGAAGTGAGCGTTCGACGGCTTCAGTGTGAAGGCGGCACCCGGAACCGTCCCATCCGGGAGCTTCATCGGGACGCTGTCGGTTTGGACCAGGTTGATGCTGACGGGAGTACCTTCTGGGGCAGGTTGCCCGCCGATCGTCATGGACCCGGGAGCGATCGTGAGCAGCAATCCCTCGAGCCCGTCGATCTCGAGTACCGTGGGAAGCGTCGTCGAGTAGCTCCTCTCGTTGGCGGGGTACATCCGCGGCAGCATGACTGGGAAGGGTAGCGACATCGTGGCCTCAGGGACGACGAGCACTGTGTAGTGCAGGCTCGGGTAGCTCCACGGCGCGAAGGGGTTGATGGGGTTCGACCCGACGAGAGCGACCGTCGATCCGTCGACGTCGAGCACCCCGGCACCGGCGATGGTCAGGTTCTCGAGGGCAAACTGACCTTCGGCATCGGTGGTCGTCGTGAAGACGTTACCGGCCAGGGAGAGGGTGACGCTCGCTCCACCGAGCGGCGCCCGGGAACCTTCGACGACATGGCCGACGAAGCGAGTCGCGGCAATCGGGTCTCTGGCGACGGCCCGCGCGGTGAACAGCTCGGGCAGCCCGACGTTCCCGGCAAAGTCGGCCGTCACGGCATGATTTCCAACTCCACCCAGTTCGAACTCGGCGCACGCGACACCGTTGGCGTTGGTCGTGGTCACGAAGCTGGTGCTTCCGGCGAAGCTGCCGTCTCCCTGAACGACTTGGAAGGTGACGCTCACTCCCGCGCCCGCAGCGTTGTTCATCTCATCGAGGACTCTGACCTTGAGCGGCTCGAGCATCGGGGTTTCGGTCTCCCCGACTTGCTGATCCCCGGAGACGGCAACGATTCGTTGGGCAGGGCCCGCGAGCGCGCTTGCTACGAATATCGCGCGTCCTTGGACGCCGGTACTGATCGCTTCCACTCGTTGGCTGCCGGCGTCGCTTCCCAAGGTGTAGAGCACACTGGCGATGCCGTTCTCGTCGGTGAACCTCGAGAGGGTCGCAGCCCCTTGGCCGCCGAGAGCCTCCGCGAGCGTACCGTTGCCACGCGTGACCGCGAAGCTGACCTGCTGATCGGCCAGCGGGAGTCCACTCGCGTCGAGGACTTGGACCTCGAGCGCCTCGGGCAAGGTCTCGTTGACCAAGCCCGTCTGGAACTGACCTCCCAGAAGCGCGCTGAGGGAGGGAAGGAGCGGATTCAGCGCCAGCTGGGTCACGTCTGTGGTTGTGACTGCGGTGTTCCCGGCCGCGTCTGTCACCGTGACGACGATCGTGGTCGTGCTCGGAGGCGGGCCGAGGAGCGGAATGAGAGTGGCGGTGAAGCCGATCGAGGTTCCGAGGTTGAACAGCGTCGTACCCGCGGATCCAGCAACCTGGACGGTGATCCCGCCCGTTCCGCTGAGGTTGTCGAGTACGCTCCCGACGATCGACACCGTCGGGTCGATCGTCGTGAAGCCAGGGGGCGGAAGGTCGACGATGACGACCGGCGGGATGTTGTCGACTACCACCTGCGTGCTCACGATCGCTGAGCGCAGTGGCCCGTCGAGAGCCGCGAAGAACAGGCGGTTGTTGAAGTTCGAGATCAGCGGAATCGTCATTGACCACGAACCGCTGGTGACGGGAGCCGTGAGAACCGTCAGGTCGGACGTGATCACCTCGACGGTGTCGGCAGCGGCGGCTGTCCCGGAGATCGTGATCGTCGACTGGTTCGTGAGGGACGAGTGGGGGCTTAGGATCGGGAACGGCGGTCGATTCGGGCTGCCCACACATGGGTAGTTGAGGCACCCGAAGGTCGGCCCGAGTGGCGGCGCCGTGACGTCGGCCCCGCAGTTCGGGAACGGTTGGGGGATCGAGCCACCCGCGAACAAGTAGGTCAGCATCGTCACCGGGTCGGCAACATCCACGGTCTCGTCGTCATTGGCGTCGCATGCGTCCAAGCACCCGGGCACCGTCGGGTTGCCGGACGGCGGAAACAGGACGCCTAGGAGCAGGACCGGATCGGCGATATCGACCTGTCCATCGCGATTGCAGTCTCCGCGAACGAAGTGACTCTGAGCGGACGCCGGGGAAGTCATGGCGGCGACTGCGAGAACGACGAGTACCCCAGCCACCCGCGGTAGCAGGACTCGGCGAGGGAGGCCCCGAGACGCGGTTCTAGACACCGTAGAGTGAACGTCGGTACGACAATCGGCCATGACGAACTCCTTTCTCACGAGCGGAGAGGGCGTCGAACTTCACAACCTGCGAAGAGCCCACGACGCCCTACGAGAACCAACGCGCAGGAGTGCTCACCAGACTGCAGCTTTTCGTGAAGATTCATTCTCGAGCGGCCTCCCACCGCGGCAGAACCGGGGGCATGTCCCGTCCGTCGTTGAGGCGCTGGCTCGGCTGAGGCGGACCGAAGTCCTGGCGATCCGGGAAGGGCCGCGTTCGAGAAGACAGAAGGAACCCGTCGGTGGGTGGAGCGGTTGGATTCTCCCCGACCGCGGGGTGGATGGTCCCAGGGGCGGACGACCGATGAGACGACAGGGTGGCGGCCCGCTACGCCGAATCGGCTTCGGTCGGAGTCAAGCGTCGGGCCGGTCGGACTCCGAGGTTCGCGCCGCGGTAGTCCGGATCGTTGATGATCCGGTTGGAGACCCGCGCATGACTCGCCAGGAAGTTGAAGCTGCCGCCTCGATAGACGCGCCGATTTTCCCGTGCAAGGAGTTCGCCATCCTCCGGGGCGCGTTCGTACTTGTCGTAGGTTCCGTAACGATCGCGGCACCACTCCCAGACGTTGCCGTGTACGTCATGCAGCCCGAATGGATTGGCCCGAAACGAGCCCACCGGGCTGTGCGCGAGATAACCATCATCGAGCCAGGTCTCGATCGCCCAGCCCGGGGCCCCGTTGTCGCGCGCGAAGCGATCGGCGAGGTTGGCGGCACCGGCGAGGGACGTGGGCTCGGCGCCGGTCCACCACGGCGTGGTGGTCCCGGCCCGGGCCGCGAACTCCCACTGCGCTTCGGTCGGAAGCACGAGGTGCAGGCGGTGAAGCATGCGGTGGCAGTCGTTCCAGGACACGTTCTCTACCGGATGACGTAGGTCGTGTTGCTTGCCGCCGTAGTAGCGGTCGGGTCCATACCCACTGCATGCCGCTCCCGCGATGTGGAGCCACTGGCCCTGCGTCATCGGGTAGCGCGAGATGAAGTAGGAGGCCAAGGACACCCGCTTCACCGGCCCTTCGACGGGGTTGGCACCCGCATCGAAGTTTGCTTCGTAGGAGTTCGAGCTCTGCGCTCCCATTCGAAACTCACCCGCCGGGATCAGGATCAGCACCATGCCGGAGGTTTCGTCGATCTCCCAGGTGGATGTCGACCCACTGGGCGCGGCGCGTGGGCACTCGCCGCTTGCACAGTGCCAGAACTCCCACAGCCCGGTCTGCGCGTTGCGGCCGAGCGGAAACAGGCCGATTTGCGGCGTAAGGACCAGACCTCGATAAACCGGGAGGTCGGCGACGTCGGCGCAGGCGGCGTGCCACGCGGCTTGCACGCCGCCATCCCGCAAGGACACCCGTTCCACGGTCCGGGCTGCCCGAACGCGCCGCCTCATCTCGGCGATGCCGCCGTGCGGTGGGTCGCCCCTGGCAAGTTGCTCCAACCGGGGAACCAGCTCCGAGAGGAGATCGTGGCGCCACTGTCGCTCCGCGGTCTCGAAGCGCCAAGTGCGCCGCTGACCGAGTTCATCCGTGAGTCGAGCCAAGAGGCCCTCGGCGCTCTCGATCTCCCGCCGGAGTGCAACGACGCGGCGTTCCTCTTCCGCGCGAGTCGGAACGTGCCGTCCCCGGTCGGGCCCCGTCGGTTCTGTGACCGGCTTCGCATCGGAAGGCGAGTCCGGTGTCGACGCGAGGGCGGCCGTCAACTCTTCGAACTCGCGGGCGAGGGTGGCGCGACGGTCTTGGGCGATCGCGACCGCCTCGCAGCGCTTTGGATCCGAGCGGTCGCGTTCCTCGTCTTCGTGGCGGTAGGGTTCCGCTGAGCGCCGTAGGTCGTCGAGGTTACGGCGATGGTCCACCAGGCGTCCGGCGAGTTCGGTGGCTTCCTCGAGCCAGGCTTCCATGGACTCGACGAGTTCGGGCAGAGCCGGCCAAAGTGCCTCGCGGCGGGCCTCGATCGCATCGAGCCGGTGGCGGTCGGAGAGCCGAAGCACTTCGGCGAGACTGTCGTGAGCCAGGCGCTGATTCGCGTCGGCGATCCGGCGCTGCATCTCGGCCAACTCCCGCTGCTGGATCTCGGCGCGCCGCGCATCGAGCGCTCGTCGAAGGAGTGAGCTGGTGACCGCAAAGGCGACCAAGAGCAGGAGGAGAACCACGGCGCCCGCGACTGTGGCGCCACCATGACGGGTGCCGATGCCAACGAGGAGCGCAGCAACGACGGCAAGGAACGCGGCGACCGTCGAGCGGTTTCGGCGCATGTACTTCATCAGCGGTCGCCAGGCACTCGGTGGACCGGCGAGGACGGTTTCGCTCCGAAGGTAGCGCGCCACGTCCTCGGCGAGGAGTGCTGCGGAATCGTAGCGACGGGATCGATCCTTCTCGAGCGCCCGCATCACGATCCAGTCCAGGTCCCCGCGAAGGCGACGAGCGAGCGCTCGCGGTTCGAGACCGCGATCTGCGGCGACCCGAGCCGCAGCCGTGGTCAGCCGACGCGCCTGGGTCGACGGTTTGGGCGGGACACACTCCTGGATGTTGCGCAGGATCTCGGACAGGTTTGCCTGCCGCAGCGACTCGGAGTCGAAGGGTAGGACCCCCGCGAGCAACTCGTACAGAATCACGCCGAGCGAGTACACGTCGGCGCGTGTGTCCACGTCGCTGGTCGCTGCCGCCTGCTCGGGGCTCATGTACTCGGGCGTTCCGAGCAGCATCCCTTGGAGGGTCTGCGCGGACGGCGCTTGTGGGGTCTGAGTCGACTTGGCGATGCCGAAGTCGATCACCTTCGGCAGTGGGTGCCCGTCTTGCTCGGTGACGAGGATGTTCGACGGCTTCAGATCGCGGTGGATCACCCCCTTCTGATGCGCGTGGTGAACCGCATCGCAGGCCGCGGAGAAGATCGCGAGGCGGTCGCGAATCATCAGGCGACGTTCGTCGCAGTAGGTGGTGATGGGGACCCCGCTCACGAACTCCATCGCGAAGTAGGGTCTCCCCTCGGCGCTCAGTCCGGCGTCGAACACCTGGGCAATGCTCGGGTGGTTCATCGCGGCGAGGGCTTGGCGCTCGGCTTCGAAGCGCGCCACGATCTCCCGGCTGTTCATGCCGAGCTTCACTACTTTCAGGGCCACGCGCCGGCGCAGTGGCGTGGTCTGCTCGGCCCGGTAGACGGTGCCCATGCCTCCCTCGCCGATGACTTCCTCGATGCGGTAGGGGCCGATCGCGGTAGGGACCCGAGTGCTCTGCGCGAGCTCGGCAGCTCTCTCGACCGGCGCCAGAACCGGACCGAGGAAGCGTTGTGGATCGAGCCACGTCCCCGCCTTGGCTTCGATCTGTTCGTCAGACGCGAGCAGTCCCTCGACTTCCCGACGGAGCCTCGGGTCCGACTGGCCGACGCGCTCGAGCAGGTCGGCGCGCGGTCCCGGGGGTAGCTGGGCGGCCTCTAGGAAGACCTTCTGGAGTTGGCGATAACGGTCGGCGGCGGAGATCACGGATGGCCCGCCAAGCGCTGATGCAGCCATGCGCGGGCCATGCGCCAGTCGTCGGCGACCGTGCGCGGAGACAGTCCGAGCGCCGTGGCGACCTCGTCGACGCCGAGGCCGCCGAAGAACCGTAGCTCGACCATGCGGGCTTGCCGAGGTTGGATCGCCTCGAGCTCGGCGAGCGCATCCTCGAGGTCCAGCAGGTCGGCGTCGCCCTCCTCTTGGGTGAGTACGCCAGCGATCAAGGAAATGCGGTGCCACCCCTTGCCGCGTTTGTCGGCCGCGCGCGCCCGGGCGTGGTCGATGAGGACTCTGCGCATCTCGCGGGCGGCAATCGCCACGAAGTGGGCGTGATCGATAGGGGCGAGGGGTTGCCCGATGAGGCGCAGGTAAGCTTCATGGACCAGTGCCGTGGGCTGGAGCGTGTGGCCGCGGCGTTCGCCCCGCAGGAGACCGTCGGCGAGCTTTCGCAACTCATCGTAGACCACGGGAGTCAGCCGAGCGGCGGCGTCCTCGTCCCCGTCGTTCACAATGGCCCGCAGAGTGCGAAGTGTCTCGGTTGAGTCCATGGGCTGATACCCTTGCCCGAACGCTATCGCGGTTTGAGTCTCGCGCCGCGAGTCTGCACGCCCGTCAGCCTCGACTCGGCGCAATCGTCGACTGCCCTGATTCTGGGTTGGCTCCCGGAGGAGCGCAAGAGGGGTATCGGTCGACACGACGCGGCGCGGCGCGGCGCGCGTCGACTCGTTCGAGGACGAGGGGCGATCGTGGGGGCCGAATCGCCCGAGTCCGGGAGTCACGGAGGACCGAAGAAGGGTATCGCAGGAATCTCTGCAGGTTCCGCGACTCCTTTGCGCTTACCATGGCCGGGCGGCTCGGTGGCTGAGAAGGGCGGGCCCGCGCGGCGGCCATTGGCGGGGACACGTTGGTCTCGAGAGTTCTCGAGGGGAGTGGAGTTCATGCCGAACAAGCGACGTCTTTGGGTCACGGGGTTGGTACTGTTCACTACGATCGAGGTCCTCGCCCAGCAGCCGCGCGGTCATTCGATCATGGTCGAGGGTCAGGCACTTGCGAAGGGGTGCAGTGACACGATCGCGACCGAACCCAACGTGATCTACAACGTTTTGCCGGGTGGCGGATTGATCCAGGCCACGACCGTTCTGCGCGATGTTCTCCTGTCGATCGATTCGAACTTGCGGGTCGACGCCTTGTCGTACGGCCGCGACTTCGGCTATCACAAGAACGACCACTCGTACTTCTTGTTCTCGATCGATCTGCCGGAGGAGACGTCGTCCAGTCGCGAGTCCCCAGCGTACTGCGAACCTCGTTCGGAGGTTTCGGGCGACCTCTACTGGGTTGCCGACTTTCAGGATCCAACGACCTCTCGAGGCACTCATGGCAAGGCCTCCGACGAGAACGATGCCTCCCCCGGCGAGACGAACTTCCCCCGCAACAACTTCTTTCAGGTTGAACCCTGTTTGGGGCTCGCCGGAACCCACGGAAGCCCGTCGCGGGGAGGCGATGCGAGTCACCGGATCACAGCGTTCGACTACTGGCCGTGGACGTATGACTGCGACATCTACTTCTCGGTGAACGCAACGTTCGCCGTAGGCTTTCAAACCTTTCATCCCGCCGACGTGCTACTCCTCCCCAAGGGCGCTTCCTCGTCGGCGGACATTCAGATTTTCATTTCCCAGCAAGATCTCGAGCTCGGCAACGGCGACAACATCAACGCGCTCGCCTTGAACCTGCGCGGGCTGGAGTTCGTGGACAATGCGTTTCAGAGCTCCTTTCCGGCGGTCCTCTGGTTCTCCCTCGCCATGGGAAGCGCAAGGCTCGATTCGTTGGGTCGTTCTCCCGCAGACATCTTCCTGTACGAGCTTCCGGATGGGCAAGGAACGTCGCTTCCCCCTCAGTTGCACCGAACCGCCGAGTCGATGGGGATCGAGTTCTCCACCCTGGGCGTGAACGGTTGCGTGGGCAGTCTCGGTCACATCGATCCGGAGGTTATCCAGTCCCTGACGCAGAAGTCGGGCATTCAGCCGGGCACGTCGATCGAGGGATTCCTGGGCATGACCGTATCGAGCACGGGTGAGGTGCAGCTCGGCCCCAGTTTCGGGAGCTTCGACGGTGATCTCTCCTTCGCCTTCGACGGGCAGCCGGTGTTCGCCGGCCAGGGGACGGTCCGCGACCTCCAACTCGCGGTCACGGTTGGTGACGGCGACGTCGGTCTGTTCGAGGCGGTGGGTTCCAAGGCGATTCGGGACATCATCGATTTGGAGCTCGTTCAGGGTCCCGTGGGTCACAGTCTGGTCGTGACGAACATCAACGCCGTCCCCAATCCGATGACCGGCGTCATCGCGTGGACCTGGGCGAACCCCGGCGGCACAGCGATCGTGCGAGTGGACGGGAGCCCGCCGACCCTCGCCGGGAGCACTGGGTTCACGTCCCAGCCGCTCGATCCCGGTCAGCACCTGCTGCAGGTCAACTTGCAGACCGCGAGCGGTATGGGGCCGCCGGTCTTTTCGTCGGTGCTCGTCGAACACCCGAACTCGACCCAGATCATCCAGCCGCCGCACGCGCTCGCCGTGAGCGTGCAATCTGGGCTGGTGTCGGTGACTTGGCGGAACCCGACGGCTACGAGCGCGAACCCGATGGCCTACGATCACGTCCGGGTGACGGTCGGCGGCCTCAGCGAGTGCCTTGCGACGGGCGGCGAGGCGACCGGTGCCTGGTCGACCGATCAGCTCGCGCCGGGGCTCTACAAGCTCGAGTTGCAGGGATTCGTAGGGCCCTGCGGTTCCACGGGCGCGCGGTCCGTGCGGTCGGCGGCCCGCGTTCGCGTGCCGTATCCACGTCCCGGTGAAGACCTCCAAGCACCGGGAAACAACCCGGGCGGCATCTTGGGCGTCACCCAGGTGGGCGGGGTGGTCATCGTCGTCACGGGAACGACGGCGCGTCGATACGAGCTCGGGTCGCTAGCTCCCGCGACTCCGCCGTCCTTGACGGTTCCGGCTGGGGTCGGGGCAGTTCGAGGCATCACGAACGATGGATCGAGCCTGTACTGGCTCGGCGTGAGCGGCAACAACGTTCAGGTCGTTCGCTCGACACTCACGGGTGTACCGCAGGGGACGGTATCTTTGTCACCACCCGTTGGCTATCAGGTGCGCGACATCGCGTTCGAGGCGGTGGCCGGTGGCAACGGCCGGCTGTGGGTCGCTCTCGACTCATTGCCATCACCCGGCAGCACTCAGCTCGCCTCCTTCGATGCCGTGACCGGCTCGCCGGGACCCTCCATCTTGCTCAGCGACCAGCAAGGACCGGGAACCCTCACGGGTGTGGCCGTTCGCCCGGGGCCAACCTCCTCGTTGTTCGAAGTCGTGCACGGGCACGCTTCCGGCCAGCGCCAAGTGTCCGTGATCGACTCATCGGGCCAGATTCGCCGATCGGTCTCGCGCGACGCGACGCCGCCTCTGGTTCGAGCCGTCGAGTACCTGCCGGCGGGGTCGACCGGCATACCCAGTCTTCTCCTCGTGACGGCCATGGGCGCCATTCGGGAGGTCGCCGCGATCGACCCGGTTCCCGGGGCGGGGGATGTCGATGCCCACGATCAGTTGGGGGACACGCTGAAGGTGAGCTTCCCGGCTCCCCAGACCATCGCCCCAGGATCGCCGATCGCTCCCGTCGTCACCACTTCGACGCTCACGCTTCCCGCCTCCGGCAACATCTTGGACCTCGATGTTCTCCTGACTCTCGATCATCGCTTTCCCGAAGCGCTCACCGTTGAGCTCACTAGCCCCAGCGGCACCACGATCCAACTCATCGCCGCGCAGGGCAGCAACGCCACGCACATCGACCGGCGCATCGATGACCTTTGCCCCGCCGGCGTCTCCGACGGTTTCGGCGATCACCGCCCGCAAGACCCCGTCAAGATCCTGGCGGACTTCGACGGCCAAGCCGTCGCGGGGACTTGGACGGTGGACATCACCAACTACGCCGGCTGCAGCGGCGAAATCGCGAAACTGGATCTTTGGATCGAGCACTCGCCGGTATCGGGGCCCGCCGTGGCGGGACCCTTTGGGTCGGCGAACGATGAGTGCGTCGGCGCCACGCCGGTCGTACTCGGAACCAACGCGATTTCCAACGTCATGGCGACGTTGGGTGCGGACCCGCTGCCGGCGTTGCCGTGCGCGGTGCTCGGCGACATGGACGGCGACGTTTGGTACACGTTCACCGCGACCTCTACCGCCGCGCACGAGTTCAACACCTGCAACCTGGCGGGTGGTTGGGACACCGACATGGCCCTTTACGAGGGCGCTTGTGGCGCGCTCGTTCAGATCGCCTGTAACGGCGACGGCACCGGCCTCGCCGGCTGCCAGCCCTTCTACTCGCGCTTCACGGCGAACCTGACCGCGGGCACGACCTACATCGTGCGGATCGGCAGCTGGGATCCGGGCGACTTCAACGCCGGCGTGCTCAACATCATCGCGGTCGCCGCGGTCGAAAGCTGCACCAACGGCATCGACGACGACCTCGACGGTCTCGTCGACTGCTTCGACGTCGCGGATTGCCCCACCGGCGTCGCTCCCTGCATCGAGGCGGGGAACTGCGCGGATGGTATCGACAACGACACCGACGGCCTCATCGACTGTAACGACGGCAACTGCGCGGGCGATGTGGCCTGCCTCGTTGGCGGCAACGACTTCTGTGGCGGTGCCCTGCCGGTCCTGTGCGGTGAAGTCGTCATGGGCGACACCTCGCTCGCGACCGCCGAGCCGTGGCCGACTTGCGGCACCACGTCTGGCACGGGTGGCGGCGTGTGGTACCAGTTCGCTGGCAACGGCGATCAGGTGACCCTCACGACCTGCTCCGTGGGCACGGCCTACGACACGAAGATCCGGGTCTGGTCGGGCTCCTGCGCGGCGCCGGTGTGCGTTGCGGGCGACGACGATGACCCGACCTGTGCCGTCAACGGCCTGCACTCGACGGTGTCGTTCTTGACGACCGTTGGTGAGACCTACTTCATCCTCGTCCACGGCTTCGGGGCGAACCAGGGTCTGTTCGAGATGACCGTGACCTGCCTGACGCCTGGCGTCGAGGACTGCATGAACGGCCTGGACGACGACCTCGACGGCCTGGTCGATTGCGCCGACCCGGACTGCGTCGCCTTCCCGGCGTGCGCTCCGCCGGCGAACGATGAGTGCGTCGGCGCCACCGCGGCGGTTCTGGGCGCGAACGCGATCTCGAACGTCAACGCGACCGACAGCGCGGAGCCTCCGCCGGTCGGCCCCTGTAACGTCTTTGGAGACAACAGCGACGACGTCTGGTACTCGTTCACGGCAATGACCACTGCGGCCCACCTCATTGACACTTGTGATCCTGCGGGTTGGGACACCGACCTGACGATCTACGAGGGTTCCTGTGGAGCGCTCGTGGAAGTCGCCTGCAACGGCGACGGCGTCGGCCTTGTCGGCTGCCAGGCCTTCTACTCGGCCCTTTCGGCTCCGCTGACGTCCGGTGTGACGTACCTGATCCGTGTCGGTAGCTTTACTACCGGTGTCGAGAGCTCGGGAACGCTGAACATCGGCGTGAACTGTGGCGATCTCGGCGCAGTCACCTGCGCCTACGATTGCGCCACCGACATGCTGACGATCATCTGGACCGACAACGCACTGGCGACCAGCGGCTACGACATACTCGAGAACGGCATCCAGATCGGCTTTGCGGGTTCCGGTGCCAGCTCGTTCTCGGTCGTTTCCCCGCCTGCCGGGTTGAACACCTACACCGTCGAGTGGGCGTGCTCGCTCGGCGGCATGGGTACGACCGGCACGTGCACAGTAACGGTGCAGCCGCCGATCGCGATCCCTGGGGGGACGACCGACGTGATCCTGCACCTCGAGGGTCTCCAGAATGCGGGCGCCCTCGGACAAATCGACAGCGGAGTGGCGCTCGAGGCGGCCTTGGTCGCAAACGGCCGCACTGTTGCTCGCATTGCGCCGAACAACTTCGACCTGCTGATCGCCGGGGGCTGTCTGGATCCTTCTGGCGCCGACACGATCTGGGTGATGGCGGGTACCTTCCCGAACGACTACCGAATCTCGATGGGTGAGGGCGATGCCTTGGCGGCGCTCGCGGTCGCGGGTGCGGGCATCTACTTCGAAGCGGGCGACCACTGGGGCTTCCAGCATGTCGTGAGCCTCCTCGATGACCGCGACGGGATCGACGCCGTCGGTAGCGCCGACGGCGATGACACCTACGGTCAAATGGACGGTGCCAATGCCCCGCTCGCAGGTCTAGACCTGAGCGCGATCGTCGACGTGGCGTACACCCAGGACCAGGCGGGCAACGACTTCACGGACCGACTGGCGATCACCGGCACCGACGCTTCCGTGACTTCGGTCGAGGCTATCTGGACCAACAGCGACGACACCATGACCGGCGAGGTAGCCTACGTTACCGGCGCCATCGCCGTCCATGCGGACGGTGGGGTCATGATCTCGACCAGCTGGGAGTTCGGTGGCTACGGCGGCAGCCAGGACGCGCTGGCGCTTGCCTACTTGTTCGCCCTGGGCCGTGGCTTGGGCTGTGGCGATCTCGGCGCAGTCACCTGCTCCTACAGCTGCGCCACCGACATGCTGACGATCAACTGGACCAACAGTGCGCTCGCCACGGCTGGCTACACCATTCTCGAGAACGGCGTCGTGGTCGGCAGCAGGCCCGCCGGTTCCAGTTCGTTCGCCCTCGCGAATCCAGTGACCGGTACCAACACCTACACCGTCGAGTGGGCGTGCTCGCTCGGCGGCAGCGGTCCGGACGGTTCCTGCACCATCGACGTGCAGCCGCCAATCGTGATTCCGAGCACGACACGCCACGTCATCTTGGCGCTCGAAGGACTGCAGAGTGGCGGCGACTTCGGGTTGACGAACAGTGGCGAGGCGCTCAGGGCGGCGCTGATCGCGAACAGCTGCGAGGTGTTGAGCATCGCACCGAGCAACTTCGATCAGCTGATCGACGCGGGTTGCTTGGACCTCTCCGGGGTCGAAACCCTGTGGGTCTTGACAGGTACTTTTCCGGCGGATTACCGCCTGTCGTCGGAAGAAGGTGATGCCCTGGCGGCTCTCGCCGCGAGCGGTGTCGGGCTGTACCTCGAGGGCGGCGACCACTGGGGATTTCAACACGTGGTCAGCCTTCTGGACGACAGGGACGGAGTCGAAGCCGACTTGGGAGGGAACATCGTCGACGGCGATGACACCTTCACGCAGATGGACGGAGCGGATGCCACGGGGCTAGAGCTTGGCACTCACTCCAACATCTTCTATAGCCAAGACCAACTCGGGAACGACTTCACCGATCGGCTGTCGGTGACGGGCACGACCAGCGGAGCCGAGGACACGGGAGTCGCGAGCGCCGAGGTCATCTGGCGAAACAGCGACGACACCCAGACGGGTGAGGCTCCCTACGTCACCGGCGTCTTCGCGTATCACAATGACGGTGGTCGCATGATCGCGGTGAGCTGGGAGTTCGGTGGTTACACGTGCAGTATGATGACCTTGGCGGGGGCGTACCTCGCGGCGTTGTCGTCGCCAGCATTGCCGTCGACAGCCAACTTCCGGCGTGGCAACTGCAACAACGACAACGCCCTCAACATCGCCGACGCGGTCTACGCCCTCGGGGCTCTGTTTCCCACACCTGGCGGAAACCCGAACCCGATCCCCTGCTTGGACGCTTGTGATGCGAACGACGATGGCGTTATCAACATCGCCGACGCGGTCAGTCTGCTGTTCGCGCTGTTCGGCGGCTCTCCGCTTCCGGCGCCGGGTTCGGCCTGTGGCGCGGATCCGACCCCGTCCATTGGCTGCGCCACGTCGACATGCCCATGAGGAGTCGCCCAAGAATGACCTCGACATCTTGCCGTCGATTTGGGTCAGATTCGGCCGATCCGGAAAGCTCGGAACCGGAGGCGTAGCCTTGGTTCCGGTGAGGATTTCGAGGTTTTCGGATCGGTCGAAGATGGCCCGAAGCGACGAGCAAGAGGGTGAAGTAATTCTTGGGCGACTCCTAACGTCATGGCGGTGTCCCAGCGGACCTGAGGCGCTCCAGACGTGTGGTCCGGGGTCGGTCGCCACTCGGCGCGAAACGTCACCGAGCGGGCGGGGTTATCCACCTGTGGAGGAGAACGCCGCGGTCCCGCCGTGCCCTGCATCAGAGAGAGAGTGCCTTCGTGGTCGAGCAGATCCCCGAGCAGATTCCTGGGCGTTGGACCCAGCTGCAGGATGCGTTCACCCTACCGGGAGAGTCGTCCTTCTTCGCCCTTCTCGCCATGCTGTTCCTCGGCGGCGTCTTGGCAATCTACCTGCGCTTCCTTTACCGCTGGACCGCCCCCAAAGCTGCCGGCGGCACCATCGCTCGCGTGTTCCCGCTGCTCACTCTCGTGACGATCGCGGTGATCGCGGTGGTGAAGAGCTCGCTGGCTCTTTCTCTCGGGCTCGTGGGAGCGCTCTCGATCGTGCGCTTCCGCGCGGCGATCAAGGATCCGGAGGAACTGGTCTACCTGTTCCTTTGCATCGGGGTTGGCCTCGCGCTCGGAGCTACGCAAGTGTGGATTGCCATCGCTCTCGTCGTTGGCGCCAGCGTCTTCATCCTGGTGTTCGATCGAATGCGCCCAGGCAACCGTAGCGGAGACGCGTTCGTCTCCATCGTGGGGGACGCAGCGCGCTTCGTCGGCTCGGGCGATACCACGGCCCTCTCGGTGGCGCGCGCAGTGTTCCCTCGCCTGACGGTCGAACGGTGCGAGATCGAAGACCGTGAAGGCCAGCTGCGCATGCGGGTGCACGGCGTCGATCCCGACGGCGCACCCGATCTGCTCTCTCGCCTGCGGGAACGCCTCCCGGAGTGTCGGATCTCGTGGGTGAACTCGGAGCTTCTTCCCTGATGCACACCGCAGGTGTCTCGATCACGGTTGCGGGTGCGGGGGCCCCGCGAGCGGACGTCGATGCGCGCGTCGAGCTCAAGTTCGTCTTCGAGCTCGCCGACGTTGGCTGCCTGCGCGAGGTTCTGCTCCGCCGGTGTCGGCGAGTCTCCCACGCGGGGCCAGTGTCGTTCGTCTCCAGCCTGTACTTCGACGACGGTCTCCTCAGCTCCTGCCGCGCCAATCTCAGCGGAGTAGGGCTCCGCCACAAGACTCGACTGCGATGGTACGACCGCTCCGAGCCAGGCTTGGGCACCGTCTTCCTCGAAACCAAGTGGCGTCGACACCGCCTCACGGGGAAGTGGAGAACGGCGATCGCGTCGTCGTCTCCGATGGAGGATCTCCGGTTCGAAGATCTCGTTGCGGAACTCGAGCGCGCGGTGTCGAGCAAGCAGCGACCGGAGAGGCTTCGCGACCTCGTGCCCGTCGCGCTGGTCCGCTACCGGCGGGAGCACTACATCCTGGATGGTGGAGCGGCTCGCTTGACCCTCGACTACGATCTTCGATTCACGCCGCAGCTCGGGTGTCCGCGCCTTTCCAATGCGTTCGAGTGGCGCATGCCCGAGGTCACCCTCATCGAGCTCAAGGCTCGGCCGGGAGATGAACGACTCGTCTCCGGCATCCTTTGTCCCCTCCGCAAGAGTCCGGGACGATTCTCGAAGTACGTTGCTGCCTGCCAAGCTCTCGGCTTCGCCGGTCGTGGCTGAGTGAAAGGAACTCCGATCATGCCGAGGCGACATCGACCCCTACTGACCCTGCTCGCGACGACCGCCATGTTCGCGAGCGGCACCTCCACGTTCGCTCAGTTCGGTCCGCAGTCGGGCGGCCGCGGTCGGGACCGTGGCCCGATGCGCTCCCTTGTCCTCGAGGCCCTCGACACCGACGGCGACCACCAGCTGAGCGACGAGGAAGTCTCGAAGGCGCGGTCGGGACTCTTGAAGCTGGACCAGAACGGGGACGGGAATCTGGAGGCCGACGAGCTCATGCCCCGTCGCGGTAACGAAGAAGGACGACGGGGCGGACCGCCCGGTCCAGGGGGCTTTCCCGGCATGAGGCGGATGGACCCGATCGTCGCCGCGCTCGACAAGGACAACGACGGCGAACTCTTCGAAGACGAGGTCGTGGACGCCGCCACTTCGCTCGCGAGGCTCGACGTCGACAAAGACGGGACGATCCGCGAGGGAGAGATTCGCCCTTCTCGAGGTGGGTTCCCAGGGGGACCCGAAGGGCGAGGTGGGCCGGGAGGCCCCGGCGGGTTCCGCGGCGGGGAGGGGGGATCGGGGGGCAAGGTCGTCCAGCCCGAGGAGCTGGGTCCGGAGCAAGGCGCAGCGCGCCTTACCGATCGTGAGACTTTCGAACGCTTGTCCTACCAGGGCCAAGAAGTGATGGTCGACACGCAGCTGGCCGGGCTCGAGTTCGTGAAGTTCCAACTCGAGGGTGCGGGAACCGACTCGCCCCGGCTGTACTTCATGAACACCAACACGTTTCGTTCTCACCCCGAGTTCATGAACGCGATGGGGCTCCCGCGTAGTGCGACGGGGCGTATGCGGGGTGTCCTGGTTTTCTGGCCGCAGATCAAGTCTCCGAACGGGGAAGCGGGCCTCTACACCTTCGAGTTCGAGCCCAACGACGCTTTCCCCTATGACATGATCCGTGTCTGCTACGACCTCCTCGAGAAGAATGCGCCGATGCTGGTCGGCAAGTTGGCCTACAACGTCCTCGAAGGCGCAAGGACTCGTTGGCTCGAAGAATGTGAGCTGTATGAGAAGGGCGCCCTACCCACGTTCCAAGAGGCAGACCGGTATGCGAACGTCGCGTTCCTGCCGCTCCACGAAGGGGAGGCGTTCGGCCGCCTTCGAGTGATGGACGGCACGGAGCTTCCCGAATCCGGCGATGTCGTGATCTATCGTTCGCCACCGAACGAGATGCCTCGTGTCTCAGGGGTCATCACCGCCCAGCGGCAGACCCCGCTGTCTCATGTCAACCTGCGGGCAGTTCAAGATGGCATCCCGAACGCCTTTGTCGAGGGTCTGCTGACGAATCCGCAGGTTCTGAGCCTGCTCGGCAAGTTCGTTCGCTACTCGGTGCGTGCCGATGGCTACGTTCTTCGCGAAGCCAGTAGCGAGGAAGTGGAAGCGCATCGACAGGCCGTGCGCCCACGCGGCGTGTTGACGCCGCCCCGCAACCTCGATGTGAAGGACATACGCAGCTTCTCCGACATCGGCTTCGGCGACTCAGACAGCTTCGGCGTGAAGGCGGCGAATCTTGCGGTGCTCAGCCGACTGGACCTCGCCGGCGCGGAGGCCCCGAGTGGCTTCGCCATCCCATTTCACTACTACGTCGAGTTCATGAAGTTCAACGGCTTCGACGACATGGCAGCACGAATGGTGGCGACCGACGACTTCCGCGCGAGCACCCGGACGCGGGAGGAGAGCCTCAAGGAGTTTCGAAAGGCAATCAAGAAGGGGAAGGTCCCCGACTGGATGAGCCAAGCGTTGAAGGCCGTGCAGGCGCGGCTCCCCGAGGGCACCGCGATCCGCTGTCGGTCGAGCACGAACAACGAAGACCTCCCCGGGTTCTCGGGAGCGGGTCTCTACGATTCGTTTACGCATCGTGCCGATGAAGGAGACCTCGAGAAGTCGATCAAGCAGGTCTATGCCAGCCTCTGGAACTTCCGCGCATTCGAAGAACGGGAGTTCTTCCGCGTTCCGCACGACCTCGCTTCGATGGGCGTCGTGCTGCAACCGAGCACGAGCGATGAGCATGCGAACGGCGTAGCAGTCACCCGCGACGCGTTGTACGGCACCGAGGAGCAAGTCGGCGTTCGCTTCTATGTGAACGCACAGGTCGGCGAGGACTTGGTGACCAATCCCGAGCAGGGCTCGACCCCCGAAGAGCTACTGTTGGCCCCGCGCAACCCGAAGAACGACCGAGTCATTCGCCGGTCGAGCCGGACCGGTGAGGGCGCGCCGCTGCTCGGGGCGCCGCAGTTGCTCGTGCTGCGCCGAGCACTGCGGACCGTCGATCGTGAGTTTCGCCAGCTCTACGGGATCACGGGCGATCAAGAGTTCGCTATGGAGGTCGAGTTCAAGATCACTTCGACGGGCGCGGTGTTCCTGAAGCAAGCCCGCCCGTGGGTGTTTCGGTGAATCGATGGGCGGGTGCCGTTCTGTCGCCCGTGGGGGCCGATCACAGGGCGGCTCCTAAGGGGCGACTCGAGCTTTCGCTGCACGCAAGATGTCGCGAGCGATCTTGCCGTGGTGATCGTTGTGGATGGCAATGAAGCGAAGCGCTGCGTCCCGGTTCATGACCCCGAACGCGAAATGTCGCCACCACGAGTCGGGGCTCGTCTCCCGGGCTCGTTGGACCGCTTGCGCTGCCTCCACGGCCAGGTGAGCGAGTGTTTCCCTCGCGATGTGCGGGTCGGGGAGCACGCTATCGGGTGACTGACCGCGACCGCGGGGGATCCACCGCATTCGAAGTACGACCCAGCGTAGGAGTGAAAAGGTCGGGCGCTGCGCGCCGGGTTGCGATTGGGCGAGGGCCAGCGCGATCTCGCGGGTTCCAAGCAAGCAATGGTGGACGTGTTGCCCGACGGACCATGCCGAAACCGAGGGTACGAGCGCCTCACTGTGTGCGATCAAGGACTGGAGGCGATTCAGATCTGGGGTCATGCGAGGCTTTCCGCGGCGAAGGGGGGTCGGGTCCGCCAGGAGTTCGGCGGGGCCCGTCGGGTGGATTCGGCCGGCGGCCAGATCAGCGGAAGCTCCTGTTGGAACGCGCGCCTGCTACTGGGGAGCGCACGGTTCAAGCGCGGCGGCGAATCGTCGCCCACAAGTCCCGCGCCTCGGGAACACGCAGGGCGACACCCCCCAATCCCATCACGAGCGTGCCGACGACGATGCAGAGCGAGATCGCCGTGGCACGGGCGAGGAAGCTCTGGCTCCCCAGGACCGAGACGAGCGCGTCATGGGAGTAGCTGACGATCACTCCCATGAGCACCCCGAGGGCGAGGGTCTTCGCCAGGGTCACCGGCGTGCTGAGGTCTCGCGGGCCGCTCCCGCCGAGCTCTCGCCGGAGCGCGACGGCGAGCACCGCGCAGTTGACCAGCGCGGCGAGCGAGGTGCCGATCGCGAGGGCCGCCACGCCAAAGGTTCGGTACGTGAGCAGGGACCACACGACGTTCACGGCCACTCCGGCGACGGAAGCGAGCATCGGAGCGCGGACGCGATCCAGGGCGTAGAGCGCCGGGGCCAGAGTCTTGATCGCGCTGTAGAAGACCAGGCCGAGACTATAGCCGCCGAGTGCGAGGGCCGTTGGGGTCGTCGACTCGGCGCTGAAACGTCCGTACTCGTAGATCAGTCGGACGATCGGCTGTCCAAGAACGATGAGGCCGACTGACGCGGGGATCGTCAAGAACGCGACCAGTCGAACCGCCGCCATGAGGTCCGTGCGGAACCGATCCATGTCTCGCTTGGCGGCGAGAGCACTGAGGTTCACGGAGGCAACGGTCGCGACCGCGACGCCGACGACGCCAATGGGCAGGTAGACCAGACGAAACGCCAACTGCAGCCACGTGGCGGATCCCTCGGTGAGGAGCGACGCCAAGACCGAGTTGACGAGCACGTTCACCTGCACCGCGGCCAGGCCCAGGGTGGCTGGCAGGAGGAGCTTGAGGAGGCGACGGAAACTGGGGTCGCGAAATGCAAACGCCGGTCGCAAGCGGAGTCCGAGCGTACGCACCGCGGGGAGCTGGATCAGCAGCTGTACGAGCCCGCCACCGAGCGTTGCCAGCGCCCAGCCGTAGACGGCAGTCTCGGGAGGCATGCCCGCCCAGTACATTCCAAGCCCGGTAATGACGGCCACGAGGTTGAAGAGGGCAGGCGATACCGCGGGCAAGAAGTAGCGGTGGTAGCTGTTGAGGATTCCACGGCAGGCAGCAGCGAGCGACACGAGCAAGAGAAAAGGCATGAGGATCTGGGTGAGGCGAATCGTCGTGTCTCGCTGCGCGACACCGCCGCCGGGAGTCGTTTGGCTCTCGATCACGTGTTGAAAGCCGGGAGCGATGAAGTTCACGATCTGGGGAGCGAACACGACGCCCGCGACCGTCAAGGCACCGACGACCAGGAAGATGAACGAGAACAGGGTCTGCGCGAGCCGGAACGCGGCCGCTTGGCCCCGCTGCTCGCGGCACTCCGCGAAGCTCGGCACGAACGCCGATGACAGCGCGCCCTCGGCAAAGAGGTCGCGCAGGAGGTTCGGGATGCGGTACGCCATGACGAACGCGTCGGACAGGGCGTCGGTCCCGAACAGCTTGGCGAACACGTGCTCGCGAAACAGGCCGAGGATGCGCGACGTCATGGTGGCACTGCCGACGACGCCGGCGCGCCCGGCCTGACGCCGGCGATCTTGCGCGGCGTCGTCGACAGGCGGCGACAGCGGGGGCGTGGTCTGGGGGGATCGTTCCATCATGGTCGCGGTCAACCTCGGTACTGCATGAAGGTGAGCGCTCCGTGGAGGAGCAGCACCGCCAAAGTGCTGCCGACGATCGCTTGTTCGGTTGCGTGGGCGACGGCGCGTGCCGAATCCTTGCGTCGACGCGCGCGCTCGTAGGTGATGAGTGCCGTCAGCGCCGCGCTGCCCAGTGCCTTGGTCAGCACCCATTGCAGGTCGCGTCCGTCGACGGCGGACAAGGTCGCGGCCGCCCATGCGAACGCCGACAGGTCGGTGAGTGCCAGCGTGACGACGAGGCTCGCCATGAGCCCGCTCACGATGCCGAGCGCGGTGAGCGTGGTACATGCAAGCAGCGAACCGAGGAGCAGCGGCGTCAGGAGGAAGGCGGGCGGCGCGACCCCGAGAAGGGGCAACGCCTCGAACACTCGCGCTTGGCGCAGGGCTCCCAGTCGCGCCGCCGCGCCTGCCGCGCTCCGGGCCGCGAAGAGCAAACAGACCAAGAGGGGCAGGAACGAGCTGACGAGCACGGCCCCGACTCCGGTCAGGATCTCCCGTCGAAACCCGGCTTCGAGCGGGTTGTTGAGGAGGACGAAGCTCGTGACCAATCCGCCGCCGGCCGCCGTGGCACACGCATGATACAGTGCTGTCCCCGGTAACAGGTCGAGCACGGTGCGTACGAGCATGCCGAGGTGAAACGGTACGATGTGCCGGATCGCAGTCGGGACGAGCAACGCCGCCGAGGTCAGGGAGAGCAGCGCGGTTCCGATCGGGCGTCCCAACCGCGGGAGCAGGCGAAGTGGTTGGGTCGCGGGTGGGCCGGCAGGCCGGCGCATGGCTTCTTCGACGCGCGCGAGCGCGGCGTCCAACTCGGCTTCTGCGACGTGGCTCAAGTGACCACGGCGTGGGTCGAGAACGAGGAACGAGTCGGCCCGCGCCCGAAACGCGGCGAGGTCGTGGGTGACGACGAGGGTGGTCCGCGGTCGCTGCCGATGGTCAGCCGGTGCTGCATCGTGTGTTTCGCGAATCAGCCGCGCCATGTGGTCGCCCGTGTCGGCGTCGAGGCCTGCCGTCGGTTCGTCGAGGATCAAGAACTCCGGGTCGCGAGCCAGTGTCCGTGCGAGGGCGAGGCGCCGCCGTTCGCCTCCGGAGAGCGCTGACACACGCCGCGGCGGATGCGGGAGCCCGACCTGGCGAAGCAACACTCCGACGCGCTCGCGCGGGGCGCCCGCAGCTCGGACCGCGAGCGCCACGTTGGCGGCCGGCGACAGTTCATCCAGTAGGGCCCCATCTTGAAAGACCGCACCGACGCGCGCCCGCAGCCGCCGCGGGAGCGCGCCGCGCACCGGATCCCCCAAAACGCGAACCTCACCCCAGCGCCGGAGGTGAGATTCGAGCGGATCGTCGAAACCCAAGAGGGCTGCCATGAGCGACGACTTGCCACTACCACTCGGCCCCAGCAGTAGCACGAAGGCGCCGACGGGGATCTCGAGGCTCACCTCGTCGAGCAAGATGCGCAAACCGCCCGGCGTCGGGTAGCCGATTCGGACCGCGTCGAGGGTGAGTGCTGCCGCGCTTGGCGGCGAGACGGCGGGGCTCACCGAGATCGCGGAGTCGCCTACCATTCGGAACTCGCCCCAGACTCCGCCGAGCTCGCGGGACGCAGCGAGGCCGGCACTCGGTCGAGAGGAACCAGCACCGGACCGATCGTCGTCGACTTGCGGACCACGAAGCCGATGACCGCTTGGTCGCGGACCACCAAGCCGACTTCGGACTCGAGTACGAGCCCCGATAGGTTGAACCCCGTGTCGACGGTGGCGGGAACACGCGCGAAGGTCGACGTCGCTTCCCGCGTCAAGATCTCGACCGGGCCGACGAGACTCTCCCGGGTGACGAAGCGGATCGGGGGTGCGTCGCTGAACACTTCTAGCGGTGCCACGACCTGCACGATCGCGAGATCGGACTCGGCGTCCACCCACAACGGACCCGCCTCGTGCACAGACCCATCCCCGAACTCGACGCGCAGTCGCTCGTCACGGATCTCCGGGGACCTCTCATCGACAATCGCCCGCGGATCGACCGCGGACCTCGCGACCAGGACCACTCCGAGCCCGCCCTGACTGAGGAACGCAACCCCTGGAGCGTCGCGGACGAAGCGATCGTCGGGCGAGAACCAATCGCGCTCGGTGAACGACAGGTGTACAGCGACCACGGCCCGGAGCAGCGGGTCCGCTGAAGCTTCGCGGGGCACCGACGCTTCGGCGCGTTCCACACTCGGCGCTGGCCAAGCGAACTTGGGGCGTTCGACGGACCCGAGGAAGCGCGCGCCGTCTGGGGCGGGAGAGGTCTTCTCCGCGTTGACGTTGTGGAAGGCCAAGTACACGCCCGCGACGAGCGTCCCGAGATCCTCGACGGCCACGCCCGAGAGCCAATGAGCACTCAGTTCGGGCCGGCCGACCCAGAACTCTGTGCGGTCCCGCACGGCGCCGCGATAGCGCTTCTCGATGCGGGCGGTCACCTCGACCGCCCCTTGGTCCGCGGCCAATCGCACCGACGTGACGCGGCCGACAGCGCAGCCGCGATAGCGCACCGGGCTGCCCGGTTCGAGGCCTTGGCTCTCCGTGAGCAGCACGGTGACCTCGAGGTCGCCGGGTGACCGGTCGCCGAGCAGCGCGAGCGAGTCCGCGTCCGGCGGGGCGGACAGGCCAATGACTTTCGCCCCGCTCGCAAGGGGCGGTGCGTGGCCGGAGGGGCTCTCGTAGGAGATGTAGGAGTCCTTGATCAACGTGTCGAGCCCCGAAGCACCTCTTTGGATTCCGGTGAAGCGCGGGCGCACGATCCAGAAGCGGCTGGTGCTCACCAGAGTCTGTCGGACTCCGGACCGCAGCGCGCAGGCGACCTCCGCGTGCTCCCCGCCGGGCGCAAGCTGAATTCGACGGACTTCACCGACCGGGACTCCTCGGTGACGCACGTGCGCGCCTGGGGCGAGTCCTTCGACGTTCTCGAAGAAGATCGTGAGGCGCACATCGTCGGCTGTGCCGTCGCCGCCCAAGACCTCCCATAACGACAACCCGGCGACGCCTCCGAGCGCGAGCACCGCGATGCCAAGGATATAACGCAGAGCCTGCATGGCCGGATCGCCTCCGCTTCCTGCCGGGTGTCCCGCTACGTCGCGGCGGCATGTTAGCCAACACCCGCGATCAGGGACAGATCGAGGCGCTACACTCGAGGAAGCTGGGAGTGATGTCGGGACCGCACGTCTGGGGATAGGGCAGGGGAATCGACGGGGCACCGAACAGCCAGATCAGCATCGAAATCGGATCCGCCACGTTCAGGTTCCCGTCATCGTTGCCGTCGCACGCTTCGTCGCAGGACGGCGAATAGCCCGCGGTCGAAGGGAAGAGCGTCGTCAGCAGCGCGATCACGTCCCCGAGGTCGACGGCACCATCTTGGTTGCAGTCGCCGCGTATGAACGAGCGGCTGGTGACGAGCGCGCCGAGGTACAACGAGGCCAGTTCGTTTCGATTCCCCGTGAAGCCACCGAACTCCCAGCTCGCGACGATGACATCGCCGCCCACGTCGTTCTCGTGAAGGACGCCAACGACGTAGTCGTCCTCGGGCAACGCGGCCGTCGGAAAACCATCGGGGGCGTTGCGCCACAACGCATGCGCAGTGACCCCAGCGTCGGCGGCACTCAAGACGAGACGGTCCGTGCCATCGCCCGCGGGGTTGTCTGGTTCATAGCTCACGTACTGGAAACCCGTGAGGTCGACCCGCGGGGCAGCACTACCATTCATGCGGGTGAGCGAGTCGTCGCCGTCGGCCACGAGCGTATGATCGATCCCATCGCGCGCGTCGAATGCCGAGGGAAGGTGGTTGAAGCCCCAATGGTCCGCGCTCTCGAGATAGATGGCCACGCCCTGCTGGCTGAGTCCGGCGAGCCAGTTGCCCTCGCTGATGCTTAGGCGGTAGTCGTTCGGAAAGGTCCCCGTGAGCACCCACAACACTTGCGCATTCGCAGCGCAGGGGAAAGCGGACGGTAGTGCGCGCACGACCACGACTCCTCGCCCCAGTGCCGCGAGGGAGTTGGCGAGGGCCGTTGCGCTATCGGTGAGGCCCATGGCGCCGCCGCTCTGGAGTCCCTCGAGGGCCAGGATCACGTCGGTTTCTCCGTTGTAGGCGGCGTGTTCGACCTGGATGCCGAGGGTGTGAGCGACGTTGCCGCCGCAGCTCACGGCGATCTCGTAGTCGATGAAACCGCTCCCCGGGTGGACATGGGTGAACGAAGTCGTCTGCCCGCTCAGCGAGGCCACCGGCACTCCGCTACTGAAGATCTCGATGGCATCGTAGACGGCGTGGTTGGTCCAGGACAGCGACACCGCGTCTCCGGAGCAGCTCGAGATCGCTTGCAGGTTCGTTGGGCGTGCGCAGCAGGTTGTCGACGGCTCGAGCCCCAGGCGCCACGAGTTCAGGACCCCATCGTTGCCGTTGAAGGTGTCCTCCACCGTCAACAGCCAGGTGCCGGTCGCGTTCTGGCAGGCTAGGTCGGAGAGCCGGCCGGGACCAAACGGGGTCACGGGGCAACCGCAGTTCGACGGTACCCAGCAATTGTCGACGCCGGCGTCGGAGAAGATCACGTGCAAGTCCGGTTGGTAGAAGCCGCCTTGGAAGAAGTTGTTCTCGTGCAGGGTCACCTCTGACCCGTTTGGCGACGACACCCGGACGACGAGATCGGACTGTACCGGATGCGTGATGTCGACCTCGACTTGCACGGTCCCGACGGTGAATGCCGCGGGCACGTAGACGTTGTCCGCTGCCGACATGTTGTGGGCGACTGGCGCCCCGACGAAAGAGTAGTACTCGTGAACACTCGAAGTGGGTGGAGGCATTACCAGGAGCGTGCACGACCGCGAACCCGGACACGGAGCCCCCGCGATCAGGCCGCGAACTTCGATGGCGACTTCGGTGCCGACGTAAGCCGAGGCGGGCACCGTCACCGACGTGGCGTTTCCGGGCAGCGTGAAGAAGCCAACTTCGTCGACGAAGATCTGAATGACGTCGTAGAAACCGATGTTGGTCCAGGTGACGTGGATGCCGGTCGCATTGCTCACGAGCGCGCATGTGAGCCCCGTCGGTGCGGTACAAGGACACGCACCGCTGGTCAGGCACGCCTCCATGACCACGCGCACCGCGGCGCTCGGAGGCAGCAGGCTCGGGATGGGAACTGGTTCCGGAATCTGGCAGCCAGTGGCGCTCAAGTAGCTGGGAGCCGTTTCGGGTCCGCCATTCGTGCCGATCAAGAAGCGGGTGTTGGTGTCCAGGGGTCCGCGCGGGGAGTGGACTTCGACGACCAAGAACGCGCCTGCGGGAATCGGCGTCGCAAAGTCCACGGTCACCGTAGAGAGTAGCTGGTCCTCGACCGAGACCGTACGCTCGTCGAGCAAGGTGAGGTTCGAGACCGGAGCCGGATTCGCGTCGACGTCCGCATACACGCGCACGATGAGAGGCTGTCGGCCGCAAGGCGAAGTCGCCTCCTCGACGCCGACCTCGACCCGTTGGAGGCACGTGGGCCCGGTCATGCCGGATCCGGCTAGGTCGAAGCTGCGCCAGTAGGACGTGTCATCGTGGACGCCGAGGACGCCACAGTTCACCGAGTTCGCGGGCTCGATCTCGGGGTTGGATTGACTGACGCAGGGCTGACCCCAAAGCGCTGCCAGACCGGTCTGAGCCACTACCCACACGAGCACCCCGGCCGCGAGGACACCCACCCGCAGTGCGGTGCGCGCACGAGGCAGCCGTTCCTTGAATCGATTGGGATCGCGTCGGCTCCCCATCTCTCGTGGGCCTCTCGGAAACCGTTGCACCTCGACGAATCTCGGGACCGCGGCACGGGCGCTCGCGTTCAGGTTTGGAGGCCGTGTCACTCGAGAAAAGGGACCCCACCACACGGCCCGCGTCGCGGCGCACGGGTGCAGCGTCGGCGGACCGACTGGCGATGGCCTCGCGGCTACGACGGTCCCTCGGTTCGGCACCGTCCGATTCCACCGTCCGATTCCGGTCGCCTCATCTTAGGGGTGGGATGGGCGGGAATCCAGTGCCGCGTCTGTAGCCGGATTTGCCGGGCGTGTTCGAGACGTCGCTTCCGTCACCCCTCGTGGGCATGCCGCGAAAGCGAGACTACACGCCGACAGGAGGCCAACTTACGCGCGCTCGAGCCGCGCCCGCTGCGGGGCGCGCAGGGGAGGGCCCGAGCGATCGCTCGCCCGACAAAGAAGAGAAGCCGGGAGGCTCTCGAGGAGCCCCCCGGCTTCGACGATCACTCACGCGGGTCGTTCCACGACTCCACTACGGGCAGTGGTTGTACCCCGTGCAGTCGAGGCTGTCGGCGGTTGGGTCCACGCCGCAAGCGCCGAACGGTGACGGCAGCCCAGTCGGCGGGCTCCCCGGGGGCGGGAACAACGCCCCAAGGATCGCCACCGCGTCCGCAATGTTGGTGCCACCGTCATCGTTGCCGTCGCAAGCGTCGCGACAGGCGAGGACGTTCGGCGGGCTCCCCGGGGGCGGGAATAGATTGCCCAACAGGAACACTGCGTCGGCGATGTTGAAGCCGTTGTCGTTGTTGCAGTCGCCCCGCTTGAAGAAGTCCCCGACCGGCCCGGTGCGACCCAGGGCGGTCAAGTAGGCCGCGGCGAGCGCGACTCGACTGGCGTCCGAGGCCGCCGGATTCAGCGGATCCAAGTCGAAGCCACCGAACTCCCAACTGGTCGAGATCATCACGCCGCCGTCCGTGTGCACCGCGATGATGCCGGTGATGTACGCAGTCTCTCCGCCCACGTCGTCACTGTTGGTCGTAATGACCTCAGCGCTCGTGACCGGGTCGGTCGTGCTGATCGCCAGTTGATCGGTGAAATCGGAGCCGACCGTGTCTTGCGGATAGGGAATGTCCTGCGAAGCGCTGAGGTCGAGCCCCGCCAGCGGCGCGTTGACACCGTCGATTTGCGTGTGGCTGTCGTCACCGTCGCCCGAGGCCGCTTCGTCCACTCCGTCCCGTTGGTCGAGCCCACTCACCGTGTGCAGGAAGGCCCAGTGGTCGGTGGCTTCGAAGTAGATCCCGGTACCCGCGGCTGCCAGCGACGCCAGGGCATCGCCCTCGCCGACGCTGATGCGGTAGTCGTTCGGGAACGAGCCGGTCATGACCCACAGCGTTTGCACACCCGCGAGGTTCAAGCACCCCGAGGAGATCAGCACGTCGAAATCGGGGGAGGCCACGCGGGCTACCGACCGTCCGTTCGCAACCAGCGCCGCTTCCAAGGCCACGCCGCTGTTGATGTCCCCGAAGGATCCGGAGGGAACATCCTCGAGGTGCAAGATCAGGTCGGTCGTACCGCCCGGGATCGCGATCGGCGGCTGAACGTTGACCGTGCACTGGCTGCTCGCGCCGTTTCCACCGAGCGCGCACGCCCACTCGACGCTGTAGGTGTTGGTGCCGACCATGGGAGCCGACAAGCTGAATGAACTCACGCCGGCCGGCACGCTGCCGACCATCACGCCGTTCTGGAGAATGTTGTACCCGGCGGTCGCCTGCGGATTGTCGGTCCACGTGATCGCCAGGAGGTCAGTCGCACAGTCGTAGGTGCAGGTCAACGGATCGATCCCACCGCAATCGACCGCGATGTTCAGGCTGCCAGTGCCGAACGTCCCCGCGCCGAAACCGCCGATACGGATCAGATAGCTGGTTCCTGCGTTGAGCGGGAGGGTGAGGGCCGAGTAGAAGATCTGACAACCCACGAGGCCGGTGCCGTCGCCGCTGCAATCTTCTTCGACGAGGCCACCGCAGCCGCCGGTGTAGATCAGCATGTCGGTGTCGAAGCCACCCGCGGTGCAGGTGTCGATCAAGTAGCTAGCAGTCGTCGCCGGCGTGAACTCGAACCACACGTCCTGGTTGAACTGGCCGACGGCACCGTTGCACGGAACCGTCGGGCCGGGGACCGCGCTGTCGGTGGCCAGGGTGGTGTCGAACGCGGTGGCGCCCAGGCCCACCGAGATCGCACCCGCGCAGTCATCGTTCGCCGGAGGGGCACACGCCGGGATGGCGCTGCAATCGGGGTCGAAGCAGTCGACGAGGCCGTCGAGGTCATCGTCCAGGCCGTTCATGCAGTTCTCGAGGCCAGGCGTCAGACACGTCACGGTCATCTCGAACAGACCCTGATTCGCCGCGAACCCGTGGACGAGGATGAAGTAGGTCTCACCCGGAGTCGTCAGGAAGGCCACTCGCGAATGGAGTCCGTTGATCGCGCAGGTGAAGTCGTCATCGTTGCCGGCCACGCACACCGGCGCCACGCACGAGCCCGACCACACGCGGATCTTGGTGTCGTAGTTGGTACCGAGTGAGCAAGTCGAGAGCGTGACTTGATCACCGTTGCCCGCGAACTGGTACCACACGCCACCGCCCGTGCCGGACGTGGTGCCGCAGGTCGGCCACGGCTCGGCGGTCGCGGCCGCGGTGTCGCCCATGACAATGTCGCCACACAGGATCGGCAGCGCGCCGCCGCAGAAGTCGTTGCCGCCGGCGAGGCAGGTGACGTCGGCAGAGCACTCGCCGTCGTTACAGTCGACGAGTCCGTCCGTGTCGTTGTCGAAGCCGTCGTCACAAATCTCGATGCACGGAGCCATGCCGGGCGTGCAGTCGAGCGTGTCGAGGCAGTCGACGAGCCCGTCCGCATCGTTGTCGATGCCGTCGGCGCAGTCTTCGATGCACGGAGCCATGCCGGTCGGACAGTCCGCGATGTCGGCGCAATCCGTCAGACCGTCGAAGTCGTTGTCGATGCCATCGGCGCAGGCTTCCGGTGCCGCGACCAAGATGTTGAGCACGCCATTATTGAAGTCGGCGGGATCCCAGCTGCCGATCCTCACGAAGTAGGTCGTGCCGGCGGTCAGGTTCGCCGTCAGCCGCGAATAGAACGCCTGGCAACCCACGAGTCCGACACCGTCGCCGTTACAAGCGAGTTCGACGAGGGCGCCACAAGCCCCCTCGTAAAGGGCCATGTCCGTGTCCCAGCCACCCGCGAGGTTGCAGGTGTTGAACTCGTGCGCGGCGGTAGAGGTCGCGGTGAACGTGTACCAGACGTCGCCGTCCATGGCGCCGAGGACGGCGCACGGAAGGACCGGCAACGGGTCGAGGCCGAGGGTGGCATTGATGTTGGACGTGGGGTTGGTGCCAACGACAACCGCGGTCGCGCCCACGCACTCATCGTTTGCCGGCGGAGCGCACTGCGGGAGGCCAATGCAGTCCGGGTCAAAACAATCCGTCAAGCCGTCGAAGTCGTCGTCAATGCCGTTCGTGCAATCCTCGGGCGCCGCGGCCAAGATATTGAGCACGCCGCTGTTGAAGTCGGCGGGATCCCAACTGCCGATCCGCACGAAGTAGGTCGTGCCTGCGGTCAGGTTCACCGTAAGGCGCGAGTAGAACGCTTGGCAACCGACGAGGCCGACGCCGTCGCCGTTACAAGCGAGCTCGACGAGCGCGCCGCAGCTGCCCTCGTATAGGGCCATGTCTGTGTCCCAGCCACCCGCGAGGTTGCAGGTGTTGAACTCGTGAGCCACCGTGGACGCGGCGGTGAACGTGTACCAGACGTCGCCATCCATGGCGCCGAGCACGACGCACGGCAGGACCGGCAGCGGGTCCAAGCCCAACGTTGCCGTGAGGTTGGAGATCGCGTTGGTTCCGAGCGCGACCGGCGTGGCGCCGACGCACTCATCGTTCGCAGGTTGGGCGGACGCGAACTCGCCCCACGTGCAAGTTGCCACGAGGCAACACAGCCAGGTAGATATACGCAACACAATGCCTCCTCTGACGAACCGATGTCGCACTCACCACGAGCGGAACCCATCCGCTCGCTCTATGCAATCCCAGGAACGGTTCGACGCATCTTTGCTCCCAAGTCAAAGACGGCGATGCCAAAGACGGCGATGCCAAGCCCGAGTGACCCCTGAACGCGATCGTTGGGGCAGCCGCACTCATGGCCGCGAACCGAACCGTGTAGCGGGCCTTCGCCCGTTGCTTTTCCTCCCGTCCCCAGCTCCTGTGAGCTGACGTTGTGACCTCAGAATCCCGTGGCGTTTGGACCGCGCTTGAAAAGAGCCGGGAGACCCCGAAAGGCCCCCCGGCTCGCGTACTCCACCGAACGATCTCTATCCGTCAACACCCAAGGTGTTTACGGGCAGTGGTTGTAGCCAGCGCAGTCGAGTACGTCCATTCCGGTGTCGAGCCCGCACATGCCGAACGGCGCCGGCAGGCCCGGGGACGGCATCCCCGGAGGCGGGAACAAGGCGCCGAGCATCGCCACCGCGTCCGCGATGTTGATGCCGCCGTCGTTGTTGCCGTCGCATGCGTCGCGACACGCCAAGACGTTCGGCATTCCCCCCGGTGGCGGGAACAAGTTGCCGAGCAAGAACACCGCGTCCGCAATGTTGAAGCCGTTGTCGTTGTTGCAGTCGCCACGCTTGAACATGTCGCCGACCGGGCCAGTGCGACCCAAGGCGTTCAGGTACTCGAGAGCGAGAGCATCCTGGTTGCCGCCATAGCCACCGAACTCCCACGCGGTCGAGATCATGACCCCGCCGTCCGCATGGACCGCGATGGCGCCGGTGACGTAGGCGAGTTCGCCGGTCATGGTGTCGTCGCTGTTGGTCCAAATGGCCTCGACCGAAGTCACCGAAGCGTCGGTGCCGGTGATCGCCAACTGGTCCGTGAAGTCGTTGCCCGCCTGGTCCTGGGTGTACGCCACGTCGACGTTCGCACTCAGATCGAGGCCCGCGATCACCGCGTTGGCGCCGTCCATTTGACCGTAGGTGTCGTTGCCGTCCAGGTTGCCGGCCGCATCGATTCCGTCGCGGTCATCGAGGAGGCTCACGACGTGCTGGAAGCCCCAGTGGTCGCCCGCCTCGAAGTAGATGCCGACCCCGCTCGCCGCGAGCGCCGCCAGAGCGTCGCCCTCGCCGGCCGAGATGCGGTAATCCTGAGCGAAGGTGCCGGTCATGACCCACAGAGTCTGGACTCCGCTGAGATCGAGGCAACCGGAGTTGATCAACACATCGAAGTTGGCCGGCGCCACGCGCGCCACCGAACGACCGTTGTTGACGAGAGCGGTCTCGAGGGCAGCGCCGCTATCGACCAGGCCGAGGGCGCCTGCGTTCTGGAGACCCTCGAGGTGCAGGATCACGTCGGTCGTACCACCCGGGATCACCACCGGCGGCTGCACGGTCACCGTGCACGTGCCGGTCGTACCCATGCCGCCGAGCGAGCACGCCCACTCGACGGTGTAGGTGTTGGTACCCGTCACGGGGTTGGCGAGGGCAAACGAGCTCGAGCCCGCGGGCGCACTGCCGACCATGACGCCGTTCTCGAAGATGTTGTAGCCGCTGGTCGCGGCCAGGTTGTCGGTCCAGTTGATCGCGACCTGGTCGGTGGTGCAGTCGTACGTGCAGGTCACTGCGCCCAGGTTGCCGCAATCGATGGCAATGTTGAGCGTTCCGGAGCCGGCCGTCGCCGCACCGAAGCCGCCGATGCGAATCAGGTAGCTGGTACCGGCGTTCAGCGTGAGGGTCAGGGCCGAGTAGAAGGTCTGGCAGCCCACGAGGCCGACGCCATCGCCGCTGCAGTCCTCTTCGACCAGAGCTCCGCAGCCGCCGGTGTAGACCAGCATGTCGGTGTCGAAGCTGCCCGCCGCGCAAGTGTCGATCAGGTAGCTCGCGGTCGTCGCAGGCGTGAACTCGAACCAGATGTCCTGGTTGAACTGGCCCACGATGCCGTTGCACGGCACCGTCGGACCGGGCACCGCGCTGTCGGTCGCCAAGGTCGTGGAGAACGCGGTGGCGCCGAGACCCACCGAGAGAGCGCCGGCGCAGTCGTCGTTCGCGGGCGGCGCGCAGGCCGGGACGGCGCTGCAGTCCGCGTCCAGGCAGTCGATCAGTCCGTCGAGGTCGTCATCCAGACCGTTCATGCAGTCTTCGGCGCCGGGCGTCAGGCAAGTGACGCTCATCTCGAACATGCCTTGGGTCGCCGCGAAGCCGTGGACCAGGATGAAATAGGTCTCACCCGGGGTCGTGAGGAAGGCCACCGTCGAGCGGAGACCGGCGATCGCGCAAGCCGCGTCGTCGTTACCCGCCACGCACACCGGCGCCGCGCACGAACCGGACCACACCCGGATCTTGGTGTCGTAGGTCGTGCCGACCGCGCAGGTCGTGAGGGTGACCTGATCGCCGTTGCCGGCGAACTGATACCACACGCCGCCGCCCGTGCCGGACGTGGTGCCGCAGGTCGGCCACGGCTCGGCCGTCGCCATGGTCGTGTCGCCGAAGACGATGTCGCCGCAGATGACCGGCAGGGCACCGCCGCAGAAGTCGTTGCCGCCGGCGAGGCAGGCCACGTCGCCCGCGCAGTCCCCGTCGTTGCAGTCGATCAAACCGTCCGTGTCGTTGTCGAAGCCGTCGTTACAGACCTCGATGCACGGGGCCATGCCCAGGGGGCACTCGAGCGTGTCGTTGCAATCGACGAGGCCGTCGCCGTCATTGTCGATGCCATCGGCGCAATCCTCGATGCAGGGAGCGACGCCGGCCGGGCAATCGACGACATCGGTGCAGTCGGTCAAGCCGTCGCCGTCGTTGTCGATGCCGTCGGCACAGTCCTCGATGCAAGGGGCGATGCCGGTCGGGCAATCCGCCATGTCGGTGCAGTCGATCAAGCCGTCGAAGTCGTTGTCGATGCCGTCGGTGCAGACTTCGGGGCCCGCCTCGACGATGTTCAGCGTGCCCGGGCCTTCGGTCGCGGCGCCGAAACCGCCGATGCGAACGAGGTAGGTCGTGCCAGCGTTCAGGGTCGCCGTGAGTCGCGAGTAGAAGATCTGGCAACCGGCAAGGCCAGTGCCGTCACCATTGCAAGCGACCTGGACCAGCGCACCACAGGGGCCCTCGTACACGGTCATGTCCGTATCGAAGCCGGGCACCCCACAGGTGTTGAACTCGTGGGCGACCGAGTTGGTCGCCGTGAAGCTGTACCAAGTGTCGTTCGAGTTCACACCGAAGACAGTGCACGGGCCGACAGGGGGCGGCTCGGGGCTGTTGGTCGCATTGATCGTCGAGATCGGATTCGCGCCGACCACCACGACCGTTGCGCCGAGACACTCGTCGTTCGCGGGGGGCGCGCAGAGCGGATCGCCGAGGCAGTCGGCGTCGTTGCAGTCCACGAGGCCGTCGGCGTCGTTGTCGATGCCGTCCGCGCAGTTCCCCGCCTCGATGCAGGGGGCTACGCCGGTCGGGCAGTCGACGACATCGGCGCAGTCCGACAGTCCGTCGAAGTCATCGTCGGTCCCGTTGTTGCAGATCTCCGGGGTGCTCGTGAGGATGTTGAGCACGAAGTCGCCGTTCGCGATCACGGTGCCGAAGTGCGAGACCCGAATGATCACGGTCTCACCCAGGGCGAGCGTGAGCGAGATCGACGAGTCCCGGAAGATCCCCGCGTCGAGGCCGGTGCAGGCCGCACCGTTGTCATCGTTACACGCGAGTTGGAGGCCGCCGCACGCGTCCAAGGCGCTTAGCACGGTGTCCATCCCGAGGTTGAGCCCGGGGGCGTCGTGAGTGCCGCAGGTCGTGACCCGGTACGTGTCCGCCGCGGGCGCGGTGAAAGAGTACCAGACGTCCCGGTTGGTGCCCGACGCACCGCAGGTCGCGGTGCCGTCGTTGGTCGCGAGCGTGATGTTCCCGGTCGCGACCATCGAGCCGACGCCAACTGCGATTGCGTTGGCGCAATCGTCGTTGGCGGGTTGGGCGGACGCGAGTCCGCCCAACGTACAAGTTGCCAACAGGCAACACAGCAGAGTCGAGATGCGCAAGGGTATTGTCCTCCTGTGACGTAGATCCCGGGTCACGCTCACCCCGAGCGTGGCCAACCCATGACTAACTAACGTTCGTGTCGTCGCCCAAATGCACGCCTGTCGACTCCGCACCGGACCTGGGAGTCGCCCAAGAATAACTTCACCCTCTTGCTCGTCGCTTCGGGCCATCTTCGACCGGGAGTCGGAGACCTCCGGCTCGCGCTCCAAGACCGCCGCCAAGCCGTTCGCTGCGTAGCGCCGGCCAAGGCCGGGCCGGCCTGCGAGGACCGTCCGTGCGCGCGGGGAGCTTCCGTGTCCTGGAGGAGACTCGGCGTCCCGCTGGATTCGACCTAGATTCTCAGCATTCGGATTTAGCCCAATCGCGAGTTCGGATGGTAGCTCTCGACGTGGGGGCGCGCAACTCGTTTCAGGTCGTTCGAGACCGGACGACTTGCGCCACGCAGATGGCCGAGCGGAGCGACGTTGCACCGCAACTGGCCCGGGACCAGCTGCGCTCTCGCCAAGCTCGTCCATGCGGATCCGCAAGGGGGTGCAAGCTACGTCTGCGGAGTCGCTCGATCACTCCTGCGCGCAAGTGCGAACCGGGTCGCGCGGATGAGAAGGCTCGACGTGTCCTCGGCCTGGCTTGGGCCGGAATCCAGCGGCGTTCACGAGCAACCTCGGTTTCTCGCCAGGCCGAGCGGCCGAGCTAGGGGCGTGAAACATCGGTTGAGGGGCCGGGGGTGTGCGGGTCGGAAGGGTCCTGAAGAGGAACAAAAAAAGCCGGGAGGCCCCAGAGGAGCCTCCCGGCTGACCGTCAACCGCTAGCTGGCTTTCCAGCTAGCCGCCGTCCGACGGTCGACGCTCACAGGACGAACTTGCTCGCAAGACCCAGGGGTCTTACGGGCAACCCGCCATGGTCGCGTTGTAGTTCACGCAGTCGAGCGCGTCCATGCCGGTGTCCAGCCCGCACATGCCGAACGGCGGTGGGAGCGGAACCGCAGGCGAACCGAACAACGCCGCCAGGATCGCAACCGCGTCGGCGATGTTCAGACCGCCGTCGTTGTTGCCGTCGCAAGCGTCGCGGCAGTTCAGCACGTTCGGCGGGTTCGCACCCGGGAACAGGTTCCCGAGCAGGTACACCGCGTCAGCAATGTTGAAGCCACCGTCGTTGTTGCAGTCACCGCGCTTGAACATGTCGCCGACCGGGCCAGTGCGACCCAAGGCGTTCAGGTAGGCGAGAGCCAAGGCGTCTTGGCTGCCGCCGTAGCCACCGAACTCCCAGCTGGTCGAGATCATGACTCCACCGTCCATGTGGACGGCGATGGCGCCGGTGACGTAGGCCACCTCGCCGGTCATGGTGTCGTCGCTGTTGGTCCAGATGGCCTCGACCGAAGTCACCGAAGCGTCGGTGCCGGTGATCGCCAACTGGTCCGTGAAGTCGTTGCCCGCCTGGTCCTGGGTGTACGCCACGTCGACGTTCGCACTCAGATCGAGGCCCGCGACGGCCGCGTTGGCGCCGTCCATTTGACCGTAGGTGTCGTTGCCGTCAGCGTTGCCGGCGGCGTCGATGCCGTCGCGGTCATCGAGGAGGCTCACGACGTGCTGGAAGCCCCAGTGGTCGCCCGCCTCGAAGTAGATGCCGACCCCGCTCGCCGCGAGCGCCGCCAGAGCGTCGCCCTCGCCGGCCGAGATTCGGTAGTCTTCCGCGAAGGTACCGGTCATGACCCACACGGTCTGGACGCCGGTCAGGTCGAGGCAGCCGTCGTTGATCAACACATCGAAGTTGGCCGGCGCCACGCGCGCCACCGAACGACCGTTGTTGACGAGAGCGGTCTCGAGGGCAGCGCCGCTATCGACCAGGCCGAGGGCGCCCGCGTTCTGGAGACCTTCGAGGTGCAGGATCACATCGGTCGTACCACCCGGGATCACCACTGCCGGCTGCACGGTCACCGTGCACGTACCGGTCGTACCCATGCCGCCGAGCGAGCAGGCCCACTCGACGGTGTAGGTGTTGGTGCCGACGACAGGGCCGGCGAGCGCGAACGAGCTGGAGCCCGCGGGAGCGCTACCGACCATGACGCCGTTCTCGAGAATGTTGTAGCCGCTGGTCGCATTCAGGTTGTCGGTCCAGTTGATCGTCACCATGTCGGTGACGCAGCTGTACGAGCAGGTCACTGCACCCAGGTCACCGCAGTCGAGAGCGATGTTGAGGGTACCGGTTCCGGCCGTAGCCGCGCCGAAGCCGCCGATGCGGATCAGGTAGCTGGTGCCCGCGTTGAGCGGAACCGAGAGCGCCGAGAAGAAGGTCTGGCAACCAACGAGGCCTGCGCCGTCGCCGCTGCAAGCCTCTTCGACCAGGCCGCCGCAGCCGCCCGTATAGATCAGCAAGTCGGTGTCGAAGCTCGCCGCATCGCACGTGTCGATGAGGTAGGAACCGGTCGTGGCCGGCGTGAACTCGAACCAAACGTCCTGGTTGAACTGACCCACGATGCCGTTACACGGCACGATCGGACCGGCAACCCCGCTGTCGGTAGCCAGGGTGGTGTCGAACGCGGTAGCGCCGAGGCCCACCGAAATCGCACCCGCACAGTCATCGTTCGCCGGAGCGGCGCAGGCCGGAATGGCGCTGCAGTCCGGGTCGAAGCAGTCGACCAGGCCGTCGAGATCGTCGTCCAGGCCGTTCATGCAGTCCTCGACGCCGGGCGTCAGGCAAGTGACGCTCATCTCGAACATGCCTTGGGCCGCCGCGAAGCCGTGGACGAGGATGAAGTAGGTCTCACCCGGGGTCGTGAGGAAGGTCACCGTCGAGCGGAGAGCGGCGATCGCGCAAGCCGCGTCGTCGTTACCCGTCACGCACACCGGCGCCGCGCACGAACCGGACCACACCCGGATCTTGGTGTCGTAGGTCGTGCCGACCGCGCAGGTCGTGAGGGTGACCTGATCGCCGTTGCCGGCGAACTGATACCACACGCCGCCGCCCGTGCCGGACGTGGTGCCGCAGGTCGGCCACGGCTCGGCCGTCGCCACGGTCGTGTCGCCGAGGACGATGTCGCCGCACAGGACCGGCAGGGCACCGCCACAGAAGTCGTTGCCGCCAGCGAGGCAAGCCACATCGCCCGCGCAGTCGCCGTCGTTGCAGTCGATCAAGCCGTCCGTGTCGTTGTCGAGGCCGTCGTTACAGACCTCGAGGCACGGGGCCATGCCCGCAGGGCAGTCGGCCGTGTCGAGACAGTCGACGAGGCCGTCGAAGTCGTTGTCGACGCCGTCGGTGCAGATCTCGACGCCAGCCTCGATGATGTTCAGCGTTCCGGGGCCCTCGGTCGCGGCGCCGAAGCCGCCGATGCGAACGAGGTACGTAGTGCCTGCCGTCAGGGTGGCGCTGAGCCGCGAGTAGAAGATCTGGCAACCGGCAAGCCCGGTGCCGTCACCGTTACAGGCGACCTCGACGAGTGCGCCACAGGGGCCCTCGTACAGGGTCATGTCGGTGTCGAAGCCAGGCACTCCACAAGTGTTGAACTCGTGAGCGACCGAGTTGGCGGCCGTGAAGCTGAACCACACGTCGTTCGCGTTGGCACCGAAGACGGCACAGGGGCCGACAGGGGCCGGTTCCGGGCTGTTGGTAGCGTTGACCGACGAGAAGGCGTTCGCACCCAAGACCGCCGCGGTGGCGGTGAGGCACTCGTCATTCGCCGGCGGGGCGCAGACCGGGTCGCCGCCGCAATCCGCGACGTCGGCACAGTCCGTCAGGCCGTCGGCGTCGTTGTCGATGCCATCCGCGCACGCGCCCGCTTCAATGCAGGGAGCGACGCCGGTGGGGCAATCCGCAACGTCGGCACAGTCCGTCAGGCCGTCGGCATCGTTGTCGATACCGTCCGCGCACGCGCCCGCTTCAACGCAGGGAGCGACGCCAGTGGGGCAATCCGCGACGTCGAAGCAGTCGACGAGACCGTCGAAGTCGTCGTCAATGCCGTTCGCGCAATCTTCGACGGCGGCAACCAAGATGTTGAGCACGCCGGCGTTGAAGTCGCCCGGATCCCAGCTGCCGATCCGCACGGTGTAGGTCACGCCCGCGGTCAGGTTGGCCGTGAAGCGCGAGTAGAAGGCCTGGCAGCCGGCGAGGCCGGTGCCGTCGCCGTTACAGGCGATCTGAACGAGAGCGCCACACGCACCCTCGTAAAGGGCCATGTCGGTGTCCCAACCACCCGCCAGGTTGCAGGTGTTGAACTCGTGCGCCGCCGTCGATCCGGCGGTGAAGGTGTACCAAACGTCGCCGTCCATGTCGCCGAGCACCGCGCACGGCAACGCCGGCAGCGGGTCCGCACCCAACGTCGCCATGACGTTGGAAATCGCGTTGGTTCCGAGTACGACCGGCGTGGCGCCGACGCACTCATCGTTTGCTGGTTGGGCGGATGCGAGTCCGCCCCACGTACACGTTGCCAACAGGCAACACAACAAGGTGGAGATGCGCAAAGTTAACCTCCTCTGCTTACTCCTAGGTCCGCTCCCCATGAGCGGCCCCAATTTTTCTCTTCGACCCACGCCACGCTCCCCTCGAACGTCCTGCTCGATACCGGAGAGCGTTTCGTAGGTGATTCGAGACCCCATGTCTCGGGCCCGTCCCGAGACGACCTTCCATGAACCTCTGCGTACTTTCGTACGTTTGCTCAGTGAATCACCGAGTGCCCTGCGTTGACCGAATGCTCTGCGTTGACCGACTTGTCGACCCGCTCCTTGCAGGTCCCGCAGGGGCACTGACCCGCCGCTGGACGCGGGTTCTGTTCCCCGCGCACCCGAAGCCGAACACGCGCGCTCCGAAAGTAACCTTGCCTCAGCTGGCTCACGATGGAAACGGCACGAGCCGCACCCGTCGACCAGGCTCTTCGGCTTGTTGCTTGGATGGCGCGCCGAGTCCACGAAACCCTGGACCGGTGCAACGCAATGTCGGTCAGTCCCCAGCCGTTGAACGTGCCGTTGAAGTGCTGTTGAAGTCCCCAGCCCTCGTTTTGAAGTACCAGAATGCCCGACCCGAATCCTAGCGGACAGGAGTGCCCGGTCAAGCTGCGCACCCGAAACTTTTTTTGGAGCCTCGCCAATTGTTTCTTGCGATTGTGCAAGCAGCTGATCTCGGTCCGCGGTCTCGTTCTCTTCCGCGCACGGAGCTGATACTCTGCGCCAGTGCCGATGTTGGCTCGGGGGACGGGGAAGAGGATGTTCGTGAATCGCTGGTGCGCACTGGCGAGGGGACCCGAGCGGGTCCGATGGATCGCGTGCTTCGCGGGTATCACCTGGGTATGTGCCGGATGCGCGCAGGTGCCACAGCTTCTGCTCCCGCTCGAACTCGAGTGGCAGGTTCGGGAAGAGGACCACGAGTTGCGCTCGGATCCGGACATCATGCGGTTGCCGCCGCGTTTTCACGGCCGCGAAGTCTGGTGGTTTGCCGAAGGTCAACTGGTGCGTCGTCACTGGGGTCTCGACGACACCGGGGTTCACGCGGAGCGGATCACCTGGATGGGGTTGATCCCGGACTGGGTCGTTCACTTCGATATGCCGAGCGGGCGGGTCCATGCGGTCCCTCTCGGCCTGTGGCACGAAGAGCGCCGGCGCCGCTCGCGAGCCAGTTACCTCGCGGTGCAGGAAGCGCAACGTGAAGGGGCTCTCGCGCCGAATGAGATTCGGTTCTTCCTCGGGGACGGAGTCGCGGAGGAGTTCGATCGGCCGGCGGGGGCCTGGTGGGCGGTCGGCGCGGTCCCGGGGCGGCTGTGGAAGCTCTCGGGGCGATCGGCGACGGCCATTCCGTGGCAGGCGCCGCTGCTCGCGCTCGCGTTGCCCGGGGTGACCGCGGGCCGTGCGCCGGCGATCGGGCAGGTCTTGGTGAATCTCCGGCCGACGCGCATCGAGTCGGTGGCGCTGCCCCGTGGAGACCGAGCGGTCGTCACGCGTTACACCCTGACGCGCTCTCGCAAGCGCGCCGTTCCCTCGGAAGTGGCGGTTTTGGGTGGGCAGGCGGCCCAGCGGACGCTGGAGCGCGAGACTGCCCGCGGTGACTTCGAGTCCTTGTGGCGGTTGCTCGCGGCGGGGGATGGGCAGGACGCAGGCGATTCACCGCCGGACCTCACCCGGCGTGAACTCCGGGCGCGGCTCGAGCGATTTGCCACGGTGGCTCACTTGGAGGTGATTCGCGCACGCTTGGAGATGGTGGCCGACGCTGCCGAACGCGAGGAGTTGTTCCATTTGGTGGAGGCGGCCTCGGCGCTCGAGTTCGATCGGTGGCTTACCGGCGCGGTCGCCGCCCGCGACCTTCCGACCATCGTGCCCATGATTTCGGTGCGAAGCCTCAAACGCCCGGCCGGCCTGGTGGAGTTGCTCGACGAGCTACTCGCCGGCCAGCAAGCGCTACTCGCCGGCCAGCAAGCATCGTCCTCTGCGACGCGTCCCGACGAAGTCGCGGCCTGGAGCTGGCTCCGGGGGGTGCGCGAATGGTCGGCGTTGGAGTACGCTGTGCCTTCCGCCGGCCCGCCCTAGGCATAGGCCTAGGTCATTAGGCCTGGCTTGGGGGCGCGCGACCCGAGGTAAGCACTGCCCGCGGGGAAGGCGAGCGCCGGAGGACCTGGCCACGGATCGGCAAGCCGTCGAGGCGACAGAGGTGTCGCTCGCGCCGGGCCACGCACGGAGAGGTACGAATCACGATGGAACGTGCATTTCTCGAAGAACTGGGGATTCGAGCCGATAACGCGGGAACCTACGCGGGCGCGTGGCGCCGCCCGAGTGGGGAGTGGCTCGAGAGTCGATCGCCGATCGACGGGCGTGTGATTGCGCGCGTGGCACTTGCGACTACCGACGACTACGACGCGGCGGTGGAGGTGGCGCAGGATGCCTTCCGCATCTGGCGAACCTGGCCGGCCCCCAAGCGGGGTGAGGTCGTGCGACAGATCGGCGACGCGTTGCGGGCGCACCGCGATGCGCTCGGCGCGCTCGTGACTCTCGAGTGCGGCAAGATTCGCGCGGAGGGTGTGGGCGAAGTTCAGGAGATGATCGACATGGCGGATTTCTCCGTGGGTCTGTCCCGGCAGCTCTATGGGCTGAGCATGCACTCGGAGCGTCCCGGTCACCGCATGTTCGAGCAGTGGCACCCGCTGGGAATCGTCGGCTGCATCACGGCGTTCAACTTTCCGGTCGCCGTCTGGGCGTGGAATGCACTCGTCGCGGCGGCGTGCGGAGACTCCGTCGTGTGGAAGCCCTCGGAGTTGACTCCACTGACCGCGGTTGCCGTACACAACATCGTGAACCCGGTGCTCGTGGCCAACGGCGCGCCGCCCATCTTTGCACTCGTGACGGGGCATCGTGATCCGATTGGCGAGCGTTTGATCCACGATCGTCGGATCCCCCTCGTGAGCGCGACCGGCTCGTGCGCGATGGGACGCCGTGTGGGGCAAGTGGTCGCCGGCCGCCTCGCGCGCTCTTTGCTCGAACTCGGGGGAAACAACGGCATCATTGTTACCGCGAATGCCGACCTCGACTTGGCGCTCCGCGCAGTCTTGTTCGGTGCCGTGGGTACTGCGGGCCAGCGCTGTACGAGCACGCGGCGCTTGTTTCTCCACAAGAGTGTGGCGCAGAAGCTCACTGACCGCCTGACCAAGGCCTACGCACAGGTGCAGATCGGCGACCCGCTCGAGGCCTCGACCCTGATGGGGCCGCTGATCACCGACGAGGCCGTCGAGCGCATGCTTGCGGCGTTGGCGTCAGCCCAGGCTGCGGGCGCACAGATCGTGCATGGCGGCCAGCGCGTGACCGCGGGCGTGCCGGCGGGCGGGCACTACGTGCAACCAACCCTCGTGCGGGCGCGACACGACCTACCCGTCGTTCACGAGGAGACCTTCGCCCCGATCCTCTATCTGATCGAGTACGAGAACCTCGACGAAGTCATCGACTGGCACAACGAGGTTCCTCAAGGGTTGTCGAGCGCCATCTTCACGAACGATCTTCGTGAGGCGGAGAAGTTTCTCGGCGCGGCCGGTTCGGACTGTGGGATCGCGAACGTCAACATCGGCACGAGCGGTGCCGAGATCGGCGGCGCGTTCGGTGGCGAGAAGGATACCGGTGGCGGCCGCGAGTCGGGATCGGACTCGTGGAAGGCCTACATGCGGCGCCAGACCTGCACGATCAACGGATCGCGCGACCTACCGCTCGCGCAAGGGATTCACTTCGGCGCGTAAGGAGTCGCCCAAGAATAACTTCGACATCTTGCCGTCGATTTGGGTCAGATTCGGCCGATCCGGAAAGCTCGGAACCGGAGGCGTAGCCTTAGTTCCGGTGAGGATTTCGAGGTTTTCGGATCGGTCGAAGATGGCCCGAAGCGACGAGCAAGAGGGTGAAGTTATTCTTGGGCGACTCCTAAGGGCCAATCTCGGATGAGCGCCGGCGTCCTCGTGCAGTCTGTTCCCAGGTGTCGTCCTTCGGTCGCCCGATCTCGTTTCGACCTCGAGAGCCAGCCATGAAGGAAATGTCGTTCAAGATCGGGCGTCTGTTCGGGATCCCGATCTACGTCCATTGGCTGCTCGTGTTCATGATCGTGCTGCGCGTACTGCAATCGACGCGCGCCGGACCCGAGGCGGTGCGTTGGGCATTGGTCGTCAGTGGTTTCGTGTTCATCGTCATCTTGGCGCATGAGTTCGGCCATTGCCTCGCCGGCCGGCGTGTCGGGGGCAGTGCCGACCGAATCCTCATGTGGCCTCTCGGCGGGCTGGCCTACGTACTGGCCCCCAGGCAGCCCCGCGCGGAGCTCATTGTGGCCGTGGGCGGGCCGCTGGTGAACGTCATCTTGTTGGCTGTCTTCCTCCCCATCTTGATGTACCGCGGTGAGGCGCCGGCCTCGTGGTTGCTCGAGTGGGGCAAGATCCAGAGCTGGCCGGGGGCGTTGTCGGCCGTGAATCTCGACCTGTTGTTGTTCAACCTCATCCCGGCCATTCCTCTCGACGGCGGGCGCATTCTGAAGTGCATTCTCTGGTTTCGCATCGGCGAACATCGCGCCACGCTACTGAGTGTGTACGTCGGCTGGGTGTTCGGCGCGCTGATGGTGCTCTTGGGGCTCATCGGACTCGAGCTACTCATGGTCTGCCTCGGGATCTGGGTAATGGCACAAGGGGAGAACCAACGCCGCCAGCTCATGGACCGGAGTGAGGGTTTCGTCCCGGAGTTTCGGCTCGACACCGCGCCTTGGCACGCACCGGTGACGGGGTGGTGGACGGAACGCCGTCAACGCCGCGAGCGCCTGCGCCGCGAGCGCGCCGCCCGCGAGCGCATCGAACGCGAACGCCGAGTCGACGAACTGCTCGAGAAGGTCAGCCGCACCGGCATGGCCGGACTCAGCGCGCAAGAGCGGAAGTTCCTGGAGAAGGCCAGCACACACTATCGCGATCGCGACGCGCACTAGGCCCAAATCGACGGCAAGATGTCGAAGTTATTCTTGGGCGACTCCTAAGGAGTCGCCCAAAAATAAACTTCACCCTCTTGCTCGTCGCTTCGGGCCATCTTCGACCGATCCGAAAACCTCGAAATCCTCACCGGAACTAAGGCTACGCCTCCGGTTTCGAGCTTTCCGGATCGGCCGAATCTGACCCAAATCGACGGCAAGATGTCGAAGCTATTCTTGGGCGACTCCTGAGCTCGTGGGCTGTTCCCCGTCCACCTCGACGAAGCCTGCGGGGGGTGAACCCAAACGGGCTGAGCACTCGGCGAGCGTGGCGTCTGCGCCCGGGATTCGGAGCTCCCCGAGGATCTCAGCTGCCGGGATACAGACGTGGTGGTGGGTGTTCAGATGGGGGTCACGGGGTACGTCGAGCCGAACTTGGTCGCGATCATCGAGTCCGAGCAGCACGTCGATGTCGATGGTGCGCGCGGCGTTCGGGTCTGCGGTTCGGCGTCGTCCCAACGCTGCCTCGAGCGCACGGCAGTACTCCTTCAGGGTTCGAGCGTCGAACGGTGTGCGCACCAGCCCGGCTTGATTCTGGAAGCGTGGCGCCCCCGGTGCCCCGACCGCGTCGCTCTCGTAGACCCGTGACCAGCGCTCGAGTACCAGGTCGCACTCGATACGCTCGCGGGCCCGTCGCAGATGGCGCGCGGGATCGATGTTGGAGCCCAGCAGGATGAGGTACCTCGCTGCCGCGCCCGAGTGGCTGGGGACGGCGGGGTTCGCCCTCGACGCACTCACGACCGGCCCGAGCGTTCGATCGTCACGGCGACGGTGCGCGCGTGCCGTAGAGCTCCCGGCTTCTCAATGCGGACTCGCACGCGCGGCACTGCGAACTCGCGCAGGATGACGTCCGCCACCGTCGCGGCCAGTTTTTCGATGAGGAAGAACCGTGCCCCGTGAACCACTTCGATGATCCGCTTCGTGAGCTGCTTGTAGTCCAACGCATGCGCGATCTCGTCGCTGGTTCCCGCACGCTCGCAGTCGACGTACAAACGCAGCGAGACCATGACGTCTTGGAATCGAGTGCGCTCGTCGGCGAAGATCCCGATGACGGTTCGGACGGTGAGGTCCTCGATGTCGATGAAGTCGCCGCTCACGGAGAGAACCGCCTCTCTTGTGCAGGTTCCGTCGCTGTCGCACCCGAGCGGAGGTCTCGGTCTCGAGCCCCCGGTCCATTCCCGGACTCTGTCTCCCTACAACAAGTGCCGTCCGCCGTCGACCGGGATCACCGCTCCAGTGACGAAGTCGGCATCGCGGATCAGGTACAGGCAGGCGCTCACGACGTCACGAGCCGTGCCCGAGCGCCCGGCGGGTAGACGCTCTGCAGACTCGATCTTGGTCGTGCCCTCGGCCGGGAGGATCGCACCCGGCGCCACCGCGTTCACGTTGATGCGAGGCGCGAGAGCGAGCGCAAGGTTGCGGGTGAGGGAGTAGAGCGCGCCCTTCGCCACGCTGTAGCCCAAGTAGTCCGCGTCCGGCAGGAGCGAGCGCCAGTCGAGGAGGTTCACGATGCGTCCCTCGTCCTCGGGACCGAGGCGCGCGGCGAGTCGTTGGCTCAGCAGGAACGGGGCTTCGACATGCACGGCCAACTCTCGGGCGAACCGGCCGCGGTCGGTGGTCGCAATGCCCGCCGGCTCGAAGAACGACGCGTTGTTCACGAGGACATGGACGCGACCTAGGGTTTCGGTGACCCGATCGATGAGCCCCGGAACTTGGTCGACTTCGTGCAGGTCGAGGCCGACAGCGACAGCGGTGCCCGCAAACCCGTGGATCTCTGCGACCACCGCTTCGGCCTCGCTGCGCGAGCGCCGATAGTGAACCGCAACCGCCATGCCCGCTCGCGCGAGGCCGAGGGCAATCTCGCGACCGAGCCGCCGGCCGGCTCCGGTCACCAAGGCCGCCTTACCCGATAGGTCCATTTTCCGTCCGTCCTTGGATCCTGCGAAGACCCGTTTCGATCCTGCGCGGGGATTCGGGCTCCCACACCGACCACTGGAATACGTATCATGCCGAGCCCCGACGGGGACAGGCCGAAACGGCGACGAGTTTTCGAGGAGGAGCATGAGCCAAGGTTCGCCAGGCGCCCCGGCTGAATCCATCCGCATCGAGGTCGATGACGAGGGTCGCCGCATTCAGATCGACTATGCGGGAGACCAGTTGCTGCGGCTTGGCCGGTCGCCCGAGTGCGATATCGTGCTCGCAACCGCCAAGGCTTCCCGAATCCACGCCGAGATTTTCGGCGAGGGGGGGATCTTCACGCTGCTCGACCGCGCCTCTGCCAACGGTACCTACTTGAATGGGGTCCGGGTGAACGGCAAGAGCCCCCTGGTCCGCGGCGACGAGATTCGAATCGGCGAAGCTCGGATCCAGTTCGGGCCGCGGCCCGACCCCGAGGTGTCCGGCGCGGCCGCGAGTGTTCGGGCCGCGAACGCACCGGTAGGCGAGACTCCGGTGTCCCCGACCCGTCCAGCAGCGCGTCGGAGTCGCCCGAGCCCGGGGCGTCGCGCGGCGCAACTGGGCCTGCCGCTCGTTCTGATCGCCGTCATGGGGTACGTGATCTGGCGGGTGGTCGATGCGCCGCCACCGCGTCCGGCGGAACCCCGCGAAGGTTCTGCACGGCTCGCTTCGCAACCGCCCCCGCGCGACCCGCATCGCATTGCGCCCGCGATCGATCCCAGCGCATCGCGACCCGCCTCGGAGGCCGTGCCTGCGGAGCAGAGTACGACCGACGACGACCCGGAGGCCTGGGGTGCGCTCCGCGCGCTTCGCTACGAGGTGCGCTCGGGAGCCCTCGGGTGGGACGTGATCGTCGGGCTCGAGAACCTCGAGCGGCTCTATCCGGAGTCTCGAGCCGCGGTCGAAGCCAAGCAGTGGGCGAGCTTGCTCGCGGATTTGCGCCACGGAGTGGACGCGGCGGAGCGGCAGCGCGCCGAGACCGAACTGCGCGCGCTCGTGGCTGCGGGACGCTACGGCGACGCCATCGCTGCCGCGGGACTCTTGGCGCGACTGGACGAGCATGGCGCTGCCTCATGGCAAGCGCGTGCGCGCGAGGTCGTCGGGCTCGCTCGCTCGGAACTGCAACGGGTCGAGCGCACGCTGAGCGAGCTACTCCTGGCCGGAAACCCGACCGACGCCTTGCGCACGTTGCTCGACGTGCGCCGGCGCTTCTCCGGCACCGACCTCTATGACGACCTGCTGCCCCGCTACGTCGACGCAGCGCTCGCGGGTGCCGGGGTAACCCCAGTGGCCGCGCTCGCGGACCGTGAGATCAGCAGCCTGCGCGCCGGGATCGCGCAAGCGTTCGACCAGTGCCGGTTCCGCGACTTGACGCCCTATTACTATCGCGTGCTCGGGCTCGATCCGCCGCCCGACGAGAAGATCGAAGCGTTGCGCGGGCTGGTCGAGTCGTTCTACCTCGAGCGACTGTTCGAGAATTTCTTGGCGAGTGCTGCGGGCCGTGACTTCGCGGCCAGTCTCTCGGAAGACTATCCGAGTCGCGTCGTGCGGGTCACGGATCGCGAGGTCGAGATCGAACTCGATGTCGCGGGACGGCCCGTGAAGGAAGTGTATCTGTGGGAGCGGCTCTCGGCGGCACAGAAGTACGGCCTGTTTCGCTCGGTCCCGCTCCCGCGCGACGCGGTGCTCGGACTTGCCTACTTTGCGCTGCGTACGGGCTACGTCGAGGGGGCGGAACGGGCGCTGATTCGGCTCCTCCAGAATCGCGATTCCCGCGACCTCGTCGACGCCATCCTCGCCGAGTACCGAGGCATTCCGATTCCCAGCGGCGGGTTCGTCGAGTACCGCGGCCGCCTGGTGACACCGGCCGAGCGTGATGCCGACGTTGCGCGCCGGGAGCGCCAGCAGGCCGAGGAGCGAGAAGCGCTCGCCGAGTTGAAGCGCCTCGAGCGCGAAGGCAACCTGTCCGGCTGGATCGGGCGCGCGGTGGCGTTGCGCAAGGCGGGCAACTTCGAAAGCGCCCACAAAATTCTCGGCGAGATCGTGCGCAAGGCCCGGGCCACCGAGGCTGGCGCGGAAGCGCAGCGTTTGCTCGATGACCCGATCCTGGCGGCGCACGATCGGCTGATTCACGGGCCGGACGAGAACCGTTTGGACATCGTGTTCCTTGGGGACGGCTACCCGATCGAGAACGACTACCAGGAAGCGTTCCTCAACCATGTCGCCGTTTGTCAGCGGTTGTTCCTCGGCGAAGAGCCGTACCGGGAGTACCAGTCCTACTTGAACCTGCGCGCGGTCCAACTCGGCTCCAGAGACCGCGGCCTCGATCGCCTCCCGCGAGGTGACCCGAAGGACACGGCGCTGGACGGCAAGGTCGAGTGGGACGTGATCACCATGAATCCAGGGCGAGTGCGCGAGATCCTGCAGCGGGTGTATGGTGAGTCGTCCGATGGGCTCGCCATCTGTATTGGCAACGATACCGCGGGGGTCGCGACCGGCGGCGGAGGCGTGGTCTCGTTGGCCAAAGGAGGACTCGTTCCGGTCGGGCACGAAGTGGGGCACGCCCTCGGCGGGTTGCTCGACGAGTACACCTACACCCCCGGCAACGACCCGCAGAGACCGGTGCCGAAGGAACGACGCACCAACGTGCCCACCGAGGCGCGACCTCCAAACGTCATGCTCGGTTCCGATCGCGACGACGTCCTGGCCAACGCGATTTGGAGCTACTGGATCGAGGCCGGCGAGTCCAAGTGGTGGAACGGTTCTCTGGTCTCGGTCTTCGAGGGGGCGAATCTCACGCCGTTCAACGCTTGGCGACCTCAGTCGGACTGTAAGATGCGCAACGCCGGATCCCGCTTCTGCGTGGTGTGCATGGAGCAGATGGTGCTTTCGATCTACCGGTACGTGCGGCCGATCGACGCCTTCGAACCCGAGGCTGCCGAGCTGTCGATCCCCGCGAGCGGCGAACTCCGGCTATTCGTGTACCCGCTCAAGCCCGAGACTCACTACCTGGACGCTCGGTGGTACGTCGCCGATCTGGGCGTCAACCCGCCCGCGTCTGCGGACCTCGGGGACGACGGGGCTGCCGGACGGGGCCTCACCGGCGTCGATCGTTCGCGGCCGGACCGCACGCGCGGTGAGTTGTATCGACGGACCTACCGAGGGCTGACGCCGGAGGGGCGCGTGGTCGAGGCGGCCGAACTGCGCGCTCAGGACCTCGAGCCCGGGTACTACCGGGTGACGTGCGAGATCAGTGACCCGACCCCGTGGGTGATCCGCGATGAAGAAGGCTTGTTGCGCCAGACTCACGAGTGGGTCGTGCAAGTCGTGAAGTAGGAGGGGCGTCAGGCGCCCGAGGCTCGGCCTCGGTGAGCGAGGTCCTGCGTACCCGTGACCCTTGACTCGAAGAAGATGGGGAAACCAATGACTCGATGGATGACCTTGTTCGCTGTGCTCGGCTGCGCGCTCTCTGTGCGAGCGGATGAGCCCTTTCGGCAGGTGGAGTTCCCGTCGCTCGATGGACTGACGATCACGGCCGACCTCTATGTGGCGAATGCCAACGAGCGTACACCGTTCTTGGTGCTGTGCCATCAAGCGGGCTGGAGTCGCGGGGAGTATCGTCAGATCGCACCCAAGCTCGTTGCCATGGGCTTCAGCTGTCTCGCCATCGACCAGCGCTCCGGGGGCGCGGTGGAGGGCGTCACCAACGAGACCGCCGCTCGAGCTCAGAAGGTCGGCAAGGGCGTCACCTACGCGGATGCCCGCCAAGACATCGTTGCCGCGTTGCGCCATGCTCGAAAGGAGTACGCCAAGGGGGCCCTCGTTGCTGTCGGGAGTTCGTATTCGTCGGCGCTGGTGCTCGAGATCGTCGGTACCGAGAAGAGCATCGCCGACGGGGTCGTCTCGTTCGCGCCTGGGGAGTACTTCGCCGACCTCGGAAAGAGCCCAACCTTCGTTCAGGCGGGCGCGGCCAAACTCTCGGTTCCGGTCTTCATCACCTCATCGAAGGACGAGGCTGGCCAGTGGCGGGCGATTTTCGGGGCCATCCCGAGCAAGAAGAAGCAGTCGTTCGTGCCGACGACAGCCGGCAACCACGGTGCGCGAGCGTTGTGGGAAAGGTTCTCCGACAGCGGCGACTATTGGAAGGCTCTGACCGGCTTCTTGGACCAGCACTTCCCCCGACCGAAAGCGACCAAGGAGAAGCCGAAAAAGGAGGAGCCAAAGCCGAAGAAGCCAAAGACGGAGAAGGAAGAGTAGGCCCCGGCGCCAACGCGTCCGCGGGCCAAGCCAGTTGGCGTCGGCGCCACGAGGGGGCTTTGGGAGAGCCCCCTCGAAGAGAATCTAGGCCGAGAATCTAACGCGGCCGCGTTTGATTTGGGCCTAGTTCCAAGTCGTCATCTTCTTCTTGCCGATGCGGCGGCGGCCGTTCAGGATCTTGCGACCATTCTTGGTCTTCATGCGCGCTCGGAATCCGGTCGAGCGCTGCTTGATATTCGACTTACGGATTTTGACCTTCACGGGACACTCCTCATTTGCGGCTGGACCGAGCCGACCCGATGTGCCGGGCGGTGGTGCCGGCGGCTTGGGGGGCCTATTGGTCTCGAACTTCGGCCCCAGTGCTCTAGTTTCGAGCCCGGCAGCGTAGCGACTGACCCGGTTGGAGGCAAGAGGGTCATGCACTCCGATTCGGTGCCCCCGCCGGCGGGCGTGGGTGGGGAGCCATGAACACGAGGCAGGTCACGGTCTCCGCGGTCGGGTTGGACAGTCCATGGACGACCCCGGCCGGGGCCAGAACGGCTTCGCCGGGCGCGAGTCGCGCCTCCTCCTCGCCCACTCGTACCGTCGGGTCTCCGGTGAGAACGAGGTAGACCTTGTCGTTGGTCGCGTGCGTGTGCGGCGACTGGCCTTGGCCGGGGAGCAAGCAGTAGATGTCGCAGAAAAAACGGGGGGTTTCGAAGAGATTGACCTTCGTCATGCGGTCAGGACCGAAGTGGACGAGTTCGTCGATGCGGCGGATGTCCATGGTGCTGCCTCCGTCTCCTCCCCGCGCGCGAACCGCGCGCGAACCGAAGTCCAACGTCTGACCACGGGGATCGCGTTCGGCGCGCCCGACCCCCGCGCCATCGACCTACAGCCACCGCCCCCAGAGCAGCGCGAGCCGCTCCAGGACCTTTTGGGTCAGCGGCCGGAGCGGCCACTGGCCCGGATCGACTTCCTGGGATCTTCGCAGATCGCGCGCGAAGCGTTGCTCGAACTCGCGGCCGGTCTCGCGGTCGAGGATGACGAGGTTGGCTTCGAGATTGAAGTGAAACGAGAGCGAGTCGAGGTTGGCCGAGCCGACGCTCGTCCAGTAGCCGTCCACGATCGTCGCCTTGGCATGGAGGATGTGAGGGCAGTACTCGAAAATCCGAATGCCGTGGCGCAAGAAGCGCGCGAACAGGCCGCGGCTCGCGAGCAGGGTAATGGCGACGTCGGTTTTGCGAGGGAGCAGGAGTTCTACCTCGATCCCCCGCTCCCGGGCCTTGAACAGCGCGCGCTGGAACTTGCGGTCTGGAATGAAGTAGGCGCACAGGATGCGGATCTTGCGGCGCGCGTGCCCGACGGCGAGCAGGTGCAGGCGACGGATTCGGCGCCCGCGAAGACCCCCGCCGATCACGTACACCTGACATCCATCGCCGTCCCCTCGATCGCGCTGGCGATCCCCCATAGGTCGCTGCGGGTCGCCCAGGGTCCCCGTGTCGGGCATCACCCCGGTTTCGCGGTACCAGGTGTCGAGCACGAGGAGTTCGAGGTCGCCCGCGGCCGGCCCCTCCACGCGGACGTGCGCGTCGCGCCAGTTCTGGCCGCCGCGCCGCCGGCTGATCCAAGGGTTGCCAATGTTGGCGCCGCCGGTGTAGCCGATCGCTCCGTCCACGACGACGATCTTCCGGTGATTGCGTCCGAAGATGGCGAAGCGTCGGCGCCAGGGCGCAAGGGGACGGTACTCCAGCACCTCCGCGCCGGCCGCCCTGAGCCGACTCCACATCTGCCCCGAAGTGCCGAAGGAGCCCAACGAGTCGTAGACGATGCGAACGTCGACTCCGTGGCGAGCGCGCTCTGCCAGTGCCTCTGCGAAGCGCCAGCCGGTGGCGTCGGACAAGAACATGTACATCTCGACCCACACCCGCTGGGTGGCGCGGCCGATGTCGGCAAGCATTGCGGCAAACAGCGCATCGCCGTCGTGGAAGAGGTCGATGCGATTGCCGCGCGTCGGCAGGCTCTGGGCGAGCCGGGTCAGAGCTCGCAGCATGCGGGGCCGGGGCAGCAGACCGCGGCGTCGGAGTGTGCGTTTGATGCGTCCGCGCGGCGCTGGGGGACTCCCGGCAGCACTCACCGCGTTGGCGTCACCGGGGGGCGGCGAGGCGTGGTTCATCGGTCAGTCGATAGAGCTCGCGGGCGACCACTTGGGATTGTTCGGCACCGGCACTGCGGCTGCCGAATCGCTGAATCAAGCTGCGCCGAACTTGTCGCGCCTCGCGCAGGGCCGCCAACCCGTTGGGATCCCAGCAGCGCAGTCGCTCGAACTCCAAGTCGTCGAACACCTTCCACATGTTGTCGAGGCAACGCCGCTGGCAGTCCTTCAGAAAACGATCGTGCAATTCGCCGCGCGGATTGCGGCGCCGCATTTGGTCCATGATGTCGCGCCAAGACTTCTTGGAGCGAGCGAGCAGGACGTTGTTGAAGATCCACTTGTTGGACGACAACGAAAGCGCTTTCTTGCGCACCGCTCGATTGATGATCAGGTCGTTCTGGTGGAGTTCCACGCGGTTGCGCAGGCCGTCGATCACGTGCCAGTACTCCTCGTCGACGCGACCATCCGCCCGAGCTTCCCAATACACGTGCCCCAGCATCACCGGCGGGAGTCCGTGGAGCACCTGAAACGGGACGAAGTGGTTGTGAGCCACCACGTCCGCCGCCAGGTGGCAGAGGTAGCCGTAGAGGAAGGCGTGCTCGTGTTCCTCGGCGATGAGCGCCTCGAAGCGCTCTTTCATGTTCCAGTTGTGACAGTGGTTCTTGATCCCGCCGTACTTCTTGAAGTTAATGATGTCCGCGGCGATGCCCCCGTAAAGGAACGCGTCGCGGTGCTCGGTCAGCAGGCGCTGTTGATCCTTCTTCAGCCGCCGTCGCATCCGCTTGAGCAGCAAGGTTCCCAAGTACACGTGCGTACCGGGCCCCCACGACGGGCTCGAGATGACAAGGCAGGTCAGAATGACGATCACGAGGAGCAGCGGCTCGATGGCGGGGCCTCCTGACCGTGGCGACCCTCCGCTCCGGGGGGGCGCCGAAGGGCTCGTCGCGTCGGCGCACGAGATTCCCGGGATCGTAGGCAGGGGGCGACCGTGAGGGAAGGGCTCTTGCTCGGTCTCGATCTGGGCGGAACGCACGTGAAGTATGGCCTCGGGGACCGCACCGGCCAACTCGTCGCGGAAGGTTCGTTGCCGACCCGTGCGGCGATGGGGCGGGCGGCCGTGCTCGAGTCGCTGGGAGCAGCGGGGGACGAGGCCCTGAGCGCGGCGCGCGCACGCGGTGAACGGGTCGTGGCAGTCGGCCTCGGGTCACCGGGCATTATCGATCCGCACACCGGTCGAACCCTCTACCCCACCTCGAATCTTCCGGACTGGGCGGGCGTCGACCTGGCCGGATTCCTCACGGGCCGTTTCGGGGTCCCCACCGTGGTCGACAACGATGCCAATGCCGCTCTCTACGGTGAAGTGCGTTTCGGCGCGGCGCGCGGTGCGCGCCATGCTTGCATGGCTACCGTCGGCACCGGCATCGGCGGCGGGGCGTTGGTCGACGGGCGTATGCTGCGGGGAGCGTGGGGCGGCGGCATGGAGTTGGGGCACATTCCGTTCCAGGACGAGGGGCGCGCTTGTGGCTGCGGCAAGCGCGGTTGTCTCGAAGCTTACGCCGGCTCGCGCGGGCTACTCGACAACTGGGTCGAGGCTCGCTCCGGGGGCGAACCCCTTGCGCCGGAGGCCGCGACCTCGGTGCGCGCGCTGCTCGCGGCGGCGGAGGCCGGCGACGCGGCGGCCCGGGCTGCGCTCCAGCGCGGCGCCAATGCTCTCGCGCTCGGGTTGGTCACTGCGCTGTATCTTCTCAACTCGGAGTTGGTGCTGGTCGGCGGCGGGGTCGTCGACGGGTACGCACCGTTCTTCGGCTGGGTGGAGACCGCCGTGCGCGCGCGAGCCCTGCCGAAGGTGGTCGAGCGTCTGCGCATCGCGCGCGCCGAGCATGGCAATCGCGCGGGGGTACTCGGTGCGTTGGCGTTGGCGGCCGACCATGCCGACATCTGACTCCGCGATTTCGGGGCAGGCGGCCGATGGCGACGGCGCGGACCGAGGCGCGCCACGCGCCGGCCGGCGGGTCGACCCGCGGATTCGCGTTCTTCGTAACGCCTCGGCGGTGCTTCCTGCCCGCACCGTCAGTGCGGATGTGATCGTCCAGTCGGGACGGATCCAGGCCTTGTGTCCCGCCGGGACGGGCACCGGCGACGAGGTCTGGGACCTCGCTGGCCGCGAGGTCGGTCCCGCGCTGATCGACACCCACACTCACGGCGGGTGGGGCGTCGACTTCGCGACCGCGAGCGCCGACGAGATGCTGGGGGTGGCGGAGCGCTACGCGCGGGCTGGGGTCGCACGTCTGCTGCCGACGTTGTATCCCGGGCCCGAGGACTGGTTGCTCGATCGGTTGTCTGAGCTCGCGCGCGTCTGTGAACGCTCGCCGGCGTTCGTGGGCATTCACCTCGAAGGACCCTTCATTGCGCCGGATCGGCGTGGTGCGCTACCCGAGGCCGGGATCCTCCCGTTCGACTCGGAGCGGTTCGGACGCATCCTTGCTGCCGCCTCCGGGTGGCTGCGGGTGATGACCTTCGCGCCCGAGGCCATTCCGTTCGACCGCTACCGCGCGATCCAGTCGCGCGGGGTCGCACTCTCGATCGGGCACACGTCGTGCACCGCCGAGGTCGCTCGCGCTGCCGTGGCGGCCGGCGCTCACCGGGCCACGCACCTTTGCAACGCCATGCCGGTCATGCACCATCGCGCGCCGGGCCCCGTGGCGCCGCTACTGCTCGATCCCCGCGTCCGCGTCGAGGTCATCGTGGATGGCGTACACGTCGCAGATCCGATCCTCCAACTCGTGCTCGCGATCAAGGCCAGTGACCGGGTGCTCGCGGTCTCGGACTCGATGGCCTTCACGGGGGTGGGCCCGACGGCAGGGTTGTTCGCCGGTCACGCAGTGACGAGCGACGGCGAGCGCGTGATCGACGCGCGCGGCACGCTCGCGGGGAGTGTGACCGCGCTCCTCCCGGCCCTCGAACGAACCGCGTCGACCCTCGGGCTGTCGCGGTCGCGCATGTTCCAACTGGGCGCTACGGCACCGGCGGTCGATCTGCCGCACTCGCATCCGGGCCGGGTCGCCACCGGCGCGCCCGCCGACCTGGTGATCTTCGATCGCGACGGCTCGCTGCTCGCGACCCTCCGCGCGGGGGAACGTGCCGACGACGAGACCGCCCGCGACTGGCTGCCGGTCCCGCGCCTCGACTGATTGGCGACTGCGGCGCCGGCCCGTCGCATCCCCTCGGTCCCGCGCGGCCCGACCGGTTTGGCAGGATCGAACCGACCCGGCGCCGGGTCGTCGAAGCTGGTAACATTGGGGCCCGCGGCCGGAGAGCCGCAGCGCCGTCCGCCCGGCGCGATCGGCAACGGTTCCGTGGTCGGGGTTCGTCAGCGGGTCGCGTGGTCGAACAGGGGTCGGAGGTCGGGAACTCATGGTCACGAGGTCGTCTTCTCCGTTCGTTCCCGAGCCAGGCGCCAGCGCGCTCGGGGCGGCTGACCGCGACGGCGCCGCGCGCCCCTCGTCGGGCCAAGCCAGCGAGCGGCGTCACCCGGGTGGGTCCGAGCTGTTCGAAACGGTGTACGATGAACTGCGAGCGTTGGCCCGCAGCTGGTTCCGACGTCAACCCAAACATCACACCTTGCAGCCGACCGCACTGGTGCACGAGGCCTTCCTTCGTCTCGCTGACGTCGCGCCCGAACGCGTCAAGGATCGCACGCACTTCCTTGCCACGGCGGCCAGTGCGATGCGTCAGATCCTGGTCGATCACTCGCGACGCCGGAACGCCCAGAAGCGCGGCGCCGGACGCTCGCGGATCCCGCTCGACGGGGTCGCCCTCACTCACGGCGAGTCGGAGCTCGATCTCGAAGTCCTCCACCAGTCGCTCGAGGACCTCGAGCGGCTGAACCCGCGCCAGAGCCGCATCGTCGAGCTACGCTTCTTTGGCGGCCTGACCGTGGTGGAGACGGCCGAGGTGTTGGGCATCGGCGAGCGGACGGTGAAGCTCGACTGGCAGTTCGCGCGCGCGTGGCTGTTGAGCGAATGTCAGCGCCGGAGCCAGCAAGAGTAGTCGGCAGGAACGTAGTCGACCGCGGGGCGCGCGTGCCTCAACCCCCTGTACGGAGGTCGTGTGACCGGCACCGAGCGCAATGGCCCTGCGAGTCCCCAGCACTTCGATCGCCTCCAGTGGATCTACCGGCGCGTGGTCTGCTTGGGGGCGCGGGATCGCCGCGCGGCGCTCGATGAACACTGCGGTGATGACCGGGATCTGCGAGCGCAGGTCGTCAACTTGCTCGCGCAGACGGAACCCGAGTCCGACCGCGAGGACCCCCTCCTCCAGTTCAGCGCCCGCGTGCGCCAGGCCCTCGAAACCCTTACGGCTCCCGAAGCCCGCGAGGATTCACGGTTCGGGTCCTATCGCATTGTGAAGGAGATCGGCGCCGGCGGCATGGGTACCGTCTTCGAAGCCGAGCAAGATGATACGCGTCGTCGCGTAGCGCTGAAGGTTCTGCCGGCGGCCTCGATCTCGCGTGCGACCTTGCGCCGCTTCGAGCGCGAAGCCGAGTTGCTCGGGCGCCTGCGGCATCCCGGAATCGCTCAGATCTTCGAGGCCGGCGTGCACGTGCCCCAGCCACTGGACGATGCTGCGGGGCCGGCCGCGGCGTTGGCGGTGCAGCCCTTCTTCGCGATGGAGTTGGTTCGCGGCGTCACGCTGCACCAGTACGCTCGCCGGAACTTGCCGCGCAAGGTCATGCACGCCTTCATCAAGATCTGCGAGGCCGCCCACTACGCGCACGAGCAGGGGGTCGTGCACCGCGATCTCAAGCCCGCCAACATTCTGGTCGACCGTTGGCATCAACCCCGCGTGCTCGACTTCGGAGTCGCACGCGTCACCGATCCCGAGCTGCGATCGACGACGTACGAGACCGACCACGGGCAGATCCTCGGCACCATTCACTACATGAGCCCCGAGCAAGCGGCGGGAGATCCTTCGCGGGTCGACCGGCGGAGCGACGTGTACTCTCTCGGGGTCATCCTCTTCGAACTGCTGAGCGGGCGGTTGCCCCACGACTTCGAGGGGCTGGGCTTGCCCGAGATGGTACGCGTCGTGTGTGAGCGCGAGCCACTGCGCTTGGGCGATGTGGACATCTCTCTGCGCGGTGGTGTACTCGAGGTGATTGTCGCCAAGGCGCTGGAGAAAGACCCCAACCGTCGCTACGAAAGTGCTCAGGGACTGGCGAACGATCTGCTGTGCTACTTGCAGGATCGCCCGATCGCGGCTCGGGCGCCAGGCTCCTTCGATCAGCTGCGCCGCCTCGCTCGTCGCAACAAACTGCTGGTTGTTGCCGTTTCGATGATGGGGATCGGGGTCGCCATTGGTCTGGCTGGCTTGGCATTCGCGGTCGTGGCGGCGCGACATGCGACCCTGGGGCTGGGCGCGGGCGGGGCGATCGCGGCCATCGGACTGATCCTCGCCGCGGCCAACGCGCGGCGCGCACTCGGTGATCTCTCGCGCCAGCGGACACTGGCTGCACAGGCTCGCGAGCGGGCTCAGATCGAAGCCGACAAGGCGGCGTCGATGCAGGAGTTCCTCACGTCCATGTTCGCGTCGGCGTTGCCCGACAAGGCAAGGGGCCGAACCGTGACGCTCAAAGAAGCTCTCACCGAGGCTTCGGGAGCGCTGCAGGCGCAGGTGCATGAGCACCCCGAGGTGTTGGCGTGGGCCAACGACACCTTGGGCGTCAGCTTCTTTGCGCTCGGCGACCCACGCAAGGCGGAGTTCCACCTGCGGACGGCGCTGCGACTGCGGAATCGACATCTGGGAGAGGATCACCCGGACTCCCTCGATACCGTCCACCACCTCACCGAGGTGCTCGATGCGCTCGGTAACCCACTCGAGGCCGCAAGGTTGGCGGACGGCCTGGTGAAGTTGCGGACGCAGGTCCTCGGGGAACTCCATAGCGATACGCTGGCGGCCCTCAACCTGCACGCGCGGGCCCTGCGAAACCGCGGCCGTTACGAAGAAGCCGAGGACTTGCTGCGCCGCAGCCTCTGGCGTCACCGGCAGTCGTTGGGTGATGAGCACCTTCAGACTCTTGCGACGGTCGATCTGTTGGGAACCGTGCTCCAAGAACTCGGAAGCATGGAAGAGGCTGAGGAATTGTTGCGGGCGGCCCTGGGCGGCCGCCGCAACCAACGTGGCCCGTCTCACACCGAGACTCTAGAGAGCATGAACCACCTCGCCGAGGTCTTGCAGCGGCGCGGCATGGTCCCGGAGGCCGGCCAACTCCTCAAGGAAGCACTCAAGCTGCAAGAGAAGATCTGCGGCGCCGAGCACCCCGACACTCTGGGCACGTTGTTGAACCTGGCGACCTTGTACCGTCGCAGCTCACGCACCGACCTGGCGATTCTGCTCGGCCGCAAGGTCATGTCGGCGGCCGCGCGGACGTTGGGCGATGATCACCCGCTCACACTGATGGCGATGAGTCACCTGGCGGCGGCGTTGCTCGAGCAAGGCGAACAGGAGCGTGCGCTGTCGCTGTATCAACGCGCGTTGCGCATTGCGCGGCAGCTCGCGCCCGAAGGCAGTCCGGACATCATCGCGATCCACAGCAATCTCGGACAGGTGAGCCATCAACGCGGCGACGCGCGCACGGCCGAGAAGCACTTCGCGCACGCGCTCGAGGTTGCCGAGAAGGTGTTGTCGAACGAGGATCCGCGCCTGCTCGTCATCCGCGCCAATCACGCGGTCTCCCTGATCGGCGTCAAGCGGCACCGCGAGGCGGAACGTATCCTCGCGAGCTGCTACGCCAGTCTCGACCGGAAGCAGGATGCCTCGCGCAAGATTCCACGACTGTACCGCGAAGCGATCGGCGACCTCGCCGATCTGTACTCGGCGTGGGGCGCGCAGAAGACCGTAGATCCCTTTCAGATGCCTGTCACCACCGCCAGTCCGCGCGGGCCGCGCTAGCGGTCTTGCCCGGGCCGAAGCCAGCGCGAGCTGCGCCTGTCCGGCGACGGGATTCGGTCCCGGGACCCTTCGTAGAGACGCAGCCCGAGCTCCTGGCTTCGCGACCTGCTCGTACGTTCCGCGGACTGCAGTTGCCGTGGGACAACGTCTGCGGAGGGTAGCGTCCGAGTCCTTGCCAGATCACGACTTGGGCGACTCCTCGGACACCGTCGCCGGGCCGCTCGTCGAGGGTTCGTGTGCGGTCCGCACCCCGATTCGAATATCGGTGGCGACCTTCCCGTTGTGTCGGGCGGAAGGAGCTCGCCATGCTGACTGCGTCACGTCCGTCGCTGCGAAACCGCCAGTGGAAGTCCGGCCTGATCATCCTCGCGTTGGCCGCCGTGTTGGCCGGGTGTCACCGCTCGAGCCGTCACCATACCCACGTCATCGTCGACCCAACACCGAGCGACTTCGTCTACGAAGCCCATGTCTTCGGCGCCGACTTCGAAGATGCGTACGTGTGGTTCAATCCCTTCGACGAAGCCCTGGTCGACTTGTCGGTCGTCGACTTCGACGGTGAGCTCATCGTGATCATCGAGGATGCGACCGGCTACGAGATCTATCGCGACCACCTTCTTGGGGCGGGCGGCACCATCGTCGTCAAAGGCATTACTCGGTTCGGGATCCCCGGCGACTGGGTCATTCGAATCATCGGCTTCGATCTTACCGGCGACGTCGCTCTGACTGTGTACCCCTGATCGACCCCGCTGTGTCGGGTGTTCCCGGGCGCTGGGCGTGGGTCGGCTGGTTTTGGCCGATCGTGGGGGAGGGGTCTGGCCGGCTCGACTCGTGGCGCGCGGAGCGCAGAAACGTCGGCTTGCAATGTCACTACGCAGGTAGTAGTTTTAGCTCATGCGTATGCCGAAGCCCGCACAGCTACTCGGTCCCCTCGAGCTCCAGGTGATGAAGGTCGCCTGGGAACTCGGCGACGTGTCCGTGGCTGAGGTCGTCGAGCGGTTGTCGGCCGAGAGGGCGCTGCACCACAACACGGTCATGACCGTGATGACGCGGCTGGCCGACAAGGACTTCCTCCGGCGCTATGCCCGGGACGGTCGCAGCTACGGATACCAGCCGCGCGTTTCCTTCGAGGAGGTCTCCGCGCTGTACCTAGACCTGGTCAAAGAACAGCTCTTCGGCGGGTCGGTGTCGCGCACCGTCGCCGCGTTCTTGGGCGGACAGCGTCTGGGTGGCAAGCGGGCTCGTTCGGTGGAGCGCCTGCTCGCGGAACTGGACGATGACGACGGGTCGCCGCCGTGACCGCAGACCCCAGCTACTTCGGGTTGCGGTTGGCGAACGCGCTCTTTACGTCGTTCGGTGACTTGATCGTCATCACGTGGCTCTTCGGGCTTCTGCACTTGCGTGCGGCTGCGTTGCGCCGGGGACTGCTCGCTGCTGCGGTACTTCATGGCGCGGTTGCCTTCTGGGGCATTGCGCCGCTACGGGTCGTGGCCGTGGACCTGGCTCACGACGGACAGGCTTCCTGGATCGGATGGGCCGCGCCCCTCGACCTCGGCCTCGCGGTCACCTGGGTGTCGGTTGTGACTACCCTGGCGACCCGCAGGGTTTCGAGGTTGTGGCGGTTGCACCGGCTGCTCCACGGTGTGGGAGAGTTGGGCCTGGCGCCCGCATCCACCCGGGTCGCTGGGCGGCTTGCTCCTCTCGCGGCGCGCTTGAAGATCCCGGTGCCACAGCAACTCGCGCTTGCTGGCCTCGCGTCGCCGTTCGTCGTCGGGTTGCGCCGTCCGGTGCTCGTGTTCCCCATGGGACTCGCCGAAGACTTGACGGATGCCGAGCTCGATTCGGTGTTGGCTCACGAGTTGTCGCACCTGCGTCGGGGCGACCTCTGGGTGGCACTGCTCTTGGAGATCGTTCGCACGCTGCACTTCTTCAACTGGCCGCTGTTGCTTCTGATTCGGCGTTATGAACTCGAGGTCGAGATCCTCCGCGATCAAGAAGCTTCGCGCATCATGGGCACGCCGCGCCCGCTCGAGACCAGTCTGTGCAAGGTGCTCAGCTGGAGCCGTAGCGCGGCCATGCCCGTTTGCGCGGGCGTGGCGCCGCTCCTCTCCATAGGCCCGCGTCAGGTCGTCGCGCGGTTGCGCCGGCTCCACGGCCGCCGAGTCGGCCGGGTGGGCGTTGCTTTGCAGGTCCTTGCGTTGGCGATCCTCGCGCCGTGCCCCAATCGCTGGACGGGGGAGTGCGTGACCGTGCGACGGATCTCAACGGTCGTGCAGAGTCCCAGCGTGTCGGCGGAACACAGCCGAGTGAGTGTTGCGCTCGGACTCACGACCAATCCGATCGCACGCGGATTGAGTCGGTGGGCGGTGGATTGAACGAGGTGGTACTTTTTTCGGGGCCGCAATCACTACGAGTGTAGTGTTGTTGCGAGGCCCCATGACCGGGAGAAGGGGTCCCATGGAAGCATGGAGAGTAACGACGTTCGGGCGGGTCGCGGCCATCGCATTGGGGATGCTCGTCAGTGGTTGCGCGGGGACCGGGACGAAGCCGCTGCTCGAACGCGGTTGGATCGGTGGCGAGTTTCGCACCGTTTCGACCTGGAGCTGGCCGTTTGCTGATGATCTGGCGGTGCCCTCCGAGCGACTCGGGCAAAAGGGTGCGGTGTTGGTGACCGAGGTCTTCGAAGGAACGCCGACCCACGTCGCGGGACTCGTTCCCGGCGACGTGCTGCTCGCCTGCGACGGCGACCCGGTCGTCGACGTGGGTGATCTCCACGAGGTGCTGGACGAGGCGCGGCCGGGCTCGACGGTGACCTTGAAGCTCTTGCGTGCCGGCAAGCTAGAGGACGTACCGGTGGTCATCGGGCGCGAACAGTTCCGACGCTACGGCCTGCTGCATCTCGGCCTGGGCCTCTCCACCCACCTCGATCTGATCCCCAACCCCGACTTCGATGTCCTGGGACTCATTTGGTACCGCAGTCACACCGACCGTCTCGAACTGCGCTCGCCCGAGGCGCGCCTGATCACCTGGGCTGGGTCCGGGTCGCGACTCACGCCTCGTGAAGGGTGCCAGTTCTGGTTGCTGGTGTTCGGGCTGGGTCGGCAGATCGAGGTCGTGTCCCAGGAGGTCGTGGCCGCCCGCGCCGACGCGGGTGAAGGCCCGTCCAGGCCGGACGCCTCCTGACGGCAACGAAACGGTTTCCCCCCACGTCTCGAGTCCGTATCGTGAACTCACAGCCGATCGGCGAAGCCGGGCGTTCCGGTCTTTGGGTCGGACGTGCTGACGGATCGTGGTTGCCTTGCGAGTCTGGGCTTCGCTGACCAGGCCCGGCGGAGCGGAGAGTGACCGAGCGTCGTGGAGCGCGATGCCCAACGAAGTGTCGTCTACCGAGCCGAAGACACGGTCGATTCCGGGCGCGAGTTCGCGGACCTCGACGCGGTCCAAGAGTTCGTGGATCGCGTGCTGGCTTCGGCCTATTGGGAGCGTATCCCTGGTGCGCCACAGATCGTCGTGGTGCGAGACGGTCGTGGCCGCCGCCACGCTTGCGCGAACGGCGCCTGGTTCGGCGCCGAGTTGAGGCTGCCGCGCTGGTCGCGGTCGGCGCGCGTGGTGTTGCACGAGCTCGCCCACACGATCACGGCACCGGACCGAGCGCCCCACGGACCCGAATTCGCGGCGCGCTACGTCAAGCTGGTCGAACGGTTCCTCTCGTGGGATCATGGCTGTGCCCTGCGGGCGGCGTTTCGGAGCGCTGGGGTTCGTATCGAAGGGGATGACTCGCCGTGATCGAGCCGCTGGGAGTATCGCCGCCGGGAGGGTCGACGCCCGACGGGCGCGCGGGCGAGGATCGCCGCAAGCTCCTGCGACTGATCAAAGAGCTGCAGGCCCTCAGCGCCGGGACCGACAGCCCTGCCGAGGCCGCGAGCGCGGCGGCCAAGGCGCAGTCGTTACTCCTCAAGCACAATCTGTCGATCGCGGAGGTCGACGGCTTCGCCAACGCAGAAGACGACCCGCTCGTCGAACAGCGCGAGAGCTTGGTCGCTGGGCGGCGGCGCATCGATCGCTGGCGACAAATGTTGGTCCATGCCGTCGCCGACTCTTGTCTGTGTCAGTGGATCACGAACTCCGCGGTCGAGCCGGGCGACCGCAAGGTCAGCTTCATCGGACGCCGCTCGAACGTGGAGGTCGCGGTCTATAGCTTCCGATGCCTGGAGCGCCAGATCGTCGGCCTCGGCGAACTCGAGAAGCGTCGCCGTCGCCAGAAAGGCCTATCGGTGCGCCGCAACCTCAGCCACTTCTACGAGGGGGTGGTCGACACCATCCGGCGCCGGCTCGCGGCCGATCGCGAACAGTTCGAGCGCGCCACACCGCGCGCCCACGCACTGGTGCAAGCTCGCGACCACGAGGCCGAGCACCACCTGAAGCACCTCTATCCCCACGTCCGCTTCTTCACGCGCAGCTTCCGCGTCGACGCCCAAGCCCACGCCGACGGCCAACGCGCTGGCGAATCGGTACGCCTCCACCACGCACTCGGCGACGACGCCGCACCGCGCCGCTTGCTCTCTTGAGGAGTCGCCCAAGAATAACTTCACCCTCTTGCTCGTCGCTTCGGGCCATCTTCGACCGATCCGAAAACCTCGAAATCCTCACCGGAACTCAGGCTACGCCTCCGGTTTCGAGCCTTCCGGATCGGCCGAATCTGACCCAAATCGACGGCAAGATGTCGAGGTCATTCTTGGGCGACTCCTGATCGCGGGGAATCGGTCTCGTTGGGCAACGCTAACGCTTGACCGCGGCCGATCTCTCGAAAACCAAAGCACCGGGTAACTATTTAGAAGACGATTCCGTTTGCGGCCTTGGCGGCGAGGTCTTCGGCTGTGTTAAGCGGAAGGTCCAGGTCAAATAGCATTTCAACCCGGAGGTCGAAAGTCATGTCCGCACTCATGACGGTGCGGATTTTCGGTAGAATCGCACCAACGACTGAATGGGGGATGCTGGCAAGAGACAGACTGCCAGATCGGGCGAACACGACGTCTCCCGCTTGTAAGTACTGCGTCAGCAATCGCTGCGTAAAGTCTAGAGTTTTGGAACGATAGGCAGCTACTTCGGCAGGTGTACGAGCGACGTAAGGTAGTGGCGTTTCAATAAAAAGGCGGAGGTTCAACAATTCACCAGAAGAGAGCTGCACAGTCAGCCTGTGAGCAACCTCCTGTGAGGTATTGACTACGTCCGGGTGAGATTGCAACGCTGTTACTAAAGCTTCAAGCTGCAAAGCCAAATCGTGCCCAGCGCGACAACCGTTACAATATGTCTCGTACGAATCGGTGATGTGTCGCATTACACTACCAACCGGGTGGGGCTCAGAGTCTTCGACCCACGTAGTGGGCCCCAATAGCTGCCCGTTTACGTATAGTCTCTCGTCTATGACCGACGTTTCATACGGAGGTGGAACAACGACCCCGTCAAGGATAAGAAAGCCTCTTCTGTTAGCAAGTAGCTGGTCCACTAGGGGGGCGGCTTGGTCTTGAGCTGTAGCGCGATGGGTGTGGCGAGAATCCCTACCGGTAAGCAAGAGAAAGAGGACACCAGAAAGCACAACAGCTACGCAAATGGCGCTGCGTCTTGGCACAGTCGACCTCATCTCGCCGAGGGAACTAAGAAAAACATGACAGCGCCGAAGACATCACTGCCTCACCACCCGAAGCGTACTTCGGCTTTCAGGCGAAACAAGCACAGTTCCGGGTAGTTTGTGGCTGAGGCAAGGTGCACCCACAACGGCAAGACAGGTCGCTGTAAGACACGTCGCGGTAACTGGAGAACGCGGCGCGCCGGTTCAGGACCCTCGCGCCGCCGCGCACTCCCGTCCAACTCTACCCAGACCCACGCCGGGACTTCAGACCCCCTCGTTCCCGAGCCTCGCCTCTCCCCCTCCGTGGGCGACGGAAAGGGGGGATCGGGATAGGGGGGAGCCTTGCGGCTCCCCTCCTCCCGCACCACCGGGCGCACGGGTCCGTACCACGGCGGTTCGACAAAACAAAGCTAGCGCGAGGCCAACGACGGGGTCGGCATGAACCTCCGCACGGTCCAGCTCACTCCAGGTCTTCTCGGTCTCGAGCCTCGCCGGTATCTTCAGGTCATGAGCATCGCGGTTCTTCTCTCCGGTGGCGTCGATAGTTCCGTGGCCCTGCGGCTGCTGCGGGATGCCGGGCACGACGACCTCACGGCCTTCTACCTGAAGATTTGGCTCGAGGACGAGTTGGCGTTCCTCGGCGACTGTCCTTGGGAGGAGGATCTCGCGTACGCACGGGCGGTGTGTGCGGCGGCGGAGGTGCCGCTCGAGATCGTTCCGCTGCAGCGCGAGTATCACGAGCGAGTCGTGAACCACACGATCGCCGAGTTGCGCGCCGGGCGGACGCCGAGCCCGGACATTCTGTGCAATCAGCGCATCAAGTATGGTGCGTTTCGCGAGGTCGTCGGGACCGATTTCGCGCACGTCGCGTCGGGTCATTACGCGCGCGTCGAGTTCGGCGGCGGGCGCCACCACCTGCACAAGGGGGTCGACCCGGTCAAAGACCAGACCTACTTCTTGTCGCACTTGAGCCAAGAGCAACTCGGTCGTTGCCTGTTCCCGGTAGGCGACCTGCCGAAACCTGCGGTGCGGGCGCTGGCCGAGCGCTTCGAACTTCCGAACCGGGCACGCCCGGATAGCCAAGGCATCTGCTTCCTCGGAAAGATTCGCTACAACGACTTCGTGCGTTCGCACCTCGGTGTGCGCCCCGGAGAGATCCGTGAGCGCGAGACCGGCCGCAAGCTCGGACACCACTCTGGCTTTTGGTTTCATACGATCGGGCAGCGCAAGGGCCTCGGCCTGAGTGGTGGCCCATGGTTCGTCGTGGCCAAGGACTGCCACGCCAACGTCGTCTACGTGTCGCACCAAGAGCACGTCGACCATCAATCCCGCAGTCGGTTCGAGGTCGGCCGGATTCACTGGCTCAACGAGCCCGCGCCCGCCGACGCGCTCCAGGTGAAACTACGCCATAGCGAGCACGTGTACGATTGCACGCTCGCGCCCGCGGCGTCGGCGGAGCGCAGCGTCGTGCAACTGGCGGGGGAGGACGCAGGCGTGGCCGCTGGGCAATATGCGGTCTTCTACCGCGGCACGGAGTGCCTCGGCGGGGCCGTGATCGCCGAGTAGCCCGAACCCGGGTTTCGGCGCATCGGGCCTACCGGGGTCGCAGCTCCAGGCGTCGCGCTCCGGCGTCGACCCGCACCACGCGGGCCTGACACAACGAGCCCACACGCACAGCCGCTGTCATCGCGCTCGCCGGGATCCAGCCTTCCAGGCCTTCGTCCAGAGTGATCACGGCTCCCTCCGCGGTCAGGCGTTTGACGAGCCCGGTCACGTCGTCGCCCTGCGCGTAGTCGGCCGCAATGTGTTGCCACGGATCGTCGGCGATCACCCGGAGGTCGAGGCCCACGCGACCGGCCCCGGGATCCACGTACGCGATCCGCACCTCGAGGTCTTGGCCTTCGCGCACCGGCGCGCTGTCCGCCTTGCCCTGCGCGGCGCGCAGCTTGCTGGCATGGACCAGGCCCTCGACCCCGCCGATGTCGACGAACGCACCATGCTGGTTGATGCGCGTGACCCGACCGCGCACCTCGTCCCCCACGCGGATCCGGGCGACGGCGCGCACCTTCTCTTCTTCCCACTCGGCGTCCAGGATGCGCCGCCGGCTCACGACGAGGTCTTGCTTGCCGCGATCGACGGCCGTCACTTCGACCTGCATGCGCTGGCCGAGGTACGGCTTCAAGTCGTCGACGCGATTGCGCTCGATCTGCGAGATGGGCAAGAACGCCCGGGTACCGCGGATCTCGAGCGTCAGGCCGCCGCGGTTCTCGGCGACCACGGTCCCTTCGAAGCGGTGGCCCTCCCGGACCTCGCCCCAAAACACCTCGCGTTGCACTTCCTTCACGCCGAGCACCAACACCCCGCGTTCGTCGTCCCGGCGGGCGAAGTGGGCCGCGATCCTGCTGCCGAGCGCGGGCAGCGCCACTCCGTCGAACTCCTCGCGGGGCACGACCCCGTGGAGCTTGCTGCCGATCTCGATCAGGAGCTCGGTCTCCTGCTGCGACACGACGACACCTTCGACGAGGTCGCCCGGCTTCAGGTCACCCACTTCGGGCTCGGTGTCCTGCGTCGCGAAACTGCCCGCAAGCATCGCGTCGAGGTCCGCGTCGGACAGATTCACGCCTTCGGAGAAGTCTTCGAAGTAGTCGCGAAAGTCGTTCTTCTTGGCCACGGGCAAGTCCCTTCGAGGGCTCGGGGTCGGGTCGGGCGTCGGGCCCGCTGGGATCTAGGCTCGAATCAAGCGCATTCACGAAACCGAGGTTCCGGTTCGCAAACGTCGACCCGACCTCGAGGCCAGCGACCGCGGTCGAGCCAGGACGACCCTTCGGCTTCTTCGGTGCCTCGTGGCCGCGACGACTCCGCCCGTTTTGGGGTGGCATCCCGGGCCAGCGCCTGAGTCCGGTCGGAGCCACGGCCCGGGATGATATCCTAACTCATGCAAGACGTTCACGACTTCCCGCTTGGGAAGGTCGCGGTCGAAGGGTCGCCGATTTGCTAGGCGCAACGCAGGGACGGTCGCCCGACTCGCCGACCGATTTTTTTGGCCGCGGTGGCGCGGCGGAACCGGCGAGAGTTTGGTAGCGTAGAGAGCGTCCGAGCCCTTGGGTTGGAACCCACGGACGCCGAAGACTGGAAACGAGGAATCCGAGGATGATCCCCGTGAGCGAGCGGCCGGTGGCTGGGGTGCCGGTGGCGCTCGGGTTTCGGCGGGGGCCGGCGGGGACGCGTTTTGCGGCCGCGTCGCGTGGGTGAGGCGTAACAGAGAGAGCCGAGAGAGACTAGCGCTGCCCGACGAACTTCGTCGAGCGACGGCGCCCAGGGTCGAGAGAGGTCTTCATGTCCGGTACCTCGCGAGTACGTTCCTTTGTCCTAGGGCTTGCAGCCCTCGTGCTGTTCACAGTCTCGAGCGCTGGCCTGCGCGCCGCCGACCACCTCACGGAGCAGCCGACCGAGCGCGACATGCAGATCGCCAAAGAGCTGGCGCGCCTCGTTAGTGAATGCCACATCTCTCATCGCGAAGTGGATGACGAACTGGCTCGCCGCTGGTTCAAGATGTTCTTCGAGACTCTGGATCCCATGAAGTCCTACTTCTTGGCCAGCGACATCGAGGCGGCTCGTGCGCGCGAGACGCTGATCGACGACCAAGTCAAGGCCGGTGACCTGTCGTTCGCCTTCGACATCGTGCGACTCTTCATCCAGCGGGTCAACGAGCGCATCCCCCTCGTCCACGAGTTTCTCATGGCGGAGCACGACTATTCGATCGACGAGTCGTTGGCCATCGATCCAGACCACATCGCGTACTGCGAAACTCCAAAGGAGATGCGCGACCGTTGGCGCAAGCGAATCAAGTACGACCTGCTCATCGAAACGACCTCGGCGGCGACCGAAGAGGACGAGGAACAAGAGTCCAAGGTCGAACTGAAGCCGACACCGGACCCGTCTCCGGCGCCGGACTCGGGCGAGCCCCAAGAGAGTGCCGACCCCGACCCGGCGTCCCCACAGACCGCCGAGCCCGCCCCCGCGGTCGACCCCGCGGTCGAGGCCGCGCAGAAGCTCGAGCGAGCGCGCGAGCGGCTGCGCAAGCGCTACGAGGGATTCGCCAAGCGCATGGCCCATACCGACAATGACGAACTGCTCGAGATGTACTTGTCGGCCATGACCATGTCGTACGACCCGCACACCAATTACATGTCGCCGCACACCTTCGAGAACTTCGAGATCAACATGAGCCTCGAGCTCGAGGGGATCGGTGCGGAGCTGCGTTCGATCGATGGCTACACCACGGTGATGAAAATCATCGCCGGGGGCGCCGCCTCTCGAGACGCGCGCTTGAAGCCAAAGGACCGGATCGTGGCGGTCGGCGAAGGCACTGAAGGCCCGCTCGTCGATGTCGTGGATCAGAAGCTCTCGGACGTCGTGCCGCGGATTCGCGGCCCGCGCGGTTCCAAGGTCCGCCTCGAAGTGCTCACCGAAGGCGAACAGCGACGCATCTATGAACTCGAGCGCGACAAGGTCGAGTTGCCCGAGTCGGAGGCGACGGGTGAGGTGTTCGAGATTCCCGCCGCGTCCGGCGACGTGACCGAGACCGAGCCGCACCGCGTCGGGGTCATCGAGCTCCCCAGCTTCTATCGCGACATGTTCCGGAAGGGCGATAGCAGCGACGATTTCCGCAGCACGACGCGCGACATGCGCAAGATCATCGGCAAGTTCAAGGACGATCGCGTCGGCACTTTGGTGCTCGATCTACGTCGCAACGGGGGTGGGTCGCTGACCGAGGCGATCAACGTCGCGGGCCTGTTCCTCGACGGCCCCATGGTGCAAGTGAAGGAATTCAATGGCACCGTTCGCTCGTACAATGACGAGCCCGAGGGGATTGCGTGGGACGGTCCGTTGGTGGTGCTCGTGAGCCGTTTCAGCGCCAGCGCGAGCGAGATCGTAGCGGGGGCGATTCAGGATTACGGGCGCGGCCTCGTGGTGGGTGATCCCGCAACCCACGGCAAGGGGACGGTCCAGTCACTCCTGAACCTTGGTGACTTGATCGCATCGACCCGGAGCCGGCAAGCCGTCGGTACGCCCAAGATGGGCGCCTTGAAAGTCACTCACCAGAAGTTCTACCGACCCAGCGGTGGTAGCACGCAAGGGCTCGGCGTGATGGCGGACATCGTGCTTCCGTCTCTGACCGCGCACATGGGTATGACCGAGGGCGAACTCGACTACGCGCTCGAATACGACACGGTCGAGCGCGCTCGTTTCGTGCGTACGGATCGCATCAACCCGGCCATCATCGACGAGGTGCGCGCGCGGTCGAACGCGCGGGTGGCGGCGTCGGCTGATTTCGAGAAGCTGCAGGCCAACGTCGAGCGTTACCGCCGCTTGAAAGATCGCAAGACGGTCACCTTGAACCGAGAACTTCACCTCGCGCAGCGCAAGGAGTTCGACGTTTCCGAGGAAGAGGAGAAGGTCGCGGAGTCGTTGGACGAGACCGCGGGTGCGGATACCAATTCGCGCATCCAGCGCACGTTCTACCTCGAGGAGGTGCTGCGGATCGCCGCCGACCTCGCTCAGGTTCGCGGTAAGCTAGCGGCGAAGTAGGCCCCTTTCGGAAGGCCCCCGGGAAGGCCCGACCTTTGGACCCCCGGGGGGCTTTCGTGCGACGGGCTTCGTCGGCCCCGTGCACTCCCCGGCCACGATTCCCCCCTCACGTTTGCTGCGCCGCTCGTTCCGGCAGGATCCTCCGACTCTGCGAACGGCTCTCGTCGATGTGCCTCGCGGCGCCGGTCGCGACCTGCCCTCCCCCCGCTTCGACTTTGACGGTGAGATCCAGCCGGCCAGCGGCTACAATCGGGCCCGTTCGTGGTCGACGGGGACACTCTGTTCGCAGTGATTCTTGTGAGGTCGAGGTCGCGCGCCCACCCAGCGTGTCCGGCGGCCGGTACCTTTTCGCCAAGGCGACACGATCGCGTTGGCGAAGCGCCTGGTCTTGGGCAAGGCGCTGGGGAGAGAAGCCAGGTCATGTTCAAGTACTTCTTCGGCGTCGTCGTCGGCTTGTCGTTGTTGCTGGTCACGCAGCCGGCCGCAGCGCTTCGCGTCGTGAGCTACAACGTGCTCAACTACGAAGGCGACCGCATCAACGAGATGCGGATCATCTTCAACGCACTGCAAGCCGACGTGATCGTGCTGCAGGAGGTGGGCTCGTTGAGTGCCGCCACCACGTTCCTCACCAGTGTCCTCAACTCGCCGTCGGGACCGGGCGGATACGCCATCGGTACATTCACGGACGACTTCCCCCTCACCAACAACGCACTGTTCTTCCGCACCGCTGCGCTCGCGCAATCGGGGTCGGGAACCCATCTGGACTTGGCGACCACGCCGCGCGAGACCGATCGTTGGCGCCTGACGTTGAACGGCTATAGCGGCAGCGGCGCCGAGATCTATTTCTACGGCATGCACTTGAAGGCCGGATCGACCGCGTCGGACGAGGATGAACGAACCACCGCGGCCACTTTGATTCGCGCCAACACCAATGCGCTGCCGGCGGGCACCCAGTTCATACTGCTCGGTGACATGAATCTCCAGGCGAGCACGGAGGGCGCGTACCAACAGTTCACGAGCTTGTTGGGAAACACCAACGGGCGTACGTTCGACCCCATTGCCTCGCCTGGAAACTGGAGCGGCAACGCCGCCTTTGCCGCGATCCACACGCAGTCCCCGCACGCCAACAACGCCGGCGCCCCCCCCGGGGCGACCGCCGGCGGAATGGATGACCGCTTCGACTTCCAGCTCATCTCCGCAGCCCTGCAGGACGGAGCCGGCATCGACTACGTGACCGGCACCTACCGCGCCTTCGGCAACGACGGGCTGCACTTCAACGATGACATCAACGACGCGCCGACGATCCCCGAGGGCGCTGCCGTCGCCAACGCGCTGCACGGCGCGTCCGATCACCTACCCGTAGTCGCCGACTATCAAGTGCCGCCCAGAATCTCGAACGATCCCGCGGTCGACCTCGGCAAGGCCATCGTCGGGACGCCGGCGATTGGCACGCTCAATGTCATGAACGCGGGCGACGTCGCTACGTTTGGCTTCGTCGCGCCGCTCCAGTACACGCTCAACGCGGCGCCCGGCATCTTCAGCGCGCCGGGCGGGACCATCACCGAGTTTGCCGGCGGCGGTGCGAACCAGCACAGCATTACGTTGAACACGCCGACCGAAGGCAGCTACTTCGGCACCGTCACCATCAATTCGAACGCCGTCGACTTCCCCGTTTCGCAAGCCACGGTGTTCGGGCAGATCGTGCGGCACGCACAACCTTCGCTGGACTCGGGATCAGTCGTTACTGTAGGCGCGGTCGATTTTGGTCAGAGTCCGCCCGGCGGCTTCGCGAACCAAGCCGTGCAGATCTACAACTTGGGTGCTGGCTCTACGCAGGCCGGCCTCGCCGTCCAGAACGTGCAGATCATCGGTGGATCGGGTTTTGCCACGGTGGGCTTCAGCCCGACCGTCGTCGGCACGACGCCGCTCACGCTCACGTTCTCGTTCGACGACCCGACGCCCGGCGTCAAGTCTGCGCTGGTGGCGATCGACGTCGCCGACGAAGCTGGGGTGCAAGGGGGTATTCAGCTCAGCGCTTTGGTGCTGAACCTCACCGCCACGGTCACCGCCAACGGCGACTGCAACAGCAACGGCCAACCCGACGCCGAGGATATCGCCATGGGCGTCTCGTTCGACCTGAACCTGAACGGCATTCCAGACGAGTGCGAGTGCCCAACTCCGTTCGTACGCGGCGAGATCAACGGTGACGGCTCGGTCGACATCGGCGACGCCATCGCACTGCTGAACTTCTTGTTCTCCGGCGGTGCTGCACCCAACCCCGCAGCCGCCGGCGACGTCAATGGCGACGGTTCGACCGACGTCGGCGACGTCATCTACCTCCTGGCGTTTCAGTTCTCGGGTGGCCCACAACCGCCCGCCCCGTTCCCGAACCCCGGCTGCCCATAGGGCCGCGAGACGCGGCAGCCCCGAAGACGGCCAGCGTGCCCGGGCTGCGGACCCCGGTCCGCAGCTTCGGAGCTGGCTCGAGGTGCCAGAGCGTTGGACTCGATGCGAGCCCGGCGAAACCCGCGGCGAGGCCGTGTCCGCGCGGTTCAGTCGTCCTTGCCCTGGCGTTTGGTGCGGCGGCGATCGGCTTCTTTGAGGGCGACTTTGCGCACGCGAATCGAACTCGGGGTGATCTCCACCAGCTCGCCGTCCTGGATGTACTCCAGTGCCGCCTCGAGGCTCATTTCGCGCACGGGTCGCACCTGGGTGGCGTCGTCCTTGCCCGCGGCACGAATGTTGGTGAGCTTCTTCGTCTTGATGGGGTTGACGACGAGGTCACCCTCTTTGCAGTTCTCGCCGATGATCTGGCCTTCGTACACGCGGTCACCCGGCCGGATGAAGAAGGTTCCACGATCATAGAGGGCGTCGAGCGCGTAGGCGGTGGCGAGCCCGCCCTCGCTTGCGATGAGGACGCCGGCCGTACGTTCCGGGATGGCGCCGCGCACTGGTTGGAAGCTGTGAAACGTGTGGTGCATGATGGCGCGGCCTTGAGTGGCGGTGAGCATCCGGGTGCGGAGTCCGATCAAGCCGCGGGCCGGGACCGTGAACTCGAGATGCAAGAAACCGCTCGCTCCGACCTTCGAGTCCATTTTCACGAGCTCTGCACGGCGGTTGCCGAGGAGCGACATGACGGCACTCTGGCAATCGATCGGGCATTCGACGACGAGCAGTTCGATGGGCTCGTGGGACTTGCCATCGATCTCCTTGAACACCACTCGCGGTCGCCCGGCGCACAGTTCGAAGCCTTCGCGACGCATGTTCTCGAGCAGGATGCCGAGGTGCATGAGTCCACGCCCCGAGACGCGGAACTCCTCTGGCCGATCCCCAGGCGCGACGCGCAGCGCGACGTTGGTCTGGAGTTCCCGATCGAGACGTTCGCGGATTTGGCGGGTCGTGACGTAGTCGCCCTCCTGGCCGGCAAAGGGCCCGTCGTTGACGCGGAAGGTCATGTGAAGGGTGGGCTCGTCGACCGTTACTGGCGGGAGCGCGCTCGGCAAGTCCGGGTCGGCGACCGTCACTCCGATGTCGACGGGATCGAGGCCAACGACTGCGCAGAGGTCGCCGGCGTTCACTTCCTTGACGCGCCGCTTGCCAAGCCCTTCGAAGACCAGGAGTTGCTGGACTCGATTGGCGTGATGCTCGCCGGCGTGGTCGATCACCGTGACCGTTTGCCCCTCGGTGATCTTGCCAGCGTGGACCTTGCCCACGCCGATGCGTCCCACGAATTCGGAGTACTCCAGCGTGCTGAACAGCATTTGCAGTGGCGCGTTCGGACGGGCCAGGGGTGCTGGCACGTGGTGGATCACGGCCTCGAACACGACACGAAGATCTTCGCGCGGGCCGTTCAGATCCAGTGTCGCCCAACCGTCGCGACCGGAGGCGAAGATCGTCGGAAAGTCGAGGGCGGAGTCGTTGGCGTTCAGTTCGACGAACAGGTCGAACACCTCGTTGACCACGTCCTCGGGCCGAGCGTCGGGGCGATCGGCCTTGTTCACGATCACGATGGGCTTGAGCCGGTGGGCGAGCGCCTTCTGCAGCACGAAGCGCGTCTGCGGCATCGGGCCTTCGAACGAGTCGACCAACAGCAGCACCCCGTCCGCCATGGACAACACGCGCTCGACTTCGCCGCCGAAGTCGGCGTGGCCCGGCGTGTCGATGATGTTGATCTTGTAGTGGCGGCCGTCGCGGCTGGTGTAGTGCAGCGCGCAGTTCTTGCTGAAGATGGTGATCCCGCGCTCGCGCTCGATGGGGTTCGAGTCGAAGATCAAGCCGTGTTGGCCGCCCGCGAGCTTGTCGAGCTCTTCGGTGCGGAACATGCCGGATTGATACAGCATGCGATCCACGAGCGTGGTTTTCCCGTGGTCGACGTGCGCAACGATCGCGATGTTTCGAATCGTCTCTGCGGTTGCAATCTGTCCGGCGCCGGCGGCGGCGGTTACCATGGGGTCTCCTGGATTCGTCGGTTCGTCGTCTCTTCGGAAGCGTCGCGAGCACTCGCCGGATTCACCCGGCCCGGATGAACGGCCCGATCTCCCGCCCCGTTCGCGCGGCCAGATCCCGCCGACGTGCGCTCGGTTGGCTCCGGTGAAGCCCGGAAGTGTAGCGCCCCGCCGCGCGCTGTCCACTCCCCGGCGACCGCGTGTAAGTGGGTTTGCAGGAAATTGTTGCGCGGCGCCGGGGCGTGGCTTGACGCCTGGCTCCGACCCACAATAATCGCGGTTTGACCCCGACGCGAATCGGTGGTGACGAACCGAAACCCGCGAGTCGAGAAGAGCGCTGCTGAGGTCGAGTTCCGGCCCGAAGATGCGAACGCGCCCGGACTTCCCGTACTGGGTCTGGTCGGGCGGCCGTCGAGACCGGCCGCGGACCTTGGTAGGCGCGCGCGCCGAAGCAAGGCCTTCGGGCTTTCTCTCAACCCATGTGAACAGGCGAGCGAATGACCGACGGCATGACCACCCTGACGCTGCACGTCAACGGCGACGACCGTACCTGCGTGTTCCCGACTCACCACACCCTCCTCGAGGTGCTGCGCGAGGAATTGGCTCTCCCCGGGACCAAGCACGGTTGCGAGCTGGGCGAGTGCGGCACGTGCACCGTGCTCGTGGACGGCGAGCCGGTCCTGAGCTGTCTGGTGCTCGCCGCCGAGATGGGTGGGCACGAGATCAAGACGGTCGAGGGGTTGCAGCTCGAGAACCAGCTTCACCCCTTGCAAGAGGCTTTCGCCGATCTCGGAGCCGCGCAGTGCGGGTACTGTACGCCTGGGATGTTGATGGCCGCGGATGCGCTCTTGCGTGCCGTGCCGGAACCCACTGACGACCAGGTACGCGAAGCGCTCTCGGGCAACCTGTGTCGGTGCACGGGCTACATCAAGATCGTCGAGGCAGTGCAGTGGGCGGCCTCGAAGCTACGCGGGGCGCCCGTCGCGCCGGCGCGCGAGGTGTTCTACGGCCAGCCGCTTCCGGCGGTGACCGAGAGAGGCGCGAACCATGACTAACGATCTCGTCCGACGATCGTCCGTCGACACGCCCGCGGCACCGGCGTCGCCGGCAGCAGCACCGGCAGAGCCGGCAGCACCGGCTGACGCGCGGGGGCCGGGGTCCTCTCCGCGACCGCTCAACCTGATTGGCACGCCATTTCGACGCGTCGACGGCCGCGCGAAGGCCACGGGCACGACCCGCTTCGCCGACGATCTGGTGTTTCCTCGGATGGTGTTCATGCGACTCAAGCGCAGCACCGTTCCGCACGCTCGCATCAAGAGCATCGACGCGAGCAAGGCGCTCGCGATGCGAGGCGTTCTCGGCGTCCTGACCGGCCACGACATGCCGACTCCCTTCGGCATCTTGCCGGTCTCCCACGACGAGCACGCGCTGTGTCTCGACAAGGTGCGTTTCGTCGGCGACCCCGTCGTGGCGGTGGCGGCGGTCAGTGAAGACCTTGCGTATGAAGCCTGTATGGCGGTCGCGGTAGAGTACGAGCCGCTGACGACCATCGCCAGCATCGACGAAGCGGTCGCGACCCCCGAACCGCGCATTCATGAGTACGGTGACGAGGGTAACCTCCACAAGAAGCTGTCCATGCGCTTCGGCGATCTCGAAGGTGGCTTCGCCGCCGCCGATCTCGTACTCGAAGATACCTTCTACTACGAAGGGAACACGCACCTGCCGATGGAGCAGCACGCGACCGTCGCCGTGCCGGAAGATGACGGTAAGGTGACGGTGTACTCGTCGACCCAAACGCCGCACTACCTGCACCGCTCACTCGCCAAGGTGCTGGAGCTCCCGCCGTCGCGCATTCGCGTCATCGCCACGCCCAACGGCGGCGGTTTCGGCGGCAAGAGTGATCCCTTCAACCACGAGATCGCGGCCGCGAAGATGGCGCTGAAGTTGGGTCGGCCAGTGAAGATCAGCCTCAATCGCGAAGAGGTGTTCTACTGCCACCGCGGGCGTCACCCGGTGCACATGCACCTGCGTACTGGGTTCAAGCGTGACGGCTCCATGACCGCGCAGCACTTGCAGACCGCACTCGATGGCGGTGCCTTCGGCAGCTATGGCGTGGCCAGCACCTACTACACCGGCGCGCTCCAGACCGTGACCTACCGGCTGCCCAAGTATCAGTTCGACAGCATCCGGTGCTTTACCAACAAGGCGCCGTGCGGACCCAAGCGCGGTCACGGCACACCGCAGCCCCGCTTCGGGCTCGAGGTGCACCTGGACAAGGCGGCTCACGCGCTCGGCCTCGATCCGGCCGACATTCGACTCGATCACCTCGTGGAGCCGGATACGGTGACGGCGAACTACCTGAAGGTGGGGTCGATCGGTCTGCGCCAGTGCATCGAGGCAGTGCTCGACGGCAGTGGTTGGCGGGCCCGGCGCGGCAAGCTGCCGGCGGGGCGCGGCCTCGGCTTGGCCTGCGGCTCTTACCTCTGCGGGGCGGGACTTCCGATCTACTGGAACCACATGCCGCAATCGGGAGTGCAGCTCAAGCTCGATCGGAGCGGGCTCGTCACCGCGTTCTGCGGCGAGACCGAGATCGGTCAGGGTTCCGATAGCGTGTTGGCGGCGGTCGTGGCCGAAGTCTTGGGGATCGATCTGCGCGACGTGCGCGTGTGCGTGGCCGATACCGACCTGACCCCAGTCGACCTCGGCAGCTACTCGTCCCGGGTTACGCTGATGGTCGGCAACGCGGCGAAGCAGGCGGCCGAGCGCGCCCGCGATCAGATCGCGAAAGCGGTCGGTCAGAAGCTGACGGTTCCGCCGCCGAGACTCCACTTCGCGGGCGGCCGGGTGTTCGACATCGAGAACCCGGACAACGGAATGCCGTTCCAAGAGGCCGTGATCACGACGGAAGCCCTGTTCGGAACGCTCGGAACGACGGGATCGTACGTGCCTCCGCGCTCGCCGGGGCGTTACCGCGGCGCGGGGGTCGGGCCGTCGCCGGCGTACTCCTACACGGCGGTCGTGATCGAAGTGGAGGTCGACCCGACGACCGGCATGTATCGGGTCGAGCACGTCTGGTGCGCCCACGATGTCGGCAAGTGCATCAACCCGGTGCTCGTGATGGGGCAGGTCGAGGGCAGCATCTACATGGGTCTCGGCGAAGCCATGATGGAGGAACAAGTCTATCGACGTCTCCCGAAGAGCCGTTCGAACGCTTTGGTGCACCGACACCCGTCGCTCCTCGAGTACAAGAGTCCGACCTTCCACGAAATGCCGCCGGTGACCACGTACATCATCGAAGATCCAGACCCGAACGGACCGTTTGGCGCCAAGGAGGTGGGGCAGGGGCCGCTACTTCCCGTGATGCCGGCGCTCGCGAACGCGATCTTCGACGCGGTGGGTGTGCGCGTGGATCAGATCCCGATCGCCCCGCACATGGTGCGCGCTGCGCTCGAGTCGAAGGAGCGCGGCAAAGAGGCGCGTTTCGGCCCGAAGCCGGGCTTCCCGGCCGTGGACTTCGGGGTGCCGCTCTTGGTGCCGACTCCGGACGAGGGTGGCGACGGTACGGCGACCAACACCGAGGAGGCCAAGGTGCGGGCGGGGACCGGTACCATGAAAGAGCGGGAGCAGGCGATTCGCGAGGGCACGATCATCGAGAGCGACAGGAAGAAGAAGTAGCATGCTCAGGCTGCCCCAGTTCCGATTGCGACGAGCGACGACGGTCGCCGAGGCGGCGAGCGTGTTGGCGAACGAGCCGGGCTTGACGCGCATCGTCGCCGGCGGCACCGATCTCTTCCCCAACCTCAAGCGACGCCACCAGCGAGCCGACACGGTGCTCAGTCTGCGCGCCGTGAAGGAACTCTACGGCGTGCGAGGCGCGACCGGCGGCGAACTGCGGATCGGCGCCATGACTACGCTCACCGCGGCCGCGCGCGACGAACGCATTCGGCAGACGCAGCCGATGCTGTGGCGCGCCTTGATGTCGATCTCGTCGCCGATCCTCCGCAACACGGGCACCATCGGCGGCAACTTGTGCCTCGATACTCGTTGCACGTACTACAACCAGAACGAAGAGTGGCGCCAGTCGATCGACTACTGCATGAAGGCCGAGGGCAAGACCTGCTGGGTCGCTCCGAGTTCGCCGCGCTGTTGGGCGATCTCCGCGAGCGATAGCGCACCGCTGTTGTGTGCGATGGGCGCGCGTGTGCGGCTGGTTTCGGCGCGCGGCGGCGAGCGCGTCATCGAGGCGTACGACCTATTTCGCGACGACGGCATGCAGTACCTGCAGAAGGCCCCCGAAGAGATCCTCACCGAGGTCATCCTGCCGGCGCCCGACGGACAGCGCACGTCGCACTGGAAGCTCCGGCGACGCGGTTCGATCGACTACTCGGTGCTCACCGTGGGCGCGGCGGTATGGGTGGATTCGGCGGGCATCGTCACGCGCGCGAACGTGCACCTGGGCGCGGTGAACTCGTATCCGAGCCGCGCCGAAGAGGTGGGGGCGTTTCTCGCGGGGAAGCCGCTGAACGCCGAAACCATCGCGCAAGCCGCTCCTCTCGCACGGCGGGGGGCGACCCCGATGGACAACACGGACTTCCTCGCCCGTTGGCGCGGCCACATGGTCGAACGCTACGTCGAGGCAGCCCTGCGCGAGGTGGCCGGTCTCGACCCGGGCGCGATGCTGCCCAGGCACTCCATGGACATCGCCGGCTAGCCCGCACTTACGGGCTCGGCCCGCCGCCGCCCACCGGATTTCTTCGGAACTCGTCGGGCCGCCGCGACGTAACTGCCGATAGAGATTCCAACCCAGCGAGAGGTGACCGCCCCATGGCTCGTCTTCGGATCGTGCTCGGCCTTGGCTTGTTCTTCGGCTTCTTCGTCGGCTTGCTCCTGGGCTCGTTGGTCGGCTGCTCTCCCATGCCGCAGTCGCCGAGCGACGCGGGCGCGTCGGATTCGCGAGGTTCGCGTTCGGCCACCACCAGGCCGGCCTCGCCCGTGGCGGCACCGGCCGCGACGGGCGACACCGAGCTGGCGACCTTCGCCGGCGGCTGTTTCTGGTGCGTGGAGAAACCCTTCGAGGGTCTTCCGGGCGTCTTCGAGGTCGTTTCGGGGTTCACGGGCGGAACCGTCGAGAACCCGACCTACGACCAGGTTTGCTCAGGGAGCACGGGACACACGGAAGCGGTGCAGCTCCGTTTCGATCCCCGGCAAGTTTCCTACGAGGATCTGCTGCAAGTGTTCTGGCGGCAGATCAACCCTACTGACGCAGGCGGGCAGTTCTATGACCGCGGCTCCCAGTACCGCACCGGCATCTTCTATCACGATGATGAGCAACGGGCCGCCGCGGAGCGCAGCAAGCAGGCACTGGCCAAGTCCGGACGCTTCGGCGCCGCGATCGCAACCGAGATCACGAAGTTCGACCGCTTCTACCCGGCGGAAGAGTATCACCAGGACTTCTACAAGAAGAGTCCCGCGCGCTACAACTCCTATCGCGAAGGTTCAGGGCGAGACTCGTACCTGGACAAGACGTGGGGCTCGGAGCGTCGGTTCGTACCCACGCCACCACCGGCGCCGGCGAGCACGAAGTACACGAAGCCGACGCGCGACGAACTGCGCCAGCGGTTGACCGCGCTGCAGTTCGAGGTGACTCAGGAGGAAGGAACGGAGCGTCCGTTCGACAACGAGTATTGGAACCAGAAGGAGCAGGGGATCTACGTCGACGTGGTCTCCGGTGAACCGCTCTTCAGTTCGCGGGACAAGTACGACTCGGGCACGGGGTGGCCGAGCTTCACCCAGCCGCTCGTGCCGGAGAACCTGAAGCTCCGCAGCGACCGGCACCTCGGCTACGTTCGCACTGAGGTTCGCAGCACCCACGCCGACTCGCACCTCGGGCATGTCTTCGATGACGGCCCGCCACCGACCGGCAAGCGCTACTGCATGAACTCCGCCGCCATGCGGTTCATTCCTCGTAAAGAACTCATGAATCAAGGCTACGCCGAGTTCGACACCGACGAGGTCCTCGGTTCGGCCGCGCACTGATCCGCGATCGTGTGCCCCCGGGGCCGCGAAACTCCCCGTCGGCGGCCCGGCTTTCGACCTCGAGTCCCAACCGCGTACATGCCCCTACCGGCTCATCGCCGTGGTCAGTGCGGAACTCTGGGGAAGTCCGCCCTCTTGCGTTATCCTGGACCTCCGGAAGCGACGTACTCCTGCCAACCCTTCGCACGCAACCGAGGTCAGTATGTTCAATGAACCCAAGGACTCGTGCCGCGACCCCAGCAGCGACCCGTCGGCGGCTGCGCCACGGACCGCTCAGCGTTCCTTCACGGACATCGTTCAAGCCGCGCTCGATCGGCGGACGTTCCTTCTTGCCACGATGTCGGGGGCCTGCGCCGCCCTGTTGCCAATCGGCGCCCGAGGGCAAACGACCTCGGCGCCCGCTGGGAAGGCGCCGCTGTTTCGCTTCGCGAGCGTGGTCGCGTCGATGGAAGACGCCGTCTGCGTGCCGCCGGGCTACGTCGCGCAGACGCTTTATCGCTGGGGTGACCCGGTAAACGGCACGGAGCCGCAGTTCGTCCACGACGCGTCGAACTCGGCCGCCGATCAAGCGCAGCAAGCGGGCATGGGGCACGATGGGATGGAGTACTTCGCGATTCCAGGGGTCGACCCCAATCAACGGGGCATGCTCGCGATCAATCACGAGTACAACGACCAAACCTTGCTCTTCGCCGATGGGATCCGTCCCTACCCGCCCGAGAAGATGCCGCTCGAGAAGGTGCGCAAGTCGCAGTACTCCCTCGGGGTCTCTCTCGTCGAAGTGGCGCGACAAGCGGACGGGAGCTGGCAGGTCGTGCCGTCGCCGCGAGCACGCCGCGTGACGGCTTGCACCGCGATGCGGATCTCCGGCCCTGCGACCGCGAAGATCGGCACGCGCGTGCAAGGAACCCTGAGCAACTGCGCTGCCGGGCGTACGCCGTGGGGCACCTACCTCACCTGCGAGGAGAACTTCCACGCCGTGTTCGGTACCTCGCTGGCCGATTGGGTGCCCACCGAGCACCAACGTCGCTACACCTTCTCGCGCCTGGGTTACGCCTATCGGATCGACGGACAACCGGTCAGCGCGCATCGCTGGCACGAGGTCGACGAACGCTTCGATCTCGCCCATCCGGACAACGACGCCGACCGCTTTGGCTACGTCGTCGAGATCGATCCCCTCGACCCCACGAGTGAGCCGGTCAAGCGTACGGCCCTTGGGCGAATCAAGCACGAGAACGCTGAGCTGACGCTGAGCCGCGATGGTCGCGTCGTGGTCTATACCGCGGACGACGAGCAGAACGAGTACATCTACAAGTTCGTTTCCGCGGGTCGCTACGAAGTCGGCAAGACCGAGGATCCAGGACGCCTGCTCGATGAAGGCACCTTGTACGTCGCGAAGTTCGAGGATGACGGCACGGGCCGCTGGGTAGCGCTAGTGCCCGGGCGCAATGGAATCCCAGCCAAGCAGAATGCCGAGGACCGAGTCGGCTTCGACGCCGCCGACGTCGCTGTGCGCACGCGCGAAGCTGCCGACCTCGCCCGCGCGACGCCCATGGATCGGCCGGAGTGGATCGCCGTTCACCCCGAGACCAAGGAAGTGTTCGTGACGCTCACCAACAACTCCTCACGCGGAGTCGCGCGGCCCGTCGATGCCGCGAACCCGCGCGCGCGGAACCTCTTCGGTCACATCGTTCGCTGGCGCGAGGACGGTGATGATCCGGCAGCGGAGACCTTTCGTTGGCGGGTTTTCGTGCTCGCGGGCAACCCGGCGAGCGCGAACCCCGACCATCGCGGAGATGTTCGGGGTGACGCCTTTGGATGTCCGGACGGCCTGCGTTTCGACCCCACGGGGATCCTGTGGATCCAGACCGACATGTCGACGTCGGTGCTCGGGAAGGGGGACTTCGCGAACCTGGGGAACAACATGATGCTCGCCGCGGATCCAACCGACGGCGAGGTGCGGCGCTTCTTGACGGGGCCGCGCGGTTGTGAGATTACCGGCATGACAATGACTCCGGACCGCCGCACTCTGTTCATCAACGTGCAGCACCCGGGAGAGCCGGCCGATGACACGAGTGACCCGACCGATCCCAAGAAGTGCAGCGCCTGGCCGGACGGACCCGTCGGTGGCCGGCCGCGTTCCGCGACGGTCGCCATACGTCGCCTCGATGGAGGCGTGATCGGCTCCTGATCGTCAGCAAGTGCGCATGCACACGGGCGCGACGAGAGCCTGGCTGCGAAGGAGCTCATGGAAGACTACGAGAAGCTTGGGGCATTCTACCTGGGCAAGGTGAGCCTCGACGGCGCGGTCACGGACGAACTCCTGCTCTATGACGCAAAGGATCTGACCACCCACGCGGTGATCGTTGGCATGACCGGCAGTGGGAAGACCGGGTTGGCCGCGACCTTGCTCGAAGAGGCGGCGATCGACGGGATTCCAGCACTCGTGATCGACCCCAAGGGAGACCTGGGGAATCTCCTGCTGCAGTTTCCAGACCTGGCCCCCGCGGACTTCGAGCCGTGGGTGGATCCGGCCGAGGCGGCGGCGAGCGGGGCCTCGGTGGCCGAGTACGCGCACGCCGTGGCAGAGCGTTGGCGGCAAGGCCTCGCACAGTGGGGACAATCCGGAGCGCGCATCGCCCGGCTACGGGCCGCTGCGGTGCCGACGCTCTATACTCCGGGGAGCACCACCGGCACCCCGGTTAGTGCCCTGCGCTCCTTTGCCGCGCCGGCAGCCACCGTACGCGCAGACGGCGACGCTTTCCGCGAGGCCATGCAGGCGGCGGTGTCGAGCGTGCTGGCGTTGATCGGGGTCGAGGCGGATCCGATCCGCAGCCGTGAGTACATCCTGCTCGCGAACATCTTGCAGACACGCTGGAGCGCCGGGCGTGACGTCGAACTCGCGAGCCTCGTACGGGACATCCAGGCGCCGCCCTTCGATTGCATCGGGGTGTTGGATCTCGAGTCGTTCTTTCCGGCGCGCGATCGGGCCGCCCTCGCGTTGGCGCTCAATGGTCTCCTGGCGTCACCGGGTTTCTCCGCCTGGCTGCAAGGAACGCCGCTCCACTTGCCGAGCTTGCTCTGGACCGAACAGGGGAAGCCCCGGCTGTCGATCTTCTCGATCGGGCACCTCTCCGACTCGGAGCGGATGTTCTTCGTGACCTTGCTGCTGAATGAAGTAGTCGCCTGGATGCGCACTCAGACTGGAACGTCGAGCCTGCGCGCGGTCATCTACATGGACGAGGTATTCGGCTTCTTCCCGCCCACCGCGAACCCGCCCGCGAAGGTGCCCATGCTCACCCTGCTCAAGCAGGCGCGTGCGTTCGGGCTCGGGGTGGTGCTCGCCACTCAGAATCCAGTAGACCTCGACTACAAGGGGTTGTCGAACGCGGGTACTTGGTTCATCGGTCGTTTGCAGACGGAGCGCGACGTGGCGCGCGTGCTCGATGGTCTCGAAGGGGCATCCACCGCTGCGGGCGGTGGATTCGATCGTCAAGCGATGGCGGCGACGCTCGCCGGGCTGGGGAAGCGCGTGTTCTTGATGCACAACGTGCACGAGAGCGAGCCGGTCCTGTTCCACACGCGTTGGGCGCTGTCTTACTTGCGTGGTCCCCTGGCGCGCGCCCAGATCAAGCTGCTGACCGAGCGCGCGCACGGCTCCCCCGAGGTGCCGCCGGACCCCGCGCCGCCCCACGTTTCGCCGATCCCTGTGAGCGCCGTCGGGGGTGCGAGCGCCGCGCGGCCGACCCTCGACCTCGAACTCCCGCAGCGCTTTGGGGTGACTCGCGCGCTCACCGCCGGAGCCGTGCTGCGGCCGGCGCTCTTCGCACGAGTGAAGCTGCACTTCGTGAAGTCGACCCTCGGCATCGATGAGTGGCGCACGGTGCAAGTGTTGGCGCCGCTCGGGGCCGATCCCGAGGTGACGTTGTGGCACGCCGCGCGCGTCGTCGAGCGCGACGAGTTGGACGTGGAAGACGAGTTTCCTGAAGTCGTATCCTACTCGGAGCTCCCGGTGGGCCTCCGACGCCTCCGTTCGACCACAACGTTGCAGAAGGAACTCGCCCGCCACCTCTACGAGTCGCAGGCGCTCTCGTTGTGGAGTTGTGTCGAGCCGAAGCTCACATCCGCGCCCGGCGAAAGCGAGGGCGAGTTCCGCTCGCGTTTGCTGCAGGCGCTCCGCGAGGCACGCGATCTCGCGCGCGAGAAACTCCGCCAACGCTTCGCGCCGCAGCTCGCGCGACTGCAAGAACGGTTGCGCAGCGCTGAAGAACGCGTGGCTCGGGAGCGATCTCAGTACGGTCAGCAACAAGCCCAGACGGCCGTGTCCTTCGGGGCTACGATCCTCGGGGCGCTGTTCGGTCGCAAGCTCGCCAGTGCGTCGAACCTCGGTCGCGTGGCTTCGAGCGCACGGGGGGTGTCGCGGACGGCGCGCGAGCGAGCCGACGTAGCACGAGCCGAGGACAACCGCGAGACCCTCCAGTCTCAGTTGGCGGAGCTCGAAAGCGAGTTCCGTGAGGCGGCGGAACGTGCGAGTGAACTGCCGAGCGCGGAGTCTTTCGTTCTCCAGCGAGTCGAGGTTCCGGTGCGCAAGGCGGACATCGCGGTCGAGTACCTCGCGCTCGTTTGGGGTTACGAGTGGCCATCGAGTTAGCCGGTTCGGGTCGCGCGCGGCCGTTGGGCTTCGCGCCTCTTGGTGTGGCGATGCTCCTGCTGGGCGTGGTCGCAGTCGGGTGTTGGGCGGCGCTGCGGCCACCTCCCGTGCGCTCGAGTCAGGCGGGCGCTGACGAGATTGCGGTCTCGCGGGTTTTCGAAGTGCTGCGGCGTGTCGTCGGCGACGATCCGCACCCGGTGGGCAGCGTCGCGCATCGCGAGGTGCGAGAGCGGATCGTCGAGGAGCTGAGCCGCCACGGCTTCGCCGTCGAGATCCAGGAGGCCTTCGTGTCCGCCGCTCCGGGCGTGTTCGCGCGCGTGGCGAACATCGTCGCGAGGCTCGATGGAGTCGAGGACCGGCAGGGCCTGCTGCTTGCGGCTCACTACGACTCCGTCCCCGCCGGCCCCGGCGCTGCCGACGATGGGCATGCGGTGGCACTGCTGCTCGAACTGGCTCGCGTGCTCGCGCAAGGTGAGCGTCCCCGCGGCCCCGTCGTCTTTCTGTTTTCCGACGGGGAAGAGCTGGGGTTGGCGGGCGCGCGCGCTTTCGTCGAGTCGCACCGTTGGTTTCGTGACGTGTCGCACGTGATCAACCTGGAGGCGAGGGGTACGACCGGCCCGAGTCTCATGTTCGAGACCAGCGATGGAAATGCCGAACTGATTGTCCGACTCGCGCGATCGGTTGCGCGGCCGTTTGCGAGTTCGCTCTTTGCGAGCGTCTACCGGCGCATGCCCAACGACACCGACTTCACGGTGTATCGCGATCACGGGTTGCAAGGCTACAACCTCGCCTTCATCGGCGGGGTGGCGCGCTACCACTCGGAGCGCGACGACCTTCTTCATCTCGATCCCCGCAGCGTTCAGCATCAGGGCGACAACCTACTCGCGCTGACGCGCGCCCTAGTCTTCGCCCCGGCCCCGGCGGCGCACAGGGGCGACGCGTGCTACTTCGATCTATGGGGACGGGCGATCGTGCGCTGGCCGACGGGCTGGACCCTACCGATCGCGCTCGTCTTCATGGCAGTGCTGGTCTCGGCCGCTTGGAAACGCACTCGCGTCGTCGTCGGCGAGGTCACCTGGCGGACGTGGGGGACGGCGCTCGGAGCCTGCGCCTTGGCGCCGACTCTCGCGGGGGTCGGTGCCCAGATGGTCGATCGCTCCATCGGCGAGTGGTTCGGCATCGACGAGCCCTTCGTGGCGACGCGATGGCCCATCGTCACGTTCCACTGGCTCATGGGTCTATCGATCGCTTGGCTGACGTGGTCGCGAATCGGGGCGGGCGTCCCGCGCGATGTGCGTTGGCTCACACAGGGGCTGATCATGGCCGTGCTCGCGGTCGCGACCGCAGCCTGGGACCCACGCGTGAGTCCCCCGTTCTTGGCAGTCGCCGGCTGCAGCGCGCTCCTGGCGGTCCCGTGGTTACGGTCGACTTTGCCGTCGGCGAACGCCCAGATCGCCCTCTTCGGGCTCGCTGCGGTCGCCGCCGGGCTCGTGTGGCTACCGATTGCGTACCTGCTGGTGGACGCGCTCGGCGTGGGCCTCTGGGGGGTGTTGCCCCCGGTCGTCCTCATCTTGCCGTCGCTCGTCCCGATCCTACCATTGTCGGGGCGGGCCGCGAACGTCGCGATCATTGGGTTGGCATGCGCGGCGCTGGGGGCCATCGTCGCGGCTTCCGTGTTGCCGCTGCGCACGGCCGACCAACCCAGCCTGCTCAACCTCCTGTACGTGGCGGATGCCGACGCTCACACCGCGCACTGGGTGGCAGGGCGATCTCGCGAGCAACTGCCCTCGGCGCTCGCGCGCGCCCTCGAGCCGCAGGCGCCGTTCCCCGACGTTCCGGGTTGGTCGCTCGGCCTCGCTGGCTCCGCGAGCCCGGCACCGTACCTTTCGACGCCAGCGCTTGCCGGGCCCGAGCTGCGCGTGCTCCAAGCGGAGCAGGCGCCGGCACGGCACACGTTTCGTCTCCGACTGCGTTCACCCGCTGGGGCGCCGGTGATTTCACTGCTCGTACCGCCGAAACTCTGGGTCGAGGAGGTCGAGCTTCTCGAACCCCGGCTGGACCGCGCAGAGGATCCGCCCATCGACGCGGCGACTCGGCCGCGCACGCCGCCCCATGACGTGGGTTGGCAAGCCCTCCAGTTTCATGGGTTGGACGCGCGCGGGGTCGAGTTGCGGCTGACATTGGTACCCCTGGACGCCAGCTCGATGCTGCGGTTGGTTGCCCTCGAAACCCACTACCGGCTGCCGCCCGAGGGCCGAGCGCTGGTCGCGTCCCGAGGGACCGAGTACGTCGCCAAGCATCGCGGGGACCGCGCGCTCGTGTGGCGGACGATTCGCCCAACTCCGTGAGCCGCGGTTGCCCGCGCGGATCCTCACGGCTCGGATGGAGCGCCGCCGATGCGACCGCGCGCCTCGAGGATGAGTCGGGTGCGCACGTCGTTCAGGCGCTCTTCGAGACCGACCGGATACTCGTGCGGGTTCACGAAGCGGCGCACCCCAGGGTGTAGCTGTGCGAGCTGCGCGCGGGCGCGCTCGCGAATGGCCGCCAAGGGTGGCGCCTCGTACACCGCCCGGCCATTGCGGAAGATCGGCACCAAGAGCTCCTCGTGGGTGGCTGCGGCCGCGATTCGCTTGCGACGAGTCGCGTCCATCGGGTCGACCAGCGACCGCCGGTTCTCGATGCCGAGGTCCACGTCGTAGACGATATCCCCGACCCAGCGATCCCCGTCACGGAAACGCCGCACTTGCAACTTGCCGGGAATCGACACTTTGAGGCGCTGCTCCGCGAGTTTGATCCGTGGCTCCCAGTCTCCACCCGCCCAACGCACGGCGGTCAGTTTGTACACTCCGCCGAGCGCGCCTTGGTCGTGGCCAGTCGCGAGCTTGGTTCCGACGCCCCAGATGTTGATGGTTGCCCCCTGCTCCTTGAGGCTGGCGACGATGTGTTCATCCAGGTCGTTGCTGGCCACGATGCTGGTGTCGTTGAAGCCGGCGGAGTCGAGGATCTTGCGAGCCTCGATACTGAGATACGCCAGGTCACCGGAGTCGAGGCGCACGCCGGCGAGGCGATGCCCGCGTTCCCGCAGCCACTTGCCGATCTCGACTGCATGACGAACTCCGTCCAAGGAGTCGTATGTGTCGACCAGCAGAATGCAGTTGTTGGGCATGGCTTCGGCGTACTTGCGGAACGCGGTGCCTTCATCGGCGAAGCTCATCACCCACGAGTGTGCATGGGTGCCCAAGACGGGGATCCCGAAGATGCGGCCGGCAAGGACATTCGAGGTGCCGACGCAGCCACCGACGTAGGCCGCTCGGCTCGCGCTCACTCCGCCGTCGATGCCTTGCGCTCGACGCAGTCCGAACTCGATCACGTTCTCGCCCCGGGCTGCCTGGCAGATCCGCGCGGCTTTGGTGGCGATCAAGGTCTCGAAGTTGGTGAGGTTCAACAGCGCCGTCTCGAGTAACTGGCACTGAATGACGGGGCCCGTCACGCGGAGCAGCGGCTCTTGGGGGAACACCACGGTGCCCTCGGGAATGGCATCGACGTCACAGGTGAAGCGCAGGTTCCGCAGGTGCTCGAGGAACTCGCGCTCGAACAGCGGCTTGGCGTCGTTCCCCCGCAGGGTTGCGAGATACTCGAGGTCGGCTTCGTCGAAGGCGAAGCGCTCGAGGAACTCGATGACCGCGGACAAGCCGCACGCGATGGCATAGCCGCCGTCGAAGGGATTGCGGCGAAAGGTCAGGTGGAACGCGGCTTCGGGCGGTGGGGTGTCGAGTTTCCAGAAGGCGTAGGCCATGGTCAGTTCGTAGAGATCAGTCAGCAGCGCGAGCGAGTTTCCGTACAGGCTTCGTAGGTGGCTCATGGGCGTCCTCTCGGTGCGGCGGAACTGGCGCTTGCGGCCGTGAGGGATCACCAAACCCGTCGGCGGTGCGAAAGTCAACCGGCCTCGGGGCGCATGCGTTGCCGTCGTCATGAAACCGAGAGGCATTGGGGCGGCGTCGTTGACTCGCGCCGAGGGCGACCCTACGATCGGCCATTATCGTCCACGACAACACCACGAAGAACTCGACGACAGCTCGACGACAGCTCGACGACAAGAGGGCTCCGGGGCTCAGGATGGCGCGCGCGGTGCGGGGCCAACCGGCGACGGCAGCGGCTCGATCCACGAGGGAGAGGTGGAAGATGGGTTCCTACGGCCGAATCACGGTTTCGTTGTTCGCTGTGTTTGCGGGCATACTCGGCTCGTCGGGGACGGGGTACGCGCAGTGCCCCGACGAACCCGCGCTGGTGAACAGCCAAGGGGGAGGCATGGTCACCTGCCCGTGCTTCGTGGCGGGTGAGGAGGCGGGCGCAGTGTTCCAAGCGCCGGCAGCCGACTACCCCATTGAGATCGTGCGGATCGGCATTGGCTGGGGTTCGCAGTTCGGTGGGGCACCAGCGACGCTCGAGGAACAGATCACGGTACGAGCCGGGGGGCTGCCGGTACCCGGTGCGATCTTAGGTACCTTGCCGGCTCCGCAGATGACCGATGGTTTCGTGAACGAGTTCGATCTCACCAACCTACCCGGGGTGATGCCGATTCCCGTCGCCTCGGGGCCGTTCACCGTGACGCTCGAGTTCTTCAATCCCAATGCCCTCATGCTGACCGCGCCGAGCATGGTCCACGACGGCAACGGCTGCATGCCCGGCCGCAACGTCGTCTTTGCGGTCCCCGGGGGCTGGTTCGATGCTTGTGCCCTCGGAGTGACCGGGGATTGGCAGGTGCAGGTCGTGTATCGCCGCACCAACTGCATGCCAACCGATCCGCAGTTCATCCGAGGTGAGTGCAATAGCGATGGCCAGTTCAACATCGCCGATGCGGTCACGCTGTTGTCGTTCTTGTTCCCGTCGGGTCCCGGAGTCACCCTGCTGTGCCTCGACGCTTGTGACGCCAACGACGACGGACAACTGAACATCGCAGACGCCATCGCCGTGCTCGCGGCCCTGTTCGGGTCGCCGACCAACCCTCTGCCGCCACCGAGCACTTGCGACGTAGATCCGACGCTCGACGCCGTCGCCTGTGCAATGAGCGCATGCCCGTAAGAGCTAGGAGGACCCGAAGCCAGCGCGCTCGGCGTTGGCTTCGGGCCCGCAGGCCGTGGTGCCGCGCCATGGTTGGGTAAGACGTCGTTACCGGGAGTCAGTGCGCTACCCCAAGAAGGCGACGAGTGCGAGGATCGGCTACGGACAGAATCCAGGTCCGCAGACCAAGGTGTCGGCGGTGTTGTCCAATCCGCACCCAGACCGAAACGGTTCGGGCGGAGTCGGAGAACACGGCGTGAACAAGAACGTCAGCGCGAAGATCGCGTCCCCAATGTTGGTGAATCCATCGTCGTTCACGTCGCACGCATCGCTGCACGGGGGCAACGCCGCTCCACCGAAGAGAACCCCGAGGATCGTCACCGCATCGGCGATGACCACGACGCCATCGCTGTTACAGTCCCCCCGAATGAACATGACGCACGGGCGGGGGTTGTCGTCGCCGGCGGCGGCGGATTCTCCGACACCGTTCGGGCCACAGTGGATCGCCGCCACGTTGGGTTCGCCCTGACCCGCAGGAATGAGCAGGGTGTCGTCGCCGCCGGTCGCGGTCTCGCTGATGCCGTTCGGTCCGGTGCTCACGGAGGCATGAAACGGCGCGCCTGCGTTGAGAGCGACCAGCTGCACGTCGTCTCCGGCAGCGACGGTTTGGCAGACGCCATTGGGGCCGGTGAAGACCCCGCCGGGGGTAGGATTGTCATCGCCGCCAGGAGCCGTGTCCCGAACTCCGTTGGGGCCGACGCCGATGGCCAAACAGTTCGGTGCCCCCTGCCCGAGCGCGATCAGCAGCACGTCATCGCCCATCGGCGGACTCTGTGACCGACCGTCGGCTCCGACGTCGATTCCGACCGCGCCCGGGCAACCCTGTCCGACCGGGACCAACTGCACGTCATCGCCGCCCGCCGTGGTCTCACAGAGACCATTGGCGCCGGTGTCCGTGGATTGCGCCCCAATCGTCGGAGCGAACGAACAGCAGGCGCCCAGCACCACCACGCAAACTTTCGCAAGGCTGGATCGGCGACACATCGGGGTGCCTTTCGTGAGGGGGGACGAGTGACTTCCCATACCCCTACACTTCGGAAAGGAAGGACCTCGTGACGCGAATTCTCCGTGGGGAGCCGCCCTCGAGATTCGCGCTGGTCACCTTCAGAGGCACGTCGCGCGCTCGGGCTTGCGCGCTACGACGATGAGCTTGCGCCCGAACAGCACCGCGGGGCCGAGTACTTCGCGCGCCAGCTGCCGTTGGAGGGTGGGCGGCACGAAGTTGACGCGGCGGCGCAGCAGGCGTCGCGTACTCGCAGCGACGAACGGCCATAGGAACGGCGTGAGCAGCAGCGACTTCCACGAGTACCGCGTGGTGTCGACCTCGACGATCTCGAAGCCTACGTGGGTGAGATAGAAGCGGAGCTGGAAGTGATTGATCAGGAAGACGTGCCCGAAGTAGCAGCGCCCGTCCCCCGTTCGCTTCGCACCCCAGTAAGCCGCGTTGGCAACGACCATCGCCCGGCGCGGATGCACGTGACCGGAGAGGAACATGCTGACTCGCCCCTCGAGATGGAGCAAGTTCGGAGTGGTAACGATCAGGACTCCACCTGGCCGAAGGACTCGGTGGAACTCGGAAAGCAGCTCGATCTGCGCGTCGACGTGCTCGATGCCTTCGGAATGGAGGACACCGTCGAACGCGTCATCCGAGTAGGGGAGCGGCCGCGTCATATCGACCGCGTCGCAAGGGACGTCGGGTGAAGCGGCTCGGCAGGGGTCGGGGAAGATATCCGCGGCTTGCACGCGATAGCCCGCGATCTGCAGCGGCCGGCTGTTGACTCCACTTCCCGCCGGAAGATCCAAGATCCGGCCCGACGAGAGATGACGACCGAAGCGCTCGGCCACGTCGCCACGGATGTGTGGACTGCGCGTCAGTCGCCTCACGATCCCCACGAGCTCTGATCTCTTTCGCGTCCGGGACGACTCGGTCGCCGGGGCCGCCGGCGGCGATCCGCCCGGTCGACGCGACCCGTCGGCGGTTGCGGCGATGGAGTCACCGATACTTGTCGTTCAAGCCCGCTCCGGCTTCGAGCATCGGGAGGATCTTGGCAATGCGCCTCTGCTTCGTGTCTTCGCGCTGGGCCGTTGCGATGTACTCGACATATTCGCGGCGCTTCCCCAGAGTCATGCCCTCGAACATCTTCTTGGCCTTCGGATGTTTGCGCAGCGCTGCCTTGATCTCGGCCGGAACGACCAGCGGCTGGTTGCGGGCGGGCGGAATCGCAACTCCTTGCTTCGCGAGCGCAATGGCCTCCTTGACGTAGGATGTGACGAGCTTGCGATCGATGTCGGCCATGGACTGCCAACGCAGTTGCCGCTGAGCTTTGGTGCGACCTTCCTGAGCGTTGACGAGCAGCTTGTGCTCATCCGCAAGGAGCGCCCCTTGGAAGAACCACAGTCCGAAGTAGGACTTGAACCCACCGACTCCAACGACGTTCTTCCCCTCGATCGTGTAGACCGGGCCACCCCACTTCACCGTCTCTTCGAGTTCGGTAGCCTGCAAGATCGACCGGAGCTTGCGTAGCTCGGCCTTCCACTCTTTCGCCGCCTCCATGAACTCGTCGACCGTTGCGTGCTTCTTCATGGATACCTCCGCGAACCGGTTGCTCGGTCGCCACGCGCTACTTTGCCCGACGTGCGCCGGGCCGGAAGCGAGCGTTGGCCCGGCGATTGCAGTACTCCCAGGAGTCCCGGACTCGCCTCGCCAAGGAGCGGTCCGAGCGAGTTAGCGAAGGCCCGACCGTTCTGGGCTTCAGCGCTGCTCTGCCCTCTCTTGGCTCTGATTTGCGGGCTTTCGATCTGCGTTTGTTCTCGATCTGCGTTTGTTCTCGATCTGCGTTTGTTCTCGATCTGGGTGCCGGTTCTGATCTAGCCTTCGGCCTTCTTCCTTCTGGGCTTCGGTTCTGCGCAGCCTCCCCGGCCGCAGATTCTACGGAAGGAGTGGCGCACAAGAAAGGCAGTTCACTGCGAGCGGACGGACGACCGATCGAGGACTCTCCTCGGCGGAGGTTCCTGGGTACCTTTTGCGTGCTCGAGAGCGAGACCCGTTCCGTGGGTCGACTTAGCGAAGGACGGATCGCGTGGAGTTCGACATCGGCAACCTCAACTGCGGGAGCGGCGACAGGTCTACTCGCGGTTGCGGAAGCCGGGATCTCCGGAGCTATCGCGCTACGAGCGGCAGCTCGAGATCCGTACTCGGGAGCTGGAGGCGATGCTGCGCTACGGCCGCCGCGAGTGCCCCTGCCTCATGCAGTTCCTGCGGGTTTCACTGGGCGATCTCGAAGCCGGTCCGTGCGGCCGTTGCGGCCTTTGCCGCGGCGATCCCAGCATCGACCCAGGCGTGCGTGACGAAGCCGTTACGGCGGCGCGGCAGTGGATCGTGCAGCGAGAACTCGCGATCCCGGCGTCCACGATTCCCAAGATGAGTTCCGGACTCACCCTGCTCGATGGCGAGGTGCGGTCTCCGCTCTTCGTTCGTTTCATGAAGGAGCGGAACTCGTCCGCGGAGTTGAGCGGCGACCTGTTGGATCTTCTCCAGAGGCGTTTGAACTCGCTGTCGCGGCGCCATCGGCTGGCGGCGGTGATCGCGGTTCCCTCGCGGACATGGAAGCAGCGAGAGTTCGTCGCCGACTGGATCAGCAGACACCTGTCCATTCCGGCCGAGCTCGCAGCCTTGGTCTGGGAGCGACTCCCTGCCGCGCGCCAAGGGGAGCTTCACAACAACGATCAGCGGCGCGAGAACGTGTTCGGACGCATGACAGCACGCCTCGCGACGCGGCCGACGGGCGCCATCCTCCTGCTCGATGACTACTACGGCTCCGGCAACACCCTGAAGGAAGCCGTTCGGGCGTTGCGCACGGCCATTGGCAAGACGGCGGAGGTCGTTCCCATCACGATGGCTCGGGTGCGCTGGAAGCTCGGCTCGCGGGGCATGATCTAGGCCCGAATCAAGCGCGCACGCGCTGGATATGGGTCTAGCGGACGCGGCATGCGCTGCTGGCGCTTGGCTTGGCGCTAGTGCCTTACCATGGCAACAGCCATCCGCCCTTCGCGTAGCGACGGAAGAGTCGACCGGCGTCGGTCGAGTGACTCGAATGCGGTCGCACACCGGGATCGCGTGCCCACTGCCAACGACTGTACGAACCCGAGTTCGTCCCGCCACTTCGGGCGCTTGTCGAGCTACGACAGCGGTTGGGAACGGGGCTCGCTCGACGGCGGCATATGCGGGTTGACGGCGGCTCGCCCCACGGTGGCGGCGAGAGTGGCTGAGCCGCAAGCCGGTGAGATCCGATCCGGGGAGGAAGATGTTTCGCGAGCGATGGGGTGAGGCCGACGGGTTGTCGGGCGGTGCGGCGATCGTTGCGCTGCGCCGCGATGCCTGGGGTCGCTGGTGCGGAAGGATCGTCGATCGCGGCCGTCGCGAGTCGAACGGCCTGTTGCAGGCACGATTGATTCCCGCGTTCGACGCGCTGTGTATCGGGGGGAACCCGGTCGAGGTGGACCAGCGCCGGCAGAGCCTGCGCACCGTTCTCGGTGCCGATCTCTTGGAGTCGCCGATCACCTCGACCCGAGATCACGTCGCACTGGCCGTTTGCCGACGCCGCGCAATCACTGACCTCGGCGATGGCGTGCGCGGGGTGCCGGCGGCGACCGCGCTGGCACGACTCGGTCGCTGCTTGGATCCGGGGCATGCCGTGGGGGTGTACTGGGGGATCGGCTCGACGCGTTTCGTCGGCACTTGGGCTCCGGGCGGGCGCGCGTTCAGCGCGGCGGCCAACCCACGCTGGTACGCGTTGACCCCGGTCGACGGGGACGGTCGGCGGCTTTTGCGAGCGCACGGCGTCGTTTGCGCGGCGTCGCCGCCCCCGGGGATCCTGCCCACGCTGCCGCCCAGCGCGACGCTCGCGCTCGGAGTCGCACTTGCTGCCCGCGATCCCGGGACGTTTCCAGCGCTGCCGCGCCCAGCGTGGTCCGGCTACGCGCGCGACCTCGCGGTGGGCACGGGTTTGGTCTTGGCGTCGCTGCGAGCGGTCCATGTCGAGGAGCAACTGCGGGCAGAGCGCAGCGCGCTTCGCACCGAGCAGGAGTGGGCGGAGCGCGAGCGGCTCGAGCGCGCCCTTTGGACTCCGCCAGTCATGAAGCGCTCGGTTGACGGGGGGGTTGCGGAATGACGCGGGGAGTGCCCCGAGAAACGACCCGAGGAAGAACGCTGGGAACGACGATGAGAGTGTTCGGCGAGGGCCGGTACCAGTACCCGTACCGTACCCGTACCCGTACTCGTACTCGTACTCGATCAGAAGGGAGCCAGAAGTGAAGCTGGACCACGAGCGACAGGACGGCTACCCCGCGAGCTGGGATTCCGCAGTCTTCGGACCAACTTCGGGAGCGTGAGGCCGAGTACGAGTACGAGGAAACGGAGAGGCCGAACAAGCCGTTGCACATAACAGCCGCAAGCGGTGGCAGGTGAACGCCGAGACGTTCGGCGAGGGCCGGTACCAGTACCAGTACCAGTACCCGTACTCGTACTCGTACTCAGCGAAGCGGTACTCGTACTCGTACTCGATCGGAAGGGAGCCAGAAGTGAAGCTGGACCACGAGCGACTGGACGGCTACCCCGCGAGCTGGGATTTCGCAGTCTTCGGACCAACTTCGGGAGCGTGAGGTCGAGTACGAGTACGAGTACGAGTACGAGGACGAGGACGAGGATGAGGAAACGGAGAGGCCGAACAAGCCGTTGCACATAACAGCCGCAAGCGGTGGCAGGTGAACGCCGAGACGTTCGGCGAGGGCCGGTACCAGTACTCGTACCCGTACCCGTACCCGTACCCGTAATCGTACTCGTACTCGTACTCGTACTCAGCGAAGCGGTACTCGTACTCGTACTCGATCAGAAAGGAGCCAGAAGTGAAGCTGGACCACGAGCGACAGGACGGCTGCCCCGCGAGCTTGGATTTCGCAGTCTTCGCATTTTGGCGTCACTCTCGTGATCAGCTTCTGCGTGCCTCGCAATCCACCACGCTGAACATCGCGGAGGGCCGTGGCAAGTGGCGTGCGCGGATCGGGCAGTCTTCGGACCAAGTTCGGGAGCGAGAGGCAGTGTACGAGTCCGTGTCCGAGTCCGAGTCGGGGCACGAGGACACCGAGACGCCGAACAAGCCGTTGCACCTGACGGCCGCAAGCGGTGGCAGATGAAAGCCGAGACGATGCGCGGTATCACGGACCCAGTGACGCGCCTGGCAGCTGGCATCCCCGCCGAGCGCGGTTTCCCTGCCGGACCAGCGCTGCTCTCGCCGCAGTCGCCGATCCGAAAGTGCGTGGCAGTTGTGGCTCTCGCGCTGGCGGTGTCCATTCTGGGCTGGTCGCAGTGGCGCGCGGAGTCCGTGGGTCGCGTGGGTGGTGAGCGTGCGCGCTGGGCTGAGGCCCGTCGCGGGCTCGAACTCGCTCGGGTGGCGGCCCCGGTCCCGCTCCCGGTGGCGGTCTCGCCGGCGCTGGTACCGGAGACGGGGTTACGGCTGGCGCCTGCCCGCCCCCGACCTCTCGATCCACCCGAAGCCGGGCCGCCACCCGTCCGCGTCGCGTTGTCGACGGCTGACGAGCCAGAGACGTTCTCGGTGCCGATCGACGACGCGACGCCACCGCGGGTCGTAGGGTATGTTCGCGGAGCCAACGCGGTTCGTGTCGTGATCCAAGAATCCGATTCGGCGCGTGCGACTTGGGTCGGCGAAGGCGACCAAGTCGGGCGCTGGCAGCTCGTTCACGTCGGGCCACGCACCGCGACTTTCAGCATCGAGGTGCCGGCGGCCAGCGTGCAGGTCGAACTACCTTGAACCACGAACCGAAGATCGTGCAGCGGCGCGCTCGGAGAGCCGGAACGGGCCCCGACTCGCGGCGGAGGGGACGAGGGATTGCGCGCAGCTCGGGTCCGACTCTGGCCGAATCGTTACCTGCCTCACCGGCGGCTCGACGGCTGACGGGCGCTCCGCCGGTCACGAGTGTTCAGCCGGTCACGAGTGTTCAGCCGGTCACGAGTGCTCAGCCGGTCACGAGTGTCTTGTCAGTGAGTGCTCGGTCGCTCATGAGTGCTGGGTCGGCGGCCGGCCGATGGGGCCCGCGCAATGGGCGTGGCCGGCGCAGCCGCAGCAGTGCTGGGATCTCGTCGCCGGCTTGGGGTTCGCGAGCGCAGGCGTCCCGGTGCGGGCGCCCGTGTGGATTCGCGTCGATCTCTGTGCTGTTCTTCGTGGCAGCACTTTCGTTGGTGGCGTTGGCGGCGCTAGGGACCGCCCAGGCTACGTCGCGCCGGCACGTGGTGGCGCTGCGCGAGCGGGCGGTTCGGCGGGTCGCGGCGGTTGCCCTCGCGATCGCCGAGAGTCGGGCGCGGGCGGAACTCCTGGATCACCACTCCGGCACCGCCACGCCAGCGCCGCCCGCGGAACCGGACTTCGAGGGATTCGCGGTCGACGTCGCGCGTGATCCGGTTCACGACCTGCGTCTCCGCTGGGTCGTCGAGCGCGACGCCGACTCCGGCGCCATTCACCAACGCCAGTCGCCCGTCGTCGAGTTGGCGGCCGCTTCCATCGACGCGGTCGCGGCGGCGCTCGAGCCGTACGCCGAGAGCGCGGCTGGGCGATCCACGATGCAATCGTTGGCCGTGAGCTTGTTCGAGGCGCGAGGGATGCTCGCCGATGCCGACGATCTTCGCGCCTTCGTCGACCACTTCGTGTCGCAGCCGGGTCGCTCCGTTGGGGTTCGCGTGGACGAACTCCTCGCGGGCGTCGATCCGCTCGCGCGTCTTCGTCGTACGAACGCGCACCCGACTCGCACCGATGGCTACGATCGCGGCCGTCTGACTCGTCGCGGTCCGCCGATCGAAGCAGGGCCGACCCTCGTGCAGCGCTTCACGGCTACCCTTCGGCAAGGCGGTGCCGAGCCACGGACCTGGAGCGTCGACCGGCAGAAGCAGGTCTTGCACCGAATCGCGCTGCGGGCGCAACAGGACTGGTTGGAGCCGCAGCTCGATCAACCGGGGGGGATCTTGGTGGGCGCAGCTTTGGGACCGGAGGTCATCTCGGACCAAGACTGGGATCCAGGAGCCACGGAGTTCGTGCCGACGTCGAATCTCGCGCCGCTCGAGGTCGCTTGTCAACCGCGACCCCACGGCCTGTTGCTCGCGGGAGCTGGCGTACGGGCGCGGATCGATGACGTAGGTGGGCTGCTCCGCTTCGTCACGCTGCCGCCGGCACCGTTTGCGGAGGAGTCGGATGATCGCCCGATCCAGTGGGTGCCGGAGCTTCTTCTCGTTGGGGACGCAGAGCGCTCGCGGGTCGGCTTCGCGCACGAGTCGGTGTGGTGCGGGTGGGGCCGGCCTCAACGGCTCACGCGTTGCCCCGCGCGGGTGCGAGCCCTGTGTCCGATCGGCGGGCGCATGTTGGTCTGGTTGATCGACGACACGCTCCTTCTCGTCGAGTCGGACGGACGTGTGACGCGTGAGGTTTTCGACTTCGTGGCGGACGGAGCGCCCGTGTGGCTTCCGTTGCTCGACCGTTGGGCCTTCCCGGTGCGGACGCGAGGAGGTGGCTGGCGACTCGTCGACGTGGACCTCGAGGTCAGTTTCGTCGGCGGTTCCGTCCCGGGAGCCGATGCGACTCTGGTTCAAAGCGATGGAGTCGATGGCGTGTTCTGGGTGGCGCCGGCCGGAACGTCGGAGGTGGCCGTAGTTTGTCACACCTGGATCGCAACCGATGGTGCTCGCACGCAAGTCGGTCCCGCGCTCGCGGGCCCCGCGGTCGCGATGAGTGTGTTTCCAGCGCGCGGTGTGGTTGCCACCTGGCGGAGTGACGGGCGTTACGAACTGTGGCGCTCGAGCGCGGTGGCGCTGGCGCGCGCCGGCGACGGACAAGTTCCGGAGTTCCATGGGGTGGCCCTCCCTGACGTCTCGCGCATGTCCTTCTGGATTCCAACGCCGTCAGGGATCGTGCGGCATACCTTACGGCCGCGCTCACTCAAGAGGGTCGAGTTCGGCGCGCAGATGGTCTTGCCGCCGGCGGTCCACCCCGGCGACGCAACGTTCCACGCTCCACTGGTCCGCGGTCTCGAAGGCGAGTTGCTCTGCTCGGACGGCAGCCGCGTCGTGATCGAGCCCACGGGGACCCTGACTCACGCCGCGAGCGTGCTGCGAGCACCGGACCTCTCCGATCTGTTCGTCGATGGAGCCTACTCGAGTCCGCTGCGAGGAGAGACCCTACGCTACTCGACCGTCGGGCACGAGATCGGGGAAGCGGAGCTCGCGATCGAGGAAGGCAGCGCCGAACTCCTCGTCAAACCCGAGCGTCGTGCGGCGACGAGTGCGGACCCGGGGCGGCCACGTACCCTGTTGCGTCTCGTCCAGCGTGGTTCCATCTCGTTCGCTCCGGACGGCGCATGGATAGCACAGTTCCATCCCAGTCAACCGACCGCGTCACAGATTCGCGCGTATCAAGTCATCGGCCCGACCGAGCGCGAACTGCGAGCTACGTCGAGCATCGTACGAACCCCCGCCGCGGGGTCGTGGGAGCACCAACGGTCGGTCACCATCCTCGGGTCGCCATGGGAGCTACGGGTTTGGGTCGGCGAACCGCCGGCCGAGCTACCGCGGGTCGTCGTCGATCAGGCGTACCCCGACGGCGTGCTGGGTTCGACGATAGCGGTAGCAGACACGATGGAAGGAGGCGAGTGGAGCCGAGTCGGCTGGGGCTGGAGTGCCGGCGGGCGAGCCTCCTTGCGCATTGGCGCCGGAGAGAGCGAGTGGGCCGCCGACGTGACCGCGGCTCCGTGGGGTGGCTCCGCGTTCCGTCTGCGCTCGCGAGACTGGACCGCCGAACTCGGCGGCGAGGTGGGCGGTGCGAAGTCGTTCAAGGGTACGGTGCAGGGACTCTCTCTCCGGCCGGCACGGATCGACCCGCTGCCTGCGGCATCCCCGATCTTCGCGAGCGCGAGCCGTGAGCGCCCGGCGTGGCGTTGGGTGCTTCCCTTCACCGTCGCCCCGGGTGGGGCGCTCGTGCGGGTTGCTGCGCTCGGTGAGTTTCCGGCGGGAACCGAACTCGAGTGGCGCATCGATGCGTGGTCTGCCGGTCGCGTGGAGTCCTCGAGGTCGCGTGGCCGGTCGGCCGCTCTCCCTCCCCGTCCGCAGCGAGCGTCACGATACGTCGTTACGGCTTGGCTTCACGCCGATGCGTCGGGACGGCGAACGCCGCTCGTCGAGGCCGTGGAGGTGAGCTGGCTCGCAGCTCCCGAGCCGTGGACTCCCGAGCCACTACCGCTGTTCGATGATCCAGGCTGAGCGCTCTGCGGGCCGGAGCGCCGAGCAAAAGGGTGAAGTTATTCTTGGGCGACTCCTTAGTGCCGGACGCGATCCCGCGCGTGGCATGCGGCCGCGGGAGCGGCGCTGCGGCTTCGCGCTGATCGACCTTTGCTTGGCATCGGTGTTGGTGGCCGCCGTGGTTCTGCCGCTGCTCGTCGAACTCACACGGCACCGACTGCGTCAGTTCTCGCAGGCGCGACGAGTGTCGCTCGAACGGGTACTGAGCGATTGGGTGAGCGGCGTATCCCTGTCCCTGTCCGAGACGGGGGAGCGTGCGCTGCTTCGCTTGGGGGAACCCGAGGTCATCATTGCCGAAACCGAGTCCGGCGTCTGGCGGACCGTTTCGTGGGATGGAGGCTACGAGTGGCAAGTCGAGTTCGTCCCAGGGGCCGACATCACTCGCATCGTCGTCCGTTTCCGCTGCCGCGACGGCACGGCAACCCGTGTCCTGGCGCTTCCTCGGTAGGATCTCGCGCGAGACCCGAGTTCGGGCTGACGCTGGTCGAACTCCTGGTCGCGAGCGCCGGGACGTTGATCTTGCTTGGACTGCTCAGCGTCGCTTGGGCGAGTCTGGTGGCGCGCGAGCAGCGCTGGGCGACCTTGCAGGGCGACGCGCTCGTCCTCGACGCCGCGGCGCGATCCTGGCGTGAGGACCGGCGCGCGTCTCATCCGCCGGTTCGGCTCGACCGCCTTCCCGCTTTGCACGTGTCCAGCGACTCGATCGAGATCGGCCCCTACACCGGTACCGACGCTCGCGAGAGCGAAGTCGTCCATCAGTTCAGCCGACGCCAGGACGGTTGGCTCTGGGAGCGTTCGGTGACGGCAGCCGGTCCGGTGGACGCACAGCGACTCGCGGCCCAGCTCGACATCCAGGTGCGGGGTCGACCCGGCGAGGCGCGGGCGTTCCTGCCGGCCGAGGTTCTCGGGCCGGCGGGACAGGGTCGGTGGTGGTGCGCGCATCGCTCGGAGATGGCGACCGCGGTGGTTGCGGCGTGGTGCTTGGAGGTGGACGGTCCAACGGAGGTTTCAGTGTTGGCGGAGTCCGAAGGTGTCGTCCTCGTGGAGTGGCCCGGAGCCAGCCCGCCCCGAGCGATCGTGCTCGAGGGCTACCAACGAGATCCAGGGCGTGAGGTCGTCGACCTGATCGTCCGCCGTGGCAACGCCGAGATCGTGCTCGTGCTCGATCAGTCCCCGCACACCGGAGCGGCCGGAGACTGAGGATCGCCGCGACGGGTGCACAGCGCTGAGTGGCTCAGAAAGGGAAGCCCCGAAGCAGCCGTCGCGAGCGGCTGCTTCGGGGCATTTTGGTTTCGCGAGTTCCCGCTTCCCGGGGTGATCTGGGGCAGCCCCGGTCAGCAGCCGGGATAGAAGTTGCACTCCGAACCGCCGCCCGGATCGATTCCGCAGCCCGGATACGGTTGCGGTGGGGGCGGTCCGTTCGAGAACTGCCAGGTGACGAGGTAGATCACGTCGGAGATGTCGCGGAGACCATCGCCGTTGATGTCCATCGACAGCAAGCAGTTCGGGGCGGCGCCGTTCTGGAAGAGGAACTGGATGGTGTAGATGGCGTCGCCGATGTTCGACACCCCATCGCTGTTGGGGTCACCGCGCGAGAAGCTCGGCAGGTCCACGACGGTGATCGTCGAGTTGGTCAGCGTCGGGAACGCACTGATGCCGCCGACCAAACTGATCACGTTGCTGAGCGGCGGAGTGCCGATGTTGTTCTGGAGCTGAATCGTGAACTGCTGGCCGACGATCAAGGGGTCGTCGACGATCGAGTACGAAAACCGAGCGACCGAACGCGGGCCGCCCGCGGGCAGCGACTGACCGTTGAACGGGAAGTTCAGGTCGAAGATCACGGCGAGCGAGCTGTAGTCCGGCATCAGCTTCGTGGTCAGGAACTCGATTCCGCCGTTCTGGCCGGGTGCCGCAACCGGACCCATGACCGTCACGATGTCGAGGCCGGACACGTCGGCTGCCGCCGCCGTGAAGATGGCTGGGTCGAACGTCGTGACGCACGTGTAGCCGGCGATCGCCTGCACGTTCGTAAGGAGCACTCGACAAGAGAACGTCGAGCCAGCGCCGACCGTCTGGTCGGAGAGAACCATCGAGTTCTGGGCGTACGCAGCCGAGCCGGCCCCGAGAAAGAGGAAGAGCGCGGCCAAGGTGAGGTGGCGACTTCGTCGCATCCGATCTTCTCCTGTGTCCATAATGGTTATCAGAAACTCTGCACGGCCTACGGGCAACTCCCCTGCGGGTAGGTCATGCAACCCAATGTGTCGGTATCGGTCAGGTCGACCCCGCAGACCCCAAAGGGCTGTGGCGGGAAGGCCTGGTTCACGAACAAGTAGCCGATCAGGTAGATTGCATCGGACAGGTCGATCAGGCCGTCGTCGTTGTAGTCGCAGGCGTCCCGACAGTTCGGCGTGGCGCCACTGGCGAACAGGAACTGGAGCACGAAGATGACGTCTCCGAGGTTCACCTGGCCGTCGACGTTGCAGTCTCCGCGCTGGAAGACCAGCACGCTCGAGTCAAAGGTCACTAGGCCGTCGATGCGAATCACGGGGACGCTGACCCCACTCTCGAGAATCGCGAAGTTGGTCTTCGGTGGACTGCCGAGTCCGTCTTCGAGTCGGACCTCGGTCATCGTTCCTTCGGGCGCGGTCGCCGACCCATGGAAGTTCAGGAACAGGATCGATCGATAGGCGCCCGCAGCCGTCGCCGGCAGCAGCACGGGGAGCGGCTCGAACGGCGTGGTGAAGTCGAATACGACCCCAATCGTGACGAGATCGCGCAGTCCCGGCCCACCGCCGGCGCCCGGCTCCCAGCTGACCGCTGCGAAACCACCGGAAACACCGCCTTCCCACGGCTCCCCGCCCGGCGGGAGGTGAGCGTTCTGGCTTCGCAGGATCGGGTCGGCGTTGGTTCCACGGCCCGTGATGTCGCAGTTGTCGGAGCAGCCGCAGACCGGATCGAAGACGGACATACAGCCGAGGTTCAGCAGCGTGCTGTTCCAGCTCACCACCAACTGAAAGCCGCGATAGCTGTCTTGGTGGCTGGCGTAGATGGGGACGATCAGGTCCCTACCAGGAGCCGTGACCACGTCGCGAACCTCGAAGATGTTCTCGTTGAGCACGGTGAAGGTGCCACCGGTCAAGGTCGGGAAGGAAGACTCCCCCGAGTTCGAGAAGGTATTGGAGATCGAGGGGTTTCCGATGCCGTTGACGAACTGCAGAGCATACGCGCCGGGTGCGGCATTCGACGGGACATCGAACACCAAGCGGACGAGGCTCTGGGCAGTGGTCGGCGAAGGTTGGATCGCCGTCGGCGGGTTCAAAGGCATCAGTTCGAGAATGACGCCCACGGTGAACTGCGAACTCAGGGGATCGTGATTCACCGCGACGAAGTCCGGATCGGCTCCGAGGAGCGCCGCCTGAGTGGCCGTGCCGGTGAAGTCTACCGTACCGGTAAAGCTCACGTCCGCCGGGCTGGGATACTGCACGGCGAGGGAGAACGAGTGGATCGCCACATCGTTCGTCGCCATCACCGCCACTGGGACGCCCGACTGGCCGGGCACTCCCTGCCCAGGTCCGAAGGACAGCGCGTTCACAGCGAACGAAGGAGAGGTCGCCACCACGCCGAGCATGAGGACGGTGAACACCCGCAGCATGCGCCCGAAGGGGTCGGTAGAACGCATCGAGTTCCTCCTCTTGATGAGAGCCAACGACTGGGTGTCCCTTGAACCTCAGCAAGTCCTTCGGGACGGATCGAAGCCGGGAAAGAGCATCCCCACTACGAGACACGCACTAGACTCTACTGGTGGCAGACTCGAACCCAAACAGGACCCGGATTCTACCATTCCGGGTCGTCTGGTCCAAGGAAACAATGCCGGCCCACCGTCTGCTCACGACCTTCTCTTGGCCTTGCAGAGGGGCCTGAGCCACAGGTCCGCGGGAACCGGCTCTGGCTGCCACACGCGCCATTGAACCCGAGGATGGCCCGGATGCCCCCAAAGGGGGCGTGGAGCACCGTGTCGACCCACGTCGTGCCCGCGATTCCTCCGGCCCCGGAGATCGCCCCGACTGCCCCCTTCCCGCCCCCTCGAGCCAAGGCCAGGTCGCGCTCCGGCTCGTCGGGGAAGCAACGAAAGAACCCTGGGCCGTGAGCGCCGCGAGGTCCTCGCGCCCAGCTCACGACCCAGGGTTCACACGTCTTCGTGGCACCTGCGAAGCGGCCCGGTGCGCGTGCCACGCCGGGCCGACACTCGCCGTGTTACGCCACGATCACGGACACTCCGCGAATGGGTAGCTCGCGCAGTCGAGGGCGTCCCCGGCAGTCAGATCGACTCCGCACACGGTGAACGGCTGCGGCGGGTGCGGGCCGTTGGCAAACAGGTAGGTGATCAGATAGATCGCGTCCGAGAGATCGATGAAGCCATCGTCGTTGGCGTCCGACGCATCGCGGCACAGGGGTGCAGCTCCCATGGAGAACAGGAAACCGAGCGTACTGATCACGTCACCGAGGTTGATCATGCCGTCTTGGTTGGCGTCAGCCCGCTGGAACACGAGCACGTTGGTATCGAACGTAACGGTTCCGTTCACTTTGAGCACCGGAACGCTGAACCCGCCCGTGACGATCGCGAAGTTCGACTGCGGGGGCGAACCCAGTCCGTCCTCGAGGCGAACCATGGTCGTGGTGCCCGTCGGTGTCGTGGCCATGGTGCTGAATCGCAGGAACAGGATCGACTGGTTCAGGTTGTTGCCCGGCGGTAGGGTGCCGGGAGGCGGCAGAATCACCAAGTTGGTCTGGAACGGCGGCACGAAGTCGAACACGACTGCCACGGTCAGTAGGTCGCGAACGCCGTCGCCCAGAGTGCCGCCGGCGCCTGGTTCGTACTTGAGCTCGACGAAGCCCCCGTCGACCCCGCCCTCCCACGGCTCCAAGCCTGGTGTCAGACTCGGGTTTTGCGGCCGTAGCACGGCGTCTGCAGTCGTGCCACGACCGGTGACGTTGCACGGCACAGGGTTGCCGGGCACGCAGCCCAGGTTGAGAAGATTGCGGTTCCAGCTGACAACCACTTGGAAGCCTTGGTAGTCGTCGACGTGGCTCGAGAACACCGGCACGACGATGGAGAGACCCGAGCGCGCCACGACGTCCGGAATCCGGAACTCGTTCTGATTCAACACGGTGAAGGTGCTGTTCACCAGGGTCGGAAACGACGACTCGCCGGCGTTCGAGAACGTGTTGACGATCGGCGGGTTGCCGATTCCGTTCACGAAGTCGAAAGGATAGGTGCCGGGCGCAGCGTTCGACGGCACGTCGAACAACAGATTCATGATCGCTTGGGCGGTGGTGGGCGAAGCCGGGATCGCGGCCGGCGGGGCCGATGGCATCAGCTCCAGAATGACGCCAACGACGACGTCACCGGTTGCTGGGTTGTGCTGGACCGCCACGAAGGCGGGACCACTCGGAGCTGCGACGAGCGAGGCCGTGCCGTCGAAGCTGACTCCACCAACGGCCGGGAAATCCAAGTCCTGCTGCGGATAGCGCACCGCGATGGAGAACGAGTGGATCGGCGCATCGTTCTTTGCCATGACAACGACGGGTACACCGACTTGCCCGGGAAACCCCTGACCCGCAACCAACGAAAGTTCGTTCACGGCCAACGCTGGCGAGCTCGCGAGAACGGCCAGCGAAAGTGCGATCCGCATCCGATGCGCGCACTTGGAGACAAATGAAGACATCGATCGGCTCCTCCAAAGAGTGTCGAAGAGGTGCAAGGGACCCGAGACAACCCACACTCGAGTCGAGACCCGTCGCCGAGGAGGAGGCCCGCCGATTGGCGAGTGGCCCGCATGAGCTTCGGAGTCGAGTGGATCGAAACCGAGAGCCCCCGGCGTAGCGTCGAATCTACCACGCTCACCCCGTCGATCCTAGGGTTTGCTGCGGGCACGTTTTTTGGATGCGCCAACGTCGGATAGCGCCGAGCCCGACTCCAACTCGGCCGCTCAGGTAGCGATACGGATCCTTCGGGTGTGCGAACGATCCGTAAAGAAAAAGAGCCCGCCCCTCGAGTCGAGGAGCGGGCTCTGAAGGAAAGACGAAGACTACGAGCGACCCTTAGTCGTCCGCGTCTCCGTTGCAGCCGAGGCCGTCACCCGTGGTGCCGTCGATACCTGGCACGAACGGGCCCGGCGCTGCGGGCGGCGGCGGCTCACTGCCGACCGGGAGACCCAGGACGTAGTTGAACGTCTGGATCGCGTCGGTCGCGTCGAGCGAACCGTCGTCGTTGAAATCGCACGCGTCGTCACACACCGGATCCGGCCCGCTCTGGAACAGGAAGTTCAAGAGGTAGACGCCGTCGGCGATGTCGACCTGCACGTCGGCGTTGCAGTCGCCGCGCAGGAACGGGTTGAAGTTGACGATGTTGATCGCCCCATCCACCAGGTTCGGCGACTCGGTGCCCGCGTCGGCGAACACCAACAAGTTGCTGACCGCCGGGCTGCCAATGCCATCCGTGAGAACGAGCGGCGAGGAACTCGGGGTCGGCGCGAGCGGGTTGATGGTCCACGTGATGGTCGCGATCGCCACGTCGGTTCCCGCCGGAATTGGCGCGATACCCGGCAGCGGGTCGCCGAAGTCCATCACGAGGCCGATCGCCAGCTCGCCCGAAGGCGAGCCCGGCTGCAGCTCGAAGAAGCCAGCCGTCGCGGCCGGGCCAACGGGCGCAGCCGACGCCGGAGTGATCAGTGCGTCGTCATAGGTCAGGGCGACTTGAGCCGCCGCGACCGGATCGACGTTGGTCAGCAAAATGTCCGAGTCGACCGTGCCGGCCGTGAGAATCGCCGTGGCGCTCCCGGCGGTCAGGAAGTTCGGGCTCAGAATGCTGATCGAACCCGCGGCGAAGTTGGGCGTCAACGACGCGCCACTCTCGACCACGACCGCCGCAACCGGCGGTGCGCCCAGCGTGTCGCAGACCGTCAGCGAGTAGTTGCCCGACGGACCCGCCAGCGAGTACTGCGCGGTCGCCGCCTGAATGTCGCTGCCGGCCGGCAGCACGTTCACGCCGAACAGGTCGATGACCACGCCCTGCGTCCAACCCGCGCCCGGGAACGCCGCGCGCGACTCGAAGCCGGGCATGGCGCCGCCGTTGATCGTGGCCACGTCGGACCCGGTCGCAACCGTGCCCATCACGACATCGATCGCCGCGCTGGTGTGGCAAACGCCGTACGACCAGCCCTGGAGCGCGATCGCTCCCACGCCGGTGCTCTGAATGCGGCTTTCGACGGTCACCATGCCGCCGGTCGAGCCGGAGGCGCTGCCGACCGCAATGGTGTAGGGCGAACCCGCAAACGTCGCACTCGAGCACAGCGCGAGACCGGCGAAGGCCGCCCCCGCGAAGAATCTCTTAAGCATTGTGCATCCTTTCCTTGAAGCAAACGCTCGGAAACCCAGGCCTTCTTACGGGCAGGGGTCGAATCCGTTCTCGCAGCCAAGCTCGCCGTGCAGACCGGACGGATCGTCGATCGTCGGGTCGGTACCGGTCATGCCATCGATCGCGGGATCGAACGGCGCCGGCGGCGGCGGGCCAAACTTGAACTGGTAGGTCAAGATGTACACCGAGTCGGCCAAGTTGATCTTGCCGTCGTCGTTCGAGTCGCAAGCGTCGTCGCAGTCGACCACGAAGCCTTGGAACTGAGCGGCCAGGATGGTCGCCGAGTCCGCAATGTTCACTTTGCCGTCGTTGTTGCAGTCACCACGGTTGAATTCTTTCTCCGCGGTCACGCAGATGTTGCACGGCATGGTCAGGAAGCCCTGCACCGACTCCGTCGTGTTGACGATGACCACGTTCTCGATCGCGACCGTGCCGCGACCGTCGACGCCGTCCGTGAACTCGACGAGGTAGCAGTTGTCACACTCGCACGCGCTGGTGATCAGGACGTCGATCGTGCCGATCTTCAGGGGCTCCGCGGTCGGCGGGACCGTCTGACGATCGAACGGGGGCAGCGCGTCGAGCAGGATACCGGCGACGAACTCGCAGCCGTCACCGTCGTTCGGATCGTTATCCACGTTGTGGTTCACGAACTCCGCGCCCACCGCGTCGAGGATCGTGCCCTCGACCGTGAAGGTGCCCTCGATGAACTCGAGGCAGCAGTCGAACGTCACGGCCAGCTGGAAACCCGACAGGTTGTCGTCCGGGTCCTTGTAGAAGAAGCAGAACGGAACCGTCTCGCCGACGTTGCCGGTCGGGTCGACGATGTCGCCGTTGGCATCCATCTCGCCGCACAGGAACATAGTGTTCTCCGGCACGACCGGCAGACAGGTCACCGAGCCGTTGTCGAGGATCGGGCTGATCGACAGACCCGCGACCACGATCACGTTGTCGAGCGCCGGGCTACCCAGCACGCCGTCCACGAACGTCAGCGCCTCGACCGAGGCCGGAGCCGGGTCGACGGGCGGGCTATCGCAGCGGTAGCAGAACTCGGCGATCACAGCCGACCCCGTGGGGATCGTCTGACCATTGAACGGAGCCGAGAAGTCCAGCACCACGCCGAGCGTGCCGCCGTTGGCTGCGTTGTTGATGTTCGGCACCACGAACTCGGCGCCGGCAATGACCGTCGCGCCCGCGATGTTGATCGCGGTCAGGGTCAGGCCCGCGGTGTCCTGGATCGCCAACACAAAGCCCTGGACCGGGCCGCTGCCGTTGTCCAGCGTGATCGGAGCGCACCCGACGTTGCTCACGTTCGAGTTGATCACGATGTCGCCGATGCTCAGCGTCGCCGGCGGCGGGACCAGCAGGGTCACGCTACCGTTGTTCAGGGAGATGTCGCCAGCGCCCAACGACAGACCACCCTGAACAATGATGTTGTTCAGCGGCGGGTTGTTGAGCGTGCCGTCGGTGAACGAGATGGCCACCGGAGTGTCCACGGCCACCATGACGTCCGGCATGACCGTCGCGCGCGCGATCGGCAGGTTCACGCTCGGGGGAATCGTCTGACCCGCGAACGGGGCCGACGCGTCGAGCACGACACCGAGAGTGGCGCCGCCCTGGGCGTCGAAGATCTCCGGGGCCACCAACTCGGCCATCATGACCAGGTTGGTGAACGAGGTCACCGAGATCTGGGTGGTGTCGTACTGAATCGCCAGCACATACCCCTCGGTCGGGGCGGTGCTGGTCAAGAAAACGTCCACGTTCGCGCTCTGCAGACCCTGGAGGTTGGCGGAGCCAATCGTCAGAGACTGCTGGCCGAACAAGACTGGCGAGCAAGCAAGCGCCAGTCCGAGAACAGGTAGCATGAAACGACGCTTCATTATTTCTCCTAACGTCCTTTCGTGGGCCTGCGGCCCCACACAAAAATCCTCCACGGACGAACGCCCAGCCCCGGGCGAAGTCCAGACTCTCCTCGCATTGGGCAAAAGAACCGAGCTTTCCTGACGAGATCCAAGCTCCCCCGCAAGAGGGCTCAGCCTCCCTCGAAGCTCTCGGTTCGTCTTGGATCGGCGATGTTGAACGCTGCCTATCCTATGGACAGTGTCCGTCTTTTCAAAGCCGAAAATCTACTTCTATCGACCTTAGGAGTCGCCCAAGAATAACTTCACCCTCTTGCTCGTCGCTTCGGGCCATCTTCGACCGATCCGGAAACCTCGAAATCCTCACCGGAACTAAGGCTACGCCTCCGGTTTCGAGCTTTCCGGATCGGCCGAATCTGACCCAAATCGACGGCAAGATGTCGAAGTTATTCTTGGGTGACTCCTTAACACCTCCCACACGGGGTGTCCAACACGTCCTAACAGCCGAGGCCGTCCAGGAAGGTCAGATCCGTACCGTCTTGCGGGAACGGCTCCGGCGGTGTCGGTGAGCCAGGAACGAACAAGTGAAACAGCAGATACGTCGGGTCCGAGATGTCGACCCTGCCGTCGTCGTTGGCATCGGCCGCGTCCAAGCACCCCGGCACCATGCCGGCCGAGAACAGGAAGTTGGCCACGAACAGGACGTCGGCGACGTCGATCGAGTCGTCGTCGTTGGCGTCACCGCGCTTGAAGTCCACTGCCGGTGCCAGGAGCAGCCGGAAGATCGTGCTCGCCGTCCCGCCGGCGACGTACAGCGTGTTGCCGAAGTCCAGCGCGCCGTTCACGGCGTTGCCTTGAGCCAAGGAACCGCCGATCGCGAGCAGCGGCACGCCGACTCCGCCGGAGACCTCCAAGCAATTCGTCACGTTGTACTGGCTGATCTGATTGGCCCCCTGGATGGTCGCCAGGACGCTGCCCGCCGCCCCGCTCTCGAGGAACGTCACCGCCCGCGAGTAATCCGTGAACGGAGCCGAGCACTTTCCGCCGAACGCTCCTGGCGTCGGCGGTACCAGCGGCATGCCGTTGTCTTCCGCCTCGACGCGAACCAGATCGCTGGTCGTGAGATTCAAGAACAGGTAGTCGCGAGCCACGGTGTCGTACGTGATGGAACCGATCTGTGGCGCTGGCTCCGTGGGCACGGTGACCGGGTAGCTATTCAGCTCGGCACCGGAAACGGGATCAATGACCCGCAGGGTCTGCTGGGCGGCCGCGGAGCCCCCCGAGACGATCAGGCGGTTCTGGTCGGTGTCGTAGCAGATTCCCTGCAGTCCACCGATCGTCAGCCCGATCGTGCGCAGCAGTACCAGGTTGGTGTCGTACACGTAGATCCGGCCGGGACTGCCGGTGCCGTAGGTGGTGTTGTCGGTGACGAAGATCTCGTCGGTGTTCGGGTTGTAGGTCAAGTCGTAGGGGACCACACCATCGAACGGGTGGGTGCTGAGTAGCGCGCCGCGACCGGTGCGGACCGAGCACACGGCGCTCGCGGTTCCGCCCGTGTACAGGCCGGTCACGGTGTAGGACAACACGGTATCCAGTAGCTCGGGATTCGCCGGGTTGGTGATCGCCGTGTCGATGTAGCTGGTGGCAGAGCCCGGTAGGCTGACGATGAGCGGATCGCCCATGTTGCCGGTGCCCCGAGTGATCTGAATGCCGCCTGCGTAGTTGGTGTTCATCCCGACCGGGCTGCCCGGCCCATTGTTCACCCAGCTCAGCTCGATCGCGCCGTCCAGACGGGAGCGACAGATCAGTTGCGTCGGCGGGAAAACTGCCGGCTGAACGGCATCGATCCGGTAGATCGTTTGCTCCGTGCAGACGTAATACACGGACCCGGCGGCCGGCAGCACGAGGCCCGTGATCGGGTTCGACTGCGGGTTCGCGTCGCCCAGACCGTAGAGCGCGTCCAGCTTGACTTGCTGCGGTGCGAGCTGACCCGTCGTGAGGTTGACTCGCAGCGTCCGCTGGACTTGGAAGTCGACGACGTCGCCGAACGTGAACTCGATGAACCGTTGCCCAGCGACCTCGTGGTAATGGAGGCCCCGGCCGCGCACGACGTCGTTGGGATCGACACCCGGAATCGCCACCGTGCCGATGATCGTTCCGGTCAGCGAAATGTTGACGAGCAGATTGTTCGCGGTGTCACGGTACCACAGGGAGCCGCCGGCCGTAGGGTCGTAGGTCAAGCCAGCCGGTGAGCTGTTCGCCATCGGCACCTGGACCGTGATGTCCCCGCCGATCTGGACCCCCGTCGTCTTGTTGGCTTCTCGGATTCGAATGCCCAGCATGTTGTTTGCGTTCAGCACGAAGATGCTGCCGGCCCCGCCATTCCCGGTGGGGTTATAGGCTAGACCGACGCTCGAGTTCGTCGGGATCGGAAACCCGGCGCCGCCGAACGGGTTCGGAATCGACGTCAGACCCGTGAAGATCGGCGGAAACGCCGAGATCAAGTAGCGGCAGATCTGGCCCGTGCCTTCGTCCAAGGCGAACAGGTTGTTGGTGGAGTTGTCGTAGGCGAGATCGACCGCGCCCACGACCGCCCCGCTCGTTTGGCAGTGGGCGATCGACGCCAAGATGTCGCCGTTGGCAGCCCACGCGTTCTGGGTTGGGGCAGCCAAGCCTCCAATGACCAGTGCGAGGACCCCCAGAGTTGCCGCAGGGAAGACTGACGCAGGCTTCATGAACTGCTCCTTGCTCGTTTCGAACGACGTGGGTCGTACGCTTCGACCCACTCGCTCACGTTTTTTCCGGCTCGGACTTTCATTTCGCGGACCCTCGACCCAGCCACGCCGTGCGCGGGAACCGGAGGCGGTTCGAAATCGACAGGGCTCGCTTCACGTGTTGGCAACCAACCGTACTGCAGTCGGCGGCCCAGACCCAGCGCAGCAGTTTCCGCGACTCCAGGGGTGCCCGAACTCACGGTTGCCGGCCTTACGCCTGCAACCTCGTTCGCGTGCCTGCGCGGCGGTTTTCTTTCGACGGCTCGAGGGGGGTGTCCCGCTCGCCGCCGAGGATCCTGCCGCTTTCGTGAGACCTGTGTTGGAGCCGGAGTGACGGGAAAGCTACACGGGGTCGATTATAGCCCGAGGGGTGAATCCTTCAAGTAGCGGGGATTTCCCGGATCCGCGTTCGTGAGCCCGGATTTTGCATCCGGAAGGAGCCCGTTCGGCCCGGTCTTCTCGTCACGCGTCCGCAACGATGTGCGCAACGGCAATTTTGCGGCGGCGCTCCGCTCCAACCGCGCGGAGGACTCGCTCGCCTGGGGCGGTTCCCGGCTCGCGGGGTTACGGATACATGCGGTACATCATGCGCGGGAACGGAATCGCCTCGCGCACGTGCTCCAAGCCGCAGATCCACGCGACCGTCCGCTCCAGTCCAAGGCCGAAACCGCCATGCGGGACCGACCCCCATCGGCGGAGGTCCAGATACCACTGGAACGCGGATTCGGGCAGGCCGTGTTCGCGGATCTTGCGCTCGAGCACTGCCAACGACTCCTCCCGCTGGCCGCCGCCGATGATCTCCCCGAAGCCTTCGGGGGCCAGTACGTCTACGCCCATGGCGAACCGCGAGTCCTCCGGATCTTCCTTCATGTAGAAGGCCTTGACCTCTCGCGGGTAGCGGTGGACGAGGACTGGCAACTGGAACTGACCGGAGATGAAGGCCTCGTCCGGGGCCCCCAAGTCGTTCCCGAACTCGAACGCGTGGCCGTGCTCGTGCATGAGGGCCACGGCTTCGTCGTAGCGCAGTCGGGGAAAGCGCTCGTGAACCCGCTCGAGCAGCTTCGTGTCGCGCTCGAGTTCGGTCAACTCGTAGCGTCGGTTCGCGAGGACCTTGAGGACCACCGCTCGCAGCAGATCCTCGGCCAGATCCATGACTTCGTCGAAGGTGCAGTAGGCCATTTCGGGCTCGACCATCCAGAACTCGGTGAGGTGACGGCGAGTCTTCGACTTCTCGGCGCGGAAAGTGGGTCCGAAGCAGTAGATGCGCCCGAGCGCCATGGCCGAGGCCTCGCCGTACAGTTGTCCGCTCTGCGTGAGGTACACCGAGTCGTCCTCGAAGTACTTGACCTCGAACAGGTTAGTGGTGCCCTCGCAGGCGTTCGGCGTGAAGATCGGCGAGTCGATGCAGACGAAGTCGCGTTCGTGGAAGAAGTCGCGAATGGCGCGGATCACTTCGTCGCGGATCCGCATGATGGCGACCTGCTTGCGCGACCGGAGCCACAGGTGTCGGTGGGACAGCAAGTGGTCGGGGCCATGCGCCTGCTTGCTGATCGGGTAGTCCGGCTCGGCGATCGACACGATCTCGACCCGGTCGATCTCCAGTTCGTGCCCGCCGGGAGCGCGGTCATCCGATCGCACTTGCCCCTCCACGATGAGCGCGCTCTCGTAGGGCAGAGTGTCCAGTTGGGCGAAGAGTTCGTCACCCATCGTCGCCTTCATGCCAACACTCTGCACGATGCCCGAGCCGTCGCGGACCAGCAAGAAGATGATCTTGCCCTTCGACCTCCGGTTGTACAGCCATCCCCGAATCGTGACGCGCTGGCCGACGAACTGCGAGAGACGGGCAACAGTGGTCACGGTCATCGGAGCTGGCCTTTCAACGGGAGTTTCGTGTGTCGCGGCGATTCTGCCCTGCGCACCAGCAAATTCAAGGCGCCACACCGAACGTCGGGGCTACCCCTCCCGATAGAGCCGGTGCTCCTCGATGTACGCCTCGACCGCGGCGGGGACCCAGCCGGCCAGGCTCTCCCCGCGGGCCGCGCGGCGGCGCACTTCGCTCGACGACACCGCGAGTTCCTCGGACGCGAGCGCCAGCGCATTCAGTGCGTGGACGCGGGCGCTCCCGAGGAACGGTACGTCGGCAGCGTCGAACCGCGCAGGAAACCCGGGGCGGGGGACGATCACCGGGTCGCAGAGCTCGAAGATCCGGGCGGCTCTATGCCAGTGGCCCACGGTGGACACGTTGTCCGCGCCGAGCAGGAAGTAGATGTGGCGACCCGGGCGCTCCTCGTGGAGTTCCTCCAACGTGACGACGGTGAAGGACGGGCCCGAGCGCCGGAGTTCCCGGTCGTCCACCGACATCCCGGGGTGGTCGACGATGGCGAGCTCCAACATGCGAGCGCGGTGGTGGCTGGGGGTGAGCGCCGCTCCTTGCTTGTGGGGTGGCAGGCCCGCGGGCAAGAACACCACGTGGTGCCCCGGCAGGGCGACACGCGCGTGGTCGGCCAACCGAATGTGGCCCACGTGGACGGGGTCGAAAACGCCGCCGAAAAGGACCAAGTCCTCTGGTCGCGAAGCGTCGTTCGCGGGCAGCGCCCTTCCTTGCATATCCTCAGGGGCGGGGCTAAACTCCCCACCTTTCTCATGCCGGGCTGCGTGTTCTCGGAAAGAAGCGTCGCGCATGTCGCCAACTATCATCGGTGTGCCTCGAGAGATCAAGGAGCAGGAGAACCGCGTCGCGCTGGTTCCCTCGGGTGCGTACACCCTGGTGCGAGACGGACACCAAGTGTTCGTGGAAGCCGGGGCGGGGCTTGGTTCTGGCATCGACGACGCCGAGTTCGAAGCTGCAGGCGCCCGGATCGTGCCGACGGCCGCCGACGTGTTCGCCGCCGCCCATGTGATCGTGAAGGTCAAGGAGCCCCTGCCGGCCGAGTACGAGCGGATCCGGCCGGGTCAGATCCTGTTCACCTACTTCCACTTTGCCGCGAGCGAATCGCTGACCCGTGCCATGATTGCTTCGGGCGCAAGTTCGATTGCTTACGAGACCATTGAAGATCGCAACGGGAAACTGCCCCTGTTGACGCCCATGAGCGAGGTCGCCGGGCGGATGTCGGTGCTCGCGGGCGCTCAGCACCTCGAGAAGCAACGGGGTGGGCGCGGCGTCCTCATGTGCGGCGTACCGGGAGTGGAACCCGGTCGCGTGGTCGTGCTCGGCGGCGGGGTCGTCGGCACCAACGCCGCCCGCATCGCGGCGGGCCTCGGCGCCACGGTCCAGATCTTCGATATCGACTTGGATCGACTGCGTTACCTGGATGAAGTGATGCCCGCGAACATCACCGGTGTGTTCTCGAACCCTTTCTCGATCCGCAAAGCGGTTGCCCACGCCGATTTGGTGGTGGGCGCCGTGTTGGTCCACGGGGCTCGCGCCCCACGACTGGTCCCGCGTGAGTACCTGCGGGACATGCAGCCGGGCTCGGTCATCGTCGACGTGTCCGTGGACCAAGGGGGTTGCGTCGAGACCTGCCGGCCAACCACCCACGCCAACCCCACGTACGAAGTCGACGGCGTGATCCACTACTGCGTCGCGAACATGCCCGGGGCCGTGGCCCGCACCTCGACCTTTGCGCTCACGAACGCCACCCTGCCCTATCTGCGTCAGCTCGCGCGCAACGGTCTCGAGGGGTTCGTGCGCAGCGACCCGGGAGCCGCAAAGGGCGTGAACGTCCACGATCACAAGGTGTACCACGACGGTGTCGCGTCGACCTTCGGGATCGAACTGCACTCGATCGACCAGCTTTTCCGTTGAACGAGTCAGGGGTGTCGATGACGGACAACACCGGTCGCTTCGACGGCGGGCTCGGAACCGCCCCCGCGGCCTCGGTGTTCACCGGGCTCTACGCGCCGATTCGTGAAGACATGAACGCGTTGAACGAGTTCCTGCGGGCCGAGTTCGACAGCGCTGACCCGTTCTTGCTCGAGCTGCTGGGGCATGTTTCGCAGTTTCGCGGCAAGCAGATCCGCCCGGCCTGTTTGTTCCTCGCCGCGCGTTGGCTCGGCGACGTCGGACCCGATCACGTGCGGACCGCCGCGGCGGTCGAACTCATTCATACAGCCACCCTCGTGCACGACGATCTGTTGGATGATGCGCGGATCCGACGGCGGGTCGAGACCGTCAATCGCCGCTGGGGAGAGCGCACCGCCGTGCTGCTCGGAGACTTTCTCTACTCGCGGGGATTTACCATTGCCGCCGAGGTTCCGGGGGTCATGCAGTCGCTCGCGAGCGTGACGCACACGGTCTGTCGCGGCGAACTGCTGCAGGTGGGAACCTCGTTCGATCTGGCCCTGACCGAGGAACGCTACTACGAGATCATCCGGCAGAAGACTGCCGTCCTGTACGGCCTGGCTTGCTCGCTCGGCGCGATGCTGTCGGGCGCGTCGAGCGCCGATCAGCAAGCGTGCGGTGACTTCGGGGATTGGCTCGGGATGGCGTTTCAGATTGCCGACGACGCTCTCGACTTGGTCGGCGATGCTCAGATCGTCGGGAAGTCGTTGGGCACCGACCTCAAGAAGGGTAAGCTGACTTTGCCGCTGATCCGGCTGCGCGAGACGCTGCACACAGGCAAGCTGGAAGAGTACATGTGGTTGCTGCGCCATCCCAACGAGGTTGGAACCCACCAGCGGGTGTTGCAGATGCTGCGCGAGTACGACGTGCTCGCGGGGGTGAGAGCCAGCGCCGCGGAGTACGTCGACCGCGCAATCGCGGTCTTGGATCGTTTGCCGGCCAGTCCGCTGCGCGAGCACCTCGAGCAGCTCGCTCGTTACGTCGTCGTGCGGCAGGCTTGAGTTCGAGGTCGCGATGAGTGCTGCCGATCCCGACCCTTCGCCAACGCTTTCCCACCTCGACGCCATGGGTCGGGCGCGCATGGTGGACGTCGGAGCGAAGGCCGTCACCGAGCGGCGGGCGGTCGCTGCAGGTCGCATTCGAATGGAGCCACGGACGCTAGCGGCCATCCGCGACGGCAGCGTGCCCAAGGGGGATGTCCTCGCGGTGGCCCGCATCGCGGCGATCCAAGCCGCGAAGGAGACCGCGCGCTGGATTCCGCTTTGCCACCCGCTGGCGCTCGATGGCGTTCACGTCGAGCTGACGATGGGCGAACGTTGGGTCGAGGCACAGGTCGAGGTGCGCGTCACGGCTCGCACCGGGGTCGAGATGGAAGCACTCACCGCTGTTGCCGCGGCATTACTGACGATCTACGACATGTGCAAGGCGCTCGACCGAGGCATGGTCATCGAGCAGATCCGACTCGACGAGAAGGAGGGCGGCCGCAGCGGCCGTTGGGTTCGTCCCGACGCTCCCGACGGAGATTGACCCTGGCCGTCGTGGCCGCGACTTGCGAGCCAGGCCACGAACGCACTGTCGCGGGCCCAGGAGGCGCTCATCGGCGCCGATCGAGCCCGTTACACCGACTCGACGCACCCACCACCGACGAAGTGAAATGAAAGGACTTGGACGTGAGCATCGAGATCGACGGCAAAGCGATCGCCACCGACTGTCGCGCGTCGGTGCAGGTTCGAGCGGCGGCGTACCGGCGAGCACGCGGCCATGCGCCCGGCCTTGGCGTGATCCTGGTGGGCAGCGACCCTGCTTCCGCGGTGTACGTGAAGAACAAGGAAATGGCCTGTCGCAAGGCCGGCATCGCCAGCTTTCACCACGACCTGAAGGCGGAGGCAACTCGGGAGCAGCTCGAGCGGAAGATCGACGAGCTCAATGCAGATCCTCGGGTGCACGGGATCCTGCTGCAGCTCCCGCTGCCGAAGCACCTGCCGGAATCGGAGATGCTCGAGCGCATTCATCCGGAGAAGGACGTCGACGGCTTCCATCCCATTAGCGCGGGGATGTTAGCGGTCGGGCGCCCGGGCTTCGTGCCGTGCACTCCGCGCGGGATCATGAAGCTCATCGAGTCGACGGGTCAGCCCACCGACGGCAAGCGAGCGGTGGTGATCGGTCGCTCGAACATCGTCGGCAAGCCCGTGGCGCAGTTGCTGCTCGCGGCCAACTGCACGGTCACCATCTGCCATTCGCGCACGGTGGACTTGCCGGGCGAGGTGCGGCGCGCCGACATCGTCGTGGCCGCGATCGGCCGCCCGGACTTCGTTCGCGGCGACTGGATACAGCAGGGTGCGATCGTCATCGACGTCGGCATCAACCGACGCGCGAACGGCGATCTGTGCGGCGACGTCGACTATGCGGCGGCGCGCGAGCGCGCCGGGTGGATCACTCCGGTTCCGGGCGGGGTCGGCCCCATGACCGTGGCCATGCTGCTCGAGAACACACTCGAAGGGGCGCTGCGCTACGACTCCCCGCGCTAGAGTTCGGCGTCGTGCGAGGTGGGCACGTCGCCGTCGCGGTGCGGCAGCTCGAGCGGCTCACTCTCGGGTGACTTCGCGGCGCTGCGGTTCGCAGATCGGGCTCACGAGGCAAGGATGGCCGTGCAACGAATCCGTCAGCTCTCCGCGCACTTGGTGAATCAGATCGCGGCCGGCGAAGTCATCGAACGGCCGGCGTCGGTCGTCAAGGAACTCGTCGAGAACTCCATCGACGCCGGCGCGGTCGAGATCCTCGTGGAGCTCGAAGAGGGCGGCAAGCGGTCGATTCGGGTCATCGACGATGGCTTTGGCATAGTGCCCGAGGATCTCACGTTGGCGGTCGCCAGCCACGCGACTTCCAAGTTGGGCACGGAGGAAGATCTGCACCGCGTGCGTACCCTGGGTTTCCGCGGCGAAGCCTTGGCGAGCATGGCCAGCGTCGGCGAACTGGACATCGTTTCGCGTCCGCCAGGGCAGGCAACCGGCGAGCGGGTCTTCGCGCGCGACGGCCACGTCGAACGAGGGCCGCCGGAGATGATCGCAGCCGGTACCCGGGTGACCTTGCGCAACTTGTTCTACAACGTGCCCGCGCGGAAGCGGTTCTTGCGCAACGATCGCGCCGAGCTCACGCGCGTGAGCGCGGTCCTGCAGCACATCGCGCTCGCGGTGCCGGAGGTGGGATTCACCTTGGTTCATGGTGGGCGCGTGGTGTTTCGGTTCGCAAAGGGCCAGGATCAGCGCGAGCGAATCCAGGAAGTGCTCGGCGAAGAGACCATGGGCCGCATGTTGGAGCTCGATCCCCAGCATCCCCAACTTCGCGGTTGGATCGGGCGCGCCGACTTGTGGCGACGGAACGCGCAAGACGTCTACACGTTCTTGAACGGTCGCTTCTTGCGGGACCGAACGCTCGTGCAGGCGGTGCGAGAGGGGTTTCGCGGTTTCCAGATACCGGGCCGCAACCCGGTGGCTGTGGTGTTTCTGCAGTTGCCCGTCGACGAGTTCGACGTCAACGTTCACCCGGCGAAGCTCGAAGTGCGCTTCCGTGATTCGGGTGCGGTGTTCTCGCTCGTGCGAGGTGCCGTGCTGGCGTGCCTCGAACGTGCTTCGTCGGTGCCCGATCTCATCGATCCGCGAGCCCCGCTGCGCCAGACCGAGTCGGCCCACCGGGCCTTCCCCCGCGACGCCGCTTTGACACCGTCACCGTTTCCGTCCGTACGAGGCTGGGCCGAGCCCCCACCCGGCGTTCACGAACGCGTTGCCGAGCCCGGCAGTGAACGTCGCGCCACGCCGACCCCCATCGGCGACGCGTCGCGTTGGCGGAACGCCCCCGAGAACGCGCTGCCCGACCTCGGTCACGAGCGCTCGACGGCGCCGCGATCCGCCGGCGAGCGCAGCGGTGAGCTGCCGATCGATCCCCCGAGCGCCGCGGAGGCGCCGGTCTTCCAGGTACACAACGCGTACCTCGTGCTCGAGGAGCCCGGTGGGTTGACCGTGATCGATCAGCACGCACTGCACGAGAAGATTCTGTTCGAGGAGTTGTGCCAAGCTCACGAACGCGGGACGCTGCGTCAGCCGCTGCTGATCCCGGAAGCGGTTCATCTGGCTCCGGAAGCGTGGATTCAATTCGGTGAGCAGCAGTCGGTGCTCGCCAGCCTCGGACTCGTCGCGGAGGAGTTTGGCCAGCGCACGGTCTTGATCCGTTCGGTCCCGATGGGGTTCGAACAGCGCGATAGTGCCGGGCTCCTCCAGGAGCTACTGCAGCGGCTGGCGAATACTCCCCAGGGGGCCAATGAACTCGAGCTGCGACTCCGTGGACTCGAGACCCTCGCCTGCAAGCGCGCGGTCAAGGCAGGCCAGCGCTTGAACCCCGAACAGCAGCGTGACCTGATCCGGGGGCGAGCCAAGGCGTTTCAGCCCCGTAACTGTCCTCACGGTCGCGCCGCCGAGCTCTTCCTTTCGTGGGACGAACTCGAACGCCGTTTCGATCGTCGGTGAGCCCAGGCCGCCATCGCCGCTCCGACAGGCGTATGGGCGGCACCGCGTTGGCTTGCACGCACCGACCCACCCGCGCGGGCACTCTCGGCCCCTGCGTTCGTGCCCTCGAGGGAGCTGTCGGCACGGTGATTCGTGTTTCGCGAACGCTCGGTTCGTGCTAAACCCAGCCTCGGAGTGAGATATTGCTGCGCCAGGGGTTTCCTTCGGAGCAGCCGGGTTCGTTGACGCAGAGAAGTGTCGTATGAGCGAAGATTTGCCAGCCGCCTTGGTTCTCGTCTTGGAGAGCGGAATCCCCGCGACGCGTCGGAACCGAATCCGAAGCCGCCTCGAAGAACTCGGGGTCACGGTTACCGTGGTGGCGGGTCCGGACCGCGAGTATCTCGAGATTCGGGGCGACCACCTTCCCGTCGAGACCTTGAACCCCGAGGCGTGGGACGGGGTCGAGCGGATGATCTCGCTGGCCCCCGAGTATCCGCATGCAGCGCGCCACACCGCCTCCACGGCCGCGGACCGTCCAAGCAACTCGACGGTCGTGCACGTCGGCAAGGTCGCCATCGGTGGCGGCACGTTCACGCTGATCGCCGGGCCTTGCGCCGTCGAGTCGGCGGATCAAGCGTTGCGCGTCGCGCGCGCGGTGGCCGAGTCGGGCGCCGTCGTGCTGCGGGCGGGAGTCTACAAGCCCCGCACTTCCCCCTACGCCTTTCAAGGGCTGCAGGATGCCGGACTCGCCATCTTGTACGAGGTCAAGCAGGCCGTTGGTATGCCGGTGGTTACCGAGGTCATGGACACCGGCGACATCGAAAAAGTGGCCGAGGTCGCCGACATGATCCAAGTCGGCTCGCGCAACATGCAGAACTACGCCCTGCTGCGTCGACTCGGCCGGATCCGCAAGCCGATCCTTCTGAAGCGAGGTTTCGCGGCGACGCTGCGCGAATTCCTGCTCGCCGCCGAGTACATTCTGTCGGGCGGCAACGATCAGATCGTTCTCTGTGAGCGTGGCATTCGGAGCTCCGCTGGGTCGGGCAACGTGGTCCTCGATCTCGGAGCGGTGCCCGAACTCCGGCGCCGAACCCACCTCCCGGTCATCGTCGATCCGAGCCACGGCGGGCAGGACCGGGGCCGCGTCGTTCCGCTCGCGCGGGCCGCGGTAGCCGTAGGTGCGGATGGACTGCTCGTGGAAGTGCACGACGACCCACAACGCGCGTTGTCCGATGGGCAGCAGGCGCTCGACCCTGCGTCGTTTCGCGCCATGGTGGCCCAAGTTTCCGCGATCCGTGCCGCACTGAGTGGTTGCGACCTCGTTTAGAGCCGCGGGGTCGAAGTTCCGAGCGGCGCGGCAAGTCCTGCCGTTCGGCAGTGGTCGTGGAACGCGAGTTCTGCTACGAAGCTGGACGTGGTTCGACCTGACTTCGGCCGTGGCCCGCGCGGGGCCGACATTGTCCGGGAGCTGCCGAGCGCGCTGTCGCCTCCTGGGTGGGCGCACTCGTCGGCCCGCTACTCGCCCATGCACCGAAGGGAGCCGTCCAACTTGCCGAGTTCCGGATCCGCCCGCACCGACCATGAGTTCGAGGTTCACGAGCCGAGGCCGGGGTTGTTTCTGCACCTCAACTCGACCTCGAAGCGCAAGACGAACCATCTCGCGGCCTATTGGGTTGGCGCGCTCGCGCGTGAGGACGTTACGGTCCGCGCGCTGCTCCCCGCCGTGTTGGGGCGCGGGACGCGTTCGTTCCCGACCCTGCAAGAGATCCATCGACGGCTCGAGTACCTGTACGGAAGTAGTTTCTCGGGGGACTCGTCCAAGATCGGCGAACGCCATGTGATCGGTTTTCGCGGCGAGTTCGTCAACGACAACTATCTGCCGCCGGGTGAAGGCATTGTCGGGTCCATGGTCGGTTTCGCCGACGAGTTCATGCGGTGTCCGCGGCTCGTCGACGGGCGTTTTCCGACCGAGGTCGTCGAGCAAGAGAAGGTGAATCACCAGCGCCTCATCGAGGGGCTCCTCAACGACAAACAGAGCTACGCCTACGAGCGCTGCCTTGCGCACATGTGTGCCACCGAGCCCTATCACCTCTCCGAGTACGGCTGCGTGGAGGATCTCCCCGGGATCACCGCCGATGACCTCGTCGATCAGATGCGTCGGTGCGTCGAGAAAGGCGAAGTACACATCTACTTCTCCGGCGATCTGGAGCCGGACGTGGCCGCGCGCGCCCTCGCACCGCTCGTGGACGGCGCACGTGGACCGTCGATCTCCTTGCCCACGCCGACGCCCGATCGGGCGGTCACTCGCCCGCACCGCGTGTCCGAGCAGCTCGACGTTCAGCAAACCCAGCTCGTCCTGGGCTTCCGCACGCGAACGCGGTTCGGGGATCCGCTGCTCCCGGGGCTCATCATCGCCAACGGAATCCTGGGCTTGTTCCCACACAGCAAGCTGTTCGTGAACGTTCGCGAGAAGGCGAGCCTGTGCTACTCGATCGGCTCGCACCTCGAGCGCAGCCAGGGACTCTTGTTCATCACCTCCGGGGTTGCGCCCGCCCAAGCTGAGCCCGCACTCGACCTGATCCAAGCCCAGTTGCGCGACTTGCAGGCAGGGGAGTTCGAGGATGGCGAGTTGGCGGCCACGCTGGCCGGTTTCGACTCCCGCCTGGCGATTCTGGAAGACACCCCGTCTGCGCTGATCGGCACCGACCTGACGTGGTCCTTGTCGGGCGTGGCCTACGACCATACCGCCTACCGCAGGAGCCTGCAGGCGGTCACTCGTGAACTCGTCGTGGAGGCGGCGCGGCGCATTGAGCTGGACACGGTGTATCGACTGGAACCGGGCGTGAGTCCTCAGCCGTGAAACGCGAAGGGTACCGATGTACGTAGCAAACGAGACCACGATCCGTAACCAGACCGTGCGCGAAGAAATCCGGTTTCGAACCCATGACAGCGGGCTCCCGGTCTACTTCTGTCGCAAGCCGGGTTTCCAGAAGCGTTACGCCTGCTTTGCCACGAACTACGGTTCGATGGATCTCCGGTTCCGGCCCGGCTCCGGGGAAATCATCGAGGTCCCCGACGGCATCGCCCACTTCCTCGAGCACAAGGTGTTCGAGCGCGAAGACGGGAACGCCTTGGAGTTGTTCTCGCGGCGCGGGGCCTCGTGCAACGCATACACGAGTTTCTCGGTCACGAACTATCTCTTCTCGTGCAACGACCACTTCTTCGACAACCTGGATCTGCTCATCGAGTTCGTGCTGACCCCTTACATCACGGACGACAATGTCGAGAAGGAGAAGGGCATCATTGGTCAAGAGATCAAGATGTACGACGACAAGCCGGGCTGGCGCTCGTTTCGCAATCTCCTCGAGGTCTTGTATCAACGGCACCCGGTGCGCCGAGACATCGCTGGCACCGTGGACAGCATTGCTCGCATCGATCGCAATGCCCTCTACGAATGTCACCGCGCCTTCTACCAGCCCAACAACATGATCCTGTTCGGCATCGGCGACGAGGCACCGGAGGAGTTCTTCGACTACGCCGATCGCAGTCTGAGCCGCTTCCCACAGTGGCGCTCGCAGCCGCTCGCGGTGCGGGACTTTCCCGAAGAACCGACCACCGTCGGTCGCGAGGACATCACGCAGTTCATGGAAGTGTCGATGCCCCGCTTGTTGCTCGGGATCAAGGACCGCGTCGATCACGAACCGGGGCCGCGACTGCTCGCGCAGGAGCTTCTGACCGACATCCTGCTCGAGATCGTCTTTGGCCGCGGCTCCTCCTTCTACGAGCGCCTCTACGAACGGGAGCTCGTCGACGATACCTTTGCGGTCGGCTATTCGCGGTACCGCGAGATTGGATTCTCGACGCTCGGCGGCGATTCTCCAGACCCTGACGCCCTCGCGAGCGAACTGGTGGCGGAGATGGAGCGAGTGCGACGCGATGGGGTGACGCGCGAGGACTTCGAGCGGCAGAAGCGATCCGGGATGGGTAGCTTCATTCGCCACTTCAGCTCACTCGAGTTCACGGCCAACAACTTCTGCTTGTACCAGTTCGGCGGGGTGAATCTGTTCGACGCGATCGACATCCTGCATGGTCTACGCTTCGAAGACCTCACAAAGCGGATCGAGCAGCACTTCCAACCGAGTGCCGTGGCCCGCTCCATCATTCAGCCGCGGGCGTCGGCGGCGGCACCATGAAGCTCCACGTTTGGGTCTTCGTCGCCATGCTGGGGGGCGTGCTGCTCGGTGCCGTACTCCAGTGGACGCTTTCGGCCGGCGCGTCCATCGGCGCCGAGGTCGTCGATGCCCCTGAAGGCGGTGTTCGGGTCGCGCGCGTGGTGACGGCGTTGACGCCAGATGGACGCCCCGCGGGCGAGCGTTTGCAAGTGGGCGATCGGATCAACGGTCTCATCTTGTTTCGCGGCATCGAGGGGCGTGAGCGCAGTATTGCCGTCACCTCGGCGAGCCAGTTCGCGACGGAGCTGAGGGCGCTCGAGCACGGAGCCATGGCCACTCTGACATTGGCCGATTCCAGCGCCGTGCGGGTGGTCAAGTTGATCATGGATCCGACATCACCACGGAGCGTCTGGCTCACGCCCTTTCGCTTCGTGTCGGACATGTTCATGCGTCTTCTGCGAATGCTGATCGTTCCCTTGGTCGTCACGTCGATCATTACCGGCGTCGCGGGCCTCGGTGGCGGGGCTGACTTCGGACGCCTGGGGAGCAAGACCTTTGGCTACTACATGCTCACGTCGCTGCTGGCGGCGGTCTTGGGGCTGGTGCTGGTCACCGCCGCGGCCCCCGGAGTAGGGGCGAAGCTCGGGCTTGCGGCCGGTGCCGTAGTGGATGTGCCCGACGCCAGCTTCGCCGACATCGTGAGGAACATGGTGCCGGAGAACGTCGTGGCGGCATTCGCGAGCAATGGCTCCATGCTCCAGATCATCTTGTTCTCCATCTTGTTCGGGTTCTTCATCTCCAAGGTCGGGGAGGATCACCGCCGCAATGTGCTCGGGTTCATCGAGGGCTCGTTCCAGGTGATCATGAAGCTCGCGGGATTCGTCATGGCGTTGGTGCCGGCGGGGGTCTTCTTCCTGATGGTGAAGGTGGTGGGGGAGACCGGCTTCGAGGTCTTCAAGCCGCTCGGCTACTACATGATGGTCGTATTCGCCGCGCTCGGCATTCACGCCTTGGTGGTGCTCCCGCTCGTCCTGCGCTTCGTGGGCAAGGTCTCCCCCTGGCGCTGGGCAAAGGCGATGGCCCCGGCACTCACGACCGCGTTCTCCACTTCTTCGTCGAGCATGACCCTGCCGATGACCCTCGAGACCATCGAGGCGCGTGGTGGCGTGTCGAACCGCACCACGAGCTTCGTGGCGCCCCTCGGGGCCACGGTCAACATGGATGGGACCGCCCTGTACGAGTGTGTCGGCGTCGTGTTCCTCGCTCAGTACTACTGGGGGGAAGCCGCTATGGATCCGGGGAAGATGATCACCGTGGTCATCGCCGCGCTCCTCGCCTCCATCGGCGCCGCGGGTATCCCTTCCGCCGGACTCGTACTGATGCTCACCATTCTCACGACCCTCGGCCTCCCGACCGAGGGCGCCGCACTGCTTCTGGTCATCGATCGCCCGCTCGACATGTGTCGCACCGTCGTCAACGTCTGGAGCGATACCTGCGGTGCTGCGGTCATCGCCGCGAGCGAGGGAGAGGTCTTCCCGGCGTCGATTCGAAAGTCGTCGGGTTGACGGGGGGGCTACCCGTAGAGCTCCTGCCGCAGGCAGTAAATGCTGCCGCCTGACTTGAGGAACTCGTCCGTGCGGAGCTCTGTCACCTGCAAACCATGGGCTTCGAGGCGCGCCCGTGTTCGGGGCGAGCCGGCCGGCAGGAAGACGTCGCGGCCATTGGGGCAGTACAGGTTGCCGGCAAGCCGTTCGCGAGCCTCTGCTTCGTCGACCTCGATCAACTCGCTGAATGCGGCTCGGAGCAGTTGGCGCCCGGAGTCGTCGAAGGCGCTGAGAACGGCGGCCGCACGTCCAGGCCCGAGAGTCGCCAGGCACGTGTCGAGGTGATAGAAGGCAGGATCGACCAGCTCGAGGAGGATGACCGGCAAGTCCAGCTCGGCGGAGAGCGCCTCGAAGCACGCACGGTCGCTTCGCGGGCCCACGCCGCCCCAGAGCGCGAAGTGGCCGGGGTGCCAGACGCCATCGCCGCCGCCTTCGAAGCAGCCGCTCACATGCGGAGGAATGCGGACCCGTCGGAGACCGTGCTGGCGTGCCCAATCCATGTGCCGGGCGACCTCCGGTTGACGGCTCGCATGTCGCATGCGTGCCTCGATGCAGAAGGGCTCCCCGTCGCGCCCCACGCCGTGCAGCGAAGGATTGGCAGTAAAGACCAGGTCGACGAGTCCCGCTTCGGGTTCGAGTTCTTCGACCCGCAGCCCGACACCGCGAAACGCGTCGCAGAGCTGTCGCCACTCGATCTCGGCGCGAGAACGGTCGACCTGGGCGACACGACCAACCATGTGGATGTTCTGTACATCGACGACATCGAAGTGAGTCGGCGGGCAGACGAGGACCCCGGTTGCAGCCGCGGGTCGAGCGTAGTGCGCGAGCGGCAGGCGCCGCCAGTCGGCGAGATCGCTTACGATCGAAGTCACGTCGGTGGGTTTCCTTTCGTTCCGCGCCCAACCCCCGTAGCCCGTGCGACCTTGGGCTCGGCGTCGGCTGCCCCCAGAATCTTTCGGTGGAGTGCGGGTAGCTCGTGGCACTGTGACGGCGGGCAGAGACGAACGGTGCTCGGCGTGGCGATGGTCACGCGCACTTCCACCGGGTGGACCGTCAAGCGCCGGTAGGTGATCGCGTGGCGCACCGCCGGCTTCACGACTGCACCGAGGGCCGCACAGCCGAACGTCGTGCGCACGAGCTTGCGCGCCGCGGCCGCGAGCCTCTTGGGGGCGAGTTCCGGAGCCGTGGTTCGCGGAGCGACCGCGGGCATGGCGATACGACCGATGGGAACGCCCCAGTGCCCGCGAAGCAGCTCGGCATCGGGCGCGGCCTCGACCAGCCAGTGACCGGCTTCGCTGCGGATGAGCGCGGCCACCCAATGCTGCGACTCCGGTGCGCGCTTCTCCCGCGGCCGCGGGTATCTCATGGGATCACCTTCGCGCCGCGCTGCGCAAAGCTCGCCGACGGGGCACTCTTCGCAGCGAGGCGCGCGAGGGGTGCAAATCAGTGCCCCCAACTCCATCATGGCTTCGTTGTAGGTACCGGCTGCGTTCGCGGGGATCAGTCCTGATGCGAGCGCATGCAGTCGCTCGCGGACTCGGCGCGCTTTGGGGTCGCCCGGGATGGCGTGTAGTCGGCAAAGCACGCGCTCCACGTTTCCGTCCAGCACGGGCACCGGCTCCCCGAAGGCGATACTGCCGACGGCAGCGGCGGTGTACTCCCCGATTCCCGGGAGTTTCCGCAGCTCGCTCGAGCAACTCGGAAAGCGCCCGCAGTGAACGCGCACCACGGCCTGCGCGGCCCGCTGCAGATTGCGGCCTCGCGAGTAGTAGCCAAGGCCCGCCCAGTGCCGGAGCACTTCTTCTTCGGACGCGTTCGCCAGCGCCGTGACATCGGGAAAGCGTGCGAGGAAACGCTCGTAGTACGGGATCACCGTGCTCACCCGTGTTTGCTGCAGCATGATCTCCGAGATCCAGACTGCGTACGGATCGCGGCTTGCGCGCCAGGGCAAAGCCCGTTTGGAACGCTCGAACCACGTGAGAAGTCGTTGGGTCAGAGACGATCGCGGCACGCGGTACTCGCTCGGGCAAGAGATTGGACCAAGGTCGGGCGCGGGCGTCGGTGCCGCGCCGCCCCAAAGCTTTGGGTCGAAAGCTCTGGGGCGAAAGCTCTGGGTCGAAGAGCACACGCACATCGATCCCGCCGGCTGCGCCACTGCAACCGTTGCCCGGCGGCTGCGTCGCAGCGCCGTCGCCGGTCCTATTCGTGGCCGAGCAACTCGACGACCGCCCGCTCCAACGCCTGGTCGCGCACGTTCTTGTAGCGGATCACTCCGGCTCGATCGAGGACATAGATCGTGGGCCAACCCGAGACGCCCCAGCGGGTGGCGATGGGTCCCCCGGTACCACCGCCATCGAAGAACGAAGGCCAGGTGATGTTCTCCCGCGCCAAGGCCTTTGCGAGTTTCTCGGGCGACTCGTCACTGTTGACACCGACGAGGGCGAAAGGCTGACCAGCGAGCTTCTCCACGAGCGACCGCTCGTGCGGGTACATTGCCCGGCAAGGGCCTCACCAGTCGCCCCAGAAGTCCAGGACCACGACCTTCCCGCGATAGTCCGAGAGCTTCATCGGTTGTCCGTACAGGTCCTTGCCCAGAATTTCGGGAGCGATCGATCCGATCGCGAGCGCTGTGCTGTCATGAGGCGCGAGGTGGGCCTCGGCCATCTCGCCGTAGGTCGTGTACTTGAAGGGCAGGTCGGCGTACTCCGAACGCAGGCGTGCGAGCCGCGTTTGGGCTGCGGTCTTCACCGTCTCGTCTTTGCTGCGCAGGGCCGAGCGGGCGAGTTCGTACTCGGCCGCCGCCCGAACTTCGGGATGGGGCGAACGCGTGAGGGGCTCGAAGTACTGCGTACGCTGCTCGGAGCTGAACACGTACGCGTAGTGGGTGAGCTCCGCGAGCCGCGGCGACCTGGGATAGTCCGCGATGATGGCGTCGACCACGACTCCTGCCGACTCATGCATCGTACCGCGCTCGCGCTCCCACCACGTGAATCCCAGCAGGCGTAATTGCGCGGTGAGGGCCTCCTCCGTTCCCGGGTACTTGGCCGCTAGCGCTTCGAGGCCAGGCTTCGCGGCGGCTGCGCGCGACGCATAGTCCAGTTGGCTGGATTCGTAGGCCTGCAGAATCTCGGCGAGCTCCGCTGCCGCCCCATTCGGGGTTGGCGTCGCGCTCGGGGCCGGCGGCGTCGTCAGGTTCTTGGGAGTGGGCGCGACCAGCTTGGCCGCCGGAATCGACCGTGCCGGCTCGGGGGTGGCGGGCGTGACCGCGGTCTTCGGGGCGCCCACCTCCGGAGCCGGAGTCTCTTCGCGAGCAGCGCTACAGCCGGCGAGCGTGACCCACAAGAGCGCGCCTAGCCAACGCCGTCCATACGGGCTCCCTAACGAGGATGCCGACATCGATGCTGTCCCTTCGGTGATCGGGGGTCGCGACACTGAGCCAACGACTGCGTACGCCGCGTCCGCTCGGGCAGTCGCCCTGGCGCCACGAGCCGGCGTCACCAGCTCCTTGGGTTGGCGGCGCCCACCGCCCACAACGCGCAACGCGCAGCCCACGACGCGTGGGTTGCATGGTCGCGCGTCGGGAAACCGCTGTCAATCGGTGCGGCCGTCGCGGGGCTCCGCGCTACTCCCGACGCGGGCGGTGGCCGATAACCGAAAGGGCTCCCCGCAGTATTGGGAAGGTCGCTGACATGCTGCCGCGAGAACTCGGAAATCCGAAGACTGGACGCGAGGTCGCCATTGCCGAGCGCTTCTGGGGCAGCGTCGAGGCCGAGGCCGCACTCACGCGGTCGCTTCACTTCGGACTGACCGAATCGGAACTCGTGCGCGAACAGCTCGGCACCGAGTGGGACTTCTTCGTCGCTTGGCGCGCGAGCAACCGCCGTCGTATCGAACTCGCGGGGCGCGAGGTCGCCAGGCATCTGACGCAGCCGTCGCGCGTACTCGAGGTGGGCTGCGCCTGCGGGCAGATCTCCCGCGAGATCGCGGCGCTCGGGCACACCGTCACGGGAATCGACCTCTCGCATGAAGCCATCGCGATCGGCGAACGGATCCTGCCCGAGTTCGGTTTGCCGATCACGCTCCAACAGGGTGATGCCCTGAACTTGCCTTTCGCCGCTGACTCGTTCGACGCCGTGGTCTCGTGGGATGTGATCGAGCACATTCCCGAACAGCCCCGCTTCCTGGCGGAGATCCTGCGCGTGCTTCGACCCGGGGGACTGTTGCTCGTCGAAACCGACAACGACGTTCGCGTGCAACTCGGCGTCTGGTACCGACGCCTCACGTGCTGGGCGCAGGGTCACAACCCTTTTCGTTGGCGCCACGCCTACGCCGGACTCGAGGGCGGGCACTGTGCTCTGGTCACTCCAGCAAGGTTGGCGCGCATGGCCGCGCGCTTGGGCTACCAAGATGTACGCACGCGCTACTGGGGCGGTCCTGCCTTCGCTCCCGGCTATTTCGCTGCACCCAAGTTCATTCTCCAGGCTCGCAAGTCGTCGGCGCGTTCCGGCGCGTAGCCAACCTCCGCCGCTCGCCGTAGAGGTCGACCCTTGCTCGGTCCACCCGCGGGTGGTTCGATGCCGGGGATCCAGAGGAGACCTCGACCCGCGTCGCGACCCGCTGCGCACGGTGCGGGGCCAGGCGTTTGGCGGCGAAAGGACGCACCATGACTCCGGAGAACGACCCGACCACGGTGATTCGCCTGCAGGCGAGCCAGTATCCCGAGGTCGACGAGGGAACGGCCTGTACCCAGAGTTCCTTCAAGACCGGCAAGAAGGCGTTTCTCTTCATCGGCGAGCAGGGCGGACGCTACAAGGCGATGTTCAAACTCGAGGATTCGATTCCACAGGCCACCGAACTCGCAGCGAAAGAACCGGACAACTACGAAGTCGGATCTCCGTGGGTAACGGCACGGTTCACGGCGGAGAAGCCGCTGCCCAAGCGAATCTGGAAGAAGTGGCTCGATGAGAGTTACGAGCTGAGCCGGCCAAACACGCCGCCATCGAAGAAGGCGCCGAAGACGACGAAGAAGACGACAAAGAAGGCCAGCAAGAAGGCCAGCAAGAAGACGTAGGCTCCCGCGCAGGAGCAAGCTCAGCGCCCGTCCTTGCGCAGCACGTAGATCACGTCTTGTGTCGCCGAGTCGACTCCGACTGGGTCCTCGTAACGGAAGTCATAGGTCGCGATGAGCCGCAGCTGCGAAACCGAGCGCAAGGTCGCCTGCATCTGGCGCGCGGTATAGGTTCGCAGGGTGATCGATCCGTCCAATTGGAAGCGACGCTTGCCGGAGTGAACGTCGAGCGCGACTCCAATGTGCTCACGCCGCGTCACTCGGTTCAGGGTCTGCGTCCACACCCGGGTCTCGACCTTCAGTCCGCCGCGGGCACCGACCCACGACTCCGTCTCGAGCCGCTGCCCTTTCGTGGGGACCAAGTGCAACCCGGCCACGTACAGCCCGCCGGGACGCAAGGCGCGCGCCGCACTCGCGAGATGGCTCCGGGCGGCGTCCTCCGTCAACAGATGACGGAAACTGTTGTTCGTGACCAGCACGACATCGACCGCGGGGGCGGGCTCGAGCGCGGTCATGTCGCCGACGACGGCTGGACCGCGCTGGCCGTTCCTCCGAAAGCGAGCGTTGCAGTAGTCGACAGCGTCCCGGTCGAGATCCACGCCGCGGACTCGTAGGCCCGCGCGAGCGAGAAGAAGCAGCAAGCGCCCGGTTCCGCACGCCGGTTCGAGCAGGCGCTGCACCGGTCGACTCGCGTGCTGCTCGAAGCACCTGAGGAAGAAGCGACACTCCTCCGCCTGACCCTGGCTCCACGCCAGGTCGTAGTACTCCGGACAGCTGTAGGGGTGCTTCTCGGGAGGGGTCATCCTGTGCCGATCTGCCGCCCGAGTCCGCGCTCGACGTCCACTCGATGGGGTTTGCATAGCGTGCCCAGCCCAGCGTCCACGATCCCTGCTTCCCCTCTTCTTCCCCGCCCTACGCACCAACGCGACGCAACCGCACGAGCCCATGCCCTTCCGCACGTCCCGGCGCGCCCCGGGAGCGGGGACAGCGTGTCCGCATCCGGCTTCGTGCCACGGAGCCTCCGCATGCCACCCGGGTCCCACGCCCACCACCACCGTGGCGCGGTAGTCGCATCCACTTCGCGCCATGCGCGAACTAGAGTTGCTTGTGAATGCGCCTGATTTGAGGCTAGATTCCGCTCATGAGCAACACCTTCGGTGAGTTCTTCCGTGTGACGACGTGGGGTGAGTCCCATGGTCCAGGCATTGGTGTGGTCATCGATGGATTGCCGCCGGGCGTACCGATCGCGATCGACGAGATCGCAGCGGCTCTGCGGCGGCGCCGGCCGGGCGCGCCGCTCACGTCGCCGCGTGCGGAGCCCGATGCGCCAGAGATTCTGTCGGGGGTGTTCGAGGGGAGGTCGCTCGGGACTCCGCTGGCGATCTGGATCGCCAGTCACGACGCACGTCCCGCGGACTACGCGGCGCTGCGCGAGGTCTACCGGCCTGGGCACGCCGATTTCACGAGCGACGCCCGTTATGGACACCGCGACTATCGCGGCGGAGGTCGTGCGAGCGCGCGCGAAACGGCGGCACGGGTTGCGGCCGGGGCGGTGGCGCTGGCGGTGTTGCGCTCTGACGACGCGGGGCGCGACGTCGAGATCGTGGGTTGGGTGGAGGCGGTCGCCGATCTGCGCGCGACGATCGACCCTGGGGTCGTGACGACTGCCGGGGTCGACGCTTCGCTCGTGCGTTGTCCCGATCCGGCGATGAGTCCGCGCATGATCGAACGCATCGCTGCGGCCCGGGAGGCCGGTGATAGCGTGGGCGGTTGGGTCGGCGTCGTCGCTCGCGGTGTTCCAGCGGGTTGGGGAGATCCCGTCTTCGGCAAGGTGAAGGCCTTGCTGGGTGCTGCCTACCTGTCGATCCCGGCCGCGGTCGCGGTCGAGATCGGCGACGGCATAGCGGCCACGATTCGCACCGGCAGCGAGAACAACGACGGCTTCACGACGGACTCGGCCGGTCGCGTGAGCCCCGGTACGAACCGAGCGGGTGGCATCCAGGGCGGAATCACGACGGGGGCCCCGCTGTGGGCGCGGGTCGGCTTCAAACCAACGTCCACGATTCGGCGACCGCAAGCGACCGTCGATCGCGCCGGGAAGCCGGTCGAGCTCGCGGCCGCGGGTCGCCATGATCCGTGTGTATTGCCCCGCGCGGTGCCCGTGGTCGAGGCCATGACCGCGCTCGTTCTCGCGGACCGTATGCTCGCGCGCCGCGCTGCGCCCCCCGCGTCGGCGCACGGGCCGCCGTCGCACCCATTCTTCGACGACCGTACCGAGGGCTCGTGAGACGCGCCCTTCTAGGGAGGTGGAGTCATGGCTTGGATTCGACAGGTCTCCGAGGAGGACGCGGACGGCTCGCTCGCGCAGATCTACGACGCCGCGCGCCGCCGTGCCGGGCGCGTCTTCAACATCTTGCGGGTGATGTCCTTGCGGCCTCGCTCGCTAGGAACCTTCATGCGCTTCTACACGGACCTCATGCAGAGCGCCGATTCGCCGCTGTCGCGCGCGGAGCGTGAACTGCTGGCCACCGTGACGTCCCAGGTCAACGGGTGTTTCTACTGAACTCACTCTCACGGGGAGGATCTCCGTGTAGCGAGTGGTGACGATCGGTTGGCCGACGGCGCGCTGCGCGGTTGGGCTACGGTTGCGCCGCATCTGAGCGATCGCGAGCGCCGCTTGTGCGCCTTTGCCGAGAAGCTCACCCGTGAGCCAGCCGGCATGACCCCTGCGGACCTCGACCGCTTGCGCGAAGTCGGCTTGGCGGACGAGGCGATTCTCGAAGCGGTCCATGTGGTTGGCTACTTCAATCACATCAATCGCGTGGCGGATGCGCTCGGCGTGGATCCCGAGGACTTCATGCCGAAGGAGCGTACGCGGCCGGCTCCCGATCCGTCCGCTTGAAGGCACTTGCGGACCGCTTGTCCGCGGCGCCCGCACCGCACGGGGTCCCGGGACGTCGCGTCTGCCGCTACCGCAATCCCCTAGCCCTACGCACCCAGTTCGGGCGCAACGAACGCGGTCGGCTGCCATCCGACCCGCCCATGCGCCCTGGAAGTAGTCCGCGCCCCGGCGCGTCGGTGCTTGCCGGAGCCCTCGCTGGGGTTTACGCTTCTGGCAGCACAGAGTCGTCCCTTGCGCCCCGCGCTCCCGCGCCGCTCCTTCGTGCTGCGCGGTCCGTCGTCGGGTCGGTCGGCAAAACGAGGTCGAGGAGCCGAGCATGCCCGAGTCCGTCGCCCAACCTGTACTCACGCGCTTGCTCGCCCGAGCGTTGCGCCGCCAGCGTGCCCTGACGCTGCTTGCTTGGGCGGTCTGGGGGCTCTGCGCCTCCGGCACCGTTGGACTCCTGCTCGTGGTCTACCATCGACTGTTGGCCCCGGCCTGGGGACTCGAGCCAACCCTACTCGGGGTGCTCGTGGCTGGACCGGTCATCGGCGCGCTCGCTTCGCTTGTCCTTCAGCGACTCCGACCCATCCACGCGGCGATCGAGCTCGAGCGGCACTATCGATTGCAAGAGCGTTTCAGCTCGGCGTTGCTACTCCAAGACGGCATCTCACGCGAGGCGCGCGAGGCCCTGACGCACGACGTCGAGGCGCACTCCCAAGGCGTCGACCTTCGCCGCGCCCTGCCGTTGCGGCGGCCGCGCGGGAGCTTTGCCGCCGCTGCCGCTTGGTTGATCGTGGCTGTGACCTACTTCGCGTTGCCGACGCTCGACTTGCTCGCGGCCGGCGAGGACCGGGCGCGCAACGAGGAGCAGGCGCGCAAGGTCGAGACTCGCCAGAAGGAACTGGAGAAGCGTCTTGCTCGGTTGAGTGAGATTGCGAAGAAGGAGCCCATTTCGCCCGAGACCCGCGAGTTGCTCGAGAAGCTCGAGGCTCGCAAGCACGAGCCCGTGGCCCCGCAGTCTCCGGATCGCCAGAAGAAGGAAGCGCTCGCCGAATTGCGGCAAATGCGAGAAGACGTCAAGGGGCGCCAGGAAGCCATCGAGAAGCAGATCGCGGGCCTCGAACGGCTGACGGAGAAGGTCAAGGACGCAGCCACCCCTCCCCAGACCGAGGCCGTGAAGAAGCTCGAAGAGGCGCTCGAGAACGGCGACCTGAAAGCGGCTTCCGCATTGCTCGCGGAGCTCGGAGAGCAACTTTCTCGAGCCGGCGCGCTCGATTCGAAGGCGGCAGCCGAACTCGGAGCCGACCTCGGGCAGCTCATGAAGAAGCTCGGGGAGACCGGCCTGGACATCGAGACGCTGGAGAAGCTGTCGCAGCTCGACGCGTCGGACCTGGCCAAGTTGGGCGCTGGCGCAGGAGATCTGGCGGCAAAACTGAGCGAGCTCGAACGTTTGATGCGAGAGAAGGACTTGATCGACAAGGCCGGCGCCGAGATCGAGTTCACCGAGGAGGAACTCGCATCGTTGCCGAAGGAGTGGCCGGACGACGGCGAGATCTGCCAGGACTGCGCCAAGAAGAAGGGCGCCGGGGGTTGACAGGGCGGCGCTGGTGGCTGCGGTCGCAGCCTCACCGAAGTGTGGGCTCAGGGTAACGGTAAAGGGGTGGGGGCACGCGGAAAGGGCGGCGCCCGCCCTCCCGAGGCGCCTCCGGGAGAGACGTCGGAACATGCGGAGCGGCTGCAGGGGCAGCGCCATCAGGGCAAGATGATCGGTAGCTTTCTCGAGCAAGGCATGCCCCCGACCGGTGAGGCCCGTGTGGAGCTGCAAAACCTCATCATCTCCGGTACGCGCTACGCCGAGCAGTCGCTCGAGCGCGAGCGGATTCCCGCCGAACTCAAGGAAATCCCCAAGCAGTACTTCGAGAAGATCCTGCCGCAGTGAAGACGGTTGCTTCGGCGTGGGGGTTGCGCTTGCACTGGGGGCGCATCGTCGCCCTGCTGCTGCTGTTGTCGACCGGTTGTGGACCGAGCGACGGTGCGCGTCGCGCCCACGCGGTGAGAGTGATCGGCTTCGCGGGGCGCGGCGACGGTGCCCTGTACCAGCCCCGCGGCGTCGAAGCCCTGTCCGACGGGGGTTGTCTGGTCATCGATCGCAGCGGCCGTATCCAACGCTTCGACGAACGGGCTGGGTTTGTCGGGAGTTGGTGGTTGCCCGAGTGGGCGGAGGGGCAACCGATCGACTTGTGCCTGACCCCCTGGGGAAGCGTACTCGTGGCCGATACGCACTACGCGCGCGTTCTCGAGTATGACCTCGGGGGGCACGAGCTCAGGCGGCTGGGGATGGGCGCGGGGCTTGGACTCGTGCGCGGCGTGACGGTTGGTCTCGATGGAACGATTTTCGTCGTCGATTACGGAGAGTTCGATCGCGTGCACCGTTTCGATCGCAGTGGCGCGCACCAGGGCACCTTCGGTGCCACCGGCGATGGGCCCGGTGAGTTCTTGCGGCCGGAGGGGATCGCCACGGGAGCCGACGGCGATGTCTACGTCGTCGACTGCGGCAACCACCGCGTTCAGCGCTTCACGCCGCAGGGGGTGTTCGTGGCGGCCTTCGGAGCCGCAGGCGCTGAGCCGGGGCAGTTTCTGTTTCCGTTCGACGTGGCCACCGGCTCGGGGGGCTGCCTCTATGTGGTCGACTATCGTGGCGCACGGGTACAGTGCTTCTCTCCGGAAGGCGCCCTGCTCGGGTGGGTGGGCGGGGCGGGTACCGAACCCGGCGAGTTCGCCACGCCGCGAGGAGTGGCCGTGCGACCCGACCCCGCGGGGGATGTGATCTTCGTCGCCGATACCAACAACCACCGCGTCCAGCGCTTTCGTTGGGAGCCGAGGCCGTGAGCGAGTGGATCCCCATCGAGTTCGGCCGCCCGTGGTGGCTACTGGGGTTGGTTGTCGCGCTGGTGCTCACGGTCGTGATCGCGCGCAACAGCTTGGCGGGGCAATCGCGCGTGCGCGCACGCATGAGCCTTGGGCTCCGCGTGCTCGTGGTCGTGCTCTTGGGATTGATCCTCGCGGACCTCCGGTTGACACTGCGCGGGAAGGGCCTCACGGTGCTCTTCCTGCTCGACCTCTCCGAATCGGTGCCGCGGGCGGCCAGCGACGACTTGCTCAATGCGCTCGTGGCCATGGCCCGGGAGCGCCCGGCCGACCAGCGCGTGGGTCTCATCGTTTTCGGTCGCGACGCGAGCGTCGAGCGCGAACCGTCCTCGCAGCTCGGGCAACCCCACGTGCAGTCAGTGATCGACCGTGACGGTACCGACATCGCGGCTGCGCTCCGGCTCGCGCACGCGACGTTCGTGAGTTCCGCGGGCGACGGCCCCGGTCGCGCGCGCCGGATCGTGTTGATCTCGGATGGCAACGCCAACCGCGGCGACGCTCTGCTGGAGGCCCGCAACCTGGCGACTGCCGACACGGTGATCGACGTGCTCCCCCTCGACTACCGCTACGACGAAGAGGTCATGGTCGATAGTCTGATCGCGCCCACGGAAGCGCACCACGACGAACCCTACAGGGTCACCGCCATCGTCGACTCGCTGGTGGCGACCCAGGGGAAGATCCTGCTCTACGAGAACGGTCAGCTGGTCGAGACCCGAGAAATCGAGATCCCGATCGGGAAGTCGCGCGTCGACTTTCAGCGGACCAACACGGACGAATCGCGGTACACGTACGAGGTGCGCTTGTTCCCAGAGCGTGACACGGTGGCCAAGAACAACGTTGGCTATGGAGCCACCCTGATCGGCGGCCGCGCGCGCGTCCTCATGATCTGCGGAACGTCTCGAGCACTCCTCGTCGACGCGCTGCAGTCCGCGGGCTTGTACGTCGAGATCGTCGCGCCGGACGAGATCCCCGGGCGGGCCGAGGACTACTTCTTGTACGATGCGATCGTGTTGGTCGACGTCCCCGCCTTCCACTTGGGCAATGACCGGATGCGGTTGTTGCACGGCGTCGTGAAGAACCTCGGGGTGGGGTTCGTCGGCGTGGGAGGGCCCGACGCGTTCGGAGCCGGCGGGTACCGCGACACCCCGATCGAGCAACTCCTTCCCGTCGAGATGGACGTCCGCAACCGCAAGTCCATCCCGAACGGCGCGCTGGCGATGGTCCTCCACACGTGCGAGTTTCCCCAAGGCAACATGTGGGCCAAACGGATCGCCCGCATCGCCGTCGATGCGCTCACCCCCGATGACTACGTCGGAGTGCTGGTTTGGACGGGCATGGGGAGCGACCTGTGGGGGGTACCCTTCGGCTTGGCGACGGACAAGGCCGCCATCGGTAACCGCATTGCATCCCTGCAACCCAATGACATGCCGGACTTCAGCCCGTCCATGCGACTCGGGCTCGCGGCGCTCCAGACGGCGCCGGCGGTCCAGAAGCACATGCTGATCATCTCCGACGGCGACCCCGCTGCGCCGTCCGCGCAGACCATTCAGGCTTTCATCGACAGCAGAATCAGCGTGAGCTGCGTTTGCATCAACCCGCACACCGGGCAAGACACGGGCCAGATGAAGCGGATCGCCCAAGACACGGGCGGGCGCTACTACCGGGTGGAAGGCCCTGCCGAGTTGCCCCAGATCTTCGCCCGCGAGGCGCTGCAGGTGCGGCGTAATCTCATCACCGAAGAGACCTTCGTGCCTCGGATTGCGGCGAGTCACCCGGTGTTGATGGGCGTCGCCGAGGAGGGGTTGCCGCCGCTCCATGGCTACGTGATCACGACGTCGAAGGCCCTCGCCGAGACCGTGCTGGTGAGCCACCAAGATGATCCCATCCTCAGCACTTGGCGGTACGGCCTGGCCAAGACCGCGGCCTTCACCTCGGACGCCACCGGCCGCTGGGCGCGTGATTGGATCGGCTGGCCAGGGTTTGGCACCTTCTGGGCGCAACTCGTTCGCAGCGTATCCAAGCGGGGGGCCGGTGACCTGTTCCGAGTGCAGCGGTCGATCGAAGGCGAACGCGGGCGCATCACCCTCGACGCCATCGACCCCGACGGACGCTTCGTCGACGGTCTCGGCTTCGAAGGCCGCGTGCTCGACCCGCAGTTCGACGAGCAGGAGGTGACTTTCCAACAGACCGGTCCCGGGCGCTACGAGGCCGACTTTCTCGCGACCCGTGCCGGCAGCTACTTACTGTCGGCGACCTATCGCGGCCCCGATCAGCTCATGGGGAGTCTGCACGCCGCGGTGAACGTCTCGTACTCACCCGAGTTTCGCGAGTTGAAGGCGAGCCCGGACAAGTTGCTCGCCCTGGCCGAGGTGACGGGAGGTCGGGTGCTGGGGCCGTCGGACGATCCCTTTGACACGAAGACCCTGAACGCGCGCTCCGAGCGCCGTCCTCTGTGGGAATCCCTGGTCCCCTACGCGCTGCTCTTCTTCTTCCTGGACATCGTCTTGCGTCGCGTGATGTGGAGCCTGGCGCCGCTGCGCAAGCTGGTCGCCACATTGACGGGACGCGCGAGCCGTGCGCCGGTGAGCCGGTCCGAGACTCTGGGGGCCCTTCTCGTGAAGCGCGAAGAAGTCCGAACGTCGCAGCCGGTCGCCCGCAAGTTGGAGTTGCCAGCGGAGCCGAAGGCTCGGGTGAAGGCTGCTTCCCCGTCGCCGCCGGCCGAGCCCTCACCCCCGGAGCCCACACCACCCGAGCCTCCTGCGAAGGAGAAGTCCGCGAACGAGAGCTTCACCGATCGACTGCTGCGAGCGAAGCGGGCGGCGCAGGACGAGCGTGACCGGCGGGGAACCTGACGGTCGGCTCGGCCACTCGCGACTCGTTGCGGGCGGCGCTCGCCGTTCGACTCGAAGACCAAGACCCGCTCCTGCAGTCGGACGTCGAGCACACAGCATCCCGCCCGAAAGTAATCCGCCGAGTGAGCCCGGTAGCACGTTCGTGTCTTCCGCGAAGTGCGCCCTCGGTGTCAGAACGGCATGATGAGTCCATCGCGACCGAGTCCTGGGCGTGCCAGTTGGCCTCGGTGGGTCGGTGGGGGGACCGGTTGCTGAGTGGCGTGACGGTCGGCAAGCGTCGTTCTGGGGTGGCGGCTGCTTTCTAGTCGTGCTGTGAGAGCTGCGACGCCACCATGCGGTGCGGTCCAGAGTTGGAGGGAGCACATTGGCGCAGAGCACAGAACGGCCTCTAGCGGTGATCGTTGGGTTGGCACTTTGTCTGGGTTGTACCGACAGAGGACCCTCGACAACAGCGGGTGCTCCCGACCAGGAATTGCCGCTCATGGGATGGGGTTCCGCTGGAGAAGATATGTGCAAGTCCAGTCTGTGGATGCGACCTTTTCTACGAGGCTTTGACGTCCAGTGGTCAAGAGTGAAGGACGTGCAGTCGGGCTGGACGAAGCGGCAGGTTATTGAGCACTTGGACGTCGCTGGCAACTTCGAAGTTGCCTACCGATTGAACGCCCAGGATATCGAGATCGTGAGTTACCAGGTACACGATGGACGTCGCAGTGGTGTGTTCGTGTGTGTCTATATCAATGAGAAGTTCCAGAAGTGGGTGCCCTGGATTGCTCAGCGACCGCCCGCGGATGCAAAGGTAACTTCCTCGGATCCGGAGGTCAGCTTAACCAACGCGGGTCGGTGGCCACAAGCCGTCACTAGCCAAGAACCACTCACGACTGAAGCGATGGACAAACTGTTGCTCGGCGGTTCTGACGGTACTGACGTTGGTTTGGGCGTGGCGCTCCTTCCATTTCGCGGTAACGCCAGAAGGCGACATGAGAATGCGGTCCGCGTGAACGCCGTGATTCTCAGGTTCTTGTCGGGACACTATGTGCCCCTCGGACAACAGATGCCTGGTTCTTATCGTGAGATCCTGAACAAGCCCCGAGTGTCAGCGAGCAATTCGCTGGGGATAGAAGTCCACGCCAGGGACCTTTCGGATGGTGGAACAGCGATTTGTATGAGAGGATACCCAGAGCAACCAGGGCTGATTGATTGGGAAAGGCATGCGCCGGTCATTGTCTGTGCCGACAAGAACCTCATTATCACGGTCGTGTACGGGGGGGGGCTCGCCCGGAGTTTAGCCTGGTGACAGCCGCCCCGGAGTAGGCCGGATTGGCACACAGCATCCCGCCCGAAAGTAATCCGCCGTGCACACATCCCGCGCGCATCCCGCCCGAAAGTAATCCGCCGAGTAAGCCCGGTAGCACGGTCGTGCCTTCCGCGAAGTGCGCCCTCGGTGTCGAGAACGGCATGATGAGTCCATCGCGACCGAAGTCCTGGGCGTGCCAGTTGGCCTCGGTCGGTCGGTGGGGGGGCCGGTTGCTGAGTGGCGTGACCGTCGGCAATCGTCGTAAGGCTGGCCCGATGGCGGGCGGTGTTGGCGAGTGTTGCTGGTGTCGAGCGCCAGTGTTCAGCGATCTCTCGCACTCGGGGTCCGCGCCCACGAGAACCGAGTCGTGCCACATTCACGAGTGAGTCGGCGGGGGCTGCGAAGCGAGCCAAGAGTGCTGCCGCAGAGATCTCAAAGCCGTGTCGTGAGCGACGCACGTC
>JBFWWP010000007.1:0-5138 GCA_050246115.1 Planctomycetota bacterium
TTGGCTCTAGGCGATGCGGACAGGCTGTCCGCGCTCCCAGGGCGCGCCAGGGTGGCAGTAGGTCGTGGGCGGCGGAGTATGCGTCGCGATGGTGAATGGGCGGACATGGGAAGAGGGAGATCGTTGGGCTGGGGGTGGTGGGAGGCTTGGGGGCACGGGGTCTCGTGCGGGCGGGCCTTGGCGCTAGGCGATGCGGACAAGCTGTCCGCGCTCCCAGGGCGCGCCAGGGATGGTGGTGGGTCGGGGGCGGGTGAGTATGCGTCGCGATGCGTGAATGGGCGGGGGATGGGGAGATGGGGACGGGGAGAAGAGAGCGGGGGTCGGCCGGGCTGGGGGCGGTGGGAGAACTTGGGGGCTGGGTGATGGGGGACTTCTTGACCGGGGTGGGCTAGCCGGTGCTGGGTTGATGACGTTCGCGGAGGCCGTGGTTGCACTCTATGGCTTGGCGGCGGCTTTCGTAGTAGGCGACGTCGGAGGGGCCGCGGATGACGGTGGGGAGTGTGCGGCGTGGGTCGATGTCGTGGTGGCAGTGGAAGACGAAGTTCTTGTGCCATAGGGAAATCGTTCGGGCGCCGGCGTTGATGAGGCGGTTGCGGAGGTCGGAGTCTTCGCGGCCGACGCCTTCGTACTTTTCGTCGAAGCCGTTCACTCGTTCGATGATGTCGCGTGTTCCGGCCCAGTTTCCGCCGAGCATGTGTGGGCGTCCTGGGGTGCGCAGCAGGATGTAGAAGCGCTGCTTCCAGTGGGCTGCGAAGTCTGCGAGGCGGTGATGCCAGGGGTGGAGTTGCATGAACTCGCCGTTGCGGATGGTCTCGAGGGAGATTTCGCGGGTCTGCTCGAGGGTGAGGATGTCGTAGCCGGCGACGCAGAACTCGTAGCCGCGGCGTAGGGCGTTGACGTAGCGTTCGGCCCAGCGGCGCGGGGCCACGCAGTCGCCGTCGAGAAACAGCAGATGACGGCCGCGGGCGAGTCGAATGCCGTTGTTGAGGGCTTTGGCTTTGCGAAAGCCGAGATCCTCTTGGGCCACGAAGTCGAGGGGAAACGGAGACTCGGCCTCGAACTCTCGAATCATGGCCTCGGTGTCGGGTTCGGACCCGTCGTCGGTGATGACGACTTCGAAGTCCCGGAAGGTCTGATGGCGCAGTGCCTCCAGCACCAGCCGCAGCGCGTTCGGTTGGTTGTAGCTGGGAATGATGACGCTGACTTCTCGGGACGCGCTCAACGGCGAACACCTCACAACGGCTACCCGACTTGGCAGCCCTGCCACGGGAAACTCGTCACGCGTCGACTATACCTACGCCGGCAGCTCGAACACCCACATGCCATTGTGACTGCGGTGAAAGGTCGCGCGCAAGCGCGGCTCGAGCGCTTGCCAGCGTCGGGCAATCTCGGTCTCGCCTTCTCGCAAGCCATCGTCGAGGAGAATGACCGCCCCGGGCGCCAAGCGATCGCGGACGGCGGCGAACCCACCGTAGCGGGCTAGCGGGTCGCGGCTGCCTCCCTCGGGTCCGTCGACCAGCACCAGGTCGAAAGGACCAGCGTCGGCGGGGAGCTTCGACAGATCGTACCAGCGTACCGGCAGCCCGGCGGTTTCGACGAGCGGCGCGTGGTGAATGGTCGCGATGTGTTGCAGCCCGGCTGCATCGATCATGCGCTGACTGTCGCCGCGCCAATAGGCGTCGTGCTCGAGGCTGTGAATGGTCCGCCCGTCCCCGCCGATCTGCTGCAGCGCGCGACACATGAGGAGCGTCGATACCCCCGACCCGAACTCCAGGACGCGAGTCGGACGGCGGTACACCACTTGTTGCACCAACGTGAGCGCGTTCTCCGGCGGCAGCGTGGCGGGATTGAGCGGATACACGTGATCGGCGCGCAGCGGCAACAGCGTTTCGAGTGCGCGCTGCTCGGACGCCGCAATCCGCAGGATCCCGAGATCGCGGGTGAGGACCGCGGTGACGTAGGCGACACCCACTGCAAGCGCGATCAGCGGTCCCAGCCACGGCGCGACCAGGTGCCCGCCAACCCCCGCGCCGAGCACGACGGCGGCGCCCACCGCAGCGAGCCGAACCGGCCGCCGCGCGCGGTCCCTGCGGGTAAGGCGTCGTCCGCTCCCGCGGGCGTCTTGCTTCAGGAATCCAGTGGACATGGGTGCGCTCCTCGCGCGACCGATCGGGCTCGAGACCTCCCCAGAACGTCGGGCAGCCGGTGGCCGTGCGCGACACTAAACGGGACCACTCCGCGGAGTCAACGGCTGCGCGCCGAACCGGAGCAGCCCGGTGATTCGAGTGCACGGGGCAGCCGCTTCGTGAAGCCCTGGATCTGCATGAGACAGGGTTCCCCTGGGGCCGTCGTGCTTCGGTGCCGGCGACGGCGAGTCGGTGCGATCGACGGCAAGGCGGAACACCTCTTGAGGGAAAGGCCGGATTGCCGCACGCTGCGCCGTCGCGAGCGAAACCACGACGCAGGAACCACGAGCGGAGCAAAGAACTACAGCGGAACGCGGAACCGGGTCGATGGGGCCGAGGCCACGTTCGTGCTACGAGAGGGTGGAGCGGATGAAGTTCGCGCTGTGGATTGCACTGTGGTTCGCAATCCCGCTCGCTCACTCCGGCTTCTTCGGCCGACCCTATCACGACCTCAAGGAACTCCTCGCGGGCGCGGTCATGCTCGCCCTCGTCGTGCTCACGCCGGGGCGTCTGTGGCCAACCCGCATCGTGGGACCGGGTTGGCTGATCGTCGCCCTGGTTGCGTCGCTCGCGGTGTCCGCGGTCGGCTCCGAGTACCGCGTCGAGGCGCTCGCGAGAACCTCGCTGGATCTGATCCTCATCGCGTGGGGACTCTGGTGGTGCGCGCAACCGAACCGGCCGCAGCTCATGACGCTGACCTTGGTGACGCTGGCGATCATCACCGCTGTGATCTGCGTCAGCGGCTTCCGCTCGGCGCTCGAGAACTCTACGCTGAGTCGTTTCGACCCGCTCGGCCATCGCTACTACTGGGCCGAGTTCTTGATGGGCGTCGTCCCGCTGCTCGTGCTGCACCCTCAGCGCCTCCGACCTTGGTGGCCCGCGCTCGCGGTCGTGATGCCGGCGTTGGGAATGCTCCTCGTCCTCGGCCGGCGCATGCCGATTGCCGGCCTGCTCGCCGGACTGGGCTTCGCCGGCCTCGTGTATTGGGCGACGCGCTATCGCCAGTCGGCGCGGGGAAGCGCCGAACGCCGCACGTTGCTCCTGCGCGCTGCTGCCGTCGCCGGTGGGATCATCCTCATCGGCGGGGTCGTTACCCTGAGCAGCCACGATCCCAACGGCTTGGTTGCGCGACTGGGGCACGCATACCAAGCGCTGCGTAGCGGCGAACCGAATCAACTCGCGAAGGTGCGGCTACCGCTCTACGAAGCGGCACCGGCGGCCATCGCAGCTCGACCCACGGGGTACGGCCGCGGCAGCTACCCGCTCGCGTACTTCGCGGTGGTCGGACAGCATGCGCGCGAGCCATGGGCTCCCACCGAGATTCCGTCCTATCATCCGTACAACACCTTCCTGCACCTGACGCTCGAGGGCGGCTGGGTTGCGGGCCTGGCGTGGTTGGCCCTTTGGGTCGGCGCCATCGCGGGACTACTGCGCCGCCTGCTCGGATCTGGCGGTCGCGGCGAGTTCTACGGGTTAGCGCTACTCGCAGGCATGGTGGCATTCACGTGCGACTCGCTCACCTTCTCGACCATCGAGTTCCCTCTGACCCGGATGCTGTCGACGTTCTACCTCGCGGCCGCCTGGGCCTGGATCCGCGAGACTCCGCGAGGGGGACGCGAACCGGCGGCGTCACCGGCCGGCAGCGCTGGGATCCGCACCCTGACACCGCGCGCTTGGGCCGTGGCGCGGGTCGCTCTGGCGATCGGCGCGATCTCGACCCTCGTGCCCTACTACTTCGCGAACCATGCCTCGAAGGTCGCGGAATCGGCGCTCCGCCTGGGCCGCGAGTCCGTCGGGCTCGCGCCGATCGAGTCCGCGCTGCGCTGGAATCCGTCTCGGCGAGGTCAGGTGCTGACTGCCCTGCGGTTGTTTGCTGGGACAGGTCAGCTCAGCCAGGGAATCGAACACGTCGAGGCTTACCTTGCCCTCCATCCTCATGACGCGTTGGTGCGAGTCGAGTTCGCCAAAGCTCTGTTCCAGCGCGATGGCGAAAGCGGGCTACCCGCGCATCGAGCGGAGTTGGCGCGAGTCCTCGAGTACTGGCCCGGTTGCCAGTACGCGCTCGAGCGCCTGGGTGACCTCGCGATCGCGAACGGGGACCTCGAAGCCGCCGCACGCTACTACGCGACCTACTTCACGCACTACCCGACGTCGAAGCGCGCACCCCTCGCGGACCGGGAACGCTACGACATCCTGCGCAAGAAGCTCGATCGATGCCGCGGCGCACTCGAGCTTCGCGAAGCCTCCGGAGCGAGCCCCCGCTAGCGCTAGCGGCCCGGTCCAGCGCGTTCACTAGCGTTCACTAGCGTTCACGAGCGTTCTCGAGCCACTGTGACTCGCGCTGGCGTGCGGTCGGCGCGTGCCTGGCGCTGCAGTCGAAGGCGAGCGTTGGTGGGTGAAGTGGATGCGGTTGCCGGAGGTACGCTGGTGGTAGGCGTGGGGCCCGGGTGGTATGCGGAGGGTCCGTGGCTCGAGGCCGAGATGCGGACAGGCTGTCCGCGCTCCCAGGGCGCGCCAGGGCTTGCGGAAGGGCGTGCGGCGTTGGGTATGCGTCGCGTTGGTGCGTTGGGCGGGGAGGAAGAAGCAGCAAGGTTCGTCGGCGCCGGGCTGGGCACGCTATGCAGGGCGGTGGGGTCACGATCGTTACGCATATCAGGAGCCCATGGCTCATCGACCGCTCCGGCGCGCCCTGGGAGCGCGGACAGCCTGTCCGCATCCGCCGCGCTGCAGTCATGGGCGTCAGAGGAACGCTGGTTCGCGCTGGATGTCACGGGCCGAAGGCGAGCGTTGGTGGGTGAAGTGGATGCGGGTTGCCGGAGGTACGTTGGTGGTAGGCGTGGGGCCCGGGTGGTATGCGGAGGGTCCGTGGCTCGAGGCCAAGATGCGGACAGGCTGTCCGCGCTCCCAGGGCGCGCCAGGGCTTGCGGAAGGGCGTGCGGCGTTGGGTATGCG
>JBFWWP010000007.1:5238-168547 GCA_050246115.1 Planctomycetota bacterium
TGGTGGTAGGCGTGGGGCCCGGGTGGTATGCGGAGGGTCCGTGGCTCGAGGCCAAGATGCGGACAGGCTGTCCGCGCTCCCAGGGCGCGCCAGGGCTTGCGGAAGGGCGTGCGGCGTTGGGTATGCGTCGCGTTGGTGCGTTGGGCGAGGAAGAAGAAGGCGCGCCGGGGCGTGCGGAAGGGCGTGCGGCGTTGGGTATGCGTCGCGTTAGTGCGCAGGGCGCGGAGGGAGAAGGGGGCGCCGGGGTGTGCCGAAGAGTGTGACCCACTACCAGGCAGGTTCGGATCCTTGCTGCGTCCGACAGGGCTGGCTAGGATCCCGGTGGATGTTCGTGGCCACGCTCGGCGCCTCCGTGCCGGCGGCAACGGCCTGCGGCACGCCTGCCCCCGTCGATGAACGGAACCATGACGCCCGTCGATCCGCTACCGCCCACAACGGAAACTCCGTGCGCCGGATCGACACCGGAGAACGCGGGCGCGGCCAAACCGCCGGTGGCTGCGAAGGGCGGCATTCGCAAGTCGCGCGCGTCGCGCTGGCGCGTGCTGGTGCTCGTGTCGATTCACGTCTTGTTTGCCGTGCACCTCACCCACTGGTTCTTGGCCGGCCGCACGGTGTCCCCGGTCGAACCGTCCGAGTCGATGTTCTTTCTCGAGCGCGGCGAACTGAACGCTGGGTTCATCCTCTTCTCGGCGGCCATTCTCAGTACGGTCCTGTTGGGTCGCTTCTTCTGTGGGTGGGGTTGTCACATCGTCGCGCTGCAGGACTTGTGCGGCTACTTCATGAAGCGGCTCGGCATCCGGCCCCGGCTCTTTCGCTCGCGGCTGCTGGTGTACATTCCTCTGATCCTCGCGCTGTACATGTTCGTGTGGCCCAGCTTCCGGCGTTGGATCTTGCACCCCTTGGCGCAAGCGTACTGGCCAGATCTCTACGCGAGCTGGATACCGATCGGACCGTTTCCGCCGATCACGAATCACCTGATGACCGACGACTTCTGGGCCACGTTCGCATCGGTGTGGGTGGCGATTCCGTTTCTCTTGGTTTGCGGGTTCGCCACGGTCTACTTCTTGGGAGCCAAGGGGTTCTGCACCTACGGGTGTCCCTACGGTGGCTTCTTCTATCCTGCCGACCGGCTCGCGGTAGGTCGAATCCTCGCGAACCTCGACGTCTGCGAGAAGTGTGGACACTGCACCGCGAGCTGCACTTCGAACGTCCAGATCCACAAGGAGATCCAACTCCACTCGCAGGTCGTCGACCCAGGCTGCATGAAGTGCCTCGACTGCGTGAGCGTCTGCCCCACGGGTGCGCTGTCCTTTGGCTGGGGCCGACCGAGCCTGTTCGCCAAGGGCGGCGGCAAGCGTGGGCAGCGACTGAAGCGCACCTATGACTTGACCTGGCCCGAGGAACTCCTGATCGCCGGGGTCGTCGCCGGGGTCTTCTTCGCGGTCCGCGGCGTGTACGCGCTGGTGCCGATGTTGTTCGCGATCGGGCTCGCGGTGTGCGCAGGCTTCATCGCGTGGAAGCAGTGGCGACTGTTTCGCGACCGCGAGGTCCGGCTGCATCGGTTCGTTCTCAAGCGCGGCGGTGAATGGCAAACCGCAGGTCGCGTCTTCACCGCGCTCGTCACCGTCGCGACCGCCCTGACCCTACACAGTGCGGTGGTCAACGCGCACCTGCGAGCCGGTGAGCGCCGCGCGACGACGGTAGCCCGGTTCGTCGACTACGAGACCCTTCTCGGCGGCATGCCCCCGGGGCTCTACAGCGAGAAGTACCGACAGCTGGCGGCAGAGGCGTTCGATCACTACGAAGCAGCACTCCCCTTCTGGCGGGGAGGTTGGGGCCTGTTGCTGACTCCGGGGCTCGACTCGTCGCTCGCCCGAATGGCACTCGTGACCGGCGAGCTGCCCAAGAGCGAGGCGCATCTACGCGCCGCGCGAAGCCAGAAGGCCGACGACGAAACCACGTACCAACTGGCCCGCGTGTTGGTGCTGCAGGCGCGCACCGCGGAGGCAGAGGAGGAGCTGAGTCGAACGCTCGCCATGCATCCGGAGTACGCCGTGACGCGGCGCGAACTGAGCAAGTTGTACCTCGGGACGAACCGCGCCGACCGGGCGGCTCAGATCTACGAGGAACACTTGCGCGGGACTCCCATCGACACTCTCGCGCGCTGCCGACTCGCGCTCGAGATTCTCGTTCCAGCGCAGCAGATCGACGCGGCGCTTGCGACTCTCGAGCGCGCACTCGAGCTCGGGCCCGAGAGCCCAGAACGCGCCGAGACGCTCGATAGCTCGGTGACCTTGCTCGCTCGCGAGCTCGGGGCACGAGGACGCTTCGAGGATGCGCGACGACTGGTCGACGCAGCGCGGGAGAAGCGACCCCTGTCGTTGGTTCTCTTGCGAGAGGCCGCGCTCCTCGCGCGCCACCACGGCGAGCGCGACCGAGCAAAGCAACTCTACGAGAGCGCGCTGAGCGCCGACTGGAAGAACCGCATCGCCGTCGACTACGCGTCCACCGTGTTGCTGCCTGCCGGGGAACTCGAGCCCGCCGAGTCGACTCTCGTCAAAGTGCTCGCGGCTCTGGACGAGGCTCCGCGCGACGACCGCCCCGCGGCCGAGGTGGATCACGCCCTCGCCGCGCTCGCCGGCGCACTCGAACAACGCGGCGATGGAGAGCGCGCGCGGGAGCTACTCCGGACCGTGCTGTCGATGCGAGCGGAACTCCCTGCCGCCCGGTCCGCGCTCGCGAATTCGTACTTGGCAAGCGACCAAGCGGAGGCGGCGGAGGCGCTGCTTCGCGAGCGTACCAACGACACCTCGGGAGACGCCCTGGCGCACGCTCAGCTCGCGAACCTGTACCTGCGGCTCGGTCGCTACCCGGAGGCCGAAGCCGAGTTCGCGACGGCTCGTCGCGTCGACCCGCACAACGGTCTCATCCGCGCCGACCTGGCGCTGGTCTACTTTCAGCAAGGCGACTTGCCGCGAGCCATCGCCGAGACTCGAGCCGCCCTCGAACTCGCGCCCCACCAACTCATGATCATCGGACGCCTGTCCGAACTCCTCGCCTTGGCGGGACAGGCCGAAGAGGCCGCCGAGTGGCAACGACGCATGACTCTCTTGCAGCAGATGGGCGGGGGCGCCTGAGTCACTGCCGCTCGTCGCGGGCACGATACTCGCTCGGGTCGACGAGACGGACGCGACGTGGACGATCGCTAGGTTGGACACGAACGAGCCGCCGGGTTAGCCTGTTCGTCCGGGCCACGCTGAACCACCACCCCATTCGCAGAGCATCCGGGCATCCGCAGGAACATCTGCGCACTGAGCGTGGGTACCTCGTAGCGTGTTGGCGACGCGGCGAAGTCGACGGAATGGAGAAGACCATGCGAGTGAGACGGGTTCGGCCGCGCTGGATGTGTGGTGCGGTGATCTCTTGCTGCTGGCTGGTGCTGACGACCTTGCCGCTTCCCGGGCAGTGCGTGAGCAATCTCACTTCGACCGGCAATCCCCCGCTCATGGACTTGGGAACCGCGCCCTACTTGGCGGGGTTCGTCGGTGGCCTCTACCCCGATGGGTCGAACGTGCGCCCACCGGCACACCTGGCCGCGGGACTCGCCATCGCTGCGAACGAGATCGTACCGCGCGACGCTACCGGTGCCGTCGACGTTGCGAACGGACTCATCGGCATGATCTCGGTGGGCATGTCGAACACCACCCAGGAGTTCTCGGGCGGGCCCGACACGTTCCTCCCGCGCGCGAACGCGGATCCAGCGCGCAACCCTCAGCTCGTGATCGTCGACGGCGCCCAGGGTGGGCAGGCCGCGGAAGACTGGGCCGGCGGCACGGTCCCGTGGGCCGAGCTCGCTTCGCGACTCGCCGCCGCCGGAGTCGCGCCGCCCCAAGTGCAAGTGGTGTGGATGAAGCTCGCGAACCGCCAGCCGAACAGCTTGGGGGCGTTCCCCCTGCACGCTCAGAGCCTGGCCTCGGATCTCGCGACGGTCGCGCAGACCCTGCGCACGACCTACCCCAACTTGCGTCTCGCATTCGTGTCCAGTCGCACGCGCTCCTACACCAATGTGCCCACCGCACTCAACCCCGAGCCCTTCGCCTATGAGTCGGGGTTTGCGGTCCGCTGGTTGATCGAAGATCAACTCAGCGGCGTTGCGGGTCTCGATTACGCGACCGGGCAAGTGCCGTGGTTTGCTTGGGGGCCCTATCTCTGGATCGACGGAGAGAATCCGCGCTCCGATGGAGCTCAGTGGTTCGCCTCGGACTTGATCGCCGATTGCACGCATCCGTCGATCGCTGGACGAGTGAAGGTCGCGGACCAACTCATCGCCTTCTTCAAAGCCGATCCCGTTGCGGTACCGTGGTTCCTGCGGCCCACTGCGCCGGTCGACGCACCGATCGTCTCGGTGACCCCGAGCGCCACGACGGGCGAGGCCCCGCTGACGGTGACGTTCGCCACCACCGCTACCGCGGCCAACGGCGCTTGGACGATCGACGAGCACGCTTGGCATTTCGATGACGGCTGCACCTCCCTCGCGGCGAGTCCGAGCAAGACGTTTCACGCGGCCGGTGAGTACGCAGTAGCGCTCACGGTGACGGACAGTGTCGGACACACGACGCGGGTGACGATACCGATCACCGTGATGCCGTCGGGCACTCCGACCGCGCCCATGATCACCGGACCGGTGCTACCCCTCGCTGACGGCGCGGTGAGCAGCGAGTACGCGGCAACGTTCACGGCTTCGGGCAGCGCCCCGATCAACTGGAGCATAGTGGCTGGCGCCTTGCCGCCGGGAATGAGCCTCTCCGGCGCAGGATCGTACTCGGGAGTGCCCGTGGCGCCGGGTCTGTTCACCTTCACCGTGGAGGCAGCCAACGCGCTTGGCAGCGACACCGTCGTCGTCATGCACACGATCGGCAACGCGCCGCCGGGCCCCGTGGTGCTCGAGCCCATTGCCGATACCTACGTGCGCGACGGCGCCTTCGAGAACGCCAACTTCGGATCGGCGCCAGAGCTGGCCATTCGGACGAGCCAAGGCAGCGGTCAAACCGCGCGCGTGCTCTTGCGCTTCGATGTGGCGGCCGCGTCGGGAGTCTGCGATAGCGCCACGCTCCGTTTCACCCCCACCGGCGTCGGCACCGGCAGCGCTTCGGTTTCGGCGATCGCGGTGGACGACGACTCGTGGGGAGAGACCGCGGTGACTTGGGTGACGCAGCCCGCTCTCGGCGCGGTGCTCGACACGCAGGCGGTGACCGGGGCGGGTGTCGAGGTGACCCTCGATGTGACCGCGGCGGCGCTCGCCGCGCTGAGCGGGGACGGGATCCTGACGCTCGCGCTCGTCGGCGCCGGGATCCAGACCCCGCTCCTGATGACCAGCAGTCGGGAGGGCACCGCTCCGGCCCAACTGGAGATCGCGTGTGGCCCGATCACTGGTGACGGCGCGTTTCTCCGCGGCGACTGCAACGACGACGGAGTCCGCGACATCTCGGACCCGATCGTGTTGCTCGAGCAACTCTTCGGGAGCGGCGCGGAAGCGAACTGCGTCGATGCTTGTGACGCGAACGACGATGGCGCGCGCGACATCGCCGATGTCGTTTCGCTGCTCGATCTCCTCTTCGGTCAGGGACCTCCCCTACCCGTGCCCAGCGCAAACTGCGGCTTCGATCCCACGAGCGACGCCATCGACTGCGCCCGATTCTCGAGCTGCGGCCCGTAGCAGATCAGCCGCTCCACGCGCAGGCCGCAACCGCACGCGCGGCCCATGTCGTTCGTCGCGCGGCCTCGAATCGAGCATTCGGGTCGTCCGCGCGGTGCGACGCCGCCGCCCCGATTCGGGGGTGTGGCCCGTGGTCACGGATTGACGCTCGCCACCGGGCGCTTTGCCCGACCGGGCATTCCTCCCGATCGACTTCGACACTTCGTGCCCCACCACCCGCTCTCCTAAGTCTCCCCCTCCAAAGCGATTGCCCCCGCCGTTCCCGGTGCGAACGACGCTGGCCCAGTGCTTGCCCCTAGCCCTTCACCTTTTCTCGAGCACACCGAAGCAGCACCGGATGAAGGAGTGAACCGTGAGTCGACTCTTCACGAAGGCCGCAGCGAGCCCTGGAGTGTGGGCGATCCACACCCCGCTGGCCTTGCTGCTCTTCATCGCCCCCCTGATCCTCACGGGGTGCGTCGAGGAGGTTGAGCGAACGACCGAGGAGATTACCGGAGGACAAGAGAATCCCGGCCCGCAGGAACCCGGCGTCCTGACCGAAGTCGTGGTTTCCGCGGGAGCCTCGCTCATGGAGCCGGGCGACACCGCGACCCTAGGCGCCTTCGCCGTGTACTCCAACGGCAGCATTACCGACGTGACGACGACGGCAACGTGGTCCGTCAGCGACTCGTCGGTGCTCGCGTTGAACCTGGACTCGGCGCCGGCGATCGAGGCGATCGGGGCCGGTGACGCCGAAGTCGTGGCGACGTTCGAAGGCATGGAGTCGGGCCCATACTCGGTCCAAGTGACGGCCGCTACCGTCAACTCGATCGCCCTCACCGTCGCGGACACGTCGCTCTTGGTAGGTGACCTGACGACCGGCGTCGCGATCGCGAGCTTGTCGGACGGATCGACCACCAACGTGAGCGAGCATGTGACTTGGATCGTCGGCAACCCGAACGTGGTGACCGCCGCTGCGGGTAACCCTGCGACCCTGACCGCGGTCGGCGCCGGGAACACGAGCGTCCTGGCCATGATGTCCGGGGTCACGTCGAACTCGGTGAGCCTGTCGGTGCAGCAACCCGTGGTCGTGGTCGAGCTGACCTCGGTGCAGATCACGCTCTCGGACGCGCTCCTCGAGATCGGCCAGAGCGCGCAAGCGAGCGCCGTCGGGCACTACTCGGATGGCAGCTCCCAGGCTCTTGCGGCCGGTCTCTCGTGGTCGATCGGCAATCCGGTCGTGGCCACGATCGGCACCGGCAACCCGGCCCCGGTCACGGCAGTGGGTCTCGGATCGACCTCGATCCAGGCCAGTTTCGATGGCCTGTTCAGCAACGTGCTGACGGTCGCCGTGCAGAGCCCCGGTGCCGTCGCGCTGATCGTGCCGGGCTCGGGCTTCACGGGCGCGACGACGGAGCCGGGACAGATTGGTAGCGGCGCGGGGGCCACGGCGAAGGCCATCGCGCGCTTCGACGTCGCACCGTATCAGACGTTCTCGGGAGACTTCGACGTGGGCGTGATCGCGTTCCACATCAACGGGATCGACCGCGTGGAGATCTCCGCAGATGGTGGACCGTGGACCGCGGTCTCGGAAATGACCGTGAACCCGCGCACCAACGTCGCCGAGTACTGGGCACGCCTGCGCGCGCAGGACTGTGGCACGGGAGTGGTCGAAGTGCGGGCAATCGCTTACCCGAACGTGGGGCGCCCGCGCCTCATGCCGACGCTGCGGCTCTACGCCGACCCGAATGGCAGCGCGCCGGCACTCGTGCGCTATATCTCGCCTGGGGGCAGCGACACGTCGGGCAACGGTACCCAATCCAGCCCGTTCCTCACGGCGCGCAAGGCTGCGCTGTCGATCCAGAGTGCGAGCGGGAACAACCGCGCGGACGGCGGCATCGTGTACTGCCTCGCCGGCAACAACGTGCTCGATGGTCCCGGCGGCCAGGTGACGACGGTCGATCGCTACGTGACGATCATGCCAGCGCCGGGGCTGACCAAGAGCCAGGTCTTCATCACCAACGGCGGCGACGCGCTCGAGACCAAGCTCATGCGCCTCGTCGACCTGACGATCAAGGCCGGGATCCTGTCCGGCTTCAACGCGGACGACATCACCAGCGGTGCCGAGGAAGCGTACATGTTCGCGGAGAACTGCAAGTTCCAAGGGAACGGTCAGAACACCGAGGTCGGCGCGCTCGGCCTCGTCGCCGACACGCGCTTCACGGCCTACTACGTGGTCGACTCGGAGGTGCGCGACGAGCGCCATGGTCTGCACCGTGCGGCGCTGCTGCGCAACGTGCACTGCCAGAACATCGGCTCCGACCCGTTTCAGAACGCGCGCTTCATCGTCAACTGCACGGTCGACGGTGTCGAGAACAACCAAGGCTGGCATCCGGACCTGATCCAGTGGACCCAGCCAGCCTCGAACGTGATCGTCTACGGACTGCACGCGGTCAACGTGAAGGCGCAACCGATCTTCGCGAAACCCAACACGCTCAGCTTCAACGATATCGCGTTCGTCAACTTCCTCGCGGAGCAGACGTCGGCCTTGAAGAGCGAGTTCGAGCCGGACAACAGCAACCATATCCTGATGTGGAACTGCTCGCTGATCGATCACACCTTCCTGTGGACCGGAGTGAACCACACCAACGTTTCGATTCGGAACAGCTACTTCGACAAGCTCACCGGATCGATCAACGGGAACTTCACGATCGACAACTGTCACTTCCGAACCGGCTCCGCTTTCGGATCCGGCGCGACCCAAGGTGGCACGGACGCCAGCCTGTTCATGAGTCCGGGTAACGACGACTTCTCGCCGAAAATCGGTGCCGCCCTGGAAGGGCTCATGCGACCGGTTCCGGTCGTCGATCCGCTCGTGCCGCTCGACAGTCAAGGGACGGCATGGGCCACGCCGGCGTCGATCGGGGCCGTGGCCGTCGACGACTGAGAGTAGCTCGCGGACCTCCTGGCGACCGAACGACAAACCAGCACCCGCCGCGGCCTCGAACGAGCTCGCGGCGGGTGCGCTGTCTTTGGGCGCGAAGGGACCGACGCCTGCCCGTCTCGGGAGGGGTCGGTGCAACCGGGGTCAAAGGTCGACTTTTCCGACACTCTCGTCAGCGCCCAGTGGCCCACGCTCGAAACGGTCGGTCTCGAACTCGCCGGCGCCCTGGCTTCCTGAATCCATAATGTGGTAGCAAAGCGCTCGGCTTCAGTGCACTTGGGTCCCGAAGGCGCGGCCGCGACAGGGTTTCCCAGGGCCCAAGCCGCACCACGGCGAGTCCTTTGCTACGGGCCGCTCCGTCGAGGTGGCTTCGAGCTTACGCGAGAGCACCGGGGTGGCCTCGACCTTGAGTTTCGAGTAGCAGTCAGGCCCGTTCTACGGGCAACTCCTGGGTTGGCAAACGATGACGTTCCGTTGGCGGCTCGCATGCGGTTCCGCGCGAGACCTCTTGGGCTGAGTGAACGCTCCGGCTGATCGAGATGGTCGACTTCCACTTCCCTAGCGAGCCCTCCGCGTTCGACGCGGGTGGCGCCGCGCGGGCGGACTGGTCGACGTTCCGGCCGAAGGCGGGGTCACTCTCGTCAACGACGTCATGCACCGTTTCACCAAGCTCAGTCGAGCTAGGACAGCCTTCGTCCCCGGATCCTCGTGGAGCCGTCGGGACACGAGAGAGGAAGAACGTTGCGCAGATTACTTGGGAGACGCGTACTTGGGAGATGCGGAGCACTGGGAAGAGTCGGATCCGCATTGCTGGTGGTTGCGGCGCTAAGCGTCGGCCCACTCGACGGCCAGTCTACGGGGAGTCTCGCTCCCTTCGTTCGAGGGGATTGCAACTCCGACAGTTGGATCGACGCGTCGGACGTCATCTTGCTGCTGAATCACATCTTCGTCATCGGCGCCCCGGTTCCGACTTGCCGCGACGCCTGCGACCTGAACGATTCGGGAGCGGTCGACCTGATCGACGCCTCGTATCTGATGGCCTACATGTTCAACGATGGCGCGTCGCCGGCTCCGCCGTTCCCGGCGGCCGCGGTCGACCCGACCCCGGGCGATGGCATTGGTTGCAACGGTGATGGCGAGGAAGCGGTCACGTCCGGGACACCGACTTTGATTCCGGGCGCGGGCTACACGGGTGCGACGCCACAACCCGCCGACGTAGGTACGGGGTCGGCGGCGACGGTGAAGGCGATCGCACGCTGGGACGTGGTTCCGTTCCAGGCATTCCTCGGCAACTTCCAGATCGGCGTCACGGCGTTCCATATCAACGGCATCAACCGGGTCGAGTTCTCGGTCGAAGGTGGCCCCTGGGTATCGGTGAGTCAACCAACGCTCAATCCACGAACCGGGATCTTCGAGTACTTCGTGCAGCTGAACTCCGGCAACCACCCCGCGGGGCCCGTGCGGGCTCGCGCGATCGCGTTCCCGAACATCGGACGCGCCCGCGTGCTGCCTGAGCTGCAGCTGTTCGTCACGGACGGCTCGGCTCCGGCGACGCGCTATATCTCTCCGAGCGGCAACGACACCACCGGGACCGGATCACAGACCAACCCCTTCCGCACGGTTCGGAAGGCGGCGAAAAGCATTGAGGCCGCAAGCGGCATCGGCCGGGCGGACGGCGGCATCGTCTACTGCCTGCCGGGCAACCACACCGTGGAGAATGGTGGCACGCCGGTGAACACCCAGAACTGCTGGGTGGACGTGCGGCCGGCGCCGGGAGTGGATCGGTCCCAGGTCGCCATTACCATCGTGAACGACTCGCTCGAGACCAAGCTCATGAAGTTCACGAACCTGATGGTGCGCAAGAGCGTCTCGTCCGGGTTCAGCGCCGACGAAATCAGCACCGGCGCCGAACTGGCGTACTTCTGGGCCGACCAGTGCATCTTCGAGGGCAATGGACCCGACACGGAGATCGGTTCGCTCGGCCTGGTCGCCGATACTCGCTTCACCGCCTACTACGCTACCAACACCATCGCCCGAGAAGAGCGCCACGGACTACGCGGCGGTTCCCTGTTGCGACACGTCCATTGCCAGAACATTGGCTCCGACGCCTACCAGAATGGCGAGTACCTCCTCAACTGCACGGTCGACTCGATCGACAACAACCAGGGTTGGCACGCGGACATGCTGCAATGGAGCCGTAACTCCGAGAACGTGATCGTCTACGGTCTCTACGGAACCAACATTCGCGGCCAGGGCATCTTCGCCAAGCCCTCGACGCTGTCGATCAACAACGTCGCGCTGATCAACGTCTTCGTCGAGGAAATCGGCTCGTACAAGAGCGAGTGGGAGCCCAACAGCAACCACCTGCTGATCTGGAACAACTCGTACGTGTCACACTCATTCCTGTGTACCGGAACGAGCGCCACCAACGTCTCGATCAAGAACTGCTACTTCGAGAAGATGGTGGACTACTCGTCGAGTTGGCAGATCGACAACAACCACTATCGTGACGGCTCCGGCGCCACGCCCGGAACCAACGCGACCGTCGGCGGCACACACGCAACGCTGTTCGTGAACGCCGCGGCCAACGACTACCGACCCAAGACCAACGGGCCGATCGCCGGGTCGCAGCGGCCCACCTGGGTCACTGCGCCCTTGGTGCCAGCCGATGCGATCGGCAACCCCTGGGGGACGCCGGCACCCGTGGGGGCGATGGCCGAGTAGCACGCCGAGAACCCGCGCCTCGCACGAGCGAGGTTCGATTCCGAGAGACGCGATGAGAGCCCAAGTGCGCGCCGGCGCCTCCTCCGCGGGAGACGCCGGCGCGCTTGCTTTCTCCGTCGCCGTGACGCGGCACACGGACACCCGACGACCACGATCCACGCTGGTCAGCCGCGGAGTTCCCGCGTCACGAACTCCGCGGCCCGCGACCGGGCGCGCTTGACCCGAGAACTCGGGTCCGCTCCAATCAGGACGCCTTTCGTTGGGGAGTAGCTCGCGAGGTCCTGCGCGCAGCGACGTTCCTCCGGAGTCACCGGAGACGCCGGCGCCGCCTCGATCGGTGGCATCGTCAAGACGTTGGCTTCGGGCCTGGCGCTCCGAGGCCTTCCGGTGCCCCGCCGGCCGCGCGCACCTCCGAGCGCGCGGCCGATAGCGAGACCAGCCGGGCCCAAGCTCGGATCCTTCCGGCTGCCGCGCGCCGGGCTGGCCCATCGGGGATGCTATGCCCATCGGTTCACCCCTCCTGTGGTCGATCTTCACCGTCGCCGTCGTGGTCGCGCTCGCGATCGACTTCCTGGCCCTCGCCCGCGTTGGAGCACGGGTCGTGACCCTGCGTGCGGCCGCCATCTGGTCGCTGGTCTGGATCGCGGCCGCCGCCGGGTTCGTGTCGTGGCTGTGGTTCCACTTGGGCGGCCTGCGGGGCGAGCCACTGGCTCACCAAAAAACGCTCGAGTTCGTGACCGGTTACTTGATCGAGAAAGCCCTCGCGGTCGACAACCTGTTCGTGTTCTTGATGCTGATCACGTACTTCCGGGTTCCACCTCAGCTCCACCGGCGCGTCCTGATGCTAGGCGTCCTCGGGGCGATCGTCCTGCGCGTGATCATGATCCTCGTGGGCGCCTGGCTCATTGCGCGTTTCCACTGGATCCTCTATTTGTTCGGCGCCTTCCTGGTGTACACCGGCGTCAAGATGGGGCTCTCGGTCGGCAAGGAGCCGGACCTGGATGCGAACCCCGCGTTGTCGTGGCTGCGGCGCCGCGTGCGGGTGGCCGCCGACTTCGAGGGCCAGCGCTTGTTCACGACCGTCGACGGCGCCCGCGTGCTGACCCCCTTCGCGGTGGTGGTCGGTTTGATCGGGGTCGTCGATGTGTTGTTTGCCGTCGACTCGATCCCGGCCATCTTCGCCATCACTACGGATCCGTTCATCGTGCTGACGTCGAACGTGTTTGCGATTCTTGGTCTGCGCGCGCTCTACTTTCTACTGGCGGGCCTGCACGCGCGTTTCCATTTGCTCGGCTACGGTCTCGCGGTCGTGCTCGTCTTCATCGGCGTCAAGATGCTCATCTCGGGGATGTACAAGATCCCGGTCGTGATCTCGCTCGGTGTAACCGTGGCGCTCCTCGCGGGCTCGATACTACTCTCACCCTGGATTCCGGCGCGCGGGTCGGGCGGTAGCGCGTACCCGTTCCCGCCGAAGCAGCCGCCCAGGGACGAGGTCCTGTCGTCGCCCCGCTCGGACGAACCCGCAACCTGATGGGAGAATCACCGTGAACGTCGTCAGCACGCTGCGCACGCGAAACACGGACGCCAGACCCAGCCTTCGTGCGGCGGCGCGCGGATGCGGCTCATGGGCGCGAATCTGCCTGTCCTTCGCGTTGGTCGCCGGCGTCGTCGACGCGGTGTCGGCTGCGGAGGAGATCGACTTCCATGTCTCGCCGAGCGGCCGCGACGAGTGGTCGGGGACCCTTGCCGAACCCCGTGCGGACGGCACCGATGGGCCGTTCGCGACGATCGAGCGCGCGCGGGTCGCACTCCGGGCAAAGCGAGGCGGTCAGCGAGTGGTGTCGCTGCGCGCCGGTACGTATCTGCTCGAGCGCCCCCTGCGGCTCGGCCCGGAGGATGGCCCGGCGATCTACCGCGCGCACCCGGGAGAGACACCGGTGCTCTCGGGCGCGGCGGCTCTCGGGGCTTGGCATGTTGGCGAGGACGGCACTTGGGAGCTCACGGTTCCCGAAGAGCTCCGGGGCCCGGGGGTCCTGACCCAGCTCTTCGTCGGCGGAGAGAGGCGGCAACGACCGCGCTTGCCGGCGACCGGCTACTACGAGGTCACGGCCGAGATCGACCCGACCGATGGCGCGCGAGCGCGGGGCTACGACCGCTTCGTGTTCGCCCCCGGCGAGTTGTCGAGCGACTGGCCCGACTGGCAGGACGTCGAGGTCCTTTGCTTCTTGACGTGGAGCATGAGTCGATTCCGAATCGCGGCGATCGACATGGAGGCGCAGGTCGTCACGCTCGCGGGGCACACGCCGAGTTCCGCGAGTTGGGCAAAGCTTGGCCCCGGGCGGCGCTTTCTGCTCGAGAACGTCGCGCACACGCCGCTTGCCGAGGGTTCCTGGCGGCTCGACCGTGCGCGCGGTGTCTTGCGGTATCGCCCGCGACCGGGCGAGTCGCCGGAGCTGCACGTGGCCGCGGTGCCGCGACTCGCCACGTTGGTCGAGATCGTTGGTCAACCAGATCGCGGAGCCTGGGTCGAGGGCGTGCGCTTCGAAGGCATCGGCTTCGCCCACAGCGCGTTCCACCTGCCGGCGGGGGGCAACGCGAGCGCGCAAGCCGAGACCTCCGTGCCCGCGGCGGTGCGAGCGACGGGCGCGCGCCGCTGCGCGCTGACGCGTTGCCGTCTGGAGCATCTGGGCGGCTACGCAATCGAGTGGGGCGCAGGCTGCCAGCAGAACCAGGTCGATGACTGCGTGCTGCACGACCTCGGCGGCGGCGGCATCCGGATCGGCGGAAGTGCGCGCGGGATCGGGGTGCCGAGCCAACTCGGCCAAGCACCCGCGCCGGCCATCGCCGCGGGCAACGTCATTCGCAACTGCGCCATCGTGAGCGGCGGGCGTCTGCACCCCGGGGCTGTCGGGGTCTGGATCGGATCTTCACCCGGCAATCGCATCGAGCACAACGAGATCGCCGACTTCTACTACAGCGGCATCTCGGTGGGCGAGAGCTGGGGTTACGGCCCAAGCCATGCGTACGCCAACCAGATCGCCTACAACCATCTCCACGGGCTGGGGCAAGGCGTACTCAGCGACCTCGGCGGGATCTACACGCTCGGGGTGTCGCCGGGCACCGTGATCCATCACAACCGCATCGAGGGGGTGACGAGCGCGACCTATGGCGCGTGGGGGCTCTACTTCGATGAGGGGTCTTCGGGGATCGTCGCGCAGAACAACCTGGTACATGACACCCAGGGAGCGAGCTTCCATGTCCACTATGGGCGCGATCTGGCGGTGAGAAACAACATCTTCAGCGGGGGCACGCCTTCGCCCCTGCGCCGAACCCGCGGTGAAGACCACAGGACCGTCCTATTCGAGCGCAACATCGTGCTCGGGGCGTCGGGAGAGTTTCTCGAGGGAAGCTGGCAAGGAGAGACCTTTCTGCTCCGAAACAACCTGTACTGGCCAGGGAGCGAGGGCGACGCACGCTTCATGGGGTTGACGCTCCGCGAGTGGCAACGTCAACGCGGCCAGGATCGCGGCTCGATCCTGGCCGACCCGCAGTTCGCGGATGCCAGCGCCGGCGACTTCCGAATCCTCGACTCGAAGGCAACGAAACGCATCGGCTTTCGCCCGTTCCCGCTCGGCGAGGCCGGACGAGAGCCCGGCAGCAGTGCGTGTCCGCCACGCGCGCAACCGGCGTTTCCTTCCGTCCGGTGACCCAGCTCGAAGGCGCTCGCCTCGATGGCCCCGCAAGCGCTCGGACCTACGGCGTCCGTGGAGCGACTCGGGGGTGCGCTTGATCCGGGCTCGTGCCATGGCCAACAATCCTCGAGCATCGCCCCTCAGCGACGCCACCCGAGGTACCATCGCGGATCGGCGGACGCGCGCTGCGCGCGTCGCGCCCAAGCGCGCCACTGTTGCTCCCACTGGACTACGGTTCGCCCACGCGGCCACGCGGGTGTCGGCACCTCGCAGGCAAGAAGGTCGTCGTCGGAACGCACCCACGAACTGGGGTTCGCGGGGTCGTCCGATCGCTCTTCGAGGATCAACGGAACGGGCCAGCCGATACGCCATCCTTCGCGAGCCAGGCGCAAGCAGTACGCGTCGAAGCACTCGCGGGGCCGGGGCATTCCTTGACCGAACAGACAGTTCCGCTTCATCAAGTAGGAGCTGCCGCCGATCCAGCAGTTGGGGAGGAGTTCGAGGCCATCGCCTAGGGGCACGAGCTTGCGACTGGCGATCCGCGGTTGGTAGTCGTCGGGTCGAAACGGCCAACTCGCGAGAACGCCCAGCGAAGACTCACCGCGGTGGACTTGCGCGAGTCGACGGGCCCAATCGTGAGCGACCCGGCTGGTCGCCGCAACCTGCCCCAAGAGCTCGGCGTCGGCTTGCTTCCAGAACCAGTTGAGCGGCTCGCTCGGGGCGGCGCTCCCGGCGTGATGGTGGTAGTCGCGAATCGCGGGATGTCCGAGCAGCGACTCGACGGCTCGCCGCGTTTCGTCGCAGCCCCCCTGGTGCCACAACCATACGCGCACGGTGACGCCACGGTTGTTCAAGAGGCTCTCGAGCGAGACTCGTGTCGGCTGCGGGCGGTTGCGTGTGACCATCAGCACGTCGACGATGTCGCCGCTATCCCGGCGCGAACGATCACCCCGCGGGGCCGCCGATCCAGATCTCGACCGAATCACGATCGCATCCCGTTCGTCGCAACCACGACCCGCTGCCCGAACTCGTCGACCCCGTCGCCCCGTTCAACGCCCAACCGCACGCTTCGGTTCACCCGCGGTTCGTTGCGATCAGGGGCAGCCGATCGCGGACGTATCGCAAATCAACGAATCACCACTCGGATCGAGGCCGCAAGCGCCGAAGGGCTGTGGTGGCGCCGGCCCGCCCTGAAAGAGGTAGGCGATCAGATAAAACAGGTCGACGAGCGGACTGAGAGTACCGTTGTCGTCGGTATCCCCCACGTCTTCGCAGGACACACCGGGTCCGACGCCGAAGAGCCAGGCCGCGAGCACACTCGCGTCGGCAAGATTGAGAGCGCCGTCGCCGTTGACGTCGCCACGAACGAAAGTCGGGGCGCTGCCGGCGAGCCCGGTGATGGACCCGCTGACGATCTCGGCCGGGAAGACCGCCTCACCGGCGACGATGAGGAAGATCGGGGCCGAGGAGCCGAGTTGGCCTGTGAACGAGACGGGCGAAGTAGTGTCCGTGGCCAGCGTGGATGAAACGGTGTACGTGATTCGCGCAATCTCGGCGCCCACGCCAATCGGCAAGGTCTCGAACGGGGCCTCGAGACTCACGACGCACCCGATGATCACTCCGGCGGTAACGCCCGCCGGGAGCGCGGGTGCAGTGTTGAACACGAAGAAGTCCGCGCCTGCACCGCCGTTCGTCGCTGCCAATGCGAGCCCTTGCGCGACCGAGGTCGGAGCCGCGACATCCAGATCGTTCGCGAGCCCGAACGAGAAGCCGGCGACCGGCAGCGGGTTGTCGAGCGTGAGGCCCAACTCCGCCACGCCGCCTGCGGGACCGGTCGCTGCGCCCGCCACCAACCGGTACGGGTCGTTGTTGATCTCGATCGTCACCGCACCGGAGAGGGTCACGGGAGTCACGGTGGGGCCGAAGCTGATCACGACCACGGTTTGCACCGGCGGGCTACCGAGAATATCGCAGAAGTCGAGCGCAGCGACGGTCCCGGGCGCGGCGTCGAGCGAGTAGGTGGCACGGTTCAAGCGATAGTCGGTCCCGGGCGGCAGCGGATTGCTCCCGAAGAACGAGATGACCACGCCCACCGTGAACCCGGGCCCACCACCCGGTCCGAGGTTGATCGCGTTGAAATCGGGAGGGCTGCCCCCGTTCACCGTCGCCGTGGTGACCCCGTCGACCACGCTGATCAGCGTCAGCTCGGTTGGGTCATGACACAGCCCGTAGGACCAGCCACCGAGGGGGCTGGGAGCTCCGAGCGCTCCCGGTTGGCTGTCCAGCTCTACGAACACGTTGACGGTCGTCCCCGGATTGCCCGCTGGCGAAGTCGCGGACAACACATAACGGTCATCCTGGGCCCTGGCGGCTGCCCCGAGGAAAGCTACGAAGCACGGGACGAGGAGAACGAAACGTGATATGGGACTGAACTTTATCATTTCTTCACATGCCTCTCGCTGGAAGTCCGCAGAGTGTACCGGGGCGCCACCAGCACGCAAGTGGAGGCAGGCGAATCAGGCCAATCCAAGGGGGGCCGTATGGGTCTGCGCCGGACACGTTCACGGGTTGCGGGTGCCAGTACCGACGAACCGACCTCGTCCCAGACGAAGGGCGGCTCACGGCTGACTCTCGCTCGGGGCACCGGGGTTTCGATGATTGCGGGAGACCACTCAGCTCGAACGCGAAGGTAGGGGGGTGAGGATTCGGATCTGCGGCGTGAGCTCGAGAAGTCGCTTGGCCTCCTCGGGATGACTTCTCGAGGCGGTCGGCCTTTGCGGCACCGGAGGTTTCGCGGCGGCCTGCAAGAGCAGCATGTTGTTGGACATCTAGGCCCGAGGCCAGCGCGGTATGCGCTCGATTGGGTGGGGCCTAGTCTGCGAGCGGCACCTTGACACTGCGAACGCGGTGCTCTTGTCCGGACTTCGCGGTGAGTTCCGCGGCTTTCGCGTCCGCCTCCGCCTTACGCGGATACGGGAAGGTGGCCATCACCTTAGACTTCGAATCCAAGACGCGCCAAACGAGCTTCTGACGACCACTCGCGGAGGCGGGCGACGCGGACTTCGACGAAGACTTGGACTTCGACTTCGTCGCGGCCTTGCCCCCCTTGCCGACGACGGAGGCTTCGGCCTCGCCGTCGCCCTTCTTTTGCGCGGCCTTCTCTTTGGCCGTCAGTTCGGCTTCCAGGGCGAGGCGCTGCATTCGGTCTCGGTTCGAGGGTCTCTTCGCCATGGGTATGGTTCGCGTTTCGCGGCTGTGCGGGTTTCCCGGAAACCGCGCGCCCACACCCTGCGGGCCGCGGTCCTTGCTGGAGAGCTAGACTATATCTCAACTTGCGACCGGCGAACAGAGCTGAATCCGGGGCCGAGACGACCCCAGCAAGAAAGCGAGGGTCGGCCGGCACGAATGCCGCCGACCCTCGCTCGGGCTTGGGGGAGAAGGTCTGGATCTACTGCGGGTTGCGCTCGAGGGCGCCTACGCTGGGCGCCGTCAGATTGTAGCGGTTCCCCAGAATGTCGAACGGGACCAACACCTCGGGGGCGAGGTGCGGCGCTTGGGCCGCACGCCAGAGACCGTCGAGCCAGCCGTTCGGGTTCGGCCGGACGTCGCCCGTGAGGAAGTTCGCGAAGATCGAGTTGAAGTCGGACGCGTCGGAACCGAGCGTGGAACCCACGCTCGAGGTATTGGTCGACGTCGCGTCGTTGAAGTCGTACCAGGCGCCATTGCCGTGCTGCTCGTAGCTGCCTCCGGAGCGACTGTAGACGTGATTGTGCTCGAAGTCGTTGCGGTTGACGTCGAACTCGTTACGCGGGCCCGGCGCACCGGGATCGGAGTAGAACGTGTTCGGCGTGCCGTTACCGCCGGTCCAATGCCAGCCGAAGCGGAGGAAGGTGCTGTTGCGGACGCTGGCGTAGTCATGAGGGCGATAGCCATCCCACGAGGTCTGGTAGCCGGTGGAAGCGTTCGTCCCACCCTCGTCCTGACGGTGCGGGGTCCACTCGAACCACCCGTTGGCGAAGGTGCAGTGCCACATGACGCCGTTCTGGCCACCGACCTTCCACTTGCTCCGCTGACCACCGCCCGGCGCCGCGTCGTTGTCGAGCAGCGCATTGATGATCGCGTAGTCCACGACCCCGGCGTTGTGGGTGGCATTGATCGAGTTGTCCATGAAGATGCCCTGCCGGTTCGCCATGCGCTTGGCGTACAGGTTCACGATGAACGGGCTGTAGTCCATGCTGCGACCGATGCACTGGAAGGTATCGTTGTGTCCCGAGTTCGGGAACGACTCACAGGCCACGTTGCCGATGAGCCCGGGCGGACTGTCATCGTAGCGGAAGAAATCCTCCGCGATCTGCCGCATGTAGACGTTGCGGACGAGCTTGCCCGCCTCGAAGACCATGGTCATGTTCTCGATCAACGTGTAGGTGCCGGTGCCGAACGGAACGCCGCCCAGGGCTTCGCGCATGGGGTTGTCGGTGCCGGTGACGAAGACCTCGTCGACGCGGTCCTCGTCGATCGGCGAGTTGTACGCCGGCGGGTCGCCGCCGGCGCCAACGAGGTGGCAATCGTGTAGCCAGACATCTTCGTTGCCAACTTGTCCGCGCAAGTGCCCGAGGCTCACGTCCAGCCGAACGCCTTCGACCTTGACCCGGCGCACGTCGATGTTGGCGAACGACGTAATCCGACAGTCACTTCGATTCGCAACACTCGGGGCGCGCCGCACGGTCAGCCACGCATCGGCATTGTCCGCGCGCCCTTGCGTAGTGCCCCACACGTTGTTCCCCGGCCCCAGCAGGATCAGGGCGTTGTTGGGGTTGGCGAACGCGGCGGCGGCCTGCGCGATGGTACCCATGGGACTCGACAGGCTCGATCCGTTGCCGGTTCCGCCGGGGGCGACGTAGCGGACCTCCTGGGCGGCCGTGCCGCTCGGATCGATGTACAGGAACAGGCTCTCGCCGACGACCGGCACACCATGCACCGGTTCCGCGACGTAGCGAAACTCGTAGCGGCCCGGGCCGGGGAACGAAGCGACGTCGACCGTCACTTTGAACCCGAACAGGTGCGTCGAGTTCATGGTGATCTCGTCGACGGGTAGCCAACCGGAGACGTCGTTCACGGTGCTGCCGAAGCCGCCGTTACACGCGAACCAAACCCGCTTCATGCCCATATCACCGGGTACGTTGTCGACCGTGCCCACGGACTGGTGGGCCGCGATCACCGACAACTCGAAGGTGCTGCTGCTCACGTACTGGTACGGAACGACATCCCACTTGGCCTTGGCGCGCTGGCCGTACCACGCGTTCGACGGGTTGCCGACTGCGGCTTGCGCCGGAGTCGCCGTCCAGGTGTAGGGCGCTGGGTGTCTGGGTACGAGCAGGGTACTTGGATTCGGCGGGTTGATCGTGTTCTCGACGGTGATCGTCACGTTGTTCGAAACGAGACCGAAGAAGGTCGCGTGCACGGCTGCGCTGCCGACCGCGAGCGGATCCGCGGCGGCCGGGCTCCCCGAGATCACTCCGAGCACCGCCGGGTTGCTCACCACCCAACTCACGGCACCCGTCACGTCGACGGACGAACCGTTGGTGTAGTGCGCCGTCACGGTGAGCGCGGAGGAACCACTGAGAGGGATCGTCGTGGGCGTGGCCACCAGCGCGAGCGACTGGAGCTGATTCGGGTCGGGCACCTCGATCACCAATGGCACCGAAGAGATCGCACCGACCGAGCCAACCACGGAGGCCGTGCCCGGCGATACCGCGGTCAGCACTCCCGCGGAGTCGATGCTCACGACGCCCGCTGGGACTGCCGACCAACTGACCTGACTGGTGATCAAGCCGAAGCCGCCGTCCTGATAGCGGCCGACGGCGGTGAGACTGGTGGTGCCGCCGACGGGAAGCTGCGCGAGCTGGACGGCGATCAGGACTTCGGTCAGCGGGCTCTGATTCTGGGTCTGCCCGCCCTGATCGTTGTTGTTCGTGATGGGCACGTTCGAGCCCCCGCCACCGCCGGAAGAACAGCCGGCGCCGAGAGCCACGCTCAGGGCGAGGAACAGGAGTCCGAACGAACGTGAGATGGAACCACCCTGGTTCATGGAACAGAGAGCCTTCCCGGTCGAGCCGTGGCGACCCACAGGCGTGAGTTGGTGCTACTCGATCTTGAGTACGAGCCAAGGGGTGAGAGCAAGAGCGGGACCGCGCGCCGGCGAAGCCGCGTCGAGCAAGGCAAGTCGCTTGCAGCAATCGACTTGGGTCATTGAACGCGGGGTGGCGAGAGGCGGCGACGCCCGGGCCGATTGCCCGCATAGGGCGCTTGGTGGCGGCTAGTCCGACACTCCCCTTCGGGCCCTTCGCACTACGCCGACCGAGAGGTTGCGGCCAGAGGGGCTGTACTAGCGGGCCGGCGGGGCGCGAAGTGGGTGACTGGGGAGCGAGGTCGAGCGCGGTGGGCGGAGACGGGACGATCGCGCCCCGGCCCCCGGATGACGGCGCCGGGCGGGGAGGGTCAGCGCCGCGGACTGCCCGGCGTGACGCCGTCTCGAACCCGGAGCATCGACAAGCGCGGCACCAGGTAGGGCACTTGCGCTCGATAGGCCGCGAACTCAGCACCATACAGTTTGGAGAAGCGCTGCTCCTTGAGAAGTGGGGCGAGGACGCAATAGGCGGTGAGGATCGAGGCGACCATGACCTTGTCCGCACTCCACGCCGGACCCAACCACGTGATCAAGGTGAAGGACAGGTAGATCGGTTGTCGACACACGCGAAACAGTCCCTGAGTCGGCAGACGCGGGTACTTCGGGGCGACTCCTCGATAGAGCGCGCACCAGCCGAGCGATCCCGTCTGGAGCGACAGACCCGCATCCCACATGGATCGGAGCAACAGTACCCACGCTCCAAGGAACGCGACGGCGAAGGCGCACTGGACCGAAGTGGGGAACTCGAAGATCGTGAGGCCGGACGGTGACCAACCCAGGAACAGAAGACCGAGCTGGAGCGCGGTGATCGTGGTGTAGGCGGTGGGGACGAGCTCGCGAGCATAGCGTTGGGGCACCGTACGAGCCAACCAATGTCGCCCCCTCGGAGTCAGGAGAAACGAGTGGAGGAGTGGAAACTGGACGAGCAACACGAGGTTGACCATGACCGCGGTCACGCCCGTCAGGCGACCCAGCCCCGTCGCCATGCCGGTCGCCAACCCGGCGAACATGGAGGCGACGGCGATCGCGAACGAACCGTGATTGAGAGCCGCATAGCCGAGGGCGACGCAACGACGTTTCAGGGGAGTGCCTTCCGGTAGAGGACGCTATAGGCGATCGCGAGCGATGCACAAGGACGCAAAGTGACCGCACGCCGAGTGACCGTTGACCACAGACGCGGGGTTTCACCGCAGCGTGCGACGCGCGTGAGGTCGGCCCTCTCGGCGAACTCCTGGAGTTCGTCGGGGGTGACGAAGAGACGTGAATCGTGGGTGCCGCGGGGAATCAGACCCACCGTCTCCGCGAGGTGGACGACCACCCACCGAGCCCGCGCGGTGCGGTTGATCGTGTTCACGTACAGCCAACCTCCGGGGCGGAGCAGCCGACTCGCCTCGAGAATCACCGCTGCCGGCGACTCGCAGTGTTCGAGGACATCCGCGAGCAACACCCCATCCGCGGAGGCTTCGGGGAACGGAACCCGGGTCACGTTCGCGCGGACGTACGCGGGTCCGGCGAGCAATCGGACGCCGTGGGCGCGGGCCACGCGGAGACTCTCGCCGCTGAGATCGATCCCCACGACGCGAGCCCCGGCCTCGGCGAGCGGCTCCGACAAGAGCCCACCACCGCAACCCAGGTCGTAGATCGTCTGCCCGGCGAAGCCCTCCGCCATCCAAGAGCGGAGGAGTTCCAGACGGAAAGCCGTGACCTGGTGCAGGGACCGGAAGGCTCGGGAACGAGGGTCCCACCACTCCGGAGCGTGGCGTTCGTAGATCGTGAGGTCGTTGCGGTTCACGGGATCCCTTTCGAGGAGCGCGACCGCCGACCGATAGACCCGAAGGTCGGATGGTTCGATCATGAAACGACGAAAGCACGGCCTTCGCCAATTCCGGATCTTCTCACCCAAGCGTGCGCCCCATGGAGGCTTGCGTCACTACGACGAACTGGGCGCCGCGCCCGCTCGCCTGTAGTTCCGCTATGGCGGTTGCAAAGGGTACTCGGTTGGCGCCGGACGAACAGCCAGCCAGCGGCGACGGCTACCCGCGTCGTTAGCAACGGGCGTTGGAGCACGGCCTCGCAGACCGGCCCCGCTGAGTTGAGGCCGTGCGCGTTCTCGACTGCGCGCGGTGTGTGGGCGTGCGCGCGATCGGCCGGGAGCCCGCGGGGATGCGGCCACGGCCTGAGCAACTCATCGCAGTGGGCAGCGACGTTGGGGAGGGGGTGATCTGGGGCTTTGCTGCTGGGTTTTAGCTGCTGGGTTTTAGCTGCTGGGTCTTCTGCCCGGCGAGCTCAGCGCTGACGCTCCGCGTAGCCGTGAGGGTTCTTCTGCTGCCAGTGCAGGACATGAGCGATCATGTCGTCGAGGCCATAGGCTGCGTTCCAGCTCAACAGCCGCCGCGCCCGGGACGGGTCGGCGTAGATCTGAGCGGGGTCCCCGGGGCGGCGCTCGACAATGCGGTGCGCAATGGTCTCGCCCGATGCTGCTTCGATCGCATGGATGACCTCGAGCACCGAGGAGCCTCGACCGGTGCCCAGATTGAAGACTTCGAAACCCGTGTGGTCCGCTAGATAATCCAAGGCTTTGACGTGTCCGTCCGCGAGGTCGGTCACGTGGATGTAGTCTCGGATGCAAGTTCCGTCCGGCGTCGAATAGTCGCCGCCGAAGACCTGTACCTCTTCGCTCTCGCCTCGCACCACCTTCATGACGATCGGGATGAGGTTGAGGCTCACGGAAGGATCCTCGCCGACATCGCCCGAGGGATCTGCCCCAGCCACGTTGAAGTATCGGAGTGCGGCTGCGTCGATCTGCCCGATGCGACAGTAGTCGCGCAAGATCATCTCACCCACCAACTTGGTTTCGCCGTAGGGACTCTCGGGGGTGGTCGGGCAACTCTCGTCGACCGGTTGCGCAGCGGGCGTTCCATAGACCGCGCACGAGGACGAGAAGACGCACTTGCGCACCCCCGCCGCGACCATGGCCTCGAGCAAGTGGACCAGGCCCATGACGTTGTTCTGGTAGTACGCTGCAACCTCGTGCACCGAGGCGCCCGCGTTCTTGTAGGCGGCGAAGTGGATGACGGCGTCGATCTCGTGCTTGGCAAAGCAGGCGCTGAGGTCTTCTGGGCTGCGGATGTCGCCCTCGAAGAAGGAAATCGAGCGGCCGGTGATCTCCTCGATGACTTCCTTCGACCGTAGGTAGCCGGTCTCGAGGTTGTCGAAGATCACGACCTCCTGGCCATTCTCGACCAACTGCTTGACCACGTGGCTGCCAATGTAGCCACAGCCACCGACGACGAGCTTGCTCAAGCGATCCTCCCAACGAGTCACGAGCCACGGGATCCAATTGCAGCCTGACCCCGGTCTTATCGGAGAGCCGCGGCGCCCATCTTGACCCGCGCGCAGGGCTTCGCTGCAAGTCCCTTGCCAGGCGAGCGCGCGGCCGGAGAGAGAATCTCAGGTGGCGATCCCGTGCTTCTCGAGCCGCCGATAGAACGTCTTGCGCGACAAACCGAGCCGCCGCGCGGCCAGCGACTTGTTCCCTCCGCAGTCCGCGAGCGCCTGCACGATGGCTTGCCGCTCCGCTCGATCGACCACGGTGCGCATGTCGCTGCGCGGGCCGTCGCCGCTCGGTTCCCCCGGAGCGCGCCGGTCGACCGCGAGATGCTCCACGTGCTCCCGAGTGAGATCACTCGCCCCGAGCGCGATGAGTCTCCGCACCAGGTTCTGCAGTTCGCGAACGTTACCGGGCCAACCGTACGCGACCAGTGCGTCCTCCGCCTGGGGGCTGACCGCTGGTGGCCGGTGCTGTCCGCCCTCCAGCCCGACGGCGAGGAAGCGTCGCAGCAGCAACAGAATGTCCTCGCGACGTTCGCGCAGCGGCGGAATGCGAAACTCGGCGCCGGCGAGCCGGTAATAGAGATCGTCGCGTAGGTCGCCGTGGCCACCCGCGTGCAGCGAGTGCTGACTCGTACTGATGACACGAACATCGACCTCGAGCTCCGCGTCCCCGCTCACGGGTCGAAAGCGACCGGTCTCCAGGATCCGCAGGAACGCGAGCTGCATCTCGGACGGCATCTCTTCGACCTCGTCGAGGAAGATGGTCCCTCCGTTCGCTTGTTGGAAGAGCCCCTCGCGGTCCCGTTCGGCACCCGTGAAGGCTCCGGCCTTGTGCCCGAACAGCTCGATCTCGACGAGCGAGCTCGGAACCGAGGCGCAGTGCAGCGAGACGAACGGTCCGGCGCGCCCTGACTCCGCGTGCACCGCGCGCGCCAACACTTCCTTGCCAGTACCGCTCTCGCCGTGAATGAGAATCGGCAGCGATGAGCGGGCCACTCGCCGAAGCTCATCGAGCGTAGCAACGAGCGGCGCACTGGCCGTGACGAAGCCGTGGAACTCGAACTCCCGCGGTGCGGGCCGACTGACATTGGACGAACGCGGCGGCGGCGCGGGGCCAGCCTCGCGCGCGGTCCGAAGCGCACGTTCAGCAACGCGCCGACGCGTCTCTGTCGCCTCGGTCCGCAGCGCACCCCGGAGGAGTTCGACCACGATCTGAATGGGCGTCCCTCCGTCGTGAGACCAACCCGGGCCCCACTCGATGGGGACGAACCGTGAGTCACAGTAGAGAACGCCCTCGAGGTCGGAGACACGCAGGGGGACCACCACGATGGAGCGCGCCTTGACCCCCGCCTCCACCTCGCCCTCGGTGCGGAAGCGGCGATCGAGGCGGGTGTCGGCGAAGTAGGTCGCCCGGCCTTGGCCGAGGGCTCGGTGAACCGCGAAGTGCGAGATCCACCGTTCCGGGTCGCTGATCGCTTCACCGTCGACATTGCGACAGGTCCGAACTCGGTACCCGCCGCCTGCGGCAGCCATGACCAAGAACACACGCTCGGCCTTGAGAGCACGCATCAACCACTCGAAGAGGGGTGCGGCGAGGTCGGCGAGACGCCCCTTCTCGTTCCACGCCGCGAGCGCCCGACCCAGTGCTTCCTCGAAATCAGAGGTCATTCAGAGATCTCTTCGCCGTTCTCGTCGCGCTTGCCGATGATCTTGCGCAGCACCGTATCGATGAAGCGATAGTCGGGATTGCGCAGCAGCGTCACGCGTCGACCGGAGTCATCGAGAAACACCTCATCGACGCTGGCGCAGATCTCGCGGCCATCGGCGGAGCAGCGCACCGGACGCTTGTCACGGTAGTCCGCGATCACGTGAACTTTCGTACGCAGCGGCAGGAGCACCGAGAATTGCAGCGAGTGGAACTGAACGGGTCGGTGCGGGTTGAGCGGCGTGACGATGATGCAGGGCACTTCGGTGTGAACGACTGGACCACCCGCCGCCAGCGAGTAGGCCGTCGACCCTCCGGGGGTGGCCACGATCAACCCATCCCCCGAGTAGCGGTTCAGGAGCGTGCCCCCGATGTAGACCTGGAGGTGAACGGTCTGCCCGGACGCCCGTTCGAGTACGAAGTCGTTGAACGCATAGGTCGTCTCTTCGGACCCGTCTTCGCGCCGCACGCGAATCCGCAGCACCGGATAGGGAAGTGGGAGGAACAGACCGTGCGCGAGGCATTCTGCCAGGGCGTCCGCGGAGAACACGGGGTTCATCAAGAAACCGACGCGCCCGTAGTTCACGCCGAAGATGGGGATCTCCGGGTAATCCAAGGAGCGAATCAGGCCCATCAGGTAGCCGTCACCTCCGAGTGCGACGATGACGTCGAGACCGTGAAGGTCCAGCGGCTCCGCGGACCCGTCCCACTCGCTCACGGTGAGGCCGCGCCGCCGCGCTGCTGCGAGGAACTGCGGGACCAAATCCGCCACCGCCGTGTGCCGTCGATTCGCTGCCAGAAGCACGTTTCGCACCTGGAGCTGGGTCGACGGGCTCATCTACTCCTCCTTGTCCATCCTGTCTCGGAAGTCGCGCAACGTGAGTTCCAGCCCCTCGCGGCGGGTGACCCGAGGCTCCCACTGCAGCAGCGTGCGGGCACGAGTTATGTCGGGCTGTCGCACCTTGGGATCGTCCAGTGGCAGCGGCCGGAACTCGATCTCCGACTTCGAACCGGCGAGCGCGATGATCTCGCGCGCGAACTCCAAGAGGCTGATCTCGTGCGGGTTGCCGATGTTGACCGGATCGACCTCGTCGGAGTGGAGCAGCTTCCAGATGCCTTCGATCAAGTCGGAGATGTAACAAAACGAGCGCGTCTGAGAACCATCGCCGAACACCGTCAGCGCCTCCCCGCGCAATGCTTGGCAGATGAACGCCGGTAGCGCACGTCCATCGTTCAAACGCATCCGCGGGCCATAGGTGTTGAAGATCCGCACGATGCGAGTGTCGACGTGGTGGAAGCGGTGGTAGGCAAAGGTCATGGCTTCGGCAAACCGCTTCGCTTCGTCGTAGACACCGCGCACACCCACTGGGTTCACGTTGCCCCAATAGGACTCCGGCTGCGGGTGGACCAGTGGGTCGCCGTAGACCTCCGACGTCGACGCGAGGAGGAACTTTGCACCTTTCTCCTTGGCGAGTCCGAGCGCTTTGTGAGTGCCGAGGGAACCCACTTTCAGCGTCTGAATGGGGAGGTCTAGGTAGTCACGCGGGCTCGCGGGAGACGCGAAGTGCAAAATCGCCTGCAGTGGACCGGCGACGTGCAGGTACTCGGTCACATCCTGCTTGACGAACTGAAACCCCGCGCGGCCAAACAGATGCTCGATGTTCTGCAGCCTCCCGGTGATCAGGTTGTCCATCACGACGACCAAGTAGCCACGATCCAAGAACAGCTCCGCGAGATGCGAGCCAATGAAGCCCGCCCCGCCGGTGATGAGAACACGCGGTCTAGTCATAGCTGGAGTCTCTGGTACCTATCGCGAAGTACTCGAAGCCGAGTTGTTGGAGGGTCTTGAAATTGTACATGTTGCGACCGTCGAAGATCACTCGCTGCTTCAACGAGCTCCCGATCTTCGCGAAGTCCGGGCGGCGAAACTCATTCCACTCGGTGACGCACAGCAATGCGGAGCAGCCGGGTAGAGCATCGTAGGGCCGTTGAACGATCTCGATGGTATCGCCGAAGATCTTTCGCGCTTCGGTCCGGGCCTCGGGGTCGAACGCCTTGACGGTGGCGCCCTTCGCCAGGAGTTCTTGGATGATCACCACCGAGGGCGCCTCGCGCATGTCGTCGGTCTGCGGCTTGAAGGACAAACCCCAGACGGCGAACGAGTGTCCCGCGAGATTCTCACCGAAGCGACGAACGACCTTGCGGACCAAGAGCTGCTTCTGCTCCTCGTTCACGCGATCGACCGCCTCGAGGATGCGCATGGAGACGTCGCGCGAGCGCGCCAAGTAACTGATCGCGCGAACGTCCTTCGGGAAGCACGAGCCGCCGTAGCCCACGCCCGGAAACAAGAACGGGTACCCGATCCGCGAGTCGGATCCAACACCGTTGCGCACCATGGCAACGTCGGCGCCCACGGCTTCGCACAGCCGCGCGACCTCGTTCATGAAGGTGATCTTGGTCGCGAGCAGGGCGTTGGCTGCGTACTTGGTCATCTCGGCGGAGGCATTGTCCATGACGAGAATCGGTTTGCCGGTCCGAACGAACGGAGAGTAGAGATCCTTCATGATACCGGCGGCACGCTCGTCGTCGGTACCGAGCACGACGCGATCGGGCTTCATGAAGTCATCGATGGCCGCCCCTTCTTTGAGAAACTCGGGGTTACTGACCACGTGGAATTCGTGAGTGGTCTCGGCCGTGATGATCTCGCGCACGATGCGAGCAGTGCCGACCGGCACGGTCGATTTGATCACGACGATCAAGGGCCCGGTCATGCCACGACCGATCTCCCGGGCCACCGCCCGCACCGCGGCGAGGTCGGCTTGGCCGTCGTGGCTCTGCGGCGTGCCCACGGCGATGAAGGCGCACTCGGCGTCGGCGAGCCCGTCCGCGAGTTGGGTCGAGAACGTGAGGCGGCCTTCGGCGGTGTTGCGCCGGACCAGCTCGGCCAGGCCCGGCTCGTAAATCGGGATCTCGCCTTTGCGCAGCCGCTCGACCTTGCCCAAGTCGGAGTCGATACAGGTGACCTGGTTGCCGCTCTCCGCGAAGCAGGTGCCGGCGACCAGTCCGACGTATCCGGTGCCGATGACGGTAATCTTCATGAGCCGGTCCGAACCTCCTGGTGGTATTGCGCCGCGAGGCGCCATGGTGCCCGTGGTGTCCCGACGCCGAAGGTGCTGGACGCCGAGGGTACCCAGGGCGTCTGACCCATCGAGAGCGGTGCTCCCGACGGCGGCGCTCGCCGACGGGGCAGGGAGCGCATTCTAGTACCGACCCAGGCCCGTGCACACGCTGAATCGGCGTCGGCCGCCAAGTCGGGGACCGGAGCTCAGAAAGTCCGTGCCGTGTCGGGTCGCTGCGGGCGGGCGGTCGTCGCGTTCCCGGTGGGCGCGACCCGGCACCGACGCGCTTACCCTCGTCAAATCCGAGGATTTCCTGGATTTGGCCCACCTCGACCCGACTCGTGCTTATAATCGCGCCCCAGTGAAGACCGGCAGACCACCAACCTTGGGGGTCGAGGGCGGTTCGTCTCGGGCTTCGGTCGCGAGTCGTCGCGAAGCGTGGCAAGAGCCCCCTCCTCGAATTCCCATGACCTACGAGCGCTCGAGAGTGAGACGTGACGAACGAAGTCAGTGAAGACCCAGACACCGCGCCCGACACGCGCGCGCACGGCACGAAGTTCGGAGAGCTGGGCCTGAACCCAGACGTGCTCGCGGCCATCGAACAGGACTTGGGGTTCGACAAGCCCACCCCGATTCAACAAGAGGCGATTCCGATCCTCGCCAAGGGTCGCGATCTGATTGGCAAGGCGGAGACCGGCACGGGCAAGACGCTCGCCTTTTGCGCACCCCTCCTCGGCGACCTGGACCCTTCTCGCGGCGCGGTCCAGGGCCTGGTGCTGTGTCCGACTCGCGAACTGGCGCAACAAGTCGATGAGTGCGCGGCGGTACTCGGCAAGCGGCGAGGCCTGAAGACCGCCCTCCTCGTCGGCGGGGTTCACCAATCGGAGCAAATCCTGCGACTGCGCGGCGGCGCCCAAGTGGTGGTCGCAACGCCAGGCCGGGTGCTCGACTTCCTGCGGGATGGTCGGTTGCGCCTCGGTAACGTGTCGTTCGTCGTCCTGGACGAAGCCGACCGCATGCTCGACATGGGGTTCATCGACGATGTGTCGGAAATCCTGCGCGCCACGCCGCCCGAACGTCAAACGGCGATGTTCTCGGCCACCGTGCCGCCGCGGCTGGAGAATCTCACCAAACGCTTCATGCGCAACCCACTGACCGTTTCTACGGTACAGGGCCTGGCGACCGTACCCGAGATCCGTCAGCGCTACGTCGAGCTGCACTCGGGCGACAAAGAGGGGTTCATTCTGGACCTCCTCGATGATCACCCGCAGGACACCTGCATCATCTTCTGTAACACTCGACGGGACGTCATCGAACTCGATCGCATCCTGTGGGGTCTCGGCTACGACGCAGGCTCACTCCACGGTGAGCACGAGCAGGAGCGGCGCTTCAAGGTGCTCGAGGCCTTCAAGGCGAAGCAGATCAAGACGCTCGTGGCCACCGACGTTGCGGCCCGCGGCCTCGACATCGACGAAGTGACGCGGGTCGTGAACTTCGACGTCCCCGACGAAGTCGAGACGTACGTTCACCGGATCGGCCGAACCGGCCGCGCCGGAGGTGCCGGGGAGTCCATCACGTTGGTGTCCGGCGCCGAACGCGAGATCTGGGACCGCATCCGGCGAAGCACGAAGTTCGAGGTCGAGGCGGTTACCGGTTGGGCACCGTCACGGCCCCGCAAGAAGGTCGAGGAGAACACCCGGCGCAAGGACCACGCGACGCGGCACTTGTCGGAGGCTTGGCGCAACGCCGGACAGCATGATCCCGAAGTCCCCGACGAGGGAAAGTCAGAACCCGCGGACAAGCGTCGGGGGGACTCTCGTCGGACCCGCGGTGGCCGAGCGAGCGAGCCCGCGTCGGACGTGACGCGACGCCCCGACCGGCAGCCGGAGTCCGGTCGCCGTGGCCGGCCAGATCGCGCCGGTAAGGCGAAGGAGAAGGAGAAGGCAGCGACCAAGACTCCCGAGGTGGAGTCCTGGACCTGGACCACCGCCGACTTCGGTCTGGACCCCGAGATCCGCGCCGACTTCGCGAAGAGTCGACCGGGAGCGGAACCACCCGCGCCGGCCGATGCAACCCGTCCCGGCCCACCGCGGGGGCGACGCGGGGACTCGCGCCGCCGGAACGCAGGATCGCGTCCTGCCACGGCGAAGAAGCCGCGCGAGGCCGAAGTGGCGCTCGAGAGCGGACCGCCGGAGGACGCCGGGGTCGGTGGCAAGCGAAAGCGGCGGCGGCGAGGGCGAAGGGGTAGGCCCGAGGCGGGTGAGCAAGCCGCGGAGCGCTCGGAGCGACCGGCGGAGCGCTCGGAACGGCCCGCGGAGCGCTCGGAACGGCCTGCGGAGCGCTCGGAACGGCCTGGGGACAGGTCGGAACGGACAGCCGAGCGACGTGAGGGCCGGGCGGAGAACCAGGAGCCGTCGACGACCCCGCGCGAGTCACGGAGACGACCTCGTCGAGGAGCCGGTCCGCGTCGCCCGGAGGGCGCGCGCGGCGCTGAGAGTGGATCCGAGAGCGGGCCCGCCGACGACGGAAGCGGACAGGCTCGGAACCCGTACGCATCGAGCGCCGAAACCGGGGGAGGCGAGGCGGGGGCCGCACCTCGGCGGCGACGGCGGCGGCGAGGCGGGGGACGACCACCGAGCTCGGCCTAGCCGTCCCCGCCTGGTTCAGGTCTTAGATCTGCGGGGTCGACAGTCTCCCCGGCAGCCGTCGTCGACCGGGGTTGCGGCGAGAAAACCAAGCGACTCTTGCATCTCGATCGCGCTTGCTTCGGGGCGCTTAGCTCGGGAGTGGACGGCGTCGCCCGTCGTTCCTGAGTCGTCCTTGTCTCACGCCCATTGAGCTGCGGCCCGACAGCTCGAGTGCGACCGAGTACGATGGCGCACCTCAACGTTGGCCGGAAGTGCCGCAGAGACACTTCCGGCCGAGTTGACGCAAGTCGAATCGTGTCACTCAGCAACCATCGCACTTGATCGCACCAACATGGATGAACCACTGCTGGGCAGTCCAGTGGCGGTAGCTCCAGTTGGGGTACTGCTGCTGCCAAGTGGCAATCCAGGTGCTGATCGCGTTTAGCATGCACTGCTTGTTGAAGGTCACCTGGACCGTAACCGGCTCGCACTCCTGGCACTCCGACCATTTGTGGATGGTGCCTGCGTTCAACGGGTTGGGGTTCGGGTGCTCGAGACGAGAATCGTTCACGCAGACTTGAACCGCAACGGTCTGACTCAGGGGTCCTCCGCCGTATGCGATGAGATGTTGCGACAGGAAGGCGTTCACCTCGCACGTGTTCTCGAAGGTGAAGCACATCGTCGTGTTTCCATACGCGTCGATCACCGAGCAGTCGTCGAGAAGAAAGGCCACCAGGTCGTTGAAGGTGATGTCGTACCCCTCGGTATCGTGAGCCTGTCCGATAATCGTGTCACAGATGCACGAAGGCGCACAGCCGACATAGTTCGGGGTTCCAAAGACATTGCAGTTGCAGAACGCCACGGTGCCGCAGCCCGAGGTCAAACCGGCGTTCATGCACGTTCCCGCAGGTATGCCTCCAGGGGGAACAGTATCTCCCGGCCCGCCGTAGGTGCCGCCTTGTCCCGGGATAGGGTTCGGGTTGCCTGGGGGCTCTTGCGGGGCAGGCTGCGGCGGTGGAGCCACGACCTGCGCAACCGCATGGGGAACGAAGGGGTTCTTTCTTTCGAGCGAGAGAGACAGCGTGCAACAAACGATCAGGAGAGCAAGACCAAAGATGCCGCGACGACGAAGCACGGTGCTGCGCATGGTCGGTGTCCCTTTCCCGGGTGCCACTTCCTTGGGCAAAAGAGTCGCGAGCTCCGGCTCGTGTTTCAGCTCTTCACCCCATGAGTTAGCGTCTCGGAGCGGGTACACGGCTTCATCGAACTGCCGTCGGGCTCGATCAGCGGCGAGTCGCGGTCGCCGATCCGGTGGCGACGGTCATAGTGCCGTCGTGAACGTCGACTCGCCAATGAATGCGCTTGGGCCAGCGCGCGCGCTCCTCGGGAGACGGGCTCCACTGCGGTTGGGCGAGCGCGCCGCTCGTGGCGATCGGCTCGCTGTTGGTTCCTCGCGCATGGTCCCAGATCCGCACTTCGTAGTAGCCACCGGGGGGCAGTGGGTAGTGCCACTCGAAGTCCGCGTGGTCCGTCACGGTGCCGACGGGTTGGAGCAATTGGACCGAGGCCCCCATGGGGATCTCCGGCGGTTCACTACGCTGTCCATGCCAGAGAAGCACGGCCACGACGCAGCACGCAGCGATGAGCGTGGCGACCCAGGAGTGTGGTCGATTCCCGACGCCCTGCGCCCGGGGACTCGATTCGCGTCGCGCTTTTAGCATGCGATCGACGACCTCGGGTGAGGTCGAACCGCGGGTCGTCGTCGCCTCGGCGAGGACCTCCGCTTCGAGCCGCGCCGCTGCCTCGAGCCGATCAACGATCCGCACGTGCTCCTCCCAACGTTCTCGAAGTTCTGCGTCGTCCTGGAGTCGGGCGCGGACATCGCTTCTCGCGACATCGACTTCACCGCTCACCAAGACCCGGAACAAGTCGTCGCCATCGCTCGGCAAGGTCACCGCAACTCCTCCCGCCGCAGGGGGGTGAGTCGTTGCCGCAGCCAATCCATTCCCCGATAGAAATGCGTCTTGACCGTGCCCAGCGGGAGATCCAGATGGCGCCCGATCTCCTCGAAAGTACGTCCGCGGTAGTAATGCTCCCGGATGACATCAGCCCGGGGAGGCCCCAACTCGTCGAGCGACCGCTCGATGATCTCGGCGTCCGACGGAGCTCCCATCGCCGGTGCGGCTAGATCCTCCGGCCAACGATCCTCACTGAAGCGGTGGCGGCGCCTCACGCCCCGCAAGGTGTTCATGTACTGGAACAAACAGAATCGGTAAATCCATGACTCGAGTCGTGCGCGCCCTTCGAAGAACTCGAGCTTCTGCCACACCAACGTCGCGATGTCTTGCTCGAGATCCGCGAAGTCGTCCTGCCCCAGCCCTGGAACGAAGCGTCGATCGATCCCCCGCAGGATGCCGCGTATGCACGCCATTCGGGTAGCGAGTTCCCGAAGTGCGCCCGGATCGCCGAGAAGGCACCGGCGAACCAGGTCCATGTCTGAGGTTTCGGGAGCGTCGCTGAAACTCGGGCTCATCGCAAGATTCATCCTTGGTGGGAAGCAAGTGGCCATTGAAGTATAGCCTCCATGCCCGAGCATTCCAGGTGGGTTCCCCGATCACCTCGGTAGCGTTCTCGGGTCGGATCAGTATTCTGGGGATCGGTTGCTGCTGACGAGGCGTCTCACGCTGGCGGTGCTTGGCGAGATTGGCTGCGGACCCTGAGACGTGTCCGAGAAATCTCTGTCTTTCTGCGAAGCCAAACCAGGCCGCCCCAACGCTAATTCTCTGGAAGAGTCTGCCTGGAATCGAGAGAGGATCGAACATGAGATGGCTGCTGCTGGTTTCTTCTGTGCTGGTGAGCTCGCTGCCGCTGACCGTCGTCGCCCAATCCGGCCTGAATCAACTGCCGTCGCTGGGCGGAGCGAGTCACGACATCACGATCGCCGACGCGTCCGTGCCCCCGACTTGGACTTACGGCAAGACGGTCCTCGGGTACTTCAATCGTGATCCAATCCTCGACGCCGTGTATCGCCGCGAGGGACGGACCGCGCTCTTGGTCAACCCGTCGATCTATGACTGCCGGATCACCGCTCCCTTCGACGCCAAGGACATTGCCGTGCTTCCCGGAACCGCCACCGCTCATCGGGATGAGCTCGTGGCACTCACGGCCGGGGGCATTACCGCTTGGACGGCGGGCACCTCCGGCTTCTCCGGTACACCCCGAGTGGTGTCCGACACCTTGGACGCGCAGAACGCCCGCTTGTTGGCTTGCGGGGACATGGACTTCGATGGAGACCACGACATCGTCACCGTCCGCACGAGCGCGGCGCGCGACTACATCGACATCTACTATCTCGACCAAGATGGGGTCGTGGACACCCAGATCCCGGTGGTCAGCGTCCTGTACGAAGGGAGCGGGTCGATTCAACAGCTTGCGCTGTTCGAGTGGAGCAACGACAACGACAACGCCCTCGAAGTGATCGTGCTGGACTCCGAAGGTATCGCCAACTACTCGGTCCACTACGAGAACTGGTTTACGATCGCGCAGAACTCGTCGGAGCCAAGCGTGGCGATGTCTCCCTATCGGAACGAAAATGGAGAACCGCGCCTCGCGTGGATCACGCGGCCTTCGGGCAGCAACGTCGACACTCTCAAGACGGTCGACGCGGGCGGAGTGTTGCTCGAGCTGCAACTCTATGGACCGGTTGCAGGCGTCGCCAGCGGCGCGCTCGACAACAGTGGTGGCGAGGACCTCGTGTTCTCGTTCGAGAACGCGCACCTACTCCTGGTGTTGTTCGATACGAACGACGCGTTCTCGCTCAACAACGCCAAGAAGGTCGTCGCCAGCCAACAAGGCGTCTCTGACAACACAGCGTGGCCAGCCGTCGGGGACCTCGACGGAGACTCGGACACCGATGTTGGGTACCCCGTTCAGGACGAAGACCTCTTCCATGTGCACTTGAACGACGCTTTCGATGAGGCAGAGCTCACTCCACTCCTCGGCGACGTCACGTTCGATCCTGCGACCAACACCTTGCGCGTCTCGTCGATTCCCCCGGGCGACCTACCGAGCGTGGTGACCCAGACCGAGTTCGTCGTCTGGCGGATGCCATCGCCGTCAGCGGCTGGCGGAACGTTGAACCCGATCGCCATCTACCGATGTTTTGCCGGACCCCCGAATGGAGCGCCTCAAGCGGAGATTCCCCTCGACGGCTCGAGTCTCGGCGATCTCTACTTCGTCTTCGTTCGCTTCGTGAAGACGAGTCGATTCGGTCAGAACCTCATCTACGACATCGCGTACCCTTGCACGATGTTCGCTTGCACGCTTGCCGGGGACCCAGCGGATCACTTGGCGTATCTCAGTACCTTGTCCTGGACCGGAACCCCCGCGGACATCTTCGTCTTTGAGGGTGGTGGCCCAAACCCAATCGCGGGGCCGGAGGCCGTGGGTACCCTGGTTCCCGTGCGGCCGCTGCCGGACTTCCCCGATGACGAAGACGAGCCGAACACGAATCCGGCCGCGGGTCAGTAGGGCTGCGCAGCCTCTCCCGCGTCGCGGGTGATCAGACGGGTTGGGTGATCAGACGGGGCGGTTGATGCGCACGGCGTCGGAGTCGACACGACTCCGACGCCGTGCACGCCAAACGAGAGTCAGGATCAGCCCGATCACACCTACTGCCACACTCCACCACAGGGATGAAGGCGTCGCCGACGGCCCGAGGGAGTGAACCCCAACCGGTGAGGCAGCCCAGCCGAGCCCCCGCACGTGCAGCAGCGTGCGAAGAAACGCGGGGGTCATCCGGCGGTCGGACGAGATCGCGCGGCGCGCGATGTGGAGCGCGCGCGCCGGGGGCTCGCCTTGGGCGAGTGCGCGGTCGAAGCGCGTCATTAGATCCAACGTCGCACGGTCGTAGATGGCGGCATGAGGGAGCACTACGCAGTTCGCTCCCCGAGCGAGCAGGGTTCCCGAAAGGCTGGTCACATCGGGGTCACCGCGGCGTTCAGGGCCGCGCCCGGTGCCACACGCGCACAGGATCACGAGGGGCGGCACGTCGAGACTCTCGAGGGAGTCCCCCCACACCAACCCGGAATCCGATTCACTCGGCGCCAGGATCAAACCGGGCGATCGCTCACGATCGGGGTCTTGGACGCCGTGGGCGAAGATCTGCAAGAAGGCGGTCGCGCGAGAGGTTGCGTCGAACAGTTGCGCGCGGGAGGCACGATCGCCTTCGAGTACTTTCACCGGGATACCCCACGGCGCGGTGACGGCATCGACGTCGACGCGGAGCGGCTCGAGATCGGGAAAGCGCGCGCGCGCCTCCGCGGAGTGGCTGGGGTTCGCGAGCACGAGTCCCTGAGGCCCCGCTCCTCCACCGGGCACCGACGTCGCACGTTCGACGAGGCGCAGACCCACCGAGAACGAGGGAAGGTAGCTCACGGGTTTCGCGAGGCCGAGTGGCTCCCGTCCTTCCCCCAGAATGAGGCACTCGAACGGAACATAGCCCAGTACGTCCGGAGCCACGACGATCACCTCGGCCCACTCCACGACACGCGCGACGATGTCCGGCGGAAGGAGCGTTCGCGCCAGTTCGCGGGCACCCGGTTCCACGGCTCGGGCAGCGCCTGCCGCCTCCGCCGGACTCGCATTCATCGCCTCGAAGAGTTGCCCCAGAAAGACACAGCGAGCCTCGTCGAGGATATCTCGCGGCGCGACCTCCCGAACGATGACCGTGTCCGAGTCGATGGCAAAGACGAAGGAAGACTCGATCGCTGGATACCACAGGAGCATCCCTTGGCCCGGCCTCAAGAGCTGCTCGCGGATCCGCTCGACGCTCACCGTGGTCGGCCCCAGCTGGGCGTACAGCGCACCCAGTTCCTGCAGGCGTAGGAAGATCTCGAGCGCGTCGATCGCTCCGCCCGTGCCCCCGGCCTCGACGGCTCGGCTCATGAGCTCCCCCACCACGTGCGCAACGTGGCCGAAGTACAGATAACTGACGCCACCCGTGCGCGCCTGCTGCGACTCCCACTCGGCAAGCATCGCGTCGAGCCGTCCCTCGAGGTCCCGCTGGCATCGCGCTTGCTCTTCGGGGAGCGCCTGCGAGCGAGTGGCGAAGCGCGAAGCGAGCGCGGAGAGGATCGCGTCGTCGATGGGAGAACTCGAGCCCGTCTGTTCCTCGACTCGCTCGCGGGTCCTCAGCTTCTCCAGCCAGCGTTCGCACTCGTCGAAGTGGGCGTCCCAGAGCGCCACTTGGGCGAGCCGGATCGTCGCACTGCGAACGTCGTTCGGCTGTGCGGTCGGGTCGTCGATGACGAGCCGCAGAACATCGCCCGCGCGGCGTGTCCGCTCAGGATCCCGCCGCTCGAGCCGAAAGAGTGCGATGCCGAGCCGAACGCGAAGAACTGCGAGCGCACCCGGGATGTTGGCGAGATCGATGCGCTGCCCCAGCAAGTCGTCGATCGTCCGCACGACCTCCGAGTAGCGATCCGTAGCCAAAAGGAAGTTGCTGCGATAGATCGCAGCCTGGAGCACTTCTCGGGGTTCGGCCGGCACGAGTTGGCGAAGCTCATCGGTGGTCCGGTCGGCGCGCTCGAGCCAGATCGCGGCCCGATCGATGAGCCCGAGGGTCAAGCAATGCTGCGCACGCAGCTGTTGGATGTGTACGAGACGTCGGAGATCCTTGGCTGTCGCCGGCGCCTCGGGCAGCCGAGCTCGCGCCCGGTCGAGCCACTCGAGCGAAGCAGTGACCTCCCCGAGAAACGACCGGAGTTCCGCCAGGTCAATGGCGTTCTCGACCGCGAGCTTGTCCGCGGGGACGGCTCGGCACGACTCCTCGAGGAGCCTCGCGGATTCTGCGATGTCGCCCGCGCCCCGAGCGGCTCGGGACAAGGACAAGCACGCCCACTGATACGCCGCCCACTTGGGTAGCGAGTGAGCCGCATCGCGAATGTGCTCGAGCACCCGAATCTGCAGCGGCAGCTGTTCCGGAGAACCCTCCGAGTGGGTTTTCCAAATGGCGACCCCCAGCTCGTAACGAGCCGCCTGAGCACCGTTTCGCGCCGCCTCGTCGAGCAGCGGCAGCGCCGCCTCGAACGTGAGCTCACCCACCTGGAGTTGGCGCACCGCCCGGGGCCAACGCTCTTCGAAGGCCGCGGTGTCGTTCGGTGCCTGGGCCCAAGCATGGCCTACGAGCCCGAAGATCAACCATGCGACCGATCGGAGGAACGAGGGAACTAACACCGGCTCGCCCCTCGAGACGCCCGGTGCAGTTCGGATTGCAGGCTGGCAACTCGGTGAGGGTCCCATGGAGCTACCGCTGCGCAGGAAGAACGGTTGCTCGCTTCTCGAGCCCGTTGCGAAAGTCTTGAAGTTGCGCTTCATTGAGATCTACTTTCACGCGATTGCCCGCGCGAAGAACTTCGAGATCGATGGTCATGGTCTGGGACGCGAGCAAAGTCGAAAACACGTGCTCCGCCTCTTCGGGGTTCGAGAAAGTTTCACCCGCGACCGCGATGATCAGGTCCCCGTCGTGCAAGCCATGAACGTCAGTGAGAATGGGATCGAGAATCACGAATTCGAGCGCATTCAACGTCATCGGCTGGAAGTCGACCTGCAGCTCGCGTCCGACTTGGAACCGCATGAAGTCGCCATCGATCTCGACGAAGTACTCCCCGGACGGAACCGACTCGAAGATGACCCGCCCGTCGTGGATCACGCCGGTGACAAACTCGCGATTCCTGGCGTGCAAAGTGGCGGAGTCGGCTTCGGTCGAGACGTTCAAAACCAGCCGATGACTTGCCGGCCTCTCGAGCACGAGGCTTTGCGTTCCCGGCTCGAGGCGCACGGGCCGCGGTTCGATGGCTCCCATGCCAATGCTCCCTTGGAGGACGTAGTCGCCAGCCTCGGTCGAGGCGACCAGGCGGGTGGGAGCATCTCTTCGGCCTTCGCCCGCTTCAGGGTCCACACGGAGCGGCGACGCCGCTCGATCGGTCGCCCCCACACCGATCGGGATCAAGCTCAGTCGCACCTGGCTGCGTTCCTTGGATGTGATCCCGAGCACCTCGACTTCGAGGCGCGCCGGCGCTCCGAGGTGGACGGTGGTCTCGCTCGCGGTCACCGTCAGTCGGCGCCCGCGGACTCCCGGGACTCGGACAAGCGCCGCGAGAGGACGACTCGGGTTCGGCGGCAGCAGCGCGGCAAGTGCCCGCGGGGGAACCACGACGACGGCGCCGTCCGCGTCTCGGAACTGTCGGGTCGGGCCGCCGAACGAGCCACCCTCCGCGGAAAGTTCGACGTGCGCATCCTCGGCCAAGCTGCCGTCGGCATGGAACACGAAGAAGCGAAGTGCACCCACGGACTCGACGGGCGGAAGCATGAGTCGTGCTACGGTCCGCCCCTCGACGAGGGTGACGACCGAGGAGGCCAGAAGTCGATCCTCGGTGTAGCCGGCGGCGACGCAGTACGTCCCCGGCACGAGGCCGGACACCGTGGAGGAACCACGTCCCCCGCTGACCGGCACGAGACGCTGCCAGCCGTCGGCGACCAACCGTTCGACATCGACGATCGTCGCGTCCGCCTCACGCCAGTACAGGTGGACCAATAACTGAGAAGCCGTGTTCTCGGCCTCGACCTCAACGAGGAGTTCTGGCTTCGGCAACAACGTCAATGCGATCGGGTCCGGCGTGTTGTCCCCGACGACAACGACGGTCCGCTCCGAAGCGAGTCCCGACTCCGTCCTCGCCTCGAGCTCGTATCGTCCCAGCGCGAGCGTCATGGCCGGACTCGTCGGCGTCCACGTGTGGCTGGTCCCGCCCCGACTCCCGCTCACCGTGATGTGGGCGCGATTCAACGGGACCCCGTCGCGATCTCGGACCAGCACTTGGACTCGTTGTCCGGCGTGGGCTCGAAGCACGATGTCTCGACCCGGAACGACGACCCCCGGCTCGTCGCGGTCGAACGTCACACCGGGCGCCTCCGCCTCGACTCGGAACTGCTCACCGGCCAAGCCCTCGAAGACACACTGACCGAGCGCATCCGTGATCTCGACCTGTCGGCTGCCGCACCGATAGCGTTGCTCGTCGATTCGCTCCCGAATGTACTCTTCCAGGTCGATCTCGATCCGGTCGATCGGTTGGACGCTGCTCGAAAGCCCGAGCGGCCGCAAAGTCACTCGAACGCCGGAAACCGGTCGACCCAATTCGTCGAGCACCGTGGCCCGTACGACACCGTCTCCGCGCAGCGACTCTCGCGCAGGAATCTCGGCCACGGCCAGTCGGAGACGTTCCATGCGGTTGCCGGCCGGGCTCGTCGGCGACCCCTCGGCTGGCGACGCCGGGTCGAGCGCAGGGTCGGTGACGTCGCGCGCAGGAGGCGGAGTGGCGGGTTGCGCTGTTGACGAGTCCGGTGTCCCCTCCGGATGCAAGACGCGAGCGATCGGTGCCGGCTCGTCGATCAACGCGAACTCGGAGAACAGGTAGCCCGCGACGAGCCCCACGGCAAGGAAGAGGAGTGGCCCAAGGACTTTCACTCGGATCACCTCTCGAAGCACGGCTCGAGGACTCCCCCGAGCGACTCCTCACTCAAGTACTCTTCGTTGTGGGCCGTCACGCTCATCGAAGACCCTTCCCGCAGCACTTCGAGCGATACCTTCCCCTTGCGCAGCAGTGGCCTCGGCACGGCCCAACGCTTGGAATCGTCGTGGTCGAGCGTCACTCCGTTGACCGCCATGAGCAGGTCTCCATCTCGGAGCCCCCAACCTGCCATGGCTCCCGACGACCCGAGCACTCCGACCCGCAGACCCAGGAACTTCGGCTTTTGGTAGGTCACCGCGGTGTCGCCAGCAACCCGAACGCTCATGCCTTCGATGAAGTACTCGCCCGCAGGCACGAACTCGAACAGGGCGCGCTCGGCCGAGACTCGGGATCGTGCGTACCCACTGTTGCGGCGGTCGAATGCGGCCGGGTGCGGGCGGGGCGATCCAGGCTTCCTTGCATCTGCCCGTTCTAGCGTGACGAGATCGCCGTCGGCCGCTCCGGCCATCTCGCAGACGACGCGGTAGAGCGGCGGACACGCGATCTGCGCCGTGTTGGCGCCCGGCTTCACCTGAGTCGTCATCTCGCTCAGCACCCGCCCCCTCCAGTCGGTGCGCTGCCAGAACAGCTGAACCTTGTAGTCTCCAGGCGCCAACGGGCCGAACACGAGGCTCGCTCGCTCGGCCAACGCGGTGCTCTCCTGCTCGCCGATTCGGACTCGGAGCAGATTGCGCAAGCGCCAATCGTCGACGCCGGTCACGACCACCTCGATCGTCGCCGGACTCTCGAACATCATGACCACCTCACGAACCCCGAGCCGAATCGGCACCCCGGTCGTTCCGTACCGGACTGACCGACCGATCAGCTCGACCTGCTCCTCACCCCGCCAGGCTTGCTTCTCTACCAACACCGTGTACGCACCCGCGCCCGTCGACTGCATCGGGACATTGCGACGTGACTCTCCAAGCTCGGACCGACTCAATATCTCGAACTGGGCCACATCCACCGGCTCGTCGAGGGGGTCGAACGCTCGGACGAGCAACAGTTCTTCTGCGTCGGGTGCGGCTGCGAGGGTCAACTCGACGTCTGTTTTCGACAACTCCACCAAGCGGCTGTCGTCGAGCGTCCGACGCGGTCCCACGAGACTGACCTGGTAACGACCCGGGTCGAGGTCGAAGTAAGAGAACCGTCCCGACTCCGATGCCGAGTCGCTCAATGGGCTTCGTTCGGTGAGTGCCGCAACGTCCAGGAGCCCTTCTCCCGGTCCGAGGGCCACACAGACCACGCGACTCCGATTGGGGAGCAGACCCGCGACGTTGCCCCGAATCGACAACGGCACCCGGATCACGAAACGCTGCTTCGATGCGCTCCCCGGCGACAGAGTCACGGCGGCCAGCTCGCTGCGAACCCGATCGATCGCCACGAACTGCAGGTAAGGCAGCTCGACGGGAATCTGTAGGGTCGGAGTCCGGTGATCCCACCAGAAAACCATGGATCGCTGCGCGGATTCGCCAGTATCGTCGCTGAAAGCCGCGACCCAACCGAAGTGCTCGGGCGCCCCACTCTGGCGAACCGCGTCGATCGTCACAGAGGCCGCCGGAAAACCACGGATCCGAGTGACTTCTCCGGGGTAGACTCGACACTCCCAATGGGTGTCGAACAGCCAACCGTCGAGCGAGGCGACCAACTGGTACTCGTGGCCCGTCCGAATTCCACGGATCACGAATCGTCCGCTCGAGTCCGACCACGCGGACGAGCGAAAGGCCTGGTCGTAGTGGTACCGACCGATCTCCTGAAGCACGTAGCCTTCGAGATCGAGGTCGTCCGGTTCCGTGGAGTCGACGCCGGGAGGGGTGCCCCTAACGATCGCGGTCACCCGGACCCCCGCCACGGGAGTGTTGTCCGAGCGAACCACAGATCCGCTGATCTCGGCGTCACCAGGTTCGTACACAGGAACGGGGAACTCTGCCAACAGCACGGCCAGTGAGGGACGCGGGTTCGTCAAAGATGACGAAGCAGAGATCGCTTCGCGGTCATACTCCGCCGGCTCCGACGCGACCTGGGCTAGTTCGACTTGATTGGCAGCCCCAGGCTGCTTGCGGGCTTCGGTCCCTGAAAGTGGAGCGGAATGCAAAGCGCCGCCTGAAGCCCAGTGGAAGAGTTGAGAAGTGCCGGTTCCTGCGGCGAGTCCCGTGAGCAAGCACGCCGCGAGTAGCTCATTGCGCAAGGAACGCACCCCCGTCCGGGAATCTTGCCCGGAGATCGAGATCGAACGACGACCCGACGAGACGGGCCGATTGTCCGGTTGCGAGACGCACGACGCTACCCCGATTCAGCCGCGGTTCTGCTGCGCGCGAGCCCAGGCGATGCTCGAGGGTTCGAGAGTTTCGGATCCGCTATCGGGCTCGGGCCCGAGACCGACCGTCGGTACCATCCCGGCCATCCCGTGCGGACTCGGGTTCGATCCGCTCGGCTCGTCGGATCCAGCAGAGCCCAACGAGTACGACCACGGCAGAGAAGAAGGGTGCCCCTGCTCCCACGGCCAACTTGCTCCAGGTCTTGCCCAAGAACGCCCGGGCTGAGAGCTGCCCGAGCGACCAGCTGACGAGAAGTGCGACCTTGGCCGGGTGTCGCCAGGCCGTCCATCCCAGTTCCAGCAGCAAGAACAGCGCCGGCAGTAGGAACACGAAGTGCGCCTTGCGCGAGTATGGGGAAATGAGCAGCAACGCGGTGAGACCTGTGGCTATGGCCCAGCGGAGCGAGGTACCACGCATGAGGAAGAGAACCCCCAAGGCAAGGGCGAAGGCGCCGCCGCGGTAGATCCACTCGACCGTCTGCGGCGCCAGATCGACGACGTTCAGGCGGACGGTACGTTTGTCGTGGGCCGTTGCGTCGGTGGCGCGAAGCCAACGGTGGAGAATGGGCCGCAACGACTGACCCGGAACGTAGCCGTCGAGTTCCTCAGGGGTCGGGGGTAACGGCGGCAGGTGCGCTGCGCGGGACTCGTCGTCATCGCGCTCCGCGACCGTGAGCACGATCCGCAGCACCTCCTGCAAGTGGTTGCCGCTCCGTTCGATCTCCTGCGACTGCAGCCAGAAGGGCACGGCGAACACCACTGGGAAGATCAGTGTAGCGGCCACCGCGGCACGCCAGCGGCCCGCGATGGCCAGGGTCGGCACGAGATAGAGCGGCGATAGCTTGATCGCACCCACGACGGCGAGCACACCGCCGGCCCAGACCGCACGCTCATGTCGCAGCAGGTGCACCATCCCCGCGAGGAGCGCGAGCAGCACCACGTTGCAGTTGCCGTTGACGACATCGGAATCGATGAAGCGGAAGACCAGGAGCGGGGAGAAGGCGAGGATCCAAGGTCGGGCCCTCCCCACGCGACTCGCTTCCGGTAGAAAGCGACTCGCCGCATAGTAGAAGCACGGAACCTGGAGGAACGCCCACCAGATGGCCGCTGCTCTCACGGGGACCCATGCGTACGGAGTCATCAGATAGGCGAAGAGCGGCGGGTAGAAGTAAGCATAGTCGGGGCCGTACACGGACTCGCCCGCGAGCAAGCGCGACGCCGCCGCGTGGAACACGTAGAAATCCGTTGGCTCTGCCGAGTTTCGCACCGCCTTCACGAGGATCGGCAACCATTGTGCGACGGCAAGGCCCCATGCCCAAGGGGGCAACGCGCGGGACCAACGGACCAACACACCGTCGTCGTGGCTCAACGAAAGTCCCTCCGTTCGCGCGGGTTCACGTGGTAGTCCGCGCGCAGCGCTCGAACCCACCCGAACGCGTCGATCAGCGTAGCACCGGCGCTGACGGCGGCGAGACAGCCCCCGATTGCCGGCGGAACCCCCAACCTTCCGTGTGCGCTCTTGATGCGACCGTCCCGGCAGACTACTTCATCAGGGTGCGGAGCGGAACTCCACCGCATGGCCCAGCCCGGATGTCCGCCCGGGGTTCAGTGCAGCGGCCGTTTCGGAGCGAGAACCAGTGAGGCCGATTGGGAAGGACGACGATGCCGACGACGAGGGATCGACCCGGCGGACTCGCGCGCGAGCGAGGTGCCGTCCCATGGACATGGACCGCTGTGGCGATCCTCGGCGTGGTCCTTGTCGCCTGCGGCGTGATCTACGTGCGAGCCGAGACCGAGTTTGCCGAGACGTCCGGACTGGTAGGCCTCCTGAGCGCCGTCGCCGGGGGAGCGTTCACGCTCATGCTCCAGATGATGCAAAGTGCACAACAGCGCCGCCAAGGTCACCGTCGGCAGCGGCAACATATGACCGCCGGCGATCGCTTCTTGGAGCTGAAGCAATTCGACGCCGCACTCGCGGAGTTCGAGCAAGCGCGGGAGCTACTTCCCGACGAGCTCCTCCCACACCGCAAGCTGGTCGAGACCCGGTGCGCGGCGCTGGCGTTCGACGCGTTTCACGAGGGTGACGGCATCGCCTATGAGCGCAGCGGCACGACCCCCAGGGCGCTGACGTCAGATGATCGGGTCGAGCAAGCACAGCGCGCGCTCTACCACCTGCAAGCGCGCGCTCCGGAACTCCAAAACGATGTCCCGCTGATCCTCCTGGAGGCGCTCACGTTCAAGGTCGCTCGCCGCCATGACCACGCGATCGAGTGCCTCGAGAAGGCCCGGGCCAAAGAGCCGAAGAACCCGGAGGTGCTCGCCGAACTGGGGCTGCAGAAGGGAATGTTGCGCGGCGACCCCGAGTCTCGCGAGCGCGGACTCCGGCTCCTGGAGCAAGCGATCGAACTGGAGCCGACCGAACTCCTGTATCGGTTCTACCGTGCCCGAACCCTGGAACGGATGGATCGAACCGCGGAAGCCATACGGGCGTACACGGAACTCGCGCAACTCTCGTCGGATCGCAAGACTCCGTTCGCCGTCTCTGCCGTCGCCAAGTCCCTTTACGGGCTAATGTGCCAGGCAGCGCAGCGCGGTTTGCTCGATCGCCCCGATTGGGACGCGTCCGTCGACGAGCGACGGGCCGCGCTTCGTTGGCTGGAACAAGTGGAAGTCCCCCACACCGGTGGCGACCAGAGCCTCGATGCACTGTTCGTGAGAATCGAACGCGCTGCCGGTTGCTATGACACAGCGGCCGAGCGAGTCGCCACAGTGCTGAGCGCGAACCGTTCCAGCTGGAACGATCGGCGACAGTGGCTTCGGGACTGGCTCGAGAAGTACCTCGAGCTCATCGCCCTCGGGGCGAGGCCCAGCTCCCGGCTCTCGCCGGAGGAGGCGCGCACTGCGCTCGAGGAGTTCGCGGAGCCGGAAAGCGCGTGAGCCGAACTGCAGCGATCGGAAAGCCAACCGCCTACCGTTCACTCGCTCGACGGAGCAAGGTTGAACGAAACGAGGCCCCGGCAGAGCGGTGCTCGGCCGGGGCCTCGGGTTGATCGGTCGCTCGGGCGAAACAGGCGCCGTCTGCGCTCGATCCGGCGCTAGAACATGCCGCCGCCAGGCGGCATGCCACCGCCCATGCCGGCGCCGGCACCCGCCTTTTCCTTCTCTTCCGGCTTGTCGCCGACCAGCGCTTCGGTGGTCAGGAGCAAGCCCCCGATCGAAGCCGCGTTCTCGAGCGCAGTGCGGGTCACTTTGGTCGGGTCGATGATCCCCGCCTTCAGCATGTCGACGTACTCGAGGGTCAGGGCGTTGAAGCCTTCGCCGTTCTTGCCGGCCTTCACCCGCTCGCAAACGACGGCACCGTCGATACCGGCGTTCTGCGCGATCTGGCGGATCGGCGATTCGAGCGCGCGACGAACGATGTCGATGCCGACTTGCTCGTCACCCTTGAGCACTAGCTTGTCGAGCGCCTTGGACGCGCGAATCAGAGCGACGCCGCCGCCCGGGACGATCCCTTCGTCGACCGCCGCACGAGTTGCGTGCAGCGCGTCTTCGACGCGGGCCTTCTTCTCTTTCATCTCGATCTCGGTAGCCGCGCCAACGTTGATTTGCGCGACGCCGCCGGCGAGCTTGGCCAGGCGCTCTTGCAGCTTCTCTTTGTCGTAGTCCGAAGTCGACTTCTCGATCTCGGCACGAATCTGTCCGATCCGCGCCTGGATGTCTTTCGACTTGCCTGCGCCCTCGATGACCGTGCAGGACTCCTTCTCGATCACGACCTTCTTGGCACGACCGAGGTCGCTGATCGAGATGTTCTTCAGCTCGATGCCGAGGTCTTCGAAGATCGCTCGCCCGCCGGTGAGCATCGCGATGTCTTCCATCATGGCTTTGCGACGATCGCCGAAGCCGGGCGCCTTGACCGCGCAGCACGAGAACGTGCCGCGTAGCTTGTTCACGACCAAGGTCGCGAGCGCTTCGCCTTCGACGTCCTCCGCGATCACGAGGATCGGCTTGCCGGAGTTCGCGATCTTCTCGAGCAACGGGACGAGGTCCTTGATCGAGCCGATCTTCTTCTCGTGGACGAGGATGTACGGATCGTCGAGGACGCAGGACATTTCTTCGGGGTTGGTGACGAAGTGCGGCGACAAGTAGCCCTTGTCGATCTGCATGCCCTCGACCCAGTCGACGGTCGTGTCGAAGCTCTTGCCCTCTTCGACCGTGATCACGCCATCCTTACCGACCTGCTCCATCGCCTCGGCGATCATGCGGCCGATCTCTTCGTCGTTGTTGGCCGCGATGGCGCCGACTTGCGCGATCTCGCTCTTGTCTTTGACCTTCTTCGACATCTTCTTCAGCTCGTCGACCACTGCGTGGACGGCGAGCGTGATGCCGCGCTGAATCGAGATCGGGTTGGCACCCGCGGTCACGTTCTTCAGGCCCTCGTTGAAGATCGCGTTGGCCAAGACCGTGGCCGTGGTGGTGCCGTCGCCGGCGATGTCGGAGGTCTTCGACGAGACTTCCTTCACCATCTGAGCGCCCATGTTCTCGAAGTGGTCCTCGAGCTCGATTTCCTTCGCGACCGTCACGCCGTCCTTGGTCACGGTGGGGGCGCCGAACGACTTCTCGATGACGACGTTCCGGCCTCGGGGGCCGAGCGTCACCTGCACGGCCTGGGCGAGCTTGCGAACTCCGCGGCGAATCGCCTCGCGAGCCTCATGATCGAAAACGATCTGCTTCGCTCCCATTGTTGGTAATCCTCCATTTTGTTTTGGAGCCCCACAATATGGAGGAGGCTCCGATCTTGCTCAGGTTGACTTCGGCGCTGCGCCGACCGGGGTCCGAACTACTCGAGGATGGCGAGGACATCGTCCTCGCTCATGATCAGGTACTCCTGACCATCGACCTTGACCTCGGTGCCCGCGTAGGACGAGAACAGTACACGGTCGTTCGTGTTCACCGCGAACTTCGCACGGGTGCCGTCCTTCAGGAGCTTGCCCTGGCCGAGCGAGACGACTCGGCCCTCTTTGGGCTTCTCCTTGGCGGTATCGGGCAGAACGATGCCACCCGCGGTCTTCTCTTCTGCCGCGATGCGCTTGACCACGATCTTGTCGTTGAGCGGACGAAGCTTGGCCTTCGACATTTTGAACAGCCTTCCTTTCGCTTTCTGCTTCGAATCTTCTGTTCGGGGACGCACCGACGTGCACACCCCGAAACGGTCTTTTCCAGTAGCCGTCTCGTCCGTTTGCGAAGCGTCCCCGACGGGGTCAGTCTTCGGGGAACCAGAACTTGACGAGACTTCGAACCAACTCGCGGAAACTGACGGGCTCGATCGGCTTCTCGGCGAGGGCAAAGACCCCTTCGCTGCGCACCGACCGCTCCAAATCTGGACTGCATTCGCCGCTGACGAGAATCGCGGGGATCACGACTTGCAGCTCGCTGCGAATGACACGCAGAACCTCGAGCCCCGTCAGATCGGGCATGTTGTAGTCGAGCACCAAGAAGTGCACGTCGACGCGTTGGGCCGGCACTAAGGTCGGCCCCGGCGCAACGCCCTGGCGCAGCACGTCAAGCGCCTGGTTGCCGCCCCCTGCAGAGAGAATGTCGAATCCCTCGTGCTCGAGCAGCGCCCCGAGACTGTCGCGACAGCGGTGGTCGTCGTCGACAACGAGCACCCGCAAGTTCCTGGATCTCGCGGCCATGCTCGAAGCGCCTCACTTCGGACGTCGACTCCCAGCGGCTCGCAACCCAGGCCTTCGGCGAAATCGTTGGAGGCCAGGGTCGAAACCCGCCCTGGTCGCGCGGGAAGCGGGTCGCGTTGACCGACAACCGTGCCAGTCTTGTATTCCTCACTCGGGCCAGGGCGCGCTTGGAGCAAAGCTCATTCCGTCGCCGAAGACATGGAGGTTCCGTTCATAAGCGATAGCTAGAAAATAACTTGCACGAACCGACCGGGGACTCACAAGGTCGCTTGGCTGCCAAGCTGACAGCGGGCGCGACGCCACCCGACCCTGCCCTGTCAAAGTGACAGGAGGACACAGCCGAGAAACGGGGAGTTGACGACGTTGACAGTCGGAACACCCACGGCTATCTCGCGGGCTCGACCGTGGCGCTCCGCATTTGTCTCAGGTGCTGACGGTGGCGCGTTTGTCGACGCCGCCTCGCCCGAGTCTTCCCGGTCGGCCACACGCCGACTCCGACGAGAGAGATCAGGTACCCGGTGCCCCTCGGAGGAGGCCCCCCAGACCGCGAGCAGTTGTCGCGCGAGATCGAGGCGCTGCTGTCCGGCAGCGAACTCGCGGCGGCACAGCGCCTTCCGGCGCTGCTCGGGGAAGCGCGACCCGAGGATGTAGCCGAGGTGCTCACGCACTTCGACGCGGAAGACACGTTGCGGCTGTGGACCGCGATCCCGGACGAGGACCACCGGGTGCTCACCCTGGTCGAGGCGGACCCCGTCACCCGCGAGCAAATCGTGCGCGCCCTCCCTCGACGCACCTTGATCGAGACGGTCGAGCGCATGGAGCCCGACGACGCCGCCGACCTCCTGGCGTTGATCGACGAGGGCGAGCGGCACAGCGTCATTACGAACCTCGAACCCGAAACGGCGCGCGACGTTTCGGAGTTGCTGCAGTACCCGGCGGACAGTGCCGGCGGGATCATGACGTCCGAGTTCGTCTCGGTGGGTCCCGACCGCACGTGCCAGCAGGCACTCCTGCTGCTCCAGCAGTCCTTCGACACAGAGGTCGTGGCCTACGTCTACGTGGTCGACGAGGCGCGCCGTCTGCTAGGTGTCATCTCGCTGCGGGAGATCATCGCGGCCCGTCCCGAAGCCCTCATTCGGGACCACATGCGGCGAGAAGTCATTTCGGCCGACATCGACCTCGACCAAGAGGCGGTGGCGCGCCTGGCGCACAAGTACAACCTGAAGTCGATACCCGTGATCGATGCAAGCGCCCGGATACTCGGAGTCGTCACCATCGACGACATCGTCAGCGTCATCTCGGAGGAGGTCGACGAAGACATCTACCGCATGGCCGGTAGTCCCGGCGACCACCCGCTGCGCAAACGCATCTTCAGCCGCATGTTTGCCCGCATTCCGTGGCTGGTCTTCTCTCTCGCTGCAGGTCTGGCGATCGGGCACCACCAAGTGCACAGTGGGCGAGCCGAGGGTGCGCCCGAGGCCGAGGTCACTCCCCTGCTGATGCTGTTTGCGTTCACGCCGTTGGTGATCGGGCTCTCGGGCGGAGTTGCGACCCAATCGTCGACATTGATCACCCGGGGTCTCGCGACCGGCGAAGTGGGGCGCGGCGGCACCGCCCGCTTGCTCGCTCAAGAGTTCACCATCGGCGTCGGTATTGGCGTGTGCATGGGGCTGATCGCGGCCGGGTTGCTGTTCGCACTCGACTCCTTGGGCTACCTACCCCTCGACGCGCGCATGCCCTTCGCCATCGGACTCGGAGTCATGGGGGGCGTAGTGATCGCGGCCGTGAGCGGCACCCTGATTCCGCTGGCGTGCAACTCCCTGAAGGTCGACCCGGCGCTGGTCGCGGGTCCCTTCATCACCAGCTTCAACGACCTCGTCGGCGGCATCACCTACGTGTCGATCGCCGAACTCACCCTACGGATGTGAATCGCGTTGGTCGAAGCCGGTGACGTTCGAGGTCTCTTTGCTTCGTCGAGCGGACGCTGCCCGCTCGACGCTACTGCTCGGTCGAGTCGTAGTCGTCTTCGACGATGCCATGCTTCTCGAGTTTGTTGTAGAGCGTCTGTCGCGGAATCTTGAGCTGTTGCGTGACTCGCGACTTGTTTCCCGAGTTGCGTCGCAGCGCCGTCAGCAGAATGAGTCGCTCGCACTCCGTGATGATCTCGTTGAAGCCGTCGCGACTGGGAATCGCGAGGTGCAAGCGATCGCCTTCTTGGTACAGATCCTTGCCGTAGAACAGACTGCCGGCCTGGTTCGCGAGCAGCGGTTGCACCACGCGCCGCGAGATCACCTTCTTGTCCGACGCCACGTAGGCTCGGAAGACCAGGTTGCGCAGCTCCTGCACGTTGCCCGGCCAAGAGTACTGGTACAGCTCGCGCAACGCGCTCTCCGAGAAGCGCCGCGACACCTCGTCTTCCTGGATGCGCTCACGCAGGAAATGGTCGAGCAGGAGTGGGATGTCTTCACGCCGCTCCCGGAGCGCAGGGACGGGCACCGTCAGCACCGCGAGCCGATAGTAGAGGTCGTCCCGGAACTGTTGCTTTTGCACGAGATCGAGCAGATCGCGCTGCGTAGACGAAATGATGCGGACATCCACGGCGATGTTCTCGCTGCCGCCCACCGGTCGAATCACGCGTTCTTGGAGCACGCGCAGGATCTTCTGCTGCATCTCCACCGGCATGTCGGCGACTTCGTCGAGGAAGACGGTGCCGCCGTTCGCCCGCTCGAACACACCCTGTTTATCGCTGTCGGCGCCGCTGAACGCGCCCTTGCGGTGACCGAAGAGTTCGCTCTCCAGCAAGTTGATCGCGACCGAGCCACAGGCCACGACCTCGAAGCGATGGGACGCTCGGCGCCCTCCATAGTGAATCGCTCGGGCTACGAGTTCTTTCCCGGTGCCGGTCTCGCCGGTGATCAAGACGCTGATGTCCGCATCCTTGACGCGTTCGATGGTTGCGAACAGATCGAGGAGCACGGGGGCGCGAGTGACGATCCCATGATACGTGGTGGGCTCGCCAAGCGGGCGTCCGTCACTTGCGGTGCCCGTCATGCGCGGCAGCGCGACCTCTTGCTCACGGAACCGGAGCTCTTGCTCGAGTTCCTCGCAGCGCGCTTGCTGCTGGCGAAATCCTCGCTCCGAGACCGCGACGCGGTAGTGCAACTGCAGGAAGGGAAGCGCCTCTCGAATCAAAGAACGAACCCGGGGACAAGCGTCGTCTTGAAAACAGCCCGCGTCCCCGACTGCCCCCTCGAGAGCGAGCACGCCGCGCAGGCCGGCTCCGAGCGGGAACGAACAGGACAAGAGGGGTCGTCCGATGTCACCGTCCGCGCGGTCGAGCAAGCGCGCCCCGTCCACCGAGCCCATCTCTCGCAGGTAGTGGTGATCGAGGTGGTAGTCCGGGTTCTCGATGGGCCCGGCGGGCCCGAGTGCACCCATGACTTCGAGCTTCGACTCCGAGTCGTCGGCGGCCGGCAACGGCACACCGACGAGGAACACGCGGTCGGCCGCGAGTTCGCTCCGTGCGTGGTGCAGGAACCGTTGAATGGCCTCGGCGAGGGGCAACTCGCCGTACTTCGGCCAATCCGCCGAGTCGACCTCGAACGCATCGTGGAAGGACGATCTGGAGCTACCGTGCATGGTGCCGCCTGAAATCGGAGTTCCCCTCTCCTGTGCGAAACACTCGCCGAACTCCCGTGCAAGAAGGAGTTCTCGGGCCCGGCGGGGCACGCCGTCGCGCGTTGCTCGCGGGGCAAGCGCTGCGCCGCTGCGCCGGTGTTGTCTCGCTCTCGCCTCGTGCCTCCCCGTCGGAGTCGGCGTCACGACTTGCGCCGCGACGGCTTCCGCAACGAAGGTCGAAGCAGCGCAAGACCAGTCCCCACAGCACGGTCCCAGCCCTGAGGTTCAGGAGGTCGCCAGCGAAGACCGCAAGTTCTGAGGTCTAGCGCCGAGTCCTTCGAACGCACCAGGCTAGCACGCGGGAGTCGCGGCATTCGGCGCCAGGCGGTGTGGCGCGCCAATACCCGTCTCGTCCCCATCCACCGAAAGCACTCAACTTCATCGAGGCAAGCGGCCTCAACGAGGCGGCACGGGCGTGACGAACGCGGGTGTCCAGCAACGACCCCGCGGTCGAACGTCCGTGACCAAGCCGAACGATACGGCTCTTGGATCGGGCAACGTCAGGTTCGGGCTCTCCCCACGGCGAGCCCGCCGTCCGACACGGGCTCCACGGGCAGCACCCGCTGGAACACGTCCCCGATCGCATGTGCAAACAACCCCACACCGAACCGCGAGAACCAGCCCTCGTCGCCGAGCCCAGTGAAACCCGGAGTACGACCGAGAGGAATCGACAGCGGTGGACCCCGGTCGCGGCCCCGGGGCGGTCGAAAACCACGAAGGCCTCGCCGTTTCCCCAGTTCCGTTCAGGCGCTATCCTCGTTCCTCCCGAGTTTCCCCCCCCGGGCGCCAGAGCCTCCCCGGGATACGACACGGGGTGCGACACCGGACGTTCACGACCTCTTCGGCAGCTTTTGCGGCTCCCCCATTGCCGATCGCCGATCGAGACCGTACGAGTAACCTGCGGGAGCTTCCGGCGGGCCGCGCAGCAAACACGGCGCGCTCGAGCGCCGTGATCGAGAGGTCCGGGTCGTCCTGCAGGCGCACGTTCGACGAGATCGAGCGACGATCGAGCAGCCTTTCGGGTGCAGAGCCTATGCGAATCGGAGCTTCCGTGCAAGCTTTTCCCTCGTATGGACTTCCGACCTCGTCCCGCAAGATTCCATGGGGTCTGGCGACGGCGTTCCTGGCGTGGCTGCTCGTGGCGTCGGCGACGGCGACGGCGCAACCGTTCGGCCCCACAGAGCGGGAATCTCTGCTCGAGCAACTTGGCGCATCGGACTGGCTCACGCGCGAGTCCGCCACTCAACGGGTTCTCGGAATGGGCCGAGAAGTGGTGCCGTGGCTACGGCAGCTGGCCCAAGAACTCCAAACCGAAGGACGCGACCGCGAAACGCTGCGTCGCGTGGAGTGGTTGCTCGGCGAACTCGCGCCGCGCCATCGCCAAGTGCGAATCGTCGAACTCGGCGATCGTCACGACTCCAGCGGGGGGGGGAGAGGTGTGCTGCAGTGGTTGCAACTCGACGTCCCTCGCGGTCGACCCACGGAAGGGACCACCGCCGGCCCGGGCGGCACGCCACAACGCATTCTCGTGGAACTGCTGGGCAGCCGGGAGGACGAGTCCCACAACGTGTGGCTCGAGTACCCGGACGACGGAGACACACTCGGTCCGGTGCACCGACTCCAGGCCGGCGAGATTCGCGTCTGCTTTTCCCAAGATCACGTTGCCCAGGATCACCTCGCGGGGCGGGTCGACCGGCAACTGACGTCGAGTCTGTGGCTGGTGTGGTTGTCGCCACCCGAGCCTGGCGTCGAGGAACCAGCGCTTTCGGTTGAGCAGATCGAGGAACAACTGCGCGACGCCTGTCAGCGGCTGGTCGTCGACCCGGTGCAGGAGAATCGCGACGCGGCGTTCGCGATCGCGGAGTTCTGGGGTCGGCCGGGGCTCACGCCCGCAACCGGAATCCTCGAGGAAGATCGCGAACTCGAGTGGATCGTTCGCGCGCGTGGCGGCGACGCGAGCGCGGTGAGCCAACTCGAAGCGTGGTTCGCGGAGCACGAGAGCGAGCCCGCGGCCCGTGGAGAGTTGCGAGAGCGCGTCGCCCTAGTGCTCGCGGACGTCGGTCACGAGCCCGCCGTCCGTGCGTTGGTTCGCGGATTGGTCGACATGGGTCCTTGGCCCCAGCACCGGGCGGTGGTCACACTGCAGCGCTACTTGACGGACCCCGCGCGAGTGACGTCCGGCGCGAACGGCGGGCAGGACACCATCCAGACGATGGTCGACGTGTTGCTCGATGCAGAGACGTACGGCAACCTGCCTTGGCATTCGAGCGAACTCGTCGTGCTCCTCCAAGAGCTGCGGCAAGCCGCACCGGAGGCCTTCTACGCGCGTCTGCTCGCGCTCCTCGAAGTCGAGAACCAAAGCGCACTCGACCGCAACTGGGGCGCGACTCGGGTGCTGTTGCAGAGTCTGTTGGCGCTCCGCGAGGGACGCGCATCGGCGGCACCTCGGTGGCTGGACACCTTCCTGCTCCCTCTCATCGAGAACGTAGGGTACTGCGAGGAAGCCCTGTGCGTCGCGCGCGACACGTATCTGCGGGGAGAGATCGACGCCGCGGCTTGGGACCGAGTGCTGGGTCGCGTCGAGCGAGACTATCGGTCCGCCGACCAGGGAATCCAGCACCGGATCGAGAACGTCATGCGTCAGCTCGTCCACGTTCCTGCGTTCACGGCCGAGCAGCGCCGGGCGATGTGGCGGGTGCGCCTGGCGTGCTACGACGGTCCCGGCTATCTGCCGACGCGCGTGGATCGCGACTTCGTCGACCGCTTCGGCCCTCTCGATGAGCGCGCTCCCGAAGCCGTCGATCCGAACAATCCGTCCCCAGCCTGGGTGCAGCGGAAGCAGCTCTGGGAAGCGCGACTGAGCGCGGCCAACCTCGACGAAGTGCGCCCGGGCGCCACGGAGGAGGTGACGTCGTACCGCCTCGTCGAGTGCCTGTTCCGCGTCGACGATGCCACGAACTCGACCCGGTTGCTGCGGTTCGAGACCGGGGTCTTCGAGGAGGGAATCGCCTACCCGGCGACCGGCGCCAGTGGTGAGGACCGCACTCGGTGGATCCGCGCGCAAGGAACCCAGGGCCGCGGAAACAAGCAAGTCGAGCTCGGGAACGGGCGCAACGCAACGTTGGGGCGCCCGCTGCTCGGCGGCTCACCGGGACGGGACATGTACATGGAGCTGAGTCAGCGCGACGACCGCTACGGTGCGCAGCCGGATCGCCGGCGACAGGTGCAGTACCAGGTGCTCACGCTGATCGATGACGTGGACGCGCTGCCGCCGCTGGCGAGTTGGTCGGAAGTCGCGGAGCACCTTGCCAGCCGACTCGCGAGCGCGAGCGAGCAGGAACTCTTGGTCTACGTGGATCTCGCCGGGAAGCTCCGCATCTCCGAGTGGCTCCCGGCGATCGCGGCGCGGTTCGACTCGACCCCGACGCCGGCCTTGGCGCGCGCGCTCCTGCGCTTCGGCGACGATCGCGGACGCGAGGTCCTGCGGAAGTCCATGGAGACTCACGGTGTTCGAGAAGCCATCGAATCAGTACGCGACCTCGTCGTGGCCCGAGACCCGTGGGCAATCGACCGCGCTCTGAGTTGGTTGGAGAACCCGCCCGCCGATGTGAAAGCCAACCTGTACCAGGTCTTGGAGGGTATCGACCGCTTGCTGCTCGCACCCGATCCGCCAGCGATCGATCGCGATCGACTGGTCGGAGCCTTGATCGCGAGCCTCGAGCAGCGGTACCTGGTAGGCCGGGTGATTCCCGTGCTACGTCGCATCACGGGCCGCGAGTTCGGTTACCTCGAGGCCTTCTCGATCGCCGATCGCAACGAGCAGCAAGCCGCTCAGGCCGAAGCCATCGCGCGTTGGAAGGCGTGGTGGCAGAACGAGCTCGATGGGCGTCGGGCTCCAGAGGACGGCGCGCCACCTCGAACTCCCCAAGGCTCAGTGGGCGAGCCACCCAAGAAGCAGTAGTCCGGAGTCCAACGCTCGGTCGTGTCCGCACGACGCACCGCCGCGCCGAGCGCCTCGCCGGCAAAGCGCGCACCCGACGCACGGTTGCACGCGCTTGTCGGGGACCGGTCGTTTGCGCTCGGCACGCCTCATGCCTCGAGTCCGCCGCTCTGCGCGACGAAGGTCGATTCGGGCCGCTGTGGCTCAGGAGTCGCCCAAGAATAACTTCACCCTCTTGCTCGTCGCTTCGGGCCATCTTCGACCGATCCGAAAACCTCGAAATCCTCACCGGAACTAAGGCTACGCCTCCGGTTTCGAGCTTTCCGGATCGGCCGAATCTGACCCAAATCGACGGCAAGATGTCGAAGTTATTCTTGGGCGACTCCTAAGGGAAGGGGCGGACCCCGAGTCGTTGCCCGGGCGAAACCGGGTGAGGCCCTCACGGTGAGGTCGTCGCAACGGGATCGCGCGAGTGTCACGCGCGGCAGCGGGCCGCGCTTCGCCGCGGCGATCCGACTTCTCAGCGACCTCCAAGTCGACTACGGAACGCGAGTTGAGAACTTCCCGCGAAGTCGCCCCGAACGGGAGACCGTGGACGTGTCGCTCGGACCGCGAACCGACGGTGGTCGCATTCGCCCAAAGCGCACAGACGTAAGAAGTTGGGCCGGCACGGTCCGCGGAGCGAGAAACTGGGCGCGGCGACCCAGCGTGCGGCTGGCAGCGGCATTGGGCTGCCCAGGAACTTCACACCAATGTCGAAGTCACGCTGCGTAAGGCCTTTAAGGGTGACAAAGGTTGTCACACCAAATTTTCGTGAGTGGGCGCCGATATCTCCCCTGTCGTCGGAGCCAGTGCGTCGGAGGGCTCGGTCTTGGGTGAGTGTTCGCGACCCGCCACGGGCGGGAAACGTGGGCGCGACTCGGGGCCGATCCGCAGGAGCTCCCTGAGGTTCGTACCCGGCTGTCCCGAGGGGTGCTTCTGTCCGGAAGGAGTCCTGTCATTTCCGCCAAAGAAGTCGGCCTCGAGACCTACTTCCGAGACATCAATCGCTACCCCTTGCTCACTGCCGCGCAGGAACGCGAACTCGCGATTCTGGTGCGGAGCGGAGATCCCGAGGCGCGTGCGAAGATGACGCGGTGCAACTTGCGACTCGTCGTGAGCATCGCAAAGAACTACGTCGATCGAGGCCTGTCGTTGTTGGATCTCATCGAAGAGGGAAACCTAGGCCTACTGAAGGCGGTCGAGCGCTTCGACCCAGCCGAGGAGTGCCGCTTCAGCACCTATGCGACGTGGTGGATCAAGCAGTCGATCAAGCGCGCCCTGATCGACACCGTGAAAGCGGTACGGATCCCGTCGTACATGGTCGAGCTGATCTCGAAGTGGAAGAAGAAGGCCGCGGCCCTCTCCATCGAGTTGGGTCGACCGCCGATGTTCCACGAGATCGCGGAACAAATGGAGATCCCGCTCGAGAACACTTCGATCATCCAGAGCGCGATCCACGCTTCCAGTTCGGCCAACCAGACGGTCTCGATCGAGAGCATGTGGACACTCTCGGACGTCCTGGAGGACAAGCACCAGCGATCACCGCACCAGATCCTGTCCCAGAACATCGAAGTGGAAACCGTCGAGCACCTGCTCTCCCTGTTGGAGGATCGCGACTCGAAGATCCTCCGGATGCGCTACGGACTGGACACCGGAGACCCGATGACGCTCAAGGAAATCGGCGAGCGGGTGAACTTGTCTCGGGAGCGCGTACGGCAGATCGAGAACGAGGCGCTCAAGAAGCTCCATGCAATCCTGACGGACGTGGGGGACGCCGAAAGCGACGCCGTTCCCGAGTTCGAGGATCTGGTGGAACAAGACTGAGCCTGGGCCATCGACTCGGTTTCCCGGTCAGCCCGATGAGGAGCGCAGTGGTGCAGCGGCCACGGCGCTCCTCTTGTCCTTTGCTGGCGATCTGACCGCAACGACCGACGGGCCGGGTTTCGTCTCGACCCGCATGATTCCCTCCGGCTAGAATCGGGTGCGAGCATTCACTCGAGCCCGAGCCACGGAGAATCATGAGTAGCCCGACCCACGATCGAGTCCGCAGCCTGATTCGCGACATCCCGGACTTCCCCAAGCCGGGGATCTTGTTCAAGGACATCGGCCCGCTGCTCCGGGACGGGCGTGCCTTCGCTTCGACGATCGACCTGCTCGCCGCCCGGTTCACGGAGGACGGAGTTCAGTACGTGGCCGCGCCCGAGGCCCGTGGCTTCATTTTCGGGGCCGCCCTCGCGTGCCGATTCGGTTGTGGTTTCCTCCCGATCCGCAAGCCGAACAAGCTACCCGCAGCCACGACGTCGGTTACCTACGATCTCGAGTATGGGTCCGACACGGTTCAGATCCACAGCGACTCGGTGCACCCGGGTGACCGCGTGCTTCTGGTGGACGATGTTCTCGCCACGGGCGGGACCATGGCCGCGTGCGCGAGGTTGGTGGGGTCGCTCGGGGGCATCGTGGTCGGTTGTGGCTTTCTGATGGAGCTACGGTTCTTGGAAGGTCGCGGTCGCCTGCGAGACTTCCGCGTCGAGGCGTTGCTGGACTACTAGCCCGGACCAAGTCCCAGATCAGGCGCGTGCCGCGCTTGCTCCGGGCCTAGATTCTCTCCAAGAGGGCTTTCGGAAAGCCCCCTCGCGACCGCGGCGAAGCCGCGATCACTTCACCCGAAAACGCTCGTCTTCGGTTCGCGGCGCCACGGCCCGTGTAGACAAGAGGCTCGATGAAATCCGGTGCTCGATCGAAGCGAAGAGCCGCAGCACGTCCAACCGGCGCCGCGCGACCGAGGCCGGCACGATCCGTGAAGCCGCGAAGGGCCGCGTCGAGCAAAGCCAAGGCGCTCCGGCTCGCGCGCTGGCTCCAGAGCGAGAACGAGCGCGCCATGGCCGGCATCCGGCTGCCCGGCCTGCCACGGCCGTACTTCCTGTCGTACCTCGTGCGAGACGAACACGTCGTGCGCGTTCGCGCCAAGTTCGGGACGATCCACTCCGAAAGCGACTACGTCCGCCGGAGCTGTTTGGCCGACCTGCGGGTTGGGTCGCACCGATACGACCAAGTGCAGAGTGGAGGCCTTCAGGACAACGACAAAGAAGCCGAGTCCTACGAGTACGTCGAGCTGCCGATTGGCGATCAGGAGGACGGCGTTCGCCACGCCCTCTGGCGGCTCACCGAGGCACGATTCCGCGAAGCCGTCGATGCCTACTTGCAACGCAAGTCGCACGAGGTCACGTATCAGAACACCCACCGCAACCTCGGCGCCTTCTCGAAGCGCGAGCCCATCGTCGACACCCGTTGGGTGGACTTGCCTGCGATCGACCCAGACCATTGGCGCGACTACGTGCAGCGAGCGTCGCTGGCGTATCGCAAGTGTCCGCTCATCAAGAACGGTCACGTCGAGTTTCACGCGGTCTCATCGATCAAGACCTTCGTCGACTCCGAAGGCTCGCTCATCCTACAGACCACGCCCTATTGGACGCTCGAACTGTACTTCTGGTATCTGGCCCCGAATGGCGATGCCAACCCCTACACCGAGACCTACTTCGTCAGGAACCTCGACGAACTGCCGAACCTCGGCGAAGTCCGGCAGCGCATCGCGGCCATCTACGAAGGTCTGCAAGAGCTCGCAGGAGCGCCCCGAGTGAGATCGTTCTCCGGGCCGGTGCTCCTCGACCCACGACCCGCTGGACTGCTCATGCACGAGGCCATCGGCCACCGCCTCGAAGGCAACCGTCTGCTCTCGACTGGCGAAGGTCATACGTTTCGCGACTCGGTCGGCAAGCACGTGCTGCCGGCGTTCCTGAGCCTCCGCGACGACCCTCAATTGTCCTCGTTCGAGGGCAAGTCGCTCGTCGGCCACTACCGCTACGACGATGAAGGGGTGCGCGCTCAGAACGTCGCGCTGATCGAGCGCGGGGTCATGCGTCGCTTCCTGACGTCGCGGACGCCGACCCAGCGGGCGCACGCGTCGAACGGCCACGGCCGCAGTCGCTACCACGAGCGCCCCATCAGTCGCATGGGCGTCACCATCGTCGACGTCCACGACGGTCTCGACGACGACGCGCTGCGAGCTCGGTTCCTCGAAGAGATCCGGCGCCAGAAGGTCCCGTATGGCATTCGCATCTTGCGGGCCTCGGGCGGCGAGACCTCGACCGAGGCATACAACTTCCAGGCCTTCCTGGGGGAGATCGAGCTAGCGGCTAGAGTCTTTCCCGACGGCCGCGAGGAACTGATTCGGGGCGTCAACTTCGTGGGCACGCCGCTCAACGCCATTCGCAACATCGTGGCCGCGGGAACCCGGCGCGAGGTCGACAACTCCTACTGTGGCGCGGAGTCAGGCTTCGTGCCCGTGTCGACGATCTCACCCGCGCTGCTGTTGTCGGAACTCGAGCTCCAGAGCAAATCCGACACGCCCTTCACGCAGTACGTGTACCCGCTGCCCTGGGAGCCGCAGTGACCCGCGCAAACTGAAATGGCTCGTGAATGGGCTTGATGGACGCTGGCCCTGGAGCGGGCGAGTTCACGAGTGATTCCACCGAGCCGACGGGCCGAGCCCCGCGGCCGGACCCGCTCGTCTCGCGGCTTGTCCTCGATTTCTTGCGGCACTCGTTTTATGCTCCGGCGATCGACACCCAGTGGCCGCCGAGTTCGTCGCCTTGTTGACGGAGCGACCGGTGCAGCCACGACGACATTCCAGAAGGAACCCCATGGAATCCGAGCTCTACGAACGCGCCAAGACCATCCGCCGGCAGATCACACAACTCCAAGACTCTCTTTGACTGGCCTTCCAAAGCGCAACAACTGAAGGCCCTCGAGGACGAGATGTCGTCGCCCGACTTCTGGGCGGACCCGTCCGCCGCGCAGGCGAAGGTCGGTAGAATGAAGGCCTTGCGGGCCGTGGTCGAGCCGCTCGCCGAGTGCTTGCAGAGCGATCGGGACCTCGCGGATCTGTTCGAACTCGCCGAAGAGGACGATGCGTTCGTGCCCGAGATTCGCCAAGAGCTCGGGCAAGTGGAGCAGCGCCTGGAGAAACTACAGCTCGAGGCGTTGCTCAGCGGCGAGAACGACGCACTGAATGCCATCGTGACGATCGTGCCTCGCGACGGCGGCACCGATGCCTGTGACTGGGCCGAAATGCTCTTGGGCATGTACATGGCCTGGGCGTCGCAGAACGGGTACTCGGTAGAGGTGCTCGACCGCGAGGACAACATCGAAGCCGGCATCGACCACGCGACCATCGCCATCCGCGGCCCGATGGCGTACGGCTACTTGAAGGGCGAAACCGGCCACCATCGCTTGGTGCGGATGAGCCCGTTCAATGCCGACGGCAAACGCCAAACCAGTTTCGCCGCCGTTGACGTCACCCCGGAGGTCGATGAGACGATCGAGATCGAGATCGATCCCGAGAGCGTAAGGGAAGACACGTTCCGTTCATCGGGAGCGGGCGGCCAGCACGTCAACAAGACCAACTCGGCCATTCGTCTGACGCATGTTCCCACCGGCATCGTGGTGCAGTGCCAGCAGGAGCGGAGCCAGCACAAGAATCGGGCCACCGCGTGGCGGATGTTGCGTGCGGCGATGCTCCGGATCGAAGAGGAAAAGCGGGAGGCCGAGCTCGCGGACTCTTACAAGAACAAGGCGCGCGTCGGCTTCGGCTCACAGATCCGCAACTACTTCCTTCACCCGGAGCAACGAGTGAAGGACGCGCGCACCAAGTTCGAGACCGGGAACTTCGACGCGGTCATGAACGGGAATCTGCAGGACTTTCTCGAGGCAACCTTGCGTTGGCGGGTCGGACAAACAGCCGACGAGGACGGCGATGGGGACGGGGACTGAGCGGTGCGATCGGCGGCGAGAACGCTGGGGGCGGCACCGCTCTCGCAACGTTCACGACAGTCGCAGGTCCACGGATGGTGACGCGCGCTGTCGGCGCGTCAGCGCGGTCGCTCGCCACGAAGGCTGAAGCCGCAGAAGCATGCGAAGCCGCGGTCTACCACGAGGTCGAGGCGGTGGGCACGCTGGTGCTCGGAGAGACTCAACGAGCAGCTGACGATGGGGGCCGCGACGTCGCCCCAGGTGAAGTCGAGGGACCGGCCAGGGTGATGGACGATCGCGAAGTGCAGGCCTTCGTCCTCGCTCCATAATCCTGGGGTCTCGTCGCAGGCCGAGGGTTGGGCGTACGAATGCCACTGTCCGTCGGACTGCAGACGCAAGCGGCGAACGCGTGCCGTGTGTCCCGCGTCGGACCGCGCGATCTCGAGCGAGATCGCTTCGGTAGCACCGACCAAGAAGCGCAGTCCAGCGACTTCGAGGATCTTCCCGGTCTCGTCGACGATGGGCTCGAGGCGCCCCGTCAAGGCCCAGCTGCCCGGGGGCAGCGGCAGCCCACGTGCGGTGACCCCTCGCGGGTTGCGCCCGACGACACCGACATGCGAGCTGGAGATCGAGTCTCCCCACGTGCCCGCCCTGTCGAGCGTTTGCCAGTGTGCCAAGCGCGTTCCCATCTCTCCGGTCAAGAGCGCCAGCGTCTGCCCTGGATCGAGGGACTCGACGTCGGCTCGCGGAAGCACCTGGAGGGTGTGCGCGCGGGTGACGGTCCGGTGGCCGTCGCTCGCTTCGACCTCGAGCACGAGGGTCGTTGGCGTGGCACAGTAGGGCACATCGAACTCGAGACCCCCTGGGTCGAGAGGGTCCGCGGCAGCGGCGGGCAGGTCGAGCGCGGGCCCGCCCGTCTGTACCCAACGTAGGGTGGTCGCTGCGCCTTCGGGATCCTGGGCGCGGGCCACCAGGCGAACGGACTCGGCCTCTCGGACCTCGATCGGACCGTCGACCGTGATCGCGGGCGCGTCGTCCGTGGCCGCCACCTTCACTTCGAGCGGCTGCTGGGTCGTTCGGCCGGTCCCATCGCGAACGGTCAAGACCAGTTGCAGCACGTAGTCGGCATTCGCCTCGGGAAGCACGAGACTCAGCGTTCTCGAGGTCGCTTCCGCGAGCTGCAGCTCCGGCTCGCTCGCTTGCCGTGCTTGCGACCAAGCGTACGTCGTGGAGCCTCCCTCCGGGTCACTCGCCTCCGCCACCCAACCGATCGTCTCACGCTCCGTCGCATGGCTGGGCCCACGGACCTGAACGCGCGGCGGATCGTCGTCGGCAACCACTTCGAACTCGATCGTGCTCACGATCGGAGCCTGATCCGGACCTCGGCTCGCACTGAGTTCGAACGTCAAGCGATAGGACCCCGCGGCTTCGGGCGCCACGAAACTCGCCTCACGGGCGGCGTCGTTGGCGAGCGCCACGGTGGGCTCGTTGCCGACGAGGACCTGGCGCCAGCGAAAGACGAACTCCGGATCTTGAACGCCTGCGAGGAGCCGCACCTCGACGCCCTCTTCGACCACCTCAGGCGACGCGAAGAGTTCGAGAGTGGGCGCGGGTCCGCGCCAGACAGCCCACCCTCCGAGCGCGAGGATGGCACACGCGGCGGCCACCCAGCCTGCGCGCGAGCGCCAACCGCGACGCTTTCCCGGAGCCGACGAGCCGAGGGCATGGATCAGCGCATCGCAGCGCGCTTGCAGTACCGCGTAACTCGCGGGCCGATGGTCGCGGTTGGCGGCTAGCATCTCCATGACGAGCTGCGCCACTCCCTCGGGGACATCCTCCCGCAGCTTGCGGGGATCGGGGCCGATCGGTGCTTGCTTGCGCGCGATCGTGGTCGTGAGTCCCGCGTTCGGAAACGCCGGCTGACCCGTGAGCACGTAGTAGAGCACGCAACCCAAACCGTAAATGTCAGCTCGGAAGTCGACCGCGTCCGGATCGTCGAACTGCTCCGGCGCCATCGTCGACGGAGTCCCGAGAATGGAACCCGCGAGCGTGATCTCGGGCTGATCGGCGGAACGTACTTCGGCGCGGGCAAGACCCAGGTCTGCGAGCTTCACCACGAACGCGAAGTCATCCGGCGCTGCACGACTGCGCGGCTGGAGCAGCACGTTGGCCGGCTTCACATCGCGGTGAATGATGCCGCTGCCATGGCCGTGAGCGAGGGCCGCTGCGATGTCTCGACACACGCCGAGGGCGTCTCGTGCCGGGAGCGGACCGTGCTCGCGAACCCAGTGCCCGAGATCGGGACCGTCGATGAACTCCATGACGATGTAGCAGTGCTCGGAGCTCGTGGTGCCGGCGGAGAAGCACGCCACGATGTTGGGGTGCATCATGCCGGCGAGGAGCTTCGCCTCGCGTTGGAAGCGAGCGGCAAAATGCGGCGAGTCCCCGCTCGCACCGAGGAGTTTCACGGCGACGTCACGTTCGAGGTAGGTCTGGCGCCCGCGGTACACGACCCCCATGCCGCCGCGACCGATCACGCTCACCAGCGTGACGTCCGGGATCTGCGGCACGTCACTGCCGAGGCCCGGTGACGGCGCCGGGTCGGGCGGCGAGTAGTCGGGGGGGAGCGGTGTCGTAGGCTCCAAGTGCGGATCCGGCGGGCCTGTCTGCGGATCCTCGAGCGGCGACTGCTCGAGGGTCGGGTCCAACGGCTCGTTCATGGCTTGCCGAGCTGCTGAATGGCCTCGATCACATCCTTGGCCGACGGTCGGTCTTCGATGTCCTCGCCGACGTACGCGTACTGAATGACCCCCTGCTCATCGAGAATCAGTGTCGTGGGAATCGCCAGATCGCCGACGATGCCAAGATCCCGCGCCAGGGCCAACTCGGGGTCGTAGAGAAGGGTGTAGGGCGGGGGGTCGTCGCCGAACGTACGCGTGTAGGCCTCGAGGAACGCGTCGAGTCCTGCTTCCGGACCGGGGAACAACACCAGCACCTCCGTGTTGAGATCCTTGAACGTGTTCAGGGACGGCGCGAGCGCCCGCGTCTGGGTCGTGCAGTAGACACAAACCTGACCCGCGAATCCGCGTAGCACCAACAGCAAGACCCGCTTGTTGCCCTTGAGCGCGTCGATATCGACGACTTGGCCCTGCGTGCTCTCGAACTTCGTCCGCGGCAGGGTTCGGCCAACGATCTGCTGCGACTTCTCGACGTCGCCCTCGCGCTTGCCCCGCCGCTTCGGCCCACCATAGCGACCCGAAGACCTCTGTCCTGCGCCCGGCTCCGTGCCATAGTTGCGCAGGTAGTTCTCCATGTTGCTGGCTTCACGTACGGTCCATGGCTGCGCGCGAATCGGCACGACCGGCTTCTGCGATACCTCTTGATCCAGCCAGGAGGCGGGCGGTTGTGCACTCGGCGGCGGCGTCATGCGCACGATGACATCGTCGTCGATCGCCGAAGTCACCTCGGCCAACCACAGGTCGACCACTGCCTCCGGAGGTTGCGCGCGGGTGACATCGTCGGAGGTCCACTCGAGGCCCAGGGGAACCGGAGGCCGAACCTCTTCGCCTTGGTATCCCCGCTCTTCACCGTTGACGAACACACGCCATTCACCCGTCACCCGTCCCGCGCTCACGGCACCGGTGGCCAACAACTCACCGTCGGGATCGAACGCCTGACAAAGGCCCTGGGGACTGCCCGCTACGAAGTCCACTGCAAGGCGCCGACCACCCGCACGGTGGTACGTGGCCCAACGACCGTCGGGGACGCCGCCGACCAAGAATCCCTCGCGACGAACTGCGCCGTCCTCCCAAGTCTCCCGCACGAAAGCCACGCCGTCGGGCAGTGGATAGGTCTTGGCCGACACCGTGCCGTCGCGATCCCAGAAGTTCCAAACCCCCACCTTGGCCCCGGCGTAGTAGTAGCCTTCGGCCTTCTTGGCACCGCCGGGGTACCAGTGGGTCCAACCCAGGGCGGGCTGCCCCTGGAAGTAGTCGCCCCGCTGCGAGCGCTCCCCTTGCGGGTCCCAGAAGGTCCACTGGCCGGTCTCGCGGCCATGGTCGAAGCGACCGATGGCGCGCGGGCTACCGTTGCGGTGAAAGTAGCGCCACAGGCCAGATCGTCGCTCGTCCGCGAACACCCCATCCATCTCGACGACGCCATTTGCGTACCAGTAGGTCCAGCGCCCCACCTGCAAGTCGTCGAGGTAAGAGCCCTTCGCCTTGAGCTGACCGGTTTCGTGGTAGTACGTCCACTCTCCCTGTTGCTCACCGCCCTTGAGCGGGCCTTCCTTGAGGATTTTGCCGCTGGGGTAGCTCTCGGTGTGAACGGAGCGCAAGGCGCGCTCGACGGTCTCACAGCCCGAGGTACCGAGAGCCACGAGGAGCAGGAGTATTGGGCAACGACTCATGAGAACTCCTATCGCACGCGATGGATGGGCCGCACTCGGCAAAGGGGCGCAGCCCCACGATCGAGTCCGTGGCATCATACGGCAGTCGCGGGTCTCGATACCAGCTTCGGAGGGGCGGAACGGCCGACTTGCATTCGTTCGCAGGGCCTGGTGAACTCCGGCGTTCGCGGAAACCCGTGCGCGCCGAGAAGGAGTGGTCGATGGTCGTTGCATTACCCAGGCTGTTGTTGGGAGTCCTCGCAATGAACCTCGTCGGCTGCCTGGTTCCAAAGGGGTCCATACCCACCTACGACCTCAGCGTGGTTGCCGCAACGCAGTACAACCACCGCGGGATGGTGCAAGTTGACGCCGACGTCGTCCAAGGCGAGATGCGAGTGAGCCTGCCGACCGTCGACGGCGGCAACTTGATGCTCAGCACTTTCGGCAACTTGAACCTCCACGATGGCATCGGTGACTCCTGGTTCCCCGACGGCAAGAGCGGCAAGTTCACCGAGGTGGATCTCGGCCTCGCCTACTTCCGGGACCTGGGGCCGGTGGCGATCACAGGAGGGGTTCTCGCCTACGTGCTGCCGGACGGACGCGAGTTCCCGAACGGCATACGCGGTTCCACCACCGAACTCTTCGGCAATGTCGAGGGCGAGCTGTTGGGGTTCGTGCCGTCGCTGACGCTGCACTACGACGGCGACGAGGTCGACGGAGTCTACGTGGAGACCGGCGTCCGACGGCCGTTCGAGTTGAGCGACAAACTCAGCGCCGACGTTGCCGTCAACCTCGGCTACTCCGACAAGAAGCAGTCGGACTGGAACTACGGGCTCGACCGCGCTGGGCTCGCCGACCTGCGGGGCGAACTCAAGGTGTTCTATGCCTGGAACGACACCACGACCTTCATGGCCGGTATCGCGGGCGCGACCATCCTCGACGATGAGCTACGCGACTGGTTCGACCTCCTCGGCATCGAGAGCGACAATCTCTGGGGGTTCATCGGCGTCCTCTGGACCTTCTGAGCGAAGTCTCTCTTCTCGGATCCTCGACACCACATGGAGTCAGATCGCCCGAACCGGACTCCGCGGGGAACCCGGAGTCGCGTCGCGCTCTTCGGGCCGCGGTCGTCGCAGCGAACCACGCGAGAGTTCGGGTCGCGCCGACGCTCGGTCCCGAGCGCAAACAGCCTTAAGTAGTGCAGCGCCCGCCTGTTGCTGCGGTGATGGGGCAGTGTTCGCAACCCACCCGCCGGGAACACCAGGTGTTTTCCCCGGTATTCAAGTTTAGCCGCCAACAAGGAGATGCCGATAGCTCCAGCGAGGGTTCCAGGCTCACCAAGGGGAACGACACGACATGGTTCGGACACCGGTGCGCTGGCTCGGGTTCCTGCTACTGCTCTCGGTATGGGCGGCGACGCCAGGTATCGGGCTCGCACAGGCTCCTGCCGCCGCGGTTCGAGCGTCGCCCGAGGTCGATGGCGATGGCAGCGCCTGCAGCCGGTGTGCGGCCCCGAACCCCGAGCTTGCCGCGGCCGGGTTCGGCCTGCTGTTCGACACCCGAGACTTTCCGCAACGTTGGCACTGCGGGACCTGGTCGGCGACTCACGGCTGGGTCCACATCGTGTCGGACTTGTTGATCTGGCTCGCCTACTTGTCCATCCCGGTGGCCCTCTGGTGGGTGGCTCGACGGCGCCCAGACGTTCCGTTTCGACACCTCTTCCTTCTGTTCGGTTCCTTCATCGTGGCGTGCGGATTGACGCACTTCCTGGAGGCGTTGCTCTTCTGGTGGCCAGCGTACCGATTGTTGGGTCTGGTCAAGGTAGGGACCGCGGTAGTGTCGGTTCTGACCGCGGTCGTCCTGGTGCGCGTGCTCCCCGACGTCCTTGCGCTCAGAACCCCGGCGGCCTTGGAGCGCGAGGTCGCAGAACGAACCCGGGCTCTCCAGCATAGCGAGGAGAACCTGCGCGCAGCAAAGAGGGAGGCGGAGCGAGCAAATCGCCTCAAGGGCGAGTTCCTGGCGAACATGAGCCATGAGATTCGCACGCCGCTGACGGCCGTCCTCGGCTACGCCTCGTTGGTTCTGGAGGAGTCGAATGACCCGGCGGCGCGCGATAGTGCCCGTACGATTCACGACAACGGCGAACACCTGCTCGGGATTCTGAACGACATTCTCGACGTGTCGAAGATCGAGGCCGGGAAACTGGAGTTCGACCGGAAGACGATCGCGGTGCAGAGCATCGTCGACAGCTGCATGGACCTGTTTCGCGCCAAGGCGGAAGAGAAGGGCATTGCGCTGCGCTGCACCGTCGACGTTCACGTCCCGCCCCGGGTTTACACGGACGGTATGCGGGTGAAGCAAGTCCTGCTGAACTTGATCGGCAACGCCGTGAAGTTCACCTCCCGTGGCACCGTCGAACTCCGAGTTTTCGTCGCTTCGGACCGGTCCCCGGGCGACACCGAAGCGCGTATTGTGTTCGACGTCATCGACACCGGCATCGGTCTGGATTCCTCGGCGAAGTCACGCATCTTCGAACCGTTCGTGCAGGCAGAGTCGACGCTGAGTCGGCGTTTCGGGGGCACCGGTCTCGGGCTGACGATCAGTTCGTGCGTGGCACACGGCCTGGGCGGGGAGCTGATCCTGGTTTCCAGTGAAGAAGGCGTCGGCTCTCACTTTCGATTCGAACTGCCGATGCGTCTCGACCGTGTTCGAGAACAGCCGCTGCCGACGAGCGACAGCGGTGCCGAGGGCAACGGGTTGAGAGACCTCGACGTGGTGTTGGCGGAGGATGCGCCGGACAGCCATCGGCTGATTGCTCACTTCCTGACGAAGACCGGAGCAAGGGTAACGAGCGCGTACGACGGCGAACAGGTCGTCGAGATCGTCTCCGGTCGCTTGCTCCGTAACGACCCGCCGCACCTGATCGTCATGGACATGCAAATGCCCAAGCTCGACGGCTACGAGGCAACGAAAGCGATTCGCGACCTCGGGTACGACGGCCCGATCCTGGCACTTACGGCCCACGCGATGGAAGACCATCGAGCTCGTTGTCTCGCTTCCGGTTGCAACGCGTTCGAGTCGAAGCCGATCCAGCGCCAACGGTTGACGGCAGCGATCTCTGCCCTCCTCGAGGAGCAACGGCAGCGACCCGCGGAGCAGACTTGACCGAGCGCGGCTTGGTACCCGGGGCTGCTACCAGCGCGTCGGGAGGTAGTCCTTCAAGAACTGACCCCAAGTGTGTTCGCCAGTGCGGATGCCGTCGAAAATGGGCGCGCAGATGCGGGCCGCTGCATCGACGTGATCGAGGGGCGGGTGAAAGCCATGTTCTTCCCGCTTGCGCTGGACGACATGAAACGGATCCTCGTCGGTGATCCAGCCCGTGTCGACGCTGTTCATGTGGATACCGTCGCGGTGATAGTCGGGTGCGGATGTCCGCGTCATCATGTTGAGCGCGGCCTTCGCCATGTTCGTATGGGGGTGTTTGTCGGTCTTGAAGGCACGATAGAACTGTCCCTCCATGGCGGACACATTGACGATGTGCTTGTCGCGCCCTGGAGTCTTCAGCATCAAAGCCTTCAGGCGCGCGTTGAAGACGAACGGCGCCACTGCGTTGACCAAGTGCACCTCGAGGAGTTCCACGGTCGGCACCTCGGCGAGCGGCAGACGCCAGCTGTTGACGGGCCGCAAGTCGAGCTGCTGGAGGTCCGGGTCGAAGGCGCCCGCGGGGAACAGCTGCGCGCTCACGTCGACATCGCCGGCGACCAAGGGCACCTGGGACAGCGCCGCCGAAGCGTAGATCCCGGGACGCGATCCCATTGCCTTACGCTCGTCGCTCATCGCGCCCGCCGCTGCCCAACCCAGGCGCGCTGCGTCCCCGCGCCCATCGGCACCGCGTAGGGCCAGCCGCCTCAGGGACTCGTGCCCAGCAAGGAGTCGGCGGGTGGGAATCGGCAGTTCGTCGATCGAAGACTCCTCGGCCTGGATCATGTGCTGGTAGAAGCCCGGTGGGCGGCGTACGGTTTGACAAGCATTGTTGAGAATGAAGTCGAGGCGCTCGTAGTTCGCATCGACGTAGTCCAGGAACACTTCGACGCTGGGCGTGTGACGTAGGTCGAGGCCGTAGATGTCGAGGCGGCTTTGCCACTCGGGGAAGTCAGGCTCCGCGGCATAGCGCATCGCCGCGTCGCGCGGAAAACGCGTCGTCACGATCAAGCGTGCGCCGGCGCGCAAGAGTTTGATCCCTGCTTGATACCCGATCTTCACGCGGCCGCCCGTGAGCAGTGCCAACCGACCGCTGAGGTCGGCGCTTTGGTTGCGCTTGGCCAGATTGAACTCCGCACACTGCGGGCACAGAGCGTCGTAGAACCAGTGAAGATCGCGATACTCACTCTTGCAGGTGTAGCAGGTGCGTGCGCTCGTCAGCTGCGGGCGGGGCGACGGTCCCAGCGCCTGCACGCGGTCCCGGGGGTCCTCGTGCGGATCGGGGGTCGGGAACACCAGCCGCGCGCGTTGAACGCGGACGCGCGCTTGATCGAGCAGCGCCCGATCGTGGGCGCGCCGCTCCTCGCGATGCAGCTTGCGGCGTGCCTTCGTCATCGCCTTGGTCTCTTCGCGCGTGGGCTTGGACAGGCGACCACACAGCTCGATCAGTCGCTTGCGGTCTTCCCGCGACAAGCGTACCAGCTGGGTTCGGTCATCGACCAGCCGCTGCAGCCAGCCAAGGGTAGCCGCAAGTCCCGCAAGGTCGGGGGCACAGGACGCAGTCGGAGAATCGGGATCGGGGTTCTCTAGTTCTTCGGACAAGGCTTCACGGCTCCTTGCAGCAACTCACTGGGCGCGATCACCAAGTCCCCGCGTAGTCCAGGTTCTCGTTCGACGTCGCTCGCAGGGCCTCGTACTGGAGACGAGTGATCTGTCGCACATGGAGGAGATCGTGCGCCAGCCAGTTGACGAGCAGCCGCTTGGCGGTCACCGGTCCGACCCGCGGATGCAGGTAGGCGTTCGCCCACTGGGGATCCGCGAGACTGCGTAGCCAGCGCACCGAGTCAACGCGCTCGCGCAGGAACGCACCGAGCATCGCTTCGTAGTCCTGCTCGGCGTACTTCCGGTCCACGACCCAGGCCTCCGGGTTCGCGGGCACGAACGGCCGGGTCGGATCCTCGAGAACACTCCGCACGCGCGCGCGGAAGTCGTCGCGCTCCTCGTCGTAGAGGTGACAAACTACATCGAGCAAGTTCCACTTCTGGGGATCGGGTCGCCAGCGGTACTCCTGCTCCGGGCGGTCGATCAAGAGTGCGCGAAACACGGTGGCGTTGCGTTCCAACTGGTTCACGACAGCGTCGGGCGTCACGGGGCTAGCGCTCATCTGCGTCCTCTCTGCGGCGGGTTCGAAGGGTCGGTCTGGAGCGGCCTCCGTGCGTCAGACATCCAGCGGCTCGTCGGTGCGCTGCAGCGGGCACTAGATCACCACTTCGAGTCCGTCGGTCGCGATCTCCTCGCGAACGAGGCCGAGGTTGTCGAGCATGGCGCTGCCGAGGTGAGTGAGAATGAGCCGCCGACAGTCGAGCTCGCCGCGCCGCGCGGCGAACGCACGGTAATCGAGATGGCCGGGGATGGGCTCCTCGAAGGAGTAGCACTCGCACACGAGCAGATCGGCTCCGCGCGCCGCGGTGACGAGCGATTGGGTCCATTCCGTGTCACCCGAGTAGGTGAACACGCGGTCGCCCAAATCGAATCTCAGCGCAAAGGCCTCGACGTGGCTGCTGTGGGCCACGCGATACGGAGTGACGGTGACGTCTGCGAACCGCAGCGGCACCTCGACTTCGTATTCCTGAAACGTCAGATCGAAACCGAGCGGCAGCGTGGACATGCCCGGGTAGAGCACCTCCTGCAGCTCTCGAACCCGCGCTCCTACTCCCGGGGGGCCAAGGATGCACAGAGGTCGCGTCCGCTGGGTCTCGAACTTCGCCTCGAGCAGCAGGGCGGGAATGCCCCCGAAGTGGTCGCCGTGGAAGTGCGAGAGGTAGATCGCATCAAGGGTCCCGGGATCGATCTGCTGCTCGCGCATGGCAAGTAGCGTGGTCGCTCCGCAGTCGACGAGAAACCGGGTCCCCGGCCCTTGCACGAGCATGCAGGTGTTGTGGCGGGCGCCACTGGAGAAGGCGTCGCCGCAGCCGAGAAAGCGGAGCTTGTAACGCAACGTGGAGTTGGTCCCTGGCATTGCCTGTTGGCCTCGCTGCGGGTCGACGGCCGGTCGCGCCCGACCGCGGGTCGCCTCGCGCACGACGGGCAGCCTCTCTCGACCGATGCGTGAGAGGGCCGAAGCGTGCAAGTCACCCCGCGGTCAGCGTTCGCTGCTCGACCGAAACGAGCTACTTTCCTTCGTCGGTCGCCTTCTCGGACATCTCCGCTTTGAGCTCGACGGCTTTTGCCTTCGCTTGCTCGATCAACCGGGCGACCAGTTTCGAGGGGAGCACGAAGGTACCCAGGGGACCATCGCTGCCCCCGGCGCCGCGCATCATTCGCAGCAGGCTTCCGAAGCCGCCACCGGACTCCTCCGTCGTGGACGCCGCAAGGGTGACAAGAACCCCCACGACCTTGCCCGAGGAGGTGAAGATCGGCAAGCCGTAGCTGCCGATGTTCCCGTCGACGATCCAAGCCGTGCGCGGCTTCTGCAGCACGCCACTGATGCGACCGGTGGCGAAGTAGGGCGCGTAGTCATAACCCTTTTGCAAACGCGAAACCGAAACGATGAGATCCCCAACGCTCCCTTCGGCGTCCTCCGCGAACACGACTGGCGACGGCTTCCGCTCGCCGAGCTCCTGCACCTGCAAGAAGGCGAGATCCAGCTTCGTGTCGGTGGCCACCAAGAAGGCGGCGTGCTCGGTTTCTTCGTTGCCGAAGACGATCTTGAAGTCGCTCGGGGTCATCTTGAGGTCCACTTCACCGAAAGGCCCGGCCCCCATGGCTTCCTTCATTCGGTCGGCAGAGATCTCGGCGTTCGAAATCATGATGAGCCCCGATGGATCGACGACGACCCCTTGCAACTCGGACCTTTGCTCCTCGTTCTGGGTCTGACCCATCATGTTGAACTCGGTCTTGATCACGACCTTCACGGTAACGATCGAAGGGGCCACGCGGTCGAGGAGCCCAGAAAGTTCGCTCTGGGCGAAAGTCGGGGCTACCGCAAGGGCCACGAGCAGCAGGGACAGGATTCCGGTTCGAACTTTCATCGTCTTCTTGCCTTTCAGGCCACGAGTCTGCAGTGAGTTTCTCTCGGAGTTGAACGGTCGATCCACGGACATCAGTTCGAGCGTACCTCAGACCATACGGGTTCGATGAAGATGAAGTGCGTCAGCGGGCCGCGACGGACGAAGAGCGACACGACGGGTGGACGCTCGTCGAGCACCGACTTCATCGTAGCCTCGAATCCCGCCACGTCGTGCACCGGTCGGCCATTGATGCTCTGCAGCACATCCTTGACCCTCAGGCCGGCATAGCTGGCCCAACCGCCATTCGTAGCGTCGACCACCAGCAGGCCATGATCGTCCTTGCCGAGCTTCAGCTCGACCCGATCCATGAACAGGATCTCGCGCACTACGAACTCGAACTCCTTCTGCTCGCTCTTCTTGGCCTTCTGCGAGGGTGCCGGCTTGTCCTGCATCTCGATCGTCAAGGCCAGGCTCTCGTTCCCGCGCCGAATCTCGAAGACGATTTTGTCACCGATCCCGAAGTCCTCGATGATTCGCTGTAGATCGGGTGCGTCTTGCTCGCGGAAGGCCTGCAACTTGTCGCCGTCGACCGCCACGATCAAGTCGCCGATCTGGAGGCCAGCCTCTTTCGCCTTGGTCCACGGATAGACCTCGGTTACGCGGAAGCCACGTGTGCCCTCGTGACCGAGCGCCTTGGCGACCCCAGGAGTCAGGACCTGGGTGCGCGCACCGAGCCACGCTTTCGGAAGTTCACCGCCGCGAGTCTCGTCTTCCTCTTCCTTGATCTCGACTACCACCACGACGCTCTCGTCGTCGCGCAGAATCTCGACCGGGATCTCCGTCTTCTTCTTCTCCTTGGCCGCAGCGTAGGCAGCCTGGAACGCCACCAGGTTCGGTGTCGCTTCGCCCCCGAACGACACGACGACGTCACCCGTCCGCAGCGCCGGGCGCGCGCCCTCGAACGGATAGCCGGGACGTATACCGGTCACGAGGACACCGTCGGTGCGTGGCATTTGGCGCGCGAGCGCCATCGGGGCCGTGATCTCGCGCAGCGTGGCTCCGAGTCCGCGGACCTGCGTCTGCTCACCGACGAACCGCTCCATACGGGCGACATCGAGATCGACCTCGTGCTCGGTGCCGTCGCGCAGGTACACGACCTTGACGGATCTCCCCGGAGCGAGATCGGCCACATGCTGATAGAAGACCGGCACCTCTTCGAAGAAACGAACGGTCACGGGATCCTTGCCGAGTCGGACGACGATGTCGCCGGGTCGCAGCCCCTTCTTGTGAGCCGGTGAGGTCGGAACGACCGACGATACGAGGGCACCCCGCTCGTGTCCGAGCTTGTCGACCGGTAAGACCGAGATCCCCAGCCAACCGCGGCGCACTTCGCCAAAGGTCATGACTTGATTCAACACCTTGGCCGCCAGGCCCGACGGAATCGCAAACCCGACCCCCGAGCCGCCGAGTTCGTTGATTCCGACGACCTCCCCCCGCAGGTTGACCAGCGGCCCCCCTGAGTTGCCGGGAAGGATCAGTGCGTCGTGCTGGATCCAGCGCGTGAAGATCCCGGTCTTCTCGCCGTCGCCGAGGTCCTGGTCAGAAATCTCGGTGCCGGTGAAGTCGGTGAACACACGCTTCGTGTTGGAGACCACTCCGAGGGTGAGCGAAGACGAGAGCGTCAGCGGGTTGCCCATGGCGAGCACGTAGTCCCCGACCTGAAGGAGGTCGGAGTTCCCCAGGGTCGCGAACGGAAGCGGCTCGTTTGGATCCAACCGCTCTCCCAACCGCAGCTTGAGCACGCTGAGGTCGGTCAGTGGATCGTGGGACACGACGTCGGCGTCGATCCGTTCGCCGCTGGGCAGGGTGCAGGTGATTCGGGTCGTGTCCCCGGCAACGTGAAAGTTGGTGAGAATGTGACCCGCAGCGCTCACGATCACGCCACTCCCAGCGGCGGGAAAGCGCTCGGCCCGACCGCTGGAGTAGACTTGGGTGACGACGGCAATGTTGACCAGCGCGGGGTAGACCTTCGACTTCGCAAAGTCGATGTCTCTCCGCAGCGCATCCCCGAGGGCGCTCTGGGCCTCTACCCGCAGGCTGGTCAGAAGCGTGCACAAGGCGATGATGGCGGCGACGGCTTTCACCGAGTCCTCTTTCCGAGTTTCTTGGGCGTGTCGATCGTGACGACACGCCGGCGTCCGAGTACGAGGGCGGGCCCGTAGGGCGACTCAGGAGTCGCCCAAGAATAACTTCACCCTCTTGCTCGTCGCTTCGGGCCATCTTCGACCGATCCGAAAACCTCGAAATCCTCACCGGAACTAAGGCTACGCCTCCGGTTCCGAGCTTTCCGGATCGGCCGAATCTGACCCAAATCGACGGCAAGATGTCGAAGTTATTCTTGGGCGACTCCTTAGCATTGTTGCGGAACCCATCGGGTTCGAGCAAGGACTCATCGTGAAGTCCGCACTCGAATCCAGCGGTCTCTCGAGCAACCCGAACGAAAGCCTTGCGCTGTGAGCCGAGGACGAGCGTTTCGGGTGAGACCGTTCTCTTGGCCGTCGGCACGAGGGGCTCTTGGTACCCAGGAAGGGCCCCGACCCGGCGGCGGGCAGGGCCCCGCGTGAGCTACTGGAGGATCGCGCCACACTGATCGAACAACGGCCGTACCGCAAAAGTCGCGAGCGCACGGTTCGAGCCTTCGCCGACCCGCGTGACGAACAAGTCGTTGTGGTGCCGAGCCAAGCCGAACTCGTCCAGGCACGCGACTCCTCCGCAAATCTCCATGGCATCCAGCATGAGCCGAGAAGCCGCGCGGGACGAATCGATCTTGACCTTCGCTGCCGACTGCTGGGCTATCCCGCCATGGTCGTAGCGTTGCACCAGGTGCATCAGCCAAGTGAGGTTGCGCTCGAGCGCGATGTCGAGCTCGAGGACGACATCCTGAACCCGTTGGAAACGAGCGATGGGTTGACCCTGGAACTGCACGCGCTCTTGGGCGTAGGTCCGCACCCGGTCCAAGGCGAACGCAAGCGAGGCGAGTGCCAGCGACGCAATGAACAAGCGCCCACCGTTCAGCGTGTTCACCATGACCCGGAAGCCTTCATGGAGTTCGCCCAGTACGTCGTCCGGTCCGACGTGTGCGCCATCGAAGGCGATCGAGCCCGTGGACGATTGCTTCCAAGCGGTCTTGCCGGCCATCTCTTGATAGTGGACGTTCGGGTCGTCCATCGGAACGATGAAACAAGTCGAACGGTGACCGTTGCGTCCGTTCGGGTCGGTCAGCGCGTGGACGATCACATGGCTAGCCCACTTGGCGTTGGTCGACCAGCACTTCTCACCGCGAATTCGCCAGCCCGATGGCGTCTTCTCGGCAACCACCTCTGGATTTGCGGCGTCGGAGCCGCGACCCGGCTCCGACAAGCCAAAGACGAACATGCGGCGACCCGCTGCCAGGTCGGGAAGATGTTGCTTCTTCTGCGCATCGTTGCCGAAGGTGTCGATGGGCTTCGAGCCGAGCGAGACCGCCGCACCTGGGGTGATGGCAACGGACTGACTGTGATACCCCAGCGCCAGCCCCATGAGCACGAGTTCGGTCAGCCCACCCCCTTGACCTCCATACTCGGGAGCGATCGGCAGGCCGAACAACCCGAGCTCACCCATCTTGGTGATCAGCGACTCGGGAACGAAATCGCCGTTCCGCTCCCAGTTCAGAATCTGGGTGCCCACCTCGGTGTCGCTGAACTCGACCATCGCCTGGTAGAAGGACAAGCGGTCGGCATCGATCAGGGTTTCTATGTACTTGTCGACTTGTCGCTGCGACATGGCGAGAACCTTTGGCTGAGACCAGGGTGCGTGCGCGTCCCTGAGGGTTGTTTCGGGGCGAGGAGCGGGGCGGCAACGGCGCCATCGCGTCACGGAGACAGAGTGGCGCAAGATAACACTTCCCCGGTCGCTCGGTAAGAGTCCGCGCCAGAATAACCCGCACCGAAACCGGGCACACGGACCGCGCCGGGGGCCGGTGCACCCCCGAGGGCTACGAGTGAAGGAACCGCCTGGTGCGGGAAGGCTCAGCCCGAATGAAACTGCAACCGGTGGAGGCGGGCGTAGATGCCTTGCCGGGCGAGCAGGTCTTCGTGCTTTCCCTCCTCGCGCAGTTCGCCGTGGTGGAACACGAGAATCCGGTCCGCGCTCCGGATCGTCGACAAACGGTGCGCAATGATGACGCTGGTGCGCCCGGTCACGAGTCGGTCGAGCGCTTGTTGAATGGCCGCCTCCGTGGTGGAGTCGACGTGACTGGTGGCTTCGTCCAGAACCAGGAGTTCGGGGTCCCCGGCCAGCGCGCGAGCGAAGGACAACAACTGGCGCTCTCCCGACGACAACGTCCGGCCCCGTTCCTTCATGACTTCCTCGTAGCCCTTTTCGAGTCGCTCGACGAAGTCGTGAGCTCCGACCTGGCGCGCCGCCTCCACCAGACGGTCGAGCGGCAGGTCCCGGTCGAGGTCGAGATTGTCGCGAACCGTGCGCGAGAAGATGCTCACGTCTTGGAGCACCAGACCGAACCGTCGCCGGTGGGCGACGACATCGAGATCGCGCAGGTCGACCCCGTCGATCGTGATTCGGCCAACCGACGGGTCGTAGAACCGCATCAGCAAGTTCGCCACCGTGCTCTTGCCCGCACCCGTGGCCCCGACAAGAGCCACCGTTTCGCCACGAGCGACCTCGAAGGTCACGTCGCGAAGGACCGGTTTCTCTTGATCGTATGCGAAGGACACGTTCTCGAAACGAATCGACCCTTCGAGCGGACGCACCGGTTGCGGGGTCGCGGACCGGGGTAGGCGAGTCTCGGTGTCGAGGAGACCGAAGATGCGCTCCGCCGAGGCCATCGCTGCCTGGAGGACGTTGTACTTCTCGGCGAGCTCGCGAATTGGCACGAAAAACTTGTTCAAGCAGGTCCAGAACAAAAAGAACTCGCCGAAGGTGGCGAAACCAGACTCGATCTGCAGCCCGCCGTAGACGACGACCAAGGCCAGCGACACCGCGGACAGGATCTCGACCGCGGGGTAGAAGATGGAGAACCAGAACACCGACCCGAGCCATGAGTCCAGATAGCCTTGATTGATCTGGCGATAGCGCTCGGCCTGCGCGTCTTCGCGCCGGGAGATCTGGATCACATCCATGCCACCGATCGACTCTTGGGTGAACGCATTCAAGTGCGCGATCCGACGCCGGTTTTCACGGTAGTGACGCCGAGCCCGAGATCGAAACAGCGCGGTGACCCCGAGCAGCGGCGGCAAGACCGAAAGAGACAGCAGCGCCAGGGGTGCGTTGTAGTAGAAGAGCAACACGACGACGCCGAGCAAGGACAGGATATCGCCGACGAAAGTGACGAATCCCGAAGACAGGAGCTCGTTGAGGGCTTCGACGTCGGAAGTGACGCGCGTGACCAATCGGCCTACGGGCTGGCGCTGGAAGAACCGCAAGGACTGGGTCTGGAGATGGCGGAACACGTCCATGCGCAGGTCGCGCATCACGCGCTGCCCGGTCTCGTTCATGTGGACCCACTGCCAGAACCGGAGCACGAAACCGCCGACGAGCACGAACAGGTACACCCCCGCAATGGCATGGAGCCAGGACAGGCGCTCGGCGACGAGATCTTCCGCTCCCAACGCGCTCCGGAGCCAATCGAGGAGCGGAGTCGACGCTTGGTTCTCCGGCTGCAGAGGCCCGTCGATCGCTTCCTTGAACAGGATGGGCGTGACGAGCGAGAGCACCGTGGAGCCGACGATGAGGAGCAGGGACACCACGATGCGTCCCCAATACGGCGTGACGTAGCGAAGCAAGCGTCCCGCCAAAGCCCGATCGAACGGTTTGTCCAGGATGTCCTCGGCGTGGAAGTCCGATGCCTGGCCCTGAGACGTGTCGGTACGTTCCTTGCGAGTCATAGCCGCTCCAACTCGTCTTCGAGCGACTGACGACGATAGAGCTCGGCGTAGTAGCCACCTTGCGACAGGAGCGCGTCGTGCGTACCCCGCTCGACGATGTGACTGTCGCGCAGAACGACGATCTGGGCGGCATGGCGAACGGCGGACAATCGGTGACTGACGATCACCGTGGTCAAATCACTGGTGAATCGCCGGAGGCCAGCGAGAATCTCGGTTTCCGTGGCGGCGTCGACGGCCGAAAGCACGTCGTCGAGAAGCAGGATTCGAGGCCGCTTGAGCAGGGCGCGGGCGAGGGCCACGCGCTGCTTCTGGCCACCCGAAAGGGTAATGCCCCGCTCCCCGACCCGCTGCTCGTACCCATCGGGAAATCCGAGGATCTCATCGCGAATGCGAACCACTTCGCTTACCTCACCGATCTGCGCATCGGTGGGAGCGTCGACTCCGAAGGAGAGGTTCTCGCGGACGGTGGCGGAGAACAAGAACGGTTCCTGGGGAACGTAGCCGACCGCATCGCGCAATGCGGCCAGCGGGTACTGCTCGATCGGTCGGCCGTCGACAAGGATCCGACCGGTGGTGACGGGTTGGAGCCGCGCGATCAGTTGGAGGAGCGTGGTCTTGCCGCAGCCCGTGGGACCGACGATCCCGAGCGTTTGGCCCGGCGCAACCTCGAGGTCGATGTCCTCCAGCACCGGCCGGGCGTTGCCGTAGCCAAACGTCACCTTCTCGAAACGCAATCCGGCACGGCTCACGACCGCCGCGGGGTCTGCGTGGGCATCGTTCACCGCCGGCTGGGTCTCGAGCAGGGAGCTGAGCCGCTGCGCACTCGCGGCTCCCCGCTGAAACAACATCATCACCCACCCGAGGGCGATCATCGGCCAAACGAGAAGCAACTGGCAACCCTTGAAGGCGGCGAAGTCGCCGAGCGAAACCTCGCCCCGAATGATCTCGGCGCCGCCGAGGACGAGCAAGAACAGCACGACCAAGTCTCCGAACAGCCACAGCCAGGCGTTGGTCCAACCGCGGAGTCGGACCATCTGCATGGATTGATCGAAGTAGGCGTCGGACTGCGTCCGCATGCGTTGGACCTCGGCGTCTTCGCGGCCGTGCGACTTGAGCAGCTTCACGTGGGCGAAATTCTCCTGCGCCAGGGTACTCAAGTCGGCGAGACGCTCCTGAGCCAGGAGTGAAGCTTGGTGGACTTTCGGCCCCAAGTGACGAATGACCCAAGTCAACACCGCGAGCGGAACCAGGGAGTAGAGCGTGAGCGGGACGCTTACCGAGAACATGATCGCGAGCGCGAAGGCCAAGGTGAAGGCGGTGTTGATGCTGTACATGATGCCAGGACCGAGCGCCGACCGCACCGCGTCGACGTCGCTCGTGAAGCGGCTGATCAGATCGCCGGTGTGAACGTTCGTGAAGAAGCCGGCGTCTTGGCTTTCGATGTGGCGGAAGAGGTGGTTGCGGAACCGAAACTCGATGCGGCGAGAAGCACTGATCATGGTGCGTCGCATCCAGAACGCCGACAATCCCCGCAGGAGCACGGCGCCGATCATGGCGAGCGCGATCTCGTCGACCAGGTCGGTGCGAATGCCGCTTTGGAGGCAGCCGATCGCCTTGCCGACCAGCCACGGAACGGCATTGACGAAGAAGCTCGTGGTCAAAATCAGGAACACACCACCGACGTAGGCACGCCACTCGTCGCGGAGGTACGGCCAGATGAAGCGGTAGGCGGCGGGTTGGAACAAACTCTCTCGTTCCCGTTGTCGTTCGAGAAAACCATGTCGCTCGAGTGGATCTGCGCCGGCGTTCGAGACCCGCAGCGTCACGTCGCGCGGTGAGCGAAGGCAGCGCGCCCGGCCCGGGGCCCGCCCGAAGCTGCAGCCCGCTCGACCGCGCGCTCTCCTGCGGGCAAGGACGTCGTGGAGCCGACGGTTCGCCCCGAAGCAGGAACATCCGAGAACCGGGGCGACGAAGCAACCCCAGAGAGAGTTCCGGCACCGTGAAACCTGTGGCGGGCTCGCAGAGGTCGCCGCTCGCGTTCGGCGGTGGCGACGCTGCAGCAGAGCGGGATGCTGACGACCCGGTGCGAAACGCTGGCCTCCGGGCGAGGTTGGCCGCACAATCGGGCCATGAAATCGAAGTCGACCCCCACTCTCGCTGTGCCCAACGGCACCAAGTCGCCGCCGTCGAAGCCCGAGCCCGCGTCGCCTGCGGTCAGTGCCCAAGCCGCAACCTCTCCCTGGCGCGACAAGATCCTGATCGCCTCGTTCCTGGGATACTTCGCGATGTTGGGTGGCTTCTGGTGGGCGTATGTGGCGCGGACGGACTTCGAGGTGGATCAGCGGGTGCGCGACGAGCGGCACGGTCGGCTCGCAACCAACGCGGAAACCCAGGCCCTCAAGGTCACGGTTTTCGACGAGATCGCGCCGCCTGGCAGTGACGTCGACGTCCGCGTCAAGTTCGAGAACGACGGCCCGGGACCGATCAACCGTGACCAGAAGAATCTGCGCGTCGTGGTCGGGCTAGAGCGCGGGGCCGACAACGTGACCGTGGAAGCACTGACGGACGACGACGGAGTGGCGCGGGGTCGACTCTCGGCGCCGCGCGAGACCGGGCAATACCGACTGTTTGCCCACGCCAAGGAGCAGCACGACTACGCGCCGCGCGCAGTCCGGGTACCGCCCGCGCTGTTCGTCTACCCGGTGGACCGTCCTCTACTCATCTGCGACCTCGACGGCACCGTGACCGCCGAGGAGAGCCTCGATGTCATGAGCGTCACCCCTCGGCAGGACGCCGCCAGAGTGCTCACCGCTCTGGCTGCGAAGTACTCGTTGGTCTATCTCACGGCCCGCGACGAAGGCCTCCTGGACCGCTCGCGCGACTGGTTGGACCAGCACGGCTTTCCCCGGGCACCTGTCCTCTGTCGCGACTGGACCGTGACGAACTTGAAGCAGCAGGCCAAGGCCAAGATCGGCGCGATCGAGGGCTTACAGGCTCGCTTCTCCAAACTCGCCTGGGGGATCGGCAATGCCAAGAGCGACCGAGCCGCATACACGGCAGCCCGATTGCCACACATCATCATCCAGGGGTCCGGCGACGAGACCCAAGACGGCGTGAGATCGGTCGGCGTGAGCCAGTGGGCCGAGGTCGAGAAGATCATCGAGGGCCAACCGTAGGGAAATCTCGGAGCACTCCCGCAGCTTCGAGCGAAGCACGCACAACGTGCGCCCGATAGCGATCACGGCAACGCGTGGTTGGCGGCCAGCCACTCTGAGCGCAGCACCGCATAGCCGAACGTGTCCATGAGCACTCCGTCGCTGGTTCGCCAGGCTTGGCGGTGGTGTGCCTCGCGGAGGTAGCCGCAGCGCTCGAACACCCGACGCATGCCAACGTTGTCCGCACGGGTGTAACCCGCCAGGCGATGCCGGTTGGGAATCGACGAGAACACGAAGCCCGTAACCCAGCGAAGTACGGCGGTCCCCACGCCGGTGCCGCGAGCGGCGTCAGCCACGCGCAGATCGATCAGTGGGGTGACGTCGGCCAAGTCGAACACGCGCACCACGGCCTGAATGCTGCCAGCCGCATCGCAAGACAGAAACGCTCGTGTCTCCGGACTCTCGAAGTAGCCTGCGGCCGCACGCTCGCGAACCCACGTCGGGTCGGTCTTCGGCTGGGCGTGGTAAGGCCATGTCTGGGCCGGAAACCACGTGGCGAGCCGCTCGGTGTCCGTCCCGCGAATCTCTTGGAATTCCATGTCCATCCGGTCTCGGCCAATCGCCTACGAATGGTCCGACGAACACGACGAAGGTCCACCCGGGAAACCACGTCGAAGACATCGAGAGCAACGATCTCCATGCCGCGGCTCGTTGCCGCCCCGGGATCGCGCGCAGCGCGTTGGCGCAGAAGGTCTGCGCTCGCTCGGCGCCACGCCCGACGAGTCGTCGATGTCGCGGCCACCGAAGGTACTTCACGCTGTTGCGGCAGACCCGGTGTCGGACCCTTCGTAGCGGTGACCGAGTCAGCGCGGCTCAGCGGCTGGCGGCCGGACCAGTGCGCGCATGCGCTCCCGCCAGGCAGCGAAGCGGCCGTCGGCCCGAAGCGGGCGCAGGTCGCCATCGTTTTGCACCATGTCGAGCGTGATCGTCGGGTGGACGAGCGACCGCTCGAGGGTCTCGTAGCAGGCATCGATGCGTCCGTCGAGCGATTGCGAACACGCGAGGTTGTAGTCGAGGAGCGCCACCTCCTGAGCAATGCCGGCCCGCAACTCTTCGCGCGCACGCTGCGACAGGTCCATGAGGATCACGCGCTTGAGTTGATAGTGCTTGATCGCGGAGGCGTAGTCTTGAATGCGGTAGTAGACCTCGGCGAGATCCGTGTGGGCGCCAATGATCTCGGGCAGGTTGGCCGGGGTCGGGGGCTGACCAACGATCGCGAGGTTCGACTCGATCTGACTCTGCACGAGAGAGCGATCCCCGAGACGGGCCAGCAAGTAGGAAGCCTCGACCGCGCACCAAGGCTCGGTGAGGAAGTCGCGGGCCAGGGCTCGAAGTTCACCCTGAAGCCGTTGCAGCGTGGGCTCGGTCATCACGCCTCGGAGGTCACCCAGCGCGATGCTGGCCCGAGTGCGTAGCTCGCGCACCGCGTCCTCATCGGTGAGGATGGCGAGCATGGCGAGGCCCGCCTCCTCCCCCAACACCGTCAGTGAGTCGAACTGACCGTAGTAGATGAGCGAACTCTCCTCGCGGATCGACCGCTCGAGTTCGGCGCGTGCGAGGGCACCGACGAGTTCGGCGAGGAGACGCTCCTTACCGCTCTCGACCAGAAGTCCGCGCACGATCGGAACCACCGCGGGACCGAGCCGGGTCAACTCGGCAGCGGCCCCGGCGTCGCCGCCGATCCAGCGACCGGCGACCGCAAGCGCGTGCGCCGGCTCGACCGGTGCGTTCTGCGCGCGCGGCGCGGGAGGGGTTGACGACGCGGGCTGCGCGCCGCAGATGGTCGTGAGGGCGGGCAGCAGCGACGCGGTCGCGAGAGCGCGGAGCAGCCGGCAACGAACGGAGCGAGTACGCACAGGTTAAACTCCTCGGTTGGTGAAACCGTCACGGCGGGGTCCCCGCGGCGGGCGGCGAACCGTTCGAGTTAGTGTAGTCCAAGAGCGAGCCTCGGCCCACCCACTCATGCCCCACGAACGAGTGGGGCTTCCCGAGTGCGGACTGACGAAGCACTCGACGAGTTCGAGTAGCGCTCGGAGTACGGCAGCGCGGCCAGGAGCGCTATGGCAACCGACCGGCGAGCCGGATCGACTTACGCGACGGGGAGGGAGCCAGCGTGACCGTGGATCTCGTCATTTGCGGCTTGGGTGCGATCGGCGAACGCGTAGCGGCGTTGGCCCGATTGACGGCTCGGGCTCACGGGGGCCGGGTGGCCCTCGTCGACCGCGACGAGTCCGTGCGGCGACGGTTCGAGGCTCCCGCAAGCGACGCGGAGGTGTTCTCGTGCCTCGGCGACGCCTTGGAGCGGCGGCCGGGGTCGGTGGTCGTCCTCTCGACCGCCAGTGCATTCGAGACCGTGGTTCCCGATCTGCGAGTGGCCTGCGCCGCAGGCGCTCCTGTGCTGACCACCTGCGAGGAGGCAGCCTGGCCCTTCGCCCGCCACGGGGCCCTCGCGCGAGAGGTGGACGAACTGGCCCGAGCGGCGGGCGTGGCGATCGTGGGGGTCGGGATCAACCCGGGCTTCCTGCTCGACTTTCTACCGGCCGTGATCGCTGCGCCGTACCCGGAACCCGAGCTGATCCTCGTCGAACGTCGGGTCGACGTTTCGACTCGGCGACGAGCCCTCCAGACCAAAGTCGGAGTGGGGTTGAAAGTCGCGGAGTTCCGGCGGCTCGCGCAGCTCGGCGAAGTCGGCCACCGCGGCCTCACCGAGTCGCTGCACCTACTTGGGGCAGGACTCGGCGCGAGCTGGGACACCGTCGAGACGACTCTGGAACCGGTGGTGGCAACTACGGACACGGCGGGACCAGACGGCAGCGTGATCCGCTGTGGCGATTGTCTGGGCGTGGAGCACCGCGGCCTGGCCTACCAAGCAGGACGAGTCCGAGTACGCCTGGAGCTTCGAATGACATACGGCGAAGCCCAACCGGTGGATGCGGTGGGCCTCCTGGGTCCCCCGCCCTTGCCGGCACGGTTCGAAGTGTCTGGAGGCGTGCCCGGGGACGAAGGGACAGCGCGGATCGTGCTCGCGACCGTGCCCGCCGTGCTCCGGACGGAGCCAGGACTGCGCACGGTGCTCGACCTCCCCGGTGGGGTGCGCGCGCGGTGGGGGCTCGAGCACTGAGTCGGCCCCGCCGCCACTGGGGTCGGGGCACGTCCTAGCCTTTCATCGCACGCAGGCCCGCGATCGGCGTGGGGTTGTACAGTCAAACCCCGTCAGGCAGACCCCGTCAGGTTCACGCCGACGATCCTGCCGCCCGGGCCCTCGTCGCTCAAAGGACGATGACGAATTGCGACGAGCGTGTCGATCGAGCCACGGCAGGCGGCCCCGTGGGGCTGCCGGCGGGTGGCCGGCCAGCCCCAGTCAGCGACGTTGGAGCAACGCTCCGTACCCGCCGTCTCCGCCGTCGTCGCCGGGTAGAACCTCGCGTTCCTCCACGAGCCGCAGCTCCGGATGGGACTGGAGCACGCTCTGCACGACCTGAGCATTCTCGATCGGCTCGATGGAGCACGTCGTGTACAGCAGTTGTCCCGCGGGTGCGACATGGCCGGCAGCGGCTCGGAGGAGTTTCAGCTGCTTCTGCTGCAGGGCACGCAGATTCTCGGGAAGAATGCGCCAACGCGCCTCGTGACGCCGTGACAGCACGCCAGTGTTGGAGCACGGTGCGTCGACGGTGACTTGGTCGAAGTCGCGGCCGAGGCGGAGGCGCTCCGGGTCATCGCCAATCTCCTTGAGCTCGACCCGGCGGTGGTCGAACAGTTTGAGCCGTTCCAGGTTCTCGCGCAAAGTGTCCAAGCGGGCTCGATTTACGTCGCAAGCCAGGACCTGGGTGGTCGGCGCCCGGTCGAGGTATGTCGCGAGCTTACCACCGGGCGCGGCGCACAGGTCCAACATTGTGGCATGCTCCCGCCTCGGGAGCATCAGCGCGAGCGCTCGCGCGGTCCCGTCTTGGACCCAGAACTCGCCCGCTCCGTATCCCGGCAGGTTGGCGATGTCACCCACGCGGCGGACACGGAAGGCGGCCGGGTCGTGGGTGCCCTCGAGCTCGATGCCCACGACCGACAGCCGGCGCACGTAGTTCTGCGGGCTGACCCCCGACCGGAGCACGATCGTCGTCGCGGGCGGGCGGTTGTTCCAGCGGAGCATCTCGAGCAATCGCGGTTCGTCGAAGCGGCCGAGCCAAAGACGAAGAACGTCCGGAGGGTGCGAGAACTTCACTCCCAGCATTTCGGGGAGGTTCTGGTGACGCGACGGCAGCTTCAACTGGGGGACCTGCACCCAGTGTTCCGTGCCGTAGATCGAGCGGGGATCCTCCAGTTGCTCCGGACTGTCCGGATGAAAGCTGAACTCGTCACAGCCACGGCGCAACGTGGCGTTGAGGAAGCCCCGCAGGCGACTCCGCATCGGAGCCGGGTGCTCGCCAGCGAAACACTGCTCCCAGGCCGCGACGGTGGTGTCGCAAACGGCGTGGGGCGGCGTCTCCAGATACATCCGCTGATACAGGCCGAGGGCCAGGGCAATCCGGATCGATCGCGGACTTCGATCCAGGGAGCGGTGGGCAAGGGCCTGTGATACCGCACGTAAAGTGTTGCGATGGCGAACGTTACCGTAACAGAGCTCGGCGACGAGGCCGCGGTCGCGGGGTTCGAGCTCGCAGTTTGCAAAATACGCGTGGAGCAACTCGTCAATGTGGGCGCCATAGGTCTCGTCCCAATGGACCAACAATCGGAGTGCCGCCGACCGGGTGCCAAACGAACTCATGCTACCGACTCCCCTCCCTCGAAACGGTCGCCGATCGAAATCCGTGTGCCCCGCAAAAAGTCGGCTGCCGGAAGTGGCTTGCCACCGGCCCGCTGCAGAACGGTTGCCGCGACGGCTTCGGTGCCACCGGCACCGCACGCCACGCGGACCCCTTGCGCACCGACCCCCAAGATCGTGCCCGGATCTGCAGATCCGTGCTCCGGGGCGACCGGATGCGCTCGATCGAAGAAGACGAGCACGCCATCCGGTGCGGCGCGAGCTTGCCACCGGGAGAAGGTGCGTGGCCACGGCGTCATCGCCAACACCTGCCTGGCGATGCGTTCGGCGGGGAAGGACCAGTCGATCCACCCTTCGGCCTTGGTCAGCGGCGGCGCAAACGTTACTCGCGCGGGATCCTGCTCCGTTAGGGAGACCTCGCCACTCTCCAGCCTCGGCAGCCATTCCTCGACCAAGTCCGCACAGGCCTGTGCGAGTCGCAACTCGAGCTCCGGGCGAGTCAGCGACTCGGGGACAGGACACGGCCGCTGGTCGACGATCGGACCCGCGTCCATTTCGCGCACCATTCGGTACAGAGTGACGCCGTGCTGTCTCTCGCCCGCGAGAATGGCCCGTGCTACCGGCGCTGCGCCGCGGTATCGCGGGAGCATGGACGGGTGGAGATTGTAGCAATGGCGCGGAACGGCGTTCAGGAATCCGCGAGTGAGGAAGATCCTGAAGTCAGCAACAATACAAAGCTTAGCCTGCGCCTGATCGATTAGTCGCCGACCGTGCTCCCGAGCGAGGGTCGCCACCTCGTGGTACTCCAACCCAAGCTCCCGCGCTCGGGACTTGATCGGCGTGGGCGCTGGAGTGCCGTGGCGGCCGCGAATCGCGTCGGGGACCGTGCCCACCACGATGGCCCCCGGCCGGCGCGCGGCCAACCGGTCCAAGATGGGCAGTCCGAGGGCCCCGGAGCCGAGGAAGAGCAGGCTCAAGCGGCGTGTCGTTTCTGCAGGTGGATCTCGGAGCCGCCGGGCTCCTGGGTGATCCGGACGAGCTGCAGTCGAGCCATCTCCAAAATGGCCAAGAAGTGGGCAATGAGGACGCCAACGCTTGCGTCCTGCGGAAACAGCTCGCGGAACACGAAAGTAGTGTCCGGGGCCTGCTCCAGACGGGCGTGCAGGACGCGAATCACAGCTTCGACCGGCACCTCGTCGAACTCGATGACCCGGACTTGGTCCCGACTCCGGGCGGCATCGACGATGCGCTGGAAGGCGGCACACAGGTCCCAGAGGGTGACCTCACCCAGCTCGAGAACTGCTTCGGGCTCGGGGATCTCGTCCGGCGGGATCCGCTCGAAGCACAGGCCGCGCTGCCGGTGCACCCCTTCGAGCAGAACCGCGCGTTCCTTGATGTCGCGATAAGCGAGGAGCTGCTCGACCAGTCCCGTGCGCGGATCCTCGAGCTCCGCCTCGAGGAGTTCGTCGTCCTCGGCATCCTCGAGCTGCGGCAGGAGCATGCGCGACTTGATCTCCATGAGGCGCGCTGCGAGCACCAGGAACTCGCCGGCTTCGGATAAGTTCAGCAGACCGGACCGCTCGAGCTGAGATACGTGCTCGAGGTACTGCTCGAGGATCGCGGCGATCGGTATGTCGAAGATGTCGATCTCGTTCTTGTGGATCAGGTACAGCAAGAGATCGAGCGGCCCCGCGTAGGTCGTGAGGTGGGCGGAGAACCGGTGAGCCTCGGCGGGCACCACAGCCCCCGGTTGCGGGGTCGGGGTCTGTCCGCGACCCGCTTGGGGGTCTTCTTCGGTGGTTCTACGAATCAAGTCTTCGATCCATCACGGTCCAAAAGGGCGCGACGTGCGGCCGGGCTCAGTTCCCCACGAGCGCACGCACGACGTCGTAAATCTCCAAGAACAGGTACTGCGTCCAGCGGCTGTACCGCTCCTGTTGCCAGTAGAGGAGGGCAAAGACCAAGAGCATTCCGAGAAAACCGATGCGCTCGTAGTGCCGGCGAAGGACTGGAGGGAGAAGATACTTCGCGACGTGGTGACCGTCGAGGGGCGGAATGGGCAGAAGATTGAAAATCGCGAGAGCGACGTTCACTTTGGCGAGATACGCCAACGCGGACCACGCCAGGTGGCTGAGCTGCGCGGGCGGTCCCGGGGGAGGCGCGCCGCGCTCGAGAACTTCCAGACGCCCGAGAATCACGAGAACAGCCAACAGCACGGCGCAGATGAGCAGATGGGTGACGACTCCAGCGAGGGCCACGACGATTCCGCCGACGTGGCGCGGGCGTAGATTCTCGGCAATGACGGGGACGGGCTTGGCCCAGCCCATGACGAAGCCGCCGAGGGTCGTGGCCGCGACGGGCACGATCACCGACCCGAACCAGTCCAGGTTCGGGAGCGGATTGAGCGTAATCCGACCCTGATCGCGGGCCGTCCGATCGCCGAACCAGAGCGCCGCCACGGCGTGTGCCAGCTCATGGAGGACGATCGAGTACACCAAGCCGACGCACACCACCGCCATCAACCACGGACCCTGCAGTTCTGGCAATCCCACCGTCCTTTCCGCCCCGGTCCGACCGGAATTTCCAGTCACCCGGGCAGGCCCGAGGTTAGACTTTGCGCCCATGAGTAGCGAGATCCCCGCCGCGTTTCGTGGCAGCCACCCCCGCCTCCTGATCCTCGACGTCGACGGTGTGCTCACCGACAATCAAATCTGGCTCAACGGCGAAGAGGGAGAGTGGAAGGCATTCTTCGTGCCCGACGGCACCGGGCTGCGGCTCCTGCAGCTGGTCGGCGTCGAGGTGGCCTTCGTTTCCGGGCGGGCGTCCGCGGTCGTGCACCGTCGCGCGCGGGAGATGAAGATCGAGCGCCACCACTCCGGCGTCCACCGGAAGGGCGAGTTCGTCGTCGACTTGCTCGCCGAAACGGCGGTCCCCGCCGAGCAGGCGGTGTTCGTGGGTGACGACCTGATCGACATCCCCGCAATGCAGGCCGTCCGCCTCCCAGTCGCAGTGGCCAACGCGCACGCGGACGTCCGGAAAGCAGCGTGCGCGGTCACGACTCGCCCCGGTGGCGAGGGCGCGGTGCGCGAGGTCTGTGAGTGGATCCTCGCGGCCCGGGGTGAGTGGGAGCTGGCAAAGGAGAGGTACCTTCGATGAGAAGTGTCGCCTTTTTCATCGGTGTATTCTGCGCGGGCTTGGTGATCTTCCTGCTCTTCACGGGCCAGATCTCGACGCTGTTCGTGGGCGGCTCGGGTGACGAGTCGACTCGAGAGTGGGAAGTGAAGAGGAAGGATCGGGGCCCGAACCGCGTCTCCCACACCGCCATCGACCCCAGCACCGGTCGAGTTCGATTCACGCTGAGTGGCAATCTCGATGACGAAGCGCTGAGCGTGGACCAAGTCGACGCACCAACCAGCTTGTCGCAAGCGGTGGTGAAGATTCCGATCCAGCGCCCAGCGAGCGGCTCGGAGTCGGCGGACCCTGACGCGGCGTCGGCCGGGGCCATTCGGGTCACCGAGTTCGAGCTCTCGATGGGTCGGATCTCGTATCGTCCGCACTCCGAAGCAAAGCACTTCGAAATGCGCGGCGGTATCGAAGGCCGGGGCGACGACGGTTCCCGTTTCCGCACGGACTCGATCGATGCCGAGTTCACGGGAGACCGAGCCGCGCAATTGGTGGGCCGCGACCCGGTAGAGGTCTCGTTTCCGGCGTTCCGGCTGTTCGGGACCAACGGTTTCGCGGGGACCATCGACTCGCAGTTGGGGCTCACCCGGCTGACGATCGCCGCCCCGGTGGTGGTCGCACTCGACCGAACCCACGGCGGGGCCTTGTTGGGGCTGGGATCGACCGCGGTCGATTCGGGCGTTTCGGACGAGCAGATCTTCCTCATCAGCAAGGGTCCCCTCGTCATCGATCGAGCGCGGAACGAAGCGGTGTTCGAGGGCGAGGTGGTGGTGTTTCCCGCGAGTGCCTCCGCGACCCTCAACCCGGCCCCGGAGCCGATCGCGGCGCAATCACGCTTCGAGTGTGAAGGCCTGCGCCTGGCGTTCGATCCCGCCACGGTCCGATTCGTCGAGGCGGAAGCCCGTCGCGGTCTTCTGCCCGTCCGCGGGTTTCTCACGCATTCGAGCGGCGGCACGCACGAGCTGAACGCCGATGGACTCGTGTGGAACGAGTCGACCGGTCGCGTCGACCTCGACGGCGACGTCTCGATCCAAGGATCTCGTGGCAGATTCCGCTCGCGCGCGGCCACCGTGTTTCCGCGCGACCGACGCGTGGAGTTGTGGGACCACGTCTTGGCCGAACTCCGCAGCCGCATGTCCAACGCGGGCGAAGTCGACTTGGGTTCTGCTCCGCAGGACTCGGACTGGATCGTGTCAGCAGATCGCGCTGTCTTCACGTACGGCGCGCGCGCGGCCGAAGAGAAAAAGAAGGGCACGGCGTCAGCGATCGAGTCGCTGCGCGCATGGTCGGATCAACCAGGTAAGTTGCTGATCCGAGAGCGACGCGACGACGGTGCCCGCGTCGAGGGAAGCTACCTTACGTACGAAGCGCGCAGCGGCCGCGTGCAGATCACCGGTCCAGAAGAGGCGCCGAGCTCTCTGCGTCCGTCGTTCAAGAACGGGCGCAGCCGCGTGGGGTCGGACCGCATGATCGTTGGCGTCGACGACCGCACGCTCGAGTTTCTCGGCGCGACGCAGGGCGAGATCTATGGCTGGGACCTCCGAAAGCGTCTCACGGAGACCTCCTCGGAGGCACCACCGACGTGGCTCCAGGAGCGCGGCCCGGAGGACTACGCGGACGTTCGGTGCGAGTCGTTGCGTTTGCGCTGGGGGGCTGGCTCCGAACTCGAGGAGTTGGTCGCTTCCGGAGCTTCCGGAATGGCCCCCATGAGCCTAGAGATCCGAGGCCAGGACTGGTGCCGCTGCGGGGGTGAGCGTTTCGAGTGGTCGCGAGACTTACAGCGAATCTCGCTTACGGGGCCACCGAAGACACAGACCCTCGAGAGCGCGTTCGCGAAGCTGAGCGGTGAACGCATCGACTTCGATCTGACACGGCTCGAGCTCACGGCGCAGGATACGACCGAAGTGCACGTGGAGATTCCACGCGACGCCTTCGAACCGACTCCGGATGGCGACAGCATCGTCGCGCGTGGAACCAAGATCGTCATCGACAGCCCCGAGCTGCGTCTGGTGCTGGTCGAGCGACCGCACGAAGACGAGCGCACCAAGGCATCCGCCGAGTCCAAACGCGAACCCGAGCGCGAGAGCGCTGGCCTCAGCGTCGCTTCGGCGAGCGCATGGAACTCGCGCGGTGGACAGGTTTCCGTGGTCGACGGTTCATTGGCTGTCGCCGGTCAGCAAGTTACGTGGGAAGCCAACACTCAACGCATCCGTCTGGACGGCGTCGGCCAACAACGCATCTTCCGCTTCGGGCCGGACGGCCTGGACGAGCTCGTTGCCGACCGAATCGAGGTCGACATGGCGCTAAGCCGTGCCGAACTCGATGGGCAAGTGCGAGCAACCATCCACCAGGGCGCGGCGCCGGGCGATCGCGACACGCCATCTCCGTTGGGCGCGCCGAACGCCGACTGCGAGTGGCAAGCCGAAGCGGGACGAGTGGTCGTCCAGTTCGAGCAACGCAACGGGGCTCGGGGTGACGCCGTGGATTCGCGGTTGGATCTAGTGCACTTCGAGGCGACGCGGGGTGTGCGCGTCAGTCAGGACGCCGCCGGGGTAGTGCTCCTCGGTACGACCGCCACGTGGGATCGACGCGACCAGACACTTCGAATCCTGGATCCCGATGGGCAGGCCCGACAAACGGTGCAACACGGTGGCGGCCGCAACAGCATCATCGCCCGGCAGCTGCACGTCACACCCACGTTCCATGACGGGGAGCTCGAGTCGGTCTGGGTGTTCATGCAAGATGAGGTGCTCGGCACTTTCCGACCCGAGCAGGTGCCTGGGAACGGCAGTACTCCTGAGAACTTCCGACTGATCGCGGACAACTTGTTGGTGCGGCTGGCGCCGCGGAGCCGAGGCGCGGTCGAGAGCGGGAGCGCGTGGGGCAACGTAGTTTTTCAGGGCGGCGACCACCAAGTGTTCTCGTCACAGGTCGTTTATCGCGAGGCCGCTCGGGAGTTGACGTTCTATGGTGCTCCTGGTGAGCAGGTGCAGATCGTTCACAAGGGCAAAGCCAGCAAGGGCTCGGAGCGCGTGACGTTGCGTTTGGGCGAAGGCGGTGGTTACACGGTCGAGCTGAAGGCTTCGGAGCCATGGCGCGGGGACGAGATCAAGGCCGTGATGCAGCAGCTCGAGAAGGAAGATCGCCTCCGTTGAAGCCTGAACCGCGTTCGCTCGAGGCGCTCCGAACCGAGGCCCTCGCCGCACTCCAACAGGGTCGGACCATCGAAAGTCTGACTTTGCTGCGGGAGTTGGTGGCCCGGCGACCGGACGATGACATTGCGCGGAACAATGTCGGGTGTGTGCTGCTGGAGCTCGAGCGTCCGGAGGAGGCGGTCGAGGTGCTCGGTCCGGGTGAAGGGCGGGGCAACCCTGCGCTACTGAAGACCCTCGGATATGCGTTGCTGCAACAGGGCGAGCTGCGAGACGCGGAACGCTTGTTGCGGCGAGTGCTCGAAGCCAACCCGGAGGACTCGGACGCGCGCAATCATTTGGGCCTGACTCTGCTGCGGCGCGATCGCCTCCAAGAAGCGGTCCTCGAGTTCACGCGCGTCGTCCGGGAACACGCGAGCAAAGTGGAGGCATGGATCAACCTCGGGTGCGCGCACCGGCGCCGGCGCGACGCCGATGGTGCCCGCAGCGCGTTCGAGAGAGCGCTCCGGATCGATCCGTACAACGTGGATGGTCACAACAACCTCGGGTGCGTCTTGCGCGATCAAGGGCACATCGCCGAGGCGATCGAGGAGCTGCAGATTGCGGTCACACTGGAGCCGCGAAATCCGTCGATCCACCTGAACCTCGCGCTGTGCCTGCGTCATGCGAAGCGGGCTCGCGAGGCGAGTTCGCACTTGCGAAGGTACCTGCGCTACGGACATCAAGAGAGCCAGTTGGACACCGTACACCGCCTTCTGCGCGAGCTGGAGGCCGAAGTGAAACAACCTGAGGAGAATCGCTCATGGGTCGGTTGACGATGGGAGTGTTCGTTCTGGCCCTCGCCCTGCTGGCCGGATGCGGGACCGTGTTCGAAGAGACGGTCACCGAGCCCGAGTTCGACCTGCGAGAAACGGCCCTCCTCATTCCTCCGTTCGCGGAAGGAAAGCTATGGCACTACGAATCGACTCCCGGCGATCGACTCGCCCGATTGGTGTCACTCAGCCTGCAGGACGCTTGTGACTCGGCGCTCGTCGACGATGGTTACGTGGCGCGTCAGGTGATGACCGAGTTCGCCGACCCGGCGCCGTGGGGGCTCTGGGCGCGAAAGTGTGGAGCCACGCATGCTTTGATCGGGTCGATCCGTGATCTGCACTTCGGCGCAGGCGAAGTGCTGGGGTTGGTACAGGGAAGACTGGTCGTCGAGGTCGAGGTTTGGGGCGCCAAGGACGATCAGCTGCTCTATACCTCGCCACCCATTCAGATCACCTTCCCGGAGAACCCGGACCAGGACCCCGGCATCGGCTTGTCGCGAAACGACATCACCGACCGACTCATGGCGAAGGCTGCCCAGCGCGTTGCCGCGCTCGTGTGCGGTGAAACCCGGGGGATCTTCAGCAGGTAGATCGACCCAGGGGGGGCTGCTAGACGAGTCGGTAGGACGCGGCCTCGCGAGTTCGGGGGCCGCTCAGCACGCCCTGGGCCTCTGAGGCGTGGTTGAAAGAGGCCGCCGGGATACGATACAATCCCGGCTTCGGGCTCGAGCAACCAGTAGCGCCGGCGCTTCGCGCCGTCGAGGGGCGGTCTGGACCGCGATGACGTGGGTCCAGTTCGGCCGAGAGTGCCCCTCCCCGTGTCGGGCCTTCGCTGCGTCGGGCGTGTTGATCCGCGCCAGGAATGAGGAACCGCCATGGAGTTCGCTGCCTTGACCGTCGTGGCCTGGGGTGGTTTCGGCCCTCTGGAGCTGACCGTGATTCTCGTGGTCGCGCTGCTGCTGTTCGGCAAGCGCTTGCCCGAAGTAATGCGTTCGATGGGCCGCGGAGTCGTGGAGTTCAAGAAGGGGATTCGGGGCATCGAGGACGATATCGAGCAGGAGTCCAAGGAGACCCGACGACTCGACGCGACGCGTCAGGAAGATGCCTCCCGCAAGCCGGCCGCCAAGGAATAAGAGCCAACTCAGCCTTCGGGCTTGGCCCGCGGCCCAGGTCTCCCCTTTCGAGTGGGGTTTTCGAAGGCCCCCCTCGTGGTCGCGGCGGCGCTGCGTCCGCTTCACAGGAGAAGGCTCGCCTGTGCTCGTTCGAGGGAGTCGCGAGTGCGCTCGACTGGGCTAGCGACCGACCTTGAGACGTTCCGCCAGGAACTCAGGTAGTCCCGCCTGCAGAATTCTCGCCGCAGTCTTCTCCACATCGTAAGGAACGCGGTGGAGCTCCAAAAGGTCTCGTTCGTCGTCGTACACGGCGAACGCGGCCAAGGGGTTGTTGTCGCGTGGCTGGCCGACACTCCCCACGTTGACGATCGACTTCTTCACCGCAGTGAGTTCCAGCACGTTGTCGAGCGAGTACGTGATGACATCGTTCAACAGAAACGTGATGGGCACGTGAGAGTGGCCGATGAAGCAAATTCGGGTCTGCATTTGCTCCATGGTGAGAAACGCATCATAGGAGGTCTGGATGTAGTCGAAGAGCTGTGGCGAGTCGAGGCTCCCGTGAACGAACGTGCTCTTGTCGTCGACCACGACGAGCGGGAGACTTTCGAGATAGCGACGCTGGTCTGGCGTGAGTTGTTCACGGGTCCACAGTGTCGCTTGTCGCGCATGAGCGTTGAAGTAGTCGATGCTGATCTTACCCAGCGCGGCGTAGTCGTGATTGCCAGCGACCACGAAATCGGAGACGTCGCGAATTCGCTCGAGGCAGTATCCGGGGTCTGCGCCGTACCCAACGATATCCCCCAGGCACGCGATCTTGTCGCAAGCCAGCAGCTCGATCTTCTCGAGAACCGTGTCGAGAGCCTCGCGGTTACCGTGGATATCGGAGATCACTGCATAGCGCAATACGCCACTCCTCGCACCCGCTCGCCAGGCGTGGAACTCACACAGCCAACCGGGCGTGCGAGCGCGGCCCCTTCGTCCTCTTCTCCTACATATTACCCTATCGCGCGCGACGGCGGAGGATCTGAACTCAGCCCCGGGATTTCAATCCCAACTTGCGAGCCGCGTTAGTGACGTCACCGGACTCGCCAGGGGTGTGCTTTCGGGTCTGCGCTGCGTCGAGAACCAAGGAGATTCGCAGGCTTCGGTCGCGGCACCGAGATAGTTCTGTAACATGTTGCGTAGGAGAGAGTTACCGGATTTCTATCGACGAACAACGTGCAGCTCTCTGTTGCCAGTTGAGGTGCCGACACAGGGCAGGCGATTGATCAGGCTCGAGCGGTCCCTGGGTCAGACGGAGTGGGGTGTTCCACGTGGAACATCGATCACGGTGACACTGCAAGTGTTCCACGTGGAACACTTGCCTGGTTCTCCCTCGAGGTGTAGCTTGAACCCGCAGGTCGGGTCAGCAACAGGAGGTCGCCGGAGATGACACGTATTGTTGCCATCGCGAACCTCAAGGGTGGGGTCGGGAAGACCACCACGGCAATCAACCTAGCCGCCTTTCTGCAGGCGGCGGGCAAAGACGTCGTACTCGTCGACCTCGACCCTCAGGCGAACACGACCACCGCCTTGGGAGTCTCATTCCCGTTGGCAGCCCCCTTGGAGAAAGTCCTTTCCGACCCAACCCGTTGGCTCGACCAGTGCACCGAGGTACACGACCGCTCCGTTCGGTTGGTTCCGTCCCGGCCGGGAGTGGACGAGATCTGCGCCGACTTGCTGGGCGGTGGTTGCATTCAGGCACTTCGGGATGCCATGCGCTCCGACAACGCCATCGACTACGTCCTTCTGGACTGCCCTCCCACGACCGGTGACTTGGCCGCGGTCGGACTTCGGCTGGCGGACTCGGTCATCATTCCAGTTCAGGCCGAGCCGTTTGCTGTCCACGGCCTGACTCAGATGCTCGACCTCGTCGAGCGCGTGAGCAAGGAGGGATCGCCAATCGAGGTCGACGGGATCGTCGTTACGATGTTCTCTTCCGAACTCGACCTATCCTGGAAGATCTTACGGGAGGTCCAAGATCGCTATCCCGCCCTGTTCTTTCGAACCGTCATTCCCAGGGACGTCAGCCTCGCCGAGGCCACGACGTTCGGGAAGCCCATCTGCTCACACGACAGCCGGTCCCCCGGATCCTGGGCCTATCTGAGCCTCACCAAGGAGATTCTCTACCATGAGCACAAGAAAACTCGGAAAGGGGCTCGACGCCCTGATCCCGCAGGTGGTCCGGCAGCCGGAAGCGCCGGCAACCAAGCTCGAGGCGGGCGATCGCGTCCTGCACCTGGACCCACGAACGATCTCCGTGAACCGGGACCAACCGCGTCGGGTGTTCAATGACGCTGCACTTGACGACTTGGCACAATCGATACGTGGACGTGGCATTCTGCAACCCCTCGTCGTGCACCGCTTGGCCTCCGGCGGGTACGAGCTGATTGCGGGCGAACGAAGGCTCCGAGCGGCTCTCCGACTGGAGCTTCCAACAGTACCGGTCGTAGTCCGAGAGTCCGTCGTCGATCAGCTGCTCGAGCTCGCTCTCGTCGAGAACATCCAGCGCGAGGACCTGAATCCGGTCGAACTCGCTCAGGCCTATCGGTCTCTCATCGAGCGCAATAGCCTGACCCAGAACGAACTCGCCGATCAACTTGGAAAGAAGCGATCGACCGTAGCCAATGTTCTGCGCTTCCTCGAGCTCCCCGCGGCGATTCAAGATGCTCTCGTCGACGGCAGGATCTCGGCGGGACATGCCAAGGTCCTTTTGTCGGTTCCTACGGCTGCGGATCAACTCGCCCACTTCCAGGCGACGCTCGACGGCGGACTCTCGGTCAGGGCACTCGAGGAGTTGCGGGATCGACCTCAGAACCCCGCTGCGACGACGGGAGCGACTCCTCCTCCGGCCTCTCGAGGATCACGGGTCAAGGCACCCCATGTCACGGATCAGGAGGACCAACTGAGCCGCGCGTTGGGCACCAAAGTAGAGATCCGGGAGGGGAACGGCCGCGGCAAGATCGTAATCGAGTACTACTCTCTGGACGACTATGAGCGTATCAGCCGCCGACTCGTCGGTAGGCCCTGAGGCGACCATCGCCCGTTTCCAGCCCGAGACTCGACAGGGAGAGTGGGCCTCCCGACGACGCAGACCGGCGATGTCACCAGGCCCGGTCTGCGATGTTAGACTTCGAAGAAGGGGGACGCGCGCCGCAGGCCGCCGGACAGCCCCGGTCCCGGCCTCCGCGGGGCCCGCCAAAACCCCATTAATCATTACAATACATAGACTTACGACAGAGAATGACGCTTGAGCGAAACGCTGGTCTGGATCGCAGTTTGGAGCACATGCTCGGCCCTTTTGGGTCGACTCCGGGGCCACCTGCTCCACGGTGCCTTTGCCAAACTCGTGTTCCTGCCGGGGATTCTCGTCGACATCGTGTTGCAGTCCGTGGTCTGCGTTCTCACGGCCACCCCGATCCAGCGCGTGAGTCTCTTCGCTCAGAATCGCCCACCTCTCGAGTACGGGAAGTGCAAGCTGGGACCGCTCGGCCTCTGCATCTCCGTTACTCTAAAGGGTTTACTTCTCCTGACCGGGACCCTGTTCTTGGTTGGAGGTTCCGGCTTCTTGGAATCGGGCTTCGCCCTCCCGCTGATCGACGAAGCGACGCTCGAGTACGGCGAGATCCAATGGGGATCGGTGAGCCGTTTCTGGAGTAGCGTGGCTACCCTACCCGACCTCCTCGCCCTGACGACCTGGAGCGGCGTTCTCGCGGTCTACACCGTGGCAGCGAGCCTGGTCGCCGGCGGCATACGTCGCAACGAATGGACCGCGTGGGCCGCGACTTGGGCGGCTCTGTTCGTCGTCGTCGCGGTGGGGCAGTGGCTCGGAGTGAAGTTCGGTTTCCTGAGTCGGGGTTGGTTCATTCAAGTCTTGTATGTACCGAAGCTCTGGGCCGCCTTCTCTCTGCTGGTCTTCCTCACGATCGTGTTGGTCGGCGCCTTCGCGCTCGTGCGCAGCACTGCGCTGGTCTACTCCCGAGTCACCGGCCCGTCCAAAGCCTCCGGCGAATCCCGGTAGCGCCACCACCGTCGCTTGGCCTTGGTGTCACCACCCAGCGAAGATCACGCTGCACCGTGAGAATCCCTTCCCAGGCCCATGACGCGGCTTGCCTCGGTTCGAGCTTGACCTATGATCCCGGCTCGAGTCCAGTCGGCCGGCATTCCCCGCTTCGGCTCGACCCCGCATCACCCGTACGTCCCTCTCGGAAGGAATCCATGCGCCAGCTCTCGTGGAACAACCTCGGCCCGACGGGGATACTCTGCGGCTTCGTCCTGGTCTACGCGCTCTGCGATGGGGCTTTGTCGAGCGCCCAGGACGCGCCGCCGCCAACGACTTTGGACGCGAACTCGGACGTGGACAGCGACGCCGCGGTCACGGGCGCGGAAACCGACGATACACGTATCGAGATTCGACTCGCGATGGACGAGGCCATTGCCATCGCCATCGAGCGTAACCTCGACCTTCGGGTCGAGCACATACGCCGAGAGAACAGCGCGCGCGACGTCGTGATCGCACGCGCCTCCTTCGACCCACTGTTCACCACTCAGTACACGGTGGCCAAGTTCCGCCAACCCACCATCAGCTTCTTGTCGGGTGTCGGCTCCCTGTCCTCGGTGCGGGTGAACCCGTTCGAGTCCCAGACCGCAAGCCTTGGAATCTCGGGCCTGCTTCCTACCGGGCTCACGTACAACCTTACCGCTACCGATGAACGCAACGACAGCCCCGACTCTTCGTTCGTCGCCTTCAACCCGAGCCACACGGCCACCCTCGAGGCGCGGCTCACTCAACCCCTGCTCAAGGGAAGCGGTTTCGCGTCGAACCTTGCCGACCTTCGCGTCGCCCACAACAACTACTCGATCTCACACCTACAGCTCGAGCGCATGCTCGAAACCACGGTCGCCAGCGTGCGCAACGCCTACTGGGACCTGGTCTTTGCCGACGAGGATCTGCGCGTCAAACGGGAAGCACTCCGCGAAGCCGAGCAACTCCTCGAAATCAACCGCCAACGGGTTCGTGTTGGCACCGCCACCGAGATCGACGTGTTCGATGCCGAAGCCAACATCGAGACTCAGCGCGGTGGGATCATCGACGCCGAGAATCTCCAGCGACGAACGCAGGACTCGTTGCTCGACCTGTTGAACTACTCCGAGTTGCTCGTCGAGCGAGGCCTCGCCGAGGCCGGCGAGCTGGCCCCGTACGAGCGCGTGCGTGTAGTCGCCGTAACGCCCTTGGCCTTTCACCCGTACGACGTCGACGTGAACGACGCGGTCGGTCTCGCGCTTGCGAATCGGCAGGATCTGCGGGAGTCGGAACTCGCCATCGACAATGCCGAACTCGAGTTACTCCGACGCAGAAACCAGGCGCTCCCCGGGCTCAACCTCAGCGGCAGTTGGAGGCAGCAAGGTCTGGACGGGAACTTGGGAGCCGCCACGGACTCCGTGGGCCGAGGACGCTTCTACGACTGGGACATCGGAATCACCTTCGAGTACCCCATCGGCAACCGGCAAGAACGCTATCGCTTTGCCAAAGCAAAGGACGATGTGGCGACGAGTCGCTTGAACCTCTTGAAGCTCACGAACACCATCACGCTGGAGGTGACCCAGGCCGCCCGCGACATCCGCAGCAGCGTCCAGAAACTACAGAGCACGCGTGCCGCCGTCCGCCTGCGACGCGAGCAGCTCGAAGGAGAGAAAGAGCGCCTGCGGGTGGGAAGCTCAACTTCTTATCAAGTGCTGCAGATCCAGAACGACCTGCTCGAAGCCCAGTCCCTCGAGCTGCAATCCCTCGTCGACTACGAGCGCGCCATCACGGCCTTCGAGACCGCGGTGGGGGTGATCCTCGGTTCTGTCGGCGTGACGATTCAGGACTGAGAACCCGGAGCCACCCGCGCCACCAGCACGCTTCAGCGGGAGTTCGAACGGGCGCGCAACGCGCGTTCGACGAGGTTCTCGCGGAACCAGCGTTGCGTCTTGCGCTCGTTCGCGTTGCGCCCGCGCCCATCGTTCTCGACCCAGGCGACGAAGTCGCGGTGGAAGGCCTCGAGCAGGCCGCGCTCGTCCGGCGTCTCACCGCGCCGGAAGTGCGAGTACGACTCCGCGAGATTCTCGTCGGCCCGGAAGATCGCCTCTCCCATGACTCCGGTGAGCGCATGCAGGTTGGACTCGAGGGGAAACAGCGGCGTGAGAATCTCTCGCGTTTCCGGCGAGAACAGCGGGTGGCCTACCCCGGGAAGCAACAACACGCGCATGTCCGGATACCAACGTTTGTCGATGGCATGCTCGATCCGGGGACAGAGCGCACAGATCTTCCCGAGTTTGCCGTTGATGACTTCGGCACTCACGCGAGGCATGTGCTCCAGGACGAACGGGGGCAGACAGAACGTGGGGGTGCGCGACACCGTCCGCAGCAGCCGTTGCACGCTGGCAACCGCTTTGACGGCGGCCTCTCGGCACTCCTCGGCATCCACGCTCGACTCCGCTGGTCCCAGGGGGGTGGCGCGGGAGGCGCTCAGCTCGCGGGTTTGACTCTCGGCGGTCAGCACGTCGATTCGTAGCTTGAGCAACTCGGCCTGCAGAGTTTCGAATCGCTTCCGGTGCCGGTAAACCGGAATCCCTTGGAGCACCGTGTGGGTGAGGCGGCGTGCGCGAGCAACCGCCTTCATCTGCGCCCGTCGGCTTCGTGGATCTCGCGAACCGCCCTCGCGATTGAGGCAGGTGATCCGCGCGAGGTGGGGCAGGAGTTGATCCAAGGCTTGCACCGCCCCCGGCACCGTGTCCGAGACTACCTTCGCCAGTAGCTCCGCGCGTTCGATCAGAAGCCGTTCGATTTGCGACCGCGTCGCCCGCAACTGACGATCGCAATTGGCCCAAGCAACGTCTTCCTCGACCCGCTCCGTGAGACGGAGTAGGCCGCGATAGCGCTCCAAGAAGTAGACGGACAGGGGAACCAGTTGCACGCCCGCGCTGGTCGGTTCGAACAGGGTGGCGAGCGCTTGGCTGAGCCCGGCCGAACCCGGGAGTTCGCGCACGAGCCGCGGATCGAGCAGGCCGGCGTCGAGCCACAGGCGCTCGCGCGTCGAGAGCGTCCAACGCCCCACCTGTTCGAACGGCAGTCCCGCGTCGGCGATCGACCGACTCGCCGCCCACTCGGTCAAGACCGTCCAGGCCTCCTCTTGGAGCCGATCTCGCAAGTAGAGGTCCGCGCGGCTCTCTGCCAGCCGCAGTGCCGTCGTGTGGAGTCGCTCCTCGGCGACGGCCAAGGAAGCGGAGTCCGCGGTGCTCGGCAGATCAGCGACCAGGGACAGCTGCCGGACCTCGAAGTTTTGGTCGTTGTTTGACATCCAGTGTGTTTGCGTGGGTTCAGGGACTTCGAGGCGAGACGTCGGTCGCACGAGTTCGTCGCCGAAGTTTCGGCCGGTTGGGCACACCCTCCGCGATCGCCTCGGTGGACCCGGAGGGTCGCGAGAGTCGGCGGCTGAGGGCCGGAGTCGGGAAGTCCGTTACCGTTCCTCATCGAGGATAGGATGCGGGCGGCGCCCCGCCCACCCGAGGGCTCGCCGGGTCGCCAACCCCGACCGCTCACCTTATACTTGAGCGGCCGGCTCACGCCGCGACGGAGGAGAGGGTACGCCCCAGCGAGGAATGGTGTGTTCTTGCCCATGCGGCATTCGATTCCGCGGGTCGCGATCCGCGTTGCCATCGCCGTCGTCGCGCTGATGCCTACCGAGAGCCCCGCTTCGACGGTGCTCCCACTCAGTCACGACCAGATCCTGGCCCGAGCTGCGACCGTGTTCCACGGTGTGTGTACTCACCGCCACTCGTACCGCGACAACCATGGTCTGACTGTGACCCGATATCGGTTCCAGGTGCTGGACACGCTCAAAGGCGAACCCGTCGCGGAGCGAGTCTGCGTCCAGCCCGGGGGCGTCATCGGGGATATCGCGACCGTGGTGCCGGGGCTTTCGCCGCACGCCACCGGTGACGAGGTGATCCTCTTCCTCGAGAACGACGATCCCACCCAGGGGTACACCCTACCGGTGTGTCTCGACCGCGGCGTGTATCGTGTGATCCTCGATGCCACAGGCACGAAACTCGTCCGCGGGGTTTCGTCGGAGCTTCATACGGCCCACCCCAGCGGGTCCGAACCGGCTGCGACCGAGCCTGTTGCCGTCTTCCCCGAAGCTCGACTCTCCGACTTCAAGAGCACGGTTCGCACCCGACTGCGCCAGCTCGAAGGTCAGGAGAAGCGCTGACCATGACCGTTCGAACCTCATGGTGGATCGGCGCGTTGTCGCTGTTGGTCGTGCTCGCACTTCCTCGCCCCGGCACGGCCACGTTCCCAATCTTCATCCAAGGAGTGACGGTTCGCTGGTCCGGGGACGACGTCCCGGTGAGCTACGTGATTCAGTCCAGCGGCTCGGACGACATCGCCGACCACTCGGAAGATCTTGCCATCGAACTTGGCTTCGCCGCTTGGGAGAGCTCGAGTTCCAGCACGATCGCGTTCGCGGAAGACCTCACGGCCAACGCCTCCCGCACCGACTTCGGCGCCAACGACATCCATCTCATCTGGTTCGACGAGACCAACGCCAGCGGATTCTTCCCGGGCGCCTCGAGCACGATCGCGATCACCCCGGTGAGCTTCAGCCTCGCCACCGGCTTCATCGTGGATGCCGACATCGTCTTCAACGGCGACGACCACGACTTCTCGACCAACAAGTCACCCGGGACCTTCGACGTGCAGAGTATCGCCACCCATGAGATCGGCCACTTCCTCGGTCTCGACCACTCGGGTATCGGCGCCGCCACGATGTTCCCGTTTGCGGCTACCGAGATCACGCTCCCGCGCGCCCTGACCCTCGACGACCACGCCGGGGCAGCGAATCTGTACCCAGCCGGCGCCACCACGGGGAGCGTCTCCGGTACCGTGCGCCGGTCGGGTGATTCGAGTGTCGTGATCGGTGCGCACGTGGTCGCCATCAACGACGACGGAGTCGTGGTTGCGTCGACCTATAGCGGATCCGACGGCACCTTCACCATCAGCCCGATCCCCGCAGATACATACCAAATCTACGCGGAGCCGATCGACCAACCCGTGACCGGCGCCAACCTCTCGTCCGACATTGGGGGCTCAGCTCAAACGAACTTCGCCACCACCTTTCTCGGTGGCAACGCGACACCAACGTCGGTGGCGGTAACTCCGGGGAGCTCGAACGCGGTCGGCACCCTGACCGTACCCGCAACCGGCCCCTTCAATCTCACCGCCGCCACCAGCCAACCGGTCGCGGCGCCGCGCGGCAACTTCGCCGCGATCACCATTTTCGGGACCGGGCTCGACGGCGCCGACGAAACCGTCAGCGTCAGCGGCACGGGTGTCACGTTGTTCTGGAGCTCTTTCACGAACGGCGGCAACCCTCGGTACAGCCTGATCCTGCAGATCCTGTCCACGGCCGAGCCTGGACCTCGCAACATCACCGTAAGCAATGCTGCGAACGAGATCGCCGTCTTGACCGGTGTGGTGCAAGTCGTCGAACCCTCCCCAACGATCAGCATGGTGACACCCAGCTTCGGCTCGTCCGGCGGAGGGACCGCGGTCACCATTACCGGGACGAACTTCGTTACCGGCATGACCGTCTTCTTCGGTGACACGCTCGCTACCGCGGTCAGCGTCGACTCCGCGACCCAGATCACCTGCACATCGCCTAGTGGCGGCTCTGGAGCGGTTGACGTGATCGTCCAAAACCCCGAAGGGAACATCGCAGTCGCGAGCGACGGTTACGAGTACGAGGGGCTGCCCACGGTCACATCGGTGTTCCCGGGCGCGGGCGATGTCGCCGGAGGGACCACGATCACCATCACCGGTAGCGGATTCGAGGCCGGCGTCAGCGTCACGATCGGCGGTGCGCCCGCGACCGTAGGTTCGACTTCAGCGACGAGCATCTCGTGCGTTTCGCCTGCGGGAGTTCTGGGTGCCCAAACCTTGCGGGTCACGAATCCGCTCGGACTCTTCGATCAGTCGCGCACGTTCACGTATGTGGCGATCGCGGATCCAACGATCAACGCCGTGGACCCGAGCACGGGAAGCACGAGCGGTGGAACCGAGATCACGGTGAGCGGCACCGGCTTCCAAAGCGGGCTAACGGTGCTCGTCGGCGGGGTCGCCGCGACGGCCGTGACTTTGGTTTCGGCGACCACGGCCACCGCCGTGACCCCGGCCCATGCCGCCGGAACGGTGAATGTGCAGGTCACGAACCCAGACACGACCGGGGCCACGGCTGCGGCGGCGTTCACCTTCGAAGCCCCCGCGGCCGGTGGTGGAGGCGGAGGGGGAGGTTGCGGATCGACGGTCGGGTTGCCGCCGGGATCGGACCCGTTCACCGGTGGTTCGTTCCCCTACCTCTTGCTCTCGCTCGCGGCGCTGGCCCACCACTTCCTTCGCATCCGCGCGCGCAAGAACGAGCGCGACTTCTCGCCCGTCTCCGGCTAGCCTGGAACGGGTCTCAGCCAATCGACGAGAAGAAGAACGAGAAGAAGAAGTAGGCGGCCCCGGCACCCGGGGCCTGGCGCGTGTCGAGGTGAACCTTGCGCGAACCTGCCCCAAGCCAGCAGGCGATCGACGGCCCCGTTAAGGCCAGCGAGTCGCCGCCACCAGAGTCCTACTGGGTACAGCGCGGCGCTCGCGTCATAGGCTGCGGGAGTTTCGCGGACGTGCTCGCGTGCCGCCAGCTCGAGACCTATCGCGCGATCTTCGAACTGCTCGGTCCAGCGGCTGATCGTGTGCTCGATCTCGGCTGCAACGTCGCAGTCTTGGGTCAGCTGCTTCGGCATTGGGGCTTCACCGGGGCATACACCGGCCTCGACAGCAACCCTCACGCCGTCACCCGTGCACGCCACGACCTCCCGAACGGGAACTTCTGGGTTGCCAACGCGCGCTCACTGCCGCTCGCCAGCCACACCGTTGCGCGCGTCGTCATCAAGGATGTGCTCGAACACCTCGAGGACTTCCGGCCCGCGCTGCGCGAGGCGGCGCGTGTCGCACGCGACCTGCTCGTCGTCGGCTGCTACATCCCGTGGGGTGTCGGCCCAGCGGCGATCGTGCGTCACCGGCACGGCTTCTTCGAGAACCGCTACTGTCGGAGCGAGGTGCTCGACGATCTCGCAGCGTGCGGGTGGCGGTTGTGGAAGAGTCGCAAGACACGCGAGCAGGATGGACGGGAGAACGAAGTGTTGGCGTTCGTCCCGACCCAGTCGTGGCCATGAGTGACTCCGCCTCGCCCGTTCTGCTCCGGGTGTACCAGAACCTGCTCGACTCGGTCGCCGAAGAAATGGGTTCGGCCCTCGAACGCACCGGCTTCTCCGCCAACATCAAGGAGCGTCGCGACTACTCCTGCGCCGTCTTCGACGCCGCGGGTGACATGGTCGCACAAGCCGCGCACATCCCAGTCCATCTGGGATCGACGCCGCTCTCGGTCCGGGCCGCGATCGATGCACACCGCTTCCGTCCTGGGGATGTGATCCTCCTGAACGACCCGTACCAAGGCGGGACACATCTGCCCGACCTCACGATGGTCGCGGGTGTCTTTGAAGCCGACCACGCAGCCCCCACGTTCTACGTCGCGAACCGCGCGCACCACGCTGACGTCGGTGGTGCCGTCCGAGGTTCGATGGCGCTGTTCACCGAGATCTACCAAGAGGGACTGCGCATTCCGCCAGTGCTGTTGCGCGATCGAGGTCGCGTCGCGAAGGATGTCGAGACGCTGCTGCTGGCCAACATGCGACAGCCGGTCGAGCGACGTGGGGATCTACGCGCCCAGCTGAGTGCCAACGAGGTCGGAGACCGGGCCTTGCAGCGCCTGCTCGCGTGTCAACCACGCGCAGAACTGCTCGCCTACTGTGGCCATCTGCAAGACGCCGCGGACCGGCACGTTCGCGCGTTGCTGAGGCGCATTCCGAGCGGTCGTTACGAAGCCGAGGACGAACTCGAGAGCGACGGCGTAACCCCCGAACGAATCGCCCTGCGGGTGACCATCGAGGTCGATCACGATCGGGCGTGCTTCGATTTCTCTCGCAGCTCACCCCAGGTTCGCGGCGGCCTCAACACCAACCCGGCCGTCGTGCTGTCGGCAGTGTTCTACGTGCTTCGCGGGCTCGCCGGCGAAGAGATCCCGGCCAACGCGGGCTGTCTCCGCTCGGTCGAGGTGCGCACCGCCCCGGGAACCGTCCTCGATCCGCGACTTCCGGCCGCGGTCGCCGGTGGCAACGTCGAGACCTCGCAACGACTCGTCGATCTGCTGTTTCGCGGCCTTGCCCCTGCGCTGCCCGATCTCGTCCCAGCTCAATCCCAGGGCACCATGAACAACCTGACTCTCGGCAGCACCGGGGCGGGCGGGCGGACGTTCTCCTATTACGAGACCATGGGCGGCGGCGCGGGCGGCAGCGCTCGTGGGCCCGGAGCCTCGGCCGTGCACAGCCACATGACCAACACCCGGAACACGCCCATCGAAGTACTCGAACATGCCTTGCCGATTCGCGTGCGGGAGTACTCGATCCGGCGTGGCACCGGGGGCGCCGGTCGCCACGGCGGTGGCGAAGGGATCGCCCGAGAGTTCGAGCTCCTGGAACCCGTCATGGCGGCGCTCCTGACCGAGCGGCGATACATCGAACCGGCGGGCATGGCCGGCGGATCCCCGGGCGCGTGCGGGCGCAACCGGCTGCTACTACCGGGAGCGAGCGAGTGGACGGAACTCCCGAGCAAGTGGGTGGGAGAACTCCCCGCGGGCAGCCGGTTACGCATCGAGACCCCCGGCGGCGGCGGTTGGGGGCATGACCGAGATCGGTGACCGGCACGTGTTGGCGTCGGACGGTCGAGCGCGAGCCGGAGTTGCTCGCGAATGCGCATGAACTGGGGCTCAGGCCATTGGGCCGGGCCGGGGGGTGGCCGGGCCGGGTTCACGCGGATCCCGGTGCGTTCTCCTTGGGGCCCGCGGCTGGGCTCGTTGCCTTGGGGCCGAAGAACTCCATCAAGATGATCCACCCGACCCCGACACAGATCGCGCTGTCCGCGACGTTGAAGTTGGGCCAGACGTGAGCCTTCCCGCCCCCGTCCACGTAGAAGAACTTGAGGAAGTCCCGGACCGCGCCGAGGGTCACGCGGTCGTAGACGTTGCCCAGCGCACCACCGGCAACGAGCCCGAGGGCCACGGCGAGGCCTCCCCGGGTGCTCGCCGGGAATGCAACCATGCTCGTCGTGGCGCACACTGCGATGACGGAGACGGCGGTCAACATCCAGGTCATGCCCGCGAACCACCCACTGAATGCCCCGTAGTTCAGCACGGCCTCCAACTCGAACCAGTTCGGGATCACCTCGCGCGTGATCGCGCGTACGATTCGAGACGTACCGTCTACTGCCAGCACCTGGACGTCGAGCAGGTCGAAGAAGTACGCCTTCGACCACAAGTCCCCCACGACGACAAAGATCATGATCCCGAGATAGCCGGCAATGGCGTTCGTTCGTTTCATGCGCCTCATTCAAACTTCGGTTTCAGAAATGCCACTGCAACCAACCCACGACCCCTCGTGGAGCCTCGAAGGGCGCTATGAAACTCCCCCCTACGTCGCCGGCGGTCGAATCTCGCCTTCCGTTGCCTTGCGCCGCAAGCGCTCCCATACGCGGCGGCGCTCTGCCTCACTGTAGCCCTGCCACCCCGCGATCTCTGCCAAGCTGCGCCCGCAACCGATGCAAAGCTGCGACCGCGCATCGATCTGGCACACTCGGGTGCAAGGCGACTCCACAGGCCCTTCCGCGGTCACGACGTTTCCCCGACCCTCGCCCGGCGCTTCTCGCGGAAGCGGCTCGAGTTCCCATGTCTCATCCCGCGCCAGCTCACTGGCTACCCCGCAACCGTACGAGCACCACCGCGTCCGAGTAATCGAGCCCTTCGCTCAACCAACTCTCCGGGAGCGAGTGCCGCCCGAGGTCCAACTCGACGAAACCGGCTCTCCGGTAAGCGGCGATCGCGCGCACGTTCCGGCGTGACGGGCGGATCACCAAACCCGCGACGGTGTCCACGTCGAGTAGCATCCCGCTCAAGCGACGAATCGCCTCGCTTCCCCATCCGCGTCCTTGGTCGACCGCGCTGGCGATCCAAATGTCCAGCTCCGCAAACCCGTGCCAATCTCGCAGGCCGTCGTAGCTGATGCAACCCACCCCGCGACCCGCGACCTCCAAAACGAAGACCCGGCCGTTGCCGTCGCCCCGTTCGTCGAAGAACGACTCGTGGTAGTCGTCGAAGAACTCCTCCCGTGTGGGCACCGGATGATCCGGGAACTCAGGCGGTCCAATCATGGCCGCCGTCGCGTCCGATGCGGTACACCACTCGAAGACGCGCTCGCGGTCGCTGAGGTCCGCTGGCCGTAGCACCACCACCGGCGAGTATGCTCCACTGGCCGCCATCGCTCGATCCACCGTACCTCCTGGACTTTCCCCGGCCGCTGCGGCAACCTCGTCGAGTAACCCCGGCCCACGCCGGTCAGGAAGGAAGTACTCGGATGGTCCACACCCGCTCGGTTCACACCGCTGCAACCAGCTCACAGGCAGCGATGGACCTGGAAGATCGCTACGGAGCTCACAACTACCATCCGATCCCAGTCGTGATCTCTCGCGGCGAAGGGGTGTACGTGTGGGACGTCGAGGGCAAACGCTATCTCGACTTCCTCTCCGCCTACTCCGCCGTGAACCAGGGCCACTGCCACCCCCGCATTGTAAGGGCGCTGACCGAGCAAGCCCACCGCTTGACCCTGACTTCACGCGCGTTCTACAACGATGTCCTGGGACCGTTCACCCGGTTCATCACGGAGTTCTTCGGCTACGACCGGGTGTTGCCGATGAACACCGGCGTGGAGGGTGGCGAGACTGCGGTGAAGCTGTGTCGCAAGTGGGCTTACCAAAAGAAGGGCGTCCCGCACGATCGTGCAAAGATCCTGTTCGCGCGCAACAACTTCTGGGGGCGTACGCTCGCGGCGATCTCCACCTCCAACGATCCGCTATCACGCAACGACTTCGGTCCCTACATGCCGGGCTTCGAAATCATTCCGTACGACGACCTGCCGGCACTCGAACGAGCGGTCGCGGATCCCGATGTGGCGGGGTTCATGGTCGAGCCCATCCAGGGCGAGGCAGGCGTCATCGTGCCCCAGGACGGCTACCTGCGCCGCGCCGCCGAACTCTGCCGCCGCCAGCAGGTGCTCTTCATCGCCGACGAAGTGCAAACGGGCCTTGGTCGCACGGGTCGCATGCTGTGTTGCGACCACGAACAGGTGAAGCCCGACTTGTTGATCCTCGGCAAGGCTCTCTCCGGGGGCACCATGCCGGTGTCCGCAGTCCTCGCCGACGACGAAGTGATGCTCTGCCTCCAGCCTGGGGAGCACGGCTCTACCTATGGGGGCAACCCGCTCGGCGCGCGGGTAGCCATCGCTGCGCTCGAAGTGCTCCGAGACGAACGTCTCCCCGAGAACGCCGCGCGGCTGGGGCCGATCTTCCGCGAATCCCTCACGGCACTCGGCCTGCCTTGGATTCGCGACATCCGCGGCAAAGGCCTCATGAATGCCGTCGAGGTCGATCCCGCGAGCGGCATCAGCGCCTGGGACGTGTGCGTGTCGCTCAAAAACCACGGGCTCTTGGCGAAACCCACGCACGATCACATCATCCGCTTCGCCCCGCCGCTCGTCATCACCGAGGAGCAGCTCCGCGAAGCCTTGGAGATCTTGACCCGCGTGCTCCAGCAGTACACGCCCCGCTGAAAACCCGGCCGGAGCTCCTGACCATGCTGCACGGTGTGACCCTCTGGTCGGATCACGCCTCGAAGTAGGCCAGCACGAACTGCCGGACATCCTCGGCGCGCGTCATTTTCACGACCTCGAGGAGGCGTTGCAGGTCGCGATTGCGTTTGGCGGCAATCTCCGACTCGTCCAGCTCCGCGTCCGCCAGCGGGCGCACGAAACGGTAACGCCCCGACAAGCCGGCTGGTTCGATCACGCCCATCTTCTCCAAGGTGATCAGACAGTAGTCGATCGTTGCGTCGCCGCGCCCCGTCTTCCCATGGACGGCGAGCCGCAATTCCTCGACATCGAAGTCTGCGTGAGGGTCCGTCTGCGCCGCGAGCGCCGCCACTCGTATCTGGGCCGCCGACGGATTCATCCACTCCACGAAGGTGTGCTGTACCGCCAGGTCGTCCTCCGAGTACAGGAGCACGCAACGCGCGGGCAGTCCATCCCGACCGGCCCGCCCGACTTCTTGGTAGTACGCCTCGACACTCCCGGGAAGCTGCGCGTGCACGATGAACCGGAGATCCGCCTTGTCCACGCCCATCCCGAATGCATTGGTCGCCAGCAGCAACAGGCCATCACGGGGTGTGGCCCGGATGAAGCGGTCGTAGATGCGCTTCTTCGCGGCCGCCGGTAGCTGACCGTGGTAGATCTCGAGTTGCCGTTCCGGCAGCGCTCGCCGCACCCGCTCGGCCATCCGCTCCAGGTCGCGGATCAAAGCGAAGTAGACGATGCCCGTGCCCCGCTGGGTCCGAGCCAGCTCCAAGATCCGCTCGAGCTTGTCGTCGTCGTTCCACACCGACTCCACCGCGAGCGTCAGATTCGGTCGATCCAAAGGTGCCATGAACGTGCGCAGCTCGTCGGCCTCCCGCGCCAGCGTCGCACAAATGTCTTCGCGAACCCGACGCGTAGCCGTGGCGGTGAGCGCGATCACCGGGGGCTGCCCGAGTTCGCGGCGAAACTCGCCCACCCTCTGGTATGCCGGCCGCAGGTCGTGCCCCCACTTCGTGATGCAGTGGGCCTCGTCGACCGCCAACAACTTGACGCCCCCCGGAACCTCAGCCAGCGCTCGCACGAACTCGTCTCGCTGCATGCGTTCGGGAGTGGCATAGACCAGGTCGAACTCGCCCCTTGCAAGGCTTCGGCAACGGCGGCTGCGCTCGTCGCGAGCCAAGCTGCTGTTGATGTACTCGGCGCGGATCCCACGCTTATGCAGGGCCGACACCTGATCTTCCATGAGCGCGATCAAGGGACTCAGGACTAGGGTCACTCCCGGACCGGGTAGCGCCAGCGCGGGCAACTGGTAACACAGACTCTTCCCCGATCCGGTCGGCATGACCACGAGCGCGCTGCCACCGGCCAACACGCGCTCGACGACCTCCCGTTGCCACGGGCGGAGTGCCTCGAGGCCGAAGCGCTCGCGTAAGCAGTCGCCCGAGAATGACTTCGACATCTTGCCGTCCATTTGGGTCAGATTCGGCCGATCCGGAAAGCTCGGAACCGGAGGCGTAGCCTTAGTTCCGGTGAGGATTTCGAGGTCTTCGGAGCGGTCCAAGATGGCCCGAAGCGACGAGCAAGAGGGTGAAGTTATTCTTGGGCGACTCCTAAGACCTCATCGGTGCGACTCACGCTTGGGGTCCCCGGTCATCCCATGTGCGGGTAGCGATAAGATCGCGGGGGATCGAAAGTCTCTTTGATGGCTCTGGGGGCGACCCAGCGCACCAGATTGAGCGCGCTGCCGGCCTTGTCGTCGGTACCCGAGGCGCGCCCGCCTCCGAACGGCTGTTGCCCGACGACCGCCCCGGTCGGCTTGTCATTGATGTAGAAGTTGCCGGCCGCGAAACGCAACCGCTGACTGATCCTCTCGGCCGCCAAACGATCCTGTGCGAACACCGCACCCGTCAGCGCATACGGGCTGGTCTGGTCGCACAGAGTGAGCGCGTCTTCCAAGGAGTCGTCGTCGTAGACGTGCACCGACAAGACCGGTCCGAAGATCTCCTCCTCCATGGTCTTGAACCGCGGATCGTCACACTCGATCAGGGTCGGCTCCACGAACCACCCACGCTCGCGGCTGGCCGCTCCTCCCGCAAGAACGCGCGCGCCAGCACTCGTTCTGGCATGTTCCACGTAGCCCGTGATCCGCTTGTAAGCTTCCTCGTTGATGACGGCACCCATGAAGTTCCCGAAGTCGGCAACATCCCCCATGCGGATCGACTCGATCTGACTCACCAACGAATCCCGGAACGACTTCCACAGACTGCGAGGCAGGTACACACGGCTGGCCGCCGAACACTTCTGTCCCTGGTATTCGAACGCTCCCCGCAGCGCCGCCGTCACCAAGGCCTCCAACGACGCCGAAGCGTGCGCGAAAATGAAGTCCTTGCCGCCGGTCTCACCGACGATGCGCGGGTAGTTACGGTATCGATCCAAGCCCTCGCCGATACGGCGCCACAAGGCATGGAAGACCGCGGTCGAGCCAGTGTAGTGAATCCCCGAGAAGTGGGGCGAGTCGAGGAGCGCCTCCGTGATCTCTCCCGGCGATCCGGGAACGAAGTTGATCACCCCCGGCGGCAACCCCGCGGCTTCGAGCAATCGCATCAGGTAGTAGTTCGAGTAGACCGACGATGAGGACGGTTTCCAGATGGCGACGTTCCCCATGAGCGCCGGTGCCGTGGGCAGGTTGCCGGCGATGCTCGTGAAGTTGAAAGGCGTCACCGCGTACACGAACCCCTCCAGCGGGCGGTAGTCCATGGTGTTCCAGTACCCGGTAGGACTCTTCGGCTGGTCCGAGTAGATCTGCTCGAGCGCGAAGTAGCAGTTGAAGCGCCAGAAGTCGATGAGCTCGCACGCGGCGTCGATCTCGGCCTGAAAGCACGTCTTCGACTGACCCAACATCGTGGCCGCGTTGAGGGTGTTCCGCCAGGGACCGGCGAGTAACTCCGCGGCCTTCAGGAAGATCCCCAAGCGCACTGAGTACGGGGCCGCCGACCACTCGCGCCAAGCGCTTTGGGAACTCGCAACGGCCGCCGCGACGACCTCCGGGGTCGCCGAGTGCCACCGACAGAGAACCTTCTCGTGATCGTGCGGGGCGCGCCACTCCTTGACCTTACCGGTGAACACCTCCTTGCCCCCGACGAGGCAAGGAATCTCGAGGGTCTCCGAGGCCAACTCTTGGATTCGCTTCTGGAGCGCCACGGTACTCGCTTCACCAGGGCGAAACGACGAGATGGGTTCGTTCGGTGGCAACTCGAGGTGAAAGCGCGTGTTGTTCATGCGAACTCCAAGTCGGGTTGGGGGGAGGCTCCGGGTTCCTCAGGTCGAACGCTTGGCGGACAGCGTCCCGCTCTTCGCGTAGAGCTGGCCATTGCGGGTCGCGAGAAACTTCTCGAAGTCGATCTCCTCTTGTTTGATGAAGCCCTGCTTCGGCAAGGTGCCGTCGGCGACCATCTCCACGACCGCGGTGACCGATGCGGCCGTGGTCCACGAAATCGCGCGCCACTCCTGGCCCGCGATCTTCATCGGATAGTAGGCCTCCACGAACTCCTCACGGAACAACTTGCCCGCCTGCCAACCCTCCACGGCAGCGTAGACGTAGACGATATCCTGGCCAACGGGAGGCTTCGCGTTCACCAGAATGCGTCCCGCTTCCTCGCGGTTGTTCTTCATGTGCAGCTCATGGAAAAAGAATCGCATGAGGTCGCAGTGACCCCGGTAGCGCAGCGTCTTGTAGTTGAGTTCCTCTACCCGACCGTCGAAGGTCTCGCACATCGTACCGAGCCCGCCCGATGTGGCGAACGCCTCCAAGCATATTCCGTCGATGACGACGACTTCGAGTTGCGTCATCGCGGGGATCATTCGGCGGCGACCCTCCATCACCACCTCACAGTCGTTCAGGTACTCGTTCACGACTCCCTCGGGAGACCAATTGAACGCATACCCGAGGAGGCCGCTGGGGTGCTGCGGCAACGCCCCGACTCGCAGCTGCACACTGCGCAACTTGTCGAATCGCTTGCAGAGGGAGGCGCCGACGATCCCAATGAAACCGGGGGCGAGACCGCACTGCGGGGCCATGACCCCTTTCGCGGTCGCACTCAGAGCAATGGTGGCGTTGGTCGTCGGCACGTCCTCCGTCAAATCGAAGTAGTGGATCCCTGCCGCATGGGCGCCTCGTGCCACGCCAATGTTCAAGTGGTAGGGCAAACATGACACCACCGCTTGGTGTTGCCGAAGACTGTCGTTGAGCAGCTCGGTGTCGCTCACGCTCCCCACGCGGGTTGAAAAAGGCAGACCAGAATGCTCGCTGTTGTCGAGACCGGTAACCCGAAAGCCCGACTCGTGGAGCAGGGTGGCGACGAGAGTCCCCACCTTTCCCAGACCTACGACCAAGACGGAGTCGATCGCACGGCTCATTCTGTACTCGATTCTTTGGACTCAGGTTCCTAGCGGCGGCCGCAGCCGCTGCGACACTCTTCGATCAAAAGAGAAACTCGACGAACTCAGCGCGCGAAAGGCCTCCAAAGTACGACTCCACATCGACCTCGGCGAGGGCTTCGGCCAAGTCGGCCGGTTCGTAGCGCACACCAACCAGCCGCCACTCGATCTCCGAGATCTCGCCGAATCCCAGGAAGTCGCCGTAGATCCGGCAACTCTCGATGCGGCCCGCCTGCACGTCGATGCGCGCGTCCAGCTCCCCAATCGAAAACCGATGCACCTTGCGCACGTTGAACCGCGGCGACTCTCCGAAGTTCCAATTCCACTGTCGGTACTTCGAGTCAGCCAACTGCTGAACTCGTTCGAGCTCCTGCGCGTCGAGCTGACGAACCGGCGGGGTGGTGGTTCCGAACAAGCCCTCGACGAGCAGATCCCGAAACTCGCCAAGGTCCATCGCCCGCGGCAAGAACTCTGAGATGTTCGCCACTCGACTGCGGATCGACTTCAACCCCTTGGACTCGATCTTGGTGAATCGCGGACGTAGGGCTTGCGTGACCCGGTCGAGATCCGAGTCGAACAGCAGGGTCCCGTGACTGAACATCCGGCGAGAGGTCGTGAACTGCGCGTTCCCGGAAATCTTGCGACCCGCGACGACGATATCGTTGCGACCCGTGAGTTCGGCGTCGACACCGAGCCGGTGCAAGACCGCCACGATCGGGTCCGTGAACTCCTTGAACTCCAACCGGGCGCCAGGCCGGAACCGCTTGATGAAGCTGAAGTTGAGGTTGCCGAGGTCGTGATACACCGCGCCGCCGCCGGAGATCCGGCGAACGACCCGAACCCCTTCCTGATCCACGAACTCGGGATCGATCTCCTCCAGGGTGTTCTGGTTCCGGCCCACGATCACCGACGGCCCGTTCACGTACAGCAGCAGGTACGAAGTGTCCGCCCCGCCGTCCAAGTGCCGAACCGAGAACTCCTCGAGTGCCAGATTCCAGCTCGGGTCGTGACACCCCTGGTTGTCGATCAAGCAGTCGATCATGGTGGTTTTCCTGGGGTGGTGCGGTTGGTGGGGCGCGGCCCTCGAACGCCGACGGAGGAGGCCCAGAATCCCTCTCCGGGTGGCGCGCCGCGGCACAGGAACGCCCCGACCACGGGTCCGCACGCAGTTGCTTGACAAGCCCCACTCGGAGTCCTAGGCTTGGCCCGATCTAACGGGATTTCTTGGGGTCTGTCCACCACAACCGAGTTCGGTCTTCGGTCGACCCACTGACGCGCCACGGGCCAGGCGCAGCCGACCAAGACATTCAGGGGCAATCTGGACGACCGTTCCCGTGAAGCCACGTCCGCGAGGACAAGCTCTGCCTCGATTCGACGGGGCCGGGCTTTGCGGAGCTGCGCAGCAGCTTCAGCGGCGTTGGGGCGTTGGGGCGGCGACGCCGGGCCAAAAAAAAGTACAGCGCAAGAGAAACCAGAGAAGGGGCGTCACACAGCGGAGGCAATCGCGGCGAAGTCAGAGCGGCGCCCCCCGATAACCGACCATCTATATCCCGTTCCTCGGCGGCTTCGGCCCTACCGGGGGGAACCTCTTGCTGGCGACGGTGCCACAAGGGGAGGGAGATCACGAGGGAGATCTCCCGGTTCTGGACGGAAGGATTGTACGAAATGCGGAAGATTTTCGCTGTAATGTTGACCGCGGGCGTAGCGCTATGTTGCGCCCAGAGTGCCGAGGCCCAGAGCGCGAAGCGCATTCTGGTAGCCCCGACCAAGCTCCAGGACGCGGGGGCCGTGACCCCGGCCGCGCCCGCCGCTCTGGCCCCAGACGCGCTCGATACGAGGTCCCTGAATCTCCTGGACCCCGCCCTGGTTGCGAAGACCGGAAGCCGCGCCATCGTCGAGTCGGGCATGCTCCCGAGCCATGGCCCGGTGACCGCCAGCGCGGCCGGCCCGTTCGGCCCCCCGTGTCAAGTGGCGTGTGTCGGCACGGCCGAGGCCGAGGCCTGCGGCGCGGACACCAACGGGGGTTGCACCCTGGACTTCTGCATGACGCCGGGCTTCGACGCCATTGCCTCGGGCCAGGTGATCTGCGGCACGGTGTTCGCCGACATGGGCGTGCGCGACCTCGACTACTACGCCGTCCCGGTGCCGGCTGGACCGTCCCTCTTGACCATCAACTTCACTTCGGAGTTCGAGGGCCAAGTGTTCCTCATCGAGTCCGGCGCGGCCGGCGGTGGTGAGTGCTCGTTCTCGATCGTCCTCGAAACCGACTTCAGCGCCGGCTGCAACCAGGTCACGATCCAGCGCACCGTCGCGTCGCTGCAGTACTACGTCGCCGTCACCACGGGTAACGCTGCGGGTCCGATCTTCGACGGCGTCACCTGCGCCGCTGGCGACAACCAGTACCGCCTCGAGGTCACCGTCGCGGACATTGCGGCCTGCCTCGCGTGCGTCGGCACGACCGAAGTCGATGCTTGCGGCCTGACTCCCGACACCAACGACGGCTGCAACTTCGCGGGCCCTCCGTTCCCGTTCAGCGGTCCGGTCGCCGTCGGCCCGGCTCCGGTCACGCTCTGTGGCAACGCGTCCACCGGCATCGACCCGGTGACCATGGCCCAAGCCCGCGACACCGACTGGTGGGAGATCACCGTCCCCGCTGGCTCGAGCGACGTCACCATCGACTTCACTTCCGAGTTCCCCGGCCAGCTGTTCGTCGTCAATGACCAAATGGCGGACTGCGCTGCGCTCGTCGTCATCGACGACGCGAACAGTGGCAGCTGCATCACCACGAGTGTCACGGTCCAAACCACCTCGGGTGCGGGCCGCTACCTCTTGTTCGTGAGCACCGGTGACATCAACGGCCCGCTCTTCGACGGCGTGCCGTGCGGTGGCGCCAACGACTACCAGCTCACCATCACCGCGGTTCCCGCGGCTTGCGCTCCGAACTGCGGCCTCGTCTGCGTCGGCACCGCGGAAGGCGAAGCTTGCCCCGCAGTACCGAGTGCCGCGGACATGTTCAACGGTGGCTGCAACTCACCCAATAACGCCTTCTCGCCGATCATCGTCGACGGCGGGCCAGTGTGCGGCAATGGCTGGGCAGACTCAGGCACCCGTGACACCGACTGGTACACCTTCACGGTGTTCGCCAACACCACCGTCACGCTGACCATCAATAGCGAAATGCCGGTTGGCTGCTTCGTTCTCGAAGAGATCAACGGTGCCGCTGGCGCCTTGACCGTGCCCTGTAACCTCGCGAACGTGAACGCCCCGGTGGTCCTCGATCACCCGGGCAACTGCGCGGCCATCATGATGAGCTTCCCGGTGACCATCGATCCGGCCATCAACCAGCGCACCTACGCGATCTTCGTGGGCGCAGGTACCGCGGCCGCGGCAGCGTTCTCTGGCTTCCCGTGCATGTGCGACAATGGCTACAGCCTCGAGCTTTCGACCGCGGCCATGGCCAACTGCAACTTCCCGACCGGCATGATCGAGAGTGACTGTGTCACCGGCAACGTGAACGTCAATCTGGTCGCCGCTTCGGCCTACACCGCGGCTGGCGTCACGATCGACTACAACGGCTTCGGTGCTGCGGCTGGTGTCACCGGCCAAGTGGTCATTCCGGGTCCGTTTGCCATTGGTGCCGCGATCACCACGTCGATCGCCCTCGGCGCCGGCGACTACACCTTCGACTTCACCGGCACCTGCTCCGCTGGCGGCACGTTCGCCGCCGTTGCGGCGGTCGGTCACTACCCGTACTCGGGTGAGACCGATCTGATCTTCGCCGGCGAAGGCGCTGGTTGCGTCGACAGCGTCGCTGCCATCGAAGCCGCGCTGACGGCCAATAACCGCACGTCGCTCACGATCAACAACCAAGTCGTCCTGGTCAGCGATTACGATTGCTTGACCAACGCCGGCGTGGAGACGATCTGGGTGGTGCTCGGCACGTTCCCGAACAACGTCCCGCTGCTCGCCGCCGAAGGCACCGCCCTTCGTGACGCGATCACCTTGAGCGACATCAGTGTCTACGTCGAGGGCAGCGACGTGTGGGGCTTCGACGCCCCCACGGACCTGTTCGACGTCGACGGTGTCCAGGGCACGCTCCTCGACGGCACCGTCATCCTGGACGGCGACGATTCGCTGACCAGCCTGATCGGGGCCGTTACGCCTGGCCTCGATACCTCGGGTCTCGGCGCCACCTACAACCAGGACAACCTGAATAACCTTCAGGGTTTCCCGGGTGAGCCTGGCTTCGACTACACCGATCAACTCATCGCCAGTGCGGGTACCGACCTTCCCGCCGGTTCGACCCACTCCGTGATCTTCACCGACGGCGGCGCCCTCTACGGCGTCGCGATCGCCAGCGAAGGTCCGGACGACACGACCGGCAAGGTCATCTCGTCCTCGTTCGAGTTCGGCGGCTACGGCGGCAGCCAGAACGCCCTCATGACGGCGTACCTCGGCTTCCTCAAAGAGATCTCGACCGACCCGGACTTCAAGCGCGGTGACTGCAACAACGACGGTGGAATCAACATTGCCGACGCGATCTACCTGCTCGGTGCGTTGTTCCCGGGACCGGGCGGTCCGAACGCGATCGCCTGCGAAGACGCGTGCGACGCAAACGACGACGGCGGCCGCAACATCGCGGACGCAATCGCGTTGCTCGCCTCGCTCTTCGGCAGCCCGCCGGTCATGCTGCCGGCACCGGGCTCGGTCTGCGGTCAGGATCCGACGACCATGGACGTGTTTGGCTGCGTAACGCCAAGCTGCCCGTAGTCGGTCCGGGGTCTTAGCCCCGCCCTGTTCTCGATCCCACACTCGTGGGTTCCAAGCCGGGGGGTCTCCTTCGCGAGGCCCCCCGGCTTCTTTTCTTCTCCATGCACACGTCAACGGCAGCCACCTCTGTGCGGCGAGGGCCCGTACACGGACTTAGGAGTCGCCCAAGAATAACTTCACCCTCTTGCTCGTCGCTTCGGGCCATCTTCGACCGATCCGAAAACCTCGAAATCCTCACCGGAACTAAGGCTACGCCTCCGGTTTCGAGCTTTCCGGATCGGCCGAATCTGACCCAAATCGACGGCAAGATGTCGAAGTGATTCTTGGGCGACTCCTTAGCGAAGCGGTACACGTACTCGTACACGATCGGAAGGGAGCCAAAGTGCAGCTGGACCGCGAGGCCGTGTACGGGTGCGGGTACGAGGACGGGTAGGGGTACGAGGACACGGAAAGGCCGAACAAGCCGTTGCACCTGACGGCTGCGAGCGGTCGCCGGTGAACACCGAGATGATGGGCCGCAAAGAATCTGCTGGGCTGCAAAGAAACGGAGGCTCTCCATGAAGCGCATGCGACTTCTCGCGCTCGTCTTGGTCCTACCTGGATTCGCCTCGGGGTGCGTGCTGACCAAGCTCGCCACCGTGCCGATGCGAGCCGTGGCGACGGTCGTGTCCATCGTGCCTGCGGTCGGAAACAGTGCCCACGACGCGATCGACAACGCCGCAGCCGTGGTCGACGAAGTGCCGATCTAGGATTCGCCCAAGAATAACTTCACCCTCTTGCTCGTCGCTTCGGGCCATCTTCGACCGATCCGAAAACCTCGAAATCCTCACCGGAACTCAGGCTACGCCTCCGGTTTCGAGCTTTCCGGGGCTGCGCAGCGGCGTCAGCAGCATCAGCGGCGTTGGGGCGGCGACGCCGGGCCCCAAAAAAAACAGCGCAAGAGAAACCAGAGAAGGGGCGTCACACAGCGGAGGCAATCGCGGCGAAGTCAGAGCGGCGCCCAACAACCGACCATCTATATCCCGTTCCTCGGCGGCTTCGGCCCTACCGGGGGAGCCTCTTGCTGGCGACGGTGCCACAAGGGGAGGGAGATCACGAGGGCTGACTCCTGTTCTGGACGGAAGGAACGTACGCATGCCAAAGATCTTCGCTGTGATGCTGACCGCGGGCGTAGCGCTATGTTGCGCCCAGAGTGCCGAGGCCCAGAGCGCGAAGCGCATTCGGGTAGCCCCGACCAAGCTCCAGGACGCGGGGGCCGTGACCCCGGCCGCGCCCGCCGCTCTGGCCCCAGACGCGCTCGATACGAGGTCCCTGAATCTCCTGGACCCCGCCCTGGTTGCGAAGACCGGAAGCCGCGCCATCGTCGAGTCGGGCATGCTCCCGAGCCATGGCCCGGTGACCGCCAGCGCGGCCGGCCCGTTCGGCCCCCCGTGTCAAGTGGCGTGTGTCGGCACGGCCGAGGCCGAGGCCTGCGGCGCGGACACCAACGGGGGTTGCACCCTGGACTTCTGCATGACGCCGGGCTTCGACGCCATTGCCTCGGGCCAGGTGATCTGCGGCACGGTGTTCGCCGACATGGGCGTGCGCGACCTCGACTACTACGCCGTCCCGGTGCCGGCTGGACCGTCCCTCTTGACCATCAACTTCACTTCGGAGTTCGAGGGCCAAGTGTTCCTCATCGAGTCCGGCGCGGCCGGCGGTGGTGAGTGCTCGTTCTCGATCGTCCTCGAAACCGACTTCAGCGCCGGCTGCAACCAGGTCACGATCCAGCGCACCGTCGCGTCGCTGCAGTACTACGTCGCCGTCACCACGGGTAACGCTGCGGGTCCGATCTTCGACGGCGTCACCTGCGCCGCTGGCGACAACCAGTACCGCCTCGAGGTCACCGTCGCGGACATTGCGGCCTGCCTCGCGTGCGTCGGCACGACCGAAGTCGATGCTTGCGGCCTGACTCCCGACACCAACGACGGCTGCAACTTCGCGGGCCCTCCGTTCCCGTTCAGCGGTCCGGTCGCCGTCGGCCCGGCTCCGGTCACGCTCTGTGGCAACGCGTCCACCGGCATCGACCCGGTGACCATGGCCCAAGCCCGCGACACCGACTGGTGGGAGATCACCGTCCCCGCTGGCTCGAGCGACGTCACCATCGACTTCACTTCCGAGTTCCCCGGCCAGCTGTTCGTCGTCAATGACCAAATGGCGGACTGCGCTGCGCTCGTCGTCATCGACGACGCGAACAGTGGCAGCTGCATCACCACGAGTGTCACGGTCCAAACCACCTCGGGTGCGGGCCGCTACCTCTTGTTCGTGAGCACCGGTGACATCAACGGCCCGCTCTTCGACGGCGTGCCGTGCGGTGGCGCCAACGACTACCAGCTCACCATCACCGCGGTTCCCGCGGCTTGCGCTCCGAACTGCGGCCTCGTCTGCGTCGGCACCGCGGAAGGCGAAGCTTGCCCCGCAGTACCGAGTGCCGCGGACATGTTCAACGGTGGCTGCAACTCACCCAATAACGCCTTCTCGCCGATCATCGTCGACGGCGGGCCAGTGTGCGGCAATGGCTGGGCAGACTCAGGCACCCGTGACACCGACTGGTACACCTTCACGGTGTTCGCCAACACCACCGTCACGCTGACCATCAATAGCGAAATGCCGGTTGGCTGCTTCGTTCTCGAAGAGATCAACGGTGCCGCTGGCGCCTTGACCGTGCCCTGTAACCTCGCGAACGTGAACGCCCCGGTGGTCCTCGATCACCCGGGCAACTGCGCGGCCATCATGATGAGCTTCCCGGTGACCATCGATCCGGCCATCAACCAGCGCACCTACGCGATCTTCGTGGGCGCAGGTACCGCGGCCGCGGCAGCGTTCTCTGGCTTCCCGTGCATGTGCGACAATGGCTACAGCCTCGAGCTTTCGACCGCGGCCATGGCCAACTGCAACTTCCCGACCGGCATGATCGAGAGTGACTGTGTCACCGGCAACGTGAACGTCAATCTGGTCGCCGCTTCGGCCTACACCGCGGCTGGCGTCACGATCGACTACAACGGCTTCGGTGCTGCGGCTGGTGTCACCGGCCAAGTGGTCATTCCGGGTCCGTTTGCCATTGGTGCCGCGATCACCACGTCGATCGCCCTCGGCGCCGGCGACTACACCTTCGACTTCACCGGCACCTGCTCCGCTGGCGGCACGTTCGCCGCCGTTGCGGCGGTCGGTCACTACCCGTACTCGGGTGAGACCGATCTGATCTTCGCCGGCGAAGGCGCTGGTTGCGTCGACAGCGTCGCTGCCATCGAAGCCGCGCTGACGGCCAATAACCGCACGTCGCTCACGATCAACAACCAAGTCGTCCTGGTCAGCGATTACGATTGCTTGACCAACGCCGGCGTGGAGACGATCTGGGTGGTGCTCGGCACGTTCCCGAACAACGTCCCGCTGCTCGCCGCCGAAGGCACCGCCCTTCGTGACGCGATCACCTTGAGCGACATCAGTGTCTACGTCGAGGGCAGCGACGTGTGGGGCTTCGACGCCCCCACGGACCTGTTCGACGTCGACGGTGTCCAGGGCACGCTCCTCGACGGCACCGTCATCCTGGACGGCGATGACTCGCTGACCAGCCTGATCGGGGCGGCTACTCCTGCCCTCGATACCTCGGGTCTCGGCGCCACCTACAACCAGGACAACCTGAACGACCTGCAGGGTTTCCCGGGTGAGCCCGGCTTCGACTACACCGATCAACTCATCGCCAGTGCGGGTACCGACCTTCCCGCCGGTTCGAACCACTGGTTGATCTTCACCGACGGCAGCGCCCTCTACGGCGTCGCGATCGCCAGCGAAGGTCCGGACGACACGACCGGCAAGGTCATCTCGTCCTCGTTCGAGTTCGGCGGCTACGGCGGCAGCCAGAACGCCCTCATGACGGCGTACCTCCGCTTCCTCAAAGGACTCACGATCGACCCGGGCTTCAAGCGCGGTGACTGCAACAACGACGGTGGAATCAACATTGCCGACGCGATCTACCTGCTCGGTGCGTTGTTCCCGGGACCGGGCGGTCCGAACGCGATCGCCTGCGCAGACGCGTGCGACGCAAACGATGACGGCGGCCGCAACATCGCGGACGCGATCGCGTTGCTCGCCTCGCTCTTCGGCAGCCCGCCGGTCATGCTGCCGGCACCGGGCTCGGTCTGCGATCAGGATCCGACGAACATGGACGTGTTTGGCTGTGCAACGCCAAGCTGCCCGTAGTCGGTCCGTCGTGCTAGCCCCGCCCTGTTCTCGATCCCACACTCGTGGGTTCCAGGCCGGGGGGTCTCCTTCGCGAGGCCCCCCGGCTTCTCTTCTTCTCCATGCACACGTCAACGGCAGCCCCCTCTGTGCGGCGAGGGCCCGTACACGGACTTAGGAGTCGCCCAAGAATAACTTCACCCTCTTGCTCGTCGCTTCGGGCCATCTTCGACCGATCCGAAAACCTCGAAATCTTCACCGGAACTAAGGCTACGCCTCCGGTTTCGAGCTTTCCGGATCGGCCGAATCTGACCCAAATCGACGGCAAGATGTCGAAGTGATTCTTGGGCGACTCCTTAGCGAAGCGGTACACGTACTCGTACACGATCGGAAGGGAGCCAGAAGTGCAGCTGGACCGCGAGGCCGTGTACGGGTGCGGGTACGAGGACGGGTACGAGTACGAGGACACGGATAGGCCGAACAAGCCGTTGCACCTGACGGCTGCGATCGGTCGCCGGTGAACACCGAGATGATGGGCCGCAAAGAATCTGCTGGGCTGCAAAGAAACGGAGGCTCTCCATGAAGCGCATGCGACTTCTGGCGCTCGTCTTGGAGGCTGTCCGCGATCCCAGGGCACGCGGGAGCGGGCCGACGGGGCACACGGGCTCCTGATATCGTAACGATGGTGGCTCCACCGCCCTGCATAGCGTGCCCGGTCCGGCGTCGACGATCCGGTTCGCCTCTTTCTCTCCGCCCAACGCATCAACGCGACGCAACCCCAAGAGCCCACGCCCTGGGATCGCGGACAGCCCTGGGCACGAATGCGGCTCAGCCCGCCCACGAGAGCCGACCCAAACCTTCCGGAGAAAGATCTCAGAAGCGAGGTCCAGGATCCTCGAGGCCCGGCTGCAGGTCGGATTCGAAGACCAAGTCGAAGCCGCGTTGGGTGATCGCTTCGACTGCGGTCGCCATGTCGTCGACGTGCACGACGACGGCACTGCCACCGCCTGGCCGCGCCATCATCGAGTAGATGTAGTGAATGTTGATCTCGGCGCCGATCAACGCCCGACTCAACTCCAGCAATCCGCTGCGAGTATCCGGCAGCCGGACCCCCAAGACGAGGCCCTCCGCCAACGGGGTGCCGCTCTCGATGAAGAGCTGTCGGGCCTTGTCTGTCTTGTCAACCACCAACCGTACCACGGCGTGGTCAACACTATCCATAATGGAGATCGCGTGGACCCGAACGGTCTCGGCCTCCAGATGGCGTAGCATGTCCGCGAGCTCACCCACCTTGTTGTGGAGAAACAGCGACAGCTGCCGAAGTCCAGGGTCGTCGCGCCCTCGTTTCACGGTAACCATGGCAGCATGTTAGCAGGGTTCCAGAGGCTTGTCTTCGCGACTTCGAATCCCCTGTCGGGGCGCCGAGAGGGGGGGCCAGCCCCTCCATCCACCCCCGCGATCTGGGCGCCGATCGCTTGCGAATCGACTCAAGGGCAGCGGGTGGAAGCCGCGCACAGCAGCCCGTCGGGACTCTGGTCCCGTCCGCACTTCGGATACGGCGGCAAGAACGCATTGCCCGGCACGAACAAGCCTCCCAGGGCGACGATCGCGTCCACCAGATCGACCGCGCCGTCGTCCGACCCGTCGCAGGCATCGTCGCATTCCGGTGTCGCACCGATGGACAAGAACAACCTCCCCAAAAGGTAGATCACGTCGCTGAGGTCGACCCCACCGTCCTGATTGCAGTCGCTGCGCACGAAGTAAGCGGTGGCAGTGCCGCTCGGGTCGATCTCGAGAGTCTGATCGGCCGGCACGGACCAGAGCACGCTCACCGTTTGGTCCGACCACTCCACGCGTAGCTCGTCGACGATCGCACTCGAACCGAGTCCGAAGTGAGCGGAGAGCTCGCTCTGACTGATGTAGGTGCTCCCACCAGCGATCTCGGCGTACTGGTACGCGTTCCCGACCCGCGCGACCACCCGGGCACCATACCCATCCGGCGCCAGGCCCGGCGAGGCGCTCGTGTCCAGAACCACCCGCAGCCAGTGGGTCGTCGAGTCGCGAGCCAAGTCGTTGCGCAGCAAGGCGACTGGATCGCCATAGCCAACGACCACCAAGTCCTGGTCGCCGTCGGCATCGTAGTCCAAGCGCACGGCTCCGCGTCCCTGTCCGGGGTGGGCTGCTCCCGCGACCACTGCCACGTCGGCAAAGACCAAGCCTCCGAGGTTGCGGTAGAGATAACACGCTTCGTTGGCCCACTGGCCGGTGTCGCCCCAACCGTTGGTCTCGAACAAGTCGGTACGCCCGTCGTGGTCGACGTCCAACGCCACGGTGCCCCAGCCCCACCCGCCGTCGCTGACTCCCGCCGCCTGGCTGATCTCCGCGAACTGGTGGTTGCCCAAGTTCACGTAGAGCATGTTGCCGGTCCCCGGAATGTCGTACGCCACCGGAAACGGCGAATGGATCGACGTCACGTACCAGTCCAGCAGGCCATCGCCGTTCAGGTCGGCAATCGCGTGTCCCATGCCATTGTCGTCGAGTCCGGTACCCGACGCCGCGGTTGCATCGGCGAAGGTCCCGTCGCCGTTGTTCACGTAGTACTTGCTGGTGCCGAAGTCCCCCGCTACGAGCAACTCGGGGTGGCGATCGCCATTCATGTCGGCAAAGCAGGCCGAGTAGGATCTCACCGACAGGTCGGTCAGGCCGGCAGGCAAAGACACGTTCACGAAGGTTCCATTGCCTTGGTTCTCGAAGAGCGTGTTGCCATGCCCTTGGATCCAGTGGGGCACCACCAGATCGAGATCTCCATCGAGATCGTAGTCACCAAATGCGGCACCGAATCCGTCCGCAACCCCGCTCCCCGAGAACTGCACACCGGCCGCTCCCGCAACGTCGGTGAAGGTCAAATCACCGTTGTTGCGCCACAGCTTGTGTCGCCCCGGCGACGGCGCGAACAGTGCCGGCCCGTAACTGGTTACGAAGATGTCTAGATCTCCGTCGGCATCGTAATCACCGACCGCCGCCCCCATACCCATATGGGGCTCGGCCATCCCCGCTGCCGCGGCTCGATCCGTGAAGGTGCCGTCACCGTTGTTGATGTACAGTCGATCCGCAGAAGATCCGCCGGTGAGCACGTAGAGATCGGGCCAACCGTTCCGGTCGAAGTCACCGACCGCCGCACCGCCAACGAAGCCGAAGATGTTGAGATTGCTCCACTGTAGAGCCAGGGAGGGGAAGGGAGTCACGGCGATGTTTGCGCCCGAGGTCTGATCGGTGAACGCAGGATCCCCGGCGTGGCCAGCGGCCCAGCCACCCAAGACGACTGCGACCACCGCGCACGCTCGGGCGCGGGTCCCAGACGACATCGTATTGTCCGTTACAGTTATGAGAGCCTGGGTGAGATGCTAACGAGCGTTAGCTCGTTTGCAAGTGTTTTCCCCGAGCGTGGTGGTCGGTGCGCCGCGACGTGTGTGCCAACGACTCGTTGCCTCGACGATCAGCCATGCTGCGACGGGTCCGAACTCGAGCGCGCGTACCCAAGCGGAGTCGATCCAGATGTGATGCTCACGCCAAGCGACCTGCGCCACGTAACTCGCAAGGATCGTAATCGTCATCAGATACCAGGGCGGACTACAGACGACGATGCTGACGGGAAGCAACCACAAGAGGTACCACGGGTGAAGCGTTGGCGTCAGCACCACGAAGCCGACGGTAATCCACAGGGCCGCCCGCCAAGAGGAGAGCTTGCAGAGTGCGGCAGCGACGCACACCGCACCGCCTGCGAGCAACAGACCCGCTCGCAACACTCGCGTCGCCAACAACGTACGGTCTTCCGGATCGAAGCCGGCGATCCAACCCAACGAACGGAACAACACGTCGTTGAAGTACCAGCTCTCGGCATACGTCCGAATCCCGCGCATCATGAGCTGATGATCACCGCTCAGGTAGGGCAGCGACACTACCAGGATCGTCGCCCCGCAAACTACGCACAACCCCACGACTTGGGCTGCGCTTCGCCACCCGGAAGGTCGCCCACTCGATGATCGGACGGACGAGGTCATGACCGAGCTTCGCAACAGCCACGGAAGCAGTCCCAAAGGGAGCAGTTTCGCACCACCACCGAGCCCGAGCAGCACCGCGTCGACCAACGACCTCCCGGGGCGAGCCCGACTCGCCCGCGGCCGACCACAGCGCCACACCAACAGCATGAACAGGAGCACCGCCACGATTTCGGCGTGAGCGCTCCAGATGGACTCGAGGATCGGCAAGGGATGCCACCAGTAAAGAACGCTGAGTCGTCGGTCCTTACCGCGCTCGCTCAGCGCCGAAGCCACCAGACTACCGACTCCGATTTCGGCGAGCAGGAGCAGAGCACGCCACAGCTGCAGTCCACCGCCACAGATCGCGACCCCGTAGAACCAGAGCTGCAGCACCGGTGGATACGCGGTCGGGATCTCCGGGTGGTTGACCTTGTCGCGTACCCGGCTCCCAGGGAGCCAACTCTCTTCGACTCGGTCGAGCTCGTGGCTTGCCGGCTCGACGCCGTAGGGCGAGCGGCCAGCGCACTGAACACGGCCGTCCCAAAGATAACGGTAGACGTCGTCGGACAAGAGCGGGTCTGGGGCGAAGAAGAGCAATCGCAACAGAATGCCGACTCCGACGATCCAGAAGTAGCGCACGGTGCTCGCCGGCAAGCGCGGCAGCAACGCGGCCAGGAGCAGCGCCGGGATCGGGAGTAGCAAGAAGAGAGGAACGAACGTGGCGATGGGGAAAGCCGCGATCGAACCCGCCCCGGTGCCCGCCACCGCGACGAACCCGGCGAGCGCCAAGGCGGCCAGGAGCACGAACACACCCCGCGGGCAGCACGCCGTCATCGGGTCCGTCACCGTCCGGGATCGACGAGCAACACGCCGTCACGACGTACGACCGCACGCGCCGCCGGCGGCAACCAGAGCGTGCTCGAACACTCCTCGATCAGGGCCGGCCCGAGGACCTCGTCGCCCGCCTTCAAGGAGGCGCGCGGAAGGTGGGGCACCCGAATCGGTTCGTCACCGCACTCCAGGAACACCGGTTGAGACCGCGCGACCGACGTGGGCTCGGACACGCGGGCTCGGAGATTCACCGGGTTCGAGATCGTCAAGCGCGTGCGCAGGGTCGTTACTTCCACCGGCTCACTCGCATCCGCGGCACCGAAGCGTCGTGCGTACTCCGAGAAGAACCGCTCGCGTGGATCCTCGGTAAGTCCCCAAGGCACATCGAGGCCGTAGGACTGTCCAACCAACCGCAAGCGCAGCTCGTGCGACACTACGCCATCGGTCGCACCGCACGCCGGGCCAAGGCGCTTTCGACAGTCCCGTTCGTGAGCTCGGGCCTTTTCTCGAAGGACGTGAGCAGTGCTCGGGGTCCACGGCCCGAGCACACTCGAAGCAGCGACCTCTTCGCGCGGCGCGAGCAGCATCCCCCGCGCGCTCAGTACACCGGGATCGTTCGGGATCAGCACGCGCCGCAGCTGGAGTGCGCGCGCCAGTGCCACGGCGTGCAGTCCCGCTGCGCCCCCGAAGGGCACGAGGGTGAGTTCGCGAGGGTCCACCCCACGCTCCTGCGTGATCCTGCGCAGCGCTCGCTCCATCTCCGCTTCCACGACGCGCACAATGCCGCGCGCCACTGCCAGCTTCGAGAGGTTCAGCGGTAGAGCGAGTGCCGCCAGTGACGGTTCGATCCGCTCCGGCTGGAGTTCGACGCCCTCGCTTCCGAGTCGGGTGTCCCACGGTAACCGGCGAAGAAAGACGTTCGCGTCGGTCACGGTCGGTGTGTTCCCGCCGCGCCCGTAACAAACCGGGCCCGGCATCGCACCGGCGCTCGCGGGCCCCACGCGCAGCACGCCACCACCGTCGATCCACGCTTCGGAACCTCCGCCAGCCCCTACCGTGTGCACATTGACGACCGGGATCGCAACCGGCAGTCCCCCGACCCGAAACTCCGTCGTGCGCGGCACCTCGCCACCGGTGATCAAACACACGTCGGTCGACGTGCCCCCCATATCGAGCGCCACCAAACCGGCGGACCCGGCTGCGTCCTCGATCTGGGTGGTCGCCACGACCCCACCCGCAGGGCCCGACAGCACCGTCCTCACCGCTTGTTCTGCCACCCGGTCCCACGGAAGCACTCCCCCCGACGACTCCATGACCTCGAGTCGCCCCGGAAGAATGGAACGTGCGAGCCTTCCGAGGTAGGTCTGCATCACCGGCGCAACGTACGCGCTGATGGTCGTCGTGGAGAAACGCTCGTACTCGCGAATCTCCGGATGGATCCGTGACGAGAGGACGATCGGAATCCCAAGGTCCGCGAGCTGCTCTGCGAGCACGCACTCGTGTGCGTCGTTCTCGGGCGAGAACAGCAGGCAAACGGCCACCGATTCGATCGCTTCGGCACGCAACCATTGCCGTAGATCGTCGATCTCATGCTGCGGCAGGCCGACCAAGATCATGCCACCGCAAGCCACTCGCTCGGTCACTTCGCGTCGGCATGCGCGGGGAACCAAAGGCGGGGGCGGCTGCCAGGCGAGGTCGTAGATTCGCGGACGATCTTGGCGACCGATCTCGATGACGTCGGCAAAGCCTCGGGTCGTGACGAGCGCCGTCCGGGCTCCCTTGCGCTCGAGGAGTGTGTTGGTGGCGACGGTCGAGCCGTGGACCACGTGCAAGTCCGAGCCTTGCAATCCCCAAGCAGCAAGCGCCTCTCGGATCACCCGTGACGGGTCGTCCGGAGTCGAAGGCAGCTTCTTGAGCTCGAGGGCGCCGTCTGCGGTTGCGAGCAAGAAGTCGGTGAACGTACCACCGGTATCGATCCCGAGCTTCATGCTTCCCTCGGTCAGCGGTTGAACCAAGCCCTCACGAGCGTCACTACGAGGCCGAAGAGGTCGAAACTGTCCGACGAGGAACTCCAGCGCACGGCCGGGAACGAGGCCTCGCCCCCGCCCAGCCCAGCCGAACGGGTCTGAGCCGCCTGGCGTCGGACACGCTCGAGCTCACCGCGAGCAACTCGAAGCTCACGAGTCCTCGCTCGGTCCATGCCTCCGGCTTTGACGAAGTCGAGAATACGAGCCAACTCCGAAGCGTCGAACCAGTAGCCATGCCCCTTGCACCAGTCGATTACGACGCCGGAACAGGTCGCGAAGTTCTTTCGGTTCATGAACTGAGCACAGACCGGGCAAGGAATGTAGCGCTCGGTGTTCAGATCCGGTCGCGCTAGCGCTGCCGGGTCCAAGGAGGCAGCTTCGCGCGGCGCCGTCATGGACACGTAGGCCGCCAGTGTCGTCTCGTCCCGTTTGACGACGGCTCTCTGGAACGATCCCTCGTCCAGCCACAACCCTCCGCAATCCGTACACTCCGTGAAAGCCCCGGCGTCGGAGGTTCGCAGGACCATGGTCCCTTTGCAACGCGGACAGTCCGTAGAAACCGCGTGCGCCTGCAGCACCTCGGGCTCGATCGCTACGCCGCACTCGGCACAGTAGCGCGCGTCCTGACGCAGACGCGCGAAGCACTCGGGACATGCGAAACCCAGCTTGTGATCCGCGAGGGTCACACCCGATCCGCAGTAGCCGCACTGATTGCATCCCTCGGCGAGGTTGGCTCCGCAGGAAGAGCAGTGGACCATGCGTGCATCGTGCGGCGCCACCCGGCTCACGGAGACCACTCCGCCGCAGCGACAATGGACTCGGCCGCCCGGGGAAACCCCTTCGGCCTGATACTGACGATGGCAATCCGGACAGGCTATGAGCATGAGCTCCTCCCTCGATCTCGAAAGGTCGTACGGGCGGCCGTCAATCCGGTTGCGCCTCCCACAGGATGCCATCCACGCGGGCACTTCGCAAACCTCGACCCTGATCACAAGTACATATGTAAACGCTGCCTACGCCCGCCGAGGCCGGGCCCAGAGGCGGCCCACACCAAGCCAGGGAGCCGCGCTGCCAGAAATCCGGCGCCGAACCCGGAACTTGCGCCGGCGGTCGACGTTCGGGTTTCATGACGCCAGGCCGGGGCTACCTGCCACCAAGCGCTGGCGGCCGGGGGAATCCAAGTGCCGATTCGGATTGCCTGGCCCAAACGGCCGAGCAATTGGGTTTGGGCACCAAGACGAGAGGGCGAGGGAGAAAGTGGAGAGACGCGAGTTCAACAAGTTGATCGCAGCGGCGGTCGGCGGCCTCATGGCCGGCGCAACCCTCGGCGGATGCACCGGAACCGGAAGCAAGAGCGCAACGACGAAGGGAGCGGCCAAGCACGCGTGTAAAGGACACAACGAGTGCAAAGGTCAGGGCGGCTGCGGTTCTGGCAACAACGGGTGCGCCGGCAAGAACGACTGCAAGGGTCAAGGCGGCTGCGCCACGGCCAGCCGGCACGACTGCGCGGGAAAGAACGACTGCAAGGGCCAAGGCGGCTGCGGATCCGGTAACAACGGATGCGCCGGCAAGAACGACTGCAAGGGCCAGGGTGGTTGCGCGGTACCCATCGCCAAGCACTGATCCTGCCGAGAGGTCCGACGGGAATCGTTCATGAAGCTCGGAGGAGAAGCCGCTAGCCCGCATGATTCATGAAGCTCGATGCGAGGAGGCCTAAGGAGTCGCCCAAGAATAAGGGGTTTTCGGATCGGTCGAAGATGGCCCGAAGCGACGAGCAAGAGCGTGAAGTTATTTTTTGGGCGACTCCTAAGTCTCGTTCTGGCAAGGAAGAGCAGCGAAGTCGACCGGAGGTGACCTGTGTTTGGTCATTGAGGATCGAATTCGCTGCACTGACGAAGCCAGAGCGAGACTTAGGTCCTCCGCAGCCGAGCGCTGACGAATAGTGCCGGCTAGGGCCCTACCCGAAAGGGCGCTGCCGCCGCCTGGATGTGTTGGAAGCCGCGCTGTGGCCGCGAGCTCCCGCGATCCGGAACTCGGGCGCGGCCACCGCACGACCCAACGCGAGGAACTCATGAACGTCCCGAATCGCTGGAACTACCCAGACCTCGGCCTCGGGCTGGGCCTTCGCGCGGCGCACTATCAGCATGTGTTGGAACATCGTCCCGATGTGGACTGGTTCGAGATTCTCTCCGAGAACTACATGAACACCGGGGGCCGACCCCGCCACGTCGCACAGCAGGTCGCCCTGCATTATCCGGTCGTGATGCACGGCGTTTCGCTGTCGATCGGCAGCACGGACCCGATCGACTACGACTATCTCGACCGACTCAAGTCCCTGGCTGACGCGGTAGGTGCGGTTTGGGTAGGGGATCACGTTTGCTGGACCGGAGTCGCCGGCCGCAATGGCCACGACCTATACCCGATCCCGTACAACGAGGAGAGCTTGCGCCACGTTGTGCAACGCATCCGAGTGGTCCAGGACTACCTCGAGCGCCCGCTCGTGCTCGAGAACGCCTCGACCTACCTCACGTTTCGCACCTCGACCATGCCCGAAGAGGAGTTCCTCTACCGCATGGCGGAGGAAGCCGACTGCGGCCTACTCCTCGATGTCAACAACGTCTATGTGAGCTGCCGCAACCACGACCTCGACGCCGCACGCTACCTCGATGGCATCCCCTACGACCGCGTGGTTCAGATTCACCTCGCGGGGCACACCGACAAGGGAACCCACTGCATCGACACGCACAACGATCACGTCATCGCCGAGGTTTGGCGACTCTACGCGGAAGTCCATCGCCGTACCGGTGGACGTGCAACGCTCCTGGAGTGGGATGCCGACATCCCGAGCTTCGAGGTCCTTCACGCCGAGGTCCTCCAGGCGCGCCAGTACCGTCGAGCCGCGGAGGCCCTCGATGTCTGAGGCCTGCGACCCGACTCCCCGTGATCCCATGCCGAACCTGGACCAGACCGAGCGCTGGATGCTCGCAGTGATCACGCATCGCGAAGGCGTCGCCGCCGGGCTCCTGACCCGCGAAGCCCAACAGGAGCTCACCATCGACGCAACCAACCTGGAACGCCTGGTCTTGCCGTCGCGGAACCTCGGTTCCGCCGGGCGCCTCCAGATCTACTCGAACATGTACTTCTGGCGCATCGTCGACATCATGGCCGACGAGTATCCTACAGTCCGCCACGTCGTCGGTCCCGAACAGTTCTATGAGCTCGCCGTCGCATACATCGTGAAGCACCCATCCCGACACTACGACTTGGCCCGCATGAGTGTCGAGTTTCCGCGGTTTCTCGCGTTGGAAGCCGAGTCCTGCACGCACCGGGAGTTCGTGACCGAGCTTGCGACCCTCGAGCGCGCCATGGAGGACGTCTTCGACGCGCCAACGCACTCGGCCCTGTCGCTCGCTGACCTGCTCCGAATCCCAGCCGAAAGTTGGAGCGCAGCCCGCTTCGAACCTGCGCCGGGCCTTCAGCTCCTCGAGTTCGACTATCCGGTGAGCGCCTTCCTTCGCTGCGTGCGTGAAGGAACCGCCGAAGGGGTACCCGTGCCGAGCCGCAGTTGGGTGGCCGTGTTCCGTGCTCAGGACTTCACGGTGTGGCGCAGCGATCTGTCCCGCGAGCAGTTCGTCATCTTGCGGCAGCTCGCGTCCCGACAAACTCTTGGTGACGCCGTAGCGGCATGCGCGGAGATTCCGGACATCGAGTTCGATGCGCTGATTCCGCAGCTCGAAGCATGGTTTCGCGAGTGGACGGCAGACGGGCTGTTCGCTCGAGTGTCGGTTCCCGAGTGAGACACCGCACGACGATCTCCGTCGAGACTCCGGGACTTCGCCGTGACCACTCGTGGTCGTGGTCCAGAAGCCCCGAAAGATCGGATCCCCATGGCTAAAGAGAAACCCATCTCGATCTTGATCGTGGTGGCCGATGCCATCGTCCGCGACCAAGTCTTCGACAACTTGGCCCTTGCGGGATACCGAGTGGATGCGGTGTTCGACCGCGACTACGCGCTACGTCGACTGCACCGCGATCCATACGCGGCCGTAGTCGCGCAAGCGGGCATACTGATGCCGGGCGACACCGGCTTGCCCGTGGTCGAACTACCGGCGACGGCCACGGCAGCTCCCGAGAGCTTGGTTCGCGATGTGGCTGCTGTAGTCCAGAGGCAAACGCCCGGTGCGCGTGCATCCCGCGCAGACTCGCATCCAGGAGCGTTCGAAAGGCCCCCTCGTGACCACGGCTAGTTCGAGGCCCGAATCAAGCGCGGCATGCGCTCGAGTCGGGTCTGGCGTGCATCCTCTCCGTGCTTGTTTCAGAACTGGCCCTGCGCACCGGTCGAGCAAGACTGCGTCGTTTCGACGCACGACCTTCCTGCCTAACTCGTTTCCAGTCCGTGCCTCGAGGCATCCGGGTGTAGCATTTCGAAGCAACTGGAGGGCGCAACGCTTCGTTTCAACCCCCTGGCTTCCGCTTCAATTCGTTTGACTCGCCTGGTCGCCCCGCCTAATTAACGACGGTTCTGAGTCCCGAACGGCGGACTCGGAAGACCCCGCTCCATCGACTCGGAACAAGCTGAGGTTGCATGAAGGTACTCGGCCTGGGGAATCCCTTCCTTCGCCATGCTGCGGCCGCGCTGGTCGTTGATGGCGAACTCGTTGCCGCGGTCGAAGAGGAGCGTCTGACACGCTCTGAACGAGCCTCGCCCCAGCTCCCCCTTCACGCCGCGCGTTACTGCTTGGCCGAGGCCGGCCTCGACATCGAAGATGTGGACCGGATCGCGATTCCGTGGTCACGCGAGACACAACGGCGCGACCTCACGGCGTTCGTTCGACGTATGTGGCGTCGGCAGCCGCTTCGTGCACTCGAAGCCATGAGACTCGCGAGACGACACAAGCCGACTCTCGAGGCATTCGTCCACCAACTCACGCAAGCCCTCGCCCGACCGCGGAGCGTCGGTCAGTCCCTCGCGATTCCCATCGCTTGGGTCGACTCGCCGATCGCGCAAGCTGCCGGTGCCTACCATCTGTCGGGCTGGAGTCACTCCGCAATCATTTGCCTGGGCCATGCGCATCAACTCGTCAGTACGTTCCTCGCCGAGGGTCGATACGGTGATATCGTGCCGGTGCAGCGAATCGCCAGCCCGGACTCGCTCGATCTCTTCTTCTCGGCGGTCACCGAGTATCTCGGATTCCACAGCGAGCCGGATCTCACGATGGAACTCGCGACTTATGGCCGGCCAGGAGGTGCCGGCGTGTCCGCACTCATCGAGCGGCGAGACACGCATCGTCCGAGCTTTCGAGTTCATGATGCGCTGCTCAATGGCCGGGAACCGTGGGGAATCGATGCTCCGCACATCCCACCTGTGGTCCTCGCGTCGTTGGGGACTCCGGCCAATGGCGACGTGTTCAGTGAGAGATACTGCGATATCGCTGCGACCGCCCAACACACTCTCGAACAAGTCGTCATTTCATTCCTCGACACCGCTCTGCGGCCAGCGCTCGAGTTCGGGCGGGGTCGTGTCTGTCTCACCGGCACGTGTGCCTTGAACCCCAGACTCAACCAGCGCGTGCTCGAGCACCCGTTGGTCCATGAGCTGTGGGTGCCCCCCGCCGCGGATGAGTCCGGGACCGCGGTCGGGGCCGCGCTGTGGGCAACACACCACGGAGGCGGCTCGATTCGGCCGCTGCGGCACCCGTATCTGGGTCCGGCATACTTGGACGCGGAGATCGCCCGCACGCTCAGCGAACTACGCATCCGGCACGAGCACTGGCCCCATGGAGCGATCGTCGACCACGTAGCAACGCTCCTCGCCCGAGGCGAAGTGGTCGGCTGGTTTCAGGGGCGCTTGGAGTTCGGACCGCGGACGCTCGGGAATCGCTGTGTCCTCGCGAATCCAGCAACACCCAGTTCCGGCCGCGAGATCAGCGAACGCCTGAAGCACACCGAGAGCTGGTTCCGCTTCACGCCCGCCGTCACCGAACGAAATGCCCGGGAGGTGTTCGAAGAGGGCAACCCCGCGCCGTTCGCGCGCGTCACCCGAACCTGTCGACCCAAGTGGCGGGCAAGCCTGGGTCAGGCGGTGCAGTCTGACGGAACCTGCAAACCGCTGGTGGTCTCGGAAGCTTCGAACCCACGGTTTCATGCCCTGCTCGAGGCCTTCGAGATCCGCACTGGCGTGCCAGCGCTCCTGTGCACATCGCTCAGCCGCCCCCGGGAACCGCTGGCGTGCTCGCCCGCCGATGCGCTGGCGACGTTCTTCGGTTCCGGACTCGGATTCCTGGCGTTGGGGGACCGATTGGTGAGCAAGGCCTTCGACACGGCGCCGGAAGTAAGCAGCGAGGCCCGGACCGAGGACTCGAAGCCGTAAGCCGCCGTAAGCCATTTCGCGAGGAGAGAGCTCGGCCCAGACCGGGCCGCGGCACGAACGGGGACCGTGGAAGCGCTGCTAAGAAAGCAGGCGGCGACTTTCTCCCCTTTAGCCCGCCAGGGTTTCAAGCCCACCGCCCGCGTACTGTCTCCACGGATGTCTTGTCCTGGAGAGGTCGCTCGCGGGAAAGTGGATACAGATTTTCTACCGTGACGTCGCAAGTTGCCATTTGGAAAGGCATTGCGACGCCAGAATCCTCGGCGTCGAAGTTCAGGCGGACCCGACCCGGTGGGCCCGCTCCGGGTGGCGGCGGGCTACGGCATGACCGACGCTCCGAGGTCCAACCGGCGGCCGGTCGGGCTCGCGGTGGCTGTGGTCAACGAACCCACGACGTCCGCCCGACTCATGAGCCGCTCACGAACCGTTGCCGCGTCGATGCCCGGAAACTGCTGGAGCAGCAGTGCGGCGCCCGCGGACACGAACGGCGACGCGAAAGAGGTGCCGGTGGCGCGAGCAAATCCGGTCGGCGAGCCCGCGAACGCGACCACGACTCCGACACCTGGGGCAATGACATCGACGGCTTCGCCCTGCGTGGCGCCCATGTAGGGAACGTCGCTCAGAGTCGAACTGGAAACGGAAATGCACTCGGGGTAACGGGCTGGGTAGGGTAGTTCTTGGCCGGGCTCATTGGCGCCGGCTGCGACGACGACGACCCCGCGCGCCACGGCCTCGGAAATCGCGCCGTGCAGAATCGGGTCGTCGTAGTCGCAGTTGACGCTGACGTTGATGACCTTGGCCCCTGCGCGGCGGGCGGTGTCGACGGCGAGAGCCAGGAGCTTCGTGGAAGCAGTGCCTTCCGCGTCCATCACGCGGTAGAGTCCGAAGTGGGCGTCGGGCGCCAGCGCCATCAACAGCGAGAGGACTGCGGTGCCATGGCCACGCGCGTCGTCAGCGACTCCGTCCCCATCCTGGTCGAGGCCGTCGAACGTCTCGGAAACGTCGTTGTCGCCATCGACGAAGTCATACGCGTCGAACACACGAGTCGGATCGATGTTGACGTTGTCGAAGCCAGTGTCCAAAACTGCGATGCTCTGGCCGTAGCCGGTAGCGACCGACTGAGCGGCGTCAGCGTTGACTCGGCCGAAACCCGGTTGGGCGTTGAATTCTGCCAAGCTGGGCGGGATATCGGTGAGGTCGATGATGGACCCTTGGGCGGCCCGTGCAACCTTGTCGGTGGAGTCACCCGAGTCGACAAGACCAAGTGGGATACAGACAGCAAGCACGGCAACGCGAATCGCGTCCATGGGCGCGCCCTTTCGTCCAGGGGTTTCTGACCGGGATCAATGCTGAAGAGGCACCTCGACCTCTTACGGATACATGGCATTATCAACAGACAACCCCCAACGTCGATCCAAGGGGTTCGTTTCGGCGGGTCAGTTGTGATTCGACTTCAGCAAGATGCCCAACATCGTGACACTTCGTGATCAAGCAGCCGAACTCCGCGACCGAGTCTGGTCCAAGATCAACTCGGATGCCCCGGCAGCGCTGACGGCGGCGCAACAGCTGCACGCGCTCGTCCGTCGCACGCCCGACGGGTACCTACGGGCAGCGGCACAACATGCGATGGGGTGTTGCCGGTTAGCTCTAGGTCAGGCAGCTTTGGCGGAGCGTTGGCTCTCGCGAGCCGCGAGCACCGCGCACGAGTTCGGCCTCGCGGACGCGGCCGCCCACTCGGAGGTCACACGCATCCAGGCGTTGTTGCATTTGGGGCGCACCTGGCAGGCGTTGGCCGAGGCCAAGCGACTCGCGCTTCGCGAGCGCCGTCGCGGAAACGCGGTCGGCGAGGCACGGGCATTGGTGACCGCAGCCAACGTGCGGAGCCAACTCCATCAGCCTGCGCGAGCACTGACTCTGCTGAACCGAGGGCACCAGCTCCTGCTCGCCTGCGGACAGGCCGACCCCCAAATCGCGGCGCTCCAGATCAACCGCGGCAACGTGCTCACCGCGCTGGGTCGGCCCACCGATGCGCGTGACGCTTACCAGTTCGTGCGCCAATGGGCCGACCGCGTGCAACAACCGCGACTCGCTTGCGAGGCCACTTACAACGAAGCCGTCTTGTGGGTGAAATCGGGCTCGTGGCAGATTGCGTACGACCTCTTCGAAGAAATCCGACCGCGCTACGCCGAATTGGGCGATCGTCGCGGCTCGACCCTGGTCGATCTCGACGAAGCCGAATTGTTGCTGCGATTGGGACTGAGCGACGACGCCATCGAGCTCGCGAGCGCGGCCATCGAAGGCGCTGCGAGCCTCGGGCTGCTCTATCACCACGGACGGGCCTTGCTCGTTCGCGGGAGTGCACGACAGCAAGAAGAGCCGGTGCAAGCAGTCGCCGACTTCCAAGGGGCGACCGGGATCTTCCGGTCGGAAGGGAACACCGCGTGGGAAGCCCTCGCCCATGTGGCCCTCGGCGGTGCGCACCTTCGCACCTTCGATGACCTCCACGCTCTCGATGAGGCCACGACCGCTCGCGAGCTTCTGGTCGCTTCGCCGGTGGCGTTCGTCTCACTGCAAGCACGTGAACTCCAAGCGCAGTGCTACTTGCGGCTCGGGATGCTCGAACCGGCGCTGGCCGCTTCGCGAGCTGCGGTGGCCACGCTCCGACGCGCGCCGGTGCCGTGGCTGCGCGAGGTCGTTTGGTTGACTCGCGGGCGAATCCACCTTGCTCGGGGCAACCGGTCGCACGCCCTCCGGTCGTTCGCGCGAGCCGCCCGCGAAGTCGAGCTCTCGCGGGCGTTCGTATTGAGCGAGCCGCTCGGCTTCTCGTTTCTGCGCGGGCGCGCCGAAGTCTTCGAGGAACTCCTGAGTCTTCACCTCGAACATGGGGACCCAGCGAACGGGAAGCGCGCGTTCGCGATTGCGCAACGAGCCGCGACCGCGGGGGTACGAGGAGCGTCGCCGCTCGAGGCGGCCTCACCGGCCTCGTTCCGCAGCGCGACCGTGAGCACGGGTGAAGCCGCGATCGAAGCCGCCGCCCTGCGACTTCAGGGTCTCTATCAACGACTCGCGCCAACGGATACCGCGACGACGACCAGCGCCCAACAGCACTTGGACCTCGAGTCCGAGGTCGCCCGCGAAGAGCGCAGGCTGCTGCGCCTGTTGCGGCGCCGGCCGTTGCGTGACAACCGGGCGTATAGCGCGCGGGTCACGGCAGTCCGCGCAGCCCAAGTCGCGCTGGGTCCAGCCCGGGGGTTGATCGAGTACTTCCGTGTGAAGGGCCGCTTGGGTGCATTCGTCCTCACGGCGAACTCGTTCGCGACACACGCCGACCTCGGGCCGATCGAAGCCTTCGATCGCACCCTCCTCAAGCTGCGGTTTCAGCTGGAACGCGGGCTCATGGCAGCGACCCGCGGGGACGTGCGCACGCGCAGCGAAGCCTGCCGCGCCATCGAGGGCATGCTCCGCGACACCGCCGACAGAGTCCTGTGGCCGCTGACCTCGGGTCCGTTGGAGCGCTGCTCCCAGTGGGCCATCGTGCCCGCGGGATCCTTGGCGTCCCTACCGTTCGCGGCCCTGCCGCTTCCGGGGGGTGGCTGCTGCCTCGACCTGGACCTCACCGTGCTCTCGAGCCGCGAACAGCTCGCCGCGGCACCGACGCGCATTGGGTCGACGCGGCCCATGACCAAGGTCGTCGCCATCGGCACCACGAGGTCGGATTTGCCGCAGATCGCGAGCGAGCTCGACAGCATTCGCGCCCTGATCCCGAACGCTGTCATGCACGAAGGAAGCGCCGCGACGGTGAGCGCGTTTCGCACCGCCGCGAGCAGCGCGGACGTACTCCACGTTGCGTGCCACGCGGCGTTCCGCAGCGACAACCCGTACTACTCGGCATTGGAGCTCGCGGACGGGTGGGTCCCGGCCTGGGAGGTCGCCCGACAGCAGATGGCGGCCGACCTCGTCGTGCTTTCGGCGTGCGAGAGTGGCCGTCTCCACAGCGTCCCCGGCGATCACGCCGTTGGGTTGGGACGCGCCCTGCTCACTGCCGGGGTCCAGAACCTCGTCGTCTCGCTTTGGCGCGTGCGTGATGAGGTCGCGGCCTACCGGGCGCACTGCTTCTACCGGCAACTCGCCATGGGACTTACGGTACGAAGCGCGCATCGGGAGGCGACCATCGAACTGCGACGACGATTCCCCGATCCGTGGGACTGGGCGAACGCCGCTCTGGTGGGGCCGGGCGACCGCGCACTCCGGTTCGCTTCGGGGAACCGCAGAAGGCTCCGCAGGTACCCGAACCCTTGATTTCGACGCGTCCGAGGATATCTTTTGCGGAAGCGGGCGCCTTGGGCGGCGCCACACCGTTCACGAAGCCCGCGCCGGTCACAGAGCTTCGAGCTGCCTCGGGTGGTGGTCACTTCTCGCGGTAGTCGCGCTCCACCAAGCTCCGGCTCTGGCAAGCTCCGGCTCTGGGCAACGAGGCCGGCCGCGTCGTTCTCGCGAGTCTGATGCGGCGGATCCTGCGGGAGGGAACTCACAGTGGAACGTCCACCGTCGACGCCCATGCCGAACGACGAGCTCGTGAGAGCTTGTCTGGCACGCACGAAAGGGGCGTGGGAGCAGCTCCTCGAGCGCTTCTCGGGTCTCGCGTGGTCGATCGCCTGTCAGCGCCTCTCGGCGGCGGAAGCCGCGGAGGTGGTACAAAGTGCCTTCGTCGCAGTGTGGATGAAGCTGGCCGAACTCCGCGACCCGATGCGACTCACCGCCTGGATCGCGAGCATCGTGCGGCGCGAGGTCTCGAGCTTCTGCCGCAAGCAGCGGCTGTCTCGCCGCGTGCTCTCGCTGTCGTCGGACGCGGAGATTTCTGACCGCGATCGCACCGAAGACTCCGAGAACCTCGAGATCTACCAAATCGTGCGCGACGCCATCGACGCCATCCCGGAGCGGTTCCAGCCGCTCGCGCGTTCGATGTTCCTCGAGCACGAGAGCCAGAACTACGACAAGATCGCTGCCGAACTCGGCCTTCCGCGCGGAAGCCTGGGCCCGATGCGAAAGCGGATCCTGGAGCAGCTCCGGCGCAACCTCGCCCCAGTCCTACGCGACTCCTGGTACCCGCTAGAAATCGAAGACGTCGAAACCGAAGACGTCGGAGAAGGGGTGTAACGATGAACTTCGACACTCAATGTCCCGACCTTTCCCTCTTGCTCGATCACCGGGATGGCATCTTGGATGCTGCGGCAAGCGCGTGCGTCCGGGCCCACCTGGAGAGCCATTGCGCTCGTTGTGAGGAAGAGCTGAGACTCCTCTCGGTCGCCACCCGAGCGCGGGGGGTTCGGTTCGAGCCGGTGCCGGAGAGTCTCATGAGTCGGCTCCTCACCATTCCGCAGCGCTACGCGCGAGTCCCCTCGCACCTTCCCGAGGACATCGTCGCCGACTTGATCTTCGACTCGAAGGAGGCGCCCGAGTTGGTCGGCGTGCGACGCACCTCGATCGCACCCACTCGTCGCTTCGAGTACCAGGCGGGCAGCTGGCGGATCGAGTTGGAAATCGAATCGTCCGGGCCGCGAAGCCACGTGCTGATTGGCCAGATCTCGGAGGTTGACTGCGACCCGGCGGCAACCGCGATCCAGGTGCGAGCCATGCTCGACGGAAGAGAACTCGACTGCGAATCGATCGACGAGTTCGGCCAGTTCTCCCTGCGGCTGAACGACACCCATCGAGTCGAGCTCGAGTTCACTCCGACAGGTAGCCCGAAGATCCGCATCGCTCTGCCGGGCTGATGGACGAGGCCTACCCGGAGCTCAACCGGGCCTAGCGAGGCCACGTTCACCCATCGCATGCGCCACGCGGGCAGCCCGAAAGCCTTCGGGCCGAGTGCCTCCGATCGACGGTCGTCCGCATTCGATGCAGCGTCGCGAAACCGGTTCGCCGCCGGCTCCGCGCACGTTGCTCGCGAGCATGAGTTCGCGTCGTTCCAAGCAGTTGGCCGGCAACGACTTCTCTGATCCCCTCGAACGCCCTACGTCTTTGGGAACCTCACTTGCTCCATCCCTGCCGTCACTGCCCGGCGGCGAGCGCAAGAGAGGAAACCATCTGTGGCCCACTCACTTGCCCAACGCAGACGATGCCCAACTCGGTTCTCGCTTCTCCTCAACACCCTGGGGATCTTCCTCGCCGAGTGCTTTGCTCTCTCGCCACCCATCGCGAGTGCGCACGACGTCGTCCTGCAACCGCCGATGTCCGGGGGACTCGTCCGCGTGTTCGTCCCGCTGGACGGCCGTGCGCCCGACACGCTCCTGTTTGCCCGAAACCGATCGCTCGCGGGAGAGTCCGGGCCCTGGACGCGGGTCCTGCAGACGCACCTCGGCTGGGAGTGCACGCTTCCCGGCGGCGGCGGAGACCTGGTCGAACTCCGACGCATGGATGCGGCCGGCGTCGAGTGGGTCGAGCTCGCCGGTGTGGTACCGTTGGCTGCCGATGTGCTGCCTCCCGAATGCGCAGCGAACGCCTGGGCCGTGGACGCAGGCGACACCCAGTCCACTCTGCATCTCCGGCCGTCGAAGGTTCTGGACGCAAGTTACCCGATCCAGATCGATGTACTCGACGAGAACGGCCACCCGCTCGGCCACGGTGAACTTCCATCGAATGCGACCGTCTCGCCGTCCCTGCGGTGGACCGTGCCAGTCGCGACCGGCTCGCGCCTCATCGTTCGCCTCACCGACGACTTCGGCAATCGCAGCCATATGCATTGGATCATCGGCTCGGGTCGCAGTCCTGCCTCCGGGGACCGGTTCCCGCCCGGGTACGTCCCACCCAACTCTCAAGCTCGCGCTGAACGGACCGGCAACGCCGCCGTCGTGCGCGGAGTGGGTCTGCTCGCGGGCGACTTCCAAACTTCCTTCAACCTGCTGCAGCTGCGTGGTGACCGACTGGACGTGGCCGTAACCCTACATTACCGCAGCCACCTTGCTTACCCCGGGCCGCTGGGGAACGGTTGGGACTGGGTCCTCGACTCGCGCATCACGTCCCGCAACGGCAATCCATGCTGGTTGCCGGGGAATGCCCGCATCGAAGAAGACCTCACCATCGGCGCCAGTGCGCCTGGCCTCTTCGTCCGGTGCGACGTCGATCCGGTGAGTCAGGCCTTCGAGTTGACACACCTCGACGGCACTCGGAACGTGTTCTCTGCCGATACCGGACTGCTCTCCCAAATCGAACGCAATGGTCACTCCGTACGCGTGCTCCGCAACAGCTACGGCCAGGTCGTCGCACTCATCGACGACAAGCAACGTCGCACCGGATTCGATTGGTACGTCGACGGTCGCCTCGCCGCGGTCACCGACTATGCGGCCCGCCGCACAACGCTCGACTACGACCGCGCCGGCAACTTGGTCTCGGTCTCTCGTAACGATGGGTCGCAGTCTCTGTGGCAGTACGACCCGGGAACCTCTCGACTGACGGAGTACCGCGAGGCGTCCTCCGCGAACGCGACACCCATCGTTCTCCTCCAGAATGCCTACGACGCCAACGGACGCGTCGTCGATCAACGCGATCCGTACTGCCTGGCGACGTCGAGCGGGTACGGATTCAGCGAACTCGATCCGCCGGCGGTGCCCATCCCGCAGGGGGCTGCTCATGTCGTGCGCGTGGTCCAACCCGACGGCTCTACGGTCGACTACGGCCTCGGGGCAACTCCCAACGCGGCCCTGGTCGTCGCGCGCCAGCATCACGATCCAGGTCACCGAATGGCACCCAGCTACCCAGGGCAGAGTGATCCGGCGTGGGTGGACGTGTGCTACCAATACGATCCGTTGAACCTCCTCGTCGCGGCTCGTTGGTATCGCCACGCCGACCTACCGGCAGGCGCGACCCTCGATCTCGAACAGTGGGACTACCTCTCTTCCGCGACTTCGTCCCCAGACTCCCGCATGCGCAGTCGCCTGCACTCCCACGTCCGCGACGACGGTACCGGCCAGCTCGTCACCCTCGAAACCCGCGACCACACTCCCCTCGATCCATGGCCCGTGACCATCACCCGCGCCGGCACCCAGCAAAAGAGCTTCACATGGACCTCGGACGGTCAGCTCTTGGAGAGCACGCAACCCGGGATCGCGACGTCTACCGAAGCCTACTCCATCGACGAGCGGCACGCGTATGACGCGAGCGGTCGGGTCACCGCCAGTTGGAATGCGAACCGTCTCCATGATCCATCGCAGATCGCACTCGGCTCACCCGCACCGTCGTGGCGCTACGTCTACTTCGAACGCGGCTACTTCGCCGGGTGGCTCGCTCGCCGTGAGCAACTCGACCGAAACGGCGAAGTCGTTACGGCCACCCACTACGAGTACGATGTCCATGGTCGTGTCACCAAGGAGGTCGACCCGCAGGGTACGCCCGTCGTACGTCGCTACGACGACCGCGATCGCCTGGTCGAAGAAACGCGACTCGTGCGTTTCACTCACCCATCGGCTCCGCAGGTGCCGCTTCCGGTTTCCACGTTCTGGACGTTCGGTTCCGGCCACGAGGTCAACACCTACGAGACCCGACGCGACGCTCTTGGTGCACTGCTCGACTCCCGGCCGATCCTCGTGCGCCAGCTCCTCGAGGATCGCTCTGGTCCGGCATTCACGCAGACGGAGCGCACCGCAGTAGGACTGTCGGGGACCGAGGTCGAGTACTCCCAACACGTGACGACCTTCGACGGCAACGGACGCAAGGAGACCCTGGCCCGCAGCCGCAACGCATCATCGCCGCCGACGGTCTATGGCCGCTTCACGTACGACTCGGCCGGACGACTACTCCGTCGCGCAGAGCTGCCCGAAGCGCCTACCGGATCCGAGCTGTCCCACCTCTACGGTTATGATCACGCGGGACGTGAGATCGAGTACTTCGCCCCTGGTTGGTCCGAGCCACGGCGTCGCTTCTATGACCGACTCGGGCGTCTTGCCGAAGAGGTGGGCCCCCGAACCTGCCTCGGATTCACTCGCGCGCCCGACGGCACCGCACTCGACTGGCTCTTCGGCTACACCGTCACGCAAATGGACTACTCACCCACCGACCCGGGCGACCGCCCGATCGCCATCCGGCGCGCATCGGTAAGCGGTACCCAGCCCGACTGGACCGACCCGATGGCACGGCAACCCCTCCGGTCGTCGTTCCTCGGCTACGACGCCGCCGGACGACTGGTATCCACGTCGATCCTGCAACCGTCCGGGGAACTGGCCGAGACTACTCTGGACCTCTACCCCAGCGGAGCAACCCGCCGCCGTTGGTTACCCGCCGACACCAATGGAGTTCGCGACAGTGTGCTCGTGATTCTCGACGACCTCGATCGACCCGAGGCCATCATCGACGGCGTCGGCAACGCGACGTCGCTCATCCGCGCCCCCTCCGGCCGGGTCATGAGCATGACCCAACTCCTCGTCGTCGAGGATCCATCCGGCGCCGCCAACATCGAGACGCGGGTCACCCACTACACCCACGACCTGCAAGGAAACGTCGTCGAGACTCGCTACCCGACCGACCCCGCTACCGGCGCCGCCACCGTCGAGCACCGCTCCTACGACAGCTCCGGCCAACTCGCCCGCACCGAGTCCTCTCGTGCCGGTAACGCGCCATTCATCGAGACCGTCGTCCGTGACCTGGCAGGACGACCGGTCGCCGTGACGCAAGCCCGCCAGCACGACACCCAGCGGGTGTTTCGCTACTCCTACGACCACCGTGGATTCCTCGTCGCCGAGACCTCCGGAGACTCGTTGACCACGACCTACGGCTACGATGGCATCGGGCGACCTACCAAGATCACTTCGCCCGGCAACCGGGTGCGCCTCATCGATCACGCGCTGCTGCCGGCGGAAACCGGAGCCTCGCACTGGACCACGGTTCGAGATACCAGCCCCGAGGGCAAGATCGTCACTCGCACTCTCAACGAGCTCGGTCAAACGCTCCTGGAACAAGCGGAGTGGGGGACGCTGCCGCAGTACGCTGGGCCACGCCGTGTCGAGTATCTCTACGCCGAGGGCGGAGCCTGCGGCTGCCCTGCCCGTGCGGAACCCGTAGAGATCAGGACCCGACAAGATCGCTCCGACCTCCTTCCTGCCGACACGATCGTGCAACGCGACTACGACCCTCTCGGCCGCATGACGGCAGAAACCATCCTCCTCCGGGACAGTGGCGCATGGACTCGATCTGTCGTGCGCTTCGCCCACGACGCCAACGATCGCACGATCCGCGTCGAGTATCCGAGCGGCGCCACGCTGCACCGCGAGGCCCGCGTCGATGGCCTGACTCGCTCCTTGTGGTGGCAGCGCTCGCGGCACGAGGACGAAGTGCTGATCGAGCACCTCTCGTACTTCGGCGACCAACCCCGGGTCGTTCAGACCTACGGGGAACTCGACGATGACACGCCCGTCCTTCGTAGCGAGTACACCTACGAGGCCACGCGCCGCGTGAGTGGGGCCACCCACACGGGCATCAACGGGACCATCGCTTCCGAGTTCGTGGCCGGATTCGACCCAGGCGGGAATGCCTTGCAGCGGGTTCGAACGATCGGGGGAGTCGTTGAGGTTGATTCCTTCTCGTACTCGGGACGCGGCGATCTGAGCACCGAACTCTGGGGGGGCATGCCGCAGCGGCGACACGTTCGCACTTACGACGCCGCCGGTCGACTCGTTCGTCACCAGACGTCACAGCCGCCCCGCGACACGGTCCACCGATACGACGCGTCCGGGTTCCTGGTCGAAACTCTGGGTACCGAGAACCTGCACGACGAGCGCGTCCTCGCGTGCGAGATCCCGCCGCCGTTTCCGGCCCAGTGTGCGACCTATCAACGCACCGTCCTGGGCCGGAGCTTCGTGGTCGACGCAGACGGCAACACGACTCAGCAGAGCTACCGTCAAGTGTTCGACACGGATTGCAACGGCGCTCACCTCTTCCTGCCGCGGTTCGAGCACGACGTCACCCACGACTATCGATACGACGCGTGGGGGCGACTGCTGACGGACCGCCGATCGGGCTCGGTCACGCGCGTCGACCTGGAGTGTCCCGATGTCGGTCCGATCGGCCAATCCGTCGAACCTCTCGGGGTACGAACCGAGTCTCGGGTCTACGACGGCCTGGGCCGCCTGGTCTGCCTCGAGAACGCCGGCACCTTCGACCTTGCCCTCGACACCGACGTGCTCCCGGCCACGGACCAGCGACATTGTTTCTCGTACGAGGGAGATCGCATCGTCGCCGCTCGCGACATGCTCGGCAGCCGCGTGGAGGAGTACTACCCCAGGGCTGCCGACGCGAGGCCGCGCAAGGGGAGAGAACTCGATCCAGCCACCGGCCTGGACCAACTCTTCACGGTTGGACTCGACCCCAATGGATTCCCGACGGCATCGAACCTCGGAGGCCCGGTCGATCCCACGTTGGGCGAAGGAGACACCTTTGCCATCTCCTTCTTCAACCCGATCGGCGTCTTGGTGTTCAATGAAGGCCAGCAACAACCGGTCGCTGCACCGCCAGCCCCTCCGACGCCGGCGACGGCCACGCTCGAAGAGAAAATGCAGCTGTGGGACGACGACTGGTTCGGCGACGACCTCCTCGCCAAGTTCGCATGGGAGACACAGTGGGTGTGCGACGGCTCGGGCCTCCGCTCGACTGCCGACCCCATTGCCAGGGCGATCCCTCTCGACGACATCTCCGTCATGACGGACTTTCACCGTCCCAAGCCCGTGTCCGACTTCTTCGAACTCACTCACTCCGGCTCGGGGAGTCGCGAAGAGCCGAGCCAAGCAGGGGGCGTCGGTGGCGCGATCGCCGCGGGCGTCGTGGGCGTCGGTGCCGGAGCCGCAGCCGGGTCTGCCTTCGGGGGGCTCGGAGCGCTTCCCGGGGCAGTCGTTGGCGGCCTCGTCGCCGCCTTCGGCGGCGCGCTGACCGGCAGCGAAGCCTCGTCCAAAAACCAAGTCGCCACGCATCGAACGCTGTGGAAGATCTCGTGCGAGAAGGGTAGCGACCATTATCGCATCGTCTTCAACGTGCTGAACGGCCCGTTCAGCGGTTCCGCGGGTGACCTCTACTGGAAAGCGGAGTGACGCCGAGGTCACGATACCAAGGGGCCGACTTCGGCAGCACCGCTCCCTACCCGAGCGTGCCGGTGCATCGCTGGGTCGGCCCCTCCTAGCCTCTCGACGAAGAACTTCGAAAGCACTACCGCATCAGCTCGAACAGTCGGTAGGTCGTCTCCCGCCCCTGCGCTACATCGGCTTCACGCCAGCGCGGGTCCGACGCAAGGGCTTTCTCCAGGTGCTCGTTTCGATGCCGACGACGCTCCTCCAGCACGAGAAGTCTTGCCCCGCGATTGCGCATGTACGCGACGATGTCTTCCAGGCCTGCGGCCGGCAGGAACAGATGCCGCCCGCCGGCATACCAAGTCACGCGACCCTTCGCACTGACAATGATCTGCCCGGACCCGTGGCGCGCGCGAATGCGCTCTCCCAGTTCTTGCTCGGGGCGCTGGCGCCAACGGGCTTCGATCCAGCCCAAGCGGTCGACGCTCCCCGCCAGGAGAACACCCAGCGTCACGCCGAGAACACACCAGCGGGGCACTCGCCATCGACGGCCCAACCAAGCCTGCAAGTGCACGAGTCCAGCAGCGGCCCAAGGAACCACGAGGGGGAGGAAAGGCAGCAGGAAGCGACGAGACACATAGAAGATCGATAGCACGAAGGCATACGATGACAAAGTCCCCACGACAACCCAGATCCCACCGTTGCGCCACGTGCCGACCGACCCTCGTCCCCACCAGCACCACGCGCCGAAGACCGCCAACCCGAAAACGACCGGGTGCCCCGACTCGACCAGATAGCGACCGAACTCGCTGAGGTTTCTGAGAAACGCAATCCACCGGGGCCACCAGCCGATCTCCGAGAACTCGTCCCAAGAGAACCGCTGGTACGAACGATCCGAACTCAGAGCCTCCTCGTGGAGTGTCATGGTCTTCGCCGGATTCAAGGTTGCCAAGCTGTTCAAGCTGTCGAGCTTCTCGAAGTTCACGAGCACGCCGGCCTTGGGGCTCAGCGTCCAAACCCCGATCCGCTCGTGGACGAAGACCATATTGCAGAGGAGCGCCGGGGCGACGGCGATCCCGACTCCCATCATCCCGAACGCCACCTGCCGCCAGCTCGCACGCGGTAGCCAACGCGCTGCCACCACGACCGTCGTCGCGAGGGCCGGCAGCCCCAGGATCTCGGGCCGTAGTAGATAGCCAGCCCCGACCCACCCTCCCAAGCGCACTCCTGGCCCGAAACGTGGGTGCAGGATGAAGCCCAAACCCGCGCGGAAACCGTGGGCGAACATTAGCGCGTACATCGCGTCCGCCACCGGCTCGCTCGCGAAGCGGATCAAGAACGGGTGGCACACCGTAAGACACAACGTCGCGCCGTGGACATCAGGCTTGCCGGGAAACAAGAACTCCGCGACGGAGAGCGCGGGCCACACGATCAACGCACCGCTCATCACCGACAACGAGATCGCGGCAACTTCCAAGTTCGGCGCAATCTTGCCGACCAGGGCCGTCAATACGGGGAACAATGGGGGGTTCGCGGGCGACAGTCCCGCCCAATGAAGCAAGCCGTGTTCGGCCAGGACCCGCGCGTCCGGAAGAAAGAACACAGCGGCGTCGTGAGGTAGACTCGGAAGGAACCCGGCGCTCACCGCCCGCAGCAGTGCGCCGAAACCAGCGGCGACAAGCAGCCAAACCGTGCGTCGGCGCAACCAAGCTGGACCCCCTGCTTGACCGCACGTGGGGGCGGCACCTGTTATCGCTGCCATGCCGAACCTGTCGATCCCCGTCGTTCACTCGCCGCACCGAGGACAACCCGGTTCACACTCACTCGTACAGGTCGTGTCGCCGGTCTTCGAGAACTGGAAACTCCCGTCGCACCCTGCGCACTCGCTCCACGTCGATCTCGCCCGCGAACAAGCCAGTGCCCTCGCCCGCGTCGATGATGACCAACCCCGTTGGATCGACCAACAGGGAGTTCCCACCAAAGCGCACCCCGCCGTAGGTGCCCAGTCGGTTCACACCCAACACGTAGCACTGATTCTCGATGGCTCGCGCCATCAACAAGGTCCGCCAGTGTTGTATTCTCGCGATCGGCCACTGCGCGCACACCGCGACCAGCTCCACCCCTTGACCTGCCAGCACCCGGAACAACTCCGGGAACCGAAGGTCGTAGCAGATCGCCTGAGCGCAACGCAGGCCGGCGAGCGTGAAGACTTCCGAACGGGCATCCCCCGCCTCGAAGTACTTGCTCTCGCCGAGGGGACCGAACAAGTGCACCTTGCGGTAACGCGCGACTTCTCGCGCCGCCTCGAACGCCACCGCGCAGTTCCCCGGTCGCTCGCTCCCCTTTCGCCACTCGGGAAAGGACCCCCCCAAGATCGCAGGCCCCCGGGAGGACTCGTGGCGAAGGAACTCGACTTCGACCTCCCAATCGCGCACCCCGGCCACCGCTTCGAGGTCATACCCGCAGCTCCACAACTCGGGGAGCGCGAAGATGCCGGCTCCTTCTGCCCGCGCTTCGCGAAGTCCGTGCTCGGCCCGCGCGCGGTTTCCAGCGCGATCCATCTCGGGCCAATCCGCCTGCAGCAGTGCAACCCTGGCCCGCACGACTCCACTCCCGTCTCACGTCTCACGTCGTCGATTCCCGGACGGCGATGGACCCGTTCCGGCCAGAGTCCATCGGTGCCTTGGCTATGCGCGCGGAAACTGACCCAAGAATCCCACCACGCGCTCATGCAAGAAATCCTCGGTCTCCATGAGCTCTTCACCCAGCTTGCCCATGTCGCGCCCTTGGAGCGGCATCTTGAAGCTCGCCACGTCCTCGAGGAAAACCGAACGCGGGTCACGCAGATAGCTCTCTACCCGCACCTGGTGGAGACCGCCCCTCATGTCCGCCGGCGGAAAGTGCATCCTCAGCCCAATGACCCCGCCGGGGCGCCCGAACTTCTGGAACTCTTCGTCACTGATGCGAATCAGGTTCTCCCCGAGGAACTGCGGAGCCGTCCGCCCTCCGGGCACTGACGCCACCGCTCGCAGCGTGACGTTCCTGCACACCAGGACCGGAATCGCGACCTTCTCGGTCGAGACCCGCAGCACTTCCTGGGCTCTGCGCAGAAAAGTCTCTACGCCGACGTTGTTGTGCTCCTCGTGCAATACGATTCGGTCCGAACCGAAGGTGACCCTCGAAAAGCCCCCCCCCTGCGAGGAAGCCGTCTCCAGCCGCGCGCCGTCCGCCATGCGAATGAAGTTGTCATAGCCACAGGAAGATGAGATCGCGAGATACACGTCGCGCAGCACGTCCGGTCCGTGCTGAACCGGCAAGTGGATGAGCTCGAGTATGCGTGCGATGGTTCGAGGTTCGCCGATCACTCTTCGTCCGTTCCCGCGTCCAGCGCTTCGTAACTGCGGCCGGGTTCCGCCCGCGTCTTGACACCCTCGCCGCGCATCAGCCAGCCACTCTCGCGAAGCTTGGTGAGCGTCCGGTCCCAATCCCCCGACTCGAGCGCGCTCTGATGAATCACGACTCCTCCGTCGGCAAGCAACGCGTGCTCGCAACCCGCGACAGTCAGCAACGTCCCCAACTCCGCGGCTCGGTCTGGCCGCAAACCGGTCAGGCACAGCGCGGGCTGGATCGTGACCCAGTCCAAATCCTTGCCCCAGTCACGAATGGAAACCAGCACCGGTTCCGGAACCGGGTGCTGCGCCGCCTCCTGCAACATCTCTCGCACTTCGGCCAGAGAGAGTCCCGAGCGGACCCCAGCACGAAGCGACTCCCGGTGAATCTTGTAGCGCCGGATCCGTTCTGCCGAAACTCGTTCGGCGAACCGCGACAGCTGCAACTCCATCCGCATCCCACGCAGCCCCTCGCAGAACAGCATGATCTCGCCGTCGGGGTTGACCAGGATTCGGCTCTCCCGGGGCAGGCGCTCGACTCCGAGGACTTCCTTGCCCAGCGCGGAAAGCCGTATCGCCGACAACCGGCCTTCGATCGACCCCAGCTCGCACACGCCAAGGACCAAGAGCCGATTGACGATCCAATATACGAGATCGCGACCCAGGCGGTAGAACGGTGAACTGAGGCGCTCCCGCGAGAAGTCCTCCTCGCGACGCTGCCGAAGCGACTCCCGCACCTCCCGCTCCTCGAGCTCGAGGAGATAAGTGGAGACTACGGTGCCGACCACTGCGTCGAGCGCGATCCACTCGTCATGCAGCTGCTCCTTGAGGACGCCGAGCAGTATCCGACGCAGAGGTCCTTGATGGAAACTCCACCGCGTGCCTCGATTCTCTGCCAGGAACTGATCCATCATCATGTCGACCTTGCGGGTCAGGTCGAGCTTCCGCCAAACGCGAAGGCGCTCTGGATGCTGCTGCAACAAACCGGCGTACCGCTCCACGATTCCCAACCGCTGCGCCAGTAGCGCGATGGATTCGACCGGGTCCCCCTCCAAGTGCCCAGCCTGGCGTTGAATGAACAACGTGGACCGCAGTGTCTCGAGCACGCGCCGAGGTATCTTGCCGTCGCGGGTCAGCGCCAGAGGCTCGGCCTCCAGCAACCCCACGAACCGATCCAAATCGATGTAGAGGTCCACCCCCGACTCGATGGTCGTATCGGGCCTGACCGGCTCTCGCAGTTGACCTTGCGCCCGACGAAGGATCCACTCCTGAAAGATGATCAGAGCTGGCTCCTCGACGACGATCCCGAAGTCCTTCAGAGAGATCGAGCCGATGGTGCCGATCCCCAGCTCCTCCAGCCGCGCCGACCCACTGCGGTCGAAGCCCCCAGCCTTGGCGCGTCCCGCACGGCTCCGACCCCACTGCGTCGAAGTCTCACTCCGGTCAGGCGCCAGCGCCTCGTCGCCTCCGCGGTCACCCGCCGTATCACTGAGCAGTTCCGCCACCCCTGGTGTCGAGGCGTCCACCAAGCCATGGAACTCGACCGCCAGGCATGCGAGCCTCCTCAGCGTCACGTCCTCGATCTGGGAGATCCGCGCGTCCAGGCTCGGCCCGTCGAAATCGACCTCGAACGCCAAGCGCTTCTGGCTCAGCTGGTCCGCCGCCTGCACCTTGCGCGCGTCGAGCTCGAAGATCTTGACCAAGTTGTCAGCGAGTTCGGCCGGGATTCGATAGAACTCCCGTCGTGGTGACACCAACCGTTCTCTCCCCAGGAACCCACGCTCGCCCAACATGCGCCCAGCATTCTCGACCTCGAGACTCGACACTCCTTCGGACTCGAGCAACCGATGGGCAACTTCACACTCCACGACGTGGTCTGGGGCGACCAAGACGGCTTGCAGGAGCGCGCGCTGACTCCGATTCAGGCGCGCCACACAGTCGGCAGCGTTCACACCACCGGCAAGCGCGTCGGCGATCCTACGCTCGAGATCCACTCGCTCCGTGAGGCGCGATTCCCCGGGATACCAGAACTGATGAATCGTCTGCAGCTCTGCCTTGCGGCGGTCACTCAAGAACGCGTGGACCGAGATCAAGACGTCACCTCCGCGCCGTTCTCATCCACCTCGTACTGATAACCCTGCTCGACGAGAAACCGCTGCCTGCGCGCTGCAAACTCCTGATCCAGGGAGTCTCGCGTCACCAGTGAGTAGAAGACCGCGGCCCGACCATCCGACTTCGGGCGCAGAATCCGGCCAAGGCGTTGTGCCTCCTCCTGCCGCGACCCAAAGGTCCCTGAGATCTGCACTGCGACCGCTGCGTCCGGAAGGTCGACCGCAAAGTTCCCGACCTTCGAAACGACCAGGACCGGGACCTTGCCTCCCCGGAACTCGTCATACAGACGATCTCGCTCCACCTGTGGGGTCTGCCCGGTGATCACGGGCGCGCCGGTCTCGAGCGAAACCTTGCGAATCTGCCGCAGGTACTGGCCGATGATCAGTACGCGATCTCCGGTGTGTCGTTGGAGAATCTCCTTCAGGCGCTCCACCTTCCGTGGATTCTCCGACGCCAGGCGATAGCGGTGCCGCCGATCCGCAGCAATGTAGTCCGCTCGAAGTTCCCGCGGAAGGTCGAGTCGCACCTCGACGCAGCTCACCGCGGCGATATGGCCATCGGCTTCGAGGTCCTTCCACGGCAGCTCGTAGATTCGCGGTCCGATCAGAGTGAAAACCTCTTCCTCTCGACCGTCTTCCCGAATCAGGGTCGCCGTCAAGCCCAACCGCCGACGTGCTTGGATCTCCGCCGTGAACCGAAACACGGGCGCGGGCAACAGGTGAACCTCGTCATAGACGATCAGACCCCAGTCGTGCTCGGCGAACAGATCGAAGTGAGTCAGGTCTTCGGTCTTCGCGTGCCGGTGCGTCATGATCTGGTACGTAGCGACCGTCACCGGACCGACCCGCTTCTCCTTGCCGGAGTACTCGCACACCAAGTCTGGCGATAGCGACGTACGGCGCAGCAACTCCTCACGCCACTGCCGAAGGGCAGTGACGTTCGGCGTGAGTATCAGCGTTTGGGTCTGCAGTCCCGCCAAGATCGAGATCGCGACCATCGTCTTCCCGGCCCCGCAGGGTAGAACGACGACGCCGGAGCCGCCCCCGCCGCCCTCGTCCGCGAAGAAAGCGTCTCGAGCTGCAACTTGATAGTCGCGCAGTGCGAAGCCAACGCCTTCCGGCGTCTCGTTCCGTAGGCTCAGGGCCAAACCGCACCCGGAGAGGTATCCGGCGCGGTCCCGAACCGGCCATCCCGCGCGAATCATCGCGACTTTGATCACGCCCCGGTACTCTGGCGCAATCCGGTAGCTGCCGTCGCCAATCGGATCGTTCAGGTAGCTCTCGAGCATCGGCCGTTCGGCCAGCTGCCGCAGAACTTCTTCGCCCCCAACCACCGGTCGCAGTACGAGATCGCCTCCGACATAGATCAACTCGATCCGTCCAAAGCGCCCCAGCGTATCGACCACCCGCTTCTGCAACTCGCTCGGAACGGGATAGCGTGCATTCGCATCCAGAAACGCCAAGACCCTGGCCTCGGTCCACCCGGCCTGCGCGGCGTTCCAAAGCGAAATGGGGGTCAAGCGGTATTCGTGAAAGTACTCCGGACTCTTGCTGAGCTGAGCGATGGCTGCCAACTCGTGACGAAGGCCCTGTGCCCGGCGGTGGTGCACCTCGAGCAATAACGTGCCGTCACTCTGAACGATCAGCGGCCCGTCCGGAGCGATCATGAGTCGCTTTCCACCGCACTCGCCTCCTCGGAGTCTTCCTTGTCGTCAGCCTGGACCTTCTCGGCGCCGATCACGCGATCGCCATCGTTCACCCGGATCAGTCTCATTCCCTGTGTGTTGCGGCCGATGAGACTGATGTCTCGCGCGGAGATTCGCACGAGCATCCCGCCCGCAGTCATGAGCATGACGTCATCGCTCTCGCCCACCGAAAGCGCAGTGACGACCTCGCCGTTGCGCTCGGTCGTGCGAATGTCGATCAGACCCTTGCCGCCCCGGAACTGCGACCGGTACTCTTCGAACGCCGTTCGCTTGCCGTAGCCGTTCGCGCAAACGGTCAGCAACGATCCATCTTCGCGCACCACGGCCATGCTGACGACGTGGTCGTCCTCGGAGAGCGAGATACCTTTGACACCCCGCGCGTTCCGACCCATCTCGCGAGCGTCCTCTTCGTTGAATCGGATCGCCATGCCGCCGGCGGTGGAGAGCACTACGTCGTCCTGTGCTCGGGTCAGCGTCGCCCCGATCAACATGTCGTCGTCTTCGATGTGAATCGCGATGATGCCGGTCTTCTTCGGGCGCGAGAACGCGTTCAGCGCCGTCTTCTTCACGAAGCCTCTACGGGTCGCGAACACAACCATCCGATCGTCGAACTCCTCGACCGGGATGATCGTCAACACCTTCTCGCCCTCTTCGAGGGGCAACAGGTTGACGATCGCCCGTCCCTGCGAGATCCGACTCATCTCCGGGAACTGGTACACCTTCAACCAGTACACCTTGCCCCGATCCGAGAAACACAACACATGGTCGAGGTTCCTCGTCACGAACAGGTTCTTGATGAAGTCGCCTTCTCTAGACTTCCCGCCAGCAACGCCTTTGCCCCCGCGACCCTGTGAACGATAGCTCGTGATCGGGGTACGCTTCACGTATCCCTGGTGGCTCAAGGTCACGACCACCTGCTCTTCGGTCATCAAGTCTTCGATTTCGAAGTCTTCCAGGTCGTCGACCGTGATCTCGCTGCGACGGCCTTCGGGGTACTTCTTGATGATGTCTTGCAGGTCCAACCGGATGAGCTCGATGACCTTGGCGGGGTTCGTCAGGATTTCATGATAGTTCGCAATCTCGGCCAGGGTCTGGTTCAGCTCGTCCTCGATCTTCTGCCGTTCGAGACCCGTCAACCGCTGCAGGCGCATCTGCAAGATGGCGTCGGCTTGAATTCGGCTGAGAGCGAACTCGCTCCGCAGCGCCCCCTGCGCCTGCTCGACGGTCGCAGACGACCGAATCAGCTCGATGATTCGATCGATGTTGTCCAGCGCGACGAGCAGGCCCTTGAGAATGTGCGCACGGTGTTCGGCCTTCCCCAGGAGAAAAATCGTCCGCCGTCGGATCACTTCGATGCGGTGATCTCGATACGAGGTGATCATCTCCTTGATGCTCAAGGTGCGGGGCCGCCCGTTGACGAGCGCAATCGCTTGGATGCCGAAACTCGTCTGCAGCGCGCTGTGCTTGAATAGCTGATTCAGCACGACTTGGCTGTTCTCGCCCCGCTTGACCTCGATGACCAGTCGGATCCCCGTGCGGTCCGACTCGTCCCGGACGTCCGAAATGCCGGTAAGACGACCCTCCTTGACGCTGTCGGCAATGTCACTCGCGAGCTTCGCCTTGGAAACCTGGTAGGGGATCTCCGTGACGACTAGGTTCGTGCGTCCACGAATCTCTTCCTCGTGTACCTTCCCGCGCAGGGTCAGCACACCTCTGCCGGTCGCAAACGCTTTCGTGATCCCATTCCGGCCACAGATGATCCCCCCCGTTGGGAAGTCCGGACCGGGCATGATCTTCATGAGATCCAGAACGGCGATGTCCGGGTCAGCGAGCACGGCGAGGATCGCCTCGCAGGCCTCGCGCGGGTTGTGCGGCGCGAAGTTGGTGGCCATGCCCACGGCGATTCCCGAGCCCCCGTTGATCAGCAGATTCGGGAACTTCGACGGGAGCACCGTCGGCTCTTTGCGAGACTCGTCGTAGTTGCTCGTGAAGTCGACCGTGTCCTTCTCGAGGTCTTCGAGCATCTCCAGCGTAGCCGCAGTCATCCGCGCTTCGGTGTAACGCATCGCCGCGGGCGGGTCCCCGTCGATCGAGCCGAAGTTGCCCTGGCCGTCGATCAAGGGTGCGCGCATGTTGAACGGCTGCGCCATTCGCACCAGCGTCGGATAGATCACGGATTCGCCGTGCGGGTGATAGTTGCCCGACGTGTCTCCCGCGATCTTCGCACACTTCCGGTGTTTCGACCTGGGACCGAGGTTGAGGTCGTTCATGGCCACGAGAATCCGGCGTTGCGAGGGCTTCAGTCCATCGCGAACGTCGGGGAGCGCTCGCTGGATGATCACGCTCATCGCGTACGTGAGGTACGAGCCCTTCATCTCTTCTTCGATGCTCAGGGGCTCGATCGGTCGAGGATCTTGACTCATGAACTCCTCTTCGAAACTGACTTGTCGCCAGACCAAACGACGAGAATCAACCTGGGGTAGCGTGGCTGCTCGGCCAACCCAGCAGTTGCGCGCACGGCCCTGAACCTCGAACCGCGAAACACACACGATCGGACTCGACGTCCCTGACGGGGAGTGTCAGGATTGGAGCTGCCCTCTCGCCCCGCAGCACCTACGGGCGCATGGGTCGATGACGCCCCAAGGATCGTCAATGATCCGTGTTGAGAACCGACTCCACAAGTCGCCTTACGGGATTTTGATCCCCGTCAACTCGACCTGCACAAACGTTCACGGGCCCGAATCAGCTGAGCCATGGCTGCGTTGGCCGCCGCGTCGAGCCCGCAGACATGTGCACGCCGAACCACTTCCTCACAGAGCGAAGAAATCTCGGTCTCCCGACCCATCTCCAAGTCGACGAGCATCGAACAGCGATTGTCACGAGTCGACTCGCAAACATGCCGCAGACTTTGCAGCACGACATCGTCCGCCAGATTCACACCGTGCGCACGCGCTACCGAGGTCACCTCCCGAACGATCGCTTCGGCCAAGCCGTAGGCCGGCGATTCGAGGAGGGCGCCATTGGGAACGCCGAGCAAAGCCGCCACGGGGTTGATCGCGCAATTGACGGCTGCCTTGTGCCAAATCGTGGCAGCAGCGTCCGTGCTCACGACGATCTCGAGCCCGCGCCGCAGATGTTCGGCCAGCCCTGGCAGCTGCGCCCATGCCGCGCTCGCCTGCGGTCGGCACGCTACCGTCAAAATGCCCTCGCCTTGGCTCCTCACGCCGGTCTGACCCAACCTCGTGGCGCCGTAAGTGTTGGTGCCAACCAAGCACCGACCCGGATCCCAGAGAGACTCCGCAATCTCCAGGTTTCCCAGCCCGTTCGAGACGACCATTACCAACCCGCGCTCGCCGAGGAACCGGCGGCCTTGTTCGAGGGCACTCGCAACGGCCCACGACTTGACGCAACAGAGCAGCAGGTCGAAACGTCGGTCACCCGGACACTCGGCTGCGAGCACCGGTACTTTCAGCACGTGGTGCGCCCCAAAACCGTCGATCCACAGCAAGCCGTCTTGGGTCAGCCGTTCCCTACGGGTCGCGTTCCGCTCGAGAAGCGTTACGTCGACCCCCGCCACCGCCAACCGAGCTGCGAGCAGGCTGCCCACGGCCCCCGCTCCCTGAATCAGCAGCGAAAGACGGTCTCGCGCAACTTCCTCGAATTCCGGTCCTTCGACGTCCGCCATGTCCACTTCCGGGACCGCGTCCGGCCCTCCGACCCGAGCCGCTCCAATCACAACGACTTCTGGAACTCACTCCACTCGTCGTCCGACATGCGAAACGACTCTTCATGGCCCGGGAACGCGCCTTCGCCAACATCGGCTACGAAACGTTCCAGCGCTCCCCGAATCACGGCTTCGACCTCCGCATATCGTCGCACGAAGCGCGGTTTGACCTCGCTTTCGATGCCGATCACGTCGTTCCAAACGAGGATCTGACCGTCGCAACCCACGCCGGCGCCAATTCCGATCACGGGCACACTCACGCGGCTCGCGACGGCCGCCGCGACCCGCTCCGGGACGCACTCGATCACGATGGAGAAGGCGCCCGCATCGGCCAACCTCTGGGCGTCTTCGAGCAGTTCCACTGCCGCGGCAGCGGTCGTACCTTGCACCCGAAATCCGCCGAATCGATGCGTACTCTGCGGAGTCAGCCCCAGGTGTCCCATGACCGGGACTCCCATCTCGACGATTCGCCGCACCGACTCCGAAACGGCCCGCCCTCCCTCGAGCTTGACCGCGTCCACGCCGCCTTCCTTGACGAAGCGCCCGGTACTCTCCAGCGCCTGCTCTACCGAGACTTGGTAGGAAAGAAACGGCAGATCACCCACCACGAAGCCGTCGGGCGCACCGCGACGAACCGCTTTCGCATGGTGCAACATCTCGTCCAGGGTTACGGGCAGGGTGTTCTTGTAGCCGAGAACCGCGTTGCCCAGCGAATCTCCAACCAGGATCAGCGGTATGCCCGCGGCGGCGGCGATCCTCGCGCTCGGGGCGTCGTAGGCAGTTACGCACGCGAACTTCCGGCCCTGGGACTTCCATTCGCCAAAGTCACGGACGGTCACTCGCGTCATAGCTCGGCAACTCTTCCGAACGCAGGGCCTTGTGTCGGAGTCGACGAACGCCCTGCGGAAACTCTGACCCCTATCGAACTCTGACCCCTATCGAAC
>JBFWWP010000008.1:0-159270 GCA_050246115.1 Planctomycetota bacterium
GGAGCGCGGACAGCCTGTCCGCATCGCCTAGAGCCAAGCCCCGCCCGCACGAGACCCCAGCCCCCAGCCTCCCACCACCCCCAGCCGCTATCTCCCCGTCCACGCCCACTCACCCCCACAGCGCGCACTCATCCGTCCACGCCCACGCCCCACCCGACCTACTCGGTCAACCGCCTGCCATCGACCACCGCCGCATCGAAGTCCCAAACGAACTCATTCCAATTGCGCAGCCGAACCCCGCCGAGGCTCAGCGTGTTCCCGCTCCCCGGGAACCGCCGAAACCACCACTCGAGGAACCCGCGGTGCGTGCAGCCCCAGTGGCTGCAGTCCACGCTCTCGACCGCGCCGCCGCCGCCCGGTCGCCAGTCCCCGCAATCGGACAGAACCGCCGTCGCCTCCGTGTACTGGTAGTCGAACCCCGGAGAGTTCGGCGGAAAGTGCACGTTGCCGCAGTGGTTGATCACGCCGGTGTGGTTCGAGTGCGGGTTGACGAACTCGCCAAACAGCGCCGAATTCGCAAAGCTCATCAAACGCTCCCGCTGATGCCCATAGTTGTGGAGCGCCTCGTCGATCCAACGGCTGTAGTTGAAGTCGTAGACCGCGTACGTGTGCGCGAGGACCGGAAGATCGTTCTGCTGATAGCTGTTCGAGATGTCCCCGTAGGTCCCGTGATTGAAGTGCGCCTGAGAGACCGTGCCCATGGCCATGTTCGACTCGATCGGAACCACCTCGGCCGTGTGATACATCCAGATCCAGACGTCCCGAACTCCCTCGACCTCCACCCAGTGCTGGATATCCACCAGCTGCTCGAGAATCTCGAAGTGGTTCGCAAAAACACCGCCGCCCGGCGGAGCGAAGACCGTAGAGCGCGGGACCGGAATCAGGAACTCGAGCGACGCCACGATCTGATAGTCGAGATATGGCTGCCCCAGCGGGTCGTTCACGTAGCGCGTCCCGTTCTCCAACCCCAACACGGTGCCCGCGGAAATCGTGTTGACTCGGTTGCGAATGCCAACCAGCGACTCCGGAAAGTCCGTCTCGCTTGCATCCAGGTTCCCTGAACCATCGAGCGGAAAGAACCGCAGCTCCAGAACCTTGACCGTCTGCCGCCGCGGGACCAGCGTGATCTCGATCGTCTCGCCGACGAACCAGCTCCCCCCAACCTGAACCTCGGCCTGCACCGCAACCGGAACATACGGCGAGAAGGCCACGCGACTCGGATGGCCCCGCCACAGAGCAAAACCAGGCCCCACCTCGGTCGCCGAGTACAGAACCCCACCGCCCTGGCTCATCGTGAACCGGTACGACTGCGCCCCCGCCACACCCGTCACCCCGAAGATGTACGAACCCTCGTAGTCGATAGCCTGCCCGTCCATCGGAAACAGAAACTCGAGCGGCGCGGAAGGTCCACACGCAGCATGAGCCGCGCACCCCAAACCATCCGGCGTCGGATCCTGTCCACACGACCCGCCCCCAGGCGGCGGCAGCGGCTGCGAACCGCCCCCGACCGTGTAGCTCAGAAGAAACACCACGTCCGCGAGATCCAACTGCCCGTCGTCATTCGCATCGGCCGCGTCGGCACACGACAGCGGCGCCCCCCCAAACAGATACGACAACTCCGTGACCGCATCCGCAATGTTCACACTCCCGTCCGCATTGGTGTCGCCCCGGAGAAAAGGAGACTCCGCCCACGTGACGCCAGCCCCGACGAACAGCAACAAAGCAGAGAGTAGCCACGGAAGAACCCGCATGTTTCGTCCTTTCGGTTGGATCGATCGACCTAGAAAGACACGAGCCGAACCCAACGACGACAGATTGTCCGCCACGCGGGCGATCCGCAACAGCCCGCATGCGGTAGGGGACGCGGTCAGTGCCCCGGCTCCTCGATCGAGGTTCACGGACACTCGTTTCCCTCACCATCCCACGCATCACGGCAACCAACTCGGAGAACACTCCGAGCGACCCATCCGTCTGGCCCCGGCGAGAGCCCTGCCTTCGTGCTTCCTAGCGACCCGCTGACGAAAGCGAAGAAAGCGAGCAATTCCCGCGTCGGAACCTCGGCCCACCGTCTTTCTCTGACTCGAGGAGCCCGGTGGCGTCGCGACGGAGACCCGCTCGGACTCGCAGCTCGAGGCTCGAGGCAATCGCGAGGAACGATGAAGAAACGACAAAGACGCAGGCCCGAGGAGATCCTCGAGAAGCTGCAAGAGCTCGAGCAGCTCCTCCAGACCATGACACTCGAGAGCGCCGCCCAACACATGGGAGTCACGACCGCCACCCTTCACCGTTGGCGCAATCAGTACGGCGGCCTCAAAGCCCACGACGCCCAACGCCTGAAGGAACTCGAAACCGAGAACCGACGCCTGACGCAACGAGTCCACAACCAAGAACTAGACATCGCCATGCTCAAAGAGATCAACCAGGGAAACTCCTGGGCCCGGAGGAGCGTCGGCAATGGGTCGAACACCTCCGGGAACACTACGGCATCTCCGAGAGACGAGCCTGTCGCATCGTCGGTCAACCGCGATCGACGCAGCGTCGCGTGTAGGGCTAAGTTCGGGGAGCGACCAGAGGGGGCGAGAGTTACATAGTGGCGGGACTCGCGCTGTCGCTCGACAGCGCGATCGTTATCCGATTCATACCGTTCGGTCCACCGAGGTCGACTTGGCGACGCCCAATCATCGCGAGCCGAGTGAGCGGGGTCGCGTCTCACTTCGAGCGACAGGCGACCCCTCGGCTGGGTGGTCCCCGATGGACATGTCCTCAAGCAGAGGGACAGAAAGGTGGTGCGTGGTGGCGAGATGGTGGACTCTCGTTTCGAACTACTCTCGGATTGGTGGCTCGCGTCGCGTTCGCGTGGTCGCCGCCGGTCGCGTTGCGCTGTTGGCCTTCGTGCTCGTTGCGCTTCGTGCCGCTCCGCTCGACGCGGGCTTCGTTAGGGGCGATGCCAACTCGGATGGTGTCGTGAACATCTCGGATTCGGTGCAGACTCTCTTCTACTTGTTTCTTGGCGGGTCCGTCTCCTGTTTGGACGCTGCAGACGCGAACGATGACGGGGCGGTCCAAACTGCCGATGCCGTCACGACGCTGACTTACCTCTTCTTGGCTGGTACCCCGCTGCCCGCACCGTTTCCGAGCTGCGGAGACGATCCGACCGCCGACGCCGTGGGTTGCGCCGTCACTCCGCTTGCCTGTGTGCCGCCGTATCCGGGGTTGACCTTTGCCGGGACCAACGCGCAGGGCTACGACGAGTACACGCTCGACATCGATCCGACCGTGGTGCTGATTTTGATCCCGGGCGGGACGTTCGACATGGGGCAGACGGGTGCTTCCAACGCCACTCCCGTCCACCAGGTGACGCTGTCGCCTTACTTCATCGCGAAGTACGAGATCACGACGGCTCAGTACCGGCTGTACTGCGACGCAACCCTGACTCCTTACCCGCCGCCGCCGGACTGCTGCGGGATGCCGGCGGACCATTTCACGAACCCGCTGTATGATGACCATCCGGTGGTGATGGTGTCGTGGAACGATCTGAACGCTATCGGTGGTTACCTGGAGTGGGCGGGCCTAGTGCTGCCGACGGAGGCGCAGTGGGAGTTCGCGGCGCGGGGAACGCCGGGGGGCGACGCAGGGCGCACCTATCCATGGGGCAATGATCTGCCGAGCGCCGGGGGCGTGTACCGGTGCAATGGGTGCTGGGGGTACAACTGCAGCCCGACTGACGGCTGGGTGTACACGTCGCCGGTAGATCAGTCGCCCTTTGACCAGTATCCGGGTCCGTTCGGGACGCTGGGTCAGGCGGGGAACGTTTGGGAGTGGTGCCACGACTGGTTCGATTCCTATCCCTCGACGCCTCAAACGGACCCCACGGGGCCTGTCTCCGGCTCCAACCGGGTGATCCGCGGCGGCAGCTGGTTCATCGGCGACCACTACCTGCCGTCGGCGTCCCGCAACGCCGGCGGCCTCGGCCCGTCGGGCCGCTTCGGGAACGTCGGCTTCCGCCCCGCCAGAATAATCCCTTGATTCCTTTACCCTTTCGCCCCGGGCGCGTGGAGTTCCGGGCGGGTTGCCGGGCGCCGACGATAAGCATGGTCACGCTATCTGAGGGCGCCTCGCTCACCTTGTCTGAGGGCGGTTGGGCCGCAAGGCCAGAAGCGCGTGAACGGCGTCCACGAAGAGCAGCCTTCGTTGTGCCATGACGAGCTCGATGGGGTTGAAGTTGGCGTGGCATCGGAAAGGCCGTCCGAGGTTGGTTTGGGTCCGGGTGGAGGTATGAAACTCGGAGCAATGAGGACAGAGGAAGCGAAGGTGGCCGTCCCTCTTCCAGGGGACACCGAGTTTGTCGATGAGCCCCTCGTTGACGCAGCGAGACGCTCGTCGGCGAGACGCAGTACGTCGTCGCCCACGACGGGCCTGCAGACGTCACCGACCCGAACGAAGTAGCGGCCGTCGCTGGTCAGTCATGCGCCAGCTCGGCGAAGTCGGCGGTCTTCCCCGTGACCTTGCGCAAGCGACTTGAAGTCGGAGCTCTGCCCCTCGTTGAGCACCGCTTCGGTCCGCGGCGGCTTGCCCGTCTTCTTCGTCATGACGCCCTCCGGTTGCTTGTCGCGCGGTGGATGGGCGACACGGGAGTCGGCGGGCGCCGGGTCGAGGCGGGTCTGGTAGGGCTTGCCGGTGCGGGCGGCCTCGGCCTTCTCGTCGTAGTCTCGAGGATGACGCACGTGGTTGGGTTGATCTGAACGAGCGGTTCCGGCCAGTAGTGCTCCTGGGCGTAGATGGCCTCGACCTGCTGCCGGATGTCCTCGGCGTGGATGGTGATGAAAGAGGTGGCGAACTTCTTGTACGCGTCCACCACGGTGTCGCGGGGCGAGAAGACATCCATGCTGCGTGTGCTCACTTGGCCCCCCTTGTCTTCGGGCTCGTCGCTCACGTCAGCGCCGCCGGCGCGAACCCATCTCGGGGAGCGTGAACTTTCAAAGGCCAGTAGCCCGACTCGCAACCGCGGTGACGCACTCGGCAGCAGCCCTCCACGCCGCTGACCATGTTGCTCCTCCTCGTCGCATTTCCTTCAACGCGACTCGTCGTCGTGCCTTGCCAGCGAAGCGGATGGCCAACTGATTCCGTCACCGTACTTACGGAACGGCCCATTGACACGCGCGTAGCGAAATCCCGAGCGATCCTGTAGCCCGACCCCGTCCTTGCTCGCTCGCAGGTCCGTAGCACGTTTCTGTCTACAAGTCGGACACGCAAAGCCTCCCTGCGCTCCGAATCAACAGGGCACGTCAGATCCCAAGGACGGCCTGGGATACCAAGCGAATCTCCGATACCCGCCTCGTCGGACTAGCCGACTCAACGCTCTCTTGTCTTGCACCCGGTGAAGACGGCCCGGCGAGGTACCCCGCGACTCGGGCGTTGCTGGGAATCGCGGGCGCGCTCCTTGGTTGGAGTCGGATTGGAGGTGGCCCACTCGTGTTTTGAGACTTCATAGAGAATCGAACTATCGCGTCAGTCGCAGGGGCCGTGATCCCGCCGGACTACCGCCCCAAGCCGATCCTGCACTCCTCAAGCAACGCTGAAAGGCCTTCATGCGTTATCAAGTCGTTTCGAGCGTCGCCCGCGGTCGGGCAAGTCAAGCCCCGCACAATCCAACCTCGTCGCACGGTGTGCGCAGCGGCAGGACTGCGGCGCGTCTGCCAGGCTACTTGGCTGTCTTCCTCTTCACTGCTTTCTGCGCGCACGACCAAGCCTGTGCGACCGTCTACGAACTCTTTGCCTCGAACGTCGGCAACGTACCTGTCTGGACACAAGAGAGTGATGCCGTCGGGCCGGTCAGCAATACCAACTGCAACTCGACCAACGGGCAGTATGCGCGGAACTTCACACCGACAGACCTGACGTGGTTGGTTGCCGAGATGCAGGATTTCGTTCTGCCACCCAACGAAGTCATCACGAACGTGAAGATGACCTTCCTCGTGCGCTTCGACGCCAACTTCGTAGGGAGCATTCGCGCCCGCGTTCGGGTCCCAGGAGTCTTGGATCATGAAGTCACTTCCAGTCCGTTCACCAGCGACTCGAACCTGTGTGAGTGGCGTCTGAACACGCTCGGCGACATCACGGGCTTGGTCGACTGGGACGGCAACCCAGGCTTGCTCAATGCGGTGGAACTCAGTGTTCGACGGGCCAATGGAAGTAACTCGGACCTGAGGGTCAAGGCCTTCCGGCTACAGATCACGACCGAGCCCGATAGCGATGGCGATGGGGTTCAAGACGTCTGGGACAACTGCCCGGTTACCTTCAACCCGAATCAGGCAGACGCCGACGGCGACGGTGTCGGCGATGCCTGCGACGGCTGCCCGGTTACCTTCAACCCGAATCAAGCGGACTTTGACGGCGACGGCCGCCAAGACTTCTGTGACAACTGTCCGGTCACCTTCAACCCGAATCAGGCGGACGCCGACGGCGACGGCGTAGGCGACGCCTGTGACGGTTGCCAGGTCAACTCCAACCCGGACCAGGCGGACTCGGACGGCGACGGGCGCCAGGACGCCTGTGACAACTGTCCGGTCATGTTCAACCCGAATCAAGCAGACGCCGACGGCGACGGCGTCGGCGACGCCTGTGACGGCTGCCAGGTCAACTTCAACCCGAACCAAGCCGATTCGGACGGCGACGGCCGGCAAGATGCCTGTGACAACTGCCCGTTCAGCTTCAACCCGGGGCAAGAAGACCTCGACGGCGATGGTGTGGGCGACAACTGTGATACCGATCCGGACGGCGATGGGTTCTTTGGCAACGACAACTGTCCCTTCGTGTTCAACCCGGGCCAGGAGGACGGCGACGGCGACGGGGTCGGCGATGCGTGCGACGGGGTGGGTCGCTTCATTCGAGGCGATGCAAACACGGACGGCGTCGTGAACATCGCCGACGCTGTACAGACGCTCAACTATCTTTTCTCCGGCGCTGGCGTGCCCTGTCGAACTGCGCTGGATGCAAACGGCGATGGCGTCATCAATCTCGTCGACCCAATCTACACTCTGTACTACTTGAACGGGCTCGGCCCCGCGCCGTTCCATCCGTTCCCGAGCTGTGGCTTCAGCCCCTTGAACCTGGGCTGCTCCTCGGTGCCAGCCTGCGGCTGGTAGGACGCGGCGCTCGATCTCGAGGGGGTCCTCCGGGTGCGCGGAGGGCCCCCGTCTCGCTACCTGTATTGGATCGTGGGCTGTCGAGGTCCCGCCAGGTCGACGGATGGCGAACGACTGGGTCGAGTTCTCGTCCAAGTCCAAGTCCTAAGGAGTCGCCCAAGAACAACTTCGACAATCTTGCCGCCGATTTGGGTCAGATTCGGCCGATCCGGAAAGCTCGAAACCGGAGGCGTAGCCTTAGATGAGGATTTCGAGTTTTTCGGATCGGTCGAAGATGGCCCGAAGCGACGAGCAAGGTGTCGAAGTTAGTCTTGGGCGACTCCTAAGTCTAGTCGACTGAGAGCGTGCGGGCCGGGCGGACGCCGACAACGCTACCAACGAAGTTCGGGGGAATCTCGTGCCGGTTGGCAGAGCGGCAAGCCGCGGCCCCGAGATTGAAACCACCGCCACGAATCACTGGGGACCGGAGGTCACCGAGCTGCTTCGCGCCGTCGCGAGATGCTCTGACTCCTTCTCGCACGCCAGCTGAGTGATACTGATCGACGCAGAACTCCCAAACGTTCCCAATCGTGTCATGCAAGCCGAACTGGTTTGCGCGGAAGCTCCCGACGGGCGCGTGATGGATCCACTCGTCCTCCCACGACTCGTAGTGCCACTCCGTTTCAGGCCGCAACCGACGCGACCGGGTATCCGCGAGATTGCCGGCGGCGCGGTCGCCAATCGAGTTCGACGTGGCTCCACACCACCATGGAGAGTGAGCGCGATCGGCCGACCGGGGCTCAGACGCGACGAGTGTCTCAGCTCGGGCAGCACGTTCCCACTGCGCCTCGGTCGGAAGCGTGAGGCCAATTCGCTCGAGCCACCTCGCTGCGTCCTCCCAGCTCACCCCTTCCACCGGACTGCACGCTGAGTACGGGTACTGGCTCGGTCGTTGGCCCGTGATCCTCAGCCACTGCGCTTGCGTCAGCTCGTACTTGGACGCGAAGAACGGTTCCAGCTCAACTGCCGCGACCGGGGACTCGTCGCTTTCGGCCCCTGCGTCCCAGTTGCTCGCGGGGAGGCATCCTGCGAGTTCGACTCGTTCGCTCGACCGTGACTTGCAGCGAACTGCCCGACACCAACAGTCGCATCGCATCTTGGAGGTCAGCGACTGTCGCGACATCGGCCTCGTTCACGCGTTGGACAACGTCCCCAAGGTTGAGGCCCAAGAGCGCCCCGACGGAACCGGCTGGGACTCTCGTAACGCGGAGCGCTGCGTCTTCGAACTCGACCTCCAAGGAGGGTTGCTTTGCCCCCATCAAGAACCTTCCGGTGGGAATCAGCACCAGGATGACGCCGGTCTCGCCCGTGATTCTCCAGCGACTGAAGTGCTCGGTCACGACCTGTTGTGCCTCCGAGGGTCTCCACTCCGGGTGGGGCTGTGGCTCTACGCCCGTCGCGAGGTGGACGAACTCCCAAAGCCGTGTCCTCGCGTTTCGCTCGAGAGGTAGCAGGCCGTACTGCGGGAGTAGCTCGAGGTTGCGATAGATCTCAGCGTCCGCTGCGATGTCGCCAATACACTCCGCCCACCGTGCTTTCGCCGCGTCCGATTTCAAGCTCTCATGCTCGAGGCGGTTGATCTCGGCAAGCCGCCACTGAACGCTCGGGACGCCGCCGGTGAATCGATCGCCTTCCGCAAACTGCCGCAGCGCACTCACGAGTTCCGCGCGCGTGTCGTGCTGCCACTGCATGTCCTCGTCTTGCTCGCCCAGCTCGTTCCTGAAGGTATAGGTTCGACGCTCCGAAACAACCGCCTCCAGATCGCGGATCCTCTGGGTCAACCCGAGTCGCTTGGTCCTCAGATCCGCCGTTTCCTGCTCCTCGTGTAACTCGGGGACGCCCATGGAGCCAGACGGAGCCTTGCCGCCACCCAACAGCCGCGAAAGCTCCTCGCGCGCGGTCTCGAGCTCCTGGAGTTGTGGGTGTGTCGAGCGGTCGTTCTGTTGCTCGTCCGGAGTCCATGCAGTTGCGCGTTGTCGAAGCGTCGCCAGGATCTGTTCATGTTCGCTGCGCCGAGCCAACACGGCGGGCACCCGCTTGAGCCAGCGCTCCAGTTGGGGCCGCACCCCGGGTACCAAGGGCCACAGCGCATCTGCCTCTCTGCGCGCCTCACGCAGGCGTCTCTCGTCGGCGAGTCCCAACAGCTCTTGGCGGGCAGCGTCGGCCCGCTCGCGTTCCTCAACCGCCCGTCCTCGCTCCACCCAGACCCAGCTCAGTCCCGCCACGAGCGCCGCGAACACGAGTCCAGTCGACGCCAAAGCCCCGCGGTACTTGCGTGAGAACTTCCTGAATCGGTACACCGCGCTAGGGGGCCGTGCGATGACCGGCTCACTGCCACTGAGGTGGCGTGCGATGTCAGCTGCGAGTTCGAGGGGGGTCGAGTACCGCCGGTCGCGTTGCTTGTCCAGCGCCTTGAGCACGATCCAGTCCAGCTCCCGCGCAAGGCAAGATCGAAGACGTCCGACGTCGAGGCGCCGGTCTTCGGCGAGGCGCACGTTCTCTTCGTCGGTCAAGCGCGAGAGTTGTGAGCTTGGCCGCAGCGGATCCTGCTCCCGGATGATGCGGTAGGCCTCGTCCTCAGCCTGGCTTCGAAGGTCGAAGGGCCGTCGGTCCACGAGTAGCTCGTACAAGATGACCCCGAGGGCGTAGACGTCAGTCCGCGTGTCAACGCTCGTCCCACCGCTGCCGGCTTGTTCAGGGCTCATGTAGTCGAGGGTCCCGAGCACTTGCCGGTGCAGGCTGACCACGGTCAGGTCGCTGAGGCGCGGGCCTAGCGCTTTCGCGAGCCCGAAGTCGATGATCTTGGGCACGGGCTTCCCGTCCACCCGCGTCACCACGATGTTGCTCGGCTTGAGATCGCGGTGCACAACTGACTTCATGTGGGCATGCTGCACGCCGTCGCAGATCGCCTGAAACAACTCGAGACGGGCGTTGAGCGCCAGTTGCTCTCGCTTGCAGTACTCGGTGAGTGGTGTGCCCGCCACGTACTCGAGCACAAAGTAAGGACGCCCTTCTGCGGTCTGCCCGGAGTCGTACACCCGCGCGATGTTCGGGTGGTCCATCATCGACAGAGCGTTCTTCTCGGCGTCGAAACGAGCTAGAACTTGCTTCGTGTCCATCCCAGGTTTGATCACTTTGAGCGCAACTTCTCTGCGTCCTTCACGATCATGGGCGCGATAGACCACGCCCTGACCACCTTCCCCGAGGACCTCGATGATCCGATAACGACCAATGGACCCGTCGACGCCTCCACTGGCTTCGGAGCGGAAGAAGGCGTGGGAATCAACCGAGATGCTTGGGGTGGCGATAGGCTCGGCGGAGGGAACCGGGGCCGGGGAGGGAAGTCCGCACGTTTGTAGGGTGTCGCCGGTCGTGTCTCGGGTCGGGGCCGCGCTGTCTGCGTCAAGCTGCTCGAGAATCGCGGCGATCAGCGGAGGCTCGTCGCCGCACGCTATGCGCACGAACGGTTCTCGAGCCTCGGCCGGGAGCAAGCGGGCCGCGCCAACCAGCGCGCTGACTCTCTCGAGACGTGGATCGCCCATACTCCCTACTCCGGCGGTAACACAGTTGCTTCTTGCCCGGTCACAATGATCCTGCTGCACGATGGACACCGGCAGCGCCCCTCGCATGGTACTTCAGACCCCGGCACCAGCAAGGGCTCCGGTCGACGACGTTTCATCGATTCGCGTCGCCGGGCGCCAAACTCTGAGCCGCGAACGGAGGGCGCGTCACGCGGTAGGGGACGCCAGGGGTTTCAGGGGGCCGTTTGGGAAAGTCGGGCCGTTCCGCACCCGCGGATTGACGCGGGTGGCTTGCATTCGAGCCTCTTGGCTCGACGGTCGCCTTGGCCTGGGTACCAAGGTCCAGACGTGGCTCGACCCGCGGTAGGGCGGTCTCTTGGAGAAGTCCACGCCCGAATTGAGCGCAGACAGCGTGTGTTTCGGTTCCGGTATCGCTGAGACCGACATCAGAGCGATGACAGATCAAGGAGTTTAGCGGATAGCCCTGGCAGGGCGTACGCCGAGATCGGTGTAGCTGCAATCGCGCAATTCAAAGCGACGGCACGCACTGTTTGCGATTGGGGCTTGGTCCAAGAAGCTGCCTCCGCGGCAACCTCGAAGGTAGCGATCTCCGTCGCCGTCACGACACCACTCCCAAACGTTGCCGATCGTGTCGTGGAGCCCAAATGGATTCGCTCGGTAGCTGCCGATCGCACTCATGCCGTCAACCCAGTCGCCGGGCGAAAAGCTGATCCTCCCGGCTTGTACTTGCGCGATTGACTCCGCGGAGCTGCCACACCAGTACGGCCATTCGGTCATACCGCGCGCGGCTCGCTCCCACTGCGCCTCCGTCGGGAGTTCCAGTTCAAACCGTGCCTGTCCCAGGCAGCGCACGCAGTCCTCCCAACTGACTGATTCCACCGGGTTCAGCGGCTTGTTCTCGCTCTCGAAAGCGCTCGGATCTTCACCCGTCATTCGCTTCCATTGCGCCTGCGTCAGCTCGTACTTCGACGCGAAGTAGGAGTCAAGGGTGACCGTGACCGGCGACTCGTAGTAGACAAGATTGAGACCATTGTTCGATGTGCCGGACATCGCGTAGCCGAACTGGTTGTCCTCCGGGTCGTAGTTGTGCCCCATGGGATCATGTGCCTGAGCACCCATCCAGAAGGACCCGCCAGGAATCAGGACCAGGACGACGCCCGTAGCCTCGGTGAGGGTCCATTCGTTGAGCCCATCCGCGTCAGGGTTGGCTTGCGGCTCTTCCCCGGTTTCCACGTGCCAGAACTCCCACAGGCCCTGTCGGTTTCTTCGGAGAGGCACGAGTCCAGCCTGGGGCGTCAACTCAAGGCCGTCGTAGACCTCGAGTTGTCGGATCTCGGCGATGGCATCTCGCCAACGGTGGGTCCAACTCTCGGCCATCTTCTCCGCTCGTTTCAACCGTGCTTCGACGCTCGAGAGCGTCCCCTTTTGAGGGTCCGGATCGAGGAATCGCTCGAAGCCCGCCACGAGCTGGGCCAAGCGGTCATGCTGAGTCTGCTCCTTGGCGTCCAAGAATCGCCAGCTTTCCTGGTCCCCGCGACCGTCATGCGAATCCGCCCGTGCGCGTAGGCGCACGAGGGAGGCCCGGTGGATCGGCAGCCGGTCCTCCAGCGGGTAGCCATACTCACCTAGCCAGCTGCGGAGCGCTCGGGCCTGATCTTTGAGGTTCGCCATCGAGTAAACCCCGTCGGCCGCCGCCTTCGCACCGAGGAGCAGTTGGGGGTCCGCCCATTGTTGGATTTCGTCTCGCTGGGCCGCGATAGTCATCCGCTGCTCTTCCGCCTCGTTCCGTGCCGCCACAGCCGCTTCCCGGTCGCGCTCGGCCTGCGCTTGCGCCAACACGGCCCTTGTTTTCTCCTGCTCGGCCCGATGTCGTTCCAGCACCGCCCAACCGAGCCCGGTCGTGAGGGCTAGGATCACCAGCAGGGTCCCCGTCACGAGCGCCTGGTGCTTTCGCACGAACTTCTGGACCTGGTAACTCGTGCTCGCCGGACGGGCGTGCACAGCCGTGCCATCGAGGTAGCACTGCACGTCAGCAGCCAAGGCGAGAGGACTTTCGTAGCGCTCCCCTCGCTGCTTCCGCATCGCCTTGAACACGATCCAGTCCAGCTCCTTGCGGAGCTTTCGCAGCAGCGTCGGGCGGTCGGTCCGCAACTCATCTGCGCGCTGTCGCGCCTGCGCCTCGGCCAGGGCTGCGAAGCGCCGACTCGGCCGGGGCGGATCAACCTCGGCGACGGTTCTCAGGATCTCGGAGTCCGGCCGGTCACGCAGGCCAGGAAAGGCCAGCTCCCCGCAGCACAGTTCGTAGAGAATGGCCCCGAGCGCATAGACGTCCGTCAGGGTGTCCACGTCAGTGCCGCCGCTCCGCGCTTGTTCGGGGCTCATGTACTCCCAGGTGCCCATCACCTGGCGGCGGGACGTGTGGAGGGTACGGTCGGTCAGCGGCTGAGAGATCGCCTTCACCAGGCCGAAGTCGATGATCTTGGGCGCAGGCTTGCCGTCGATCCGCGTGACCAGGATGTTCCCAGGTTTCAGATCCCGGTGGATACATGCCTTCGAGTGCGCGTGCTGTACCGCCTTGCACACGTCCACGAACAGCTGCAGCCGGTTCCGCAACGACAACCGCTCAGCGGAGCAGAACGCTGTGATCGGTTTCCCGTCTACGTACTCCATCGCGAAGTAGGGCTGACCGGTGTCGGTCTCGCCGCTCTCGAACACCTTCACGATGGCGGGGTGGCTCATGAGGCGCAGCGCGTTCTGCTCCGCCTCGAAGCGGGCGAGCACTTCTTTGGTGTCCAGCCCCTTGCGGAGCACCTTCACAGCGAGCTTGGTCCGGGGCGGCCGCGGGTCTTGGCAGAAGTAGACGTCGCCGAAGCCGCCTTTGTCCAGGTACTCGAGTACCCGGTAGGGGCCAATCAAGGTGGGGCCCGGGACCCGTCGCTGGCTGTGGACTCCGAGATGAGCAACCGGTCCCGAGGACGCATCCGCATCCGGCCCAGCCAACTCCCCGGTCTCGACGATCTCGCCGCGCTCCTCGAACATGCCCGCCGAGGCCGCAGCCGACTCCAGCCGCGCCTCGACTTCTGCACGGAGTACTGCCTTCCCCTCACACTCGCGATCGAGGAACGCCGCCCGCTCCTCAAACGGCAGTGCCAGGGCCCGGCCGAGGAGGGTCCCCACGCAGTTCTCTTCGGGACGTTCCGAGGGTGGCAAGGTCGCACCGTCCTCGAGGCGCGGGTTGTCAGGCAAGCGAGGGTGACTGATCTACGCGGTCGGAGAGACCCTGCCTGCCGCTGGATACACTGCTTGGGATACGCCCACCGTGCGCTGAATAGCGTTGCCGATGCACCTTGGTTCGTCAACGGGTCTGGCGAACGGGGGACTGTTGCTCGGCGAACTCGCGCCGCTTCATGCGATCCCCGCTCCTGCAAAGATAAGCGATGGCCACGGTGCCGGCTCGGGCGAGCTTCGGGCGCGGCGGTGCGTGGGGACGTGAGACCGAGCGCGGGGTACCGCGGCGGTGTGCTCGAGATCAAACGCCGATCCCGGTCAAGTCCCGGGGCCAGACTTCACTCCGCGTGTTGCCTCGGAGGTAACTCGACCGGCAACCTTGGTCACACCTCGGCCATTGTCACTTCGACGGACCACACATTGCCTTCGTCTTCTGTGCAACTTCTCGGCCCGCGCGCGACGCTAGTGAAGTAAGATCTTCAACGCTGAGCGATAGAGGCCGCGGATGGGCGACGCAGCCGAACAACAGGGGAGGGATCAGAGCCGCCAGCGTCGTGCAAACGGCAAGCCGGCCATAACCTGCGAGCGATTTCATGATGACCCCTCTCGACAAGTGACCCAGTGGCGATTCAAAGGCAAACCACCGAGTGGCTGGAGAAGCCTGGTTCCGGTCGAGTTCCTGAGACGATCTAACCGCGAGGCCGAACCCGGACGGTATGCACTCACCACCCAACGCGCCGCCAGAAATCGGCGAGGATGTCGACACGGTTCCCGTAGCAGATATGAGACCCGACCTCCTTGTTGGCGGAGTTGTGAATCACCGCAACCTTTCCTTGTCGGTCGATCATCGGCGAACCAGAGGTCCCGCCGCTCCCTGTCCAACTACACTGAACGAAACAGCTCGCTTCTGGGTTCGTTCCTGCCGCGCCATCTCGATCCCGGAAACCACTCACAAACGACTCGCGGAATGTGCACAGCACGCCCGGTGCGGGAGCATCTAGGCTGACGCGAAACAGATACACTGGGTCCAGCTCACCCGCGGCGTTCACCCATGGCAGGCTCCGGTCGGCGTACTCGAACCACAGCTCGCCCGGGAAGCCGAGCGTCATCAGTGCGTCCCCAACGGCGAGGTCAGTCGGCGAGGCCAGCGGAATGGGTTTGAAGGTTTCCCCACGGCCATCGATTCGGATGAGGGCGACGTCGGGGTTGAGGGCGGGGCGGCGTTCCGGGTCGTACTCCTCGTGTAGGGTAAAGTCGCGGACCGCGAACTTCTTTCCGGTCTTGTTCTGGATGGCGACTCCCCTTCGATTCCGAAACATTTCCGCGACGTGGGCATTCGTAGCGAGCAGTCCGTTCGAATCGAGGCACCAACCCGTGCCGATGCCTCCAGAAACGACGAAGTCTGCCGGCACCCTGGGGACGATCTCGGGCGGTAGCTCGTCGGGTGGCCACAACGCCACGAGGAGGAAGATGGACTCGTCGTACTCCGCCACGAGTTCCGCCCACGAGTGGCGCTCCCCTGGCGCGGGGTTTCCCTCTGGGTGTGTCGAAGTCACTTCGCCACCCTGCTCGCCCACGACGTAGAGTGTCAGACCCTCGGCCTCTACCGCATGAAGGTGGACCGGGGGGGCGTCCCCGCGAACCCGGTCATAGAAGGCGCGGATCGCCGATCGTAGAACTGGGTCGAGGTTTCCCCGTCGACTCACCTGCATCTGCCAAATCCGATACTCGCCGTGAAAGCCCACGGGCAGATCGACCTTGGCCTGACTCTTCGGGAGGCGAAGGTCGATGAACGGCTTTCCGGCTGTTGACGTCTCTGCCATGCCGCTCCGAAGTGCTTGAAGCGAACGTCCGTCGCCACCGAGTTCGATCTCGAGGCGAGAAAGAAACCGTGGAAGCCACGAGAACAGTTCGCTCGACAGTTCACCGCGGAGGACGCCGAACCGAAGAACTCGTCCACCTGCAGCGATCTCGTTCTTGAGCGCGAGCACGTGATCGGACAACGGCTCGATCGCGGAGCGAAACGCCGCGCGTACGGCGTCGGGAAGACCCTCGGCGGGGTCCTCGGTCGCGCGACTGGCAGTCTCGGTGACCGACGTCTGTCGCGAGGCGCCCGTGTCGGTGCGCATGACTTCGAGCTTCAGCGTTGCTCGAGCCCGGAAGCGTCGCGCTCCCCCGAGGCCCTCGCTTTCGACGACTGCATCCGTGGGCTCGTATCCGATTCGCACGACAAGATCGAACGGCTCGAGGTCCCCGGACGCGATCGCCGTAGGCACTGCGATGTCCGGCACGCGAGCTGCGAGCTGGGACAGCAGTGTCGGAGTCTCCTCTCGCGCGGCGTCCAGCACGCCGGTTCGCTGGAAACGGTCTTCGATGCCCAACTGCACGCCGACGGCTACGGGTGGTGGGTCCTGACGCCCGTGCTCCGCCACGAGGCGAGTGGCCAGGGCTATGGGTTCGGGCGGCTCTCCAGAAGAGGCGGGGTACTTCTGCCCTGGCGGTTTCGCTGACGCCCGGAGCGAATCGGGCAGGTGGTGTACGCTGAGGAGCGCGAACAGAACGGCAACCAGGACTGTGGAAGCCGTCGCCGCCAGCACGATCGGCTGTGCCAGGCGCTTGCGCGGTGTACAGGGATCTCGTCCGACCCCGGTCACGGCAGCCGCGAACTGGTCAGCGAACTCACCCGCGGTGGAGAATCGATCATCCGGTGCGGTCGCCAGAGCCTTCACGAAGAACTGGAAGAGGCTCGCCTCGAGCTTGCGTTGCGCGGAACCAGCCCGCGGGAACGTACACCTTGCCCGCTGCAGGAAGGCGTCCCCCGGAACGCGAGCTGGAGGCGGTAGCTCCCCGACCACCATCTCATAGGCAACCACACCCAGTGAGTACAAGTCTGACCGGCGCTCGACCGCCTTCGGAGCCTTCTCGTGCTCGGGACTACAGTACCTCGGTGTGCGCGGCATGTCACCCTGGGTGAGATCGTCGTCGGAGTCCGCGATCGACGCGATGCCGAAGTCCGCCAAGTACACCCGGTCCTTGCCGAGAAGGATGTTCCCAGGGGTGACATCGCGATGGATCACACCCTGCGCATGGGCGCACGTCAGGGCCGCACACACATCTTTCACAACGTCCACTGCCTCATGAAGATCTAGGGGAGAGCCCTTCCGGAGTCGGTCGCGCAGGCTTACGCCGTCGATCAACTGCATCACCAGGTACGGGGGGGTCGCGGTCGAGTCAGCGCTAAACGCAGGCACGATGTTGGAATGTTGCAGCATGCCGGCCACGCGGAGTTCTCGGAGGAACCGCGCACGCGTGGTCGCATGAGAGTCCGTGCTCACTTTGAGCGCGACGTCTCTGCCAAGGTGCGGATCTCGAGCCCGATACACTACTGCCATGCCACCCCTGCCCAGCTCACACTTGATCTCCATGCCACCGATCGCGAGGGGGTGAGCGGGCTCTCCCGGCCGATTCAGGAAAGCCAACGAGCCATCCGACAGGGTCTCGGCAACGGGTTCGGTCGGCTCGTTCATGGGATTCCTCACTCCGAAGAGTCAGCGGCTCTGTCGTACCGTGTAGCCCTCAAGATCAAGACTCTGCGATCGGCCCTAGGTCGGCGTTGCACGCGGCTTCTGCCCAACGAGAGCAACGATCCAGTTCCACACGTGAAGCGGCGGCCAGAGCTTCGGCACCTCCAATTGCTGGTCACGCAGTGAACTCACCGCAAGGACGGCTGGATTTCCATCCTTGGCGATGCTGAGATACGTGCACTGGATGGTCAAGTTGACGCCCTCTTCGCCTTCGAGGGCCGACGACACTGCAACCTGAACGAACCCGTCGATCTGCTCGGTGTTTGTTCTGAGGTACTCAGCGATCTCTCTCTGGTGTTCCTCGTCGAGCACGTCGAGAGCACCGCCATCGACAACGATCTTCTTCGCTATCGCCTCCCACGTGGCTCCGGGGACCACACGCCAAGAAACGTCTTGCCCTTGGTCCCGAAGAACTTGCTCGACCCCGGCGCGGAACGATCTCTCTCCCGCCTGCAGCCGGCTCGCGAGCTCCTTGAGTTGGCGCTCGAGAAACGTTGCCTTGTAGTCCGGCATCATTGTCTTGACCACATCTGGGGCCTCGAACGCATGGAGGGGTACAATCGCATCGGCCAGCTTCACAATGAGCACGACGTTGAGCGCGGACTCTTCGTACTCTTCACTCACTTTCTGTCCCAGTTCTCTACTTGCGTCTCTCGCAACGCCGATGACCTCCGGGATCTTCATAGGAATCGGGCGGGGATACACGACGCACCCCGAAAGTAGAGGGTAGGCAAGTAGCAAAAGCGCGGCGCGACCGGCAATCCGACCGACAAACCGACCAGATCGTTTGTTAGCGTTCATGAAGAGCCCTTTCTAGGCTGGCTGAAACCCGACGAACTTGACCTCCACGCTCTCCGCGCGGGGCGAGCGTGACTTGAAAGTGAGTGTTTGACGCTGCGTGCTCGGCTACCGAGGCGATAGGAACGCCCGGGCCACAGCCCGCGGCAACCGGTCTGTCCTCGTCGGTCCTGCGATGTCTCGACTGCGGCTGTTAGTGAGCTTGACGGTGACCAAGATGCCGGAGTCGGAGAGCTGCATCGTCGGAACCACCCAGAACTGCGCGCCAGGAAAGGAGTGGTCCAGAGCGGCGACATCTGCTCCGAGCTTCTCCTGTGCGTCGAGGACCCTCAGGTAGTTGACGGGAAGCTCTTGCAGGCAACCTCCAAGAATCCCGCTCTCGCTCATGCGCGCGTGCAGCTGTTCGGTCAGAGCGTTCTCGAGGCGCACCCGGGGTGACACAGCTCGAAAGCTCAGCTTGTCGTTGGCCTCGTCCCAAGACGCGTACCGCGTCTCGTGAATCTGGACGGATCGGCTCGCGAGTACTTGCTTGTCGGTCAAGCCCTCACGTCGACCCGCCTGGGTGAGCTCATCGCGGGCTCGCTGCAACGCGAGGACGTCTCGCCCCCAGTTCTCGAGCGACCGAGAGTCCTCGGGTGAGGAGATCCGAACGAGGGCGACCATGGGCGGCGCGCCTTGTTCAGGTTTCATGACGTCTCGAACCGCAGGCTCAGACGTGAGCTCCTCGATCAGGAACAGGAACGCGAGGACGAGTTCCTGTTCCGGGTCTATGTCGGGCGAGTCGTACGGGTGCGAACTCGGACGAGCGTGGCGGGTGCTCAAGAACTCCACGATCCGAGGATCAGCGAGTTGATACCCCCTCTCTTCAAAAGCTCCGGAGCTGGACGTCTCGTAGCCGAGCGTCAACAGGAGGTCGCGGGACTCGGGCCGCAACCGGTATCGACATCGCAGTACTCCGTCGATGTCAAGCGACGAAAGGACTCGACGCTCGATGGGTTCTTGCTCGTAGAAGTGTACGCTTCGGTTGATCTTCGGTGCGGTCAGCCGCCTCTGAAATTCCGCTGGAGCTACAGCGATCAAAGGTAGCAAGGCGGACTCGATCGAGTCGGCCAGTTGCGTCGGAGCGTACGAACCGTCGTCCAGTTGCACCGGGAGTAGGGCGAGGGTCGATTGACTCTTCGAACCGGCGTCCCGGACCGGGACCGTCGCGTCCGCAAGAAATCCCTCGCCGATGGACCGAATGCGGCGGCAGAAGAGTTCGGCCAAGAACTCGGGTTCCAGTTGTTGCTTGGACTCGTCGGCCCACTGGTTCGTCGAGGGGCGGGAGAAGTCATCGAGCAACCGCCGCATGAAGCGGGAACGATCGTTCTCCAGCTCTTTCACGATGACGAAGCCCTTCGCCACGGAATCCTTGCTGGCTCCCGGCCACTGTCCAACGAGCTCGATCCGGATGACGTCGGGACGGGGGGACGAGATGCTTCCGGAGACGACGCACCCCACGTCGAGGTCTTCGGCGATCATTCGCGCGGACTTTTCGTCTCGATAGTAGCTCAACGGCCAGTGCTCGGTTTCGAGTCGACGGACGAGAGCATCGCTGTGCCAGAGGTCGCCGTCGGTCAACTCCGCCGGCCGGTGCTCTGGACGCGTGAGGCACTCGACGATTCGATCGCTCGCCGCTTGGGTTCGTAGTTCACGCTTGTAGTTGCGAAGCGGTGGAAACAGAGCCACCCTCTTGTTCTGCGGACGTGCCGCGGCCCACTCGGCCCAGAGTGTCGAGGCGAGGTCTGCCAGGACTCGCTCGGGGGTAGCCTGGAGGGTGTCGGTTGCGGCCAATGGGGTAGCCCGATCGTGGGCCAGCGCCGGACTGGCGGTGCATGCCGGACCGGCGATCACCAACGCGACGAGGGCGAGCCGCCGCGCGCCCTCGAATCCCGGGCGAATCTGGGTGCTGGTGTGAACGGACATGGACATCTCCCTCTGTCGGACGCTCGGAGCGTCTCGCCGTGCCTGTGCGCTAACTCCGTTTTCAATCGAGAAAGAAGAGACCCAGGCGGGGCTCTCAGACCCGAAGATCTTGGGGATTTCTGGGGAGCGGTAGAGGCAGGGACGGTGGTCGGGAGGGGGCCGCGGAGCTGGCGACGGGACGCTACCAGGCAGCGGAGGGATCGCCCGCCTCGAGCCGCTCCAGGTCGGCCAGTGCCTTTCGGAGAGCGCCCTTGAAGCGGTTCGTCGGCAAGGGCTCCCAGCCGGAGCTGGGAACGCTCACGAACATGCCGGTATCGGTCTTGCGAACGCGGAGGTCGCCCCAATGGCCTTCGACGAAGCGCGTCACGACGTGGTCTGGCCACGTCTTGAGTTCGATCTTTTCGAAGTCTTCGATGAAGGCGATCAGGTCGCGGGCTTGATGCGCGGAGAGCTGGAAGTACGTGTTTTCCTCGAACCGATTCATCATGCCGAAGAACACGAGGCTCGCGTCCGGCACCTCACCGCCCGCCTTCACGATCGACTCGTGGACCTCCCGGGAGAACCCGGTGCCGTACCCAAGGGCCATGCGGATCTTCGCGTCGCCCCCGGCCCTGCTGACGTGACGCCAAGGGACGAATCGCAAACCACAGTAGGACTCGAAGGTGAAGAGTTCGGAGCGGGATAGTTCGACAAAGAACGCCGCGGCCGTCTCTTCGAGATAGAGGCTGCTGGCGGGTTTGGAGACGACCGCACCTGTTACCGGCGGAGAGGGTACGGAGCTTGGAACCGCGAGCAGTGGGTCACTCGAGCCCCCGCAGCCCTCAATGAAAACAGCGAGACACAGGGCTGAGACGGTCAATCGGATGCGCGCAAGGTCAAGAGACTCCCGCATCGGATCCTCCAGAGGGATTGTTGAAGAGAGGTAGAAGGTCGGCGGATCCAGGGTCTTGAGTGTATCCCGGACTGACAACTGCGCCGCCACTGCTTGCGACCAACTCGAAACACGGTTCACATTCTCGGTTGAGGCCCGGGCCTTCGGTCACTGCGGGGACGATAGTGAAGCAACGAGCATGCTTTGAGCTTGCCTCGGAGCGGTGCGATGAGCGGCTCACATTCACTTCCCCTCATTCTGGGCGGCGTTCATGGCTTGCGCACGGACCCCGTAGGAGCCCGGATTGCCCGTCGGCGGCGCACGTACACCGACGACCCAGGTCAGCGCCGACTCGGCGACTCGCTGTGAATAGGAAGGCAGTGCAGCAGCTGCCGGACGCGAGAATCTCTCGCGTTACTTCGCCTGGCCTCCAGCACGCAGTTGCCGCGGTCACGTTGATCCACGTCGGGAACTGTCTCTTGACTGGCTAGGTGCTAGGTCCACTCCTTCCCCCGATTGCTGCCTTCCACGAGACGACAATCTAGCACGGTAACGCTGCAGGGTGCTGGGGCGGCCCGCTGCGGCAGCTCACCACCTCAGCCAAGCACCGCCGGGACTCCGGATTCCCGAAACCGAACGCGTCGCGACCTGCCACCGCACTCTCTCTCGTGTGGTTCCGAGTTCGTACGGGTTGTGGAAGGCACCGCCGGGCGTCCGTCGGAGCGTCTTCTCCGGACCCGCTGGGGAGTGCAGCGGCGAGCGCGGCGCTCCGGACTCGGCTTTCCCGAAAGCGAGGTCCTCGTTGAACGTCGCGATGAACACACGCGAGTTGGGGGTGGTGCTTTCTCGTAGGGCCGACGACTTCGTGCTCCTCGAGCTGACGGCGAGGGAGGAACTGAGTCGGCCGTTTCGATTCGTGGTAGAGCTGGCGAGCGAGGATCCCGATGTTGCCCTCGACGAAATGATCGGCGAGACGCTCGCGGCTTGGCTGTTGGTTGCCAGCGATGAGCAGCGGTGGTTTCACGGGCGAATCACACGTTTCACCTTCCTGGGGTATCGCGGGAACTACGCGCGCTACGAGGCGGTGGTGGAGCCAGAAATCGCGATTCTCGACCGCAATCGTGACTGCCGCATTTTCCAGGACTTGACTGCACCGGAGGTCGTCAAGGAGGTGCTGAGGAACGCCGGCGTCACGGATCTCGAGGACCGGTTGACGGACGACTATCCTCAGCGGAGTTACTGCGTTCAGTACCGCGAGAGCGACTTCGCGTTCCTGTCGCGTTTGCTCGAAGAGGAGGGTATCACCTACTGGTTCGAGCACCGCGCGGATCGCCATGTCATGGTCCTGGGAGACGCCGGCTCGGCCCACGAGGAATCGACGGGCTACGAATCGGTCCGGTTTCGCCCACCGACCGAGAATCTGGTCGTCTCTGACGTCATCGACGACTGGCGCATCGAGACGGACCTTCGCCCTGGGACCTACGAGCATGAAGACTTCGACTTCAAGAGGCCGAAGAGCGACTTGCTGGCGCGTCGTCGCCCGGCGGACCGTCCGGCAAACGGATCGGAGAGCTTGGTCGTCTACGAATGGCCTGGCGACTACAACAAACACGAAGACGGCGACCGATACGCACGGCTTCGCATCGAGGAGATTCATGCCGAGCGTGAAGTCGCCCGTGGATCCGGGGGGGTGCGTGGACTCCGGCCGGGTCACACGTTTCGCCTCACCGACTATCCGCGACGCGATCAGAACCAGGAATGGCTCGTGATCGAGACCCAAACGCGGCTCGTATCGGATGCCCTGGAGACCTCGGGTGAACTCGAGCGCTCGGACCCAATCTGCCGCACCTCGTTTCGCGCGATCGACCGGGAGCGCCCGTTCCGACCCGCGCGTAGGACTCCGCGACCGGTGATCCAAGGCCCTCAGACCGCGATCGTCACGGGACGCAAAGAGGGCGAGGAGATCTGCACCGACCAGCACGGCCGTGTGAAGGTCCTCTTTCACTGGGACCGGCACTGCAAGTCGGAAGCGACCAGTTCGTGTTGGATCCGGGTGACCCACCCCTGGGCTGGGAACGGGTGGGGCGGGCTCGCGATCCCCCGGGTCGGTCAGGAGGTCGTCGTCGAGTTCCTCGAGGGCGACCCGGACCGGCCCATTGTGAACGGCCGCCTCTACAACGGGGACCAGAAGCCACCCCAGGAGCTACCCGCCGCCCAGAACAGCATGTCGATCCGGTCCCAGAGTCTCGGAGGGTCAGGCGGCAGCAATGAGATCACCATGAATGACACCCCCGGGGCAGAGGGGTTCTACATCCACGCCCAGTACGACTTGAACGAAGTCGTCGAGAACGATCGATCCTGCAGCGTGGGCAACAACGAGACCCGTGCGATTGCGGTCGATCGCACGACGGAGATCGGCAGCAACGAGACGCTCAAGATCGGGGCAAACGCCCAGGAAAGCGTAGGAGCGAACAAGCTCATCGACGTGGGCTCTACCTTGACTCTGCGGGCGGGCACCTCGATCACGCTCCAGTGCGGCGCATCGACGCTGCACATGAATCAGGCGGGATTCATCACCCTGAGCGGCACCGTGATCAACATCGCCGCCGCGGTCAACGCCAACATGGTAGCACCCGTCACCAACGTAGTCGGCGCGGTGATGTCGACCAATACCGGGGCGGTCAATATCGTCACAGGCGGGGTCGTGGCCCGCATGGTGGGGTCGCAGGTCGAGACGGTCGCAGAGTGTGACAATGTCGTCAGAGGTGCCAAGGTAAAGATCAATACGTGAGGCAAGCTATGAACCCTGACCCTAGATTGCGAGTCCAAAGATCAGACGACCACCTCGCGCTTGTCTTCGCCGGCCTCGAGTTCGCTCCTCCCGAGCCCGAGCACGAGAGGAACGCGCGTGACCGGCAGCTTCACCGAGCGCTCGCGACCGGGGACTATGGTCAGCTTTCGCCACCGCGGGACAGCACAGTCGCAGTCTGGGAAGACTCGCGAGGGCGCCGCTACGTGCTCCTATCGGACCCGGACGGTAGCTCTGTCGCCGTGCCGTTTCGCACCGGTCCTGTGCGGGACCCGTCGACCGAGGATCTTGGGCTCGGGGGCTTCGTTCCCGCGAAATGCCTCGAGGTACCGCAATCGAGGGCACCTGGCCCGAGCGTTGGGGAACTCGCCGCGGCGGGCCTCGCATCGAACCCAGGGGGTGGCGGCAGCTCGGAGGACTCGGGCAACGCGGATCGGCGGCACCGCAAATCGGAACTACTGCAGATGCTCCGCAGCGGCATCCAAGGGCTCGCCCAGGGCGCCGCAGGCGACCTACTGGGTTCGTTGATCAAGATTGGGGGTAGTCTCGAAAGTCCGACGACCACTGGCCCGTTGGCCGGCATTCTTTCCAACCCCGGGCAATCCTTGGCGAGCATGGGCGTTGAGCAACTTCTGTCTGCGGGTTCTGCCGCATTGTTCAGCAAGGTCTGGGGAATCGACGACAGCTCGAGTGCAGGCGAACAGCTCGCTCACAAATACGCCCAGGAACTCGCGGGCATCCTGCAGGCGGAGCTGCAAGAGCAGGCGATGGGAGCGTTGTTCGGCGGTGGGGCCGCGTCCTCGGGGACCGGACTACCGGGCATCGCAGAGACCTACTTTGGCGTCTCCGCTCCCGACGGCGCTCCGGTCATTCGCAACAGCGACAAGACCGACCACAAGGGCGAGGTCAAGTCTGGTGCCGCAACCGTCGTCGTAGAGGGCAAGGAAGTCGCGCGGTTGACCGACTCACAATCTTGTTCGAAGATCGAGCCAGGACCAACTCCGCACGACGGTGGGACGATCGACCAGGGCGTTGCGGCGGTGCTCGTCGAGCAGCAGCCGATCGCGGTGGAGGGAAACGTCTCGATCTGTGTCGGGTCTGGGCTGGCGACCCGCTTGGTTGGAGGGCAGTCCTCGGTGATGGTCGGAGGCTCGCCGACTGCGGAACCTATCCCGACTCAGAGTCCAACCAGGGCCCCAGTCGTGGGCCTCCCAGAAGTTGTTGCGACGGCCTCTCCAATCGACTCCAGTTCCGCCGCTGCTGAGGGAGCGGTTGCCACCGCGACACCCGCGCCCGCGGCGGGCCCTACGCCGGCTCCGCCACAGAACTCGAGCTCCGAAGAGATCGCTAGAGCGGCTGCCAGCGCAACGCCTGAGCCTGTGGCCGGCCCTACGCCCACGGCACTTCCGCAGGACTCCAGCTCCGGCGACACTGAGGGAGCTGTTGCCCCAGCAACGCCTGCGCCTGTGGCGGGCCCCGCCCTTGGGGACAGCGCACGTTCTCCAAGGGATGCTCCAACTGAGATCGGTGAGTATCACGTTCCGGATGACGGGCGAGCGGTTGAGCCCCGAATCGATGACGACGACTACCGCAAGATCGCCGAGGAGCTTCACGAGATCGGAACTGACGTCGCACTAGAGCTCGCGGGGAAGGTCGGAGAGAAGCGGGTGCGGGATGCTCTATCTCGCCTGGACAAGGTCGAGTTTACCGAAATGAAACTACGTTGGGCTCAGATTCTGGAGATTGAGGCAGACATACGTGGCGGTGGCGGCTCTCCCGAGCGACTGGTCACGCTCAAGAATCTGAGACAGCGACTCTTGAACCAACAGGCAATCGACCTTCCCACGGCCAAGGGAAAGCTAGACGCGTTGCTTGGAGAGCAGGCTCGCGCGCGTGGGGTCGGGACAGTCGTCGGCTTTGCTTTTGCTTTGGACGAACTCACTCAGGCCGATCAAGATCGAGCAGAGTACATTCGGCTACACGGCCGAGAAGCATCGTGGGAGCGCGACATGGGCCTCGCGGCGAAAACGATTGTGAGCGGCGCCGTGAGCGTTGTCCCATTGGGGCTCGTCCTGGATTATAGCTTGACTGAATTAGCCGAGAACGTAGGGCAAGCGTTCGGTAGCTGGACCTACAGCGGGATGAAGTGGATCGCGGACAGGGTTCCCATTCGAGTGGACCGTCCGAAGAAACAGCTTCATTGAACGCGCGGTACACACGGAACCGTGGCCCAGGCCTAGCCCGGCTCGCGATGTGGAGCCCAGATCGCGTCACGGCATCGTGCGCGCCGTTCGAGTTTCTCTCGGGCTCCGAGTCTAGTCCCTTGCCTTGGTAGGAAGGACTCTGGCGACGCGCAGACCGATGTGGTTGTGTCTGCTGTTGGGGTCGGTCGCGTAGCGATGCGCCGCCCGACAATCGAACACGCCGTTCGACCAACATCCGCCTCGGTAGACTCGGTGAGCCCCCGCTGGTACCGGTCTGCGGCGGTCTGGGACCTTGTAGTCCCACGTAAAGACGTCGCTGCACCACTCCCAGACATTGCCAATCGTGTCGTAGAGGCCCCAGGCATTGGGCCGCTTGCCTCCTCGAACCTGCACGCCAGCGCACTCGTGGGGGAGTTCCATCTCTTTCCAACCGGAGCTGTCATAGCAGCCGTCATACGTGGCCGACGAATTACCGCCGTACCACGCGATCTGACTCAAGCCCACGACGTTGTTCTCGCCGACCACCTGCAGGTCGCCGTTGTACAGCGCCGTTCGTGTGCCCGCCCTGCACGCGTACTCCCACTCTTCCTCCGTCAGAAGGCGGTAGGTTCCCGGTGCGACCCCTTCGAGTTCGCCCAAGCGGCGCAGGAAGGTCTGGCACTCCTCCCAGCTCACGCTTTCCACCGGCGAGTCGCTGGGTGCATTCCGGAAGAACAGAGCCTCCGGTGGAGCCCCCATTACATTCTCCCATTCGGCACGGGAAATCTCGAACTTCCCCACGTACATTCCTGACGGGAGTCTGACCGAATGCAGCTCTTCCGACCGGATCAAGCGCGTGATCGTTGCGACCGTACCGTCCTGGGCTTGCCCATGATCTCTGCGCAGCTGAGCAATCATGCGATCTTGCTCGCCCCGGTCGCTTCCCATAGTGAACGAGCCCGACGGAATAAAGCGAAAGGCGAGACCGCTCTTTCGACTTCGCACTTCGAGGGGGAGCCCTAGTCGTTTTGCTTCATCGAGCTGTCGAACCTGCGCCTGGCGACTTCCCGGGGCGAGTCCGTCGAGTTGGGCGTTCTCCGCCCCCTCTACTCCCATCAAGTCGCTCGGTAGCCCCATGTTCCCGGAACCATCGGAAGTGCGAGCCGAGTAGAACAGCCACACGCCCCCCATGACGCTTGTCAGTGAGAGTATCGTCCAAAACAGTGGGCCTCGGGGCATCCTCGTCTTCCATGGCCTGCGCCGGATCGCCGCGGTGGTTCGTTCCCGGTCGGAATCCTTGGACGGCTGAGTCTTTGGGTCCGGGTGAAGCACGGACTCGACATCAGCCAGCATCTCCGCTGCGGTTCGATAGCGATGCCTGGCCTCAGGATGGGTTGCACGGGCGACCACATCGGTCATGCTGAGGCCGATCCGCTTCCTGGAGATGGCCTTCTGCCGCGCGATCCACTCAGCGTGAGTGCTCACGCTGTGTCCAGATAGTGCTTCGTAGAGGACCATTCCCAGTGCGTAGAGGTCACCACCGCGACCCGCTGGCCCGTCTGGCGGAGAGTATCCAGGCGTCATTCCGACGGGAGAGTGCAGCGCGACTCGCGTCACCAGTCCGTGGTCACCGAGGCACCAGTTCGAGCGAATCCTGAGGACATTTGCCGGCTTCAGGTCGCAGTGCGCGCGACCCAAGCGGTGCATAACCTGCAGACCATTGAGCAGCTGACGTGCGATTCCGATCGTGTCAGTGTCGGGTAACGGCGCGTTGTGCTCGAGGTACAGCGCAAGCGTGAGCGCCTCGTAGTCGCTGACTGTGACCACCGGACCAACTCCTGCCGAGTCAGCGAGCGGCATGGTGTAGTAGAGGCGCCCTCTGACCTGGCCGACGTGTTCGATCGGCACGAGATTCGGGCACTGCTGGCCGCATCTCATGAACTCTCGTACTCCTTGCAACTCGGCGTCTTGGCCCCTTGCGACCACCTTGAGCGCACAGAGATGACGGGCGAGTCGATTCCGGGCGAGCCAAACCTGCCCAAAGCCCCCTTGACCGATGCAGCGCAGCATTTCGTAGTCCGGGATGTCGACCGAGCCGTCCGCGAACAGGACGAGAAACTCCTCGACGTTCGCGTCACTCAAGTCACCGCCGAGAAGACCGTCGAGCATCGCAAAGGAGTCGTCGTCGACGCCACACCGGGTTCGGAGGTAGTCGGCTCGTTCGGCAACAGGAACCCGTGTAGCCGATCGGACCGCATCGCGCACCTCGCGGCTGACGGACCGCTTGTGAATCACCAGAGGTCTCCTCGTGAGCCGCTCGCGCTAGCCAGACGCCCAGTCGCTCTGGGACACGGTACCAGAGCCTATGCGACACTAATGCGACGCCAATATGAGATCAAGGGGGGTGAGCGGGGCGCTGTGCTCGGTGAGAGCCGGAAAGGGTCGTTCCACGGGGCAAAGTGCCTCGCGATCCGCTCTTCCGTGGTGTCCCTTTCGCGGGCGGTGGACGCTAGAAGACGAGAGGGTGAGTGCTCCGAGTGTGGGGTTGAGGTCGGGGCCACGGCAGCAGCAGCCAAAGAGTTGATCGTTCTGAGGTTACGCCTGGGGGACAAGGCAGTGCGGTCGCCTGAAGTCCCGACGAGATCCCGTGGCTTCAACGAGAGCCCACGGAACAGGTCGTCCCTCGCGTCCGCGACAGCGTCGAGAACCTCACCTCGAGTGGATGCCATGTCGAGTAGATTCGATTGGTCCGGTGTAAGCGTGCACGCGTGGCCGTGCAAATGAGAACCGCAATCACAGGCGATCCGGAAGCCCGACCCCACCGTCGCGAAATCGCAGGCCCCCAGAGCAGTTCCTGTCTAGAAACTGCACCAGCAGCCCGACTCTCTGCGTTTGGCAACTAGACACGCTCGGCGACATCACGGGCTTGGTAGACTGGAGGCTCAACCCGGGCTTGCTCAATGCGGTGGAACTCAGTGTTCGACGGAACAGTGGAAGTAGTTCCGACCTGATAGTCAAAGCGTTTCGTCTACAGGTCACGACCGAGCCCGATTCCGACGGCGACGGATTCTCGGACAATTCAGACAACTGCCCCTTCGTGGTCAACCCGGGCCAAGAGGATGGCGATGGCGACGGAGTCGGCGACGCGTGCGACGCGGTGGGCCGGTTCATTCGAGGCGATGCAAACACGGACGGTGTCGTGAACATCGCGGACGCTGTCCAGACGCTCACTTACCTCTTCTGCGGTGCTGGGGTGCCCTGCCGAACTGCGCTCGACGCAAACAGCGACGGCGTCATCAATCTCGGCGATCCGATCTACACTCTGTACTACTTGAACGGTTTCGGACCCGCGCCGTTCCATCCGTTCCCGAGCTGCGGCTTCAGTCCCTTGAACCTCGGCTGCTCCTCCGTGTCAGCCTGCGGCTGGTAGGACGCCGCGCTCGATCTCGAGGGGGTCCTCCGGGTGCGCGGAGGGCCCCCGTCGCGCCATCGAATGCGGGCTGACGACCCGGCACGCACTTCGCGACGCTTGCGCAGGTGATCTGCTTCTACGGCAGACTTCGGGCTGATCTCGTCTCGGCCGCCGTGGCGGCGGAGTCGTTCATCGAGGCGAACGTCAGGCTGCCCCGACCGCCTCGTCCGGCCGAGGACCCGAAGTGCAGGTGGGGAGCGGTTGCTCGCCCAGCGCGTGATCGGTCCGCGTTCGCAGCGCGCGGACTTATCTCTTGGTTCTCTCATCGAGCCAGTTCTCTAACTCGCCCTGTGCTTTCTCGAGCAGCTCCTGGGTCGCCGCGTGGTCCGGATACTCCACCAGGGTCGCCTCGCACAGCTCGATGCAGCGAAGAAGGTCGCCCTGACGGTGAAGCACGTCGGCCTCCTTGAGCCGAGGTTCGACCTTGTCTGGCACGATGGACCTCCACTGGCGTGCCAAGAGTCGAGCAAGCTCCATCTCGCCGACTACAATTGCGCAGTTGACGAGGCCGTCGCCGAATTCGGGGAGCATCAGCTTCTTCGCGAGGATTTCCTCAAGGTGATAGAGGATGAGCGGGCGGAACTCCGCCTCATGTTGCTCGGGGTCGTTCTGGACGAGCATCGTTGCGGCCGCAATCGCGGCGTGACGACATTGGACGGCTGCGTCCGCGGGGTCCGGAGCGTCTGCGGCCCTGGCGTAGAGGCGCGCTGCCTCTGCTCTTCGCCCGGCTCCCTCGAGAGCAGCGGCATGAAGGCCCAGGAAACACGGCGTCGGAAGCAGCTCAGAGAGTGCGCGCGTCGTCTCGTACAGCTCCTCGGGATCCCGATCCGCTTTGAGGAGACCCCTCAAGAACAGCTGGCAAGTTGAGAACAACCGGTGGCCGAGCGGCAGCATGCTCCGCCGGTGCTGAAAACGCGCAAGTGCTGACGCCAGCGGGCCCGCTTGCATGATCCCGATTGCTGGATTCTGGAAGGCTCCGGGAGCCTGTACCGCCGCCATCCGCCTCAGGGCTTCTCTCGCTTGTTCGTGCATTGAGGCATCCGGGTACTCCGCAAGAGCCGCGAGCCACTGATCCGCGGACATCGAGTCGCCGTCGGCTGCGGAAACCAGCGCTCGCAAGATCAGGGTAGAGGCACTGTCGTGGTGGAAGTGCTCGGTGACCCTGAGCTGTTCTTTCGCTTCCCGGATCCGACCCAACAGAATGAGGTGGGAAACTCGTTGGAAGCTGGATTGAAAGTGAAAGGGATCTTCCTTCAAGGCTTTCGCAAAGCCTTCGACGGCCTCGGGGAACGTGCTCGCCAAGAGTGCCCGCGCGTACGCTTCGTATGCCGAGGGGAGTCCGGCATCGATGGCGGCCTCGATCCTGGCGACCGTGTCTTCATTGCTTTCGCTCGGATTGTCTTCGAGCTCGAAGGCCCACAAAAGTGCCAGGCCTCGGAACGAGGCATCGAGAACCTCGGTACCCAGTGAACGCAGCTCGGTCCGCGCTTCTTCATGTCGGTCCAGCGCGGCAAGGGCCTCGACCTTCAGCAAGCGGCTGGCGGGTGTCCACGCGATACCATGCGTCGCGGCACGATCGAGTGAGCGGATCACGTTTTGCCAGTCCCCGAAGGCGCGTGCGTCACGGGCTCTGGAAACCTCTGCGCTCGCTAGCTCGCGGACCACGGCCGCTCCCTCTCGCTGCTCTGCGTAGCGCTCGGCGGCCTCTGCCCGTAACCGCTTCTGGAGCTGCCATACGGCGACACCGGATCCGATCAACAGGGCTGAGACAACCGAGACCGAAGCGCCTACCAAGATCTTGTTACGCTTAGCGAACTTTCGGAGTTGGTACAGCGCACTCGGCGGTTGGGCGACGATCGGCAGATCGGCGAGGAACCGTTCGATGTCGTCTGCGAGCGCGGCAGCGGACTCGTACCGGCGGTCCTTCTCCTTCGCGAGCGCGGTTCCGAAGATCGTGTCGAGGTCTCCCCGGAAGGCGCGGTTCGTCGAACTCAAGGGATTGGGAGTTGTCTCTGCGATGACACGCAGGGCGTCGGGAACCGTCCGCCCGGACAGATCGAGGGGTAGCCGCCCTGCCATGAGTTCGTAGCCGATGACCCCGAGTGCGTAGACATCCGTTCGGGTGTCGACATGGCTCGGATCGCCGGACGCTTGTTCCGCGCTCATGTACGCAAGAGTACCGACGAACTTCCCGCTTTCGGTCAGTCGCGTCGCTTGGCCTTCGGCATCGATCAGCCGAGCAATTCCGAAGTCCAGAATTCGGGGCTCCCCCTCTCCGTCGACCAGAATGTTGGCCGGTTTGAGGTCGCGGTGAATCACTCCGCGTTGGTGAGCGTAGTGCACACCGCGACAGATGCGAGCCAGAAGCGCGAGCCGTTCGCGGGGGGGCAGTGCCTTGTCCTCGGCGTAACTCAAAAGCGGTCTTCCCCGCACATACTCCATCGCGAAGAACGGCAGCCGACCGCCATCCAGTTCGGCTTGTCCGGCCTCGTAGACGCGAGCGATGTTCGGATGCTGCAGCCGTCCCAGCACTTCCGCTTCGAACTCGAAACGCCGCAGCGCGGCTTCGGAAGCGAGAGCCGTAAGAACCACCTTGAGTGCCACCGTCCGGTGCGGCCGCGCCTGGACGGCTTCGTAGACGACTCCCATCCCGCCTCGTCCCAGCTCGCTCACGATTTCGTAGGAGCCAATGTGTTTCGGGATGGATGCCGCTACACCCCGGGTATCCGGGAGTTGGAAGTCCTGGACGAACGCGCGAGATCCCGTGGGATCTTCGGGCCGGTCGCTCAGGGACTCAATTCGTCGGTCGATCATGGTCGGCACCTCTTCAGCGGTTCTCCCTCAAAGCGATCTCCAGCCCCCCGATTCCTACCCATCTCCGGCTGAAACCCGAGGCAAGCCTCCAGAACGGTGATTGCGCGCGGTGCCGATCGCCGGACTTGCGGCTACGTGGACTCCGCCTTCGCAAACGGTGACGGCGGAGCTTCGGCTCGAGCTCTATATCCGAGATCGAGAACTCGGCCAACGACAACCGGTGATGATCGAGCTCTGTCGGCGCGCCTGTGCCCGTCGAGGGCAGACCGCTGTGAGAGCCGTGAACGTTGGCGAGGTTCTGCTCAGCGCGATCTCGCGGGCGAAGCAGACGGCCAGAGAAGGAGGCCCAGGGCCCGAGCGGGCGTCTTCCCGCGACTCGGCAATGACGTCCTTCGTCCGGCGGTCACGTGGTACTGAGGGGGTGGTAGGTGGCGGTTGACGGGGGCGTCTCCCCGCACGAGTTCACCCGGCCCGGGCATGCCCCGATCCCGACCGCTCGGCCTCGCCCGCGGCGGGTGAGTTTCGTGCCCGACCTTTCTGCCGCGTGTGTCGCCGGGTTAGACTCAGACTCACCGGCGATGTTGCGTTGGGTGGAGGCGAGCCCCTCTGATCGCGAAGGGCCGCGGTCGACCGGAACGTGGGTGGGCGCGAAGTGTTCAGACCCAAGTCGAGGGCATGCAGCAGCATGCTCCGACGGGCGTCTTACGTTACGAGCCGAAGGCGAGCGTTGTAGGTGAAGTGGCTGCGGCTTTGCCGCAGTGACTCCGGGGACGCGGCTCTACGAGGCTGGGCACGCCAACTGCGACTTGTCGACGCAAGAAAAGGCCACCCCGGTTCAAACCGTGGTGGCCTCGTCATGGAACGCCGTGGAGGCTGCACTGAGCCGAGCAGGCTCCCTAGTAAGCTACAGGCACAGGTAGATCGGATCCCAATCGATCAGCTGGCTGCCGCGAACGATGTAGACGCAGCCGTTGTTCAGCTCGTACCCGGGGCTGTCCAGGCGCCAGCGGAGGCTCTTCTGTCCGCTGGTGTGGTTGATCACTTCGATGACCTTCGGGTGGCACTGGAGTTCGTTGATCGTACCGCAGTGACGGATGCTGCCGTCGGCGCGCTGGATCACGACGAAGTCGTTACCGTACCCGGTGGTCGTGAAGTGGAGGGGTGCGAAGAACTGACCTTGCACGCACGTGTTCTGCCCAGCCTGACGGATCTTGGCTTCATCCGCGAAGGCGGTGGAGCTCACCAACGTGACGACAGCAATCGCAAGCAACTTGGGTAGCATGAGAATTCCTTTCGCGTCTCGAGTCGACCGGCGGTCGCTACGCCCCTGAGCAGCACCGGGCCCGGTTCTGCGTCTCACGGAAACGTGGCGAGCGTCCTCGAACTCGGTTCGGCCGGAGCCTACGAGAGCACTCGCTCCCTGCGACACCGCGTCGCGACTCCAGCCGCTCAAGAGAGGCGCTCGGGGCTCGGGGCGACGCCCGTCGTCGCAATTTCTCACAGCGTTGTCCGAAGACGCCCTCGGACCAGCTCAAGCGGCACCCAGCGCGGGGTTCGATCTTCGAGAGCTGGGTCGCCGCCGAGATCGTGAAGCGACGTTTGCACCGGGGGCTCCAGGCGGCGGTTCACCACCTCCGTATGGTGCGAGGCGTGGAGCTCGATCTCATCGTGGAGGGCGGCGAACGCTTGGAACTCAGGAGTCGCCCAAGAATAACTTCACCCTCTTGCTCGTCGATTTGGGCCAACTTCGACCGATCCGAAAACCTCGAAATCCTCACCGGAACTAAGGCTACGCCTCCGGTTTCGAGCCTTCCGGATCGGCCGAATCTGACCCCAATCGACGGCAAGATGTCGAAGTTGTTCTTGGGCGACTCCTCATCGAAGCGAAGTCTGGAGCGACCGTCGATCAGAGTTTCATTCGGCCCCTGCTCGACGCGTCGGAGATGCTGACGCCCCACGCAGCAGGTCGCACGGTCCGCGCGTTGCTCACCCATGGCGGCGCCGAGAGCGGGCGTCGCCAGGGCGTGCGTGTGTTGCCGTGGTCGGAGATCGACCCTGTCGCGTTCGGGGATTGACCGGCGGCTCGATCCCGCCGACTTCACGCGAGGACCGGCGACAACGCGTCAAGGATGCAGGCCCCCTCCTCGCCGCCCGGCTATTTGGCTTCCGCGTCGGTGCTCCCCTCCGAGCGCGCGATCGTCGATGCGTCACCCTCCCTGGAGCCGTTTCCCGAGCTCTTGCAGCAGACGGTCGAGTGCGACGCGGATCGCATCGACACACTCGACGAAGTCGGCCTCGCCTCTTCGGATCGGGTCCGCGATCTCGGGGCCATCTGCATCGTGCAACGGAAAGGCGCCGAGGAGGTACACGCGCTCCTGCAGGTCTGGAAGGAGCTCTCGCAGCTCGGCCACGTGTTCCCTGGAGAAGCCCAGGATGTAATCGCACTCCCGGAGATGAGACGCCTTCACCGCGCGCGAGCGGTGCGGATCGAGGTCGAAGCCCCTGCGACGGGCCTCCTCCAGCATCCACGGATGCGCGGTGCGGTCGACGATGCCAAAGGTGCCGGCGGAGGTGACCGTGACGGAATCGCTCCACCCCCTTCGAACGGTCTCGTGGCGAAGCAGCCCCTCGGCGAAGGGGCTCCGGCAGACATTACCGCTGCAGACGAAGCACACGTGTAGCTTGATCAAGGCTCCCTCACCCTCTGCTCTCGGGTTGCCGACGATTCGCACGCGCCCTGGGGGGTTGTCTCGTCCTTCTACAAAGGGGGATGGCTCGGGCAGTGAGGAGCGATCGCTGAATCCGTTCCACATCGGTGAACGAGCGAGTCTCCATGATAGTATGAGACTTACCAGCCTGCAGCGCACCGCGAACCACGAGTGGCTTCCGGTCGGGCCGGGCACGCCACTCGACGAGGTAGTCGCCAGAACGCCTCTTCATGGGCCCTACTGTCGCCGCTATTGGGTCAAAAGACAGGGCTGTTGAGTGTCGATTTTGGACAAAAAGAGGTCCAGCGACCGCGACGACAACGCGCCACCGGCCCGTCATCACCGCGTACTTCGCGTTGGGAGCGAAGGACATGCACCGCGCTCGGATCGGTCAGAACCCGGATCCCACCGCGACGGCACATGGAAGCCGTCGGTCGTCGGGGGGCGGGCGTCCTTCAGAACCTCTGGTGTAAAGGTGTAACGGCGGGGCGGCTACGCGATCCCGCGCGAAGCGTTGGGTTGCGTCTCTCGAGCTCGCCGGGATTCAGCGGCCCCGAGCGCGGCGCGGCGGAAGTCGAGGGGGGCCGACAGGTTGGCGATTTGGGTAATGCCCCCGCCGGTCCCGTGGAGACGTAGGCTACCGTAGCCGAGCATGCGTCCGAGGAGAGACTCGGTGACTTCGATGCTCTCGAGCTGTCGATGGTTGAGTTCGGCGGTGTCGGTGCGAAGGAGTCCGGTTTTCACGATGGTTCTCTGGGTCGTGACCGCGACCTCCGTGGAGACCACGCGGAGGGCCGCCCAGACGAAGTCGAGTAGCGCTCCGACGAGGCAAGCGCCGCTGCCCAACCCGGCCGCCAGCGCCAAGGAACCGGAGTTCGCGGAGAACAGGGTCACTGTTGCGGCAGCGAGTGCCCCTGCGGCGGCCAGGAGCGTGGCTGAGAAGAAGAAGACGGACCAGTGGATCTGGCCAGTGTGGAGAACTGTCTCTTCGCCGACCAGCGCTCGTTTGACGTAGCTCACGCGGTTCTCCTCGACGGTGGGCCTACACGACTCTCATATCGTTCCGTACACCACGAACGCGATCACGGGAAGCACGACCGAGAAGAGCATCATCGAGACGCCGTCGATCCAACGATCATTGTAGATCGCGACTCCGCCGATGGCGAACGATGCGATGCCGCACATTCGGGCTGCCATCATGAAGATCGACCACAGAAGGTCGCCGGAGTGTGTGTTCGAGTCCACCGCCTTGCTCAGGTAGAGGAACACGGCTGACAACAAGACACAGGCCCAACCTGTGACGACGATCCGCCGGACGAGAGTTTGATGCCGGTGGGCGGTCGCAGGACTCGAGTCGTCGGAGGATTCGGTAGACATGCGCTCCGGAGTAGCCGCTGGGGCTCCAATCGCCGCGCGAGACACCACAGGGGATCGCTTGATCCCGCGGTTAGGGTCGAAGCGAACCAATGGCCAAGACTATCAGCCCTTCCCCCAGCGTCAAGATACTCGACGACGATGCAGGCGCGGTGGCTGGACGTGAATCGCGGAGGGGTAGCGCAGTCAGCGACGTGGAGGGCCACCGAGTGCTCTTTCGCGGTCGTCACCCGAACGCTTCTTCGTCGGCCCGGCGGTCTCCGGAGTTCGCCAGTAGACCAAGCTGCTTGTCTGTGTAGGACGAAACGGGGGGGGCCGCGGCGCCGCGGTCTGACCCCGTGCCGGTTCAGCCTACCGAGTGGCTTGCACCAAGGTGCGAATCCGGTCCTCGACATCCGCAGTGCTGATCCCGCTCGACTCGCGGCTTACGCTGGTCTTCACCATGTCTTCCCGGGCTAGACGCAGCAGGACATCCCGGAAGCGTTTCTTGCCGACGCGCGCCATCACGGCCGCTCGCTCGCGTGTCACTTCGAGTTCGGGCTCGAGGTCGCGGTAGGGGCGTTCGTGATACTCGTGTTCGACGAAGATCCGCCAGTGCTGGTCCCACTTGCCCGTGCATTCTGACCCCGCGCGACTCAGCGCCCTCTGCACGAGTGACCGAGCGTACGCGCGTTCGAGTTCGAGCTCCGCCCGCTCCTCGGTCGGGCAATGATCGAGATCCGCGGGGAGTGCTTGGTAGCGCCGCTCGCGCACTTTCTCGCGGACGACTTCTTTGAGATAGAAGTTGAAGCCGTTGATGAGCCAGCGGTGGAGGCGCATGCCGCTCGCTTCCCAATCGGGCATGAATCGCCCCCGATCCAGACGATCGGCGAAGAACCCCTGAACGACATCTTCTGCGTCTCCGAGATCCCTGAGGGAGTGCCCGCGGAAGTAGATCTGGAGCGGTAGCGCGTAGACCTCCATCAAGTGGCGATTCATGATCCGACGGCCTTCGTCTCCTCCCTGAAGGCAGCCGCGAACGAAGGTCCCCTGGGTCTTGGGAAAGTGATTGTGCTTCGGTGTCTCGACGGCCAACGGCTCGGTGCCCGCACAGCAAAGTTCGCTCGCTCCAGCGAGGTAGTCGCACCACGGCGGCGGCAGGACTTCGGCCATGTCGAGGAGAGCGGATCCGATCAACCTGGGCGGGTTGACCGATACCTCCGAGAGCGCCAGGCCGTCGCGGAGGAGTCCCGCGATCGCGACGAAGTACCCGAGCGAGGCGGCGTGCTCCTCCCCACCCAGGCGCCGCAACTCCTTAGCCGCTTGCTTGAGACGCATGAGTTCCGCGCGAGGCCAACCGTCGCAGACCCCCGCCAACGACTTGATGCTCGTCCCGGGCCAGCGATCGACGGCTTGCTGAAAGTTGTCCCCCTCGGTTAACCAGACCAGCAAACGACCCAATTGCGGGTCTACCTCGGGTAGGCCCGCTGCCAACAACCGGTGAGCCGTCGCGAGATCCGGCGTTTCCTCGGTTGCCGCGCCGGCCAGGAAGAAGCGAGAAGTGTCGGTCATCGACCGTCCTTTCATTGCTCGGACCGTCATTGCTCGGATCGGAGTCTCTGGTGTAAGGCTGCGTGCAACCCCGGGAGACCCAGTGACCCACGCGCTCGGAACCGAAGCGCCCCCGTGGCGTGGCTCTGGTCCAAAGAAAGAGCCAGCCGTCCGACACCGACGCGCCCAAGTTTCAGGATCCCTCGAGGGAATCCGCGGCTCCGGTTGCCCCCGGGCGCGCCCGCGGATACCACTCTCGCACTCGCGGTGGTGCCAGCACAAGTAGCACGGGCACAAGCGCTTCCGTGGCGCGCGCATGCGGCTGCGGTCAGGCTGTCCGCGCTCCTTGGGGCGCGCCGGGGCGTGCGGAAGGGCGTGGGCTCGCGCGTATGCGCCGCGTTGGTGCGTAGGAGGGGAAGACAAGGGTCCCTGCGTTCGGCGCGCTGCGGCCCTTCGGATGAATGTGGGGTCGGTCGGGCGAGCTCCCGAGGAGCAAGACCCAACCGACCCCAGGTGAGCATGTCTGGAAGTGTCGAGGACTACCGGCAATCGAGTTCGTCGAGTGTGGCGTCGGTGCCGGGGGACGGGAATGGCGCCAGCGGGGCCGCTCCGCCCGTGAAGAGGTAATCGAGCGCGTAGACGGCGTCGGTGATGGTCAGGTGTCCGTCGTCGTTCGCGTCGGCCGCGTCGCGACAGAACCCGGGAACCGGCGCGACGAAGAGCGAAGTCAGAGTCACGAGTACGTCAGCGAGGTTCACGGCGCCGTCGCGGTTGGAGTCGCCTCGGAGGAACGTTTCATCGACATCCGCGACCGGCAGCGCCGACAAGGTCGAGTTGCCGACGAGTCCTACGGCGAAGACGGTGATGTTGGTCCCGGCGCTGAGTCCAACCCCGGGGAGGGCGAGGACGACCGTGTTGGTTCCCTGCAGGCGGACTTCCAGGTCGTAGTTTCCGGCCGGCACCGCGAGGTAGGTGCTTGCGCTACGGAAGGTGAAACCCGGGAACAGGACGGGTCCGTTGGTGACGGCCACGTCGACTCCAGGGGCGTCCGGTGATGCGTGGACGAAGCGCACCTTCACCTCGGATGGACTGGAGACACGATCATCGACGAGGACGAGCGGGGCCAGATCGTTCGCGCCGAGGAGTCCCGTGGCCGCGACCGTGTAGCTGGTGGCGGCGTCGAGATTGACGACGGCGTCGATGACCACGGGTTGAGCAGCGCCAGCGGGGGTCACTTGGATCTGACGCGGCCCCGGCGCAACAGAGAGGTAGTCGCTCACCGCCAGGAACGGTACGTCTGCGAGAACGAGCGCACCGTCCACGTACACATCGACGTTCGGCGCGTCTGGAGACAAGTGGGCGACCCGCACCTCCGCCGGGGCTGGTACCGCAGACGTCAGAATCTCAGCACCCAAGGTCGAGTTGGCGACCAACCCCACGGCCAGGGCTTCGTAGTTGGTATCCGCCGACAGATCGAGTGTACCCAGCGGCAGCACGACGGTGCTCGTGCCCGCCAACCTCACCTCGAGATCGTAGCCTCCCGGGGGCAGCACTTGGTAGGACGTGGACTGGCGGAACTGCACGTTGCCGAACACGACGGGTCCGCCTCCAGCCACCGCAATGTCCACCGCAGGAGCGTCCGGCGATGCGTGAGTGAAGCGCACTTTCGCGTTGGCGGGGTCGCCGACACGATCGTCCACCAGCACCAGCGGCTGGAGATCGGCCGCGCCGAGGAGGCCGGTGGCCGCGACGGTGTAGGACTCCCCGCTCACGACGGTCACCATGGCGTCGATCACCACGGGCGCCGCGGAGCCGGCAGGGGTCACTTGCACCTGGATCGTGCCTGGATCGAGCGGCAGGTACGCACTCGTCTCGAGGTACTGGATGCCGGCAAGCACGCGGTTGCCGTTCACGAAGATGTCGACCGGCGGAGCATCGGGCGACAAGTGGGCTACCCGCAGTTCGGCGGTCGCAAAGGCGGAAGAGACTCCGAACCCGAGGACCGCAGCCAGCGCGAGAGGGAGAGTCGAGATCTGTCGCAAACGCACGATGGCACCATTCCTTTCTGTTGAGGTGATCCAGCCGGGAATCGAGGCCCATGGCCTCACTCCGACGTGGAGTGAGTGTCGCGGCGCACCGGCGCTCGACTCCGCAGCTTACGACTCCGACTACTTCGGCAGCAGGACCGTGTCGATCACGTGAACCACGCCGTTCGAGTTCTCGATGTCCGTTGCCACGATCTTCGCGCCGTTCACACGCAGGCCATCGCGCTGCTCGAAGCTCAGCGGGAGGGCGGCGAGGCTGCTGGCCGACCCAGCCTTCGCGGCTTGGTCGGAGTAGACTCGGCCGGAGACGACGTGAAGCTTCAGAATGCGAATGAGTTGGTCACGGTTGCCGGGTTCCAACAGCGAGTCGACGGTGCCGGCGGGGAGCTTGCCGAAGGCCTCGTCGCTGGGGGCGAAGACGGTCCATGGACCCTCGCTCGCGAGCACCTCTGCGAGGCCGGCCGCGGTCGCCGCCGCGAGGAGAGTCTTGAACGATCCGGCGGCCTGCGCGGTTTGGACGATCGTCTTGTCGACAGGCAGCAGCACGGAGTCGATCCCGTGGATGACCCCGTTCGAGCCCATGACATCAGCCACGATGACCTTCGCGTCGCCGACGAAAACTCCTTGATCGTTCTTCGTGAAACGGACGCGCTGCCCTAAAAGCGTGTTCGCGAACGCACTCGTCGCGACCGACTTTGCGGTCATTCGCGCGGGAACGACGTGGAGCTTCAGGATCGCAGCCAACTTGGCGCGATTCGCCGGTTCCAAGAGCTTGTCGATGGTGCCCGCCGGCAGTTTCGCGAAGGCGTCGTCCGTCGGTGCGAAGACCGTGAATGGTCCTTCCCCTTGCAGTGCTTCGGCGAGTCCCGCTGCCTTCGCCGCGGCGAGCAGGGTCGTGAAAGATCCAGCGGCAGACGCGGCTTCGACGATGTTTGGAACCTGGTCGGATGGCGCCGCGGCCGGCTTGGTCGCCTCGCACTGGGCGGCCGCGTTCGCCGTCAGCGACAGCGAGATGGCAAGGGTGGCAGCGAGGGTTCGTACGGAGATCGAGTTCACGGGAGTTCCTTCCGCATTAGCGGGTCCAAGGTGTTCGAGAGTTTCAGGTTGCCCTGCATCGGTCGTTGAGTGCCGGAATGCACGTGCAAGGAGAGCTTCGAGAGGCGGCCGGCTGCGGATTCAGAATCCTGCGCGGGGCGGGAGTGAGGGCTGCCGGCGACCGCAGAGCGGACGGTGAAGTGAACGGGCCGGACGGAGTCAGCGAGGCATTGACTGCGGCATGCGTTTGAGGTCCATCTCGCGCAGGCGATTTCCACAGCTCACCGTTTCGCAGCGCCGTCGCGCAGGAGGAGTTGGTGTTTAGAGCTCTCGTCTCCTCCTGCTGCAAGCTCGCGGGTGCAATGGGGCTCGTGCTGCTGTTGGGATCGCGGTCGATCGGCCAGTCGTTGCCTCCCCCAGATGCCGCGCTGCCGGATGTCCCGGTGTCGGACGCCCTTCCCGCTCGACCCCGCATCGGCCTCGTGCTCTCGGGTGGCGGGGCTCGCGGCGCCGCCCATATCGGGGTGCTCGAGATGCTGGAGACGCTTCGGATTCCGGTCGCGGCCATTAGCGGCACCAGCATGGGGTCGATCGTCGGCGGCCTGTATGCCGCTGGCTACTCGCCCGATGAGTTGCAGGAAGTGTTTCGAACCGTCGACTGGACTTCCGCTTTCACCAACCGTCCGGCGCGGAGAACACTCGCCTTTCGCCGCAAGGAGGAGGACCGCGACTTCTTCGCTGGGATCGACCTCGGTTGGAAGAATGGCGCGCTGAGGCTTCCTCGTGGATTGGTCCGTGGCCAAGAGCTCGTGACGATCCTGACGCGCTTGACGGATGCGCGGCGTGCTGCGAGCCGCTTCGAGGAGCTGCCGATCCCGTTTCGTTGTGTGGCCACGGACCTGACGAGCGGCGAGACGGTAGTTCTGAGTGCCGGCGACCTGGCGCTCGCGATGCGGGCCAGCATGTCGGTGCCGGGCGCGTTCACTCCGGTCGAGATCGACGGCCGCGCACTGGTCGACGGTGGCCTCGTGCAGAACCTCCCGGTGGAGACCTGCCAAGCCATGGGCGTCGACGTGATCATCGCCGTCGATGTGGGCACGAAGCTCAGATCCCAGCGCGATCTCCTGTCGCTGTTCGATGTGTCCGGGCAGCTCGCCGGGATTGCCATTGAGCAGAATGACCGTCACCAACGAAGTCTGTTGGGGCCCCGGGATGTGATGCTCGTGCCCGCGCTCGGCGATTTCTCGTCGTCGGACTTCGCGAACGGCGGAGTCGCGATCGAGTTCGGGCGCGAGGCCGTTCGGGAGAACGTGGACGCGCTCCGCCATCTCGCGGTCTCGGAACCCGAGTGGAACGCGTACCTCGAACGCCAGCGACGGTCGCCGGTGCCGCCGGTCCATGTCGGGTCGGTCCGCATCGACAACGAGTCGGGAATCTCTGACGAGGTGATCCGCCGTCGGCTCGGCATCACTCCGGGTACTTTGTTCGACGTGGCTCGTCTCGAACGCGATATCCGCCACCTGTACGGATTGGGCTACTTCGAGAGCATCAGCTACGACCTCGGAGTGGGAGACCCTGCCGACGTTGGGTTGCGCGTGCGCCCGCGCGAGCTCGGCAAGGGATTCTTGCGGGTCGGCGCGCGCTTCGAGGACGACTTCGACGGAGGCAATCGCTTCGATGTAGCCACGCAGTTCACGCTCGCACCGATGAACGGCTGGGGCGGTGAGTGGCGGTCCCGCGCCCAGGTGGGCCAGCAAGTGGCGCTGGAAACCGAGTTCTTTCAACCTCTCGACCGCCATGGTGTTACCTTCGTCGAGCCCAGGGTTGCCTACTTCGAGGACACGATCACACTCTTTGGCGACGGCCGGCCGATCGTCGAGTACCGGGTCGACGCGCTTCTCGGTAGCGTGGATCTCGGGGTGCAGCTCGCAAACTGGGGCGAGCTGCGCGCCGGCGTCCAGTACATCGATGCGCGCGTGAGTCCGCGCCAGAACCTAGGCGGGCTCTTTCCGCGCGACAGGTCACGCGAGGGGAGTTACCGCATTCGTGGAGTCATCGACACGTTCGACGACCCCGACTTTCCACGGACCGGCATCGGCACCGTGCAAGAGCTCGCGTTCGTCCGAGAGTCGCTAGGGAGTTCTCGTGACTTCGGAACCTATGAAGGCCAGGCCCTGACCGCACTCTCGTTTGGTCGGCTCACCGTCGTACCGTCGGTCGCTTACGGCGCGCAGATCGAGGGCAGTAGTTCCATTGTGTCGACCTTTGCGCTCGGAGGCTTTCTCAACTTGTCAGGGCTGCCGCGCGACTCCCGGTCGGGCCGTTACTACCTGCTCGCCAAGTGCATCACCTACGTCAGTCTCGGAGAGCGAGCGATCCTGCCGATCGAGAACGAGGCCTTCCTCGGTGGCTCGATCGAGTTCGGCGACGTGTACGACGACCGCCGAGACATCACCGCGGAGAACGGCATCTTTGCCGGCAGCATCTTTCTCGGCACGAAGACCATCTTCGGACCCGGCTACCTCGGCTGTGGCTTCGCGGAAGGTGGCGACAGCCTGTTCTTCGTGAGCTTCGGCCCGGTATTCTGAGCGGGCCCAAACTAAACGCACTCACAAGCGACTCCAGTCGGCGCTCCGCGCCTTGAGCCGAAGGCGAGCGTTTGTGGGTGAAGTGGATTCAGCTGTGGGACCGAGGATCGTCGACGCCGGGCGGGGCACGCTAAGCTAAAGCTAATCACGGCGATGGAGCCACCATCGTTACGCATATCAGGAGCCCATGCCCATCGACCGCTCCGGCGCGCCCTGGGAGCACGGACAGCCTGTCCGCATCCGCCTCGCTGCAATCATCGACGATCCGGAGAGAGCGGGTTCGCGCTCGTTGCCCTGAGTCGAAGGCGAGCGTTTGTGGGTGAGGTGGATTCAGCTGTGGGACCGAGGATCGTTGCCCCGCCGGTGTTGGGTAACCCGTAGTCGACACTCGTCAGGATCGTCGACGCGCGAAGAACATTCCGTGGTTCGGCTTTCGGGGGTGGGCGTCTACGTCGACTGCGAAGCCTTGCGCCTCGAGGAAGGGCACGAAGTTCTCGATGCGGGTGATCGGTTTCTCCGGGGCGACGTCGTGGTACTCGCCGTGGATCCGCTCGATGCGCGCGAGTGTCTCTGGGGCGGCGGCCGGTAGGATCTCGTACTCAGCGCCCTCGACGTCGATCTTCAGCAGGTCGCAGCGCGTGACTTGGTGCTGCTCGAACAGCCGGTCGAGCGTGATCGCCGGAACGGTGTTGTAGTCGCTCGACACCAGTTCGGCCTCCGGGTGCGTCGAGAACACGCCGCGCGTGCCCGCGTGAATCGGCTGGTAGAGTCGGATCTCGCCGTCGTGATCGGTCACTGCCGCTCGCACTCGCGTCACGTTCGGGTACCCACGGGTGTTGGCTTCGAGCGCCGCGAAGTTCGAAGGCTCGGGCTCGTAGGTGATCACTCGTGCACAGTGGGGTGCCACACGCGACGTGAACACGCCAATGTTCCCGCCGAGGTCCACCATGCACTCCCACCGGGGTCCGCCGCAGGACCGAAGGCGGTACTCGTCGTTCAAGAAGATGCGGTGAAACATGTGGAAGTCGCTGGTCTTGCCGCGGAGCGTGAGCGGCGGTGCCGCCCGCAACCGAACCTCGAGGACTTGGTTCTCCCGCTGGTTCTTGCGGAACCGCACGACTTCCCACGGATTCGTGGCCAGCCGCCTCACCGCCATCCAGTCTGTCGCGTCTCTCCATCTCATGGGGCTATCGTCGAGGTCCACGGCTGCGGGATCAAGAGTGAAACCACGATCCTGCCGGGGGTGACGGTAGGGCGGTCGGTGGTGCTGCTATGCCCATGAGTCTCGACGCTCGACGCCGCAGATGGCGACCCCCTCAGGCCCCGTGCCATGCGCTGCGCTGCGCCCAGATCTCGCGCCAGTTCTGATACGATGCGGCCTTGCTCTTGCGAAAGACGGTGAGCGCCTTGAACCCGCAAAGGCGCGTGAGTGCCCACAGGTCGAGGCCGAGGATTCCGAGAGCGGCGGTGCGGCGCCAGTGCTTGCGATAGAGCTGCGCCTTTGCGCGGAACAGCTTCACCATCTTGTCGACCCGCACGCGATCGGAGGCGCCGCCGTGGTGGATGATCTGGGCGCTCGGGCAGAAGCGGCCGCGGTACCCGAGGGCGCGCCCCCGAAGACACAGGTCGATGTCTTCGCCGTACATGAAGAAGCGCGTGTCGAATCCGCCGAGTCGCTGCCACGCCTCCCGCGTGAGCATGAGGAACGCACCCGAGATCACGGCGACCTCGCGTTCGGTATCGCGTTGCCACCCCCCGAGCGCGCGCGGGTTGCACAACTCCGAACGCGGGAACAGGTGCGCGAGCCCGGAGCCGGTCGCGAACTCGCTCCAGAGGGTGGGTCGCCCCCAGCAGCAGGTCGCGTTGAGGGTGCCGTCGGCAAACACCGTTCGCCCCCCGTACATGCCCGCTTGCGGATGGCGCCGTGCGAAGGCCACGAGTCGGTCGATTGCCTGGTCTTGGACGACCGTGTCCGAGTTCAGGAGAAGCACGAAGTCGCCGCGCGCGCGTTCGCCGGCCAAGTTGTTGGCGCGACCGAAGCCCAGGTTCTCCGATGACGCGATGAGTTGCACGCCCGGGAACTCCTCGGCCACCATTTGCGCCGAACCGTCGCGAGAATCGTTGTCGACCAAGATGACCTCGAAGGATGTCTCCTGGGTTTGTTCGAACACGGACCGCAGGCACTCGCGAGTCAGGTCCTTGGTGTTGAAGCTGACGATCAGGATCGAGACGTCCATGTTCGCGCTACTTCCAAATGCTCGGCCGCAGGAAGAGGCGTCGCAGCTGTTGCCGGCGCAGGTAGCGGATCAACGCGCGATCCTCGATCTGCTGGACGTCGCGGAAGTAGCTGGAGAAGAACCCGTAGAAGAGGCCCACCGCAGCGACGCCGTAGGGCTTGCGGAAGATCCGCGTGACGCACTTCACCAACATGAACAACGGGTGGTAGCCGGTGATGTAGTTGGCCCGGCCGTTCTTGATGAAAGTCTTGAACTGTCCGTCCGCGTCGCCGGTGAAGCGGTACTGGCGCAGTCGAATGTCGGGGAAGCTGCGCGAGGTCCAGCCGGTCATGTTGGCTTTGACTTCGTCCATGGTGTCCCAGCCGGGCGCGATGATCAGCGGTTCGATGTCGTTCCAGCACTCCCGACGGTAGATCTTGGTAGCGCCTCGCACATGGAACATCGGGTGTTTCTCGACTTCTTCGCGCCCGTCGAAGACGTGATAGATGACTCCGCCACCGACACCGAGCCGCGCATCCTTGGCGAACTCCGCGAAGCAGCGTTCGAAGTAGTCGGGCTCGAAGTAGAGGTCGCCGTCGAGCTTCACGAGGAACTGCCAGTCGCGGCTGACGAGTGCGTCATAGCCTTGGTACACGGCCTCCATCACCCCCCCGCCGGCCTTGCGAAAGCCGCGGTTCGCGCGGTGCAGCACCCGGATCCACGGGTACTTGGCGGCCGCTTCGTCGGCGATCTGGCCGGTGCGGTCGGTGGATCCGTCGTCGACGATGACCCATTCGGTGGGTCGCACCGTCTGGCCGGCCAGGCTCGCAATGGTGTTGGGAAGGTTGTCCTCCTCGTCCCGAGCCGGGGTGATGACCACGTAGCGAGGCTGGGGCTGCATGCTTAAGGCTCTTCTTGGAATAGAGTTGAGACAAAACTCGAGGCCCCCGGACGGCGCGCCATGGCGCCGGAAAGGGCTGCTCAACATAAACTATGTCGTGTGCCTTGCCGAGATTCAAACCGGGCGGCCGAACGAGCGCGGGCCCGGGGCCCCCGCCGAGCCGGCCGGTGTCCCGCCGGACCGACGTCCGGTGGGTCGCGCGCCAGGCCCGGGTTGGGCGGCGGCGGCCGGGCGAACGCGCGCCGGGACCACGCAGCACCGAGGAATCACGGTCGCATCCGTTGATTCTTCTCGTCGCTCCGTCGTACTGGGGCGCCGGCAAACGCCCGCTGCGTCCGGCGGCGGCTCGGTGGGCGGCGGGTTTGGGGTCGAGATGACCCGGACGCTCGGGAACGAACGCGGGCCAAGCGGTGGGAAGTGAGCGACTCTTGGGTCGGTCGATCGACATCTTGATGATCACGTACAACAGGCCGGAGTACACGCGGCTCGCGCTTCGGCAGCTCCTCGACACCTGCGACGAGTCGATGCGAGTCTGGATCTGGCACAACGGCACGCACGAGGAGACGTTGTCGCTGGTCCGTGAACTCAGTCAGCACCCTGCCGTCCACGAGTTTCACCATAGCCCGGAGAACCGGCGCTTGCGCGAGCCCACGAACTGGCTGTGGGAGCGTGCCGCCGGCGACTACATCTGCAAGGTCGACGACGACTGCCTGCTCCCGCACGGGTGGGCCGATACGTTGCGAAAGGCTCACGAGGACGTCCCGGAGTTCGGGGTGCTGGGGTGCTGGCGGTTCCTCGACGAGGACTTCCTGCCCGACGTCGCGACGCGCAAGATCCAGACCTTCGCCGGCGGTCACCAGGTGATGCGCAATTGCTGGGTGGAGGGCAGTGGCTATCTCATGAAGCGGGCTTGTCTCGAGCGCTGCGGGCCGCTCGGACCGAAGGAGACCTTCACCTCGTACTGCGTTCGCGTCGCCCAGCATGGCTGGATCAATGGCTGGATCTTCCCATTCATCTACCAAGAGCACATGGACGATCCGCGTACGCCCCATACGATGCTGAAGTCGGACGCGGATCTCGAGCGCTGGTTGCCCTTGTCGGCGCGCGCCAATGGCGTCACAACGGTCGCCGAATGGCAGGAGCAGCTGCGCAATTCGGCGCGTCGCCTGCAACATGCCCCCGTCGATCCGAAGTACTACACGGGTTGGCGTCGGGCACGAAAGGCGCTCCAGAAGCGAATCCTGAAGCTCCTGGGGCGCAATCCAAAGTCCTACGGTTGAGTCCACGCACGGTCGCGCGCGAGTCACGCGGACTCGAGGGCGCGGGATCCGTACCGCGAGAGGGATCTGCATGTCGGCGCTGAAGCGAATCGAAGACGTGCCCGCGAGGCAGATGTGCTGCGGGTGCGGGGCGTGTGCGTTCGCCGCACCCGCCGAGATCGAGATGACCGACGCCTACGAACTGGGGCGGCGTCCGGTGTTCAAGGACGGCGCGGTTTCGCCGGCCGCCTCGAGCGCGGCGCTGGCGGTTTGCCCCGGCATCGAACTCGCGCACGACGAGCGCTCGGTGGCACCCGGGAGCCTCCCCGAACTGCTGGGCGCGTGGGGACCCGTGCTCGCCGTGTGGGAGGGTGCCGCGGGCGACGCGGGCCTGCGTTTCGCGGGGTCGAGCGGCGGCGCGGCGAGTGCGCTCGCGCTCTACTGCATGGAGCGCGAAGGCATGGCGGGCACGCTGCACATCGCGAGTCGCGCCGACGTGCCGTACCTGAACGAGACCGTGCTGAGCACCACCCGCGCCGAGTTGCTCGCAGCGACGGGATCGCGCTACGCCCCGGCCAGTCCGTGCGACCGACTCGCGGACGTCGAGCGCGCGTCGGCGCCGTGCGTCTTCATCGGCAAACCCTGCGACGTCGCCGCGACCTTCAAGGCCCGCGCCACCCGACCGCAGCTCGACGCGAACCTAGGGCTTACCGTCGCGATCTTCTGCGCGGGCACACCCTCGCTCCAAGGCACCCACAAGCTCCTCGAGTACATGGGGATCAAAGAGCCGTTGAGCGCGGTGCGGAGCATTCGCTACCGCGGGAACGGTTGGCCCGGCAACGCCTCGATCGTCGTCGAGACCGCGGACGGCGACAAGACCTACGAGACCACCTATCGCGACTCGTGGCACCAGCTCCAGAAGTACCGCCAGTGGCGTTGCTACGTTTGCGTGGACCACACGGGCGAGTTCGCGGACGTTTCCGTGGGGGATCCGTGGTACCGCGAGATCGCCCCTGGGGAAGCCGGGAGCTCTCTGATCATTGCGCGCACGCCCCGCGGCAAGCGAATCATCGAGGCAGCGATCGCTGCGGGCTACTTGGACGCGCGCGAGGCCGAGGTCTGGAAGGTCGCCGCGTCGCAACCGGGGCTGCTCCAGACCCGCGGCGCGCTGTGGGGTCGGCTGTGGGTGTGTCGACTCCTCGGCGCTGCGACCCCGGTCTTTCGTCGGCTGCCGATGTTTCGGCATTGGTGGCGAGAGCTTACCCTACGGGAGAAGTTTCAGTCGTTTGCTGGCACGGTCAAGCGCGTGTTCTCCAAACGTCTGCGTGAGCGCATCGCATACGAACCGTTCGTCCCGGTGTCGCCGGCAACGCGCGATTCGGAGAGTTCTCCACCCGTAGGGTCGTGATCATGTTCATTGGCGGTCCCGTCCAGCAGGAATACCACGGCCAGACCACCCTGCATCCCGTCGGTGCGGCTGCGGTGTTGGTCCTGGGCATCATGCTGCTGGTGATCGATCGCCGACGCGCGGCCCTCCCCATGATGCTGATCGCCTGCTTCGTCTCGCCTGCCCAGCGCATCGTCGTGTTGTCGCTCGACTTCACTTTGCTGCGACTGATGGTGCTCTTCGGCTGGGCCCGGCTGTGTCTCCGGGGCGAGCTCCGGCCGCTGCGGCTCGGCCCGCTCGACTACTGCCTCTTGGCTTGGACCATCACGCGGACGCTGGGGGTGTTTCTGCGTAACGACATGACGCTCGGTGCACTGCTCTACGGTGCCGGGCGTTCGTTCGATGCCGTGGGGATCTACTTCTTCTTCCGAGTGCTGATCCGGGACTATCGCGATGTCATCGACGCCGTGAAGAACGCGGCTCTGGTTGCGATCCCCGTGGCGTTGGCGTTCGTGGTCGAGAAGATCACGGCTCACAACATCTTTGCCATCTTCGGCGGGGTCGCCGAGAACACGTGGGTCCGCCACGGTCGCTTGCGGTGCCAGGGTGCCTTCGCGCACGCGATCCTCGCCGGCTGCTTCTGGGGTGGGCTGCTGCCCCAGTTTGCCGCCCTTTGGTGGCAGCAGTTCCGAGCGTTGGCGGTGGCCGGGGTGGCGTCGGCCTTGGTGATCATCATCTGCTGTGCCTCGAGCACACCCGCCATGGCGGTGATCTTCGGCGCGATGGGCGCGCTCTTCTTCCCGGTTCGCGGACTCATGCCGTTCGTGCGCTGGGGGCTGTTCGCCGGACTGCTCACGCTGCACCTGCTGATGAAGGCGCCCGTCTGGCACCTGATCTCGCGGATCGACGTCGTCGGCGGCTCGACGGGGTACCACCGCTACCGCTTGATCAACGAGTTCGTGAATCGCTTCGAAGAGTGGTGGCTGCTCGGGGTCCGCAGCACCGAGCACTGGGGCATCGTGGATATCACGAATCAGTTCGTGAAGGAGGGGATCCAGGCGGGGCTGCTCACGCTGCTGCTCTTCTTGGGGACCGTGGCCCTGTCGTTTCGTGGTGTCGGCAAGATCTTGCGGCGGTCCGAAGGAGACACGGGTCGTTTGGTGCTCGCCTGGAGTCTCGGCGTAGGCGTTTTCATTCACGTCATGAACTATCTGGCCGTTTCCTACTTCGGCCAGATCATCCTGATCTGGTACATGCACCTGGCTATGATCGGCAGCTGGTCGCGCCCGCTTGCGGGGACGACTGTCCCGCGGCTCAGCGCGGCGCCCGCCGCCGTGCCGCAGCACCGAGGGGCTCCGGAAGTCTACGCGTGAAGTGACCGCGCGCGAACCCGAGTTGCTTGTGAGTGCGCTTGATTCGGTCCTACTCGCCGCCCACCCAATGTCCGCTCGAGTTCACCGGCGGGAGCGATTCGCTTCGCGGCGGACGCGGTGCCTTGGGCGGTGTGGGGCCGACTTGGCAGTCGGCGAGCGCGCCCGGCGGGAGGTTGCCCCACAGCTGGTGGAACACGCAGTCGCGAACCGAGAAGTTGCGGCTCGCTGGATGCTGCGGCAGGGTGAAGCTCAACGGTTGGTTGACCAGTGTGATTCCCCACAGCAGTAGGTGATCGCACGGGACCTTCACCTGCGCCAGGTAGGCGCGGCTCTCGATTTCGATGTTGACCCACGCGACGTCCGCGAGTACCCCGCGCGAGAACTTCGCGAACAGTCCTTGGGCCCCGAGGTTGCGCGCCCGCAGGCCGTAGACCACGGCGTTCTCCATGGGGCCGGTGTACTGCATGACGTCCGGGTGCCAATCGGTTTCGCCTTTGTCGATGTCATCCACGGTGCAGTTCACAATCGTCTGCACGTTCTTGAAGGCGTCGCGGCCGATTTCCTTCACGTGCACGTTGCGGGCGAGGGTGACGTTCACGAGGCCGTCGGAGTTGCGCGCGATCGTGCAGTCGGTGACGAATGTCCCAGTCCACTTGGGGGCGTTGATGAAGCCGACGGAACTCACCTGCTCCCAACGCCCTTTGCCTTCGAGCTCGCACTCGTCGATCCACAGGTAGTCTTCGAGCTTCTCGTCTGTCGGGATCGCGGTGCGGATCACCAAGTTGCGCAGGCGGAGGAGCCGGGTCGACAGTCCGCCGGCGGAGGCTGAAACGAGGCTCACGCTGCCGTCGGCGACGCCGGGAGCCGGTTCGATGGTGAGGTACGTGCGTGTCGTGCGCGGTGCCCGCTCCGAGACCGCTCCGAGATCGTGCTCGCCGGCCTCCAAGTAGATGACTCCGCGGTCCGCAGTGTTCTGCGGTGACGTGCGCTCGATCCACAGTGCCGCCGCGGCCAACGTGCGCAGCGGCCGCTCGCGGGTGCCGTCGCCGGAGTTACTCCCCGTGAGCGAGACGAAGCATCGCGGCGCACTCGCGCTACTTTGGGGCACGACGAACAGGGGGAGCGGCGCCAAGCGGCGCGGTTCTCCGATTCGCGGGAACGCAACTGCACGAAGCTCGAGCGCACGTGCCGTCGCGAAGTCCGCGTGGTTGATGCGTGCGAAGTACTCCCACGTGCGACTGCGCGGGTTGAAGCTCATGTCGTGCACGGCCACCCAGGGGCCGCGGTCGAGCGAAAACTCGACACGATCGATCCCTGCCTGATGGAAAGCGACTACGCCGGCGAAGAAGTCCTGCTCGAACGCTTGGTAAGGCACGACATTCCACTGCGCGATCGCGGTCGCCGCCTCCCCGGTGCTGCGAACGTCGTCGCCGGGAGCGTCGGCCCCACCTCCGGTCGCGCCCGCGCCCGGCTTGAGGGTGGGGAGCTGGTCGTTCGTAGCGATGAGGATGCCGGCGCCGCGCGAGCGCACTCCGTTCCACTCGGCAGCGACCGTTGTCACCCCCGGCTGCAGCGCCACGATCCCCTGGGGGCCGCCGTCGCCGGTCGCGAGGACCGCCGGCCTGGCCGACGACCAGCTCGCCAAGCTCGTCACGTCGGTCTCGCTGCCGTCCGCGTGGCGAGCGACCGCGCGGGCCGTATCCCGTTGCCCGGGAGCCAGATGCGGCGGCACGCGGACCTCGATCTCGAGCACTCGCTTGGGGTCGGGGGCGGCCGCCGGGGTCGGTTCGCCGCCGTCGCTGATCGACCCGGTCGAGTCGGGCCGCCACCCCCGTGGCGCAACCTCGATCTCGATCGGTCCGCGCGGCCCGGACGAACATCCGACGGTGGGTGCGCCGCCGAGCCACGACCCACAGCACCACAGCGCGCACACCCCGACGCCCGCGAGGAAGCTCGGGGAGACTGGGCGGCAGGTCGTGGCCGAGCCTACGTTGGGGGGCGCCATGTTGCTTCCTCGGTCGTCAGAATTTGAGACAATCGGCCGGTCACATCGCCGACGCTCAGACTACACTGCGCGCCGGTCGGGGGAAATCACCCTTCCCGGGCGAAGAAAACCCGCGCGGCAGCCGAAGCCAAGTGAGGTTCTCTGCGCGTTCGCGCACGCCGTGAAGGAACCCGTCTGCGAGCCTGGTTGCGAAGAAGGAGCCGATTACCATGGGGGCGGAAGCCAGCGGCGCGATCCAGGACGGCGCGACCGGGCAGCGGGGCGCGCCCGCAGCGGGAACGGCCGCTCCGCGCCTGTGTCTGTTCGGCGCCGCGCCGGATACCAGTAACCTCGGGGTCTCGGCGCTGTTCGAGGCGAGCATGGCCGGCATCCTGCAGCGGCTTCCCGAGGCTCGGATCACCGTGTTCGACAACGGCTGGGGTCTCCGCACCGGCGAGCTACAAGTCGCCGGCCGCCCGCGTTCGTTCGATCGCTTCGGGGGTCGGGATTCGAAGCGTGTCCACCGTGTCGACAGCCTTCACCATCTTGCGTTCTGTTGCCGACTGGGCGGCCTGTGGAATCCGGGAAGCCGCCGGATCCTCGGCGCCAACGCCGTGCTCGACATCAGTGGCGGCGATAGCTTCACCGATCTCTACGGCATGAAGCGCTTTCGTGCCGTCGTCAAACCGAAGCAGATCGCCGTGCGCGCGCGGGTGCCGCTGATTCTGCTTCCTCAGACCTACGGGCCTTTCGCCGACTCCGGCGTACGCCGAATCTCGGAGCACGTGATCCGCGGGGCCCGCGCCGCGTGGGCGCGCGATGAGCACAGCTATGGCATCCTCCGCGAACTCCTGGGCAGCTCCTTCGATCCGGCTCGGCATCGTTGCGGTGTCGACGTCGCCTTCCGACTGCCCGTGCGACCACCGCGCGCTGGCGTGCCGGCGTCCGTGCAGGCCTGGTTCGACGCCGGTCGTGCGGTCGTCGGCTTCAACGTCAGCGGGCTCATCTACGCGGACCCGGACGCGGCGCGCGGGCAGTATGGGTTCCGCGCGGACTATCGACGCAGCGTGGAAGTGACGCTCGAGAAGATCATGCGCCAGGACGCGAACGTGCACCTGCTGCTCGTTCCCCACGTGAAGTCCGACCTCGAGGCCTGCCAATCGGTCGCGAAGATGTTGACGCCGATCGCGGGCGAGCGCGTGGCCGTGCTGCCGCTCGACTACGACCAGGGCGAGATCAAGTCGATCATCCGCCAGCTCTCCTGGTTCTGTGGCACCCGCATGCACTCGACCATCGCCGGTCTTTCGACGGGTGTCCCCACGGCCGCGCTCGCCTACAGCGACAAGACCCGCGGCGTCTTCGAAACCTGCGACCAGCAACGCCACGTCGTCGACCCGCGCCAACTCGACACCGACGCTGTGATCGCTGCCCTCCATTCGGCTTGGGAGGATCGCGACGGGGCCCGGGCTCGGCTCGCCGCGCGTTTGCCGGCCGTGCTCGCGTGCGCCGACGACCAGATGGACGCCATCGCGCAGCTCTGTTGCGAGGGTCTCGTGTGACCCACGATCCGGACGGCGTCGATGGTTCCCATGCGGTGAGTGCGACTCCGCCCGCGACTGCCGGGGGGCCCCGCAAGCGCGGCTTCGGCGGCGCGGTGAAGTGGGCACTCGTCATGAAGTGGGGCCAGTACGGGTCGGCGGCGCTCGTGCAGTTCGTGCTCATGGCGTTACTCGACGTCGAGGACTTCGGCGTCGTCGGCATGGCCTGGCTCTACATCGCCTTCATCGAGATGGTCCTCGACCAGGGCTTTGGGGCTGCGATCATCCAGCGCAAGAACCTCGAGCAGCGGCATCTGGAGTCGGTGTTCTGGCTGGTGCTCGCGGTGGCGCTCGGGCTCACCGGTGTGAGTGTGCTGCTCAGCGGCTGGTGGGCCGCCGCCAACCACGATCCGCGCATCGCGGCCGTGATCCAAGTGATGTCCCTCCGCATCCCGATCCAAGGGTTGACCACGGTGCAGGTCGCGTTGCTCCAGCGGTCGATGGACTTCCGCAGCCTCGCGGTTCGCAACATGTCGTCGGTCGTCGTCGGTGGAGTGATCGGGATCTCGCTCGCGCTGCTCGGCTACGGCGTGTGGTCGCTCGTGGCGCAGCAGTTGTCCATGGCGCTCATTGCCCTGGTGTTGCTGTGGACGGTCAGCGGCTGGCGTCCCGGTTTCCGGTTCAGCGGCAAGGCCATGCGCGAGCTACTCGGCTTCTCCACCGGGACTTTCGTCGCCAAGGTCGGCGTGTTCGTCGCGAACAAGGCCGACGAGATCCTCGTAGGGTTGTTCTTCGGGACGTTCGCGGTCGGGGTCTATCGTTCCGCCATGCGCCTCATGAGCCTCGTGGTCGAACTCGGGTCGCGCGCGATCGGCGTCGCCGCGTTTCCCAAGTTCGCCCAGGCGCAGGACGACCCGGCTACGCTGCGGCGTGACCTGTCGTTCTGCTTCTGGCTCAGCAGCCTGCTCGTGATTCCGGGGCTCGCGCTGCTCGCGGGCGTGAGCGACTCCCTGATGGCGACGCTCGGTGGCAAGTGGCTGCCCGCGGCCGACGTCCTCAAGGTGCTGTGCTTGGTCGGCGTCGCTCAGTCCTTGACGACGTTCCAGGCGCCCATGCTCCAAGGAACCGGACGTTCGACCCTGTTCGCGGGCGTCGTCTGGGGAACCGCTGCCCTGTCCAGCGGCGCGTTCGTCGTCGCCGGATTCGTCGGTCGGGCAGAACCCGAATCCGTCCAGCCCCTGTTCATCGCGTGGGGGCGCGGCGGGCTCTACCTCGGGGTTTTCCTCCCCATGTCCTACTGCATCCTGCGATGGCTCAGCGGCTACTCCATCGCTGAACTGATGCGCGCGATTCGGGGACCGCTGACCGCTGGGGTTGCGATCTTCCTAGGGGTTCGCGGACTGGTCTGGGCCGGCTGGGGCGCTTCCTGGCCGCCGGTCGTCCAACTGTTGGTTCAGGGTGTGTTCGGGGTGGCGCTGGGAGCGGGAATCCTGCTTGCAACCGACCCACTTCTCCGCGATAAGGCCGGATTGCTTCGCGCCAAGCTGGGCTTGGGCGGCAGCCGGTGACCTGCGACGCTCGACAGATGTCGGAGTCGGCCTTACCCTTGGAGGGGTAGGTACGCCTCGAGTCCCGAGTCGGATCGTGAAGAGATTCCCGTTCGCGGGATTCGGTGAGACGCGATCGATCTTGGGTTGCGAGTTCCCTCCTCGTCGTTTCCGCAAACGGGCTGCACCGGCTTTCTGGCTTTGGGGGCACGGCGCTCCCGGCTTCCGAGTGGTTGCGCCCTCGGACCCCATGGAAGACTCGTCGACAAAAGAAACTTCTCGGAGGTGATTCATGAAGGTGGGCATTCTGGCTGGGGGGGTCGGCTCCCGGTTGTCCGAAGAGACCGTTCTCAAGCCCAAGCCCATGGTCGAGATCGGTGGTCAGCCGATCCTCTGGCACATCATGAAGATCTACGCTGCCCAGGGCTTCCAGGACTTCGCGATCGCGCTCGGCTACAAGGGCGAGTACATCAAGAAGTACATGATCGACTATTGCTCACTGAGCTCGAGCATCAAGGTCGACTTCAAGACGGGCAAGGTCCACAAGGAGAACGAGGCCGGCGCCGATGTCGACTGGACCGTCGACCTGGTCGACACCGGGCAGCACACCAACACCGGTGGCCGGATCAAGCGCCTCGCTCCGTACCTCACCAAGGATGGCACCTGCATGCTGACCTGGGGGGATGGGGTCGCCAACATCGATCTCAAGAAACTGCTCGCGTTCCACCGATCGCACGGCCGGCTGGCCACGGTGACCGCGGTCCGACCCGCGGCGCGCTTCGGCGCCATCGAGATGGACGGTGACCGTGTGGTGAAGTTCAGCGAGAAGCCGCAACTCGGCGAAGGCTGGATCAACGGCGCGTTCTTCGTCCTCGAACCGGCGGTTTTCGACTACATCGAGGGCGACGACACGCACTGGGAGAAAGGGCCGATGGAACGCTTGGCCCAAGACGGACAACTCATGGCGTACAAGCACCATGACTTCTGGCAGTGCATGGACACCCTCCGCGAAAAGAACCTGCTCGAATCCTACTGGGAGAGCGGCAAGGCCCCCTGGAAGATCTGGAGTTAGAAGTGAAAGTACTCGTCACTGGCCACGAGGGCTACATCGGCTGCGTCCTGGTTCCGATGCTGCTGCAGAAGGGACACGAAGTGTCCGGCCTCGACAGCGGCTACTTCATGGGCTGCGAGTTCGACGAGGACATCGTCAAGGTGCCGTCGCTCGACTGCGACATTCGCAAGATCGAGCCCAAGCACCTCGAGGGGTTCGACGCCGTCATCCACCTTGCGGGTCTTTCGAACGATCCGCTGGGGGACCTGAACCCGGACTGTACGTACGACATCAATCACCGCGCGTCGGTGCGGGTGGCCGAGGCCGCCAAGAAAGCCGGCGTCGCGCGTTTCGTGCACTCGTCTTCGTGCAGCCTCTATGGTGCTGCCGGGGATGACCCGGTGGATGAGAACGCCGAGTTCAATCCGGTCACACCCTACGGCGAGTCCAAGGTGTTGGTCGAGCGCGACGTGTCGAAGATGGCGGACGCGAGCTTCTGCCCGACCTATCTCCGAAACGCGACGGCCTACGGCTTCTCACCGCGCCTGCGCGGCGACCTCGTCGTGAACAACCTGGTCGGCTACGCACTCACCACCGGCAAGGTGCTCATGAAGAGCGATGGCACGCCTTGGCGACCGTTGGTCCACATCGAGGATATCTCGCGCGCGTTCTGCGCGGTGCTCGACGCGCCCCGGGAGGTCGTGTTCAACGAGCCGTTCAACGTCGGCGCGACCAAGGAGAACTATCGCATCCGCGAGGTGGCGCAGATCGTTCAGGACGTCGTGCCCAACTGCGAGATCGCCTTCACCGCGGACGCGGGCCCCGACAAGCGCAACTACCGGGTCGACTGCTCGAAGCTCGAGCGGATGCTGCCGGCTGCGCGCGCGCAGTGGACGGTTCGACGTGGCGCCGAGGAGCTCTACGAAGCGTACAAGCGCCACAACCTGACGGTCGCGGAACTCGAGAGTTCGCGCTACATGCGCATCAAGCGGGTGAAGGAACTCCTCGACAGCAAGAAGCTGGACAAGGACCTCTTCTGGCTGACCGCGTAGCCAGGATCCGGTGCCCGCACGGTCACCCGGTGCCGAGTTCCTGAACCTGGCCCGGGCCGACTTCGACGGGGCAAAGGCCCGGGTGATGAGCCCGCGCTGCCGTGCTAGGGAGCGCGTTGGCGTGCTCGGCCTTCGGGGTTCGTGTGCCGCGTGAACCGCGTTTACGGATAGCCGTCGCGCCCGACGGCCGACGAAGGTCGGGATTCGAGCCGCGATGTCCGAGCTACGCCAAGATCCGCTCGTGAACCGTTGGGTCATCATTGCCGAGGAACGTGCGTCGCGTCCGTCGGCGTTCGGTCATGGGGAGTCTCCATCCACCCTGGCGGCCGAGTGTCCGTTCTGCCCAGGACACGAGCGCGAGACCTGCTCCGAGGTGCTTGCCGTGCGCGAGCCAGGGACGGCGCCCGACACCCCGGGTTGGCGCGTGCGCGTCGTTCCCAACAAGTTCCCGGCGCTCCGCGATGAGGTACCCGACCCGGTGCCGTGCTCGGACCTCTATCGTGTGCTCGCTGGCCGCGGCGTTCACGAAGTCATTGTCGAGGGCTCCGGTCATACGCGCAGCATCTCCGAACTCGAACGACCCCTCGTCCGCGAGGTCTTCGAGGTGTACCACGAGCGGATCGCGACCCTCGCGCGGGTCACCGACTTGCCTTTGACGACGGGTGTCATCATCAAGAACGTCGGGCGTCCGGCCGGCGCCTCGATCGACCACTGCCACAGTCAGCTCATCGCACCCCCCGTGGTCCCCGTGAACCTCGCCGCGGAGCTGCACATGGTTGCCGATTGGCACGCGCGCCACGGCGAGAGTCGCTTCGACGTGCTGATCGCCACCGAGCGCGCGACCGGAGTCCGCATCGTGCACGAGGGCCAACACATCGTGGCGCTGTGTCCTTACGCCCCGCGTTTCCCGTACGAGACGTGGCTGCTGCCGACGGCCCCGGTGTCTCACTTCGAGGACACCACGTCCGCGACCCGCGCCGAACTCGCCGACGTCGTTCGCGACATCCTGTCCGGCATGGAGGCCGACCTAGGTCATCCGCCTTACAACTACGTACTCCATAGCGCCCCGTTCCGCGACGCCGCGCCCTCCTACCGCTGGCGCGTCGAGATCCTCCCTCGCGTGACCCGCGTCGCCGGCTTCGAACAGGCGACCGGCCTCTACATCAATCCAATCTCGCCCGAACGCTCGGCCGCCGCTCTGCGCGAGCACCTACGGCGGCGATGACCCGAGCGGCGACGCGAACGTTCTTCGGTGAGGCGACGCGGTCTTGCCGCAGTCACGAGGGCGCCTTCGAAAGCCGTGTTGGAGACCCCTAGGCCCTGGGCCTAACGACGCTAGCGGAGCATGCGCTTGGCTTGGGCCGCTACTACGGACACTGCGACGAAGCCAAACACGTCAACCCTGCGAAGTAGACATTCTGCCGTACGTCGTTCGTGTCGATTCTCACTTTGTGCGGGTTGTCCATGGGCCCATTGACGAACGCGTAGATCCCGGCCCGCATCGCTGACCACCCTCATCAAAACCCTGCGGATCCGGAGTCCGGCCGGTCCGTCTCTCGTCACCGAGAGGGTCGCCCGCTCTCCGGCTTTCGCCTTCGTGCGGCGAGTTCAACCCGAGGCGGGGCTCAACGGCCCGTCGTGAATCGAACTCGACCTCGTGCAGGGACTACCGTGCACTGCGCCGCCTTCGGCACTGCGACGGCCTCATTCGGCCGCTCGCGATCGCGGAAGCCGCGGCGGGCCGGCGGTTTCGATCCCTCGTCCTTCAGGCAGGTTCGCGATTTCTTACCGGGAGGGCTCGCTTTCGGGGCGCCGATCGTGTCCAGTACATCCTGAGGTCGGATCGTCGACTGAGCGAGAACTTGCTGCCTAGTGCTGCGTCCTTACTCCTCGCGTCTTCCTGCCTGGTCAGCGTTTGACCCTTTCAATCGGATCTTGAAGGCAAACCGAAGATCCCAGCGGACACACCCGAGGAGGGTAGTTTGGCTACGAAGATTTACGTCGGCAATCTGAGTTTCAAAGTCGGCCAGGACGAGATCACCGAGCGCTTCAGCGCCCATGGAACGGTCGAGAGCGCGCAGGTCGTCATGGACCGCGAGACGGGCCGGAGCAAGGGCTTCGCGTTCGTCGAGATGACTTCGTCTGCAGAGGCCGACGCGGCCATCGACGCGCTGGATGGCGTCGAGTTGGACGGCCGTGCGATGCGCGTGAGCGTGGCTCGTCCCCGCGAGGATCGTCCCCGTGGGGGCGGTCGCTCCGGCGGCTGGTAGACCGGGTCCGACTGCGGCGGCCCTGTGATGCGCCGGGCCGCCGCGGTCTCGAAGCTCGGAACGCCTTGGGTGGCGCTCCCGCGGTCATCGCGCCGCGGTTTCGAGGGGGAGCCGGACTCCGAGATGCCGCATCGATCGACGTCGCAGTGACTGAATCCGGTCGCCGTCCGGCTCACGGTCGGCGTTCCCGAGCCATCTCATGTCTTTCCCCACCGTTCTTTTCTCTCGGGGGCCCCCGCTGTCGTCCCCGACTCCTGATCCTCCATCCTGGCGCTGCCTTCTTCGGCCTTGCGAGGCTCGATCAAGGTGCCCGTGAGCCCCGAACCAGGTTCCGCGGCACGGCGATTGCTCCCTCAGAGTCCCGGCCCTCGGGCACGAATCAGCCCTGGGTCGAACGCGGCGGCGCGCAATTGGCCTGACGATGGGAGGGGCGATCGTCCCTGCTGAGTTTGGAGGCGAGTCATGCAGCAGGATCCAATCGTCACGTCGGCAGCGGCGCCGTCAAACTTGGACCTCCCGCTTCCGCTGCGGGCCGAAGCCATCGTCGACCAGGTGCGATCCGAGGCTCGCGACGCGCGCAACCGGGCCAAGGGGCTCGAGCGTCTCGCTGCCGTCTTGCGCCCGCTGACGAAGCCGAGTGCCTATGCCGACCTGGCCAAGGTGTCCCGCAAGTTCGAGCGCATCGAGGCCAAGCTGGATGCGTTCCCCGCGATCGCCGATCCAGCGCGCAGCGCTGTCGATTCGATTCGCGTTGCCCTCGATCATCACCGGCGTCGTTTGCGTGAGTCGCTCTCGCGAGAGCTCAAACTCGCCTGTGAGGAGGCGCAACTGACCCTACGCGTGGTCCAGCGCGAGGAACCGGTGATGCTGCGCATCCCGCCCTTTGGGGTGTCGATCGACCGCGACCGCGGCCGCGCGACGCTACAGTTCGCGCGCTTGCCGCTCGCGACCTGTGCCGCTGTCGCCAGCGAGATCGTGGCAGCCCACCGTGAGGCTCGTGAGCAGCTCGACGGGGACGGCTTCGATCGCCAGCGCTTTCTCGAAGACTGCCGCCGCGCCTGGCGAGCCGCACGAGCCGCGTTGGGCGAGGCCGAGCAGGAGCGCGTAGAGATCGTCGACTTCCTGCCGTACCTGGCGCTTCAACACCAGTCGTCGTCGTTTCGCACCGAGCCGAAGCGCGCGCACTACCGCGACTACTCGCGTGCCCAGTTCGCCTGGGATGTGCTGCGCACGGAGGGAAGTCTCGCGCACGACGGTTGGCGCTTGAATCTCGGCGTCGCGACCGGCACGACGGCCAGCAAGAAGAACCGCGTCATCTGGTTCGAGGATGAGAACGGCGAAGGCGAGTTCAAGCTGACGGTGTTCTTCACGCGAACGGATGGCGCACCGTGATCTCACGACCTTCGCTCAGCCCAGCGCTCGCGCGTAGCATCCTCGACCGCATGGGCGCCACGGGTCAGCCTCCCGAACGCGGTGCGCTGGCAGTAAACGTCGGCACCGACACGCTGCTGGAAGCGCTTCGCGACGAGTATTTCCGCCCGATTCGGGAGTCGCGGCGCAACTCGACGTTCAAGCTCATTCAGGCGACGTTCGGCGGCGGCAAGACCCAGTTCCTGCACGCGCTGCGCGAGCTCGCGTGGGGCGAGGGCTTTGCAACTGCGTTGGTGGGTCTGTCCCCGAAGGAGTGCCCGTTCGACCAGCCGGTGCGAATCTACCAGGAAGTCGCGCGCCGCATGGAGCTGCCTGTCGTCCATCCCGAGCAAGAGCCGAGTCGGGGGTTCGACGCCCTGCTCGATCACGTCGCCGAGGAACGAGTCGACGAGAACGGGGCCGACGCCTTCCGGGAGTGGCTTGCAACCGAGTTCGTGCGTTGGCCGATCGAGAGCCGCAGTTTTGCGCGCGCGGTGCGAGCCTATCTCGAAGCCGCCATCGAGTCCGATGTCGACAAGTGCGAGGTCTTGGGTGACTACCTGCTCGGGGAGCGAGTCTCGACGGCGGAGCTCGAGGACTACCGGCTGCGGGAAACGCTCGAAGAACAGAACGCGTTCTTGTGGCTGCGGAGCCTCGTGCAGGTCGCCTCCGCACTGAACCTGCCTGGTGTAGTGCTTCTGTTCGACGAGATGGATCGCAACATGAGCCTGAGCGTTGGGCGCCGACGTGCCATCGGCGACAACTTGCGCCAGATGATCGACTACTGCGGCCAAGCGCAACTTCCGGGCGTCGTGTGGTGCTACGCGGTCCCGCCGGAGTTCATGACGACGATCGTGCCCGAGTATCCAGCGCTGGCTCAGCGGCTCAAGGGCGCGGGCCGCTTTGGTGGGGTCACTCCGCTCCAGCCGATCATCGATCTCGAGCAGTTGCCTCTCGCCGCGACCGAGATGCTGCGCGCGATCGGCATGCGGTTGCTCGAACTGGCTGGCGTCGCCTTCCCCGAAGCGTCCTTCGACCGAGAGGTCCAAGCCGAGAACGTCGTTCTCGTCGCTCACGAGCTCGGGGCGCGGCAGCTCGAGAGTGGCACCCGACGGCAATTCGTCAAGGCGATCATCACGCTGTTCGATGCGCAACGGCGCAGCGGGCAGAAGGTGCTGACCGCGAGTGAGGTGCGCACCGCCGTCGGCAGCGCGGAGCGGTTCGACGTGGGCTCGCCGATGCCCGACGAGCAGGACTTCTGACTTGCACGGGTGGGCTCCCGGAGAGCGCGTGCGGCACTCGGCCCATGGCTCGGGAACCGTGTTGGCCACGCTGCCCCGGGGGCGGTCACGGGTGCGCTTCGACCAGGCTCCCAGCTTGATGCGCGCGGTGCGAAATCGAGAACTCGCGGCCGATGAGGGAGCGAGCGAATTGGAGGGTCGACGATTCGTGTCGGCCACGCTACCCGCGCCGGCGACGGGACCGATTCGAGCGACGCCCAGTTCGCTCGGTGAGGGCGAGCCGGACCGCGCGACGCCCCGCCGGAGCCCGGCCGCGCCCCGCGGCGCCGTGGAGTTCGACGGCCGGAGCGCGCGCGAACCGGGGTCGCACGCACGAGAGGCCCAGCGCAACGGTGTCGCCGACGAGTCTCAGCTCGTCGCTCGCGGTTGGGAGGCTGCGCTCGCCGCCTCCGAGTCGATCGACCTGCCGCAACCCGACGCATGGCAGGTCGTCGAAGCGTTGCGTCTGGGAGTGGTTCCGAGTCGTGGGGTCCATGCCTACGCGGTCGCGCGTTCCCGCGAGCTCGCCGACCTCGAGCGCCTGTTCGCCGCGCGTCGCGGGTGCCGCGTGCTGTGGGGCGACTATGGCACGGGCAAGTCGCACCTCTTGGACGTTGCCGAGCAGCTCGCGCTCGACCGAGGGTTCGTCACGGCACGTCTCACGCTCGATCCGCGGCATAACGCCCTGTCGCACCCGCTCCGACTGTACCGCGCGATCATGACGGCGATGCGGACCCGCCGCCACATCGAGACGGGCTTCGCATCGATCCTCGACCCGCTGGCCGCGAGTCTCGAGCATCGGAGCCCGCTCGGCGACCGCGCCAGCCGTTTCTTTTCCCCTTACCTGCATGCGCTGCAGCACGGCGACGATGCCTGTATTGCCTTGCTCGGCGACTACGTCCGCGGCGAGCGCGTGGACGGCGACGCCCTCGAGCGCATGCTCAAGCGCTGTGGGTGGCGTGGACCGAGGCCGCTGCTTCTCTCCGGGTATCGCACCTACGGTCGCATGTACATGCACCTCGTCGGCACCCTCGCGAGCTGGTGCGAGGATGCCGGATTCAGTGGACTGGCGCTGCTCTTCGATGAGATCGAGCGCGTCGACGCACTACGCGCCGACGACCAGCGCTACGCTTTCGAAGTACTCCGGCACTACGCCGCGGTCCTGATGCGGCCCGAGACCCTGTGCTTCGATCCCGAGTCGCTGCACCGCGGGGGCCATGACATCCACCGGCAGCTCGACCTTCGCTTTCGTGACGATCAGCCGCTCACGGCGCTCTTTGCGCTCACGCCGCTCCCGCGCATCCAGGATGAGTTCCTTACGATCACCACGAGCCACGAGTACGACCTGCGACTCATGCCGCTCAGGACCGTCGATGTCGTCGAACTCGTGAGCAATATCACGCGGGTCTACCGGCTTGCGTTTCCCACCTTCGAGCCGTCGCCGACCGCGCTCACGCGGATCGCCGAGAGCGCAAGCCGCGGCCTCGATCGAGCGTCCGACAGCATCCGTGCCGCAGTGCGCGCGGTGGTGTTCGAACTCGACCACGATCGTACGTCTGTGCGCCCCGATGACTGAGCCTCGACCCGCGATCGATCGCCGTACGCTGCCGCACACCTATGGTCCGTGGTTCGAGCGCTTCGCGGCGTTCACCGAGGTCCAGTTGCGTAGCATCCCAGTGATCCTCGCCGGCAACGATGTGTTGATCGGGTCACCCACGGCGAGCGGCAAGACCGAGGCGTTCGCGGCGCCGGCCGCCGAGATCGCGCTCGCGCATGGCGCTGCGCCCGGGGCGGTGTTCGTGGTCTGCCCGACGCGGGCGCTCGCAAACGACTTGGCGCGGCGACTTGCGGCGCCCATGAGCCTGATCGGCTTGTCATTCGGTCGCTACACCGGCGAACACAAAGAGCGCGTGAACGGGTCCCTGCCGAGCGTCGTCGTGACAACCCCCGAGGCGCTCGACTCGTTGCTCGCCCGCCGACCCGAGGCGTTCGGTGTGACGCGCATGGTCGTCCTGGACGAGGTGCACTTTCTCGACGGGACGTCACGAGGCGATCATCTGCGGGTGCTGCTGCATCGTCTGACGCGGCTTCGGGGTCAACGAGTCCAGCGGGTGGCGGCGAGTGCGACGGTAGACCGACCCGCGGACCTGGCGCAGCGGTATCTGCAGTCGCCCGTCGTGATCACCGTTGCCGGGGTTCGACGGATGCGCGTACGCGCTTTCGGCGGGCGCGACCCGGTCAGTCTGGCGCGACACGTGGAGGACCTCGCCGGTCACGGCCTGCGGAAGATCCTGGTTTTCTGCCGGAGTCGCAATGCCGTCGAGGCCTGCGCAGTCGCGTTGCGAAAGCGTACGACCTTCGAGGAGCGGGTCTTTGCGCACCACGGTTCGATGTCGCAAGTCCACCGCGAACGCACGGAGCGGCTTTTCCAACACGCGCCGGCCGCCGTGTGTGTCGCAACCACGACGCTGGAGATGGGAATCGATATCGGCACGGTTGACTACGTGCTGATGGCAGCTCTTCCCAACGACGTCGCAAGCTTGCTTCAGCGCGTCGGTCGTGGCAGTCGCCGTCATGGCAGCGTGCGGGTGGGGTACGCGTCGAACGACGCCGGCGAGAGGCACATCTTCGAAACGCTGTTTGGCCTCGGACGCGACGGTCGACTCTGTGCCGGTCCGTACGCGTTTCGGCCCGAGGTCATCGCCCAGCAAGCGCTCGTGCTCGCGGGTGAGCGCGGCTGGATCGACGCACCGGTCCTCGCCGACACCTTGCCGGACGATCTCCGCCACGAGTTCGATTTCGCAACGTGCGACTCATTGCTCGAAGCGCTCGTGAACGCCGAGCAACTCGAACGATCTCGCGGTGGGCGATTCGTCCTCGCCGAGCGTACCGAGCGACTCTACGCGTCGGGCCTGCTCCACTCGAACATCGCCGACGCGCCCGGCACGACCGTTGTCGATCGCATCACCGGCGACACTCTCGGCACCGTCGAACCCCCGTCCGAGTCCCGCGTCACCATCGGCGGCACCGAGCGTCACATCGTTCGCAGCGTCGACGATCGCTTGCTCACCGACGCGGGCCTCGCCGACAAACCGGCCCGCTTCCGACCGCGGGGCACCCCGTCGGTCCAGTTCGTTCTCGCGCGGGCCCTCGTCCAGGCTCTTGGCGTACCCGAGGACTGCCTCCTCCTGCGACCCGCCACCACCGGCTGGCGACTCATCCACGGCCTCGGCACGGTCGGCGCCCTGGTTCTCGCGCACCTCCTCGGGAAGCCTCGAGAGAGCGTCACCCCGTACACCGTGCACAGCGAAACGAGCTTCGAACGCCTCCCCGCGCCCCGGCCGGCGCCCGCCTCCTTCGTCGCCGCCTCCTTGCCGATCCTCGAGCGCATCGTCGGCCTCGGCCCGCGGACGAAGCACGTCCCCCAAGCGCTCCGGGAACAGACCGCGCGGCGTCTCTCCGACATCGACGCCATCCTCGAGTTCCTCGACCGCGCCACGATCATCGTCGACGAAAGCGTCCACCCAACGATCGACGAGATCGCCCGCTTCCTCTGACCCCGAGTTCCAGGCATCACCGAAGAGCCGCTGCGTCGCCGAGCGGTCGCTACTGCGCAAGCCGGTATGCCGAGTCTTTGTCGGCGTTCACTGGGTCGTGCGAGTCCGGCCTGTGAGCCGGCCGGTGAATGGAATCGCACGGCCTCGGACGAGCGGTGTGAAGCGTACCGGACATCGGCACGACCAACTCTTGGACGTTGCCGAGCGGCTCGCGTTCGACCGAACGTTCGTCTCGGTGCGTCATCACGCTCGATCCGCTGTGCTGTGAATGTCTCGGACGCGCCGAAGAACGAGAAGGCCAGAGTTTGGGCGCGGGTTTCGTGGAGCCGGCGTCGTCTCCGTCATGACAAGACGCCGCGCTTCGGAGCGAGGGCGTCTCACACAGGCTCTTGGTTGCAGGAGGTGCAGGGTTGACGAGCGACGTTCGGAAGCTCAGGGATGGATCATGCTTGATGGCTGCCATCTGGGTCGTCATGGCGTGGGCGCCAGCGACGGTACACGCGGATTTCGTACGGGGTGACGCGAACGGGGATGGGGTCGTCAGTCTTCCCGATCCCATTCAGACGCTCTCCTTCCTGTTCATCGGTGGAAGCGTGCCCTGTCTCGATGCAGCGGACTCGAACGACGATGGAGTGGTGGACCTCGTCGATGCAACGGTCACCCTCGCGCATCTGTTCTCAGGCGGTGCGGCGCTGCCGGCGCCGTTCCCGGGCTGTGGCGGCGACCCGACTTCGGACTCGCTCGCCTGCGCGGTGACGCCTGCCGCGTGCCCGGCGTATCCGGGGCTCACTTTCGAGGGACCCAACGCCCAGGGGTATGCCGAGTACAGGCTGGACGTTGACCCAAGGGTGTTGCTGATCCTGATCCCAGGCGGGACGTTCAGCATGGGGCAGGCGGGTGTCGCAACTCCGTTGCACCTGGTGACGTTGTCGCCGTACTTCATCGGTAAGCACGAGATCACGAACGCGCAGTATCGACTGTACTGCGATGCGACGCTCACGGCGTATCCGCCCGACCCGCCCTTCACAGGGCCGGGTGCGATGCCGAACTACTTCACAAACCCGCTGTTCGAGAACTTCCCCGTCGTCAATGTGTCGTGGTTCGACGTCCAAGGATACGTGGCCTGGGCGGGGTTGACGCTACCGACCGAGGCGCAGTGGGAATTCGCGGCCCGGGGCACGGTTGGGCGTACGTATCCGTGGGGGTTCGACGCCCCGGGGCTCGGTGCGCCGCCGTATCGGGCGAGCTTCTTCGTCGGAACGGATGGCGCCGCGGATGGTTGGCGTTTCACCTCGCCCGTGGGCGCGGCGCCATTCTCGCAGTTCGCGGGGCAGTTCGGCACGCGCGACCAAGCGGGAAATGTCTGGGAATGGTGTCAGGACTGGTTCGGGAGCTACCCGAGCACTCCTCAGGTGAACCCTCAGGGTCCGGCAATCGGCTCCGCCCGCGTGTACCGCGGTGGTAGCTGGACCGACGTTGCGATCCTCCTGCAGTCGGCCCTGCGCTCTGGCATCGATCCGCCGTTCCGAAGCGGCAACCGGGGCTTTCGCGTCGCCAGGGTTATCCCGTGATTGGCGGACGCCGATCGGGGCCGCTCTGGTGCAAGTAGTTGATGAGCCAGATCATGTCGGCGATGTCGAGCGCTTGATCGCCAGGCGGTCGGCGTCGCGGTCACGGGGAGGTTCTCGACGTAACGGCTCAGATCGACAGCGAGTACTTTAGCACTTGGGTAGCGAGTGCCCGGGGTTGGCGCCATGGCCTTGCGTACGACTGCGCCGAGATCACGTCGGATCCGCGGCGCCCAGGCTCGGACTGACGGTGCCAATCCAACGCGCGACCGGGCCCGCCACTCCTTGAGTGGGGCGTCGTCGCCCGCATGCGCGCCGAACGGAGAGCGACTCGTGAGGAGTCGTATAAGAGGACCCCGAGCGTGTAGACGTCGCTTCGCACGTCGACCTTCGAACCCGCCAACTGTTCGGGGCTCATGTACCGGAGAGTTTCACAGGTCGATCCGTCGGTGGCGGTGCGCCACAAGGCGTTCGTCTGGTGGGTCGCCGCGCATCCCGCTAGAGCCTGAGCGATTCCAAAGTCGAGATCCTTGGGCATGCCCTCGGACGTCACGAGGATGTTGGATGGCTTTAGGTCGCGGTGAACGATGCCCTTCTCATGTAGCGCGGCCACCGCGTCGCAAATCCGCACCATGAGGTTGACTCGGCCATGGGTGTCGGGGGCTTGGCGGTTCGCGTGATCGTTGAGGTGTATTCCATCGACGAGTCCTTGCACGAGATAGGGGCGGGAACCGGGTGGCAGCCGTCCGGTGCGGTCGCTAGGCTAGGTAGCTAGAAGTCTGCCGCATAAATCCAAACGACGGACGGGTGCTCGATAGCCGCGAGCAACCCGATCTCTCGTTGAAATCTCGGGAGCGCGTCCGGGTCGAGCGGGTCGCCGAGGATGACCTTGATCGCGACATCCCGCGGAGCCCGCGCTTGTCGTGCGCGATACACGGTGCCCATACCGCCGCGTCCCAGAGTCTCCAGGACGTCATAGTCGCCGATACGGCAAGGTACGACGTCGTCCCCACGAGGGACGGCTTCGGCTGCCTTCTCTGCGGGCGCAGGAAAGAACTCGGCTGAGTCTGCGAAAGGTCGAAGACTCTCCGACTCTTGCCGCTTGCTCATTGACCGGCACATCTCGCTGCGGACGGACGGCCCCGTGCAGCGGCCCGACCGAGCGGTGGAGCGGGTGACTCCCCCGACTCGGCTCGGCGTTGGCTACGAACGGGCCTCCGGAGCTTACACCACCAGGTCACGGGCACAACCTTGCGCCCCGCCGCATCTCGGTCCGATCCTGCAAGGGCCACACTGCAGCCGAACGCGTGAACGGCGTTGGATAGCCCGGCGACCAGGGTAGTCGCCATGACCTGGAGACGGAAGTCCGCCCCGGGAAGCTCCGCCCCAGGGTCCGACGACGTGCGGGCCACCTCAACGGCGAGGGGTCACCCGCGCAGCGGTCACGGTTGCCCGACGCCATGCCAGCGCGGAGGGCGCCCAACTCCCCGGGCTTCGGGGAATCGACTCAGATCACGCTGGTTTCGCGGCGGCAAACGGTCAAGGTTCTGGAGCCTCGTTCTTTGGCGCTCGACTGGTTCAGGAAACCTAGATGCCAGCGAGACGAACTCGCGATGCCGCTGCCGGGGACTCGCCGTCGAGTCGGACCGTGATCTCCGCCGCAGGGAGCTGCGGTTGGAGAATGGGACACGTTGCGTGAACGATCCGGCGGGGCAGCTGCACCTCGACTACTCGATCGTGACGTCGTTCGAGTCTCTGATTCCCAAGCACGGAGCCCCGACGGGGTCTGGCGGCGCAACGCGTTCGACCTCAAGCTTCAAGCAACCCGTTCACGAAAGCTCAAAGCGAACAAAACGAGCGAATCCCGCGTCGGACCTGTGATCCACCTTCTCTCTGAGATCGTGGCTATGTGGCGTCTTGACGGAAACTCGCCAGAACACACAGCCTCGAAGGCCCAATTCGATCGCGAGGAACCAGTGAAGAAACGAAGAAGACGCAAGCCCGCGGAGATTTTTGCACAGCTCGACGAGCTCGAGAAACTGCTCCAAACGATGACGCTCGAGGGCGCCGCCCAACACATCGGTGTTACGACTGCCACCATCCATCGCTGGCGCAATCAATACGGCGGCCTCAAAGCCCACGACGCTCAACGCCTCAAGGCGCTCGAAACCGAGCACGCATGCCTGCTCCGTCGCTTTCGTGACCTCGAACTCGACGTCGCCATGCTAAAGGAGATCAACCAGGGAAACCCCTGGACCCGGAGGAACGTCGGCAATGGGTCGAACGCCTCCGGGACCGTTACGGCGTCTCGGAGAGACGTGCCTGTCGCATCGTCGGCCAGCCGCGATCGACGCAGCGTCGCGTCTGAAGCGTCGCACGCGGGGACGCTTGGTCGTGCGCACCCCTTCGCCGGTCCGCACACTCGCATGGCCAGTGGACTCGCTCTACCTGTTGACGTGACTCGTGCAGAATTGACTGCGTTTCGCGGACGCGCAGTCGAGGGCCTCCAGTGTGCTGTGGAGTTGAAGGGCAAAGAAAGTCACATAAGGCGTGGACTCGCTCCACGCGTTGACAACCTCGGCGGGAACGGATAGCTCTTCTCACGTCATTCGACACGAAGAGAAGGCTCAAGCAAGTCCTCGACGCCGCGGACGCGAACAACACTCCGCCGTCAACATTGCGGATGCCGTCTACACATTGATCTTCCTGCTGCCTGGCGGCCCGGTGATTCCCCCCCCCGTACCCCGCCTGCGGAAGCGACATTGGACCGATCGACAGTCTGAGCTGCGGTGCAAACGTGTGTACTCCGTGACTGCACGGCGAATGGACTCGCCAGGAACCTCTCTCGTCTTCGGAAAGTGAGTTGCCAATGGTAGCCCCCCGCTCTCTGTTCGCCCTAGTGCTAAGTGTTGCGATCCTCGGAACGTTGCCGTGTGCGGGCCAACTCGTCCCGGGAACGAGCGCCTCGGATCCCGCCCTCGTCGTCACTGGGTCCGACCTCGTCGTCGACCTGAGTACCGCTGGCACCTACGACCCGGTCCACTGGGCGGTGGTTTTTCACTACTCGTCGGTGGACGTCGCAGCTGGAAGGACGGTGACCTTCCTCAACCACCCCACCAACGCGCCGGTGGTTTGGCTTGTTCACGGCGACGTCAACATTGCCGGGACGGTGAACCTCGACGGCAAGGCGGGCGGCGAACCGGGGCCCGGTGGGTTTCGTGGCGGGAGGCCCTTCTCGAACGGTTCCATTGGGCCGGGGTTTGGCCCCGGCGGGGGGAGAGTGGTGAACCCGTTTACCGGTGAGTGGGGTGTTTATGGCGGTGGGGCTCGAGCGTATGGCAGCGACCTCGTGATCCCGCTGCTCGGTGGGTCCGGTGGCGGAGGGTTTGGTACCGCCAGCGGTTGCGGTGGCGGTGGCGCGATCCTCATCGCTGCCAATGGCACCGTCACGGTTGCTGGAGTCTTGCGGGCGCGGGGCGGGCCCGGCGGTGGTTACGCGGCGAGCGGCGGCGCCGTTCGTATCGTCGCCCAGTCCGTCCTCGGATCTGGCTCGATCTTCGTCCGCGGGTCAAGCGACCTCGGTGGCGGTGGGCGAGTCGCCCTGCAGGTCAGCTCGGGTGCGATCGCGCCGCTGGCCGTGGACCTCTACGGCGGCAACGGTACGGCAAGCGGTACGTACCGAACGGACTATTTGATCCCTGAACCGGCAATCATCTTTCCGCCGAGCGACGCGCCGACAGTGAGGGTCTCCTCGGTCGGAGCCATGGCGGGGCCAGCCGATCCGAATGCCAGCTGGATCAATCCAGATCTTGCGTTCGGCACGTTGGGCCCGAAAGACGTCGTCATCGAGACCGCGAACCTCGGTATGCCAGCGGATTGGGATCCCGCCGATTGGCAGGTGCAGTTGTTCGTGCGCCCCTTGAACGGATCCGAGTACAACGTCGACTCCGTACCCTTCACGGGAGGCAACTCCGTCTTCGGAATGTGGACCACCAGCGTCGACCTTCCCAGCGGCACATACACCCTGCAAGCCCGGGTCCGTCGCGTGACTCCGTAACGGCCCAGCCTAGCTTGTTTGCTTTTCAGCCCCAGGGTCACTTCAGGCATCACGAGCGGAGGTTGTCATCGTGAGCAAGGGTCGAGTGTGGATTCTCCTCGCGTTAGGCATCACGCTCGTGACGCCAAGCGTCTTCTCGCAAGTGGTGGTCGCTGACGTCGTCTCTCGTGAGATCACCTTGCTTCAGTTCTCGGTGGGCCTCGACCCGCTCGAGGATGCCGTTGGGAGAGAGATCACCCTGCTGCAGTACGATGCTAGCGGCACCCCAACCATCTCGGATGTCGCCGGCCGCGAGTTGACGATGCTCGTCACGGACTCGGGTGCCCCTCTCGACGCCATCACGGACATAGCTTCTCGCGAAGTCTCGATTCTGCAGTCGGATGCTTCTCCGGTGTACGCCATCGCTGAGGTATCCAGTCGCGAGCTCACTGTGCTTCACGTCGTGCACGGTGCGGCCCCAATTCTTGTCGAGGCGAATTCGCGCGAGCTTACGATCACTGTTGAGAATGCGATCGACTTCGAGGAATTCGCCGCCGGCACCGTCCTCACGAACCAGTATCAGGATCGCGGTGTTCTGTTTACTACGATCAGCGGAAACCCACGGATCATCGCGGATACCACCACAGGCTTCACTCCGGTGACCGGCGATCGTGTCTTTGGCGACCCGCAGGCAGGGGCACAAGGAGTTGCAGAGATCACCTTCGTAGTACCGAACTCGAGCGCTCCGGCCAGCACCTCGAGTGTGCTCTTGTACATGATCGACGCGGAGCAAGCCGACGGAGCCACCATCACTGCGCTCGACCCGGGCGGGCGCGTCGTCTTCGAGGCGAGCTACCATGCGGGTGACTCGTCCCAGGAGCTGGTCACCATCGAGGCGCCTTACATCCATCGACTGCGGCTGAACCTCGGGAATGACGCCAACACGGCGGCGATCGACCACCTGGTGTTTGAAGAGCCGACCACCCTCGTACAGCCGGACCTGGCCGTGCTCGCGGGCGGGATCGTGGTTCCTGCAGCCGGGCTCACAGAGGAGCCATTCACCCCCCAAGTCACCATCGAGAACATCGGCTCCGTTGCAGCACTTGGAAGCTGGGGAATCGAACTTTACCTGTCGAACGACTCCGATCCTCAGATCAATGCTGCGGACCACCTGCTCAGCGTCCTTCAGCTTGTCGGCCCGCTGGCTCCTGGCGCCTCCGCAACGATTGCCCAGCAGTACGCGCTTCCCGAGAACGCGGGCTACTATTGGCTGAAAGCAAAAATCGACTCCGCGAACGAACTGGAAGAAGCCTACGGAGAACTCAACAACGTGGCGGTAAGCGCCACGGCGATCGAAGTCGATCTCGCACCGCGCGCGGATCTACGCATCGTGAGCGGATCGATCAGCGGCCCGCGGAGCGCCGCAGTGGGGGGCACGATCGAGGTCACCTACGACTTCGAAAACATCGGAGATCTTGATCTCGTAGGCACCTGGACCGCTCAGATCTACACGTCGATCGATCCGGTCATCGGGTTCGACTCACCCCTCACGCACGTAGTGCATGGGGATCTCCCCGCTGGGGCCACCGCTTCCGCCAGTGTGAGCGTCTCTGTGCCGGATCTCTCACCTGGCTTCTACTTGATCGTGTGTCTCGACAGTTCAAGCGTCATCCAAGAACACGACGAAGACAACAACTGCGCCCGCTCTGCCGCGACAGTCGATGTCGTTCCTTGCGATCTTCAGACGCTTGAGGTGTTAGCCCCGATGAGAGCCACCGCCGATTCGGATGCCATATTGACCTACCGCGTCCGCAATGAGTCGGAGGCAACGGCGTCGGAGATCTGGGTCGATCGTGTCTTCCTTTCCAGCGATTCGATCCTGAACCTGAACGGGCCAAGTCCTGACCTTCACGTCGCGAGCGAGGTACGACTGGCTCCGCTTACTCCGCACGAGGAGTACATCGTCACGCGCGCGATTACTATTCCTGGGCGCATCGAAGGCCCCTACTACTTCATCGTGGCGTGCGATGCCTTCGACATGGTAGCGGAGGCAGGCGATGCAGCGAACAACATCAGGTCCGCAGCGAACTCGACGGAGATCGAGCAGCCGTCTCGCCCGAACCTGGTAGTGACCGACATCACCACCCCGGACCCCGGATACACGGGCCTTCCTGTGGCGCTGGCCTTCAGCGTCACCAACACGACCTCCTCGCCCGACGGACTGGGGATTGCTGGCGGGTCGTGGATCGACCAAGTCATTGCCACGCCAGCGGGCGGTGGCATACCGACGCTCCTCGGACAGCGACTGCATGTAGGAGTAATCCCCGAAGGAGGTTCGTATACCGTGCAAATGACGGCGCCATATCCCGCCGAGGAGGGCGACTACATTCTGTCGGTTCACACGGACTTCACGGACTTGGTCAACGAAGGGCTCGAGGGCGGGGAGGATGACAACGTGGTCGCAGACGATGGGTCCTTTGCTGTCGAGGGATTCGTAGTCACAGTGGCCGCTGACGTGGATGATGCGGTGACCGGAGTCGAGCCCCCTCTGGAAGTCATGCTCACGGGGCAAGCGCTTTTTGAAAACACCTTCGATGGCATCCCCAACGCTCCGGTCATGCTGAACATAGCGGTGCAGGGTACGCAACGTCAGGTCAGTGTCACGACCGATGCCAGCGGGAACTACAGCGTGCCCTTCCGTCCCCTGGCCAACGAGGCGGGCCTCTACGAACTGACGGCTGGCCCGGTCGGTGCGATCGATCCTGTAGTTCAAGATACGTTCCGCCTGTGGGGCATGGCGGCGACGCCGCATCTGGCCCTCGGGCTTTGTCCCGGTGAGGAAGCGTCGCTCGACCTTACCCTCACGAATCTCGGAGACCTTCCCCTGACCGGCGTGACTTTGCAGGTCGCAGAAGCTCCACCGGGTGTGACCGTGGTCGCCTCGGTGCCGGAGACTCTCATGGGTTTGGAGACGGTCTCGTTCCAAGTGACGATTGATACCGCGGGCACGTCACTCGGCATGTACCCATTGACGTTGGCGTTCGGCACCAATGAAGGGGCAAGCGCGTTGAGCGCGCTCAATCTCACCCTGATCACGCCGCAGCCGGTCCTCGAGGCTTCTGTCGCTTCGCTGACCCGCAGCATGCTTCGGGGTGCACAGGAAATCGTCGAGTTTGAGCTTACGAACACTGGTGGCGGGCTCGCCACCGACTTGCAGATTCAGGTTCCCGTTGCGGCTCCATGGATGTCGCTCATGAACGAGATTCCCGACCTCCCGCCGGGTGCTTCTGCCACTGTGATTCTTCAGCTAACACCGTCGCCCGATCTCGACCTCGTTCTCTATCAGGGCCAGATTGGAGTCGATGCGCTCGGTAGCGGCATAAGTGTAGGTTTCAATCTTCCATTCGCCTTTCTCGCTGTCTCTGATCAGCAGGCCGAGTTGCTGGTCAAGGTTACGGATGAAGCGAGCTACTACGACGACGACGCGAACTACTTCGAAGCGGGACGCGAGCTTGCAGGCGCGCTTGTTCGTGTATTCGATCCCTTCACCGACGAACTTGTTGCCGAAGGAACAACGGACGGTGGGTTAACGTTCCTGAGCCCCTTCTCTCTCTCGGAGGGCTACTACACCATCCGCGTGAATGCGCCCCAGCACGCGCGATTCGAAGAGACTCGGCTAATCCAAGCGGGCGCGCCGGTTGTGGTAGACGCCTTTCTGCCGATCGCCTCGGTTTCGTATGAGTGGACGGTCGAGGAAACCGAGATCGAGGACACGACGATCATCACCCTCGAGACGACTTTCGAGACCTTCGTTCCGTACCCTGTGGTTACCGTCGACCCTCCGATCCTAGATCTCGCGTCGATTCAGGGAGACTTTGCCCAGATCGACTTTGCGATCACCAACAGCGGCTTCGTCACCGCCAGGGATCTGTTCTTCTCCTTTGGAAGTCACCCCGGTTGGCAGATCACGCCCCTCGTTCAGAACATCGGCGATCTTGCGGCGGACTCGACGATCTCGGTTCCCGTGATCGTCGAACGCACCCAATCTGCGGGTGGTGGCTCGTCTGCTGCGAGTGCGGGGACCTGTGAGATCACGGCGGGTGTGCAGTGGCGGCTCTTTTGTGTCTTCTGGCGCTACTATTGGGTGCCGGTGGTCGTGCTCAACGCCCAAGGCGCATGCGGGGGAGTTCCGGGCTCGGCCGGTCCCGGCGGGGGAGGCTGGGTCAGCGGTGGCCCTGCAGGCAGCTCGTCGGGCCAGCCCTACGTCGTAACCCCGACATTTGCACCGCCGCTCGAGTGTGATCCATGCGATCCGAATACCTTCGAGCCCGCTTGCTACGAGCGCGACCTCGGCTACCTCTTTGGGAACGCCGCCGGGTTCCTCGCCGATTTGATCAGTACGATCCCTGGCCTGACCGCAACTGTCGAACTCGAAGCGGAGGGTAGTGTTTGCACGTGTTGTCTCGATGGTGGCATTGGAGTGTCTGTGGAGGGTCAAGCGGCGGCCAGCATTGACGGAACAATCCCCGTGTTAGGCCTGAACCAAGTCCTGAGTTACACCGTGAACGGGCACGATGTCGAAGTGCACCTGATGTTCGGCTGCGCCGTCGAACTCGGCCTGAACATGCAGGGGTCGGTCTCATCCGGCTGCCTGTTCGACGATCCGAAGGTGCAGGTCTCCGCCTCCCCATCGGTGGGGGCTACCTGTGGGGTAGTAGTCGAATTGGAAGTGGACGGTGAAGCTGTTCCCGGCTCGCAAGGTCTGGCGATCAGCGCGGGCATCACAGGCACCCTCGCGTACTGCAGCACGACTGGCTGGGACGGCAATCTCTGTTTCAACGGGATCCGAGTTCACGGCGTGCTGTCCGTCCCGACTCCGAGCGGGGTCGTGCCCTACCCGATTGACAAAACGCTGATCGATCCGATCTGCCTGTACCCGCAGGCCACACCTGGGATGGGCGCCGCGGCAGCAGCACTTGGGACCCCGAGCTTCGCCATCTTGCTGCCGCCCGCCCTCGTTTCTTACAGCATGCAACCGGTCGCTCCGGCTTCGGTCGCTAGCCCGGTTGCAGGCGGCAGTTCGGCAGCAGCAGCTCCTAGCGTCGACGCTACGTGCGCGCACGTTCGTCTTCAGCTTCAGCAATCCGTTGCTATCACGCGCTCCGCGTTCAGCGCGACTCTTGAGGTCACCAATGACTCCGATGTGGACTCGGTTCAGGATCTGTTCGTGGGGATCGACATCTTCGACGCGTCGGGCAACCTCGTGAACACGCTATTTGGTATCGACGATCCGGTGCTGTGGAATCTCACTGCGGTCGATGGAACCGGTGAATTGGCTCCGTTCGCCGAAGCAAGCGCGCAGTGGCTGATCGTACCTACGACTGATGCCGCACCGCAGCAAGAAACCCCGTACTCAGTGGGAGGCTTCTTCAGCTACTCGCTGGGAGGGACGAGCTTTTCCGTGGTACTGGAGCCGGCACCGATCACCGTTCGGCCAGATCCGCGGCTCGTGCTCCACTACTTCTGGCAGCGCGACATCGTCGGTGACGATCCTTTCACGGCGCCGATCGAGCCGAGCGAACCGTTCTCGGTCGGTCTCCTGATCGAGAATGATGGCTACGGAACGGCGCGAAATGTCCGTGTCACGTCCAACCAGCCTCAGATCGTCGAGAACGAAGATGGGCTACTTGTTAGTTTCATGCTGATCGGGACCCAGGTTGGAGAACAACCCGTGAATCCTTCGTTTCTCGTCAACTTGGGAGACATTGCTCCGTTCGAGGAGGCTGTAGCGCGATTCTTGTTGGTGTCTTCACTCCAGGGACAGTTTCTCGACGACTACACAGTAGGTATAGAGCACCTCGATGATTTTGGAAACGCCAGGACGTCGCTGTTTGACGATGCTCAGATCCACGAGCTCATTCGCGTTGTTCTGACGAATGAGCCCGACGATCAAGTCCCGGACTTTCTAACCAATGAGCTTGCATATCCTGATGACCTTCTCGAGCTTGATCCGTTGGACGTCAACCAGCAGTACGACCCCGACCGTGTTGATCTGCCCGACACTGTTCGCCACAGCGATGGGTCCGTGAGCGAGGTCACCGCCGTGCTCTCGGCCAGTGTCACGGTTCTCCCGCCTACGCCGGAGGCGCAGTTCAGACTGCGCAAGGGAGGGAGTGGCGCGTTACTGAGTCATGGTCAGCCTTTCCCGTCAGCGCCTTCCGGCGCGACAGTCGCGCACGCGCCAGGGCTCTCTCAGCCAGCGCCGGCCGAGGTTGCTTCGACAGCCCCCGAGCGCTCCAGTTCGGACCGCGTGGTTCTAGAGCAAGTGGAAGTCGAAGTGGTGGCGGCCCTGGGCGTCGGCTGGAGCTATGTCAAGGTCCCAAGCCCCCTGCCACCCGAGTACCGTCTAGTGCGGGCGGAGCGGGACGACGGTACGTCGCTTCCCGACTACAACGCATGGATCACAACGCGTGTCTTCCAGGAAGGGCACGGGCCCCCGCTAGACGAGTTGCGACTGCACATCTTCGACCGCGGCGGAACAGGGGTCTATCGGCTGACGTTCGAACGCTAGTAGGTGTCCGCACGGGTCAGTCGGCTCGCCCCGGGAGGCCTGTGCGGGGCTTCATCGGTCGGCCACTTTAGGTCAACGATCGCATCGTCGAAGTCCGACACGAGCTCGTTGTCAGTCTCGTGCCCGGATCTCGCCGCGGCTGAGCGTCCTGTCGCTCTTCGGGAAGCGCCGAGAGAAGAGGCAGAAGGCCGCGCGCTTGGGTGCTGCGCTAGACCCGGGAGTCGCGAGCGTGGGTACAGGTTCCGTTCGAGCTGCGGGCGACGGCGGATTGTCACGCGCGGATGATCCACCAGCCCGTGGTCGGCCGATCGCAGCAGGTCCTTCCGAATGTGTCCCAGAAGCAGAGCCACCTGCGAGCCGGCGAGGCTTTGCGGGTTCCGGGCGACGCCTGCGTGCTCGAGACGACTTTGCAGCGGGACTGTCACCGAGACCGTCTTGATCATCGTCTCGGAAACTCCCCTCGATGACGACGTCGATGCCCGGGCCGTGGCCACCGACGGATTGCTCTGCGACGTTGTTGACGCTACGTCACGCATGGGAAGTGGTCGTCAACCAAGCGGCCCGCGACCAACGATGCTCCGGGTGGCTTGCGCCAAGGACTCTTGGTGCAGGCGGTGATCGGCTTCGGCTTCGCCGGTCGAGCCAGTCTTCGAACTTGCACTGCGCCTCATCGGGCAGCAACTGAGTCGAGGCAAGGTCCGGGTACTCCGCGAGGATCGCATCGCACAGCTCGATGCAGCAAAAGGAGGTCGCCCTGCCGATGTGTCAACGCGGCCCCCTTGCGAGCCCGCGCTCTCAGGGCAGTGCGGGTAGCTCACGCAAGTGAGCGAAGAACCGGCGTGGCCGCACAGGGGAAGTGGCGGCCGCGGATCTGGGCCGCGCTTGAACCGAAGCGGAGCGTACGGAGTTGCTTCGACGAGCCCGTAGCCGAAAGGGTCGGGCGGACGAGTCCCGGATTGCTCGTGTTCTGTTGTCGTTGGCTGACGGATCCACGTACTTCCAGACCCAGGCGGAAGTTGAGTGCTCTGCGCCCTTCATTACGAAGTGGAAGAGGCGGTTCTTGGCCGACAGGTTGGCTGGTTCGACACCCGTCACCAGCGACGCCCGGTTGAGATACTGACTCCACGCATGGAGGCCAGGATACTCGCTTGGACTCGGAAGCCCCCGACCGATGGCACTACACACTGGAGTACAAGACGTCTGGCAAAGAAGCTGGGCCTCAACCACATGATGGTCGCAAGAACGTGGAAGAAGTACGGTCTTCAACCGCATCGTGTCGAGCGCTACAAGTCGACGATGCGAAGAGTTGCTGTGAGCGCTCACGGGCAGTGGGGGTAGCTCACGCAAGTGAGCGAAGAACCCGCATAACCGCACAGCGGAAAGGGCGGCCGCGGATCGGGGCCGCTCTGGAACAGGTAGTTGATCAGCCAGATCATGTCGGCAATGTCGAGCGCTTGATCGCCGTTGGCATCGGCGGCGCGAAAGCACGGGGGTGAGGCACCGTCGGCGAAGGCCCATGCGATCACGAAGATGGCGTCCGACAGGTCGATGATCGAGTCGGCGTTTGCGTCTCCCCGTACGTAGCGGCCGGTAAGTGGAATCACGCTGCCTGGCAGGAGCGTGGGAGTCATCGGCACGGCGCCGCTTGGGCCGGCGAACGAGACCCGGACTGGTGGTTCGCCGAGACCGCCGCAGACGCGCAAGCGTGGGTCTCCGGCTCCGGTCGGGCAGTACTTCGCGGTGTACAGGTGAAAGTCGGTGCCCGGCCCAAGCGTGACCCCGCCCATGTAGCGGATCAGCGCCGCGCCGGTCCAACCGACGCCGGGGATCAACGTACGCGCTTCGAAGTCGGGCATGAGCGCGGTCAGGGTCGCACCCGGCGCCACCGACACCAGTGTCGCCGATTCGGGGTCGTGGCACACGCCGAGGGACCAGCCGGTGAGAGCTGTGTCCGTGTCGACGAAGACCTCGATCTCGGTGTCGCCGCTCGGAACCGGCTCTGCGTTACCGAAGCCGAGCACGAGTCCGCCGCCCGGGAGCGGTGTCGGCGCCGGTCCACCGCAGCCGGCGTACACGAGGCAGTCCAGGCTATCGGCCGTTGGATCCAAGCCGCACTCGGGATAGGGAGGCGGCACCGGGCCAGCGAGGTGTTCGAAGCCGAAGGTGAGCATGAACGACAGGTCGGCGAGATCGAGCGCGCCATCGTCCGTGAAGTCGCCGGCGTCTTCGCAGGTCAGGCCCGGGCCGGCCTGGAAGAGCGCGTTCGAGAGATAAGCGGCGTCGGCCACGAAGTCGACGACTCCGTTGGCGTCGGCGTCACCGCGAATGAACGAGCCGGGCGGTGGACCGGTCGCGACGAGCAGCGAGCCGGGCACACTGACGGGCAGGACTGGTGCGATCGGGTCGACGGTGGCAAACACGACGGTGACCGGCTCGGTGACGCCGAGCGTATCGCAAATGGTCAGAGGCGAGGCCCCCATACCGCCATCGGCGTAGTCCACCTCATAAAGCTGATAGTCCGATCCAGTGCCCAGTGCGGTAGCGGCGGTCGAGCTGACGAGCGTAGCTGTGCGCCAACCCATCGTCGAGATTTGCTGGACGTCGAAGTCTGGGCTGAGCGCAGACAACGTTGCACCGGGAGCGACGCTCATCACCGAGGCGAGTCCCGGATCGTGACACACGCCGAACGACCAGCCCGCATAGCTGCCGATGGTGACATCCGCAGTGACCGTCACACTCACGGTCCCACCCGGCGTGCCGGTGGCGGGCGAGAAGCCCAGGACTACCGCGGGAAGGGGAAGCACGGGTACGGAGAAGCCCAAGCAGCTGTGATACGCTGCACACGTCAACGTGTCAGGTGGACCGAAGTTGTCGGTGCCACAGCTCGGAAACGGCGGCGCGATGCTGGTACCCGGCGCAGTGAACTCGTTCAGCAGTAGCGCCAAGTCGGCCAACTCCAAGACGCCATTGTCATCGACGTCACCGGCGTCCTCGCAAGCGAGCGGCAGCCCCCCGCCGAACAACGCAGCCGACAGCCGCGCCGCATCGAGGACGACGACGAGCCGACCGTCCCCATCGGTGTCGCCTCGTATGAAAGAATCTTGCGCCGTTACCGTCGACCCGGAGATCACAGCAAGCGACAACAGGAGCGCGGCGGGCGTGCGCATGGCGTTGCCTTTCGAATGGCGAACGGGGCAATGATGCCTCGTGCACTACAGTTCGTCGATGGAGGATGAGCTTTCGCTCCAAGGATAGGGGAGCTTGCTTTTGGGTTCAAGCATCGGGTGCGGAAGACCCAAAGCCGCTCTTGGAGGCGCGTACTTGGCGGAGGTGTTGCAGCATCAGTTGGTTCGCACCGAAAGCGCCGAGCGCCACCGGCCAACCACTCCGCGCTGGGCGCATCAACGGAGTGGCACCGTGGTCGGGAGGCGGCGATTCGCATGGACACCGGAGGATAGCAGCTCTTCGATAGCCTCGAGGCCTTGGGACTACCCAGCGGCGGGATGCTCAGGGCTCCGAGGCTCCCCGCGGGGTTGGGGACGCCAAAACCGTGAAACGAACCCCAGGCCTTCGGGCACTTTGGGATGAGAAGAGAGGAGTTCCGTGGCCAAGCCCCTTGACCCTGACGAGTCGATCGAATCCCTGTTCGAGCACTCTGCGTGGGTCCGGCGGTTGGCTCTACGACTCGTCGCGGATGACGCCCGAGCCGATGACCTCGCGCAGGACGCATGGCTGGCGGCGAACGAAGCCGAGCTACGCGACCCTGGCGCGGTGCGTGCGTGGCTGCGCACCCTGGTACGGCACCTCGCGTCCCGCGGCCGTCGTAGCGAGCAGCGACGGCGTGAGCGAGAAGCGCGGGTGGCCCGCGACGAGTCGTTGCCCGCCACCGCGGACCTCGTCGAGCGAGCCGAGCTGCAGCGCCGACTCGTCGACGCAGTGCTCGGGTTGCCGGAGCCGTATCGCTCGACGGTGTTGCTCCGCTACTTCCACGAGATGTCCGCGGCCGAGATGGCGAAGCGACTCGGGGTTCCGGCGCCGAGCGTCCGCACGCGGCTTCGTCGCGGACTGCAGCTCCTTCGCGAGCGACTGAACGATGATGACCGAGCTGACAGTTGTTCGTGGCGTGAATGCATCGCGTCGTGGTGGCTCCTTGGTGCGGCGAGTGGTCAGCGCGTTGCGCGAGGGGCCGGAGCCGGCTCCGCAGTCGCCGCTGCAGTGGGAGGAGTCATCGTGGCGAAGAAGCTCGTGGTGGTGGCGACGGTCACGGTGCTCGCGCTTTTCATTTGGCTGGCGGCGACGTCGTCGGATGAACCGCGGGAGCCGGCGGTGGCGGCGCGCGAACGGGACGACCGCGCTTTCGGTGAAGCGGCGCGCGAACACAGGAGAGACCCCGAGTCGACAGCGGAAGCGCCGCCGCGGCTTGACGACGTGCGGTACGGCGAGTTGCTGCGGTGGAGCGGCAGCGTCATCGAGGCCACGACCGGCGAGCCCGTCGAAGGGGCGTCGATCGAAGTCTACCGGCGCTCTGGCCTGGGATCGGAGCAGCCGCTCGGTCGCGCGACGAGCGGTGCGGACGGACGCTTCGCGCTCGGCCTCGGTCGCGAGATCGATGAGGCTTCGGTCTTTATCACCGCAACCAAGTCGGGCTTCGTCCCTTGGGCACAGTACAGCCTGAACACCGGTCGCGCCGACTTGCTGTGTGAGCTCACCGCGGGAGTGATCGTGCGGGGTATTGTGGTCGACGCAGCGGGGCGCCCGGTGGAGTCAGGGCGCGTGGTGCCCGCCACGAACCTGCAGGCGGTCGGTCTGCGGGAGGACGGCGGCATCCAGTACCGACTACCCTCGCGCTTGATCCCGAACGAGGCGGTGCAGATCGCCGCGGGTGGCCGCTTCGAGGTCGCCCTCGTCGGTAGCCCGGTGGCGTTTCAGGCGGTGGTCCCGGGTCATCCTGCGGCGCAATCCGACGTGCTGCCTCTCGAGGAGGCGGCCCGCGAACTCGTTCGCATTGTCGTTCCCGACGGATCCGCAGTGGTCGGCTTCGTGACCGGACCCGACGGGACACCGATTCCGGGAGTAAAGGGCCGGGTCTTCGAGTCGAGTGTAGGTTTGATCGCCGGAGCACCGCTCCACGAAGCGACCTCAGACGACACGGGGCGCATCGCCTTCGAACACGTGCGGGCCGTCCGGCAGCTGGTCTTGTCGCACCCCGAGTACATCGAACTGTCCCAAGAGCGATTTCGGACTCACGCCGGCGCGGAGCCGTTCAACGCCTCGCTCCAGCCCGGAAGGTGGGTCACCGCGCGGTTGATCGACGAACAACGGCGTCCCGTCTCGTGTGAACTCGTCGAGATCATCGCTGGCACGTTCCAGTCCTACTGCCGAACGAGTGCGGCGGGGCTCCTGCGCACGCCGGCGTTCCCACTCGACGCGCCGTTCGCGACCCTTCGCGCTCGCGGTTTCGACGAACAGTCGGTGAGCTGCGCGAGCGATATGCGGGAAGTGGCGGTCGGGGACTTAGTCTTCAAGCGCGCTCGAACGTTGACCGTTCACGTCATGGACCTGACCGGCGCGGGCATTCCCTGTGCGACGGTAGAGGTCCGTGGACCGGCGAAACCGGGCCCGGAGGCGTGGCACTACTCGAACTTGTTCGCACGCATCAGCACCGACCAAAGCGGGCGTGCAGTCGTCAGTCAGCCTTCCGAGTCGACCGCCTTCGTTCAGGCGCGGGCCCACGGTATGTCCCCCAGCGTTTCATTGTGGGACTCCAGCTCATCGGACTCGCGCATCGAACTCGTGCTTCGACCCGAGGCCTGCGTCGTGGGCCGAGTGATCGATCGGGATGGTCGACCGCAAGTGGGAGTGCGATTGCGAATCGAGCTCGAGGGTGGTCCACGGGATCCGTTTTGCGTGTTCACTCCGTTCGACGTCTCGGCCCACACCGATCGGGAAGGGCGCTTCCGAGTAGGGGGTCTTCACCTCGGTCTCCGCGGCACCTTGCGGGGGTACCAACCGAACTCGCTCCCTTGGGCCCAATCGCTCGCGCCGTTCGTCGAAGGAGAGCGGCGCGACCTCGGCGACATTCTGCTGGATCCTGGCCGTTTCGTGTCCGGCGATGTGCGCGACGAGACCGACACCCCGGTCGCGGGTTGCGTTGTTCACGCGGCTGTCGCGTCGCGCAGCTGGCCCTCGTCGCCCGATGCCCTCGAGCCGGCAGCTTTCACCCTGACCGATCGCCTGGGCCGATTCGAGATGCGCGGGCTTCCCGCGAGCGAAGTCTCGCTGCAGTTCGACGCGAGCGGATTCACCGATGAGTCGATCGTGCGCAGGATCGACCTCGCAACCGGGGACGAGCGTGGAATCGTCGTGACTCTCACTCGGGGCGAACAGGAATACGACGGGGTCGTTCGACTCCCGGACGGCAGCCCGCTCGTTGGCGTCGACGTCGAAATGAGCTCGGATACTCGCAATGCTTGGTCGCGGCGGGTGACCACGGGACCGGGCGGCGCTTTCGCGTGCGCGAGTGTTCCGCGCGGATCGATGAGCGCTCGGGTGTGGGCGGCCGGCCCCCGAGGGCTGCCGCAACGTTTCTCGGCGGACTCGGTCGAGCAGCTGCCTCGAGTGCTCACGATCTCGAACGCTGCGGTCGAGCTCCACGTGACCGAGCGCCGCGGGATGGCGATCCCGTCGATCGAACTGTTCGCAACTTACCCCGGGGGGACGTCGAGCCTGAACGTCGAGCTGCACAATGGCGTCGCCCGCCTCGAGCGCATACCCGAAGGGGCCCTGGAGCTCAGGTTCAGGAACCGAGAGTTCCTTCCGGTGCCCGCGCTGCAACTCGAAGCTCGGAGCGGACAGGTCCAAAGTGTCGCCATCGAGCTCGAGGCCCGCGAACAAATCGATGTTCGTGTGGTCGATCGAGCAGGAGCGCCGGTGGCGAATGCCCTCGTCGTGCTGCGCGAGAACGACTTCCCGACGCACCAGGATGGAAGCTACCCGGGCGCGCGCACGAGCTCTTGCGGGGAGGCCTGCGTTGCGCTTCCACCACCCGAGAACTCCTGGCTGTACGTGGAAGCCGAGGGCATGGCGCCATTCGCTACGACCGAACCCATGGCGCTCATCAGCGACGGATCGATCGAGGTTGAGCTCGGGCCGGGCTCATCGCTCGCAGTACGCCTCGTCGACGGAGCTCGTGAGCCGATCGATGGGATCGACGTCCGCCTGAGCCCGATTGGTCGAGACCGGATCGCGCTCTCGCGGTTGTTCTCCTTGCGTCAGAGTCCGTCCGAAGTGGTCTCGACTCATTGGGTGACCCATGCGGTTCGAGGCCGAATCTCGTTCGACCACCTTCCGGCGGGGGACTACGAGCTCACCTTCCGCGACCCGCGGTCGACGGAACCCCCTTCTCGCTGTCGCGTCGCGGTGGGAGAGGCAGAAGCGGCCGAGGTGGAGCACGTGTGGCAACTGCAGTAGCGGCGAGAGAACGGGCAGGATGTGCCCTTGGAGGCTCCCGCGCCCGACCGGGCGTCCAAGCGTTTGGGGCTCCCGGTCAGGTTCGTCCAAACCGGTGCCTCTTGGTTCGGACTGGATCCTATGGGCAGGTCACGAACGAACCGCAATCGAGGCCGTCTGCCGTGGGATCGACACCACAACCGGGGTACGGCGCAGGTGGCGGAACGGTCAACACGCCGAACAATGCGGACAAGGTGCAGATCGCGTCGGCCAGATTGACGGAGCCGTCGTCATTGCAATCACAGGCGTCTCGGCAAGGAAGGGTCGGGTTCCCGATGGGGAACAGGTAAGCTAGCGCGAACACTGCGTCGGCCAAGTTGACGGCGCCGTCGGCAGAGCAGTCCCCGCGAACGAAATCCGTCCCGACGATCGTGATGGATCCCGGGTTGGCGAGCGGTGTGACTCCCAAAGTACCGACGGCGATTTGCACGGCAACCGGCGGAGTCCCGAGGGTGTCGCAGAACTCAACCATGGAGACGCCAGTCACCCCGACGGTGTCGTATGCAGCGAGGTTGAGTTCGTAGTCCGACCCGGGGGGCAGCCGAGGGGTCGAAAAACTCAGCGCCGCGCCAACGCTGAAGCCGGCGCCCGGATGGAAGAACACGGCATAGAAGGACGGCAACCCGCCGGCGTCGACTGTGGCGGTCGTCTGCCCCGGAGCGACATCGGAGATTTCTACGTGAGTTGCGTCGTGGCATACGCCGTAACTCCATCCACTGACGATCGTGCAGGCCGAATCCAGTACCACGCGAACCGTGGCGACTTCACCCGGGGCAACCGTCTCGGAGCTGAGCGTCAAGGTGGCGCAGGGCTGAGCATTGACGACCGATTCTTGCGTCGCGGTGAGCAAGAGCACGCCGAGTAGAACGAGACGTTTGGTCATGGCACGACTCCCGTCAGGCTCTCGCCCCACATGGAAACGAAACCCAAGAAGAGGTGGCGCAGGCAAGCTGGGCCCAACAAGCGGACACGCCGGCCACGCCGGCTCCCGGCGTCCATCATCGCACTAAGACTATGGGACTAGGCGTGTAAGCCCAGGTCAAGCGCATTCTCACCTTGCCGATGGAACCTCGCGGCGTTCGTGCGCCGGGGCCAGTTGACCGGTGCTCACAAGTCGACCCGCTAGACCACGCCCACCTTCACGCAGTGGATCGGGGGCAGGGAGTCGAATAGGCAGTCCCACTCCTCGCCGCCGTCACGACCGATCCAAAGTTGGCCGGTGGTGGTGCCGACGTAGAGCGATGGCGACTTGAGCGTGTCGATGTCCATCGCGTCACGCTGCACGGTGAAGTAGCTCTGCTTCTTGGGGAAGCCCTTGGCGAGCTTGCGCCACGAGCCGCCGCCGCTCTCGCTGCGCCACACGGCGGGCGCGCCGCCGGGGCAGGTGCGCGTCGCGGGCTCGAGCGGGAGGACGTAGATCGTGTCTGGATCGTGCGGGTGGACGACGATCGGAAAGCCGAAGTCCGAGGGCAGGCCCTTCGCGATCGAGTACCAGCTGCGTCCGCCGTCGTCGCTTCGCAGGACGCCGATGTCGGGACGCGGGCCGCCAGGGCCGGTCCACTCGGCCCAACCGCCGTGGTTCTGCATGTACAGGCGCTCGGGCACGTCGGGGTGGGTTGTGATCTTGTGGACGCACTGGCCGAACTCCGGGAACGGATCGGGAGTGAAGCCCGCGCCGACGCCCTGGTTGGAGGGCGCGAACGTGTTGCCGCCGTCTTCGCTCAGGTAGTGGCCGCCGGTCGAGATGCCGAGGTGCATACGCTTGCCGGTGCGCACGATCGTATGCATGCAAAGGCCGCCGTTGCCGGGATGCCACTTGCGCGCGTGTTCGTGGTTGCTGATGCCGGGCACGAGTTCCCACGTGTCGCCACGGTCTTCACTGCGAAACAGCGCCGCGGGCTCGACACCGCACCAGAGTTCCTTCTTGCCGTTGCCGGGCTCGAGGGACCAGATGTTCGCGAGCGCGCGACCGTCGTCTTTCGGGAACGCGGGAGCCGACTTCGTTTCCGCGAACGAGTGGCCGAGGTCGGTGGACCGCATCACTTTCATGCCGAAGAACGAGTTGCAGCTGGAGCCGTAGACACGCGGCGCGCCGCGCGTATCGATCAGCGCCGAGTAGACCGCGACTCCCGGCCCAAAGGGTCCTCGAAGCTGAAAGCTGCGTCGTCCCTTGGCACCCTCGGCGACGAACAGGCCCTTCTTGGTGCCGATAGCGAGCAACACGCGCTGCGTCATGGGGTCAACCTCCTGAAACGGCCGGCAGGATGATCAGGGCATCCCCCGGCGCGAGGGCCGTATCGAGTCCATCGCGGTCACGGATGTGGAGTACGTTCACGAACAGGTTGATGTGGCGCCGCACCGCGCCGGTCTCGTCGCACACACCGCGGTACACGTCGGGGTGTGCGCGCTCCAGCTCGAGCAAGGCAGCGCGCACGGTTTGCACTTCGAACTCGACCTGCGCGACTCCGCCACAGTAACGTCGCAACTCCTGCGGGACGTGCACGCGAATGCTCACGGGCGCGCCTGCGTATCTCGAAGGTGGGCGGGCCGGGTGGAGCCGGAAGGCGGCCAACCGCAGAGGGGCGTGAATCGGCTTGTTGCTTGTCTTGGCTGCATGAGGCGTGTCATGCTAAGGGAAGGTACTGCTCTCGGCAACCGGCATCCTCGCGGCGAGCGAACCACGGCGTTTGACGTACTCGGCACGGCGTTGGGTGGGAACGGGCCTCCACGGGGGAACCTTGGCGATCGGGATCCCGCCGGGGTCGTGCCCTCGGACAGATTGCGTGAGCCCTGTCGGAGTGACACCCAGTGGGTTGCGCCGTGCCGGTGAGCGTGGGAGACTGCGCCGCGGGTACCGCGCCCCCGCCCTGGGGGCACCGTCGAGTCGGGGGCTCTGTCGAGTCGGGGGCTCTGTCGAGTCGGGGGCTCTGTCGAGTTGGGGGCCTTGTCGAGTTGGGGCCCGAGAGGAGACTACTGCATGTCAGCCCCGAGCGTCGTGAAGATCCTGACCATCTCCATTGTGGCCAGCGTGATCACGGCGACCACGGTTGCTCGGATCGTGCGGCCCGCAGGTTCCCCTTCCGCCAGCTTGCCGGATCCTGCCAGTTCGCAGCCCGACCCCGACTCCGACCTCGAACTGCGGCTCGACGAGTTGACCGAACGTGTAGCTCAGATCGCCGAACGCCTCGAGGCGCAAGCCGCTGCCCTTGCCGCGCAAGATGTGGCTCTTGAGCAGGCGCTAGCTGCCGCGGCCAACGCAAGTGCCGCGTTGGGCCAAGCTCCGAACTCGACGGCGAGTACGCCAGAGTCGCCGAGCGTCGAGGCACAGATCCAAGCGGCAGCCGCGGACTTCGAGTTTCTCGGCAAACTCGGAATCGGCGCGTACAACCACGCGCGTGCCCAACAACTCATCGAGAAGCTGCGCACCTTGGGCGCCGAAGGGTACGCGTTGTTGGCAGATGAGCTGAACCACGAGAATCCGGACCGCCGCTTCGCGGCCGCGGCCGTCGCGGAAGGGCTCAAAGACCCGGCACTGGTGGAACCGCTCGAGCGCAGCGCGCTCGAAGACGAAAGCTTCATCGTGCGCCGCATGTCATCCCACGCGCTGGCCTTTCTTGGCGACGAGACCGCGGGCGACTCCCTGGTTCGGGTGATCGACAACGAAACGCGTGACGCCGGCGTGCTGCTCAACAGCTGGTACGGACTCGCCACGCTGGGGCGCCCAGAGGCCGTCACGACCTTCGCCCGCGTGCTGGACCACTCTGGGGGCGATCTGCCCGCAGACTTCGTCGTGGACACCGCGCTCAAGATCCCGGATCGCGACGAGCGACTCCTGGGCGCTTTCGAGCTCGCGCTCGGTCGGGCTTCGGTGTCGCTGCCGATGAAGAGCCGCGTGCTCTCCACGCTGGCTCGCAGCAATAGCGCGGCCGCGCGCCAGGTGATCCAACGCGTAGCCGACGACGAGTCCGCGCCCGCCGAACTGCGTGCGCAGGCCCAGCAGATCCTGACCGGGGGATGAGCGGTACTTGCCCGAGTTCCCCATGACCCGTCCGAGGTAGATGGCCGACGATGATCGCTCACGCGCGCGCGCACTCTCTCGATCGACGGCCTGCTGGGCGCGCGCGCCTGCTGCTGGGCATGACTCTGGTCGCTGGCCTCAACTTCGGATGCAACCCGGCGAAGTCTGGGGGTGAAGACGTGTTTCCGTTTTCTCGCAAGAGCAAGAATGTCGACGCGGTGCCCACCGTGATCCATGAGCGGCTTCACGCCGAGTTGGTTCCGGAGCGCGAGCTGCCGGGTGTCTCGCCCGTGGGGACGCCGCTTCGGGGAGCTTGCGAACGGATGCGGTTGACGACACGCGCCGCGGGCGCGCCGCTCACCGCCTTCGAGACCGGCACTGAGGTCTCGCAGATGGCGTTCGTGGTGCGAAAGGTGCCCAACTTAGACCCGTTTGCCATCGTCAATGACAGTGCTGGGCGGAGAGTCGAGTTGTGGCCGCTGGCTCCCGACGCCCTCGAGCTACGCGGCAAGCCCGACCCCGTGAGTTTTGGGGTAGATCAGAGCCGCTGGGTCACGTGCTCCGTCCTCGACGCGACCGCCCTCCCTGGGCAAAGGTTGCTCGTGGCGGTTTCCTACCACGATCCGCGTCCCCGCTACGCGCTCTACGTCTATGAGTTGCTACACCGGCGTTTCGCTCACTTGGCCGACGTCGCTCCCGATGCCCGAGATCTCTCGCGGTTGTTCGATCAACGGATCATCCGCGATCACGAACATCTCGTGCTGTACTACAGCGACACCCGCCGCAAGTCGGCCGAGATCTACCACAACTACTACAATCATCTGGTCTTGTTCGCCCGCGAACGACCAGGACTGGAGATCCTGAAGTTGGGGATCGACGTGGGCAACGTCAGGGCCTGGGGGGTCGTCGGCCGCAAGCTGTACTTGGAAACCATCGACAATCGCGATCACAGCAACCCCAGGGTGGGGCACTGGTCGCTCGACCTCCGAAAGGTACTCGAGGAGTAGGCTGCAGTCGGACGCACGCGCTTGATGGGGACCCTGCCCGGACTTCGTCTGGGCTAGTCTCCTTCCCAGGGGCTCTCGAACGCCCCGACGTCATCGGTTTGGGAGACACAAATGCCGGCAGGAGATGTCCTTACCCCGAAGGAGGCGGCCTACGTCGCCACCAACAGCTACTTCACGCTCAAGGACTGGATCGACAAGGAGCCTTCGGCGGGCGTCGAGTCGCGCTCGAACATCCACGATCGCGTGTTGGGGTCTGCCACCGCGGGTAGCGCGTCGCACGCGAACACTTCCCTCGCAGCCACCGGTTTGAGCGGCGCGACCCTCGGCAACGTCCACTCCGCCAAGACCGGCTTCGGCACGAGTTCGGGTTTCGGGTATACGTTGACGTTCCAGGCGCCCGGCAAGAAGCACATCGTGATCGCGACCCGAGGCACCCGGCCCGAACTGGGAGCGCCAGACATCCTCACCGACCTGCGAGCCGCCGCCAGCTCGTTCTACGACTTCGGTCCGGTCCACAAGGGGTTCCTTCGTACCTTCGAGAGTATCCTGCCCAACGTGTTGCGGGATCTTCCGCAGGTCCAGAGCGCCGATGTCGTGCACTGCGTGGGGCACAGCTTGGGGGGCGCGGTCGCTACCTTGGTGGCCGCACACTTCGCGCGATCTCACCCCAATGTGAAGCTCTACACGTTCGGGAGCCCGCGCGTTGGCTGTTTCAACACGTACCAGGCCCTGCAACAGGTGATTGGTCCCGAGAACATCTTTCGCGTCGCGCACGATCTCGATCCGATTGGATTGATTGCGCCGTTTCCCTACATTCACGTGCAACCGAAGCCGAAAGATCGCAACAATCTGACGCTGGTGTCGCCGACCGGGAGTCTCCTGAGCACGGCGAACCACGACATGGTTCAGTACATCAATTCCGTGGCGAGCTTGGGTTGGGATGAAGTGCGTCTGGCCGCCAATGCGGTCGACTACGAGAACTCCTTGCTGTGTCGCTGGCTACTCCACGAGACGAACGATCCCGGTTGGGTGACGTATGCGTCGGCCAAGACCCTGTCGCTGTTGTTCAAGCTGTTCAGCCACGTGCTCAAGCTTCTCAGTACTTCCGTGATCCTCGGCCTGACGGCGCTCGACCTGCTCGCCGAGATCTTGCTGAAGGGTCTGAACAAGCTCGCGATCCTCGGCCAGAAGATATTTGACCTGTTGCGACACGCGGCTACCTGGGCGGGCGTCAAGGCGACCAAGATCGCCGACTTCTCGGCCGGCGTCATCAAGTCGATCCTCGGCAAGATGTTGGCGGCGATCAAGGCGATCGCGGTGCCGGCGATCACGACCGTCGCTCGCAATCTTCGGCCGATGACCCTAGGAATCGCGGGCACGTGGGCGCTTCGTGCAGCTGGCGTGATCTAGGCCCCAAGGCAAACGCGTACCGCGGTTGCCAAGGCAGGGATTGGGTGCAGCCCGCGATCGATAGGGATGAGTCATGAGCGAAGAAGAGTTCCATTACCTGTTCGTGAATGCGAATTGCCTGGCGGAGCTCGCCTTGCGGGAGTCCATGCAGGATCTCGACGCGTGGCTGACCGCAGCGACGGTTCCGCCGCCGGAGGATGCGGTAGAGCCCGTGGAGCCAAGCTTCGAGGGGCTCGACTTCGAGGCTCTCGCGGGACTCGACTTCTTCGGAGGGGACTCGTCGATCGAGGGGGGCATCGTGGAGCCGGCCGAAGAACTCCTGCAGCGCGAGAGCGGTCCGGCGGCGACCGAACCGAAGTCAGAGCCCTTCGACCGCGACGTGTACCTCGACCGGGCCTATCGTGCGGGCGACGAACTCGGGGAACGCATCGCCAAGGCCCGCTCCCGAGTCGACTTCGCTCGCCTCGAGTCGAGCTTGGCCGAACTCCCTCGGGGGCCGGCTCCGCTCAGCGCGAGACTCTCCGGCGATCAGCTGCAGACGTGGCTCGAACGCTACCTCACCGGCTCCGAGCCGCTGGTCGATGTGGTTCTCGCCATCCGGGAGGCTGAGGTTTGAAGTCGGTCGGACCGCTCGACGGCGCACTCGGCGTAGCGCGCACCGCCGATCACTCGCGCTTCTCCGCGCCGAGTCGGATCTTCGCGGAAACTGGGAAGTGGTCGCTCGGGTACTGACCGTCCCGCGACTCCGTATGGATCGTGGCGCTCAATACCGCGCTGGCCCCTCGGGCGAGAATCCAGTCGATTCGCGGACCGTCCTCCTGCGGTGTGTGGTAACCGTGATAGGTCGCAAACGCCGCGGACTTCGACGTGGCCGCGGTCCACGTGTCGATGATCCCCGATTGCACGAGAGTCGCGTAGGCTGCGCTCGCAGTCGCGGGAGCGTTGAAGTCGCCGGTAATGAGCACCGGCAGGGTTGCGTCGAACTCGTTCACGAGCTGCGACAAGAACAGCGCGCTCTTCACGCGGGAGGGTTCGCTCTCGTGGTCGAAGTGGGTGTTGACCACGAGGAAGCGTGATCCGTCGCGTCGGTCGCGGAACTCGACCCAGGTGACCATCCGCACCACGGTGTTGCCCCAGCTCTTGGAGCCGACGGCGAGCGGGGTGTCGGACAGCCAGCGGTGGTCGTACGCGAGCGGTTCGAACCGGTCGCGACGGTAGAAGATCGCCATGAACTCGCCGCGACTCCCGCCGTCGCGTCCCGTGCCGATCCAATCGTAGTCCGGGAGGTCTGCATCGAGGTCGCGGAGCTGCGCGTACAGTCCTTCCTGGGTGCCCACGATGTCGGGAGATTCGGACTGCCAGAGCGCCTTCATGACCGGGCGCCGCGCTTCCCATGAGTTCGGGCCTGAGGCGCTCGCGTAGCGGAGATTGAAGGTCCAAACGTCGACCTCCGCGCCGGAGACTTCCCCCGAGGCGAAGAGCAATCCAAAGAGGACGATCCAGTACCCGTTCATGTTCGATTCCGTTCGACGACTTACGATGGGGTGCCAAGAAAAGCGCGTACCGTGCTGTTCGGGGGCGACTTTCGTGACGTCGATGACCCGCGAAAGGCCGAGTCTTCGGCACCGAGCGCACGATCGTCGAGATCGCGATGGTACCGTACGTGAACTCGTTGCGGGATCCTATGTTGCGGACTCGCAGTCGCGGCCGGGGCGAGGATCACGCGCGGCGATGTTGCAAGCGCGATCGCGCTCCGCCAGACTCAGGCCTGCTGGCGACGAGATCCGGAGGACCCGGAGACCCTAAAGGCCCGGAGACCCTGAACCCAAGCGATGAGACGAACGGGAGGCCTGCAGTGACCAAGGTTCCAAGTTGGTGCGCCGTCGGGAGTGTGTTCTTCGGCCTACTACTCGTTGCCGGGCTCGCGCAGGCGCATGATATGTGGCTGATTCCACCGCGCGCGGCGACGGTCGGCTCTCCGGCGACCACCGTGGTCTCGGTCGGCATGGATTTTCCCGTGAGCGAGCACGCGATCCCGCTGGAACGGCTCACGTTGCAGCTACTCCGGCCGGATGGGCGGCGGGCCGAGGTGGCGGAGTTGATCGACACCCGGAAGGACGAGGCGGCCAAGCATTCGATCGTGTCGGTCGTTCCGGATACTGACGGTCTCTGGGTGCTCGGTTGCAGCACGCGTCCGAACCAGCTCGAACTCGATGCGGAGAAGTTCAACGACTACCTACTCCACGATGGCCTGCTCCATGTCTACAAGATGCGTTTCGACGCCGGGGAACTCGGCGAGAAGGGGCGCGAACAGTACAGTAAGTACACGAAGTGTCTCATTCCGGTCGGCAACGCGGCGGCTGGCAGTTCCGCTTTGCAACCGTTGGGGCTGCGACTCGAGATCGTGCCGCTCGCCGATCCCCTTGCCTGCCGCGCTGGCGGCGCGCTGGCGGTGAAGGTCTTGTTCGAGGGTGCTCCACTCCCCAAAGCAAACCTCTGTTGGGACCACTCGGGTAACGGTGAGGACTTCACCGGGCAAACCTGGACCGATGAAGCTGGGGTGGCGCTGGTTCCCGTCGCGAAGTCCGGGTTGTTTACGCTGCGTTTGGTCCACATGACGCGACCCAAGACCGCGGACTACGAATGGGAGTCCTTCTGGGCTTCGTTGACGTGGTACGTTCCTGACTCGGCGAGTGGCGCTGGTCGCCGTCCATAGTTTCGAGTCCCGACGGCTGCCGGGGCTTCAGCACCCAGAGAGGATCAAGGACCACCGCTGTGAGACTCTTTGGACTTCTGATGTCGTTGGCGTCGACGTTGCTCGTCGGCTGCCTCTCTACGAGATCGAGTGATGTCGCTCCGCCGCCTCAGCTGGAGCGGGTATCCACGGCCGTACCGTGGCCGCGCGGGCTGGTGCTCGCGGAGGGCAAGGTCGTCGCGCTTGCGCGCGGACGGCATCGCAGCGCCGGAGGTCCCGATCCGACCCTCGAGGACCACGCCGGCACGTTGTTCGTCGTCGATCCGGAGATCTCGGAGCCGGTGGTTCGCGGTGGCCCGGTTGGCCGCGCCGTGCGGGAGAACGGCAGACCGTGGATCGCGCCGACCGAGCCGCCGTTTCGTCTCTGGCGTCGTTCCGCCGATACGCTGGCGGATGAAGTGACGGACCGCCCGTACTGCACGCTGGCCTGGGATCCGCGCTCTCGCAACTTCTTCATCTGCGGCTATAGCGGAATCGACGTACCCGGGAGGGCTCGGTTTCGCAAGAATGCGTCCGACAGTGTGCTGCGCTACGACCTGCGCGCGCAGCGTTGGTTCGTCGTCGAGTCCCATGATCCCTCGGTCGTCGATTCCCACTCGTTGACGTACACGGTGCCCAATACCTTCTATCCCCATCACGACCCTCGAGCCGAGGATCCACCGCACGGTTGGTTGAACGGTCCGGACGGCGCCGTCGTGGCCGGCCGCTTTCTCTATGTCGTCGCGAAGGACAACAGCGTGATGGTCCAGTACGACTTGCAGGGAGTTCAGCAGGACTCCGGCGCGGGCGCGCCCCCGAGCTGCCTGGTTCTCGGGGATCGCGTGATCATCGCCGACGGCGAGCATCGCGAGGCGCAGCGCGTCGAAGGGCACAGTGCCCTGGAAGTATGGGGAGGGTATCTCTACGTTGGTTTCCGGACGACTTCGGACATCGTGAGATTCCGACTGCTCGCGAGTGGCGACCTCGCCGAGCCTCTCGTCGGCGAGCGCGTTGCGCAGTTCGAGCCTTACGACCCCGCGACCGGGAAGAGCGCGGATCTCATGGACATGGCGTTCAACAGTCGTGGAGAGCTGTTCGTTTCCATTGCCCGCCATGGCCAGATCTGGAACATCGGTCGCCCCGACCCGGACCGAGTGTTCCGACCCGGGTCGGGCACGCCCTACGTCGACCTGCAAGGGCTCACCGACAACCCGGACGCCAAGTCGGGAAACATCGAGTTCGATCGGGAAGACCGGCTCTACATCTGTTGTGGTAACGACGATGTCGGACCCGACGCGCGAATCGCCGGCGTGATCTACCGCGCTACACCACGCTGAGGACCGACGCGGGGACGGAGCGTGCTTCGGGTTCCGCAGCGCCACCAGACTCCCGGGTCGCGACCCCGGACTGATGCTCGGGTGTGGCGCGTCGTGCTGCGGTTGCGGTGGGCGGCGCCTGGCCGCGACGCCGCATATCGCCGGGGCACGAGGTCTCGGGGGCATGGTCATGTCGCTCGCACCGCGCCGCCCGACTCGCCGCCGATTCGAGCCGGTAGTCCCGTCCGAGAAGTCCTTCCGGCCGGTCGATCCTCGTCGTATCCTGCGATCCAGTCAATGTCGGGGCGGAGTTGTGCTTTGATGGACCAAAGGGAACGAATCCTCCGGGCGGGCGTCCGGTTGCGGCTTTCCGCGACCGGCGAGACGGAGGCGATCCGGGAGCTCGCCGAGTCGCTGCGGGAGGAGCCCGATGTCATCGATTTCGATGGGTTCGTGGCAGCCGTTCTCAAGCGGCAACAGATCGACCCCCCGGTCCTGGGTGAAGGCATCGCCATGCCCCATGCCCGCACGGAGTGCGTGCGCAGCATTGTGACTGCCTTCGGGATCGCCGATACCCCGATTCCGTTTGGCCCCGGTCGTACGCCGGTCCAGTTCTTGGTGTTGATCGGCACTCCTCCGAACCGCGCGTCCGAGTATCTCGCTTGGGTTTCGGGGTTGGTGCGACGACTGGCCCGGCCGGACGTCCGCGCGGCGCTTCTCGTCAGTGCGACCCCGGCCGATTGCCTGCGGACGCTCGCCGAATGACCCAGTTCGAGCCCGGTCGTCGTGGCCTCGGTGGGGCTCTACGCCTCCTCCTGAAGTTGCGCGTGTGGCTCGCCGAAGTGCTGAAACCCACCGAGCTCCAGGTGCTCCTGGTGTGGGCGGCCATCATCGGAGTGCTCGGCGCGCTCTCGGCGCACTACTTCCGAGTGGCGACGGACGGCCTGCATCACCTCGCCACGGGCGCTCCCGGAGACTACGTGGAGAGCCTTGCCAACGTCCCCGGGTGGCGCCGGCTGGTCGTGCCGCTCGCCGGCGGCATTCTCGCCGGCATCGTCCTGCACTTCGGGGCTCAGCTGCGCAAGACCCAGACGAGTTCCGACTACATGGAAGCCATCGTCGTCGGCGACGGCCGCGTTTCCTTTCGGCTCAGCATCGTCAAGTGTCTCTCCGCGTACTTCTCGGGCGCATCGGGCGCGAGCATCGGGCGGGAGGGACCGCTGGTGCAACTGTCGGCGATGCTCGCATCCCTCCCGGGTCGGTGGCTCGCCCTGTCGCTGCCGAAGCGGCGCCAACTCGTGGCCTGTGGCGCGGCGGCTGGCATCGCGAGCGCCTACAACGCACCGATCGGCGGCGCGGTCTTCGTGGCCGAGATCGCCCTCGGCTCGTTGGCCATGGAGTCGTTCGGCCCGCTCGTCGTGTCCTCGGTCGTCGCCACGCTCGTGACGCGGGCGATCGAAAGTTCGGGCGCGCTGTACCGGGCGCCCTCGTTCGCGCTTGGCTCTCACTGGGAGATCGCAGCCTACGTGGCACTGGGCGCGATCTGTGGGTTTGCGGCCCCGCTCTACATCCGTTTCTTGCGGGGATGCGAGTGGTTGTTCCAGCGCCTGCCATTGCACCGCATCGCCAAGCTCGGACTCGGCGGTGCCATCGTTGGCGGCTTGGCCATCCTCCATCCCGAGGTCTGCGGCAACGGCCAAAGCGTCATCGACCACACCTTGCATTCCACGTGGGCCTGGCACGCGCTGGCCATGGTCTTGTTGGCCAAGCTACTGGCCACCGGCGCGACCTTTGGATCGGGTGCCGTCGGTGGCGTCTTCACACCGACCTTGCTCACTGGCGCCGCGATTGGCTACCTGGTTGCTCTCGGCGTGGGTGCCGTCCTCCCGTACCCAGGCCTCGAGCCCAGCGCCTACGCCTTGGTCGGCATGGGTGCGTTTCTGGCTGCTGCCACCGGCGCTCCCGTCATGGCCATCGTGGTGATGTTCGAGCTGACCCTGAACTACGAGATTTTGGTACCGACGATGCTCGCTTGCGTGCTGGGCTACTACGCTTGCCGCGCTTTCGAGCCGCGGTTTCTCTACGGAGATGCCCTCGAGCGCAAAGGCGCGGCCATTGTCGCTGAGCAACTCGCCGGCCTGTCCGTCGCCGACCTCATGCGCGCCGGTCCGCTGCGGGTGCGGACTCATGCTTCCTTTCGCGAGATCGCCGAGGCGTTTCTGCAAAATCGCTTCAACTACGTCTATGTCGTCGACGACGACGATCGCTATCGCGGGGTGATTGCCCTGCACGACGTGAAAGGCTACCTGGACAGCCCAGATCTCTCCCGAGTCCTCATCGCCGAGGATCTCCTCCAGGAGGACTTTCCCACCCTGCAGCCCGACCACCCGCTCGAAGACGCGCTGGCTCTCTTCGGAGTGAGCGGCTCGGAGCGCTTGCCAGTGGTCGAACTCGGCACGACCCGGAAGCTGATTGGAGCGCTCGCCAAGACCGACCTACTCCTCCACCTGTTCGGTCGCCGCCGTCAGAACCTCTGACCCGGGACGGGCACGCGAGCGCAACTCCGCGTTCGCACGGCTGGCCTGCGTCGTGACTCCCGATCGAGCGACTCACATCCACCACCCTGCAAGGGAGTTCCCTCCCCCGGGAAGTTTCATGGTGGGGTCGCCGCTTCCTTCATGAGGTCGTGGAAAGCTGCCCCACGACGAGGGATGGCGGTCGTGAAGCCGACGGTGCGCGGGTGCGAGCTTTCATCAAGGTCGTGCGTCTGGACACACCTTGGACAGTGAAGCTACTTCTGTTCCCTGGCGGGTGACGCCTCGCTAGTATCCCTAGGATGTACTCGGAGTCATCCGCGCGGGCGGGCCCTCTGACCACCCGGCTCGAGGGCTGTGACTCGAGAACCTTGGGCGCTGTCGTTTCCCCAATTGAGATGCGACGGACGATCGTTGGGATCCCCGTGAAGATCGAGGAGAGAGCCGATGTTCTTTCGAATCGGTGCAGTGTGCTGGGTGTCGTGCGTGCTCGTGTTGGGCGTGGCTTCTGCCGCGCTTGCGCAGCCGGTGCCGATCGGCATTGGGGATACGATCCAAGGGGAGATTCCCGAGATCGGCGACGTTCGGGAGTACGCCTTCAGCGCGCCCGCGGGTCAGGTCGTATTCCTCGATAGCATCGCGTCCAGCAACACCGCCGGGCTCAACTGGCGGCTCGATGATCGCTGGGGACGAACGCTCCTCAGCAACACGACATCCTTCGGCGACTTGGGACCGGTCACGTTGATCGGTGGTGATGACTATCGCATCACCGTTCTCGGGGAAGGACTTGGGACCGGCACCTTCGAGTTCGCGCTGATCGGAGTCACCAACGAGACCGGATCCTTCGCGATCGATGCCACGGTAACCGGGCAGATCACCGCGCCCGGGCAGCGGTTCGACTACTCGTTCGTGGGAGCTCCTGGACAGCGGATCTACCTGGACGTCATCGCGACTTCCAACGCCGCGGGCCTGAACTGGATCCTCTCGGACTCTCTCGGCCGCGAGCTCCTACCCCGCACCGGCAGTCTTGCGGACGTCGGACCTTTCACGCTGGTCGGCGGAGGCTATGGGCTGACGATCCTCGGTGAGGGCGCCGCGGTGGGTACCTATGAGTTTCGTGTGGCGAACGTCGTCGACGACGCGGTTTCCGTGGCCATCGGCGACACCGTCAGCGGTACGTTGGTGATCGGGCAAGTAGACACCTTCACCTTCAGTGCGACTGCTGGCCAGCGGTTGTTTCTGGATGTCGTCACGACCTCGAACAGCGCCGGCCTGAACTGGATCCTCGCCGACGACCAAGGTCGTGAGCTGCTCGCGCGGACGGGCAGCTTGGTGGATGTCGGCCCGTTTGCTCTGGCGGGTGGCGACTACGTGCTGACGATCCTCGGCGAAGGCGCCTCGGTCGGTACCTACGAGTTTCGGCCGGTGGCGGTCACCGACGGCGGGTCTGCGATCGCCGTCGGCGACACGGTGACCGGCGGTATCACCGACCCCGGGGAACGAGACGACTACACGTTCAGCGCCGCTGCGGGCCAGATGGTTTACCTCGACGTCGTCACCACATCGAACTCGGCGGGTCTCGATTGGATCCTGCGCGATAGCTACGGGCGCGACATTCTGGCGCAGACCACCAGCCTCGCCGACCAAGGGCCGTTCACCCTGCAAGCAGGAATGCACACGCTGAGCGTCGTGGGGGAGGCCGGCGCCGTTGGCACCTACGAGTTCCGTCTCGTCGGCTTGGTGGACGGCGGGGGCCCGATCGCCATTGGCGACACCGTGTCCAGTGCCCTTGCCGAGCCGGGGGAGAAGGACGTGTACGTCTTCACGGCCAGCCCGAACCAAGTGATTTCGCTCGACCAGCTGGCAACCTCGAACGTCAACGCCCTCAACTGGATCCTAGTGGATGCTCTCGGACGCGAAGTCTTGTCGCGCACGGTCAATCTTCTCGATCAGGGCCCCTTTACCCTCGTGGGCGGCAGCTACACGTTGACCGTCATCGGCGAGGGGGCGGCGGTCGGCACCTATGACTTCCAGCTCGTCGACCTGGGTACGGGTAGCTTCGTGCCTTCGGGGGTGGCGGCGAACGTCGGCGACACCATCTCTGGCGCCATCGATGTCGTCGGCGAGGTCGACTCGTATCGGTTCACCGTCGGCGCAGGGCAGCGGGTGTATCTCGATCTGCTCGTCGGAGGATTGAACCTCAACTGGACCTTGCTCGACCCCGTGGGGCAGCCGGTGTTCGGACTCACCCGGGCGCGCTTCACCGATAGTGAAGATCGCGGCCCCTTCACCCTGACCGCCGGCGACTACACCTTGCGACTCCAAGACATTGCGAGCGGTGTTCCGCCGTATCAGTTCCGCATCGTCGACGTCACGGACTCGGCCACCGTGATCAGCCTCGGCGATGTCGTCGCAGGTGCGTTCTCGATTCCCGGCTCGCGCCACACCTTCGAGTTCTCGGTGGCGCGGGGCCAGTCCATTTATCTCGATCTGCAGACCGGCGACGCCAATCTGTTCTGGTCGCTGCGAGAGACTGCCGGTCCCACCATCTTCGGTCTCGTGCGCGCCCTGACGACGACCACCGAGGATCGCGGCCCGTTCACTCTGACGGCGGGTTCCTACACGCTCACCCTCGATCCGCAGTTCCACTTCGTGCCGGCGTATCAGTTCCAGCTAGTCGGCGTCGCGAACGACGTCACGCCGATCGCGATCGGCGACCTGGTGACGGATACCTTCACGCTCGCGGGCTCCACCAAGACGTACTCCTTCACCACCGCGGCGGACCAGCGTGTCTACTTGGACCTGCAGGCCGGCGACGCCAACTTGTTCTGGTCGTTGTTCGACCCGGTTGGGCAGCCCGTGTTCAGCTCCCTGCGCGCGTCGAGCCCGACTTCCGAAGATCGGGGTCCCTTCACGCTGGGTGCCGGAACCCACGACCTCGTGCTCGATCCCACGACGTCGGCGCTACCTTCGTTTGCGTTCCAGACCTTCGACGTCGCGGACCAGCTTGCGACCTTGAACGTCGGGGACGTGGTCTCCGGCGCTTTCGCCGACCCGGGCGCGGTACACCGCTTCACGTTCTCGCTGGGGGCACCGACACGACTCTACTTCGACAATCAACTCGCCGTGGCCAACCTGTTCTGGACGCTGCGCGATCCCGTCGGTGAGATCGTGTCGCTCTTTGCCGGCGTGCAGATGAACAACCTCACCGGCAGCGATCGCGGGCCCTTCACACTCGCAGCGGGAACCTACGAGCTGGCCCTGAACGCGACCGGCGGTGCGCAGCCCGCCTATCAGTTCCGGGTGGTGGAGGTCACCGACCTGCTCGCGACCCTCACCATCGACACCCCGGTCACCGGCACGATCAGCGGCCCCGGGGGCACTGCCGCCTTCACCTTCACTGCGTTCGAAGGTCAGCGCCTGCTGTTCGATTCGATCGGCAACGCCGCCGGCCTGCGCTGGACCTTGCTCAACGACCAAGGCAACTCGAACGGGCTGTTCACGGCCGTCGTGGCGTCGACCGACCAGGGCCCGATCGACCTCGGTGCCGGGACCTACACGCTCGTGCTCGACGCCGACTCAGACACGGTGCCGAGCTTCAACTTCGTCGTCCGCAACGTCGCCGCCGATCTCGTGCCGGCGGTGGTGAGTGCCGCGCCCATGGTGTTTCGAACCGGGGAGACCGGGCGCGCCCTCGATCTCACGTGGACGGTGGACAACGACGGCGGCGGGCCGGCGATCACCTCGCCGTGGACCGATCGCATCGTGGTCTCGCCCGACGCCGTGGTGAACGACGGGGATGACATTTTACTCGGCGAGTTCACCAACACGCCGCCGCTGGCTCCGCGAGCGAGCTACACGCGGGTCGAGACCTTAGTGCTGCCGGACTCGCTGCCGCTGGGCGAACACTACGTGTACGTGATCTGCGACGTGAACGGACAGATCGACGAGATCGGCGGCGAGACCAATAACACGCGCAACGTGCGGATCGCGGTGGTACCGGGTACCGCGGCGCCGATCGGTTGCATCACTTTTGACCAGGCGAGCGGTGCGTCGTTCCCGGCTGGCTCGGTGATCGCGCTCTCGGGGCGCGCCGCGGGGCTCTCCGGAACGGTCAACGTGCTCTACACCATCGACGTGTCGCTCAGCACGCAAGCCATCGTGGGGCTCGACTGCAACTTCAACGGCACGCTCGACGCGGGGGACGACCTCAATGGCGATGGGGTGGGCCCGGTCGCCGGCGGCGGCGGATCGATTCTCGATTGCGAGATCGGTGCGTCGTTGGTGCTCGATCAATACGTGGCGCAGAACGGGACCAGCGTCCACGCGGGAGTGGTCTTCTCGGCGACGGCCGCGGCGCTCGACGTCGCCCCAGCGCCGTTCCAGCAGCGTTGGAACGCACCGTTCGATCGCGATGACAATAGCAACGGCGTCGGCGACTTCGAGGAAGTGCTCCGGAGCCTGTACTCGGTCGGCGGGCCGTTCTGTGTGTCGGGTACCGGGGCGTCGCTGTTCACGTCGGTGAACACCGGGTGCGCGACCAACTACCGCGATGCGATCTTGGCGAGCGACGACGTGTTGTCTTTGATCGGGGCGGCCGACCAGCAACTCCTGGTTTACCTGACCGACGGGGACGCCGAACCGGACACGAACGTCCCGTCGGACAGTGAACTCGCTCAGCTCGCGAGCCGCGGGATCCAGTTCCAGGGTTTCCAGATCGGGGCCGGCCAAGTCACGCCGGACCTGCAGCGCCTCGCGGACCAGATCGCCGCCCACCCGAACTCGTCGGGCTCGGCCCGTTCCGTGCTCGACGTGAATGACCTGTTGTTCGAAATCGTCCAGAGCGTCGCGATCATCGGCATCACGGTGAACGGGGTTCAAGCCGACAGCGTCGACGCCGCAGGCCGCTTCTTCCATCTCGTGACGATCCAACCGGGGCAGAACTGCTTCGACGTCACGGCGTTCGACGCCAGCGGTGGCCAGTGCACCGGGACGATCTGCCTCGAAGGGGTCGATCTCCAAGGGATCGACATCGAGCAGCTCATGGACGTGACCACGTCGTTGGATGTCGACTACTCGAACACGACCTTCAACCACGCGCTGAGCACCTTCGTCACGCACGCGCGCGCGCAGAACTTGGCGGAGACGCCGCTCGATGGTCCGGTCTTGATGGTGATCGAGAACATCACGCAGCCGTCGGTCACGGTCGCGAACCCAGACGGATACACGGAGGATGGCAAGCCGTTCTTCGAGTTCGTCGATCAGAGCGTGAATCCCGTGCTCGAGCCACTCGAGCTTTCGCCGCGTCGCCCGCTCATCTTCGACAATCCCGAGCAAGTACCGGTCTCGTTCGATGTGTCGTGGCTGGCCCTCGGCAATCACCCACCGTTCTTCACCACAGCTCCGTCGACCCAGGTAGTGGCCGGGCAGATGTTCAGCTACTCGGCGTCGGCGACCGACCCCGACGGCCACGCGCTCGAGTTCCACCTGGACACCGCTCCGCTCGGAATGTCGGTGGGTCTCACGACCGGGCTCGTGTCATGGGTTCCCACTGTCGCCGACGTCGGTCTACACAGCGTCGCCCTCGTCGCCCGTGACAGCCGCGGCGGACGTTCGGTGCAGAGCTTCGCGCTGGAAGTCGTCCTGAGCGGCAGCAACCGGCCGCCGGTGTTCACTTCGGCCCCGAGCACGCACGTTGCCATCGGCACCACCTATCAGTACACCGCAACCGCCAGCGATCCAGACGGGAACCCGCTACTCTTCACCAAGCAGAGCGGTCCCGTGGACCTCGTGGTCGATCCGAACGGATTCACGCACTGGGCGTTCACCCTGCCCGGCAACTACACCGTGACGGTGCGGGCGAGTGACGGCAACGGGGGTACTGCGGATCAGACCTACGTTCTGTCTGTCGGCTCCCAGCCGACGAATCCGCACGCGCCGATGTTGTTCGGCACGCCGTCGGTGATCGCCACCGCCGGCAACTTGTATCTCTACCAACCGGCGGCGAACGATCTCGATGCGCTCGATGTCCTCGAGTTCACGCTGACGACAGCACCAACCGGCATGGGCATCGAAGCCGCCAGCGGCAGAGTGACATGGATCCCCAGTGACGGGCAAGTCGGGAGCCACTCGGTCGTGCTCGTCGTCGACGACGGGAATGGGGCGTCGACGACTCAGTCGTGGACCATCGAGGTCTTCGACGAACCCCAGAACCAGCCGCCCGTAATCACCTCGGTACCCGGCTTCGTGGCGGTCGTCGGCCAAACCTACGAGTACCCGGTCAGTGCGATCGACCCCGAGGGGCTCGCGGTCGAGTTCTCGCTCGTAAGTCCTCCCGTCGGCATGACGATCGATCCGCAGACGGGTCTACTCTCGTGGACGCCCACCCAGCCCGAGACGGCCACGGTGGCCATTCGTGCGCTCGATCCCGCGCTCGCCTTCGGTAGCCAGGTCTTTACGCTCACGGCCTCGCCCCCGAACACGCTGCCTACCTTCGACTCGACCCCGGTGCTCACGGCGACGGTCGGCGGAACCTATCGCTATGACGTCAACGCCTTGGACGGCGACGGGCACGCACTCACTTTCCTCCTCGCTGCGGGTCCAGCGGGCATGCAGATCAACCCGCTGACCGGGCTCATCACCTGGGTCCCGACTGCGGCGCAGATCGGGCCCAACCCGGTGACCGTGGTGGTCGACGACGGGCACTTCGGCAACGTGCCCCAGACCTTCACCGTGACCGTGGCTCCGGACGTGACCCCGCCGACGGTGCAGATCCTGTTCACTCAGGTGCCCGCCGCGGTCGGAACCCCCCTGCAGATCTGTGTTCAAGCGAGCGACAACGTCGGCATTCTCGCCCGTACCGCGACGGTCGACGGCGTCAAGGTGCCGCTCGAGGTCAACGGCTGCGGCTTCTACACCCCTCCGATGACCCCGGGCATGGTCATGGTGGTAGTTACCGCGATCGACCCTTCGGGGAACGAAGCGCAGGCTACCGAAATGCTGACGATCGTCGATCCGACCGATCCCGACGCTCCCGTCGTCTCCATCATCAGTCCCGCGCCAGACGCCATGATCACGGCGCCGACTGCCATCGTGGCGAACATCAGCGACAACTCGCCGGCGACGCTGTCTTGGGAAGTGCGCATCGCTCGACTCGGAACCGACACCTTCCGCACCATCGCCGCGGGCACCGGCGAGGTCGCCGCCGGTGTGATCGCGACCTTCGATCCCACCCTGCTGCCCAATGACAACTATCGCGTGCAGATCGTGGGTAGCGATGGAGTTCAGACCGGCGGCATCGAGTTTCAGTACGCGGTCGCGGGCGGCTACAAGATGGGGAACTTCTCCTACGAGTTCACCGACCTCGTGTTCCAGCTGGCGGGCATTCCGCTCGTGGTCACCCGTCAATACAACACCCTCGACCTGTCGCCTGGCGAGTTCGGCGTGGGCTGGCGGTTGGGGTTGCCGGGTCGCGTGACCGATACGGTCGACGAACTCATGACGGGTCAGAGCTTCGTCGACCTGCTCGGAACGCCGCCCTATCAGTACGGCACCCGGGTGTACGTGACGCGTCCCGACGGGCAACGAGTGGGCTTCACCTTCGAGCCGACGCCATTGCCGTTCCCGCAAGCCTTCCAGTGGGTGCCGCGCTTCCGTCCCGATCCTGGCGTGTCGGACACGCTCGAGGCCGAGACGGCCTCGGGGATTGCGACGCTTTGGAACTTCGGCACCGGCTTCCTGGAGTACGTGATTCCGTACAACCCGCGGCGGTTCGAGTTCACGACCGCTCTCGGCGTCAAGTACACGATCGATGAGTTCGACGGCCTGGAGCGGATCGACGATGTCTACGGCAACTCGATCGTCGTGACTCCAGACGGTCTCGTGAGTTCGACTGGGGTAGCGCTCGACTTCGACCGGGACGCGTCCGGCAGGATCACGACCATCACTGAGCCCAAGCAGCCGGGTGCTATGACGCCACCCGGTCAACTCCACTACGACTACGACGCGAGCGGGAACCTGATCCGCTTCACGGATCGCGGCGGCGGCGAGTCCGAGTACTTCTACGAAGAACCGGCCTTCCCCAACTACATGACGCGCCTCGAGGATCCGCTGGGTCGCAACGTGCTCCGCAACGTCTATGACAACGATGGACGTCTGATTGCGCAGTGCGGGGTCGACGGCGATCCGGTGACGCTCATCGACTGCATCGTCATCGACAACGATGTCGTCGCCGGGGTACAGACCGTGATCACGGCGCGCGGGCTGCGCGTCGACCACTTCGTGGACGCGGAGGGCCGCGTCGTCAAGCGCCGGCGCTACCTCGAAGACGGCATCAACTTCGTCGACGAGGACAAGACCTATGACGCCAACGGTCACCTGCTGACGTTCAGCGTCGGCGGCATCACGTTGACGCGAACCTACGACGCGCGCGGCAACGTGCTCACCGAGACCGAGGCTGACGGCCAGACGTGGACCTACACCTACGTCCAGCCGTGCAACTTGGTCGCCTCGGAGACCGATCCGGCCGGCAACGTGACGACCTTCGAGTACGACGCGCAATGCAACCTACGGTTCATTACCAACCCGCTCGGCGGTGTCACCGAGTTGCGCTACGACCGGCGCGGGGACGTCACGGACTACTTCGACCCCGAGGGCAATCGCTGGCAGTTCACCTACGACCAGTACGGCCACCCGGCGACGACGACCGATCCACTCGGCAACACCATGATCATGCAGCACAACATGGTGGGCGACCTGTTGTGGCAGATCGACCGTATGGGGCGGCGCGTGGACTTCGAATACGACGCGGCCCACCGTTTGGTGCGCGAGGTCTGGGACACCGTGCCGCCGCGAGAGATCCTCACGACCTACAACGCCGCCGGCTATCTCACCTCGGCCGTCGATCCCGACAGCGCGACCACGGTCGACTACTGGGAGACCGGCGACGTCAAGTCGGTGGACAATTCGGGAACGCCGAACGTGCCCCACGTCGTGGTCACGTATGGCTACCTGAGCGGTGGGGTCGTCATGCGCGGCTACGACGCCAGCGGCAACGTGACCAACGTCATGGACTCACTCGGCGGCATGACCGAGTACGAGTACGACGAGACCGAGCGGTTGCGGAGCGTGGCGCAGTATCCCGCCCCGGAAGTGGTCAGCAGCGCGACACCGCCGAACGAGAAGCTGCTCGACGTTGCCTACAATCCGCAACAGTTCCTCGCGCGCGTGAGCCGCTACGCGGATCTGACCCGCACCACTCCGGTCGCCTACACCGACTTCGAGTACGACTGTGTCGGGTGCGTGAAGCGACTGAGCGCAATTCGGCACCGGCGGGCGAGCGATGACTCGGTGATCCACGATCTGGAGTACGCGCGCGACGCAGTTACCAATGTCAGCGGTATCCTGGACGCGGAAGGCGCCCACTCCTACGCGTACGACGGCGGTTGGCGCTTGCTCGCGGCCACGCACCCGGTGGGAGGGATTCAACCCGACGAGTCGTACTCCTACGACGAGGTGGGTAACCGCACGACCAGCCACCTCAGCATGGCCTACAGCTACAGCCGCGACCTCGGGCTCGGCGGCAACCAGCTGCGCCAGGACGACGACTACGACTACGTGTACGACGCGAATGGCCAGCTGGCCCGGCAGACGGACCGGGTCACGGGCAGCTATCTGACGTTTGCCTATGACCACCGGGTGCGGCTCACGGACATTGCCACCTTCGATGCCCTCGATACGGAGCTCGGGCGCACCACCTTCACCTACGACGTGCTGAACCGTCGGATCCGGGTCGATGCCGACGGCCAGGTGAGTACGTTCGTCTACGACGACATCAATCCGATCCTCAAACTCACCCCCAGTGGCGACATCATCAGTCGACGTCTCTACGGGCTGGTGAACGACGACATCCTCGCGGATCAGGTGGGCGCCACCACGAGATGGTTCCTGAACGATGAGACGGGGACCGTCCGCGATCTCGTGACCGATGCGGCGAGCACGATTGCCCACTTCGTCTACGACACCTTCGGGCAGCTGCTCGGCGTGACCCCTGCGGTGACGGACAACGACCTGGCGTTCACCGCGCGGGAAGCACTCACCGATCTGCCGTTTCTGTACTACCGAGGCCGCGTCTACGATCCTCGCCTCGGCCGGTTCAGCCAGGAAGATCCGTACGCACCGTTCCAGTACGAGTACGTCGACAACAACCCGCTCGGGTTCTCCGACGCGGTCGGCTATGGGCCGCTCATCGAGTACCGTCCGATCATTGCTGGCGGGATCAACTGGCTCTATGTGGGCTGCGAGGCCGGCAAGGTGGTCTACGTCGGCATTACCGGCAACCCCGGCGCGCGGGCGCTTGCGCACCAGGCGGCGGGGAGGACGTTCAAGTTCTGCAAGATCATGGGGAACTTGTCGCGTCCGGACGCGCGTGCGCTCGAGCAGGCATTGATCGACGGCCATGGCGGACCGGGCCGCGGTGCCCCGGGACGTCTGCTCAACAAGATCCGCAGCGTCGCGTTGGGCAAGCCCCTGGCGAACCGCGCCGCCGGCTTCTTGTCGAAGTTGGGGGGGCCGGCCGCAGTGGCACAGCTCGGTCTGTGTCTCCTGTGCTTGCCATGACGACGCCCCATGAGGCCCGTTTGCGGATTCGTTGTGATTCGATCGTTGGCTGTACACCCGGAGATCCAGGTATGAAACACGTACTTCCCTGTCCTGTGAGACTCAGCGTTCTCGCCGTGCTTGCCCTGACCGCGGTTGGCCTTGCGGGCGCGAACGCGAGTGAGGGCGCTCGAATCACGACCGTCAACGGGTCGACGACCGCCGTCCGCACTCCGCAGGGTGGCGTCGCCGCCGGCGCCGCGGCCTCCGCGCAACCGTTCGGACCCGGGCCCGGGCTCGGAATCACCAACGGCGACTTCGCGCTCGGCCTAGTGGGGTGGGTGGGCTCCCAGTCCGGAGGGTTGGTCGCGCCCGGCCAGGTGAGCGTGGTCGCCGAGCAGGCGCAGCTCGTGGAAGGCGATTCGTTCATCGTCACGCTGGAGCAGACCTTCGTGGTGCCGCCGTTTCCGAGCACCATCGCCTTCGACGTGATCTTCCTGCCCGGCTTCGACCAGTCCGCGAACTTCATTCCGGACGCCTTCGAGGTGTCACTGCTCGACGCAGGCTTGCTGCCAGTCGTTCAGCCTTGGGACATCTTGGCCACGTCGTTCTTCAACGTGCAGGAAGATGGCGCCGTGAACGCCGCGCCCGGGGTGATCTGGGATGGCACGACCGCGACCGTCGACATCTCCGCACTGGTGGCCGGTCAGGTGGTGACGCTGTTCTTCGACTACGTCAATGGCGACGCCGACACCGCCGGCGGGGTGCGCGTCGACAACGTCACGCTCACCGACTTCGCGGTCCCCGGCTTCTTCCTTCGCGGCGACCTGGACGCGGATGCACTCGTGGGTGCGTCGGATCTGCCCGTGCTTCTGGAACTGCTGTGGGACGGCGGCGCCACCCCCGACGACTGTGGCGGCGAGGAGTACGCGGAGACCGCGGACATCAACGACAACGAGTTCGTGACCATCGCCGACTATCTGCGGCTGCGAGCGTTCTTGAATGGCGGCGCAGCGATCCCTGCGCCGGGGATCGACTGCGGATTCGACCCAAGCGATGACTTTGCCGGGTTCGACGCGCCGGACCCCAACTACGTGGTGAGCGTCGGTGACGTGACGGTCGATCCGCCGATGGCGTCGGTCGACCGCGACGTGTTCATTCAGCTCCTCGTCGATGTTCCCGAGGACGTCGTCGGCTTCACGGTCACTCTGGAGTTTCCGCAAGCGACGCTTGCGGCGTTCGACCCGCTGGCGGGGGATCCACCACCGTTCGTGAGCGCGCTCGGCACTACCGCGTATCGCGTCGAACCGGGGCGCATCACGGTGGGTGTGTGGGCGAGCAACGATGGCGACAGCTTGCTCGTCGGCAACGCGGGCACCTTCCAGGATATCGGTGAGGTACGGTTTCACCTGGCCGACTTCGCGATTCTCCCCCCGCTCGCGTGGAACCCGCAACCCGGCACCCTCGAGCCCTCGTTCCGGGCCACGCTCGTCGACGCGACGTTCGGGGATCACCACCCGACGTTCTTCTCGGGACCGGTCGAGTTCGCGCGCGGCAACTCGAACAACGATGGGAACGTCGACATCGCGGACCCGGTCTTCACGCTCGCCTACTTGTTCACTTCGGGGCCCGCCCCCGTGTGCTTCGACGCCGCGGACGCGAACAACGATTCGTCGGTCAACATCGCCGACGCCGCGTACACGCTGAACTTCCTCTTCGCTGGGGGTGCAGTCATTCCGCCTCCGTATCCGGCGTGCGGTAACGACGTGGGGCCCATCGATACCCTGATCTGCAACCCGAACTTCTGCCAGTGAGACGGGACCGGGCCTACAAAGCGGCACACTCTTGGGGCGGACGGGAGCGCGGACAGTCGTGATCTATCCCCATGGCGTGCTCGTGCGATTGTGGGCCTACCTCGAGCCGTTCGATCGAGGCAGCCGTTTCGAGGATCCCCTCAGCTCGGCCCTCGAGGCGGCGGGACTGGGGCACGTGACCGGCGGTGGCTCGCAGCTGAGGCCGAACGGCGAGATCGAGTTCGCGGAGATCGAGTTGGGGCTTGCGAACCTCGACGACGCCCTCGAGATCGTGCGCACGGTACTCGAGGGCGCCGGCGCACCCGCGGGGTCCGAGCTCGTGTTCGTGCGCGACGGGGTCCGACACGACGAGCGCATTGGGACGACGGAATGCCTGGCGATCTATCTCGATGGCGTGGGCCTCCCCGACGAAGTCTACGCTACCTCCGACCTCGCGGAGTGGGTCGAGCGCTTGGATGCGGCGCTCGCCGCGCGCGGGGCCGCGGTGCTGGCATCGTGGACGGGGCCCGAGGAGACCGCGGTGTACGCTTTCGGGCCGAACGCCGAATCGATGTACGAAGCCGCGCACGAAACGCTCGCGACGTTTCCTCTCTGCCAGAACGCCCGCGTGGTCGTGCGCCAGGGCAACCCCGAACTCTTGCCACGCACCATTCGACTCCCGCGCTGGCAGTGAGAGGGTTTGCTTTCGGGCCTCTCGGTGACGACCGGCGGCTCGACGTCGCGTCCTGCGAAGCCGCGATCACCGAGCACTTCGAGACCGATGGCAAGTCCGACGGCGTCTTCGCAGGAACCGGCTCGGGAGCCCCGGCCCAGCCCTGCCGATCGCGCCGCTAGCGGCTCCGAAGGTCGAGGCGCGGGCGGGGCGCGAGGGTCCGGTCGGGTCGCGCGGCGGGTGGTACAATCGCCCCGCGGTCGCTGCCCTTCGCCGGTCTCGTGTGGAGTTCGAGCATGCTGTCTCATTTCCGTCGCGAAGTTACACGCACGTGGGCGCTCCTCGTGTGCCTGGCGATGTGGCCTCTTGGGTTGGCTTCGGCCCAGAGCTTCCTGCGCGGCGATGTCGACGGCGACCTCGCGGTCGACGCCGACGACCTGAGCGCTCTCCTGGGCTTGCTCGACGGTTCCGCGATGGCGCCGCGGCCGGCCCTGCCGCCTGCCTCCGATGTCAACGACAATGGCGGTACGGAGACCTCGGACGTGGTCGCACTCGCGCGCTACCTCCGGTTCGGGGTGCCCTTTCTCCCGCAGCCCTTTCCCTTCGCTGGCTCCGATCCGACCGGCGGCCCGTTCACGGTGGGTAGTGCGAGCGGGGTTGTCTTCGAACTCGCGGATCACGAGTTGTTCGTTGGCGAGCCGGCGGTGTCCGTTCCGGTCTGGATGCACAGCGCCCAGCCGCTCGCCGGCCTCGAACTCGCCCTCGCGTTCGACGCCCACCGGATCGAAGTGCAAGGGTGGCAGTTGGACGACAGCGTTCTGCTCGCGAGCGCAGCCGAGTACGTTGCATACGGCCATACGAACGACCTCGGTAAGGCGGGAGCGTGGCTCGCCGCCGCGATGGACGCCGGACCACCCTTTCTCGGTGGCACACTGCCGGTGGGCGACAACCTGATCATCGCGCGGCTCGAAGTGCGTGCCGCCGACACCGTGCACCGTTCCACGGCTACCCATTTGGTGTTTCGGGACCTCGCGTTGGATCCGCCGCGTCGCAACTTGGCGATCGACGCGAATGGAGTCGCGGAGGTCCCCGAGCTTCGGTCGGCGACGTTCGACCTTCGCATTCCTTTCGTGCGCGGGGATGTGAACCGCGATGGCGGGTTGGACATTGGCGATGTGGTGTTTTCGTTGAGCTACGTCTTTGGCCTGGGCTCGCCGCCTCAGTGTGCCGACGCGGCCGACGTCAACGACGATGGCGCCGTCGATCTGGTCGACGCGATCTTCGGGCTCGCCCTCCTGTTCTCCGGCGGTCCGCCCCCGCCCCCGCCCCACCCGGCGCTCGGTACCGACCGAACCCCGGACGCCGTGCCCTGCCGCGGGGAAGTGCCAGTGATCGACGTTTGGTATGGTCCGCGGCAAGCGGTGGGTGGGATCGGCAGAGTGCAAACCCAGGCCAACATCCTCGGCCGAGTGCGCGACCCCGATCGAATCGAGTCCCTCACGTACTCGCTGAACGGCGGCCCCGATCAACCGCTCAGCACGGGTCCGAATACGCGGCGGCTCGCAGACGCCGGCGACTTCGTGATCGAAGTGCCGCAAGTCGAGCTCGTTCCGGGTTCGAACGCGGTCGTCATTCGCGCCGATGCCCACGAAGAACTCGTACTCCTCGATTACACGCCCAACACCGTGTGGCCGAGGCCTTACTTCTTGGATTTGTCGAACGCGGTACGGCTGGACGACGTGGCTCAGGTCGTCGATGGGCTATGGGAGTTCTTTGGCGACGGGGTCCGAGTCGTCGACGCTGGCTACGACCGGTTGATCGGGCTGGGCGATGTCTCCTGGACCGACTTTCAGGTCACGGCGCGGGTCTCAGTCTCCGCGATCGAACCCGTGTTCACGGGGACGAGCGCTCCGGGGCCGTTGGTCGGGTTTCTGCTCCGCTGGCAGGGCCACCAGCCCACCGGCACCCAACCCAACTGGGGGTTCGCCCCATTCGGCGGGTTGGGCTGCTACCAATGGCGGCAGAACGGTATCGAGCGTTTCGAGATGCGCGACGAGAACGGCGTGTTCGCGACCGACACGAGCGGCTTGCAGTTCGACATGGGCGCCGAGTTCTATCTGAAAATGCGGGTCGAGACGACCGTGGCGGCTGGCGGGCGCTACCAGCTCAAGGCCTGGGCGCCGGGCCAACCCGAGCCGTCGTTCTGGCTTCTCGACGTGGTCACGCCGCCTGGCGATCTGGCGGAGGGCTCGCTGTTGCTGGTCGCCCACCAGGCGGTCGCGACGTTCAGCGAAGTACTCGTGGAGTGAGTGAACGAAGTACGGGCTGTTCTGGAGTGAACGCACAATTGGGTGCAAATGGGCCTATTCTTGGGTCAATGGGCTGGAGAATTCGCGTGCGGGAAGATCTGGAGAACGCAGCGGCACGCTGGTTCGCATCGTGAACCGCGTGGTTTGTGCCAGAAGGAGAAAGAAAGTGGGGGGAAGGGCAACCGATAACCCCTCCCCCGCCAGTCGAATAGGCTGGGAGAACGGCGGCCCTGGAGTGGCGGTTCCGAGTTTGTTCGAGAAATGTCGGTTCGCGACGATGTGGGTTCGAGAGGGTGTTTTTTCGGGGGAATCGCGACTGGCTACTCCGGGACCAGCCAACCCGGAGCTTCGCGCTTGTACTGGTTCAGAACCGTGCCGAGGAGTTCGGCGCCCGAGGACTCCACGATCCGGACCGCCCGCTTGAGTTCGACCTGCTCGGTCTTGCGGGCCCGGACCACGATGATCACTTGATCGACGAAGGGCAGCAGCAGTCGGCTCTCCGCGCTCTCCAGGAGGGGTGGGCCGTCGAGCAACAAGTACTCGGACCGACCCGCCAGAACCTCGAGCGCGCGCTGGACCCGAGCGCTGCCCTGAAACCCAGGCGCCTGACCGGTCCCGGCCGGGATGACCTCGAGCCCCGGCACTCCGGTCGGCCGAATGATCTCCTCGACCGCAACCTCGCCCCGCAGGAGGTCCGCGAAACCCAGTGGGTTCGGGAGCTCCAGCTTGTTGGCCAGGGTCGGTGAGTAGAAGTTCGTCTCGACCAGCAAGACGTCCTTCATCAGGTGGCGGGCCAGGCCAATCGCGGCGCAGGTGGCGATCGTGGTCGTTCCGGCCCCCGCCCGCGTCGCCGTGAACAGCAGCCGCTTGGTGTCGATGGGCTCGTCCTTGCGGACCAGGCTCGACCACAAGTTCTCGATGGTGCTCTTGACCGGGGCGAATGCCTCCTCGATCCGGCTGCTCTTTCCGTCAAGAGCCGCCAACTTTGAGCTCCTCTCGGGGGATCTTGCGGGCAGAACGTTGTGCGCGATCCCATCCGCTCGAGTACGGGACGACCCCGAGAACACGAACCCCGACGACGCGTTCGATTTCCTGCGCGCGGCGAATGGTGCGATCGACCAGGCCGCGGCCCACGGCCAGGGCCAGGCCGAGCACCGCACCCATGGCGAGTCCAGCGAGCACGAAGCGCAGTCGGTTCGGACCGCTCTTCTCGGCCGGTAGCGTGGCCGACTGCCAGATCTCGAGGTTGCTTTGGTTCGCCTCGTCGAGCTTCTTTGCGACCCAGAGCTCCTCGAGCTTGCGGTCGTACTTGTCGACGTTGTCGCGCAGTCGTCGCACTTCCCGGGTCAGCTCCTCGTACCGTGGCTTGTTGTGCTTCAGGGTCTCGAGGCTCTTCGCGACCTCGCTGAGCCGCTTCTGGTTACGCTCGAGGCGGGTGCGCGCGCTTCGGGCCAGCTCATCGTGCTCGAGTTGTTTGCCTCGGAGGCGCACGTACTCGGGATTCTCGACGACCTCGAAGCCCTGTGATTGGTCGAGGTCGGGGGGGACACGGTCACGCTCTTCTCGGAGCTGACGAATGAACTCATCGACCGCCAGTACTTCGGGGGAGTCCGGTCGATAGTTGACCAGCAGTTGGGCGCGCTTCTCTTCTTGCGCGTTCAGGCGCGTCAGAATGCCCATGTAAGCCGGGTTCGGTCGCTTCGTCGAGGGCAGCGGCCGCTGGATCGTCGGGGGCTCGTCCCGGAGCTGCGCCAATGCGCGCTCGAGTTCTCCGGTGCTGAACGCGAGTTGTCCTTCGTCCGCTTTGATCTGCTGCTCGAGGCTCATCTGCTCGCTGACCCAACCCTTGAGTTGAGCTTCGACGTCCACGATTCCGTGCTCGCGGCTGAAGGTAGTGAGCGCCTCCTCGGCGGCGCGCGCGGCCTCGAACTGCTCTTCGCGCTGGTTCTCCATCAGCGACATCGAGGCCGCGGCCGAGTGCTTCTCCTGGTGGATCTGGTTGAAGGCGGCGAGAAACGCATCGACCACCTTGCGCGACAAACTGGCTTCGTACGACGTGTAGTTGACCGAGATGATGGTGGACTTGCCGTCGTTGACGATCTCCGAGCGCCCTTGGAGTGTGCGGCTGGCGACGCGCACGCAACTCGGGCACGACTGGCTCCTGCCTCCGTCCGCCGCCGGTGGGCACACGTGGCCCAAGGTCGGATCGTTGCGGCCGAACCACCACGATTGGAACTCGTGCATCTTGCGCATGAGCCCCTTCGCGCGCGGGTGGCCGGGGCCGGCTGGGTCGTAGGGCCTCAGCACTTCGAGCGGGCCGACGCGCTCGGCGACACGCTCGTAGACCTCGGGGGTGCGTAGCAAGTACAGCTCCTCGAGGACCGCCGACTTGCCGAGCGCGCGGTCGGCTTGATCGGGGTCGTCGGGCGAGGCCGTGAGGCGCTCGCGTACTCCGAGCAACAGCCGCACCTTGCCGTTCGACGTGTACTCGTTCGGAAGCAGCAATGAGAAGAAGATGCCGCCGCCGACGCCGAGGCACGTCAAGAAGAGCACCAAGAACTTGGACCGGAGGATGGGCAGCACGATGACGTCCATGGGATCGAGCCCCGGTTTTTCCCGGGACTCCGGACTGTCGTGCGGCGCGGGTGCGTAATTGCGTTCGTTCATAGAGCTCCAACGAGACCAGACGGAATAGGTAGCGGAATCATACGTTTGATGTACTTGTCGACAAAGATGTTCGCCTTGTCGATCGGGGTGTTCGGGATATAGACGAAGTCGAAGGGCTGCATGTACAGAGGCCCAGAGAGCTGCCACTCCGATGGGCGCGCGTCGACCTTCCAGATGATCTGGCTGTTCTGATCCTGGCTCCAGCGAACCAGGAGCAGGTGGCCCAGTCGCGCCGAGTCCTTGCGGTGACCGCCTGCCTTGCCGATGGCCTCGAGGAGCGTGAGGCGCCCGCCCTCGATCGTGACTGCCCCCGGACGAATCACCTCGCCCATGACCACGACTTGGCGTGGCGCGTACTGACGCACGAACACGCCGACCTTGGGGTTCAGCAGGAACGAGCTGTAGCGTGACTCGAGCTCGGTGCGTAGGCCCTCGACCGAGCGTCCCTCGACCACCAGGGGTTCGACCAAGCCGAGGAAGTTGGCGCGCCCTTCGTTGTCCACGATGACGTCGTGGTTCCACTCCGGGACCATGGAGATTTGGATGCTGAGGGCGTCACCGGGAATCAGCGCCAGTTTACCGCGATCCAGGGTCAAGTTGATCTGGTCCGCCACCTCGGAGAGGGGGTCGCCGGCGAACGCGCAACCGACGGCGAGCCACAAGACGCCCAGCAATCCAGTTCTCGGGACCAGGGTGGACGCGCGACGAGTGCGCGCCGCGGGGTAGATCGCGTTCGACAACTTTCGATTCCTTTGGCTGGAAGGGTCCGTCGGCGGTGAACCCAGTTCGGAATGGCGAGCGTAGGGCCTGACGCATCGCGCGGGGCTGCGGAAGCCGCCCCGTGAGCGCGAGCTGCCATGGCGCGACCCCCGTCGGATGCTAACCCGCACGTCGTTAGCTCGCAACAGCCCAAAGGATGGCACGAACTTGGTCTCTTTGCAACACAAAGTTCTCTGCGCCTTCCCGACGATCTCCGCCCCCCACGCCGCGCGACTGGACTCAAGCCTTCACGATTCGGGCGCGGGCGGTGGCCGCGCGCATGACGTTTCGGGTATCGACGACGAGCTTCGCATGCTCGCCGATCAGCCCCCAGTCCACCGCGTCGTGGTGCGTGACCACGACCACCACGTCTTGTTGGGCGACGAACGCCGGTGTGAGCGGCGTCGAGCTGAGGTCGATGTCGTGCATCCTCATCTTCGGGAACTCGGGGACGTGTGGGTCGTGGTAGGTCAGCTCGGCGCCGCCCGCGAGGAGGAGTTCGATGATCTCGGCGGCCGGGCTTTCGCGCACGTCGTTGATGTTCGGCTTGTACGCGACTCCGACAACGAGCACCCGGGCGCCGCGCAGGGCGCGCCGCTCGTCGTTGAGAGCGCGCACGGTGCGCGCGACGACGAAGTGGGGCATGCCGCGGTTGACCTCGCCCGCGAGTTCAATGAACCGAGTCGAGTGCCCGTGTTCCTTTGCCTTCCAAGTCAGGTAGAACGGGTCGATGGGAATGCAGTGCCCGCCGAGGCCCGGTCCCGGGTAGAAGGCCTGGAAGCCGAAGGGTTTCGTCGAGGCGGCGGCGATCACGTCCCAAATGTCGATGCCCATGTCGGTGAACACGGTCTTCAGCTCGTTGACGAGGGCTATGTTCACGGCCCGGTAGATGTTCTCGAGCAACTTCGCGGCCTCCGCCACCTCCGCGTTGGCGACGCGGTGCACTTCCCGCACGACTTGCTGGTAGAGCGCGTGCGCGAGTTGGCCACTGACGTCGTCGATCCCGCCGACCAGCTTGGGCGTCGTGTGGGTGCTGGCGTCGAGTCGGCCCGGGTCTTCGCGTTCGGGGCTGTAGGCGAGGAAGAAGTCCTTCCCGCAGCGCAGGTTGCGAGCCTCGAGCAACGGCAGCATCTCCTCGCGAGTCGTCCCCGGGTAGGTGGTCGACTCGAGCACTACGAGCTGTCCTGGGCGTAGGTGTTTGGCGACCATTTCGGTCGATGACGTGACGAAGCTGAGGTCCGGTTCGTTGTGCCGCCCCAGCGGGGTCGGGACGCACAACAGAACGGCGTCGGCATTACCGAGATCCTGGGGGTTCCCGGTCGGGTGAAAGCGATCGGAGCGGGAGAGGTTGCGCGCCAAGTCCTCCCCGAGGTGGGCGAGGTACGTCTCGCCGCGTCCCAGCATCTCGAGCTTGCGCCGGTCGGTGTCGTAGCCGATCACGCGGTAACCCGCATCGTGGAAGGCGCGCACCATCGGCAGGCCCACGTAGCCCAGTCCGACGATGGCCACGACGCAGGAGCGATTCTCGATGCGCGCCAGGAATTGCTGAGCGAGTTCGTTTTCGTGCTTCATGTTCTGTGCTGGCTCTCCAAAGGTACTCCGAAGTTTCGAGCGCGCCAGGTATAGCAGGAGCGTGAACGCCCTGCTACCGGACCCAACCGATCGACAGGGGGCGGTGACCGCCCGAGGGGCGCCACGAGCGCGAGCCATCGGTCGGACCGTCTGCCGCGGTCGACGGCTGTCTCTGGGTTATCGACCGCGACGGGAGTTTGTCTGAGATCGCTCACGGGCGGCGCCGTCGGCGAGGATCCAAGCCCCGCGTCGACGGGCATGTTGCCAGTGGGCCCAGGGCGAACCCCCGGCTCTCGAACCGTCCCGCGAAGCCAGCTCCGGTCGCCGCAGCACGATCCCGAGCGGCTGGATCCGGCGTCCGAAGTGCCCAACGGGGAATGGGATGCGCGGTCACTGTCGGCGATGGTATGCTGTTTTTGCGGCGGCGGCGAAGCGTGAAACGCAGGCGGGGGTGACGGTTACGTGGCGAACCTGAGGATCGTGGCCATCTGCTCGGGTGGCGGGCACTGGGTGCAAATGCAGCGGCTGCTCCCCGCTTTCGCGGAGCATTCGGTCACGCTGATCGGGGTTGACCCCGCGTACCGCACCGAGGCGGGCGGGCGCCCGTTCCATTGGGTCAACGACGCGAACCGCTGGAACAAGTTTGGACTGGTTCTCATGGCCCTCCGACTGCTGTGGATCCTGATCCGACTGCGGCCCCATATCGCCATTTCGACCGGCGCGGCTCCGGGCTACGTGGGGCTTCGGATCGCCCGTTGGTTCGGTGCCCGGACCATTTGGGTCGACAGCATCGCGAACGTCGAGCAACTCTCCATGTCGGGGCGCATGATCGGTCCCCATGCGGATTTGTGGCTCACTCAGTGGCCGGATCTCGCGCGCCCCGGCGGGCCGACCTATGAGGGGGCCGTGTTTTGATCTTCGTTACCGTGGGTACGCAAATGCCGTTCGATCGGCTCGTCCGGGCCGTCGATCAGTGGGCCGGGAGCACTGGCCGACGCGATATCTTCGCGCAGATCGGCGCCGGCGGGGAGCGGCCGGTGCACTTGGAATGGCGCGAGTTCATCGAGCCGGCCGAGCACCGCCAACGTTTGCAAAGCGCGAGCCTCGTGATCGGGCACGCGGGCATGGGCACGATCATCTCCGCGCTCGAGTTGGGGGTGCCGGTCCTGGTCATGCCGCGCCGCGCCGAGTTGCGCGAACACCGCAACGACCACCAGGTCGCAACCGCTCGTCGCTTCGAGGAATTGGGCAAGGTCACCGTCGCCTACGACGAACACAGCCTGCGGGCCCAGCTCGAGCACGTCGACCAGATTCGGGTGCGCTCGGGAATCGAGGCTGGCGCCGCCGACGCCTTGCTCGGAGCCCTCCGACGGTTCGTCGCGGAGGCCGCGAGTCGACGCGATCCCGGTGCCTCGGGCCCGGCGGTCTGATATCCTGCGCCGTTCGACCCTGGCCGAAGGAGGAGTTCTGGAGTCACGAAAATGGCAACGGATCTCCAAGCGGACGTTGCTCGAGAATCCCTATTACCGCATGTCGTTCGATGAGTACCGGCTTCCGAGTGGCGGGGTTGGCCAGTACACCTACGTCGACATTCCCGGGTCTACCATGGTCGTCCCGGAGCGCGCCGACGGGCGTTTGGTGCTCGTCCGGCAGTACCGCTACCTCATGGCGCGCCCGAGTCTCGAGTTTCCGGCCGGCGGCTTGCCGTTGGGGCGAGACCCGCTCGACAACGCTCGGCGTGAGCTCCACGAAGAAGCGGGCCTCGAAGCTGGGGCCTGGACCAAGCTCGGCGAGTTCGCACCGTACAACGGGGTCTCGAACGAAATGTGCCACGTCTACCACGCTGCCGACTTGCGCGAGATCGCTACGGCTCCCGAGCCAACCGAGGAGATCGAGGTACACGTTCTGAGCCTCGAGGAACTCCACGATCAGATCGACCGCGGCGACGTTTGGGATGGAATGACCTTGGCGAGCCTACTCGTTTACGAGGGCTGGAAGCGGCGAGTCAGCGGTTATCCCGCCCCGCCCGATGGACGGAGATCATGATCAACAAGGGAATCATCCTCGCAGGCGGCGCGGGCACCCGCTTGCACCCACTCACTCAGGTGATCAGCAAGCAGCTGTTGCCCGTGTACGACAAACCGATGATCTACTACCCGCTCAGCACGCTGATGCTTGCCGGGATTCGGCAGATCCTCGTGATCAACACCCCGCACGAGCAGCATCTCTTTCAGTCGCTGCTCGGCGATGGCAGCCAGTGGGGGCTCGACATTCGGTACGCCGTGCAGCCCCGCCCGGAAGGGCTGGCGCAAGCATTCATCATTGGGCGCGACTTCGTCGGACGCGACGGCTGTTCGCTGGTGCTCGGCGACAACCTGTTCTACGGCCACGGCTTCGTCGAAATCCTCGCGCGCGCCGCGCGCGCCGAACCGGGGGCGACGGTGTTTGGCTACTGGGTGCGCGACCCCGAGCGCTACGGGGTCGTGGACTTCGACGCGAACGGACAGGCTCTCAGCATCGAAGAGAAACCGGCCAAGCCGAAGTCTAGCTACGCGGTTACGGGGCTGTACTTCTACGACAACCAGGTGCTCGATATTGCAGCGAATCTGCGACCTTCGCCCCGCGGAGAACTCGAAATCACGGACGTCAATCGCGTCTACCTCGCGCGCGAACAGTTGCGGGTGGAGATCCTGGGTCGTGGCTTTGCTTGGCTCGACACGGGGACGCACGAGTCGCTCCTGCAGGCCGCGAACTTCATCGAGACCATCGAACAGCGCCAGGGCCTCAAGATCGCGTGTCCCGAAGAGGTGGCCTATCGCATGGGATTCATCGACGACGAACAAGTGCGCCGCCTGGCCGCGCCGCTGGCCAAGAGCGGCTACGGCGAGTACCTCGTGCGCATCCTGGAAAGCAAAGTTCGATGAAGGTGGAGCCCACGCCGCTCCCCGGGGTGCTCGTCATTGAGCCTGCGGTCCACGGCGACGCCCGCGGCTTCTTCTTGGAGACGTTCCAAGAGCAGCGCTACCTCGAAGCCGGAGTCCGCGCGCACTTCGTGCAAGACAATCACTCGCACTCGCAGCGAGGCGTGCTCCGAGGCCTTCACTATCAACTGCGACGTCCACAAGCGAAGCTCGTGCACGTGCTGCGCGGCGAAGTGTTCGACGTGGCGCTGGACATTCGCCGGGGTTCGCCGACCTTCGGTCAATGGTTCGGCACTGTGCTCAGCGAGTCCAACCACCGGCAGCTCTACATTCCGCCGGACTTCGCGCATGGATTCTGTGTGTTGTCGGACCACTGCGACTTCCTCTACAAGTGCAGCGATTACTATGTGCCCGACGACCAGTGCGGAATCGCCTGGGATGACCCGGGGCTCGGGATCGATTGGCAGGTGAGTGGGCCGACGCTCTCGCCGAAGGACCTCCGCAATCCGCGGCTGAGTGAGTGCCCGGAGGACCTGCTGCCGATTTGGGGAGGGGAGCCATGAGAGTGCTCGTCGTCGGTGCGGATGGCCAGGTCGGCTCGGAGTTGGTGCGCCTCGGTGCGCAGCCCCGCAGTCGCGGGCAGCTACGCGTCGTCGGGTTGGGGCGCCGACTCCTCGACTTGACGCGTCCGGAAACGATCGTAGCGAACCTCGATGAGCATCGACCGGGGCTGGTCGTGAATGCTGCCGCTCATACCGCCGTCGACCAGGCCGAGGCGGAGCGTGAGGCCGCCTTCGCGATCAACGCGACCGGCCCGGCGTGGCTCGCGCAGGCGTGCTCCGAGCGTGGGATCCCGCTGCTGCACCTGTCGACGGACTATGTGTTCGATGGTACGGCGAGCGAGCCCATCCGCGAGGATCACCCGCCAGCTCCCCTTGGAGTGTATGGCGAGAGCAAGCTCGCGGGGGAGCGTGCGGTGCGGGCTGCGTTGGGGGACCACTTGATTCTCCGCATCAGCTGGGTGTTCAGCGCTCGTGGCCGGAACTTCGTGAAGACGATCCTCCGCCTCGCACAGGAGCGCGAGGAGTTGCAAGTGGTTGCGGATCAACACGGTTGCCCGACCGCGGCCGTCGACGTTGCCGAAGCAATCCTGACCTTGTGCGAGCGGCTCGAGGAGCAGGGGTCGTTGCCTTGGGGTACGTTTCACTATTGCGGTACGCCGCCGACGACGTGGCATGGTTTCGCCGAGGCCATCGTGGAGGCCGCCCGCTCCGACTGGGCGCTGAAGGTGCGGCGGGTGCGCGCGATCACAACCGCCGAGTTTCCGACACCCGCCGCGCGCCCTCGCTACACGGTACTGTGCACCCACAAGGCCACGCAGGTGCTCGGAATCTCCGCTCCCGCATGGCAGGACAGCCTCGAACTCGTACTGAAGGATCTGCGCCCGTGACCGCTCATTCACCCCGCAACGTACTCGTCACCGGCGGCGCCGGTTTCATCGGTAGCAACTTCGTTCGCCACCTGCTTGCGACCGACTCGCAAGTCCGGATCGTGGACCTCGACCTGCTCACCTATGCAGGTGACCCGAAGAACCTCGAGGACTTGCCGGATCCGGCGCGCCACGAGTTCGTGCACGGTGACATTTGCGATCGCGCGCTCGTCGACCGGCTGTTGCGGACGCACGAGATCGACACCATCGTCCACTTCGCGGCCGATAGTCACGTGGATCGATCGATCCACGGGCCGGCAGTTTTCATTCGCACCAACTTCGTGGGCACGTTCGAACTGCTCGATGCGGCGCGGGTCTATTGGCTCGACGAACTCCACGATGGGGACGGCAAGCGTTTTCACCACATCTCCACCGACGAGGTCTACGGTACTCTCGGACGGACCGATCCGGCCTTCACCGAGACCACTCCGTACGCCCCGAACTCCCCCTACTCGGCGGCCAAGGCGGGCTCCGACCACCTCGTGCGTGCCTACCAGCACACGTACGGACTTCCCACGACCCTCACCAACTGTTCGAACAACTACGGTCCGCGGCAGCACACCGAGAAGTTCTTGCCGACGATGATCCGCGCGTGTCACGAGCTGCGCCCCATCCCGGTCTACGGCGACGGCTCGAACATTCGCGACTGGCTGTACGTGATGGACCACTGTCGCGGGATCGACGTGGTGCTGCGTCGCGGGAAGACCGGAGAGTGCTACAACATCGGCGGCAACAACGAGTGGGCCAATCTGGATCTCGTGCGCCGGGTGTGTGCGATCATGGACGACGTGGAGCCGGCGAACGCCCCGCACGACCGCCTGATCCGCTTCGTGGAGGATCGCAAGGGGCATGATTGGCGCTACGCGGTCGACACGACGAAGATCGCGCGCGACCTCGGGTGGGAGCCCGAGGAGGCGTTCGACGACGGCTTGCGCAAGACCATCGAATGGTACGCCCGCTAGCGCGACCTAGTGTTCGAGAGTTCTAGTCCGTCCCGAAGCAAGTGCGTGCCTCGCTAGGCGCGACGTGCGCTCAGCTTCCTGAGCCAATGACGCCGCACGCTGCGCCACGACAGGCGATGCGTGCGGACGCGACGGCATCCGAAAGAGGGGATCTGTCGCGCTTCCTTCGAGATGGGCTCAGCTCCTGAGCGGAGATGCCGCACGCTGCGCCACGCCCACGATGCGTGCGGAGGCGACGGGATCCGTCGCTCCTCTGTCCCCCGCAGCTCCCGCCCTTTCAGCGTCGCGGCGCATCCTCCGAGTCTCCATCCCATCGAATGCCCTGGCGCGCCCTGGGAGCGCGGACAGCCTGTCCGCATCCGCCCTCGCACGCGCCGTGGCACCGCAGCACCACACCGCACCGCGCGCCGCGACACCGCGGCACCGCGCCACCGCGCCGCGCGCGACCCCAGTTCGTCGCTCAGGTTCGCTCTGCGCGTGTCGAGTGCTGGCCAGCGGATTGGAGAGAGCTTCATGAGCGCCCTGGGAGTCGAGCGCTCATGAAGCAGCACGCCAAGACTTGGCGCGCGGGCTAACTTGTGGATCGATGGCCGTGAATGTGGTTCCGGACGCGAGCGATCGACCAAGACGAAGACCCTGGACCCAGTAGCAAAACAGACATCGCCCCGTGACGATTGCCGATCCGTGGCCGCCGGCGCGCGGGCTAACTTGTGGATCGACGTTAGCTCGCGCCGCGGCCGCGAAGCACTGCGGGTATGGTGCGAAGCAGCAGCGACAGGTCGAGTCGCAGCGACCAGTTGTCGATGTAGGCCAGGTCCAGCAGCATCCACTCGCCAAAGCCGATGCCATTGCGGCCGCTGACCTGCCACAGGCAAGTCAGGCCCGGGCGCATGCTCAGCCGGCGGCGCTGCCACCACTCGTATTTCTCGACTTCCGTGGGGATCGGCGGGCGCGGGCCGACCAAGCTCATGTCGCCGCGCAGTACGTTCAAGAGCTGCGGAAGCTCGTCGAGGCTGTACTTGCGCAGGAAGCGGCCGAGGGGGGTGACCCGCGGGTCGTTCTTGACCTTGAAGGCGGGGCCGTCGACCTCGTTGAGGTGTTCGAGCGCAGCCTTCATCTTCTCGGCTCCCGGTACCATGGTGCGGAACTTCAGCATGCCGAAGGTGTGGTGGTTGCGGCCGCAGCGGCGCTGCTCGAACAGCACCGGCCCGCGCGAGGTCAGTTTGATCAGTAGCGCGATGAAGAGCATTGGCAGGGCCAAGAGCACGAGCCCGACGGTGGCCCCGAGCACGTCGACGGTACGCTTGATCGCCAGCTTCCAGCGCGGGTACGGGACGCAGGAGTAGACGATCTTGCCGGTCTCGCGCGGAGTCTTCTCGGCGCGCGCGATCGTCGTGCCGAAGAGGTCGGTCGACAGGCTGACCGGCACGCCGGCGACTTCGCAGGTCGCGAGCGTGCGCTGAATCTGGTCGTAGCACGACTTGATCGGTAGCGTGACGTATACCTCGTCCACTGCGCTTGCCCGCAGGACCTGCTCGATCTCGCCGACGCGTCCCAAGTGCGGAATCGCATCGAGGCTCGGAAGTCGATCCGTGCCCAGTTGGGAATCGTCGTCCAGGAAGCCGACCACGGAGACCGAGAAGCTCGGGTCGTCGAGCAACTTGTCCAGTTGGCGCTTGGTGCGCTCATTACGCCCAACGAACAACACGCGGTGGTCCCGACGCTTGCGCCAGCGGCGCGCCGGATGCCGTTCGGTTCCGTAGTTCACTCCGTAGGTGACCATCGACTCGTTCTCCCCTGTTGCTCGACCCTCGGCTGGCCCTCGTCCGGAAAGCGTGTTGCACATTGCGGGCCAAAGGCGCTGCGAGGGTCGGGTTCGGGGCCGGACCCGCTGGCGGGTGGCGTGGCGTGGAAGCAAGAGGCACGACGGGTTTTCGTCGACGTCAGTTGGCTGTGCCCCGGAGCACGGACCGTTCCGGAGTCGGCCGACCGTGTAAAGGCACTGGGCACCCAAACGGGCTTGTCCCGCGGGCGCCCTCGGGGGCACCGACGACGCTTCCGGTGCGAGCACGGAAGTGGCTACCGTGGAAGGACTAAGGGCACGGGGTGAGGCGGCAGCCGGGGATCTTCGCGTGCCCCGAACCGAGTCCACCGCCGGGGCGAGTCTAGGCGCTCTGCGGGCCGCCCGCGTCGACCCACGACTGGGCGAGCGCTCGGAAACTCTCGCCTCGTTCTTCGAAGTGGGTGAACTGGTCGAACGACGCGCAAGCGGGGGACAAGAGGATCGTGTCTGTGGGCCGGCACGCGCGGGTCGCCGCGGCGAAAGCCGTGTCCAATTTCCTTACGACCGACAGCTGCGATTCCCGTGCGCCGGCGGCGCGGATCGCGTCGGCCAGCGGAGCCGCGCACTCGCCGAACACGCACACGTGGCGCACACCGGCGACGATTGCGCGCGCCAACTCGGTGTAGCTCGAACCCTTGAACCGGCCCCCCACGAGCAACACCAGGTTGGGCCCAAACGCTTCGATCGCCACCGCAGTCGCCTCGGGAGTGGTGGCCTTCGAGTCATTGACGAAGCGCACGCCGCGCGCCTGAGCGACGAGTTCCTGGCGGTGGGGGAGTCCGCGGAAAGCAGCGACCACCGGCGCGATCGCTGCGGGCGTCGCCCCCATCGCCAGCGCGCATGCAGTGGCACACGCCAGGTTGCTGCGCCCGGCGGCGGCCTGGAAGGTGCCTGCGAACTCCGGACGGGCGACGTCGAGTAGTCCCTGCGCGGGCGCGGTGCGCGCATCGACGAGTCGTCCGCCATCCCAACCGATCCCCTCACGCACTGGCTCGTCAGGCGCAAACGCGACGCACTGTCGGCCGGCGGCGCGCGCCGCGGCGCTCCACGCTTCGAAGTGGGGCGATCGTCGCGCCAGGACAGCGACCGAATCCTCCGGCCCGGGCCGCAGGATGCGCTCCTTTGCCAAGCGGTAGGCTTCCGCGTCGCCGTGCCAATCGAGGTGATTGTTCGGCGTGAAGTGGGTGATGGCCGCGACCCGCGGCGTTGGCTCATCGGGCAGCAGGCGCTCGAGCTGAAACGACGACAGCTCGAGCACCACGCGATGGTGTTCCTCGATGCGGCTCAGCTCCGGGAGCAACGAGCGACCGATGTTGCCTCCAAGGTGCGTTACGTGCCCACTCGCTCGCAGGATCTCGGCGCAGAGCTGCGAAGTCGTGCTCTTCCCATTGCTGCCCGTAATCCCGGTCACCCAGCGGCTCGGGCACCAGCGGAGAAAGAGCCCGACTTCCGTGACGAGCTTGGCGCCGGAGCGGCGCGCCACTTCCAAGAACTCGGCTCGGGGAGGGACCGCGGGGTTGACCACGATCCAATCGGCTTGGAAGAAGTCATCCTCCCGATGTTCGCCGAGCCGGAAGCGCTCGATGGGCAACTCCCGCAGTGGCTCGAGAACCGGCGCGAGTAGCGCTTCCGAGCTGAGGTCGGTCACCGTGACGCGCGCCCCGCGCTCGGCGAAGAAGCGGGTTACTCCGCTACCGCCGCCGAAGCGGCCTAGTCCGAACACCAGCACTCGGAGGTCGCGAAAGGTCTCAGACAGCGGGTGCTCGCGGAGGGCTTCGCGGGTCGGGATCTCGGGTGGTTCGCGGCGTATCACCGGGGAGCCTCGCGGGTTTCGGGGTCACCCGGCGCGGCGCCTGGTTCTGTATGCGGCTGCGCGGCCGTGACCGCCTCGATGCGATCGGCGATCGCTTGCGGGTCCAAACGCGAGAGTGCAATGGTGTAGACGTGTTCGTCGTGGATGGTCCACGGCCACAGGAACTCGGCGATCAAGTCGATCGGGAACCACTGATACCAAGGAGTCGCCACCTCGATCTGCTGGGTGGTGGAATCGTGATCGGCGAGCCGCACCACGACCTCGTGGGTGCCGTAGTGCTCGAACGGCACGCGCGCTGGGGCCGCCCCCAGGTCAGCGCCGTCGAGGAAGACGCGAGCGGTGTGTACGTTTCCCAACGCATCCACCCGGGTCGGCGGATCGGAGCGGATGAGGAGCCAACGGTCGACGCAACCGGTCGTCGCGAGCCCGAGAGCGGCCAGCAGCATCGCTGCGAAACCGCTACGTCGAGCGCGCGCAGCAGCCCCTATGCGTCCACCTCCTCGCGACCGTTGGCTGCCGTCCGCGTCGGTCCTGACGTCACTCGCCGATGATGCGCCCAACGAAACCGTCCCTTCGTCGCGGAATCACGAATCGCGAACAGCGAGCTGATTCCTGGCCAGCGGGTGAAGTATAGTGGCTGGCTCAGCGGGCGAAAGGCAACGCGCGTTCGCCGACGGCTCGAATCGGGGTTCGACCCAGACTGCCTCCCCGGAAAGGACATTCGTCGCATGGCGAAACAGCCCGCGAACCGCGCCGCCGGCTCCGCAGGTCAGCCCTGGTACTCCGAGGGACTGCGTTTCTCGTGTACCCAATGTGGGAAGTGTTGCACCGGCTTCGAAGGATACGTGTGGGTGAACACGGCGATGATCGCTGAGATCGCGTCCTTCCTTCGCATCTCCGAAGAAGAAGTGGCGCGACGGTACGTGCGGCGCGTCGGGCGCCGCTTCAGTCTGATCGAGAAACCCAACAACGACTGCATTTTCTGGGAGCACGGGCGCGGTTGCACCATCTACTCCGTTCGACCGGAGCAGTGTCGTACCTTCCCGTTCTGGCCCGAGAACTTGGAGTCCCCGGAGAGCTGGGACGAAGTGGCCGAGGAATGCCCCGGCGTGAACCGCGGCCGTCACTACGAACGGGCGGAGATCGATCGCGTCGCGGCGGGTCGCGCCGAGGCGGGTGCATCGACGAACCCGAAGCCCAAGACCTAAGATCTAAGAACAAACGTTCGTGGTCGGGCGGCCCGAGAGTCTGCGCTGGCGGGCTCGACGCGATTTCGATCACCGAAGCCTGACGCCGGTTCGCCCCCGACCCCGCGTTCGGTCGAGCACAACCCTTGCGAGAGGTTCCCCGACGATGTTTCGACTCGGCCTGGCATTGGGGCTCTTCATGGTCGTGGCGTGCGGTTGTCACGGGACCTTGCGGCTCGAACGCTCGGTGGACGCCGTGGCCGCACTGCAGCGCTGCGAAGCTCGCGATGTTCTGGACGATGCGGTGCTGAAGTCGGCCCTCGCAGACAGCGCCGCGCCCGAGCTGCAGCGCGCCGCGGTTCGTGCGATCGGTCGCATCGGCGACGCTCGCGGGGTCGAGATCCTCGAGGCGTACCTCGATCGTGGTTTGGCGGAGCCTGCTTTCGGGGTCGAGATGGCCTTTGCGCTCGGGCAGCTGGCTTCGGACCGAGGTCTCGGAGTGATCGAGCGCTTGCTGCACGAGTCCGAGAGTCCCGTCGTGCGGCGGCGCGCGGTCGAGGCCCTCGGGAAGCTGCACTGCGAGTCGCTCGCCGAGGGCTCGACCGGGGCTCGAGTCGGGGAGCGACTCGTGGCGTTGCTACAGCACGCGGACGCGGAGCTCCGGGGCGAAGCGGCGCTGGGCCTATGGCGGCGGGACGAGAAGCGCTTCGTCGCCCACATCGTCACCGCGCTCCAAGCGGAGACCGACGACGGGGCGCGTTGGCGAATGGTGTATGCGCTCGCTCGGCTCGACGATCCGAGCACGGTGGCCCCGTTGCGGCCATATCTGAGCGACTCGCACACTTGGGTCAGTCTGTTCGCGGCCCGCGGCCTCCGAACGCCGGTCGATCTGGACCCCGCGGCGCTCACCGGTCTCGCCGCGCTGTTGGCGGCTCCGCAGAGCTCGTGGGTGGCGCGGGCCGAAGCGTTGGAGACATTGGGTGCGCTGGCGAAGTCGGTGGACGATGCTACGCGCGAGCAGATCCGCGACGTGCTCTTCGAACAGCTCTTTCGCGAGCCGATGCCGTTGGTCGTCGAACGACTGCTCGGGGCGCTGCGCCACACGGGCGGCGACATCGTCGAGAACGTTCTGCTCGCACTCGCCCGCGGGAGTGCGTCACCCACCGTGCGGCGCGCCGCGGTCGAGAACTACGGTCTCGTCGCGGGGCCGCGCGCCGTCGATTACCTGGCGAGTTTCGCCGCCGTGCCCGACGTGTGGCTGCGCGCCGCTGCCGCTCGGGGCCTCGCGGCGGGTGGAGGCGCGGCGCAGCACGCGCTGCTGCCGTTCCTGGCGGACGCGCAGTCGCCAGCGCGCGAGGCTGCGGTCCGCTCCTACGCGACCGTGACCGACGAGCGTGGGTGGGCGCGGGTGCACGAACTCGCGGTCGACGACGCAGCGGTCGCGGTGCGGTTGGCAGCGATCGAAGTGATGCGCGAGCGTCAGCCGGAGGGCTGGCAAGAGACGTTCGAGCGGGCGTTCCGCAACTCCACCGCCCCGTCGTTCTGGGAGGCGAGGACGGAGATCCTGCGCGCGCTTGCCGCCGATGCCGTCGGCGTCGAACTTGCGCGCGAGGCGCTCACGGACCCGTTCGTGTCGGTGCGCCGCGTCGCGTCGAGGCTGCTCGCTGGACGCGGCGAGTCGACCGTGTCGGCGCTCGAGCGGTCGCTCGCGACGGGTGGCATCGAGCAGCTCGCGCCCAACACTTGGGCCCTCCCCGAGAACCCGCATCTCGTCCTCGGCACCGAGCGCGGCGAGATCGTGATCGAGTTGTTCCCACGGGATGCACCTCGGCATGTCGCCAGCGTAACGTCCCTCGCGCGCGCGGGTCGCTACGATGGACTGACGATTCACCGCGTGGTGCCCGCGTTCGTCGTCCAGGGCGGGGATCCAAGCGGCGATGGGTCGGGCGACGCAGGCTACTTCGTCCCCGACGAGATCAACCCACGACCGTACGATCGGGGCGCGGTGGGCATGCCGAAGACCGGCGAGCCCGATACCGGGGGGTGTCAGTTCTTCATCACCCACGTGCCTACGCCGCATCTCGATGGGCGTTACACGGTGTTTGGTCATGTGGTGGCGGGGATGGCGGTCGTCGACCAGCTCGAGGTGGGCGATCGCATTCTTTCGGCGCGCGTGCTCGAGGAGCCGGTCGAGTGACCCGAGCGCGGGTGTGGCCGATCGCCGCCAAGACGTGGTGCTGCCTACTGCTCTCGGGGATCACCGCGGGCTGCGGGCCCGCGCCGGCATCGCTCTCCAGTGTCGGCTGGACGGAGCTCCCGCCGTTGGCTCTCGCACCGCATCCGAACGAGCGCTGGCTGCGGGGTCGGCGGATCGGGCTCGATCCAGGGCACGGTGCCGAAACCGATCCAGCGAAGCAGTTCGAGGCGGATGTGAACCTGGCGGTCGCGCTCGAGCTGACGCGCATGCTCGAGCGTGCTGGCGCCGTTGTTCTGCTCACGCGGCGCGAGGACGAAGCGGTTCCTCTGGAGCGCCGCGCACCGCTGCTCGTGGAGCAGGGCGCGGAGGTATTCATCTCGATTCACCACAACGCCGGCGGGACGACTGCGAACTACACTTCGACCTGGTACCACCAGGATCTCGATTCCCGGCCGGCGTCGCTCGACCTGGCGCGGTACGTCCAGCAGCGCGTGATGGAAGCGTTGCGCACGCCCGCGAGCGTGCCGACGCCGATCTTGTCGGACCGCTTGATCTATGAGCGGTCCGGGTTTGCCGTGCTCCGGACCGCAAGCGTTCCCGCGATTCTGTGCGAGGCTTCGTTCTACACGCACCCGGAGGAGGCCGAGCGGCTCCGCTCGCGAGAGTACAACCAGCGGGAGGCCTATGGATACTACCTGGGTCTGGTCGACTACTTCCAAGGGGGTACCCCGCGCGTGCGACTCGAGGCTTGCGAAGCGAAGGGCGGGCAGACGACGGCGGTCTTCGACCTCGACGATGGTTTGCGCGCTCGCGGAGGTTGGGGTGCCGACGAACACCGCGTGCTTTCGTCGACGATCTCGTGCAAGGTGGGCGGACGATCGCTGAACTTTGCCTACGATCGAGCGACCTCGCGCCTGCGTTTGCCGTTGTCGACCCAGGACCTAGGGCAAGAGCTCGAGATCCGCTTCGAGAACATCTACAAACACTCCAACTTTCCCAGCCGATTCCGGTGGGTCGAGGAGGGATCCCGACCGCCGGAGTCCGGCAGCTCTTTGGTGCTCGAGCCTGTCTTGGAAGGGTCCTGATGCCGACTTCACTGCGTCTGACGATCGCTGGACGTCAGTTCGTTGCCATGCTCGACGACGGCCCGACGGTGGAGCGGCTTCTGGCGCAGCTGCCGCTGCGAGGCACCGTACGGCGGTGGGGCGCCGAGGTCGCACTGGTCATCGATCTCGGTTGCCCGCTGGAACCGCACGCGCGGAACCGGCTCGTGGCCGGTGAGGTCGCCTATTGGCCAGTCGGGGCCACGCTGTCCTTCTTCTGCGGAGCGACACCGTTGACCGCAACCGGCAGCGACCAGCCCGTCGCTGCCAGTGCCGTCACGCCGATCGGGCGCGTTGACGACCCGACGGGGCTTGTGCGCTACGCGGAGTCCGGCATGGAGTTGCGACTCGAGATCGAGGGCGACTCCCGCGTGCAGTGACACGCACCCGCGGGAACCCCGGGCGTCGTCGGCGTGGGGCGTCGGCGGGGACCCCCCGGATCTCGCGGGGACTCGTCATTCTCCGCATCGATCCCTGCCTTCGATCCCTGCCATCGTTCCCTGCCATCCAATTCAGCCCATCAATTTGAGCCCATCAGTTTCAGCCCAGGGGCATGGAAGCGGAAGTTCTTCTTCAAGCCTCGTCTCGGTCGAGCCGAACAATGCAGTGAACGACTAACTCGGCTCTTCAGGAAGGCAGGCGCGTCGATGCTCGTCAAGGTTCCCGTGCTGCTCGTCGTTGGCCTACTCGTGGGCTGTGCCCAGACCTCGGTCAAGCCGCTAACCACCCGCACCCTGTTCGACGACGAGGACGGGAAGAGTACTTCGGTGGTGGACACCAAGATCGAGCAGTATCTCGACCTGGCGAAGGAGTTTCCGGACGAGCCCAAGTATCAGGAGCGCCTCGGGCGACTGTACATGGAGAAGGAGGACTTCCGCAGCGCCTTGAATCACATGAAGAACGCGCAGAAGCTCCAGCCCGACAACCCGAAGTTTCACTACCTCGAGGGGCAGGTCTACCTCTCGATCGGGAACTTCCAGCGAGCCGAAGTGGCCTACCAACGGATGATCGAGCTGACGCCAGCGGGCAAGTACACCGGGCCGTACTTCGAGTTGGCGACTCTGTACCTGCTCGAGGATCAGCCCGTGAAGGCCGAGAAGGCGCTCCACAAGTGCTTGGAGGTAGATCAGAGCTTCCCGCTGCCGCACTACCACTTGGGAGAACTCGCCGAGGCGCGCAACGAGATGCAACTGGCGATTCGCCACTACGAGTCATACCTGCGGTTGAACGGTGTGCAACACCGGGAGTCCGTGCTGAGGAAGCTCATGACCCTGCAGCCCAAGCTGCAGAACGGCCAGACCGGGAATGTGCGTCCCGACGCGTCATGGCCGCCGACGGACGCCGACTCGGACCCGTCCCAAGTCGCCCTCCGTGGTCCGCGGCGCGATCGTGACGATGCGCTCGAGGGCCCTCCGCGTCGCTGACGAGCATCGCCTCGCGGGCCAGTTCGTCGTCGCTATCCCGGCACCGACGCCGGCCCCAATCGCGAACGACCGCCCTTTGTCGCCGAGCCTCCATGCGTTATCCTCCCCGGATTCAACCCGAGCAGGCGCCTTGCGCGCCGGGAGTTCGATCGCATGGAGGTTTGCGTGAACGGCACACGCGTCACCTTGGACGCTGGGACGACGGTCGCTGGACTCATCGAAGCCCTGGAACTGCAATCGAAGCCATTTGCGGTCGAGGTCAATCACGAGATCGTGCGACGGTCCGAGATCGACGCCCGAGTCCTCAGCGAGCACGATCGTGTCGAGATCGTGACCGTGGTCGGGGGGGGCTGACATGCACAGGGCGCCACCGCCGCTGCGGGTCGGTTCTTGGGACTTGAAGTCACGGTTACTCGTCGGGACGGGCAAGTACGCCAACTACGAAGTCATGAAGCACGCGCTCGAGGCCTCGGGTGCCGATGTCGTGACCGTGGCCATTCGTCGGCTCGGGCTCGCCGCCCCTCGAGACGGCGCCGAGGGCGAAACCCATCTGCTCGAACATCTCGATCGCAGTCGCTACCGGATCTTGCCGAACACGGCCGGTTGTTTCAGCTCGGAAGACGCGGTTCGGGTCGCGCGCCTCTCCCGTGAACTCGGACTTGGCGATTGGGTCAAACTCGAAGTCCTGGGAGATCGGAAGACGCTGCTGCCCGATCCAGTGCAAACGCTCGCTGCCACCCAACAGTTGGTGCACGAGGGGTTCACCGTGCTCGCGTACACCTCCGACGATCCGATCATGGCGGCCCGGCTGGAGGAAGCTGGGGCCACGGCCGTGATGCCGGCGGGGTCGCCGATCGGGAGCGGCCAGGGGATTCTGAATCCCAACAACCTGCGTTTGATCATCGAGAGCCTCGAAGTCCCCGTCATCGTCGACGCCGGAGTCGGCACCGCGAGTGATGTCGCCATCGCCATGGAACTGGGCGCCGAGGCTGTGTTGTTGAACACCGGCATCGCCCTCGCGAAAGACCCGGTCACCATGGCGCACGCCATGCGACTCGCGCTCGAGGCCGGCTACTTCGCGGCGCGGGCCGGTCGCATCCCAAGGCGCTTGTACGCGAATGCGTCGAGCCCCGAGCAGGGAGTCATCGGTGAGTAGCCTCGAGACCCTCGACGCACTCGCCGGATCGCGCGTGGGGGCGCGCCGGTGAACCGCGACCCTGCCCTGGAAGACCCTGCCGCGGGGACGAGCAACGAGTCCATCGAGCTTCTTCGCGCCTGGATCGAGGCCCCGGGGGCATGGACGGTCCTGGTGTTGGGATCCGTCGTGGTGACCGCGTTGGCTGGCGTCGGCCTGTGGGCCATCTTGACCTGGGGCTCCCGTGAGCGGCCTGGTTCCCTGCCCGCGCCGCGGTGGAACGGGTCCGACGTTGCCCTGGTATTCTGCTTCTGGCTCGGCCTCCAGTTCCTGGCCGGCAGCGCGGCGAGTCTGTGGCCGCTCGTGTGGGGCGAGGATGGTGGCCCGATCGCCGAACTCGTTCGTTACGCTCTGCTGATGATGGTGAACTTGTTCACCTCCGTGGTGATCCTCATGCTCCCCGCGCTCCGCTACCGTCAGGGTCTCGAGGTCTACGGACTCGAGGCACGACGGGCTGGGCCCGGTCTCCTACTCGGCTTGTTGAGCTATGCCGCGACCATTCCGGCCCTATTCGTGCTCATGCTCGTTTGGGTTGCCACTCTGGTCAGCCTGAACCACGCTGCCGAGCCGCAGCCCGCCATCGCGGTGTTCGCGCGACTCTTGGAGGCCCGCGACATCGTCGGCCTCGCCCTGTTCGTGCTCCTGACCGTGGTCGGGGCCCCGATTCTCGAGGAGTGCTTGTTTCGAGGACTTCTCTTCCGTTGGCTCGACCACCGACTCGGAGCCGGACTCGCCATGGTGATCTCGGGGCTCCTCTTCGGTGCCATTCATGTACACGCGATCGCTGTCGTGCCAACCGCTGTCCTCGGGATGCTGCTCGCGTTCCTCTACCACCGCACGAACAACCTCTGGTTGTGCGTCGGCTTCCACGCGCTGTTCAACGGCGGTCAGCTCGCGATCATGGTCCAGTCGGCGTCGTGAATCGGAGCCGAGGCGTGGCCGAACGGGCAGTGCGGGCAGTCTCTGACGAGTTCTGGGCCGGCGCTTCGTCGAGTCAGCCTCGGATCGGGCCGGTGGCGCGATGGAGCCCCGTTTCCGTCGAGTCCGTGCGCGCTTCACGGTAGAATCCGGGCATGATTCCGATCGGCCAACAGATCAAGCAGCTTCGCGAAGAGAAGCGCATCACCGGTAAGGACCTCGCGCAGCGCATCGGGCTCTCGCAGTCCCAAATGTCGCGCCTCGAGCAAGGGCAGCGGCGCGTGGACTCAGAAGTCCTGCAGCGCATCGCGGAAGCCTTGGGGGTGCCGCCGTCGCGCTTCTTCGCGGAGCTGGCTGCGGACCCCGATCCGCTGTCGGCGCGACGCGAGAAGGAACTCTCGGTCGCCAACGTTCACGGCGAACTCGGACGGCGCATCCGTCATGAGCGGCGTCAGCGGCACCTGACGGCGGAAGACCTCGCGCGGAAGACGGGTCAGACGAAGGCGTACGTCATCGCCATCGAGGAGGGCCGCAGGAACGGCCTCGAGGGCGACTTCCTCCGCAAGGCCTGTCGGCTCCTGGGTATCGACCCGTTTTCGGTGATCGAGATCGAAGAGCGCATCATCGACAATCTCAAGGAACGCCTGCACCGGCTCGACCGCGACCGCGCCGCCGTGGCTGCCGGTGTCGTGGTCGATGGCGCTCGCGGTACACCGATTCTCGTCGGGGACGAGTCGTTGTATCCCGCCGAGTTCGATGACAACGGCCAGCCGATCGCAGCCGTCGAGGGGTTCCTGACGCTACCGGACCTCTGGGGGCGCACCACTTTCGCACTGCGCGTGCGTGGCGACGAGATGGATCCGGGTCACGAGCCTCGCTTCGTCGAGGGCGACCTCGTGGTCTTTGCCACCGACCGCGCCGCTGCCTCGGGTGAGTACGCGTTCGTGCGCGACGTGCGGAACCGGACCGTGTTCCGGCGGCTCTTCCTCGATGCGGACGCGACCGTTCGCCTGCAGGCGGCCCGAGCCGACATCGCACCCCTGCTGCTCCCGGTCGCTGAGATCCGCAGCGCCTGGCCGCTGGTGGCTCTCGTACGCTCCCAACTTCCGGGCGCGTGATCTTCACTCACGTCCCCGTTCGATCCGAACGTCGGTCGTACAGGAGGCCAAGAGTCAACCGCGGTGGCGAGCACTGCGGCCGGCGTAGGCGTCTTCGGGTTGAAGTGGATGCGGCTGCGCCGCAGCCGCGAGGGCGACTCCCCGGATTGCCCCCTTGAAGTGAGCCGGTCCCAAGGCAAGCGCGACACGCGCTTACCTTGGGACCAGGCACGGTTCGCTCGAATTCCTACTCGGTGCGCTCGAAGCGATAGTAGACCTCGAGGGTCATCGCGTTGATCGCGGTCGCGTACACGCGGCCGCCAGCGAGTCCCCATTCCCCAATCGGGTCCCAACTGCCGTCTTCGCACCCGAGTTGGCGCTGGTTGGGGACGAGCGCCTGCTGCATCTTGATGTTCCAGTCCTTCCAGGCCGAGCCTCCGTATTGGAACATCGCATACGTCGCGTAGTACCAGTAGTACATGTTGATCTTCGAGAGCTGTTTGCCACGCTGTCGGGCCCAGGTCGGCGGCTCCTTCTCGAGGATGCCGATGCCCTTCGTGATGTCATCCGAGCGGCGATTTTCGCCCGCAAACAGGCGACACAGTACGGCCACAGCGGTCATGCACGAAGGCTCCTTGGAGAACGGGTAGGGCTCTGGATAGCCCTTGAGCAACTTGGACCCGGCGTCCCCCGGGGTTTCGTAACCGGTCCGCCCGCTGATCTTCGCGGTGCTGCGCGCGAACCACGCGAGCGCCCAGTCGAAGTGCTGCGTGAATTTTTCCTTGTCCGTGTTGACCAGGCGAATCGCCGCACAGCTCTTCGAAGTCTTGAGAGCGAGTACCATCCAGCCCGTGACCGAGGTGTCGTTGGTGCCGCCCTTGAACTTGTACTTCCAGCCGAAGCCTTCGTTCTGGGAGGCCATGCAGAAATTGGTCGCCGCCTCCACCGAGCGCTGGAGTTTGAGACGGTCTTGGCTCAGGAACAGGAGCTCACCCATGGCCATGGTGGCGATGGCATGGCTGTACATCCACTCCTCGGCCGTCGTCGGGCCGTAGCGACCGATCTGGTCCGGATTCTCGCCGTCCTTCATGACTTGCTGCTTGAGCATCCAGTCCATGGCGCGCTTCATGACCGTGCGGAACTCTTTGACTTCGCCGTCCCGGTGGGTGTGTGCGTAGCCCAAGAACGCGAGCATCGCGAGGCCGGTCAGGCCCACGTCGTGATCCGCGAACCCACGCCCGTCCGAGAAGCCCTCTTCGGCCATCGCGCACGGCTTGCTGGGATCCTTGCACTGGTGGAAGAAGTCGGCTCCCGACCAGTGTCCATCGGGGTGCTGGTGGCGCCTCAGCCAGTGCAGTGCCGCGAGAACCGCCGCCTCGGTTGCCTCGCTGCCCCCTTCGCGGGACAGGGATCCGCGGCCCGAGCGGTTGCCGTACGCGCCGGCAGCGCCGCCGCCGGTCCCGAACGCATCGTTGACCGAGTCGGCTTGCAGGTTCTTGTTCGTGAGTTTGTTCTCGTCGACGCCCTTGGGAATCTCGGCCTTGACCTCATCCGGCTTCAGCTTGAGGATCGGCTTCTTCTTCTCCGGCTCGAGGATCTCCGGCTTCTTGACCATGTCGCGCTTGGTTCTGGGGTCGTAGGTCTGGGGCTTGAACTCCCGCTTCACGACCGTCTGGGTCTCCGGCGCGTCATCCTCGGTCTTGAGGAGCACGATGCCGCCGATGAAGAGGACCAGGATCACGTGCGCGACCGCGGAAATGGCCCAGTAGGGGGTTTCGGTGAGCCAGCCCGGGAGCCGGCTTTCCGGCTCTTCGTAGCCCCCGTCTTGATCGTCATATTCTTCTGCCATCGGGTCCTCCGTGCTGAAAGTTGTGCCTTGCCTGGGGGTGTCCGGCCCGGGATGCCAGGCCCAAAGCGACCCCTATCCTCTCTGCGAAATGCCACCATGTCAATGGCCGCGATTGCGGTTTTGGCAACCTACTGGGTACGCTGGAATCGATAGTAGACCTCGAGGGTCATCGCGTTGATCGCGGTCGCGTACACGCGGCCCCCGGCCAGTCCCCATTCCCCAACCGGATCCCAACTGCCGTCCTCGCACCCGAGTCGGCGCTGATTGGGCAGGAGCGCTGCTTGCATCGCCAAGTTCCAGTCCTTCCAGGCCTGTCCTCCGTACTGAAACATCGCGTACGTCGCGTAGTACCAGTAGTACATGTTGATCTTCGACATCTGTTTGCCTCGCTGTCGGGCCCAGGTCGGCGGCTCCTGCGCTAGAACGCTGACCCCCTTTTTGATGTCGTCGGAGCGGTGATTCTCGCCGGCGAACAAACGGCACAGTAAGGCCACGGCGGTCATGCACGAGGGTTCCTTGGAGAATGGGTAGGGCTCCGGGTAGCCCGTGAGCAACTTGGACCCGGCGTCCCCCGGCGCCTCGTAGCCGGTCCGCCCGCTGATCTTCGCAGTGCTCCGTGCGAACCACGCGAGCGCCCAGTCGAAGTGCTGTGTGAACTTCTCCTTGTCCGTGTTGACCAGGCGCAGCGCCGCACAGCTCTTCGAGGTCTTGAGAGCGAGCACCATCCAGCCCGTGACCGAGGTGTCGTTGGTGCCGCCCTTGTACTTGTACTTCCAGCCGAAGCCTTCGTTCTGGGACGCCATGCAGAAATGGGTCGCCGCCTCCACCGAGCGCCGGAGTTTGAGACGGTCTTGGCTCAGGAACAGGAGCTCACCCATGGCCATGGTGGCGATGGCATGGCTGTACATCCACTCCTCGGCCGTCGTCGGGCCGTAGCGACCGACGTGGTCGGGATTCTCGCCGTCCTTCATGACTTGCTGCGCGAGCATCCAGTCCATGGCGCGCTTCATGACCGTTCGGAACTCTCTGACTTCGCCGTCCCGGTGGGTGTGTGCGTAGCCCAAGAACGCGAGCATCGCGAGGCCGGTCAGGCCCACGTCGTGATCCGCGAACCCACGGCCGTCCGAGTAGCCCTCGTCGGCCATCGCGCACGGCTTGCTGGGATCGTCGCACTGGTGACGGAAGTCGGCTCCCGACCAGTGTCCATCCGGGTGCTGGTGGCGCCGTAGCCAGTGCAGTGCCGCGAGAACCGCCGCCTCGGTTGCCTTGTTCCCCCCTTCGCGGGACAGGGATCCGCGGCCCGAGCGGTTGCCGTACGCGCTGGCATCACCCCCGCCGCCGATCGCGAACGCGTCGTTGATCGCCTCGGCCTCCAGATTCTTGTTCGTGAGCTTGTTCTCGTCGACGCCGTTGGGAATCTCTGCCTGGATCTCGTTTGGCTTGTGCTTGACGATCGGCTGCTCCCTCTCCGTCTCGGTGATCACGGGCTTCTTGATCACGTCGCGATCGGCTCGGGGGTCGTAGGGTTGGGGCTTGAACTCCGCCCTCACGACCGTCCGCACCTCGGGCCTCTTGTCCTCCGTTTGGAGCAGCACGATGCCGCCGATGAAGAGCACGAGGATCACGTGCGCGACCGCCGAGATAGCCCAGTAGGGAGTCTCGGTGAGCCAGCCCGGGAGCCGGCTCGCTGGCGGGTCGTGGTCCGCGTGTCGATCGTCACGTTCTTCCATCATGGGGTCCTCCACACCGAAAGTTGTCTGGCTCGGGGCCCCGGTCCGGGGGCCGCCTTCTGCCAGCAACGCCGCGATCCTGTCCGTGACGTGCCACTGGGGTCCGCGGGCGTCTTGGAGTTTGGTTCACGCCGCCGCCCGCCGGTGGGTGCCTCCCTTCGCTCCTGAACGGATTTGGGTGACCTCGCAGCCCCTGTCGGCCGCGACGGAGAGCCACCCTGGCTGCTCTCTCATCCCGCTTCATCGTCCCGGGGCAATGCGGATCTGTCAATCAAAAGTTGTGTTTTTGGCATACGGCGTGGTCTTACGCCGCCGGCAACGGAGTCAAGCTCTTTTCATTGAGTATCTTACGACTCGTCGCCCGAGTTTTCGGCTCACGGCCTCCACGGGCGCCCGGAGTGCTCCGCGGACGCGATCCTCGATCCGAAGCGGGCCAAGCCGGACCCCGGCTCGACCCGTTCACCAGGGTTCCTTCCGACCCCGAACACGGGGCGAGAGAGCGCTCTGGCCGCGCGTCGAGGCGAGGACGGGGTCATGTTCGGATGCCGTTTCCCGGCGCTGACTTGCAGACGTCGCGAGCTTTTGTACTTTACATTTTATAAATCGCAATTTACTCTCCCCTCAGTCCGGCTGCCGGAGGGAGTTTGGGAGTGTCGGACGACTCTATTGGGAATCCCAAGGTTACGCGGCGTACCTCTCTCCGGCGCTTTTTCCTCGCACGAACGACCTGCGGATCTTGCCGAAGGCCCCCCTGGCCAAGGGGGGCTGCCACCAACACGTTTGCCTACCAGAACGGCCTCCTACGGGGATGGACCCAGTCCCTTCGGGAGGCCCTCTCCTTTTCTCCAGGTCGCCTGGCGTGTGAGTCCTGGATCGCCCCCGATTGTCGTTGACGGTCTACGCTGGGCTGGCCGTTACGGGTGCCCGACCTGGCTTCGACCCGCTGCTCGTGCTCCCCTCGACGGGTGACGCCCGATGGCGCCCGGCTGGCGGCCGCAGGCTCCCGCAACCGATTCACGCCGCGCCCGCTTCGCGACTCGCCCCGAATCGGCGTATTCACGACCCACTCCCGTTCGCGCATTGGCGCGTTGGGTGAAGGGGACTCGGCGGTGCCGCGGTGCCGCGTTGGCTTTCCGAACGCCCCGAGAGCGGAATCGAGTCCCAAGGCAGCGTGGCGCAAGCCCGGATTGGGACTAGAATCAGCGGCTTTCCGACCCGAGGAGGGTGACTTGGAGGATCGCTTTCGGCTGGAACTGCTCGAGCTTCTCGAGCCCGACCAGATGTTGGTCGTCTGGGGCGATGGACACGAGAGTCTCTACTCGTACCGTGCGTTGCGGCTGAGCTGTTCCTGTGCGCGCTGCGTGGACGAATGGTCGGGGCGTCCACTCCTCGACCCGGCGACCATTGCCGACTCGATTCGCGTGCGTTCGTGGGAGGCGACTGGGCGCTACGGCATCAATCTGCGGTTCACGGATGGCCACGGCTCGGGCATCTACACGACCAAGGCCCTGCGCGCCTTGTGCTCGTGCGGCGCGTGCGGCAGCGCCGCTGCGGAGAGACAGAGCGAGTGAGCGGATTTCTTCGTTCGCGCTGCGGGCACCGTCTCCAGTCTGCATCGGCGTCTGTTTCGCGCAGCCGTTCGTCTTCCGTGCGTCGTGCTTTCGTGCATGATCCCCGTCGGGTCCGCTGCCGCCCGCGGGCGACGGCCCGCTCACTCTGCCCGCCGGGGCACGAGCTTCGGTAGAAGGAACTTCCATTGCGCGCCTTGGGTCTGACCGCGGGTAGTCTGTGCCTCGTGCTTCTCGGCTTCTTCGCGGGGCAGTTGTTTCGTGCTGGACCGAGCAGTTCCTCGGCCGGTGAGGCTGGCTCGGGCGCGGTTCCGTCCGCGAGTGGCGCGAGCGCCGCAGCGCGGAAGCCGGTGGTGACGGCGCGCGCGATCATGGCGACGATCCGTGAGCGCGTGACCGGGAGCGGGCTCCTCGAAGCGGAGCGCTCGGTCACCGTCCCCGCGCGTGTGACCGGCCAGGTGGAGATCCTCGAGGTCGAGGAAGGGAACTCGGTCGCGGCCGGGGCTCTGCTCTGCGCCGTCGATCGCGTGGCCCTCGAGATCGCCGAGCTCCAGGCCCGGTCGCAGCTAGCGCGCGACGAGGCGGACTTCCAGCGCATGGAAGAACTCAGCCGCCGAGAGCGCTCGATCGTCAGCACGAAAGAACTCCAGGACGCAGGCTTGGCCCGCGACCAATCCCGCGCAGCGCTCGAACGCGCCCGCCTCGAGCTCTCGCATGCGGAGTCGCGCGCGCCGTTCGCAGGCTTGGTGGTGGGGCGTTTCGTGGACCACGGGCAGTACGTGAACGTCGGTGACCGACTCTTCACGATCGCCGACTTCGAGCCGTTCCTGGTCCGGCTCCACCTCCCCGAAAGCGATGCCAACCGTGTCGAGGTCGGTCAGCCAGCGGAACTACGCAGTGATCGCGAGGCCGAGAGCGTTGCCGTCGGACAGGTGCTTCGGATCAGCCCGGTCGTCGACCCGGCGAGTCTGAGCGTCGAGGTCACCGTGAGCTTCGACCGCGTTCCCGCCGAGGTTCGGGTCGGCTCTTTCGTCCGTGTCGATGTGATCACGCGGACTTACGCCGACGTCGTGGTCGTGCCGCGCTCCGCCCTCTTGCGGCAGAAGGGCGCGCCTTCAGCTCTGTTTCGAGTCGACCCGAAGCAGATTGCGCACCGCGTCGAAGTGCGGACGGGCTACGAGGACGAGTCGGTCGTCGAGTTGATCGAGGGTGGACTCGCCGAGTACGACCTCGTGATCGTCGAAGGTCACCGTGAACTCAACGACCAGGACCCGGTGCACGAGTATCGGCGCGTCGCCGTGACCGGTAACCCGCTGTCGGTCATCCCGCAGAGCGACCCGCAGGAGCCACATCGTGGCGGCTGAGTGGTCCGTCTCCGAGTCAAAGCGGAGCAAGGGGCGGCGCGCCCCGGCGTTGGTGCCGACCGTACTCTTGCGACGGCCCTCGCAGGACGTGCCGCGAGCCGAAGGGTGCAGCGCTTGATCGTCCTGATCCGAAGTCTCGCCGCGCGCCCCGTCTCCGTGGGTATGGTCACCCTCGCCGGAGTGGTCTTCGGGGTGCTGGGGTTCACCAAACTACCCATCGAGTTGCTCCCGGACATCAGCTACCCGTCGCTCACCATCCAGACCGAGTTGCCCGACGCCGCACCCGAGGAGGTCGAGCAGTTGGTCACCTGGCCCATCGAGCAGGTGGTCGGGGTCGTGGGCGGCCTCGAGCGGTATCACTCGGAGTCGCGTCCGGGCGTCTCCGAGGTCACCCTCGAGTTCAAGTGGGACAACGACATGGACGCGGCGTCCCTGGACGTGCGCGAGAAGCTCGACCTCGTGGACCTTCCCGAAGACGCGCTCTCGCCAGTCGTCTATCGGTTCGATCCGTCGCTCGACCCGATGATGCGACTAGCGCTGACCGGCCCGCTGCCCGTCAGCGACCTGCGCAAGCTCGCGGAGACCGTGGTTCGCAAGCAACTCGAGACGGTTCCCGGGGTGGCGGCAGCCAAGGAGGTGGGGGGCGCCGAAGAGGAGGTCATCGTCGACCTCGACGAGCAACGGCTCGACGCCCTCGGTTTGACGGTCGACGACGTGGCCCGCCGAATCGGCGAAGAGAACGTCAATCGCTCGGGCGGCGAGTTGCGCTCCGCCGACACCGCCTACCTCGTGCGCACCGTTCGTCAGTTCGAAACCGTGGCCGCCATCGAAGACACGATTCTGCTCGAAGCGGCTGGCGGCGGGCGCGTGCGGCTCGGCGATGTCGGCAGCGCGCGGCTCGGGCACCAGGATCGTGAGGTGCGGGTGCGCGTGGCCGGAGCGACCGGCGTCGAGATCCACGTCTACAAGGAAGGCGACGCGAACGCCGTGCAGGTCGCTCGCGCCGTTCGGGAGCGACTCGCGGCCTTTCGCAGCGACCGTCGCCTCGCAGGCACGCAGCTCGAAATCCTCTTCGACCAAGCCCGCTACATCGAGGAGGCGGTGGCCAACGTTCAAGGTACGGCCTTGCTCGGCGCGGCGCTCGCCGCCTTGGTGCTGCTTTGCTTTCTTCGTGAGCTCCTGAGTACGGCGATCATCGCCTTGTCGATCCCGGTCTCGGTCGCGGTGACCTTCCTGCTGATGCACGTGAGCGGAATCTCGCTCAACATCATGTCCTTGGGAGGTCTCGCACTTGGCATCGGTATGCTCGTGGACAACTCGGTCGTCGTGCTCGAGGCAGTAGCGCGGCGCCGCGAGGAAGGTCATCCGGATCCGGTGGTGACGGGGACGGCCGAAGTCGTGGGTGGGATCGTCGCGTCTACCCTCACCACGATCTGCGTGTTCTTGCCGCTCGTCTTCGTCGAAGGCGTTGCCGGGGAGCTCTTCTACGATCAGGCCATGACGGTGACCTACGCGCTCGTCGCCTCGCTGTTCGTCGCCTTGACGGTGATCCCGACGGTGTTGGCGAACGCGAACGTCGCCCCCCGAGGACCGATGGGCACCTTCTCGCGCTGGCTCGTGCTGCCGCTGGCGCCGGCGATCTGGCTGGTTCAGGCTAGCCTCGCCGTTTTGACGAGGGTGTACCACAAGCTGCTCGGGGGCGTGGTTCGCGCTCCGTGGCTGGCGCCGCTGGCTGCGGCCGTGTTGTTCGTAGCGATCGTTCCTCGCGCTGGCGAACTCGGTACCGAACTGGTCCCCCGACTGACACAGGGCGAATTCTTCTACGACTTGGAGTTGCCGGAAGGGACGCCGCTCGACGTGACGGATGCCAAGGTCGCCGACATGGAAGCGGTGCTGGCTGCGCATGCCGGGCGGTTCCCGATCGTTCGTTGGTTTGCCAGCGTGGGCGGGACCCCGGTGCTTGGCGACATTCGCGCGGGCGATCGACAGGACCACCGCGCTCGCCTGCACGTCGAGTTGGCGCCGGGCACGCCAAGCGCGGTCGAGGACGCGCTGACCCAGAGCCTGGACGAGGCGTTCGCCGGCATTCCCGAGTGCCCGCTCCGCCTCGGACGACCGTCCCTCTTCAGCTTGCGAGACCCCATCGAGGTCGAGGTGTTCGCCGCGCGACTCGACGATCTCCGCGCGGCGGCCGATAGCGTGACCCAGCGACTCGCGGAGATTCCAAGCTTGCTCGATGTACGCTCCAGCGTTGCCGAGAGCAGTCCCGAGGTTCATGTGGCGTTGGATCCGGTGCGGCTTGCTTCGGCGCAGTTGTCTCGCGGTCAGGTCGCCGACACGCTCGCAGCCAAGGGGCTCGGGCTGGTACCGACACAGTTCACGCGCAGTGAGAAGCCCATCGACGTGCGTGTGCAGGCACGCGGTGCACGGGCGGAGACGATCGCCGACATCGAACGCCGGTCGGTGCGCCTGATCGAGCCGGGTCGCCCAGTGCTGCTCGGCTCGCTGGGGTACGTCGAAGAAGGCTCGGGACCGGTGGCGATCCACCACGTGGGCGGGGAACGGGCGGCGTCCGTGACCGCGCGCCTCGCCGGCCGGGATCTCGGTGGTGCCTCGCGCCAAGTCGAACTGGCGCTGGCCGAACTCGCACAGGGCGGCAGCCTCGGCGCTCGCGCCACCGCCCAGATATCGGGGCAGAACACCGAAATGCGTGAGTCCTTCACCAGTCTGGGGTTGGCTCTCGGTCTCGCGGTGTTCCTGGTCTACCTCGTTCTCGCCAGCACTTTCGAGTCGCTACGCCTGCCGTTCATGATCGTGCTCACGGTACCTTTGGGCTTCATCGGCGCGGTCCTCACTCTGTGGTTGGGTGACTTCGCGCTCGGAATCTTCGCCTTGATCGGCGTGATCTTGCTGTGCGGGATCGTCGTCAACAATGGGATCATCTTCGTCGCCCGCATCCAGCAGCTGGCGCCCGCAAGCGAGCGGATCCATGACGCTGTCGTGGCTGCCGGCCGCGAGCGCCTACGCCCGATCCTGATCACCTCGCTGACGACGATCCTCGGCCTCCTGCCGTTGGCGCTAGGGCTCGGAGCCGGCGCCGAGCTGCGTCAACCGCTCGCCGTCACGGTCGTCGGCGGTCTGACCATCGGTACCGTGCTCACCCTGCTCGTGGTGCCATCGGGTTACCTGTTGCTCGCGGGTCGGCGATCGGGTTCTGACGAGCGGCGGGCCGCATGAAGGCGTTCGTGCAGATGTGCCTCCGCAGGCCGATCACGACGCTGACCATGCACATCACGCTGCTGATCATGGGACTGATCGCGCTCGATCGGCTACCCCTCAACTCGACCCCAGAGGCGGATCGACCGCGCATTCGCGTAACGATTCCCTATCCCGAGGCGAACCCCGAGCAGGTCGAGGAGGAGGTTACGCGCAAGGTCGAGGAAGCCCTGGCGACGCTTCGCGGCATCAAGCAACTCTCCGCCGAGTCCCGCACTGGCGAAGGCACCGTATCCGCCGAGTTCGAATGGGGCACCAACATCGACCAGGTGAAGCTCGAGGTGCGCGAGCGACTGGCCCGCATTCGCCATGAGCTGCCGGTGGAGGACTTGGAGCGAATCACGATTCGCGGCGCCTGGAACAACGGTGACGCCGTCATCCGTGGGCGTGTCTCTGCGCTGGGGATCGATCTATCCGAGAACTACGAGCTCTTGGTCGATCGGCTCCGACGTCCGCTGGAGCGCATCGAGGGCGTAGCACAGGTCGAGATGGATGGAGTGACGCCCCTCGAGATCCAAGTGACGCTGCAGCAGGACGAACTCGATCGACACGGGATCGTGGCCGCGGACCTGCTGGCGCAGCTCGAAGACAACAACATCCAGCGTACCGTTGGCGAGGTAATGCGCGACGGACAGCGACGACGACTGCGCGTGGTCCATGGCTTTCGCTCGGTCGACGACGTCCGTGCCTTCCCGGTGAACGAGCGCGGGCTCCGACTCGATCAGGTAGCCGACGTGAGCTTGCGCGATGGGGAGGTGCGGTTCGGGCGCCACCTCAACCAGCGATTCGCCGTTTCGCTCGAGGTGTTCAAGGAGTCGACCGCGAACACCGTCGAGGTGTGCGCCCGCGTCCTCGAGCGCATCCGCGAGCTCGAACGAGATCCGCAGCTCGCCGGCATCGACCTGCTCGTGTGGGAGAATCAAGGAGCGATGATCCTGGACGCTCTCGGTGGGTTGCGGGACGCCGGTGTTCTGGGGAGTGCGTTCGCGATGCTGATCCTGTACTTCTTCTTGCGACGGCTCAGTGCCACCATCCTGGTCGGCATGTCGATTCCGATCTCCGTTCTCTTCGCCCTCGCCGCCCTGCATGGCCTCGGGAAGGATCTCAACATCCTGACGCTCGTCGCGCTCATGCTGGGAGTCGGCATGCTCGTCGATACCGCGGTGGTCGTCGTCGAGTCCATCGTGCGGCTCACTTCGCAAGGCCGTGACGTTCAGACCGCCTCCGTGCAGGGAACGATGGAGGTCGCCACGCCCATCTTCTCCGCCACGATCACCTCGATCATCGTGTTCCTCCCCGTGGCGTTCGGCCAGCCGAGCAGCATGAACGACTACATCGCCGAGCTGGGAGTCGTGATCTCGCTCACCCTCGCGGCGTCCCTGTTCGTGTCGCTCACGCTGATTCCCATGGTGTCGGCGCGAATCTACCGGCCGGGAGAGCGTGACCCGGGTCAGTGGTTCTTGCCCGTGCAGCGGGCTTACCGGCGCCTGCTGGAACGGCTGATCGCGGCTCCTGTCCCCGCTGCCCTCGGCACGCTGGCGGCCGTGGGTTCGGTGGTTCTGCCCATTTCCTGGGGATTCGAGTTCGAGCTCTCCGATGTCGACGAGATCGAGAACAACGTGGGTGTGTTCTATCGCCCGGAAGCCAGTCTCGACTTCGTTGCCATGGAGCGGTACGTCAACGAGGTCGAAGCGGCATTGATCCCGCACCGGGAGCGGCTCGGGTTCCACGACATCTACTCCTGGTACAAGGACAACTTCGCCTGGACCGCGATCTATCCCGAGAACCGGACGCTGGACGCCGACGGAATGGCCGCTTTGCGAGTCGAGATCGACAAGGTTCTACCGACGATTCCCGGGGTTTCGGTGAAGACCGGCAATTGGGGGATGTACTTTGGCGGTGGTGGGCGTCGAGGCTCCGCGGGCGACCTGCTGGTGCGGGTCTTCGGAGAGTCCAGTGGACCCCTCGACGCGCTCCTCCACGATCTGGAGGGGCGCTTCCGCGGCCTGCCCGGGGTATTGGGGGTCGAGCGCAGGTTTCGCGACGCGGTCGACGAGATCACCGTCACGCCCGACGCCGAGCGGATCGCGCGCCACGGTCTGTCGAGTCAAGCGCTATCCCGGCAGGTGCAAGCGGGCTTCGGTCGCAGTTTCCTGCGCGAGATCCGCAATCCCGAGGGTGACCTTCGCCTTCGGGTCGCCTTCGCGGATGCGGAGCGAGACTCCTTGCCCGAGCTCGAGTCGTTGGCGGTGCGCCTCGGCGGCTCCGAGCTTCCGCTGGCCGCGGTCAGCGACATTGCCCAAGGCGAGGGACCTGGCGAGCGTCGTCGGGAGAACCGCCAGTCGTCCTTGTCGCTGAGTGTCAGCTTCGATCCCCGAGAGCGAGAAGTCGTCCGCGCCGGGGTTGCCGAGACGCTGCAGTCGTACGACTGGCCACGCGGCTACAGCTTCGATCTGGGCCAGAGCTGGCGACAGCAAGGTCAGAACCGGGATCAGTTCGGCCTCGGGGTGCTGCTGGCGGTGTTCTTGGTCTACCTGGTCATGTGCTGCCTGTTCGAGTCGCTGCTGCAGCCGTTGGTTCTGCTCCTCACGGTGATCCTGGCCATCCCGGGCGTGATCTGGTTCTTGTTCCTTTGCGGCGACTCGTTCGACGTTCCCGCCTCGGTGGGGACCATTCTCCTGGTGGGGATCGTGGTGAACAACGGCATCGTCATGATCGATCACTTCAACCGTTATCGCGCCCGGGGTTTCGATCTCCGAGAGGCCGTCCTCCAGGGAGGGGAAGAGCGCCTGCGCCCGGTGTTGATCACTGCGCTGACTACGATCATCGGACTGAGCCCGCTCGCGATCGGCCAAGCGCAAGCCGCGGGCGTTTACTACTTCACCCTCGCGCGGACCATCGTTGGCGGGCTAGCGATCTCCACTTTACTGACGCTGCTCGTCTTGCCGCTGGGGTACATGCTCGTGAGTCGCTGGGCACGACCCCGGAGTGCACGCGAAAGAGAAGCGGCGCCGACCCCCTGAAGCGAGGTCGGCGCCGTTCTTCGAACTAGCCCGCGAGAAGGTCGCTTTCTACTGGCACGCTTTCCGATCGGCCTTGGCAGTGTCCGAGAAACTCCATGTACTCAGAGCGTTCGCGGGGAACGCCGGCAGGGCCGGGTTCCAACCCGAGGGTGCCTCCGCCACGACCTCCATGTTGATGCAGATTTCGTCGGCAGAACTCGCGTTGGGCACGCCGAACGCGAACTGCACCATGCCGTTCGATCCGGAGGTCGTCGAGACCAGGTAGGGCCCGTTCAAGTGGGGGTATGGCGCACCGTCGTAGTCGAAGTTCGGCACCCCGCCGGTGATCGTCGTGTCCAAGACGCCGTTGACGAAGATGCGTGCGAGCACGACCTGGCCGCCGATGGGATTCCCCAGCGGGCTCGAGTGCCGCTCGACCACACGCACTGAGGCCGTTCCGATCATGCCGGTAGCCGGTGGCGTCGCTGGCATGACGCTGACCGTGAGCGAATCCAGCTTGGTCTGCGACGACCCGAGCCCCTGGAAGTTCAGAGTCGTGAAGGACGGCACGGTACCCGTGCCGGGATTGCCCGCCCGGTCGGTCAGCGAGATGGTCCCGGTCACGGTGACGGCGGCGCCGGTCCCGCGCGACGGGGTCAAGTTGATGAGCACGAGGCTATGACACGTAGACCAGATGTCCGAGGTCTCCGTACCGCTCGCACCCGCGCTGTCCGTCCAGTTGACGGTCGCTATCGTCGGTTCGGAAGTTTCGAAGACCAAACGCGCCACCTTGGTGGTCTTCCACAGGATCGTCGGCTGACCCACGATCGTCGGTACCATGCCGTCGTTCGGTACGGACATGTTGTCCGCCGGCAGCGAACCGTGGTCGACCTCGTGACCGTCGAGATACGTGTCCCCGTCATGATCCGCGAGATAGGGGTCGGTCATCCAGGTGACGGTCTCATCCCCGTTGTAGAGACCGTCGTTGTCGTAGTCGACGCCGAAGCGCTCTCCCATGCAGTGGGGCACAGCCACGAAGGTCGTGCTGGCTCGCCCCGCTAGCCCTTCCGAGATGAAGAAGTTCACCGACCGCGGACTCTGTGTCGAATCCGCCGGCACGAAGACGTTGCTGACGCGATCATACAGCCACTCCATGAACACGGGCCCGGCACCCAAGTTGGCTGTGCCGTACGCGATCAGGTCGCAGTTGATGAACTGCTGCCCGGTCGCGGAGGTGCGAACGGCGTCCGCTTGGTTGATGAGATACTGGGTGACGTCCGTCACCTGCGTCATCGTTGCGTCCTGATCGATCAAGATCGCGCGATGGCACGCGGGCGCCAGGCCACTGTCCCATTGATCGACGAAGCCCGTCACGCTCGCATTCTGCTGCTGGTTGAACGGGAAGAAGAAGACGAAGTGCTGAGCACCCGACGCCAGCCCCGCACGCGATAGGCCGGCTCCATTCGGCGCGTAGCGTGTGAAGTCCGGCAAGTCCGGTATCGAGTCGATCCAGTCGACTTCGACCCACTGCATTCCTGGGGTCAACGGGTCGGCATCGAACTCGCGCCGCCACATTTCCTGGAACGGCGCGATCTTGAAGAAGATCTGCTTCGGAATGATGTTCTCGAGGATCGCGCCATCGGCGACGTTGTCGTTGTCGGTGCTCATGGGAAAGGCATGGCAGAATGCGCAGGCGCTGTTGAAGAGCGCTTGTCCCTCGCTCGCTGCTCTCGCCGCGGGGAACCCCGGGAACAAGACCGGCTGAATGTTGTCGTTGACGATCCGGCGGCGGTCGGCGCGCGGGTTTGCTGGGTTGTCGATCGAGAAGATGTACTTCTCGAACTTCTCGAACTGGCTGCCCGGGCCCGTGGTCATGGCCGTGGACGATCCCAGCAGGTCGAGGAACGCGTCGTTGAAGTCGAGCAAGTTGTTACGCTGTTCGCCGCGCCAGTGGAAGTTGATGACACGTTTGATCCCCGCGAGTGTCTGCGTGAGCATTGGCCCTTTGTCATCGAGGCCATCCCAGGGGTTCGTCAGCGTCGGGTACTCGATCACGTCGGCAATGTCCCAGACGATGCCGTCGGTCCGACCGTCGATGTGACACGTGAAGCACGAGGCATTGTCGTGTGCCGAGAACGACCCGTCGTAGGCGAGAGCGCGACCTTCTTGGATCTCCGGCGGGGTCGGGTCGTACCCGAGATTCAGGGTGAGCCACGGCGTCGAGGTGCCGTCGGCGACGAAGAACTTGATGGTGTTCGACCCCCAGTTGTAACAGATGATCGAGTTCAAGCCGTTGTGATACAGAACCTGGCGGCAGATGTCTCCCGCACCCAGGGCGGTCGAGAAGATGAAGTTCCCGGCGGGTCCGATGGCGTGAACCCGATCGGAGAGTGGGGAACAAACCAGCGCGTATCCGCCGGTGAGGAAGGTCAAGTTGAAGGGCTGCCCCAGCGTCATGGTGGACTCGAAGTTGCCATTCGGGTCGTAGACGTAGTTGCCCATGCCGGTCGTGTCGGTGAACTTGTCCAAGTCGATGAACGTGTGCGGGGTTACCGGGCTTCCGGCAACGGCAGGCAAGGTCGAGATGCTGATGCGGTTGCGCACGACCTCGCCAGCGATGGCATGGACTCCGCGCTTACTCGGGTCCTTGTTGTTGGCTTCGGTGTTGAGCGCCCAGTGGTCCCCGGTTTGCGGATTGACTCCGTGGGCGAACATCGTCGTTCCGGCGGCGGTGACGGCGGGCTCGACGACACCGGTGGCCAAGACGATGCGAAACACGTCTTCGTCGGGCAAGCCCCCGCCCGCAACCACGAGCGTTGGGTCGGTGGTATCGATGACCCGCCGCTCGCGAGGCTCGAAGTTGACCGGGTTGTCGTTCTGGTGAGCGACGGAGTTGTTGCCGGAGAGGAGCGGCGTGACCAGAACGTCGCCGTTCGCGTCGAAGGCCAAGAAGATGGGGTGTTTGCCGGGGATCGCGAAGTGGCGCAGGTCGGTCATGGTGCCGATGAGATCGATCTCCACGACCATGTCATCGGCGGAGTACGAGACATACGCCTTGTTGGCGGCCTGGTCGACGATGATGTCGCCGGGCTCGGCGAGCAGTCGGCCCCCGTTGGGATGGTGAGCGTGGTGAATCTGGAGCGTTACTCCCGTGGCCGCGTCCAGCATCGCGACACACCAGCTGCCGCGGCTGGCGACGAGCACGCGGAGTGCGTTGTTATCGTTGGGATCCTCCCACAGCGCGAGCGATACCGGTAGCCACGGAACGCGGTAGGAGGCGGTGGGCTCCATCGTGTTGACCGACGATGGGGTGTACACCTGAAGGCGACTGTCGTTGTTGTTCAACGCGAAGAGGGTTCCCGTGGCTTCGACGAGCGCCATTGGACGGAACGGAGGGTAGTTGGGACTTCGCCAGACGCCTTGTTGGTTGTCGACGGAGTGATACGGCTGCTCGGGTCGTGGCGTGATGACGATCGGGTCAATGTCGTCACTTACCTTGATGCTTGCGTCCATCATGGGCATCTGCCCGTAGAGCGAGCCGAAGCAGTGGAGGGTCGCGAGCGCGATGAACGCAGCCAACGTCGAGGTCCGACTCGGGGACAGCCGCCGGGAAGCGGAAATGGGCATCATACAGTGCCTCCGTTCCAATTCTCTGGTCATGGGTCACGCTGCCAAAGGGTTTGGTGTGGGCCGAGGAGCGCCGCTCGCGGCGTCGTTCGTGGATCCCCCTTCCTCGTTGCCTGCCGCGTCGATCGTGACGCCCCGGAGTCCGCGACGTTCGTCGACAACGCAGTCGAGCGTGCTCCCGAGCGCCGCCAAAGAAGTACCGATCGTGGGTGGGTGCCGGCAGGATAACCGGTCGCGTTGCGCGACTCCAGCTTCGGTGTTTTGGCATCGAGCATGGTTCCGATACGTGGTCTCGGGCAGTGCATGACCACCGCTCGTGACGGCACCAGACGCTGGGACACTCGCGCGGGCCACGGTCCGATTGCGCCAGTGTTTCCCCTCGGATCAGGGTTCGCGCCCGAGCGGTCTCGAGTCGGGCGAACTTGCCGGGTCGCCAATCGATGTCGCGTCATTGCGACCGGGGGCCTTTCCCCAGCCGACCCGGATGGTGAGCCTCGGGGCTCGGCGCGAATGTTGCCGTGAGATGGGTTCGAGGGGGTAACGAACATGAGCGAGGATCGACCGACCCACATCGTCTTGAGACCGAAGAACGGCATGGGGCTACAGCAGCGCCCGCGGCAACCCGAGTCCGCGGCAACGGATCGTGCGTCGAGACCGGTGGCCACGCAGGAAGACGACACGCCGCTGGTGTTGCTCGACGGGTCCCCACGGAGCCGCACCGCGGCCGCGGGCACGGAGGCGCAGTTCTTTGCCAAGAAGAAGGCGGCAAAGCGTCGCGCACCCGAATCGGGGCGAGACTACATTATCGCGTACGACGGTAGTTTCATTGGACACTATCGCGCGCCGCGACCCACCACGGGTCGCGTGGCCCTCGAGGCAATCGCTCAGCGGTTGGCGGACAAGATCGGATCAAGTTTCGAGCTGTCGAAGCTCAGCTTGTTCAAGCCCGTGAAGATCCGTGTTCGCCGCGAGGCGATCGACCCTGAGGTCCAACACGGCGTCTTCGATTGGTTCGGTGAGTCGCCGGCGGCTTCTTGATGCCGGCTGGGCCGGCCACCCCGGAGCCCTCGAGCTACGGCTGACGGGCTTCTTCGAGCGACAGTCTCGTCGGGCGCTGCGGGGGGGAGCTCGCTTGAATGGGAGCGGCAGTGGCCACGGTCGACCACCCCGACAGGCTGCCATTGTCGAAGTAGAGGCAGGTCGTGTCCGCGGACGTGACGTAGGTCCAGGTCTGACGCGACAGGCCCGACGCGAGCACTTCGCTTCGACGGTCCGGTAGCCCCCAAGCGGCGACCACTTCGTCGGTGGACATCCGCGAGGTCAGGTTCGTCGTGAAGATCTCGCGATCTCGCGCCGTGCACGGAACCCAGTCGGTCGGTCGCAGTCGAATGCTGCGTGGATCCGCCGAGCGCCGGCGGATGTTCGCGACCTCGTTCCCAGCGAGCAGGAGCAGCGAGATCTCCGCGCGCAAGCTGGGCCGTGAGAACACGAAGGGTTCCTCGGGACCGAGACGCGCTTTGGGCTCGTAGCCGATGGCGCGATCCGGTTTGGCGTAGAGGACTGCCTCGCGGTCGGAAACCACGGTCCAGTGGGTCTGACAACCCACCAAGGCGAAGAGCAGCAGCCCGGTTGCGACCACCCACCAGCGCTGCGGGCTCGGGCAATGCCAAAACATAGCCTGGGCGGGGATTGACCTCGCCATGGGCGCACCTCTCAACGGGTCTTCGTTCGGGACGATCCGCGGCTCGGACCGGACTCGAATCTACCGTTGGATCTAGGTTTCGCCAAACCCATTGACATAACCGGTTGACCGGGGCCCAGGTAGGAAAGCGCCCGGCCCGGTTGCGCTGGCCCGCCCGCGTGACGAAGATCCGGACCATGGACCAACGCACCGCCCGGCACGTCGCCGTGACGATCCTGTCGATCCTCGGGTTCCTCGCTGGCGGAGCCGTGGCCACCGCGACCGAGTCGCTGGTGTGCGAGCAATACCTGTGGGGTGTTCACGGTGAGTACGCGCGAGACGCCTACAATCTGCTGAGCGTGCGTCTGCGTAACGCCGCGGCCGATCCGTTTCGCGGTGTCCTTCGCTTGCAGGCTCCGTCGGCTTCGAGGTTCCATATCCCGGTCGGCCATCGTGCCGAGATCTACGTCTCGCCGGGCGCCTCTCGCTGGATCCAGTTCTACGTGCGCGGCTACGAGCCCGGTGCGTTGCTCGAACTCGCGGCCGTCGGTGCGGCTCCTTGGAAGCACGACATTCGCGTTCCTACGCAGGCGACTGCGGCGACCGTGGTGTTGGTCGACGAGAGCAGGGCAGTGCAATCGCCGTCCTTGGGTGCCGTCTTGCCGGTGGGCCTGTTTCCAAGCTCGGCGGCGGCCCTCGAATCGGTCGAGCTCATCGTCCTCGACTTTCTTCCGACCTGGACCGATGGGCAGCGTCGCGCGTTGATCGACTGGGTGGGTGCCGGCGGAGTACTTCACGCGTACGAAGGAGAGGACGGCCTTTGGCCGGCGCTCGACGAGTGGTTTCCGGGAGCAGCACTCGGAGTGGCCGAGAGTGAGTCACGGCGGAACGACCTCGATCCCCAACGCCAGATGACGTATGGTCGCGGCGCAGTAGCCTGGATAGCGCAATCGCTGCGCCGCCTGCCTCGCGACGATGCCCCGACTCCCATCGAGGTGGAAGAAGATGGTTTCGGTGCCCCACGGCCGTGGGGCGCGGGAGACGACCCCGAGCTGCAGGCGCTCCTGCGTCTCGCGCGGCCACAACCGATGTGGGCATTCATCTACCTGCTGGGGCTGCTGCTCGTCGTCAGTCTCGCCCTCCAGCATCGGCTCACTCGCGTGAGTTCGGGCTTCCTCGTATCGAAGTTGGCCTTGGCGGCGACGCTCGCGCTGTTTTCACTGCTGTTCTTCGTGTTGGCTCGGCCGTCCCCGAGTGGGGCTCGGCTCGAGGCCGCCGGGTACGCGCGCAGCGTTGGTCCCGGCCGTTACGAGGTGGAGCACAAGCTCGCCGTGTGGTGGTACTTCGGCGGGCTTCGGACGATCGGCGACGAGACCGTTGGCAGTCTCTGTAGCGTAACGCAAACCCACCTCTCGACGGCGACCACCCTCTGTCACGATCGTGGCTCGGAGTTGCAAGCCGATCTTCCGATCAACTCGGTTCAGACTCTCCAGCAAACGAGCTATCAAGAAGGTGCCGAATTGGTTGCAGGGATCGCGGCGTATCGGGCCTCCGGTGTGGAGAGCTGGCGCCTGTTGCAACTCGATCTCGACCTGGCCGGAGAGTTCGAGCCCATCCAGGCTGCGTGGGTACGCTACCAGGAGGCACTGTACTCGTTGGTGGCATCGGGAACTCCCGGACGCTGGTCGTTGGGCGAACGGGTTGGCGGCGAGCCTCCGCGGGGCTCGCCGCTCTCGCTCTTGGGGGCTCAAGACCGTGTCGTCGCCGAGTACCGCGAGGATCGGGCGCGATTCGCCGAGCGCCCGGAGTGGAGGAACACCATCGACGTCTACGCCTACTCCGAGTCCACGGTGTTCTTGAAGCACAGCGAGATCCCCGCCCGGCGACAGCGGCTCCTCATTCGCGCGAGCGCGTCGCTCCCCAAGGAGGCCAAATGACGGAGTCGTTCGACCCGAGCCTGGGACGGATCGCGGTGCGGGACTTCCCAGCCTTGGAGGCCAGTTCGCTATACTACTACTATGGCTCGCGTTGTGTCGTTCGGGGCGCGTCTTTCAAGGTCGCCGCCGGGAGCATTCATGGACTCGTGGGGCCGAACGGCGCCGGCAAGACGACGATTCTCGAAATCTGCGCCCTGCTGCTTCCGCAACGAAGCGGGCACCTGAAGTTCCTGGGGCGCTCGGTGTCGGCCAGCCGGCAGATCGCTCTCCGGCGACTCATTGGCTTCATGCCGGACGGCCCACGCGTCTACGAAGCAATGTCAGTGTTCGAGTACCTCGACTTCTTCGGCGCGGCATTCGACTTCACCGAAGCGCAGCGCGATGAGCGCGTCCCCGAGGTTTTGGCGCTCGTCGGTCTCACCGGTTGCGAGCGGGCCCGCATCGGTGATCTCAGCTTGGGGACCCAGCAGCGCGTCGCGCTCGCACGCACCTTGCTCCATCACCCGTCCCTGCTCTTGCTCGACGAGCCGGCCAATGCGCTCGACCCGCGTGCGCGGTGGGAGCTGAGCCAGGTGCTTCGGCAGCTCCGAGATCGTGGGAAGACGATTCTCGTCAGTTCGCACATCCTCACGGATCTCGTCGACCTTTGCGACGCGGTCACCGTGCTCGATCGCGGAGACGTGGTCTACTCGGGTACGCTCGACGAACTCCTCGTCCAGAACCGGAGCGGTGTGGCGTACGAGCTGGAGCTGGCTTCGCCCGTGCCCGAGTTGTGTGGTCGATTGCGCGACTTGCCTGACGTGATCGAAGCCGAGCCGGCCGCTGATTGCCGGCTGCGCCTACGTCTGGCGACGACCGAGACCGCGTTGAACACGACGCTGGCGACCGCGCTCGCGGCCGGTGCGAGAGTCGTTGGCTTCCGGCCTGATCGCGACCGGCTGAATCTCGCTTATCTCGAACACACCGCACCCGCGGAGGAGGCATGACCCAACCTGCGTTCGCCATTCTGGGTCAGTCCCTCCGTGAGAGCACGCGCTCGCGCCACCTCAGGATCGCGCGTACGGTCGTAGCAGCCGCTGCGTACTTGGTGTTGGTGCTCAGTGTCCCGGCCGTGGCCGATCCCGGGCGGCGCCTGTTCTTGGGAATGGCGATGCTCGACCTGCTCGTGATCACCGTGACCGCGGCGTTCTACTTCACGGTCGTCCTCGGTGAGTTGCGGGAGGAGTGGCGCCAAGGACCCTTGCGCCTCACGCGACTCACGCCAGCTTCGCTTCTGGCTGGCAAAGCCGCCGCGATGTTGTTTGCGGCCATCGAGTTGTTCGCCGCGCAGGTGCCCTTCGCGCTGCTCACGGTCGGGCTCGGCGGAGTTCAGGTCTCGCAGATCCTCTCGACCTATGTCATCCTCGGTTCGTACCTGGTCGTTGGGCTCGCGGTCGCGCTACTCGGGTCGATCTTGTTCA
>JBFWWP010000008.1:159370-165189 GCA_050246115.1 Planctomycetota bacterium
CGGCCCTTGGCTTGTCCCTCGCCGCGCTTCTCGTTGCGAGTCTCTACTGTTATGTCAACACGACGCTGCTCCTGTCCCTGACCCAAATGCCCGGAGCGCCGGTCGTGGCGCTCGGGATCGTCGTTCTCGCCTTCTTCCTCAGCGCCGTGGTCGCGGGTCCGCTAGCACCGATCGTCGTGGTTCTGTTCGCCTTACTGATACGGAGTCGTACTCGCGCCCGACTTCGGGAGTGGCACGATTGAGGGTTCAAGACGCGGCCCCGAACCTCCGAGAACAAGGAGGAGGAGAGCGCGGCGTGGACACGGCATGAAACTACTGGTCATCAGCCCGGACTTCCCGTTCCCTGAGAATCAGGGCTTTCGGATCCGCGTCGTGGATCTGGCACGGGCGTTGGCTCCGCACGTCGAGCAGCACCTGCTGGTCTACGGCGACGTGCCCGCGTCGGCGCCGTTCGAGCCCTTCGCGCGGGTGACGGCGGTCGCTCGGGTCGAGCCATCGCCGTTGGATCGCCTTCTTCGCCGACTTCGGCGGCCGCTCCTCGACCACCCCAGCTACACGCCGAAGGTGCTTCGGGAGGCCATCGCCGAGGTCCAGGAGCGCGAGGACTTCGACGCCTGTTTGGTTCACACACCGCTCCTGGCCGGGTGCTTTCGAGCGCTTCCAGCCACCGTTCGCCGTTGGGTCGACGCCCACGACCTGTGGTACGAGAAGTACGCTTGCCTGCGAGCGTTGGGTTGCGGCGAGCTACTCGAGCACTGCCGCGACCGGGAGGCAGAGCTCCGCATCTATCGCTCCGCGGACCTCACCCTGGCGATCTCGCTGCACGATCATGAACAGCTCTTGCGTCAAGGTGTCGCTGCCGAGCGCCTCGTGCACACCCCGGTCTCGTTCCCCGCGCGCCCCATCCCGAACGAGGTCGACGCGCCGGTTTTGTTCTATGCCGCGGGCACCGGGCAGATGAACGAGGATGCGATCCACTACTTCGTCGACCAGGTCTTGCCGCGGGTGCGGCAACGGGTCGCGGGCGCCCGGCTCCACGTGCTGGGCGCGGGCCGCGAGATTCGGCGTGCCTTCAGCGCACGGGAGGGCGTCGTGCTGCTGCCGTACGTCGACGATGTGGCGGAGGCGTACGCCGCCGCGAAGGTCGTCGTCGTTCCGCTGCGTTATGGCACCGGGTTGAAGATCAAGGTCCTCGAGGCGTTCTCGTTCGGGCGCCCCACCGTCCTCTCGGACGCCGCCCGGCAAGGAGTCGCGTTGGGCGACTACCCGCAGCACGACTTCTCGATCGCCCCCGAGGCCTTCGCGCAGCAGGTCGTGCGCGCACTCGAGGATCGAGGGTACCGGTCGGCGCTCGCGGCTTCAGGGCTGCGGGTGATTCGCGAACACTACTCCCGGGACGCCGCATATGGCGGCTTGCTCGAGCACGTTCACGACCCGCAGCGAGTGCCACCGGTTCCCGCCTGACCCTCGACTCCACGGAACACCGACCGAGGTGCGCGGTCCGGTCCCACGCGACGCAGGGTCCTGCCCCGAGATCAGTTGGCTTCGGGACGTCGCTTCTTCTTCAATCGGCGAGGCGGTGTGGCGCTCTCTTGCGGTTCAGACGCGCGAGTCGCGTCAGCGTTCCCGTCGGCTGCGTCCACGGCCTTCCGGGCCATCGCGCAGATCACGACCTCGCACCCAGGCTCGACCGGAGCGAGCCGGTTAGTGCCGATCTGGTCGTAGGACAATCCGGCCAGGACCGCAGTCGCACTCAGTCGATTGCCGAAGGGGTGGACCTCGACTTGCCCCGCACCGAACACCTCGGTCAGGCACTCTTGGACCGCCGCCGGAGTGAATCGCCAGTAGTCACGTGCGCGAGCCGCTTCGGGGTTCGTGGCCGCGGCGGGTAGCGTCGGGAACGAAGCGAGCAGGACTCCTCCCGGCCGCAGCATGCGAAACGCGCCGCGAATGGCTGCGCGCGGGTCGACGAAGCGGTGCAGGGTGTCTGTGCAAATGAAGCAATTGAACTGACGCTCCGGCAGCTCGGAGAGCAGCGTCATGTCGGCCGCCAGCGTTACGTTCGGGATCGAGATCCCAGGAGCCGCGATGACGTGCAGACTGTGGGCGTCCCGACCGAACCGGCGCATGAGGGAATCCCCTCCGGCTTCGAGGACGCGCCCGCGGATGTGAACCTGGTGCGCGGCTAGAAACTGGTTCGTGTAGTAGTCTTCGATCGAGGAACTGCGCGGCGCGCGCGAGGAGCTGGGTACCGACCAGCGTAGTGCCAGACACCGCATCGAGAGGCGCCGAAACAGGACGGTCAGGGGCTGGCGATACCGAAAGCGCACGAGGAACTTGATCATGATCGGTCCCGACTGTGCGAACCTCTGTTCGCGGTTGACGCTGTTGGAAGCTCCAAGGCTTGTTCCGAGGCTCTGCGAACGCGACCTGCTGCCTTTGACCGGCCGGTAGCTCGCCAAGAGACCTGCCGCGCGCGCGCACGGTTCGCTTCGTAGCCGGACCGACTCGGGGCCCGATGGCCCGGTGTGCTCGGCCTGCGCGCAGCCGCTAAGCGGACCCACGCCCCACGACTGTCGCGACTGCCTCATCTTTCGGTCGAACCGCGGGCCTCGCGGAGGGTTGGGCCGGATTTTGTCGCCCGTGCGCGAGCAAAGTGGGGGACGCGCGCGCCCGATATGCTGAAGAGATCGACTCCGGCACCCGGATGCCGGACTGGAAGAGGCCGTGCATGGATCGTTCGTCCCCGAGGCTCCGATTTGCGATCACGACTCAGCAGGGAAAGATCCCACGCTGGGGGCGTCATTGCCTGCGGCAGATTCTGGGTACCGGAGTCTCCCGCTTGATTGCGGCCATCGAGGTAGGGCATGAGGGGCGCGTGCGCTTCAGCGCGCTCGGCACTGCGCTCCAAGCGGTCGGCCTCGAGGGACTCGGCGGCTGCCCGCTCACCATCGCCGGCACCGTTTCCGCGGAGGCCGACGGCCGGTTCGAACTCGACCCCGGGTGCCTCACCGAGTTGGCCGCCCTCGACTTGGACTTCGTCCTCGACTTCTCCTTGCAGCCGCTCACGGGGGCGATCCTCGGGATGCCGCGGTTCGGCGTGTGGTGGATGCGTTCGGACGACTCCCATCCGCGACGACTGCCGTGCGCGCGCCCGGTGCTCTGCTCGGAGGCGACCACGGGCTTGAGCCTCGTTCGCCTGGGTCCTGAGTCGGCGCTGGTGCTCTTCCGTGGCGTCACTCGCACCGCCAAGTCCGTGCCGTTGAACTTGGAACTCGCGTTTCGCTGCGCGATCGAGTGGCCGGCGCGAGCGGTGAGGCTGGCCGCGAGGACCGGCGCCTTGCCTACGGATTGCGAATCGGTTCCGGTTTGGGGACCGCTGAGTCCAGTGACGCGTTGGGGTCTCGGTTCCGCGATTCGACGCCGGCTGCGGCGCCTGGCGGGCCTGTGGGGTGTCTACTTCACGCAGAGTGCGTGGAACATCGGGATCGTGCGACGGCCCATGGCTTCGTTCCTGACGGATCCGTCGCCGCCCGTCGAGTGGCTTCCGAACCCGCGGCGCGACACCTATCTGGCCGATCCGTTCGGCATCGTCACCCCATCGGGGTTGGCGCTGCTCGCGGAAGAGTACCAACTCTGCGCCGGTCGAGGTCGGCTCGTGGCGATTCGCGACCTCGATGCGACCGGCCCCAAGCAGCGGCGTGATCTGCCGGCCTTCCCGTGCCACGTGTCCTATCCGTTCGTGTTCTGCGACGGCACCGAGACCTACTGCGTGCCCGAGACACACGAGGCGCGCGAGGTCGTGCTGTACCGCATCGACACCGAGTCGTGGCGGTGGGAGCGCGTGGCCACCCTCGTTTCCGGCGTGCCCTTGGTCGACGCTACGATCTTCCCGCACGACGGCCTGTGGTACATGCTTGGCACCACGAAGGACGTCGACTCGGAGACCACCCTGTTGGGGTGGTGGGCGCTGCGACCGGCCGGACCCTGGCAACCGCACCTCGCGAATCCGATCCGCTCCGACGTTCGGAGCAGTCGCCCTGCCGGAACCCCCTTCGTTCACGAGGGGCGTCTGTTCCGTCCGGCGCAAGACTGCTCGCGTTGTTACGGCGGCGCGGTGGTGATCCACGAAATCGAACGGCTGTCGCCCACCGAGTATCGGGAACGCCCCGTGCAACGCGTTGCTCCTGACCGTCGCGGCCCCTATCCGCACGGCCTCCACACGCTCTCGGCAGTGGGCGACGTGACCCTCATCGACGGCTTGCGATCGACCTTCAGGCCTCAGTGGGAGCTCATTCGGCGAGCGGTCATGGGGCGCCTCTTCGGGACCCTTCGTCCCGCACTTCGGCGGCTCACGACGATCGTGCGGCGACTTCCGCTGGTGCGACCGCGCGTCCTGCGCTGAACGCGCGGGTGGTGTCGTGCTGACTCTTGCTCCCGCTCGTGCTACTGTGCCTCGGACTCGCGGCGCAGGGGCGGCGCAAAGCTCGCCGCGCAGTGGCCCTGGGCTTCAACACGAGGAACGGACACCCTTTGGCCCGACGGGTCTCCCACAGCTTGCTCGACCCGCTGCTACTCCCCTGGGTAGCTCCCATCTACGCGGCACTTCGCATCCCCCGTGGGTTCCCGCCCGAGGGCATCGTGATCATCGGTCATCTGATTGCCGCTGCGGGCGCCTTTGGCTTCGCCTACGCCACGAGCTACTGGTGGGCGGGGGTGCTCGCGGCTTTCGCGGTCGCCGGCAATCACCTTGCCGACATGGTGGACGGCACGCATGCCCGTCGCACGGGACAGTGCCGCAACGGGGGTGAGCTGCTCGATCACTTCGCCGATCCGCTGTCGTTCTCCTACTGGATGGTCGGGATCGCGGTCGCCAGCGGGCGCCTCGATCTGGGCTTGGTCACCGTGATCTGCGTGTACGCCACCGCGGTCCTCACCAACATCAAGGCCAAGATCACCGGCGAGTTCTCGTTGGCCCGCTTCGGTCCCACCGAGTTCAAGGTGCTCTTGGTGTTGTTCGCGCTCGCACTCGCTGCGTCGTGCGGCGTTGCGAGCGCACGCTGGAGCCCGGCCCGGATCGCTGAGTCCGTGTTGTGGGCCTTCTCCGTGGTGGGAGTCGTGCAACTGATCGTCCTGCTGGTCCGTTCCGTCCGCGAAGTGAATGCGAGCCGCACCGCGGCCGACACCTCCGATTGGCAGCTGGCCGGGCGTGCTCCCGACGCGCCTCCCAAGGACCCTACCGCCTGAGCCGAGGTCGCAGCCGTCGCGTGTTCGGCCTTCTCGAGCCACTGCGCGGTGGGGCACCTCCCCCTCGTCACCGCAAAAGCCGAGTGACGCAGCACCGTTGGCCTAGTGCTTGCGTCGTCCCACCCCGTGGTGGTTGTGCGGCGTCAAGTGGGCGGCCTAGCCGGTGGAGTGCGCGTCCTTGCAAGGACGAAGGCGTGATCGACGTCCGTTTCTGGGGCGCCTCGGCGAGGCTTGGGTCTGCCTCTTTCTCATCGCCCACGGCTATCGCGTCGTGGCGCGCAACCTCCGCACGCCGGTCGCCGAGGTCGATGTCGTGGCGCGCAGGGGCCGTCACCTCGTGCTGTGCGAGGTAAAAACCCGGCGCGGCCCTGGGGATGTCGTGGTGAGCCGTGCGCAGCGGGAACGTTTGCGACGCGCGGCACGGTGGCTCCTTCCGCGCTATGCCCCGCGCGGCGGGTCGCTCCGCCTGGACTTGGCGCTGGTTCGCGTTCGCCGGTGGTGGTTCCCGACGCTCACGTACTACCGCGCCGCATTGGGCGACGACGAGATTGCACCCTACTGAGGAGTCGCCC
>JBFWWP010000009.1:0-163516 GCA_050246115.1 Planctomycetota bacterium
ACTCGGAGTACCCGGATCGCGCTAGCGCTGGCGAAGCAAGATCGCCTGACAGGATCCTGACGCAACCGAGTTCCTGTTTCAACTCGCAGATCACCGCCGACCCCAGCCCCAGCGACCTCGCCAGCGCTATCTCGCGCGCCACCTGGACCTCGCGCCCGAAACGATCGTAGGTCCGTGCCGTCAGGTTACCGTGATCGTTGATCGCGGGACTGAGGCTGCCATCCTGCCGCGTGACCTGCGGTGGTCAGAGCGCCCCGGGGCATCGCTCGACTCCACGATGTGAGCGCGCGTGTCGTAGCGGAAACGCGCGGTTTGCCCGAGGGTGTCGACCGTGCGGAGCAAGCGGTCGAGCGCGTCGTAAGCGTGGGTGGTCGTGTAGACCGCAGAGGTCACGAAACCGGCGCCGGGAGCCCCTTCCTCGCGCTCGGTGATCCGCTCCTCGACCACCCGGTCGACAACGTCATGGAAGGTCTCGACCAACGACCAGGCCTGAGCATAGTCGGGGGTCGCGGTCGCCGCGGTGGCTTCTCTGTTGCTCCACGCAGTCAAGCACGCGGTGCTCAACAGGAGAGCGACCGTTGCTAGGAGGGCTCGGAGTCGAAGAGGCATGGACGCAGTGTCCGAGATCGGTCAGCGATCGACAAGCGGAGGCTGGCCGACGGATGCGGGTTGGCCCCGAGGGAGCCAGGTGCGCTCCGCGTGACCGCAGGCTCATGGCCGGACTCGCCACGAGCCGCCGCGGACTACTCTCGGGAGGGGGCGCGAATTGAGCCGCCGTCTCCAAGTGATTATCGGGGTTGCTCTTGGGACATGACTGCCAGCGTCATCTCGGGTAACGATGCCAGCGGCCCAGGTGCGTAGACGCCCACGAATCCCTCGGTGATGAGGAGGTCGTGGGCGCTTACGCTAGAGTTCTAGGGAGCGTCGATTAGCCAGCACTCTACGGCTTCGGTAAGTGTGAACTGGCTTCCGCCGGGGTCGACTATCAGGTCTTGTGTGTCCACGGACCCGACATTGAATCCGCACTCAACATCGTCGAAGTACAGAACTCCGCCTGGACAGCGAGCCACTACGAAGACCTCCTCTTCCCCTCCCTGCTCGCTCCGCACAATTCGGGCGGTCTGGACGGGCACTGAGAATCGGTCAAAGGCTGCTCTTGCCTCGGGCGAAAGTTCTCCTAACTGCTTGGAAAACAGCTCGTCGAATTCCTCCCGAGTGATCGCTTTCCACTTCATCGGCTCAGTCCCTAGGCATCGGTTGCGCTGTCCCGAAGTTCCCGGGGTTGTCTGGGTCAAAGGGGTTGTGCTGGTCCGGATCCCACGGATGCCAATGCGGATTGTCGTGGTCCCCTCGACCGTGGTTTGTCACGTCCGTTCGACCCACGGGATTCCCGTCCTTGTCATAGGTAATCCCCTGCCGGTAAGGTTCCGGCGAACGCTTTGGATCTGTGCGAGTCCCTACCACAGTGTGAGGTACACCCTCGGCCTCAGGTAGAGGAGCATGCGGATCTGCCTGCGTGGGCTTCTTTGGATTCGCTGGCAACGGATCATTCAATGTCCTGTTTGGGGCATCGTCACACTCATTGTGCACCAACACCGCGAGTCGACCGACGAAGTAGTCGTGAACGCCGCGGACCTCGAAGTTGAACGTGCGCTCGGGCACCTGCAGCTCGCGGGTCCGGACGTCCCGAACGACCTGCAGCTTATCGGATTGCGAGAGGAGGGTCACTCCCGGGCGCAGGTTTGCGGCCGGCACCCAGTCGCGCTCGGACTGCACCCAGATCGGGTGCTCCGGCGTCGCCGTCACGATCTCGCCATCGAGCTCGATGTCCACCCACGAGGACGTCACGTTCTCGAAGGTTCGAACGACCTCGCGCTCCACCACCTGGCCGGTTTCGACATCGTAGCCGTAGACGACGCAGCCTGCCGCGATTTCCTCGATCGACACATCGCCCGCGGGCGTCGCGACCAGGGTGCCGGCGGGGAAGCACATCGGTCCGCCGCCCGCGTCGCCTGCATCGACGTTCGCGCTCGGCGGGTCGGACGGAGCGACCTTGTCCACCTTGGCGGGCTCCGGGCTTGTCGTCGGGGGCGGCGCGGGCTTGTCCGATGCATCGCGCGGCGCCTCACCGTCTGCATCGCTGTTGCCGCGACCGCGGGCCTTGCCCAGGGCCTTCCCGGCCACCACTCCGACCGTGGCCGATACCACGACGCCGGTGACCGCGCCGGTGATCGACTCACCGTTGGCCACCGCAGTCCCGGCCTCGACCGCCGCGGTCGCCCCGTCAACGACGTCCTTCACCTTGCCGAGCGCTTGCGCGCCCTTGACCGCAACCCCCAACGCGCCACCGGCGCCACCGGTCGCCGCGCTGACGGCTACCCCGCCAACGACGTTGCCGACGGCGCTGCCGGCCTGGTAGGTGAGGCTGCTCGTGTCGGCGCCGGTGAGCTGCGCACCGATCGTGGTCTCCACCAACCCGAACGTCGCTCCCGAGATGGCGCCGTCGATCAGGCCACCCGCGAGGTCCGCTAGCCAACCGAGCCCCATGAAATCGTACCCGCTCAGCGGGTTGGCTCCGCCGTACCCGTACCCATTCCCCCAGTTGGCCGTGTCGCCCCACACGCCGATCGGGTCGATGGTCAGGAAGCGACCGGTGTGCGGGTCGTACACCCGGAACTGCAGCCAGTAGTGCGCGACCTCGCTCTCGTAGAGATAGCCCGCGTAGAGGATGTCGTTACCGTGGAGCGACGCCTGCGCACCTGGCGCGCGGCGCCGCGCGAGAAGCGAAACGGACTGCCGAATCTCGTCACCAAGCTGTCGATCGAGGTGACGCTCGAGGAGAAGGAGCGTGTGCGGGCAGCGTTCGCGCTCGTGGCAGAGGCGCTTGGGGAGGACGAGCCGGAGGGCGACGGCGACGCGCGCCCGACGCTGCTCCGCTGGGCGGATGCGGTTCTCGCTGGGAGGATCCCGCTCTCAGCAGGACCGGCAGGTGACGCGGGACGGCGGACGAAACCCGCGCAGGCCATCGTCTATCACTCGTGCCGCGAGTGTCGCGCCGCATCGGTCCAGACCGAAGACGGTCGCGTGAGCGTGGAGCCCGATCGCATCGCCAGACTGTCTGCGGCCGCAGACACCGTGGACATCTCGACCGGGGACGTCCGATTTGGGGGCGTCTCAATCGAGGACACCTCGACCAGAGACAGCTTTACCGGAGACAGCTCTACCGGCGACGCCTCGTCAGAGGAGGGATCGCCGGCCGAGAAGGAAGCCGGCACCGCACCACTTACCGAGAGACTTCGGGATGCGCCCAACTCCGCTGCGCTATCGCGCAAGGTGATCCTGCGCGACGGGGCACGGTGCGCGAACCCGGCTTGCGGGTCGAAACGCCGACTCCACGCGCATCACATCATCTTCCGGGCTCGCGGAGGCCGCACCGTGCTCGCGAACGAGGTTGCGGTGTGTGACCGTTGCCACGCACTGATCCACGCGGATCGGCTCGAGGTGTCGGGCACCGTCGACGGTGGCCTCGAGTGGAGACCTCGGCCCTGGAGCGACGCGACGCGACTTCGATGCGCCCGTGAGCTCGGCGAGCAGTTGCGGTCGCTGGTGGGCGAAGCCCATGAAACCGAGGTCCGAGTGGACAACGAAGCAATTCGCGACCCCAGACCCCGCGACCCGGTGTCCACGAACGCAGACACGCAGCGGGTCGAAGCGCTCGCGCAAGGTCTGCTTCGCCTCGGTTACCGGAAGCCGGAAGCGTTCGCGAGAATCGAGCACGCGTTCGCGCGGCTCGCCGAGGAAGGCTCCAGCACGGACGACGGGGAGGTCCTGCGGCTCGCCATCTGCGTGGGGCGTGGCGCATGAAGTGACTCGGGGCTTGGCCGGTCCCGCTGCTGCGCAGCGAATCTCGAGGGAGTCCGTTCGTGCAGCCCCGACCGCCAAACCCCTCCGCGGCACCGCTCAGAAGGCCACGAACCTCGCGAAGCGCCACCCGGTCAGCACGCTTGGGCACGACTCTGTGCTAACAGAAGGCGCGAGCTGCCTCTCCAAGGCCACAACCGAACCTCCACGTTCCCTTCGGGCCCTACTCCGGGGCGGGACCTTGGATCGTAGCCCGAAGAGTGCCGTTCTCGGGGAATCCGACACCGCCGAGATACGGGGGCGGCGTGGGAACCGTACTCGCAAAGTCATGACATCCAGCATCGAGTGCCTGGGGGCCACTATTGAGGCGGGATCGTGAGGGGGTTGAGATGACCTCACTCGATCGCGACTCCCTAGCTCCAAGTGTCACAGGCCAAAGGGGGCTGGCGCGTCACTGTCGCCGCTCTTCGGTCGCGTCGATCGTGGGGCGGGCGAGATGAGAGAACGTCCACGAATATTCGCCCTAACCCCAACTGACAGTCGAGGGTTCCTCAACACGGGAGACAGCGACACTGACTACCTTCGCCTCTGATTGAAGCTCCTCCAGGCGATTCTCTCTCGCTTCCTTGGCATAGGCCGCGGCGAACTCTCGAACCTCATCTTTATCTCTCAACAGCCCGAACTCGTTCAGCCTGGACGCCCATTCGGCGTGGAGGGCCTGCCCTCCAAACAGCCCAGCTGCCACGAGAGACCATTCTCCCAGAGCAAAAGCATCGTAGCCAATAAGGGAGATTGGAGCATCGCAGTGGAGCTCGCCTTTTAGTTCAACAAGCTCCGGGGACCAGATTGAAATCACTTCAAGGGCCGAGGACAGCATGGGGTCAATCGAGGCTAGCTGCGACTTGACCTTCCAGGCTTCCCTAGCGCCGGGCAGCAATCGGAGTCCTGAGAGATCCCGATTCAAGGACCGGAGGCGTTGCCACTGCGCCTCAACGGCCTCGTCTGCCCGCCTTCCATAATGAACTTCGTCTAGATCGGCCCACGCCATTCGATCGACGCCGCAATAGGCTCGTTCAGCAACCAAGATGGGCCCGCCGGCCGAATCGAGTAGATCCGTGTTTCGTTCCGGCGTTCGCACCAGCATGAAGCCGTTTGCTCGTCCGTTCACAGATCAGTTCCTTGGACTCACGCCAGGATCGACGGGTACATGCCCCCCTCGACCGGCACTCGGTACATGAATGTGCGGTTTTCCATCCCACTGAGTGCCAGGGTGGTTGCCTGTCACATCGTTCGGGCTCGCGCGGACGCCCGGATACTCGACCTCATCGGCCCAATCCAAGACCGTTTCGGCGTCGTCGACTGACAACGGCTTCCGCCCGCCAAGGCTTGCTTCATCGACAATGTCTTTCAGAGCCTCCTGGTCGGGTGTCATTCGTCCGCCCGAACCACCGCCTCCCCCGTTTGGAGCCCCCGGGCACACATTGTGCACCAAAACCGCGAGTCGACCGACGAAGTAGTCGTGCACCTCCTGGACCTCGAAGTTGAACGTGCGCTCGGGCACGTGCAGCTCGCGGGTCCGGACGTCCCGAACGACCTGCAGCTTACCGGATTGCGAGAGGAGGGTCACTCCCGGGCGCAGGTTTGCGGCCGGCACCCAGTCGCGCTCGGACTGCACCCAGATCGGGTGCTCCGGCGTCGCCGTCACGATCTCGCCATCGAGCTCGATGTCCACCCACGAGGACGTCACGTTCTCGAAGGTTCGAACGACCTCGCGCTCCACCACCTGGCCGGTCTCGACATCGTAGCCATAGACGACGCAGCCTGCCGCGATTTCCTCGATCGGCACATCGCCCGCGGGCGTCGCGACCAGGGTGCCGGCGGGGAAGCACATTGGTCCGCCGCCCGCGTCACCCGCATCGACGTTCGCGCTCGGCGGGTCGGACGGTGCGACCTTGTCCACCTTGGCGGGCTCCGGGCTTGTCGTCGGGGGCGGCGCGGGCTTGTCCGATGCATCGCGCGGCGCCCCACCGTCTGCATCGCTGTTGCCGCGACCGCGGGCCTTGCCCAGGGCCTTCCCGGCCACCACTCCGACCGTGGCCGATACCACGACGCCGGTGACCGCGCCGGTGATCGACTCACCGTTGGCCACCGCAGTCCCGGCCTCGACCGCCGCGGTCGCCCCGTCAACGACGTCCTTCACCTTGCCGAGCGCTTGCGCGCCCTTGACCGCAACCCCCAACGCGCCACCGGCGCCACCGGTCGCCGCGCTGACGGCTACCCCGCCAACGACGTTGCCGACGGCGCTGCCGGCCTGGTAGGTGAGGCTGCTCGTGTCGGCGCCGGTGAGCTGCGCACCGATCGTGGTCTCCACCAACCCGAACGTCGCTCCCGAGATGGCGCCGTCGATCAGGCCACCCGCGAGGTCCGCTAGCCAACCGAGCCCCATGAAATCGTACCCGCTCAGCGGGTTGGCTCCGCCGTACCCGTACCCATTCCCCCAGTTGGCCGTGTCGCCCCACACGCCGATCGGGTCGATGGTCAGGAAGCGACCGGTGTGCGGGTCGTACACCCGGAACTGCAGCCAGTAGTGCGCGACCTCGCTCTCGTAGAGATAGCCCGCGTAGAGGATGTCGTTACCGTGGAGCGACGCCTGCGCACCTGGCGCGTACGCGACACCTTGAGCGTCGCCGTAGGTCACTTGCCCGTACGCGTCGTACTCGTAGGTCTCGACCAGGCCGGCGGCGCCAACCAAACCGGTGGTCGAGCCCAGCGGGTCGGCGAGGAAAGCGTGGTCTTGCCCCGACGCGAAGTCCTGGCGCAGCACCACCCCGCGCCCACCGCCGTAGATGAACGCTTGTTGCGGGGCAACGCCCAGGCCCAGCTCCACGCCGATCTCGAGCAGTCGCGCGCCATCGTACAGGTAGCGGAGGCCGACCCCGCTCGCGCCCAGCTCCTTGCGGGCGCGACGGTGGTCCGCGAAGTACTCGTACTGGGCCACGGTCTCCGTGCCGCCCCCCGGCAGCTCGCGCTCGATCGCGACCAGGCGCTTCTGCCCGTCGTACACGTACGTACGGTCACCGGGCGCGGCCGTACGGTTGCCCGCGGCGTCGTGGCTATAGCTCTCGCCCTCGAAGCTCGTGTACTCGTTGCGCGCACCGATCTCGTTCAGGTCGGTCGTCGTCGTACCGCCGAGCGTCTTCGCGAGCACGCGCCAGTTGCCGGCGCCGTCGAGCCAGTAGGCTCGCTGCTCACCCGTCTGGCAATCGCCCGCGACGATGCCCTCGCACTCCCCGACCAGCCGGTTCGCGCTGTCGTAGTTCCACATGTCCTCACGTTCCGGCTGCATGCCGTACGTGCGACTCTCCGACACACGGTGACCCGCGCGGTTGAAGACGTTCTCGAAGCGCTGCCCGAGCGCTCCGCCGACGAGGTGCTCGAGGGTCGATCCACGGCCCACCGCGTCGTAGGTCGCCGTCGTCAAGATCCCGGTGCCGGCCGCCGTCATGGCACGGGTGAGCACCCGTCGCGTGCTGCCGGCGTAGGTGTAGGTCACCGCGTTCGTGGCGCCAGCGTCCCGCGAGATCCACGAAACGCGGTGCTGATCATCGAACCCGATGGACAGATCCTCACCACTCCACGGGTACACGAGTCGGGTCTTGTTGCCGACGCCGTCGTATTCGCTCACCACCTTGTCTTGCAGATCGTCGTCGAAGTACTCGTGCGTCATTCGGCCCAGGGTGTCGTACACCATCGTGCAGGTGTGGTCGTCTACGGAACTCCCGAGCACGTTCGAGTCGAACGCCCACACGACCCGGTCCAAATCGTCGTAAGCGCGCCGTTGGTACGCCCCGGATCCCACCGCGCGGCCCGCGCTCACGATGTCACGGCGCACCTCGTGATGGCTATCGTCATACTCGAACTCGATGCGCGTGCCGTTCTCGTCCACTTGGGCCGTGCGCAGGTTGTCGTTGTCGTACTCATAGGACTCGGTGGCTCCGCTCGAGTGGGTCGTCAGGATCAAGCGCCCCAGGCCGTCGTACTCGTACTGGGTGACCCGGCCGGTAGCGTCCGTCTGCGCGAGCACGTGACCCACGAGATCGTACGCGGCGCGCGTGATCAACCACTCGTCGTGAATCACCTCGCCCGGGAGTTGCGGGTGCGTGAGATCCGCCAGCGGACTCCCGCCCTCGCCGCTCAAGGTCATGGCTCGAGCGACCTCGACTTCGCGCCCGAACCGGTCGTAGGTTCGCGCGGTCACATTGCCATGATCGTTGAGCGGCGGACTGACGCTGAGATCACGGTGCGTGACCACCTCCAAGGAGGCGGGTCCGCGGGCATCCGTCGACTCGACGACGTGACCGCGGGCGTCGTAGCGGAACCGGGCGGCCTGGCCCAACGTGTCCACCGTGCGCAGCACGCGGTCGAGCAGGTCGTAAGCGTGCGTACTCCAGTACACCGCCGACGACACGAGCGCGCCACCGACTCCGAGTTCACGCTCAGTGATCCGCTCCTCGATCACACGATCACCCAGGTCGTAGTAGGTTTCCACGTCCGACCAGGTCTGCGCGAAGTCCGCGGTGCGAGCGACGGCTCCACTCGCGCTCCGGACCTTGCGTCCGAGGCGATCGTAGCGGGTGAGCAGCATCTTCCCCGCCGGATCATCGACGCGCGTGACCGCACCCATGCGATCGAAGTGCGACGCCGTCGTCGCGGTGTCGACCACGCCGCCGGTCGCATCGAGTAGCTGGGCGTGCACGAGCACCTGCCGGTTGCGCTCATCGAACTCGTAGTGCGTCTCCGCCAGCGTACGGAAAGACATCGCTCCCTCGACGTCGAGCGGTTGTGCAAAGGGCTGCACCTCGCTCGAGTCGAGTCCGAGTCCGCTCACGCGGCTCACAACCACGTTGCCGGCGGGGTCGTAGATGGTGGTCTCGATTGCACCGTTGGGTCGGGACACCTGCACCAGGCGGTCGAACTCGTCGTAGTGGTACGTGATCAGGTCGCCGAACAGCCCACCTGAGTTGCCGTGATCGACCGCGTCACTCTCGCAAACCAGGTTGCCGCCGCCGTCATAGCCGTAGACCTTGAATGAGGCCAAGGGGTCCACGTTGAAGGAGGCCGGAACCCCGGTCGCCATGAGCGATGGCTGGCCATAACCACTCAGGGTGCCGTTCTCCGGGAAGCCCGGCCCGCCAAGATACACCGGCGGTGTTGGAACCGTGCTCGCATTGTTGCCCACGAGCTTGAAACGAAGGAGCCCACGTTCGTCGTAGGCGTAGTTGGTGATGTAGCCCCGTGGGTCGACCTCCTCGATGAGCTGCTGGTCGATGCTGTAGAAGTAGAGCCACGTACGGGCTTCGGCCTCAGCGAGCACGCCTCCCAGTCGATAAGTCTCGGAACGCGCAACCAGGTTGCCGGCGAAGTCGTACTTGTACGCGGTGACCCAGCGCTCGGGAACGAGGCGTGTGACCCCGTCATCGGCAAGGATCTCGGGGCCGCCCGGCAACGCGGTCCCGTCCCAGTCGACCCAGCCGTGTTGCACTTCCTCCCGAATGAGCTTGCTGGCCGCGCTATAGTACAGAAGCTTCTCGAATCCGAGCGGGTCGACCTCGCGGTACGCACGGTTACGCTCATCGAAGTACTTCGTGCGCACGCGACCGAGAGGATCGGTCACCACGGTGGTGTTGCCGAAGATATCATAGCCATAGGTCGTCTGTCGGCCGACAGTCGAGGCCGGCTCAGGCGTGACGCGGTCCGTACCCCGCGGGAGCGCCCAGGCCGGGTCATCCTCCGTCGTGCTCGACAGGAACCCGCCCTGGGCCCCTGGCCAATTCATGTCGGACTGACCCAATAGCGCGGGGTACGGACTCGCGACGACGCTGAGACTCTCGCCCGTATTCCCAGGGTCGGCGCTCGAGTAGTAGTCGTAGGTGGTGGCTACCCCCTCGGGGTTCACCTCGACGAGCAATCGTCCTCCGGGGCCGAAGCGGTACACCTGGATGGCTTCGCCGCTCGTCGAGTTGTCCGGTCGCGTCGTCTCCGGAAACCGAACGCCGACGACATTGCCGTCCGACCCGGACTGGAGACCCGTCGGGAGCGAGTCCGCGAAGGCATAGTCCCCTATGCCGGGCGTCGGTAAGCCGAAAGCATCGACGAGCGCTTGCACTGAAGCGGGGAGCGCTCCGGCTACTTGATAGTCCAGGTAAGAGCGGGTGCGCAGGTTCGTGGCTGACTGGTTCCCGTAGGCGTAGTAGCCGGGCTGGCCGCTCTGCCAAGTACCCGGCGCGACGACATCGGGATTCCTGGGATCCCACTCCTCGATGACTTGCGCGAAGATGGGCTCGAAGCGCCTCTTCGTCAGGGTCAGGTAGCCACTGGCGGCGTCGGGCTCGAAGGTGAGAAAGCGAACGAAGTGTCCGCCCCACGCGGAGGGTCGCGGTGAACTGACGATGAGCCGCGTGACGCCGAACGCGTGCTCCGTCGTCACACCCCCTGTGGTTTCGTCGTACTCGGTCGCGACACAGTTGCCGTTGGGATAAACGGTGAGGATCGGTTGGCCTTTGGCGTTGCGCTTGTAGTACGTGGCCCAGGTGCACGGCTCAGAGCAGGGCAGCGGCTCGCCGCTGGGACCGTAGAGCACCGTGGACACGTCCTCAGCCTGCTGCAGACGCCCTTCCCACGCCTCGAGGCGCCCGTGGCCCCCGAACACCCAGCCCTTCGGCTGAATCACGCTCTGGAGCGAACCCGAAGCATCGAAGTTCGCCGTGCGAATCCCGCCCCCGGCATTGATCCGCGTCACCCGCAGAAAAGTCTCCGCTTGGCCGATCGCAACCTCGGAGGCGGAACACGGATGCTTGCCGGGAAACTCCGACGCTTGGTAGGTCGTGGTGCCCCCGCGGACCTCCTCCATGAGCTGTAGGATGGTGTCCGCGAACTCCATCCCGCCGCCCGCGTCACAGTGCATCTGCACTTGAGCTTCGAGCGCCAGTTGGTAGGCGGTCACATCGCCGTAGAGCGTCTCCGTGACTCTGGCTTTCTTGTCATCGTACTTGATGCGTAGGAACGGCTTGTCGAGATCGACGCCGTCCTCGGCGTAGATGTGGGTGAGGAGCGGAATGATGAACTGGCTACCCGCATTGGGAACGAGGTGATTCGCGGGATCTACGCTCTGGGTGATGGGATCGATCGAAACGCTCTGCTGCACCACCGTCGCCTCGCCCAAGCGGAAGTGGGAACGGTAGTCGAAATGCAAGCGCTCGCCGGGATGCGGCGTACCGCCCGGCGGCACCAGGGTCACGGCCGGCCCGCGGATCTCCGAGAGCAGGACCGCAGGGCCCACATACGGCTCCCAGAACTCCCCAGGCCACCCCTTCCCCTCTTCGGGGACGTCGTAGCGAATCAGCACCTGGCGCGTACCGTAGGTGACCGACTTCAGCAGCGCGCCGATACCGAAGGTGCTGTAGTTGAAGTCGTCGAGATCATTGGGATCGTCGTCCCAGTAGTCGTACTCGATGACTCGCCCCAGGGTATCGACCACGCTCGCCAATCGCTCGCGGTTGGGGATCCCCGGCACGGCTTCATAGAAACAGGTGATCTGATTGCCGTGTCGATCGCGAATGAACTGGAGGCGCCCCCCTCGCTGACGCTCCAACTCGCTACCGCCCGCGGAGAACGGGCAGTAACTGAACAGCATCCCGCCAGGCGTGCGCACCACCAGCGACTCGGCGTTCCCCGAGTTACGGATCACCGCGAGGCGGTTGTAGCCCTCGTTCACTTGCAGGTAGAGGTCGGTCGCGCTGGGAGAGTTTCGGTAGTACTCGACTTGGCCCTCGACCACCCGCAGGAAGCCGGCACTCGGGCCGTCGCAGGTGAACCAAGGCTGGAGCCGCTGAAAGTAGTAGTGGTCCCAGCCCATTCCCAGCGCCCCCGACGCCGCCGCGAAGTAAGGCAGCGAACGGTAGGTCACCGAGAACGAGTAGTCCATGCCCCGGCCGGGTAGCTCCAAGTAGGAGCGACTGAAGTGGTAACCGCCGGAGGCCCACTCCACACCATTCTCATCGAGGATCCCGTACTTGGGGAAACCCACGAGGTTGCAGAGATCCTGCCAACCGTCGCTCACGCTCGCGTCGCCCGAACCATGTCCCAGAACCGACTCGAAGCCCGCGTTGTTGTCCGTGCCGGGACCAATCGAGAACATCGCGAAGGGGTCGAGGCTCGATCCCCCCGAGGCCTCGGGGCACGTGAAGTTCAAACACTCTCCACCGGCCCCCGGAAATGGCGGCAGACGAGGCGGAGCGCTGCCACCCGCTGCCGCCCCACCGCCACCACCCGCTGGTTTGGTGATGATCGGCTTGTGGAACCACCAATAGTCGGGGGGCATGCAGACGTGCTTACCGGAGAACGCGAACGGGTTACCGCCCGGTCCGCCGGTTCCGGACGAGTCCCCCATCTGCTCGGGCGGCTCATCCAAGAAGCAGAGGCCCTCCCAGCGCGCGCGACTCTCGTCACAGACCGCACTCACGACCGAACCCAAATCGAAGTCACTGCAGGCAAGATTGAGTGAGTCGACCGTCGGATCGAGGCCAGGGGCAGGCCAGGGCGCCACGATTGGAGCACCGCCGCTGAAGAGGAAGTCCAACAACCGCACGGCGTCCGAGATGTTGATCGAGCCGTCGTCGTTCACGTCCGTGGCGTCTTGGTCGCACACAGGTCCGCCTTGGAACAAGTGCTCGAGTATGAACGTCACATCCGCGACGTTCACCGCAAAGTCCCGATTGGCATCGCCGCGAATGAACTCACAGTCGAGAAGCGCGGGATCCGTCTCGCACTCCGGTGAGCCCACAGGACACGGACACGCCCCACCACCGCCGCCCGCTGCGGCCGCCACGGCGGCTGCGCCAGCGGCCCCAGATGCCCCGGACGGGAGCTGCGCTTCCGGACTGCTGAGCCAGCCCGAGAGGTCGTAGAGACCGCCCGCTCCCGGTCGAGCCTCCGCGAGGGCCTCCCAAAGCAGCGACACGTCGCCACCACTGAAGATCCACCATAGGACGACATCCCGGTCCCCGAAGGTGTTCACACCGTCCCCATCGACGTCGATCAGCTCCAAGGTCCCATCACTCGTCACTCGGCCCGCCTGCATCTGCGCCGTCGCGCGCGCTGCCGGCCACGCAAGGAACGAGAGAAACGCGACGAGCAGCACGATGGACCGTACGCCGGAAACGGCTGCACTCCGTGAGTGCGCAACATCGGCCGCGACCGGGACGAGGGCCTCGAGTGTCGGGGCGGGGTAGGAGGGCCCGCGCGGGGTACGCGCGGCAGAGCGCGTCATCGCGCGAGGATCAGCTTCGATCCGATCCGAGACCGAGACGAGACGGAGACGTGAAGGGAACGGGAGCGGGAACCGGCTGCAAGCGGGGTGGCGGACATTCGTCTTCTTCAGCATTCGTCGCCTCCGTGGCTGAGGGTCCATCGTCGGGTAATGGTCTCGCTGGTGTGGCGGGCTGGCCGAGAAACTAGCTGCGTGTCCGCGGTCCAGCAAGTGTTTCTACCATGAAATTCTCGAGAAGGTCGGCCATGTCTCTCGGTGATCGTGCTGGACGCCGGCTTCATCGCTGAGTCTTCGGGTGCGAACAAGGGAGACCCTCGACGCCCGCGGAAGTGCACCGAACCACTTGCCGAGAGACTTCGCGATGCGCCCAACTCCGCTGCGCTATCGCGCAAGGTGATCCTGCGCGACGGGGCACGGTGCGCGAACCCGGCTTGCGGGTCGAGGCGCCGACTGCACGCGCATCACATCATCTTCCGGGCTCGCGGAGGCCGCACCGTGCTCGCGAACGAGGTCGCGGTGTGTGACCGTTGCCACGCACTGATCCACGCGGATCGGCTCGAGGTGTCGGGCACCGTCGACGGTGGCCTCGAGTGGAGACCTCGGCCCTGGAGCGACGCGACGCGGCTTCGATGCGCGCGCCAGCTGCACGAGCGGTTGCGGTCGCTGGTGAGCGAGGTCCATGGACTCGATGGTCAAACGGGCAGTGAGCCATCCCACTCCCCCAGACCCCGCGACCCGATGTCCACGAACGCAGACACGCAGCGCATCGAAGCGCTCGCGCAGGGTTTGGTTCGCCTCGGCTACCGGAGGTCGGAAGCGTTCGGGAGAATCGAGCACGCGTTCGCGCGGCTCGCCGAGGAAGGCTCCAGCGCAGACGACGGGGAGGTCCTGCGGCTCGCCATCGGCAGCGGGCGTGGCGCATGAAGTGACTCGGGGCTTGGCCGGTCCACGTCGCTGCGCAGCGAAGTCTCGAGGACGCGGAGAACGAGGGTCCGCATACCCTTCGGCCGCGAGCAGTTCGGTTGAGGCTCGACTCGTCTCCGACCGACGGAAGTGGCCCGGCCTAAATTGCTCGATCCAGGGCCGTCCGGTCGACGATCCGGGTCCCTCGGCCCGCGATCTGCTTCTCCAAGTCCATGCCCGTCCATGCGGCCTGAGTTACTCATCGTCGGCCCGCTGTTCCAGGGTGTTCGTCGGAGCCTGCGTCCTGTCGGACCTCTGGCAGATACGGAACCCATGCCTCCGACTCCGCGATTTGCTTGAGATCTTCCATCCGTCGCATGAGGAATCGCCGCATGTGCCGAGTGACCACGAGGGCATCGGCAAGGTGGCCCAGGAATCCCCACGGGCTCGTGAAGTCGAACACGTCGCGCACCAGTGTCGCCTCGCCACGCGGCACGAACTCGTGATCGTGGTCGAAGCGGCGAAACACGCCGCACACCATTGAGTCACGAAAGTGTCGCGGACGATCGAATGCCGTTATCTGGCTGGTGACCCGCCAACGCCAACCGAGGTGACGCGCTGACCACGTCACCTGATCACCGAGAGCGAGCAGTCCCGTCGTCACTCCACCGACCGGTCGCTCACCGGTTGCTCGGGCGGTTGCGACGTGCGCGTCGACGCTGCGACAGAGATCGAAGACCCGCTCAATCGGTGCTTCGATCAAGGTGTTTAGCTCGACGACCGGCACAATCAGGGTCCCTTCCGGCGGATCGGCCAGATCGGTGGTGCGGCTGCCGACTCGGCCGGCTGCCGGGGCTGCGAGGGATGTTCGCGAGTGGCGACCTGTCGTGGGAGCAGGTGCGGCACGTGAGGCCGAACAAGCCGTTGCACCTGACCGCCGCAATCGGCTGCAGGTGAACACCGAGATGTTGGGCAATCCATGCTCAAGAGCGCTTGGCGGACACCTGCGGCTCTGGGGACCCGTCGGTCTTGTGTGGGAACGGCAAGTCGAGCAGAGAGTAGATCTCGACGTCCGCAAGAACCTCTCTCTCGAGGAGGGCGCTCGCCAACTTCTCGAGTCGTGCGCGCTCTTCGGTCAGCAGCTGAAGCGCGCGCCGGTAGCAGTCGTCGAGGATTCGCCGCAGCTCGTCGTCGACCAGCATCGCCGTGTGCTCGCTGAAGTGCTTCTGCTCGCCGAGCTCACGCCCCAAGAACACGTGCTCCTCGCCGCGCCGGAGGGAAACCGGGCCCAGCTTCTCGCTCATGCCCCACCGACAGACCATGCGCTCGACCATGCTCGTCACCGTCGCGAGGTCGTGCTCGGCTCCGGTAGTGAACTCGTTGAACACGAGTTCCTCGGCCGCTCTCCCTCCCAACAAGATGATGGCTCGGTGGATCAGGTAGGTCCGGGAGTAGCTGTTCATCTCTTCGGACGGGAGCTGCTGCGTAACCCCCATGGCCCGCCCCCGCGGCACGATGGTCACGCTGTGGACGGGATCGGCGCCCGGCAGCAGCATGGCCAAGAGCGCGTGCCCGGACTCGTGGTAGGCCGTGACCCGCTTGGCGTGTTCGGTCATCGCCTCATCACGTTTGGTTCCGAGCAAGATCTTGTCCTTGGCAACGTCGAAATCGTCGGCGGTCACTTCCTCATGCCCCGAGCGTGCTGCCATGAGCGCGGCTTCGTTGGCGAGGTTCTGAAGGTCGGCGCCCGAGAAACCGATCGTGCCGCGGGCGATGACGTCGAGGTCCACGTCGGCGGCGAGCGGAATCTTGCGCGTGTGTACTTCGAGGATCGCTCGGCGGCCCTCCCGCTGGGGGCGTTCGACCACGACTTGGCGGTCGAAGCGCCCGGGCCGAACGAGCGCCGGATCGAGCACGTCCGGGCGATTGGTCGCGGCGAGCACAATGATCGCCTGATTGGTCTCGAAGCCGTCCATCTCGCTGAGGATCTGGTTCAGAGTCTGCTCGCGCTCGTCATGACCGCCGCCCAAGCCGGTCCCGCGCGAACGCCCGACGGCGTCGATCTCGTCGATGAAGATGATGCAAGGCGAGGCCTTCTTTGCTTCGTCGAACAACTCGCGAACACGCGACGCGCCGACGCCGACGAAGAGCTCGATGAACTCGGAACCGGAAATCGAGAAGAACGGGACCCCGGCCTCGCCGGCCACCGCACGCGCGAGCAGCGTCTTACCGGTGCCGGGCGGCCCGACCAGCAACACGCCTTTCGGGATCTTGGCGCCGAGACGCGTGAAACGGTCGGGATCCTTGAGGAACTCGACGATCTCCATTAGTTCCTTCTTCACGTTGCGCAGTCCCGCAACGTCTTCGAAGGTGACCGACTGAGCGCCCTTCTCGTAGCGCTTCGCGCGATTCGACGTGAAGCGGCCGAAGATCCCAGGCCCCATTTGCCGGCGCACCCGACTGGTCATGAACCAGAAGATGCCGACCAACAGCAGGATCGGGAGAAACTGCGCGAGGGTGATCAGCAAGATCTGCGCGTCGGAGCGCGTGAACTCGAGTTCGAATCCGTGCTGCTTGCACATGGCGCCCAAGTCATCGAGCAGGGCCCGTTCGATGGCGACCAGGGCCTTGTCGTACTCGCGCGCCGGGCCGGTGAAACCGTCGGGCCGCCACTCGATCTTCTTGACGAACTCGACCCCGAAAACCTTCTCCTTCTGCTGCTCGATCCTCTTGACGTTGCCGGCGTCGATCTCGCGGAGCAGTCGGTCGTAGGTCAGGTCTGCGGTCTGAGAACCGATCGCGCTCTGGAAGAACACGAAACCGACCCAGAGGAGCGCGAAGAACAGGAACACCCAGACCCACGCACGCTGACTCCATCGCGGCACGGCGGGCGGCGGGTTCGGTCCCGAGGAGTTCTGATTCTGGGGCTCAGCCGGCATGAAACTCCTGTTCGGGTGTTCCGCTCCTGGAACTCCCGCACCGAGTCGCCGGGGCGGGCACTGTCTCTCGCGAAACCGATCGGGCTAACACGACCCTACGCGGGCGGGGGAAGCGAGGTCGCACCTCCCCGGTTCGGACCGAGCCGCGCCAAACGTCCACGCGCGACTCGATCGAGCTCGTGCAAGAGGGAGGATGCCACGCCACGCCGAGGATTTCACCCTCTCCTCGGGTCCTTTTCGACGTCTCAATAGCGCGCCAAGGCGAGCGCCTCCCGCAGCACGTCCTCGACTTGGGGCAGAATCACCTCCTCGAGATCGGGTGCGTAGGCCACGTAGCAGTCGGCCGCCCCCAGCCGCCGGACGGGGGCATCCAAGTGGTCGAATAGCTCCTCGCCAATGCGAGCCGCGATCTCAGCCCCGTATCCCCAGGAACGAGACTCCTCGTGGACCACGAGCGCTCGATTCGTGCGCCGCACGCTCTCGGCGATGGACTTCCAGTCGTACGGGTTGAGTGTTCGCAGATCGAGGATCTCGACCTCGACGCCCGACTCCTCCGCCAGGCGTTTCGCCGCGACGACACTTCGCTGGACCAGCGCGCCGTAGGTGATGAGCGTCAAGTCGCTCCCCGGACGCACCGTACGCGCTTGGCCGAAGGGAATCATGAAGTCCGGTCCCGGGTACGGCGACCGATTGTAGGTTTGTCGGTACAGGTGCTTGTGTTCCAGGAAGATGACCGGGTCGTCGCAGCGGATTGCCGTCCGCAAGAGGCCGTTGGCGTCCAGCGCGTTCGAGGGCATGACGACCCGTAGCCCCGGCAGGTGAGTGAACAACGCCTCCGCCGACTGGCTGTGATACACCGCCCCCCCGCGCAAGTAGCCGCCGCTGGCAACGCGGATGACGACCGGACAGGAGTCGGCCCCATTCGAGCGCCATCGATAGAGCGACAGCTCCGACCGGATCTGGTGGTAGGCCGGCCAGATGTAGTCGAGGAACTGAATCTCCACGACCGGCTTCATGCCGCGGAGCGCCAGACCCACGGCACGACCGACGATGTTCGCCTCCGCGAGCGGAGAGTTGTACACCCGCGCGCCCCCGAACTCCTTCTGGAGCCCGTGGGTCACCTTGAACACGCCGCCCTTGCCCTTGCATTCCTCCAGCACCTGTTCTCGGCTGGCGTCCGCGACGTCCTCGCCGAACACGACGATGCGCGGGTCCCGCCGCATTTCATCGCGCATGCAGCTGTTGAGGGCATCGACCAAGGTCTGTGAGCCGGCATCGCCGGCCTCGACCTGGGGCTCGGTCGCGAGGCCTGGGTCCGTGGGATCGAAGGCGTTCGAGTAGACGTTGTCCAGCACCGTGGCGGCCGCGGGCTGCGGCCGCTGGGCCGCGCGATCACTCGCCGCGCGCACCTCGGCTCGCACTTCCTCTTGGATCCGATCGAGTTCCTCGCGGGTAGCGATGCCCTCGTCGATCAAGAAGCGCGGGAACGTGATCAGCGGGTCGCGCTTGTGCTCGCGCTCCCGTTCCTTGTCGGTCTTGTACGCACGCTCGTCATCCGACAGCGAGTGGGAGTATGGCCGAATGACGCTCGAGTGCACGAGCGCCGGCCCGAGACCGGCGCGAATGCCGCCGACCGCCTTCTCGAAGCACTCGTACGAGGCGAGCGGGTCGCAGCCGTCGACCCGGAAGATCGCCAAGTTGGGGAATCCGCTCACGAGACGTGAGATCGACCCGCCGGCCGTGTTCACCTCGACTGGCACACTGATGGCATAGCCATTGTCCTCGACGTGAAACAGCACCGGAGCCTTGAGGTTGCACGCACTGTTGAGCGCTTCCCAGAACTCGCCCTCACTCGTGGTCCCATCCCCCACCGACATGTAGACGACTTCCTCGGGATTCCAGTCGCGAATTCGCTCTCGCAGGGCCGGGTTGTCACGCGCCTTGATCCACGCCTCGGCACAGCCCACCGCGTGCAGGCTCTGACTCCCCGTGCAGCTCGACTGGTTGAGGATGTGCAGTCCGGCGTGTCCCCAGTGGCTCGGCATCTGACGGCCTGCGCCCGCGGGCTCGTCGGCGGCAGCCAACGCCGTCAGGAACATCTCGTACGGGGACATTCCCAGCTGCAAACACAAGGCTCGATCGCGATAGTACGGCAGGAACCAGTCGTGGCCTGGCCGCAGCACCATACCGGCGGCGGTCAGCACGGCCTCGTGGCCCACGCCGTTGATCTGGAAGAAGATCTGCCCCTTGTTCTTCAGACGAATCTCTTCTTCGTCGACCTCACGACTGACAACCATGTTGCGGTACATCCCCAGCATCTGCTCGGGGCTCAGCCCTTTGTACTTCGGCGGTTTCGCGGTTCGATTGGTTTTCGATCGAGTCGTCATGAGTTCCCCAGCAAGTCATCGTTGAGTGCCAGCAGTTCGTCAATCAGCAGGTCGTCGCGGCGGGCCAGTGAACCAGACGTTCGACCCAGACCTTCTCCGTACGCGAACAACGGGATCAGTGACCGACGTCAGCACGCGCCGCGTGCGGTGCGCGTGGCGTTCGGACCCGGTGCGGCGGGTTGCGACCGCACGCGGGCGAAGGCCCGAAATGGACGCGGCATTCTAGAAAGCGGGCCGTGGTCGCGCAATGCCGCCCGGCCGTGTGAGTCGACCGAGCGGAGCGCGCGATCGGGGCGCGCGGTTCTCCCCCACCGGGGCACGGGCCCTGCAACTTGCCGGCATTGCGTTGGAAATGCGGGCGCGGCGCCCGGTATAGTCTGCGCGCGAACGCGAACCTCCCCGACGGGGCTGACTGAAAGAGGACACCGTGGCCGAAACCACTGCCGGCAGATACGACGTCGCCATCGTCGGTGGCGGACCGGGCGGGTACGTCGCCGCCATCCGCGCCAGCCAACTCGGTCTCAAGACCGCCTTGGTCGAGAAAGACCCCAAGCCGGGCGGCACCTGCCTGCACCGCGGGTGCATTCCGACGAAGGCCTTGCTGCAGACCGCGAGCGTCCTGGACAGCGCTCGCGACGCGAAGGCGTTCGGAGTCAAGGTCGAGGGGGTCTCGCTCGATCTACCGGCCGCGAACAAGTTCAAGGACGGTGTCGTCCAGAAGAACGCGGCGGGCGTCGAGTTCCTGCTCAAGAAGAACAGCGTCCAGACATTTCGGGGGCGCGGGGAGCTGCTGTCCCCGAACCGGATCCAGGTGCAAGACGAGGGCGGCAAGACCCAAACGATCGAGGCCGCCCACATCGTCCTGGCCACCGGTTCCGTCCCGTCCCGGCCGGGCTTCCTGAAGTTCGATCACCCCCGGATCATCACCAGCGATGAGGCCCTGAAACTCACGGAGGTGCCCCGTCACGTCACGGTGCTGGGGGCTGGCGCAGTGGGCTGCGAGTTCGCCTCGGTGTGGGCGTCATTCGGCGCGCAGGTGGTGATCGTGGAGATGCTCGATCGCCTACTTCCCATCGAGGACCGCGACTGTTCCGAGGAACTCCAACGCGCGTTCAAGAGACGCAACATCGACTACCGAGTCGCGACCAAGCTCGAGAAGGCCGAGCCCCACGACCAGGGCGTCGAGCTACTGCTCGTGGACGCCAAGGGCCAATCCGAGAAGCTATCCACCGACCTGCTGCTGTGCGCCGTCGGCCGCTCCCCGTACACCGAAGGACTGGGCTTGCAGAAAGTCGGCATTGCCGTCGAACGCGGCTTCGTGAGTGTCGACGGAGCGCAGCGCACGCGCGTCCCCAGTGTGTATGCGATTGGCGACATCGTCGGCAGCACGCCGCTTCTCGCCCACGTCGCGAGTGCGGAGGGAATCGTGGCCGTGGAGTCGATCGCCGGGAAGAAGCCGCCCGCCATCGATCCCAAGAGGATCCCCAGTGCCACCTACTGCCATCCCGAAGTAGCGTCCATTGGCTTGACCGAAGCACAGGCCGTGGCTGCAGGCCACCAGGTAAAGACCTCGAAGTTCCCGTTCTCCGCCCTTGGGAAGGGCGGCATCCTGCGCGCGCGGCATGGCTTCTTCAAACTGGTCGCGGACGAGCGCTATGGGGAGATTCTCGGCGTTCACATCTTGGGGGACCACGCCACCGACCTGATCAGCGAGGCGTGCGCCCTCCTGGGACTGGAGGCGACCGACGTCGATCTGGCGCACATCATCCACCCGCACCCGACCCTGGGCGAGGGCATGCTGGAGGCGGCTCACGGTTTGGTCGGCGGCGCGATCCACTTTTGAGGTGTTCTGAGGTGTTCGACCGCAGCAGTACGGCGACGGAATCGGCGCACCGGCCGTGCGCTCGGGAGAGACGCGAACTCGGAGTCATGAAAGCTGCTGCGATGAGGCCCCTGACGGAGTCGAACGCGTCGTCTGTGCTGGTGGCACGGTGAGCCAGTCTGCGCCGGTAACCTACATCGAGGCGCTCCGTCGCGGCCTCGCGCGCGCACTCACGGAGGACCCACGGGTGGTGCTCCTCGGGGAGGACATTGGCGCGTACGGCGGCGCCTTCAAGCTGACCGCGGGATTTCTCGAGCGCTTCGGTCCCGCACGAGTCGTCGACACGCCGATCGTGGAGACCGGCCTGATCGGCGCCGCGATCGGTGCCGCGATGGCGGGCCTGCGGCCGGTCGTCGAGATCCAGTTCATCGATTTCATCTCGTGCGCTTTCAACCAGCTCACCAACTTCGCGGCAACGTGCCGGTTCCGGTGGCAGACGGGGGTGCCGATCGTGGTCCGAGGGCCGTCCGGCGGCGCGGTTCACGCGGGCCCGTTTCACTCGCAGAACGTCGAGTCCTTCTTCCTCAACACGCCGGGGCTCAAGATGGTGGTCCCGTCCACCCCGAGCGATGCCTATCGGATGATCCTCGGCGCCATTCAAGACCCAGACCCGGTGCTGTTCTTCGAGCAGAAGGCGCTGTATCGCACCCTCAAGGAGCCGCTGGACGAGTCCGCCGAGCCGTTGCCCCCGGGACGGGCCGCCGTCCGCCGACCCGGTTCGACCCTGACCATCGTGAGCTATGGGGCAATGGTCCACCGCGCGCTGGCGGCCGCCGAACAGCTCGCTCAGGAGACCGTCTCTGGACGCCGCGTCGATTGCGAGGTGCTCGACTTGCGGTCCCTGAGCCCAATGGACGGCGAAGCCATCCTCGACAGCGTGAAGCGAACCGGCAAAGTGCTGGTCGTTCACGAGGACAATCTCACCGGCGGGGCCGGCGCCGAGATCGCCTCGCGCATCGCAGAACATGCGTTCGAGCATCTCGACGGGCCGGTTCGGCGGCTGGCGGCGGCAGATCTGCCGATCCCCTACGCCGGCCCACTCGAGGACGCGGTCCTGCCCAACGCGCAGAGCATCGCCGCGGCCGCCCGCGAACTCGCCGCCTACTGACCCTCTGCGTGACCTCGTCCTCTCGAACGTAACCCATGGTCCACGTTCACCTGGGGCGGCAGATCTGCTATCCTCCCGGATCGAATGTCACGCGGCCACGCCCAGCCGATTCCAACGGCCCGGGATCCAGGCCCGGTTGGCACAGCCAGGCCTACCGAACCCGGCGAGGACAGCGCGACCGGGTGAGGCGGGTTCCGAAAGTTCAGCAACACGCGCGATCACCAAAGAGGAGTCGGAATGTCGACCGAGATCAAGATGCCCCAGATGGGCGAGTCCATCGCCGAAGGAACTCTCACCCGGTGGTTCAAGAAGCCCGGCGAGCCCGTGAAACGGGACGAACCCCTCTTCGAGATTTCAACCGACAAGGTGGACGCCGAGATTCCATCACCCGGTGACGGCGTGCTGGAGAAGATCATCGTGGCCGAGGGGACGACGGTCGAAGTCAACACGGTGGTCGCCATCCTCGGCCAAGGAAGCGCGACCGCGTCGACCCCGACCGTCGCTGCGGCGCCAGCCACGACCAGCCCAGCGACCTCGACGCCGGCGAAGTCAGTGCCCGCGCCGCAGCCGGCGGCTACCGCACAAGCCGCGGCGGCTAACGCCCCCGCAACGAGTGCCGGTGGAAGCCACGGCGGTTCGCCGAGCCGCGACGCCGCGGTTCGTTCGTCGCCGTTGGTGCGACGCATCGCCCGCGAACACGGAGTTTCCGACCTGACGCGCATCCCGGCTTCCGGGCTCGGTGGGCGGGTCACCAAGCACGACATCTTGTCCTTCCTCGATTCGGGCACGGCCGCACCGGCTGCGAACGTCGGCGCCGCGACACCGCCGCGCCCCGCGAGCCACGCCCCAAGCACCGCGCCCGGGGGACACCCGAGTGCCCTGCCCGTGCTGAACCTTCCGCGGCAGAACGTCCGCGTCGAACGCATGACGGTCATGCGCAAGAAGATCGCCGAGCACATGGTCGAGTCGCGCCGGACGTCGGCCCACGTCCAGTCGGTCTTCGAAGCAGACATGACCCGCATCGTGACCCTGCGGGACCAGACCAAGAATCGATTCGAGTCGCGCCACGGCGTGAAACTCACCTTCACCCCCTTCTTCATGAAGGCAGCGGTTGCAGCATTGCTCGAGTTTCCGCACCTGAACGCGTCTCTCGACGGCGACGAGATCCTGTTTCACAACTCGGTCAACCTGGGGGTTGCAGTGGCCCTGGACGGCGGCTTGATCGTCCCCGTCGTCAAGAACGCGCAGGATTTGACGGTCGTGGGCCTGCAGAAAAAGGTCACCGACATCGCGAATCGCGCGCGCAGCAAGCAACTGCTCCCCGACGAGGTGCAGGGCGGAACCTTCACGATCACCAACCCGGGCCAGTTCGGCGGACTGTTCGGGATCCCCATCATCAGCCAACCGCAGGTGGCGATCTTGGGACTCGGGGGCATCCAGAAGCGACCCATTGTGATCGAGGGTGACGCCATTGCGGTCCGCAGTATGGTGTACATGTGCCTCTCGTACGACCATCGCCTCGTCGACGGTGCGCTGGCCGGCCAGTTCATGGCGCGCGTCAAACAGCACCTCGAGAACTGGGACGCCTCGCTGGACTGAGCGGCGTCTCCGGTGAGGTTCGTGCCCGCGTCACTTCCTTGCTGGCCAACGACGGATGGCGGTCGGCGCGGTAGCCCGGGAAGAAGCTCGCAACCGGGACCATTCCGTGCGGGCGTGGGCGTGAACGAGTTCGGATCCGCGGTGCCCGAGTGCGAAGGTTCTCGGGCCGTGGGGTAGCTTCAAGGTCCGACGACCCGCGCGGGATCGAGCAAGGCGAAGGAGGACGGTGAGAACCGAGGTCTTCACGGTGGACCCGGCGAACTTCGACCCAGCCCAGCTGTTGCGGCCCGCGCAGCTCCTGGCGAGCGGCGAACTGGTCGCGTTTCCCACCGAGACGGTCTACGGGATCGGCGTCAATGCAGACCTCCCGCAGGCGATCGAGTCGTTGCGCGCGCTCAAGGGTCGAAACTCCGACAAAGCCTTCACGCTCCACGTGGCAGACCGTGAGGATGTGCACCGGGTGGTTCCGACGATCCCGGCCGTCGCGAACCGCCTCATGGAGGTCTATTGGCCAGGCCCGCTCACCTTGGTCCTTCCCGTCGGTGATCGCACGCTCGGCGTGAGGTTGCCCGCACACGAGGTCGCGCGGACGCTCATTCGACTCTCGGGCGTCCCGGTCCTGGCGACGAGCGCGAACACTTCGGGTCGGCCGCCCGCGAACGACGCCGCTGGCGTTCTCGCCAGCTTCGACGGTCAGATCGCAGGGCTCGTGGATGGGGGCCCGGCTCCCATTCGGGAGTCTTCGACCGTGGTCCGCGTGCGCGCCGACAACGCCGGCGAGCCGCCGGGCACCGAGCCGATCGAGGTGCTCCGCGAGGGGCTCATCACAGCCGACATGATTCGGCGCGCGCTCCACGGGACGCGTGTCTTGTTCGTGTGCACGGGCAACTCCTGCCGCAGCCCCATGGCCGAAGCGTTGTTCCGCCAGCTCCTTGCGGAACGGCTCGGGATCCCGCCGGCCGACCTCGCAGAGCACGGCTACTCGGTGGGCTCGGCCGGTGTGGCCGCCTTCGAAGGCGGAGCGCCCAGCGCCGGGGCAACCCAAGCCATGGAGCAACGGGGCCTGAGTCTCGCGCAACATAGCGCCCGCCGCCTGCGGCGCGAAATGATCGAGAACGCGGACATCGTGATCACCATGGGGCCAGGGCACCTCTGGCAGATCGTCGATTGGGAACCCGCGTTCGCCTCCAAGGTGCACTGCATCACGGACTCGGGTGTGGGCGACCCAGTCGGATCGCCCCTGGAGACCTACCTTCAATGTGCCGCCGAGATCGAGAAGGCACTCCGAACACGGTGGCTGGAGAGAGTCGTGCGACCGTGAGAATCGCTTTTGGTTCTGATCATGCTGGCTTCGAAGGCCGGCGCGCCGCTATGGCGATCGCCGCCGCTCGTGGCCTCGAAGTCATCGACCTGGGCCCTCCCACCTCCGAGTCCGTCGACTACCCGGACTACGCCCACCTCGTCGCCGAGGCGATTGCGTCGGGCAAAGCGGATGTCGGCGTGCTCGTCTGTGGGACCGGCCAAGGAATGGCGATGGCCGCCAACCGACACCCTCACGTGCGCGCGGCGGTGATCACCGACGAGGTCACGGCCGAACTCGCGCGCGCTCACAACGACGCCAACGTGGCCTGCTTCGGCGAGAAGGTCATCGGCGCCCCGCGCATCGCCGAACTACTGGCGGTGTTCCTCGACAGCCGCTTCGAAGGCGGACGCCACGCGCGCCGAGTCGAGAAGATCGAGGTCTAGCGCCGAATCCAGCGCGTACTCGAGTTGCTCGTTGCTCGTGAATGCGTTTGACTCGAGTCTAGCGCCGGGTTCGCGCGGTCACGGGCCCCGACAGCTCGAGGCCGAGGCCGCGCCGATCTCAGAAGCGAAACTCGAGGTCGAAACGAAGACGCCACTGCGCGCTCTCGCTGTTCGTGCTCAGGCTCGTGCCGCGGTGCTCGCGGTGCGTGGCGAACGCGTACACGTGACAAACCACGTCTTGGGCGACGCACGCCTTGGCCCCGAACACGTGCCCCCGATAGTTTGTACCGAGCACGAAATCGTTGTTAGCGACGGCCGCAAACAGCGCGTCTTCCTCGACGACTTGCCACTGGTAGTAGACTTGCCAGTCCCCCGGATCCTTCGCCGAGCCCAAAGCGGCACCGCAGACCCATCCCTGCTTTCGGTCTCCCGTCCGAACGTTGGCGATCCACTCGCCGCTCAGGACGATTGGCACGGAAGCGACCTCGGAGGTCACGACCGCGACGCTGTTGACCACGCCAAAGCGAGACGCGTAGGCATCGGGGGTGCCGTCGCCGTCGCGATCGAGAGTCGCGTTCCCCTGGTTGTCCGAAACGAGGGCCCGCGAACCGTCCGGCTGCGTCGACCCATAGTGGTAGTACCCAACTGCGGTCCGTGCGCCGAGTCGGTCACAAAGCGCAAAGGAGGTGCTCAGCTGCGCGACGGACAGCGAAGTGTCCGACGCTCCGGACTGCTCGAGCAATAGGTACTGACCCCCGGTCAGCCCTGCGGCGCGCAGGAATCCCTCGCCTTTCCACTCGTACCCGGCGGCAACGCCCTCCGGGCTCACGTCCGTGTCCCAAAGGACGCTGGGGTAAACCGGATTGGCCACGAAGGGATGCGCGAACTTGCCGGCCATCAACCAGGCACCGGGCACGGGTGTCGGGGTCAACTTGGCAAAGGCGCGATCGAGGCTGACTTCGAAGCTGTCGAAGCCGTTCCCCAAGGTCACGTTCGCCGAATTGGGATCCGTGCGAGCGCCGGTCGTCAAGCGGGCGCCGACGCTGAGCCACGGCTGTAGCTCGTACGTAGCTCCCAGTCGTACCCGAACGAGTTCGCGGTGCCGATCACGGCTCTGATCGAGCTTCACGCTCGACTCGTGACGGAAACGGAGGTCACCCGAAATCTCGAGCGACTCGAGCACTCGCTCCCACCGGTTGGTCGCCGGGGTCACCGTCGCCTCACGCCGCGCGAGATACTCCTCGACGGCCCGCGCCACGACTTCGGGATCGAGTTCGTGGGTGCTGTCTCGAGCACCCGCCGGCGTCGGAAGCAAGCCGAGCGTGGCCCCCACGAGGAGCACGAGGAACACGGGAACTCGCTGCACCGAGATCACCGACATCACGAGGCCCGGGAGTCGAACAAGAGCGAGGCGGCCGCCGAAGTCCAAGCGCACCGCACTCCGCGGCACGGGCTCGTGTCACGGCCTCTGCTCACGAGTCCCGAAATCCACACGGCTTGCTGGACTCAAGGCGCTTCGTCACCGGGGGTCTCTTCCGTGACCTCGAACAAGCGCTTCACTTGCGCTTGGTCGTAGACCATGAGCCGGAACTCCGAGTTGGCGGCCTCGCGCTTGCGGCGCTCGACTTGACCGCGCAGTTGCGGCTCGCGGCGCTCGAAACCTGCCGGGTCCGCGGGCGAGAGTTCCGCCAATTGCAGGAGGTAGACCTGCGAGTCGTCCTCGTCGACCGGGTTGGTGTAGGGGACGGGCTGGCTCAGACCGCCGAGCGCCGCGATGTCGAACCCGGCTTGGACCATGATGAACGCCGACGGCACGGCCCGCCCGTCGACCATGAACTTCGCCGCCTCGGCCGCCGAGAGTGGCTCGGTCGTGTGCACCTTCAGGTTCTTCTCGGCCGCCAGCGATTCGAAGGTCACGTCCGTGCCCCCGAGGCGGTCCTTCCAGGTCTCGAGGTACTTCGTGGCAAGCTCGAGAGCCTTGGACCGGGCGACGGCATCGCGCAGACGGTCACCGACTTCCTCGCGGGTCGTCGGCGTCTTCTCTTCGATCTTCTCGGCGATTCGATAGAGATACCGACCACCGCTCTGCGGCACGACGGTGTTCTTGCCGAACTCGCCGACTTTGAGGTTGTTGAAGTTCGCAACGTAGAACAGCGGCGCCAACACCGCGCCGTTCAGGAACGACCCGGGGAGATCCTTGATCTCACTGCTCGAGAACGCCTTGGTCGTCGACACCTCGACGAGCGGTGCGTGCTCCCCGAACAGATCGAGCAACTCCAGGTCGCGACGTCCCTCGGCATAGAGACGCTGTCCCTCAGCGAGCGCTTGGGTGACGATCTCTTCCTCGCGCTTGGCTTGCAGGCGACTCATCACCAAGCCGCGGGCCTGGTCGAACGGCCTGAACGTCCCATCCGGGTTGAGGAACAGCTCGTTCTTGGTTGCCTCGTACTCCGCCAGTAGCTCGTCCTCGGTCGGCATCACGACGTTCTTGGGCAGCTGGGCGATTTCCAGCGCGAGCCGGCTCGGGAGTCGAAACTCTTCTCCCTGACTCTCGTTCCACCGAGCTTCGAGATCCGCATCCGTAACGCTCGCCCGCGCCTCGTCGAGGTACTCGCTCGGAGAGATGCGCACGAACTTGAACTTCCGACGGTGCCAATCCTCCTCGAACTCGTCGTAGACTTCCTTGTCGGACACGACGACCGAATTGCCCGCCAGGCCCGCGAACTGCTCGAGCAGCAGCGCCTCCGCGATGAGGTCCTCGAACTCGCGCACGCTCATGCGCAAACCGAGGCGCTCATCGCGCAAGGCAGCGCGATACTCGCTCTCGGTGAAACGCACGACCTTCTGGCGCTCGCGCAGGGCGGAGATGAACGTGTTGTTGTCCATCGACGTGCCGGGGGCCGGGAGCACATCGCGCAAGGCAATGAGGTTCTTCGCCGCTTGGCGCGCAACCTTCTCGAGCTCCTCTGGGCTCACCGCCAGGCCGCGTGCGCGGGCCTCGTTGAGCTGGATGTAGATCTCCAAGACTCGGGGCGTCGCCGGCATCACGCTCCGCAACGACGTGACGGTCCCGGTGCCGAGGAAGTAAGTGACTTGCTGGACCCGCGCATAGTGATCACGCAGGGTCATGAGGTCGCCCGACTTGAGGGTCTTGCCGCTGACTTCGTATGCGTCGTAGTTGGCACGGCTCTGCTGGAAGGCGGGCAGCATCAATCCGGTCGCGGCAAAGCTCGGCGCCAGGATGACGAGCAGGACTACCCAGATCACCTTCTCGTTGGCTTTGAAGAACTCCATCATTTGGGATCTGCCTCCAGCAGTCGTGTCTATCGGATCTAAGGCCCCTCGGCGCCACCGAGCCTTCGGTAGTGCCTCCACCGGTCGTCGGGCCAGCGGAGGCTCCGCGGCCTTGCGTTTGGGTCGACGGTGGTCGTGCGGGGCCGTTGCGCACCCGCGCCTCCCTGAGGGAAGCCCGGCATTCTAGGCCTCGCCCGGCCCCGTGGCAATCGGCTTCTTGCCGCGATACCCGAAGTCTACCTCGCGCCGCACCGGATCGGCTCGGAGCACCTCGACCCACACTGGGTCCCCGAGCCGAATTCGTCGGCCGGTTCGCGCCCCGCAGAGTTCGAACCGCTCGGCGGAGAGCTCATAAAAGTCGTCCTCGAGTTCGAGCAGGGGCACCCTACCTTCGACGAGATTGCCGTCGAGCCGCACGAAGAAGCCGAAGTCAGCCACCGAGATGACGACCCCGGGAAAAGTCTCGCCAACGAAATCGCGCAGCCAGTGGATCGAACGCAAGCGCGTGAGTTCGCGCTCGGCCTCCTCCGCCGCCCGGGCCCGATCCGAGCAGTGGCGGGCCAAGGCCTCGAGCGACTCGCCGGGACCCGAACCACGGCCCCCGGCCACCCCGAACAAGGCCTGATCCAGAGCGCGATGCACCTGGAGATCCGCGTAGCGCCGGATGGGCGAAGTGAAGTGACAGTACTCGTCCAGGGCGAGGGCATAGTGAAGCCCCGGATCGGCGGCGTACTCCGCGCGCGCGAGCGTTCGGAGTAGCGCCAGGTGGAGCACCTGCGCGACCGGGGTGCCCTTCACCGCGGCCACCACCCGCGGTAGATCTTCGGGCCGACGCGCCCGACTTTGAGGCACGAGTTCGCGGCAGAACTTCAGGAAGATCTCGAGGTCCTCCTCGGAGGGTTCGGGGTGGATCCGGCGCACGATCGCTATGGAACGCTCGGTCGCAGTGCGAGCCACGGACTCGTTCGCGAGCAGCATGAACTCCTCGATGAGGTTGTGGGCGCGATCTCGCGGCACCTCGGCCACCTCGCGAATCTCACCGGCGTCGTCGAGCAGCAGTCGGGGTTGCGGAATGTCGAGGTCGAGCGCGCCGCGTGCCTGCCTCGTCTCGGCCAAGAGCACCCGCAACCGCTCCATGCGGTGGATCATGGCGACGATGGGCTCCTCGCCGGGCGCCGCCGGCTCTCCGTCGAGGATCGCCTGCACCTCGCCGTAGGTGTAGCGCCGGGAACTGCGGATCACGCTTCGTTCGACGCTCCAGCCCACGAGTTCGCCGCGAGCCGAGACCGTCATCCAGACCCCTTTGGCCAAACGTTCCTCGAGCGGACGCAGCGAACAAAGGTCGTTCGAGAGACGTTCCGGGAGCATCGGGATCGTACGTCCTGGCAGATACACCGAGGTCGCCCGCGCGCGCGACTCCGCGTCGAGCGCCGACCCCTCGCGAACGTAATAGGAGACATCGGCGATGAAGACCCCGAGGCGGAAGCCGCCGTCCGGCTGGACCTCGAGGGTGACCGCATCGTCGAAGTCCTTGGCGTCCTGCGGATCGATCGTGAAGATCAACTCACGCCGGCGGTCGACTCGGGCCGCGCGCTCGCCTGGATCGATCTCGGCGTCAAACGCCGCGGCCTCGCGCTCGGCCGCGGCGGAAAACTCCTCGCTCAGGTCGTACTCGGCCACGATCAACTCGAGATCGGCCTGCCACGAGCCCTCGGCCGCACGCACCCGAATCACCTCGCCGGGGGGCAGGCCGGCGACCGCAGGTCCGTCGATCACGCGGGCCAAGACCCGAGCCCCATCCGGTGTCGCCAGGTCGCGGCCCGCGGCCACCGAAATGTCCCGCCCCAGCTCGGGCCGCGCAGGCTCCACCACTCCGCCAAAACCGGGGGTCGCCCGGAAGATGCCCTCCACGACCCGCCCGGAGCGCTGCAGGGTGTGAATGACGCGCCCCTCGCGTCGCGGGCGCTGACTGGCGGGCGCCTTGGCAGGTGCGGCCTCGGGGGAGTTTCGGCGGCGACGCGATCGGCCGCTCCGGCGCTGCGCGCCCCCGCGCGACTCGCGGCCGCGCTTTTCACGGGTGTCAGCGGCCTTCGGCTTGCCGGCTTTGACCAACACCAGATCACCGTGGTGCGCATCCTTGATCTTGCGCTCCGGAATGAAGATGTCCCCCCACCGGTCCGCGACCGCCGGCGTGACGAAGCCAAAGCCGCGCCGCGTGATCGACAAGCGGCCGACGATCCAGCCCTCTCGCTGCGGAGACAGCCAGCCGCGCCCGTCGACGTTACAGGCGAGGCCCTGACGCTCCAGCCCTCGCAGCTCGGTGATCACTCGATCGACCTCGCTCGGAGGCAGCCCCAAGAGTTCGGTCAACTCCGCACTCCGGCGCGGTTCGTAGTTCGGGCTTTGAAGCTCCGCAAGGAGCCGCTCGGAGAGGAGTGTGGCGGTGGGTACGGAAGTAGGCTCTGCGTTCATGGCCGCATGCTAGCAGGTCAGCCCCAAGAAGGACCGACAGAAGTCTGCGGACGGGGGCGGCCGCCCCCGGACCTCCGTGGCTGCGAACCGCCACGCTGGGTCACGAGGCCGCGCGAACGAGCCTCGTGACCCAGGACGGAGTCCAATGGGCGCTTACAGCTTCTGGATGATGCTCAGTAGCGGCAGGAACAGCGAGATGACGATGAAGCCGACGACCAAACCCATGCCGACGATCAACACCGGCTCGAGCAAGCTACTCAGCGACTCGACGAGCACGTCGACGTCGAGGTCGTAGTTGTCGGCGATCTTGTTCAGCATCTTGTCGAGTTCACCGGTCTCCTCGCCGATGTCGATCATGTTCACGAGCAGCGGGTCGAAGACGCCCGAAGCGGCCAGCGGCTCCGCGATGGTCTCGCCCTCCCGAATCGAGCCGTGAACATCGGAGATGGCATTGGCGATCACCTTGTTGCCGACGGCTTCCTTGACGATGTTGAGAGCCTCGAGGATGGGCACGCCGGACGCGATCAGTGTGCCGAGCGTGCGGCAAAAGCGGGAGATCGTAGACTTGCGCACGATCACCCCGAAAATGGGCATGTAGAGCTTGAACTTGTCGACCGCGAGGCTGCCCTTCTCGGACCGGGCGATCAAACGGATCCCGCCCCAGCACAAGAACACGACGACCGGGAGCAGATACCAGTAGGACTGCACGGATTCCGACATGGCCAGCAACAACTGCGTCGGCGCCGGCAGGGCCTGCTCGAGATCGTTGAACATCTTTTCGAACTGGGGCACGACCTTGGTCATGATGAACCCGAGAATGACCGTGGCGACGATGATGACCGCGATCGGGTAGATCATCGCCCCCTTGACCTTCTTCTTGAGCTTCAGGGACTTCTCCATGAACTCAGAAAGTCGCGCCAAGATCACGTCCAGCACCCCGCCGGCCTCACCGGCGCGCACCATCGCGACGAACAGCGTGTCGAAGGTCGTGGGAAACTTGGCCAGGGCCTCGGAGAAGCTCGCGCCCCCCTCCACGTCCTCGGTGACTTGCTCCAGCTGCCGCTGGAACTTCCCGGCCTTCATCTGTGCGGACAGGATCTTCATCGAGCGAACGATCGGCAAGCCGGCATCCTGAAGGGTAGCCAACTGCTGGGTGAACTGCGTGATCTGGGCCTGCGTCACGCGGTCCAGGAAGCCGCCGCCGCCCTTCTTCTTCGGCGCTCCGCCGCCAGCCGCGGCAGCAGTCGCGCCGCGCTTCTCTTGGATCTTGGTGGGCCTCAGCCCCTGGGATCGAGTCTTGGCGATCGCATCTTGCTTGTCTTTCGCGTCGACTTCGCCGCGCCGCTTGTTGCCGCTCGTATCGATCGCCTCGTATGCGAACACTGGCATGACGACTCCTTCGTCGCGCCCCGACCTTCCCTGTCGACGGACGCCCCCTGTTTGTCGAGTTTCGCTTCTTCCCGATCCCGCACGATCCTGGGCGCCCCGTGCGCGCTGCGGTCCAGAGCGGACCGCCGACCCATCCTTCGACCTGACCCCGACCCGACACCCGCCGACCCGACACGGTTCCCTCCGCCCGGGAGGGACCTCGGCGGAACCCGGCAGAATCTACCCCGTTCCGGGCTCGGGGTCACTCGGAACTGAGAGTCTCTTTGGTAACTTCCTCGATCGTCGTCGTGCCGTCGTAAATGTGGAGCAGCCCCGACTCCCGCAGGGTCTTCATCCCGTCCTCGCGAGCCGCCCGGCGTAGCTCTTGGGTCGAGCACCCGTTCATGATCAGGTCGCGCAGGCGATCGTTGAGCACCAGAATCTCGAAGAGCGCGATCCGACTTCGGTAGCCCGTGCCGTTACACTGTTTACAGCCGGTTCCGTAGTAGAACTGCTTGTCCATCACGTCGGAGCGGCTGAGTTGGAGTTCCATCAGCATCTCGTCGGTGGGCGCGTACTCTTTGCGGCAGCCCACACAGATCCGCCGACACAGTCGCTGCGCGACGATCGCTTCCAGGGTCGCCGTCAACAGAAACGGCTCGAGGCCCAGGTCGACCATTCGGGTCACCGCGGACGGCGCGTCGTTCGTGTGCAGCGTCGACATGACCAGGTGTCCGGTGAGGCTCGCCTCCACGGCGATCTGCGCGGTCTCGAGATCGCGGATCTCGCCCACGAGCACCTTGTCCGGGTCTTGTCGCAGGATGCTGCGCAGGCAGGCGGCGAAAGTGACGCCGATCTCGTCGTTGATCGGCACCTGCACGAGGCCATCGATGTTGTACTCCACCGGGTCCTCGGTCGTGATGATCTTCACACCGGGGTCATTGGCCTCGTTCAAGCAGGAGTACAGCGTCGTGGTCTTGCCGCTACCCGTCGGCCCCGTCACCAGAATGATTCCGTTGGGCTTCTGGATCAGCGCACGGACGAGGCTGAGCTCACGCGGGCGGAGACCGATCTGCTCGAGATCGAGCGACACCTGACTGCGGTCGAGCACCCGCATCACGACGGACTCGCCGTGCATCGTCGGCAAGGTCGAAACCCGGAGGTCGACCGGGCGACCGCTGATGTTCAGCTCGATCCGTCCGTCCTGCGGCAGGCGCGTTTCCGCGATGTCGAGGTTGGCCATGACCTTGACGCGGGAAACGACGGCTCGCGCCAACTGGATCGGCGGCGGCATCATTTCGTACAGCACGCCGTCCACGCGGTATCTCACCTTGAACTCGCTATCGAACGGCTCCAGGTGAATATCCGACGCCCGATCCTTGATGGCTTGCAGCAAGATGAGATTGAGCAACTTCACGACCGGTGCGGCGTTCGCGTCCTTCTCGACTTGGTCGAGGTCGGGAATGTCCTCGCGCTTGTCGAGCACTTCGAAGTCCGCCGCGCCGAGCGAACCGATGACGGACTCGAGCGTCTCGCTCCGTCCCGCGTAGTGCTTTTCGATCGCCCGCGTCACGGCGTCTTCGTCGCTGATCGCGCCCCGGACCTCGGCGTTCAGCGTGAACTTCAAGTCATCGAGGACGTTGACGTTCATGGGGTCGGCGAGCGCCAGCAGAATGACTCCGTTTTTCATCGAAACGGGAAACACTCGATACGTCTCGACCACGTTCGCGGGCACGAGATCGATCAGTTCGGGAGAGACTTCGATCTTGTCGAGGTCGATCACGTCCATCCCGGCCTGGCGGCCGAGCGCGTTGCGCAGGTCGTGGTTGGTGATGAGCCCCTGGTCGGCCAGGATCTTCCCGATTGCACCACCGCGCTGCTTCTGGATCTTCAACGCCTCTTGGACGTCGAACTCCGAGATCAGCTTCATCTCCTTGAGGATCTGCCCGAGCGGCTTGGAAACCAGTGCCATGGTCTACCTCGTCATCATCAGAATCATCTGGATCATCGGGGGTCGCACCCAATCCCTAGCTCTGCAGCAGGTCCGCGGCGTGGGTGATTCGCAAGATCTCCTCGATGGAGGTGACCCCGCCGACCAACTTCTTCACTGCGTCCTCTTGGAGCGTCACCATACCTTCGCTGCGGGCTTTGGAGCGGAGCTCCAGGGTCGGCCGTTTGGCGAAAGTCATCTCGCGCATGTCGGTGGACATCTCGAGGAGTTCGTAGACACCCTTTCGACCGCGGTAACCGCGTCCGCTGCACTCCGAACAACCGCCGGGCTTCGGCCCGTAGAGGGTCACGTCGCCGACGTCCTCGCGGCGGACGCCGATTTGGCGTAGGTCGGTGTCGCTGGGCTCGTAGGGCTGCTTGCAATGGCTACACAGGAGGCGAATGAGGCGCTGTCCCATGATGGCCATCACCGCTGACGCCACCAGGAACGGCTTGACCCCCATGTCGATCAAACGGGTCAGCGCGGACGGCGCGTCGTTGGTGTGGAGTGTGGAGAAGACCAGGTGACCGGTCAGCGCCGCCTGAATGGCGATGTCGGCGGTCTCGCGGTCACGAATCTCACCGACCAGGATGATGTTCGGCGCCTGGCGCATCATGGCGCGCAGGATTCGCTGGAAGTCGAGGCCGATCTCGTGGCGCACCTCGGCCTGGTTGATGCCGGTGATGTTGTATTCGATCGGGTTCTCGGCCGTGATGATCTTCACGTCCGGCCGGTTGAGCGCTTTCAGCGCCGCGTACAGCGTCGTCGTCTTACCGCTACCGGTGGGTCCGGTCACGAGGAAGATCCCGTTGGGGCGGCGAATCACGCGGTTGAACCGCTCGAGGTCGCGCTCGTCGAATCCGAGGACCGGCAGATCGACCAGTCCCTTTTCCTTGTCCAGGATACGCATGACGACGCTCTCGCCGTGGACTGCGGGCAACGCCGACACCCGCAGGTCGATCTCACGCCCGTGCAACTTGAGCTTGATCCGTCCGTCCTGCGGCCGGCGCTTTTCGGCCATGTCCATGCGCGACATGATCTTGATGCGCGAGAGGATCGGGCCCTGGAGCCGCTTCGGCGGCGACTCCTTGATCTGACAGACACCGTCGATCCGGTACCGAACCCGAAGCTCTTTCTCCATGGGTTCGATGTGGATGTCGGACGCGCGCTCCTTGAGCGCGTTCGAGATCAGCATGTGGACGAGTTTGATAACGGGCGCGTCGTCCGCCTCGGAGTCCTCTCCGGCGTACTCCGACCGCCCGAACTCGACGTTTTCAGTGGCGCCGATCACCGAGTCGTAACCTCCGGCGAGCCGGTAGTAGTTATCGAGTGCGTCCTCGACCGCCTCGGGCGTTGCCAGCGCGCAGTCGACTTCCGTGTTCAGCACGAAACGCAAGGTGTCGAGCGTGAAGAAGTCCAAGGGGTCGCTCATCGCGATGATCAGCGTGCGCCCCTTCTCGGCGACCGGCACGATCTTGTGCTCGAGCGCAACGTCCTTCGGTACCCGGTCCAGGAGCTTCTTGGGGATCTCGACCTTACCGAGGTTCGCGAAGGGCAGTTGGAAGTGGATGGCCAGCGCGCGCGTTACCTGCTCTTGAGTGCAGTAGGAGAGGCGCACCATGGCCTCGCCGATCTTGCACTGGTTGGCATTCTGATACTCGAGGCCGCGCCGGACCTGATCCTCGTTGGCCCATCCCTTGTCCCGGAGGATCTCGCCAATTCGCTTCTTCACCTACCATACCTCCGGATTGCAACGACCCGTGTCCCGTTGGGGGAAATGCTCACTGCGACCTGGAACCGCAGCCAGCGGCTGGCCGCCGCCACGCCGTGGCCACCCAGCGCCTCCCTCGGGTCCCAGAATCGCCGAGGAACTCGGTGGGAACTCACTCTACCTTGCAACTTGCCGTTACGACTTGGGGACTTTCTGACAGGACCCGCGAACACCCAGTCGCGGCTTTCCGAACCGCGCCTCTCACCGTGGTCTCGTCGCGACGAAGTCGGGAACTTCGCACGCGCATACTCTCCTTCGAGGGAGCTTTCGAAATGCCGCGTCGACCGCACCGAACGTCAGCCCGCGGCTGCGATCGCGAAACACTGGCTCCGATCGCGAAACACTGGCTCCGATCGCCCGCTGCCGGCTCGAACGAATTCCGGGAACGCGCTGGCTCTCGGTCTCGCAGAGTGTCTCCTGCAAAAGGTTCGAACCGACGGCGGACCGTACCCGCTGCCTACCTACCATCGGTCCTGCCCGTCGGGAGGAGTGGCGGCTCCGAGATCCGCATTGACCTCGGCCCCGCGCGCGGAAGTTTCGAGTCTGCAATCCTACTTAGTCCCAAAATTCTGTCAACCCACCGGGTGTTCCGGTGCACTCGCGATAGACTGTGCTGGTCCGAACTTACAGCGTCGGCCGCGCGGCGGAATCCGCCGGCGGACGCGACGGCTGTCCGGACGGTTCCCCACGCCTCGATGGCTCGACTGCACGGAACGGGACGCGTGAGCGCCCCGAGCGAATGGTTCGAGCCCGAGGCGCTGTCCGAGCGATTGCTCGCCCCAGCGGAGTCAGGAGTCTAAGCGCCATGACCATGCCTGCGTCTTCGAGCGCGCCCGAGCGCCCCAACGGGCCCTTCGCGCGCACCGTCGTCTACTCGTTCGGCGAAGGGACTGCCGACGGTGGCTTGCATGACCGCAACGTTCTCGGCGGCAAAGGTGCCGGGCTTGCCGAGATGACGCTCCTGGGAATCCCGGTGCCGCCAGGGTTCACGATCTCCACCGAGGTTTGCAATCTCTACTACCAACGCCGAAGCGAGTACCCGGGCTCGTTGCGAGCGCAGGTCGAGGAGGCCCTGGAGCGACTCGGCGCCCGGATGAACCAGCGCTTCGGGGACCCCGAGCGCCCGCTCCTGGTATCGGTGCGCTCCGGTGCGGTGATCTCGATGCCCGGAATGATGGACACGATCCTCAACGTCGGGCTCAACCACGAAACCCTCGCTGGCCTCGACCGACGCGCTCCCAGTCGCCGCTTCGGGCTCGATTGCTATCGGCGCCTGATCGAGATGTACGGCAGCGTGGTCGCCGGCTTGGATCACGATCACTTCGCGAAGGTGCTGGCGGACGTCAAACGGGGCGCCGGCGCGCAGCAGGATCAAGACCTCGGAGTGGAACACCTCGAGCAGGTGGTCGCGCGCTACCTTGCCGCCTACCGCGCCGGGTCCGGGCGCGACTTCCCGCAGGATCCGCAGGAGCAACTTTGGGGCGCGATCGACGCCGTCTTCGAGTCGTGGACCGCGCCGCGCGCCCTGACCTACCGTCGCATCCATCACATCCCGCACGACCTCGGCACAGCCGTGAACGTGCAAGCGATGGTGTTCGGGAACCTCGGGGACCGCTCGGCGACCGGCGTCGCCTTCACCCGCGACCCGAGTTCGGGCCAGTCGGTCTTCTACGGCGAGTTCTTACCCAACGCCCAAGGCGAGGACGTGGTCGCGGGCATCCGCACGCCGCAACCGATGCGCAAGGACGAAGTCTCGCAGCTGCCGTCGTTCGAGGAACAGTTCCCACGCGCCTACGCCGAACTCCTCGAGGTCCGCAAACGACTGGAGGCGCACTACGGCGACATGCAGGACATCGAGTTCACGGTCCAGGAGGACCGCCTGTTCCTGCTGCAGACCCGACGCGGGAAACGCACGGGCGTTGGTGCGCTCCGCATCGCAACCGACATGGTCGACGAGCGCAGCATCGACGAGCGGCAGGCACTCCTGCAGGTCGAAGCCGCGAGCATGGAGCAGCTGCTCGCGCCCGCGTTTCGCGCCCGCGACGTCGCAGCCGCGCACCATCGGCTCATGACCCGAGGCCTGGCCGCCGGGCCCGGTGCGGCGTCGGGGCGTGTGGCGCTGTCGGCCGAGCAGGCCATTCGCATGACCCGGAGCGGTGCCACGGCCGTGATCCTGGTCCGCCACGAGACCTCACCGGAAGACATTGCCGGCATGGAGGTGGCGGCCGGCATCATTACGGCGCGGGGCGGCATGACCTCGCACGCGGCCGTCGTCGCGCGCGGCATGGGAAAACCCTGCGTCGTCGGCTGCGAAGCCCTGCATGTCGGCGAGGGTGAGATCCAAGCGGGCGGTTGTGTCGTGAAGGCCGGCGACTACGTCTCGCTCGATGGCTCGACCGGAGGCATCTACGTCGGCGAACTGCAGACCCAACCGTCGGAGATCCTGACGGCGCTCGAGGATCCCGACGAAGCCACGGATCTCAGTCGGCGGTTCGAACGGTTCATGGGGTGGGCCGACCAGAAGCGACGCCTGCGCGTGCGCGCGAACGCCGACACCCCGGAGGACGCCCGCGTCGCACGACTCCTCGGGGCCGAGGGAATCGGGCTGTGCCGTACGGAACACATGTTCTTCGGGCGCGATCGAATCCTGAACTTCCGACGCATGATCTTCGCCGCCGACGCGGAAGAGCGCACCATCGCGCTCGAGGCGCTGCTGCCCTATCAACGGTCCGACTTCGAGGGAATCTTCCGTGAGATGGACGGGCTGCCGGTGACGATCCGGCTGCTCGACCCACCTCTGCACGAGTTCATGCCGCGCACACCCGGGGACATCGCTCGCTTCGCCGAAGAGTCCGGACGGAGTGTCGCGGAAGTCGAAGAGAAGCTCGAGCAGTCCCGCGAGGCCAACCCCATGCTCGGGCTGCGCGGTTGCCGGTTGGGTCTCACCTACCCCGGGATCTACGAGATGCAAGTGCGCGCCATCATCGAGGCGGCGTTGGCGGTGACCGCGATGGGAGCTCGGCCGGTCCCGGAGGTGATGATCCCGCTCACTTCGACACACACCGAAACCGACGAACTCCGACGCCGACTCGAGCGCGTCGCGGAGGCCGTTTGCGAGGAGCACGGCGCGCCTGCGAGCGCAGTGCCGTACCTGTTCGGCACCATGATCGAGATTCCGCGCGCCGCGCTGACGGCCGATCAGTTGGCGCGGCACCTAGACTTCTTCTCGTTCGGGACCAACGATCTCACGCAGATGACCTTCGGCCTGTCCCGCGATGACACTGCCGCCCTCTTGGTCGAGTACGTGGAGCGCGGGCTCTATCCGCACGATCCGTTCGTCACCCTCGACCAGCGAGGCGTGGGGGCGTTGATCGAGTTCGCCGTGTCCAAGGCCCGCGGGACGAAGCCCGGTCTCAAGATCGGGATCTGCGGCGAGCACGGCGGCGACCCCAAATCGATCGCCTTCTGCCACCGCACCGGCTTCGACTACGTGTCGTGCAGCCCTTATCGAGTACCCGTCGCTCGGGTCGCGGCGGCGCAGGCCGAGCTGAGCGAGGGCAACGCATGAACGCGACACGCCGACGCTGGTTGGCCGCGGTCCTCGGCGTCGCCTGCTGGGGAATCGCGGGCGAAGCCCGCGCGCAAGCGCCCGGGGGCGGGGGCAGTGAACGCCCCGGCGCACCACCGGCACCAGGTCCAACGGTGACCGCGCCGGCATCGGCGGACGACGCGGGCTGGCCCGCGGGCACGCTGGTCATCGCCGGCGGCGGTTCGTTGGGCGACGAGATCCGTCAGCGCGCCCTCTCCGAAGCGGGTGGTCCGCAGGCGCGAGTCGTCGTGATTCCGCAGGCGTCCGCGCTGGCCGACGCCGGCGAACGTGCCCGCAGCGCATGGCTCGAGGCAGGGGCCGCCGATGTTGCGATCCTCGCGCTCGAGCCGGCCGAGGCGGCCGAAGCGGCCGCGCAGGAGCTCACTCGCGCCACGCTCATCTGGATCACGGGTGGCGATCAGAACCGCCTGATGGAAGCCATCGGCAAGACCGACGTCCCGCGCCTGATCCGCGAACGCTACCGAGCGGGCGCGGTGATCGCAGGGACCAGTGCGGGCGCCGCGGTCATGGCAGAACACATGTTCACGGGCCAAGCGGATCTGAAGTCGGTGTCTGCCGCGGCCACCGAAACCCGACCAGGGCTCGGCCTCGTGGACGTGCTCGTCGACCAACACTTCCACGCACGCGGTCGGTTCAATCGGCTCCTCAGTGCGGTGCTCGACCGCCCCGATCGACTCGGCATCGGCATTGACGAAGGCACCGCTATCGTCGTGCAAGGAGGCGGGATCGAGGTGATCGGTCGCAGTAGCGCCATGGTCATCGACGCCCGGTCCGCGCGGTGCTCGGCGACTCCACCCGGATCGCCGGCCGCAGCCGAGGCGGTGCAACTGCACCTGTTGCGAGCGGGCATGCGGTTCGAACTCGAGGCGCGCAGCGCCGCCGCGTCGCGCCCGAAGAGTCCGGCTGAGCCGGCGGAGAGCGGGAACGAGGCGCACCCCCCACGAGCCAAGGACTGACTCACAGCCAAGGACTGACTCGCAGGGCCAAAGGGGAAACATGAAGTTCACGACGATCCGCCGATACGCCCTATCGCTGCCGCAAGTCACCGAGCAGCCGCACTTCGACCTGACCTCGTTTCGGGTGCGCGGCAAGATCTTCATGACGGCCCCACCCCAGCTCGATCACCTCCACCTTTTCGTCGCGGAGGAGATTCGCGAAGAAGCCCTGAACTTCCACTCGGACTGCAGCGAGGAACTCCTCTGGGGCAGCAAGGTCGTTGGCTTGCGCGTGCGCTTGGACAAGGTGCCGGCCAACGTTGCGAAACGACTCGTGCGCCTGGCATGGGAGAACAAGGCGCCGGCAGCTTCGAAGCCGAAATCACCGACACCGCCGTCCGGCAGCACGCCAAGGAGTCGCCCAACGGCGCGTCCGCGTCGGGATCGATGACCCGCGCGCAGCGCAACGACTCGCCTCCGTGAGTGACGCTGGCCAGAGCCCGCTCCTGGGGTTACCCTGAGCGCATGAACGATTCAACCAACGCGCGTGCGCGCATCGCTCGACTCGAGGAAGCTACCCGGCGGGCAGGGTTCGATGGTGTGCTGGTGGTGCCTGGCCCGAACCTCGAGTACCTCACGGGGCTGTCGTTTCACCTGAGCGAACGCCCAACCGTGGCGTTCTTTCCCATGCACGGCAAGCCGACCATCGCGCTCCCCGGTTTCGAGTTGTCGAAGACGGAAGGCTCGGGATTGGGGTGGGACGCGTTCGGCTACGACGACGGGACCGGTCCGGCGCCGGCGTTCGCGAAGGTCCGGGAAAGCCTGCGCTTGAGCGGAGCACGCTGGGGGGTCGAGGGACGACGGCTGCGGTTCCTGGAGCTGCGGCTGTTGGAGGGAACTCAGCTCGAGAATGCCGACGCGACGTTCGCCGAGCTGCGCATGCGCAAGGGGAGCGACGAAATCGCGGCCATGCGTCGAGCGGTTGAGATCGCCGAGGCGGCGCTCGCCGCCACCCTACCGTTGATTCGCGTGGGTGTCGCCGAAACGACGATCGCCGCGGAGCTGACGCTCCAGACCCTGCGCGCCGGATCCGATCCCCACCTCCCCTTCATGCCGATCGTGGCCGCAGGGCCGAACGGCGCGCGGCCCCACGCCGTTCCCGGGCCGCGTTCGATCGAACGCGGCGACTTGGTGACGGTCGATTGGGGAGCCTCGCACCGCAACTACTTCTCGGACATCACGCGCACCTTCGCGGTGGGCGCGGCGCCACGCACGGAGCTGAAGGCGGCTTACGAGGCAGTACGCGCTGCGAACGCGGCCGGACGCGCGGCGGTACGACCGGGAGCAACCGGTCAGGACGTCGATCGCGCCACCCGCGCGGTGATCGTGGCGGCCGGATTGGGCGAGTACTTCACCCACCGCACGGGGCACGGTCTCGGCCTCGAGTCCCACGAGGAACCCGACATGAAGGAAGGGAGCCTCATCCCGCTCGAGCCGGGCATGACCTTCACCGTCGAGCCAGGGGTGTACCTTCCCGGCCTCGGCGGCATCCGCATCGAGGACGACATCGTGGTGACCGAGGCCGGCGGTGAGTCCCTCACCGGACTCCCCCGCGAGCTGCAGATCCTCGATCGGGGCTGACTCTCCTCCCCCACGACCGCAGCCCCCAAGACGACGTCTACTTCCCGTCCCCCGCGAAACCGACCCGCCGGTTTCCTGAGAGCCCTCGACTCGGCCGGCCGCCCGCGCCCCCCCGCGCTCGGGAAGAACCTCCGGGGCCAACGCGACCGCCATCCAGGTTCGCCCAACCGTGAGCTGCGGTCCCCCTCACCAATGGCCGATACCGTGAGCAGGAACTCGCGCGCAATCGATCGAACCGAAAGGGGCCCCATGCCGTCGTCCACCCGTCTCCGAGTCTCGAGTCTGCTCCTCGTCAGCTTCGTCGCTCTCGGCGGCTCGTCCGGGTGCGCGACCTACGCGGCTCGCAAGATCATGGACGGGATCGACACGCACTCGTACCCCGCCCTGGCGGACGTGAACTCGGTCAAGCTCGCGCGCCTCGCCGACGGCAGCGCCCAGCTTGCGATCGACGTCGAGCTAGCCAACGGCGAGTCGTGGCAGTCCACCCTCGTCGTCGATCGCAACTCCGGGAGCCGCTCGCTGGACGACCCCATCGAGGCGGGGAACTCGCCGTGGTCGAGCAGCGCCTCCCCGGTTCCGTTCGTACTGGTGCTGGATGAGAAGTTGCCCGCCCTCGTGCGTGAGGGAATCACAGTGCACCGCACCGAGTCCTCGGGAGCGATCGTGCCCGCGACGTCGCGACTCACCAAGGAGGAGTTCGCAGACCACGCGATCGTAGTTCTGCGCGTGTCCTCGGATCGGACCCGCTTGACCGGCTGGATGCACATGCCGCCCGACGACCGGCAGCGAACGGAACTCTCGTTCCCGATGCTCGAGGAGTCGCGGGTGCCGTACGAGTTCGCGCTGCAGACGCCGGGGGAGCCCAAGTTCTTCGCTCGGCTCGGCAAGACGACCCTCGGGGTGATCATCTACCCACTCGCTGTGGCGTTCGACATTGCCACGCTTGCCTTCGCTTTCGTGTGACGACGCGCGGTGGCCGGTGCGCGCCTACTCGAGTTCGGCGGAGCCGCGCCGACGAACGATCTCGCGGCGAATCCGAGGCCAGCGCCGCGGGTAGCCCGGCGCCGGATCGCCCACCCGGCGCAGCCAACGCAGCGAACGCTCACCGAGGAACTCGAGTTCGGGCAGCACCACGGTGCGTTCGTCACCGAAGCCCAGCGCCCGCAGGTAGTCCGCGTCACCCGCCTCGGGCGGTTCCGAGCCGGCCATCGCGAGGGCCAACCAACCATCGTGGCGGATGATCCCGCCCACGACCTCGACGACGTGCGGATACGGCACGAACGCCCGGGCAGTAACGAGGTCGAACCGGTTCGACAAAGCCTCCACACGGTCATAGACGAACCGGATCTTCGGCGTAGGATCCAGCCGCTGAACGGCCCGCTCGAGCAGTCCCAGTCGGCGGCGCGAGGAGTCGATGAGCGTCACCGGCGGCGGCGTTCGCAAGCAGGCGAACAGGTAGCCCGGAAGTCCCGGGCCGCTGCCGACGTCGGCTACGGCGTGATGGGGCGAGAAGGACTCGCCGGCAGCGAGCGTGGCCACCAAGACCATGCACTCGTACAAGTGGCGTTCGAGGATGCGGCCGGCGTCGGCCTCGGAGAAGAAGCCACCGCTCTTGTTGCCCGCGGAGAGGAAGTCGCCGAACCACTCCAAGCGGCGCTCGTCGAAGAGTTCGGCGAACGCGGCGGGAAACGCGAGTCCCTTTTGTCTGAGGTCGTCGAATAATGTCATGGCGGCATGATAGCACAACGGCAGCCGGGTCAACGGCTGACATAGACTGAGTGGACAACGATGGCTCAACGAAAGAAACGCAAGGCGCGCGCCTCCGCCACCGCGCCCGCCGACGAAACCCCGGAGCAGTGCGTCATCGTCGACCGTCCCACCGGTGACAAAGGCGCCGCCATGCTCCTGCGCGGCGATCTCCCGTGGTGGCATGACTTGATCAGCTCCGCAATCTTCAGCCCGATGCTCGGGCGCCAACGCGCGGTGTTCACGAACCGGACCTTGCGCCTCGATCGGGTGAAGGCGGTTGGCTTCGACTTCGACCACACGCTCGGGGTGTACCACTGTGAGGCCCTGGACAGCCTCGCGATGCGACTGGTGATCGACCGTCTGATCCAGTTCGAGGGCGTCGACGCCAGTTTCGTCCGCGACCTCCCGGACCCGTCGTTCGCTCGCAAAGGGCTCGTGATCGACCTGAAGCTCGGCAACGTGCTCAAGACCGACCGTTTCGGCCACGTGAAACGGGCCTACCATGGGAAGACCCCGCTCGTTCCCGAAGATCGCCGCCGCCACTACGGCAAGATCGACGTGATCCCGCACGTCACCCAGGGGCAGCGGTTCATCCAATCGGATTCCGCGTTCGCCCACCCGGAGGTGCTGATCTTCGCTGCGCTCGCACCGCGCATGCCCGATGGGGATTGCACCAAGTTGTGGAAGACGATTCGCGAGCACACCGATTGCGTGCACCGAGACGGATCGCTCAAGAAGATCATCACCGCGAGCCCGCTCGACTACATCCGCCCGGACAAAAGCACGATCGCGCTGCTGCATCACCTGCGCAAGGGCGGCAAGAAGGTGTTCCTGCTGACGAACTCCGAGTGGGAGTACACGCAGGCCATGATGAACCCGGCTCTCGGAGTGGGCGTCGGCGCCGGCCTCGAATGGCTCGATCTCTTCGATACGGTGGTCGTCGAAGCTCGCAAGCCAAAGTACTTCAATGACGCGCGACCCGGTGAGCCGGTGGTCGACGTGGGCCCCTGTCACGTCGTTCGCGGCGGACACATCGAGCGACTGGAACAGTCACTCGCGGCCGCGGGCCCCGAGATCCTCTATGTGGGCGACCACATTTACTCGGACTTGATCACGTCGAAACGCAAGCAGAACTGGCGCACGATGCTGATCCTGTCGGAGCTCGAGGAAGAGCTCAAGCTGCAGTCGGTACTGCCCGGAATGTCACACCAGTTGCACAAGACCGACGAACTGCGCTGGGACACCGAGCGCGAAGTCCAACATTGGAAAGCCATCGAGGCGGCGCTCGCCCGGCTCCCGCGCAACGACCACGGCCCGCTGCTCCAGGAGTTCCGCAAGGTGTGCGCCCACAACCGGCGACAAGCGGCCCAGGCGCTCAACCAGCACATCCAACAGCGCGAGCGGCTGCGATCCAAGCTGAGTCATGTGACCAACCGCTATTGGGGCTCGCTGTTTCGCGCTGGCAACGAACTCACCTACTATGGTCGGCAGCTCGAAGACTTCGCCTGCACGTACACGAGTCGCGCGACGAACCTCGGCCTCTACCCCACCGACCACTACTTCCGTTCCGCGATGGATTACCTCCCGCACGAGTTCGAGGCCTTGCGGTAGGGTACTGCCAGAGCGTGCCGACCCCCCGGTGTACGCCGGGCGGCGGCGCCGCCGCCTTACGGCGACGACGACGGCGCCTGCGGAGTCCCCGCTCGGGGTCCGGTTACGAAACGGTGACCAGGAGCCACGGAGATGGGGTCGGTTCGCGGGATTCGACCTTCGAAAGGAGTCGTCCATGATGGGCTACTTGCTCGCAGTGCCCCGTGTCGTCGGCCGCGCCACCAGCGGATTGCTCGCGTTCGTATGCCTCACCCTGATCGCGGGACCGGAAGCCTGTCACGCCGACGATAGGCTCATCCTGCGAGTCTATGACGTCAGCGATATCGTGCGGCCCATCCGCAACTTCCCCGGTCCCCGCCTCGGCCTGACGGGCTTGGATGAGAAGCCCGAGGCCCCGACACTCTCGGAAGAGGATGAGGAGCACTGGACCACCGACCAACTCGTCGACCTGTTGCGGCGGCACCTCGGACTCGGCGAGCCCGGTGGCACGGCGGATCTTCGCGTCGAGAAGGTGCGCCCGGGGCAGATCGCGCTCGTAGGTTCGACGGAGGCTCAGCAGCAGCGCCTCGCCCAGGCGCTCGACGCGTTGCGAGTCGAGCGGGCGTTGGCGTACGTCGTGAGTGCTTGGTTGTTGCGGGTGCCGAGCGACGAACTTGCCGGATTCGGGCTACCCGCCGACGGATCGAAGGCTCGCCGCCTGGTCGACCGCGCGCAGGTCGACGACCGAATCGCGCGCGCCGCTGCGGCCGCCCGGGTCGTGGCGTCGCCGCGGCTCACGGTGGCCCCTCATCAGACGGCCTCGATCTCGGTGTTGGACCCCGTGGTGTACGTCGCCGACTACGAGGTGCACGAACTCGACGGCAGAACCGTGGCCGACCCGGTCCTGGAGACCGTGCAGAAGGGACTGGTCCTCGAGGTCAAGGTGAAGCCGATCGCGAAGAGCGCTGAGCAGCTCCTGCTGCAGTGGAGCGCCAGTGTGTGCGACGCCGGCCTCCCGTTCCCGGAGGTCCCCGTGGTGATCGGCGACCAGACCGTGACGATCCAGACCCCCGAAGTGGTGCTCGAAAGCTCCCAAGGGCGAAGCGCCATCGGCGCGAACCAGGCCATCGCCGTTCTCGGGCTCGATACGGGGCCCGACGCCGACGGCCTAAGAACCGTTCTCGTGCTGGCGGTAGAACGAAGTCCCCTCACGCAGGCGCGAAAGAAGCGAGACTCCTGATCCGCGATCTTTCGGTCCGCCGTCTCCGAGCAAGGTGTGAGGGCCGCGGTCGTGGGAGGCATGGCCTCAGGGAGATCAAGCGCCCGGGCTTCCCCATCCCTCGAAGCGGCCGACGACTTCACGGAAGTGCTCCGGCACCTTCATGGGCTTGAAGCCGTCATCGAGGGCGCAGTGAATGGTGTAGCCGACGGCCACCAGGCGATTGGTCTGCTTGTGCCGCAGCCGGAAGTCGAAGGTGAAACTGCTGCTGCGAATCTCTTTGGTGCGCACGTCGATCAAGAGCTGATCGTCGAGCCGCGCCGGTGATTTGAAGTCCACGTGCGCGCTGACCACGACGTTCTCGAAGTCCTTGATCGGGCGCACTCCCTCGGCCAAGCCGAGGTTGCGTAGGTAGTCGACGCGCCCGACTTCGAGGTAAGTGAAGTAGTTGCCGTGAAACACGATGCCCATGGCATCCGTCTCGGGCAGACGGACCCGCACCTCCGTGTTGAAGTTGTAAGTCGCCGGGTCGTGCGGCATGGGGCGCTGTTCCTATCGGGTGTGCGGGCTCCTGCGCGGGTTCATGCGGCCAACTCCGTGTCGGTTCGTGAACCCACCCGGAGCCTAGGAGGCCGGGTTTGTCGGTGCTCGTCAAGAGGAAGCCCCGAATCGGGCTTCGCGACGAATCCGGGCAGCCCCCCCCCACGGCCACGCCCTCCGGAATCTCGCGGGCTGGATGGCGGTCCCCCGGTAACCGACTATGATCGCCGCGTCCAGAAGGTCCGGCGCAGCCGCGCAGCCTACTCGAGAACATTCGTGGAGGAGAGCAAGGCCCATGCCCGAGGGTTGCTCGTTCGATGCCATCGCTGCTCGGCCCAGGGTAGCTCGCCGCCGCGCGTGCCTTTGCTACGCAGTCACGTCGGCACTGCTGCTCGCGACGGCGGCACCGGCGTGCGCGCTCGACGTCGTCCGTGTGGAGTGGGGCTACGACGGCTCGGTCCGACTCGGCTCGTTCAACCCCGTCACCATTACCCTTGGCAACAGCACCGCAGAGCCTTTCGACGGGGTCTTGCAACTCGAGAGAGCCGTAGGGCCGAACCGCGCCGGCATGCCCATCATCGAACGCATCTACGTGTCCCCGGGTGCGCGCCGGCGGGTGCGGTTCTACCCGCGACTGAATGACTTCTACGGAAACTGGCGCCTCCGCTGGGGGACCTTCGACTCCTTCGACCTGCCGCCACTCGTCATCGGCGAGGCGGCCAAGGTGTTCGTGGTCGACGAAGCGGAGGCTCCCGTCCCACGCGGCTTCGCTCGTCTCGAAGCCTCCGACTTCCCAGCGAGCGTGGTCTGCATGGCTTCGATCGGGCACCTGGCGATCGATCGGCAGATCGACCTCGACCGTGAACAGTGGCAAGCCCTCGTCGATTGGGTCCATGCTGGCGGTAAGTTGTACCTGCTCTGCGATGAGACGGGCGCGCACCCGCTCTTTCCGGCTCCGCACGGCGATCTGAACGAGCGCGCCGAGAGGACCCACTTCGGCGCGGGCAAGCTCTTCCGCATCGCCCAAACCGGGCGCCAGTTCTCCGAATCGAGCCTGGACCGGCTCCCATCGACCGGGGACTCGATGACGGACGGATCGAGGGCCCGCGGCTCTCGGGTAAGCCTCGACCAACAGGTCGCGCCGGCCCTGGCTTGGACCGTGATTCCACAACACTCCTGGCCATGGATCATCGTCTTGGCGCTCGCATTCCTACTCTTGGTCTCGCCGGTTGCTTGGTTCCTGTGGCGCCGCACCAACAGCTGGTGGCTACCCCAGGTCTACTTGGTGGGTCTCTCGACCGTGTTCTCCGTGTTGTTTCTCATCGTCGGACAACGCGGCTATGGGGAGTCCGAGCGAGTTACGGCAGTGACCTATGCACGCCCTTTGGGTGATGGGCGTTTCGCAGTGACCCAGTGGATCAACATCTTCGTCACCCTCGGGAAGTCCCTGCAGATCCAGCACGGCTCACTGAACGGGGTCGACCTCTACGGCAACCCGCAGGTCGACACGGCGCTGCCGGGGTCGATCGTGAACCACACACCGGGGGGACTCGTGACGCAGGCCCCGCTCTTTTCCTGGCGTGACCTCGTCCACGCCGGCGTCTGCCGCGGCCCTGAGGTCTTGAGCGCGCCGACGGGCGGTACGTCAGCCGGAGTGTTGGATTTCCGACTGGCCCCTGGGCACCCAGCAGTTCGGCGTGCGTGGGCGATTCGCGGCGAGAGTGCTTACTCGCTGCAAGTCCTGGGAGACCACTTGCGGCTCGATCCCGGTAGGGCACATCCGCTCACGACCTTCCTGTCGTCGACGAGGACCCACTTCCCCTACTACACATACCCTCGACTCGAGGTCGGTGCCGCCGACCTCGAGACGCTCATGTGGCTCGGGCCGACCATCATCGAGGACACCCTGTGGAACATGACCGACTGGGTCGACCGAAACACCGGCCTCGAGAACCCGGTCGTGGGCCCAGCCAACACCCTCGAGGTCTTCGTCTTGACCGACCGACCCGCGTCTTTCGCGAGCCGGGCCCCATTGCCGTCGGAAGTCGGCATGGTCATCTACCATTACACTTTTGCGGAAGGCCCCCCGTGAGCGAACTCGACCCGCCCGCCGCACCGCCGCCCGCGCTCGAAGTGGACGACCTGCACTATGCCTTCAGCAAGGGCAAGAAGGCGCTCGACGGCGTCACGTTCACCGTCGCGAGGGGTTCCCTCCATGGTTTCGTCGGTGCGAACGGTGCCGGCAAGACCACCACCCTCAAGATCGCCGCAACCCTGCTCCGTCCCGAGCGCGGCCGAGTTCGCGTGGCCTCCTACGATGTCGTGCGCGACACGAAACGGGTGCGAGAGCGTATCGGCTTCATGCCCGACCACTTCAGCATGTACCGTCAGATGAAGGTTTACGAGTACCTCGACTTCTTCGGCGCGGCCTACGGCTTGGGCAGCGCAGCCCGCCGCCGGATCGTAAGCGATGTCCTCAGCCTGACGGACATGGAGAAGCGGAGCGACGACCTCATCCGGGGCCTCAGCCGCGGCATGCAACAACGCTTGAGTTTGGCGCGGGTCCTGATCAACGATCCCGACCTGCTGCTACTCGATGAACCCGCCTCGGGCCTGGACCCGCGGGCTCGAATCGAACTCATGGCCATTCTGCGCGAGCTCTGCCGCATGCAGAAAACCGTATTCATCAGCTCGCACATTCTCAGCGAACTCGCCGACCTGTGCGACAGCGTCACCTTGATCGACCGTGGCGTCGTGAAGTACACCGGCGGGATGCAGCAGCTCCTGGCGCACGACAGCGCCGCGACTTATCGGCTGAGGGTGAGCGGTGACACAAGCGTCGTGCACCGCGAACTCGAAATGGTGCCTGGCGTCAAGTCCGTTGCGTTGGACGAGCCCCAGAAGGAGTTCTCGATCGAGTTCGACGCGGAACTACTCGAGCCCAACGCCTTGCTGCACGCGGCGATCCGCACGGGCGCCCAAGTGGTCGCGTTCCGACGCGACCAGCGTCACCTGAACGAAGTGTTCATGGACCTCACCGAACCGGGTGTGCGCGAATGACTGCGCCACCCTTCGTTGCCATGCTCTTGCGAAGCTTCCGCGAAGAGGCGCGCGCCGGCGCGACCTACGTGTGGCGTTTCGGCTTGGTGGCCTGCTTGCTGCTTACCTTCTTCTTCAGCATGTCGACCATGGGCTTCGTCGGCGATCCGGGCGCGAGGATGTTCGAACAGATCGCTTGGCTCAACCTCGTCTTCATTTTGCTGGCGGCAGCCTCGGTCTATGCCACGCCGATCACGGAGGAGAAGCAAGAAGGAACGCTGGGGCTGCTGCGGATGACGCGTCTTGGCCCTCTCGCCATTCTGCTCGGCAAGTCTACGAGCCGCCTGGTCTCCGGGATCAGCCTCGTGCTCGCGCAGTTGCCCTTCACCTTACTCGCGATCACACTCGGCGGTGTGTCCCTCCAGCAAGTTCTCGCCACCTACCTGGCCCTCATCGCCGTCATGCTTCTGGTCGCGAACCTCGGACTCTTTTCCTCGGTGGTCATGGCGACCTCCCGGGGGGCCTCGTTTCTGGTCATCGCGACCCTGCTGACCTCCATGAACTTCCCCTGGATCACCCGCGCCGTGATCGCGGAGCTCCTGCGCGACGAACCCACGCATGGCCCCGTCGCCACGATGTTCCTGGCAAGCGCCGATTGGATCGAAGCCGCCCTGCCCTGGGCCGTCTTTCAGAGCGCGTGGTCCGGAGAAGAGGTTGAGCTCGTCACGTTTCAGGTGGTCGCCAACGCCACCGCGGGCCTCGTGCTCTTCGGGCTCGCGTGGCTAGCCTTCGACCGCTGGAACCGCGAGGACCTCGCCGGAGGCCGCGGTTCTCTGGGGGTTCGACTGTTCGGCCAGCGGCGATCCCGCCGATCGCCATGGACCGCGCCGTTCGTCTGGAAAGACTTCTACTTCGTCACGGGCGGGACCAGAGCTCTCGTCTGGAAGGCGACGATGTACCTTGCCGCCGTCGCGCTCTGCCTGTTGCTGGCGGTCGCGAGCGGAGCGACGATCGAGCAAGGCAGCAGAGTCGTGTTCATCATCTCCATCATTGCGGTGCTCTTCGAACTTGCGCTTGTCGCGAGTCGAGTCTTCTCGCACGAGGTCCGGGCACGAACCCTGCCGTGCCTCGTACAGCTCCCGCGATCCATGCACGGCCTGCTCTACCAGAAGCTCACGGGCTGCGCGGTCACCTTGATCCCGTGCTTGTCCTTCTACACGCTCGCTGCACTCGCCAACCCCGATGTGGTGGCGGACCTCGCGCGCAACCTCGCACGAGAACCGGAGGTCGGATACTTCCTGCTGGCTCTCGGTACGTTCTTCTACCACCTCGTCGCGCTGCTGTCGCTGTACCTGCGTTGGGGAGCGATCGCCGCCGCGACCGGCATCACGTGGGTGCTGATCATGATGTCCGCCATGGTACTCAGATTCGCCGGGCGGGCCGCCGGGGAAGAGACGGTCGTCGTGATCGGCTCGACCGTGGCGCTCGCACTGGCAGTCGGCATGCACGTCGGGATCTACCGGAGATTGCTCGTCGTCGCTTCGCACTGACGAGTGGGCTCGCTCGCCGACAAACGCTCGCCTTCGGGGAGCGCCCAGCGCGAACCGCGATTCCTCGTGAATGCGCTTGCTTTGGGCCTCGTTTCGGCAAAGCTTGCCTGAGTGTGATCCTCGAGAGAGAAGGCGGTGTCCAGTGGTCGGCACTCGGTTCGTCACGCTTGCGGTGGCAATTCTTGGCTTTGGCTGCGGACGCGCGGAGGCGCAGCACTTCAATCCTGCGACCGGGCATTACTACGAGCGCGGAGACGCCACCAACGCCGGCCTATCCGGCGCACGGTTCGATGCGGCGCTGGTCGGTGGGCACTTGGTCACGATCAACGACGCCGAAGAGCAGCAGTGGATCCTCGAGACGTTCGGCGCGAGTGATCGGTTCTGGATCGGGCTGAGCGACGAAGTCGACGAAGGAGTGTTCGTGTGGGACAGCGGCGAGCCTCTGACCTACACGGCTTGGAGCCCGGAGTCGCCAATCCCGCTGCCGATCGGAGCCCAAACGGACTCGGTGCGACTCAACGGCGCTGGGCTATGGGCGAACGTCGCGAACGGCACCAACCACACGGCCTCGCTCGTCGAGTTGCCTCATGCGCTGCCGGTTCGCTTACAGGCGGTGCAGTGCGAGCGGCTCGGTTCCGCAGTACAGATCGACTGGGTCAATGGCGCCATCTACGACTCTGTCGAGGTCTACCGGAACCAGGTCCACCTGGCGACCCTTCCGGGCGCCAGCGTGCAGTACACCGATACGACGGCCGATGCGGAGCCACAAGCAGTCTATCGCATCGCGGGACGGGTCGCCGGAGTGCTATCGTTCCCGCTGTCCTGCTCGACCTGGCTCGGTGATCCAACGTATCGACTCTCTCTGACCGACCTCGCCCTCGCGGCTCCGACGGGACACGGTGACGTCCGGTGTCTGCTCGACTCCTCACCGGGAATCATCGTGTCGGGCTTCTCCTTTGGCGTCTGCCACGATCCTGCGCTCCTCGATGTGATCGACATTCGGCGTGGCAGCGCGATTGAGCCGAACCCCTTCTTTCACTCTGCCCACGTGCACTCGGATGGATTCGCCGTCGGGGTAGTCATCTACTTCCTGTCCCCGAACCTGCTGCAGCCCGCGCCAGAGCACGAGCTGTACATAGGAACCTACCAGCCCGTGGCGCCCGCGCCCGCCACCGCTACCCTTCGGTATTGCAACGAACTCGGCGTGCCTCAGGTCAACACGACAGTGGCCATCGGACTCGGCGGCGCCCCTGTACTCCCCGTTCGCAGCGAAGCGGTGGTGACGATTCGTCCCGGTGGCTTCCAACGGGCGGATTGCAACGCCGACGGCATCTTGAACATCGCCGACCCAGTCTACCTGGGGAACTACCTCTTTTCCGGCGGCCCAGAGCCTGCCTGCCATGCCGCTTGTGACTCGAACTCCGACACGTTCAGCGACGTGGCCGACGTCGTGTACGCGATCGGGTATCTGTTCGCGGGGGGCCCAACGCCGCTGCCACCGTTCCCGAACTGCGGCCCCGAGACTCTGAACACGGGTCTATCCTGCGCCGAAGAGTTCCCCTGCCCGTAAGGGCGCTCGCGAGCCGCTCCTTCGCGGAACATCACGTCGTGGCACGAACACGAAGGGGTGACGTGACGACCCGGCCACGAACCGATGAACCTGGCTCGATCCCAACTTCGTCAAGTTCGTGTGTCGAAGCTCGAAGGCGCGACGAACCACGCGAGGATCGCGGCGGTCTCGCGGGCGACGGCAATCCACTTGTGTCGCCAAACGCGCGACTCGCGGGCGGGAACCGTCCGCGCCCGGAGTCCCTGCCTCGCCGCAAGCATCTTCACGCGAGCCAGATGATAGTCGTGCGAGACCACCAGCCAGTCTGCGAGATCGCGTCGTTTGCCGATCTCGGCGGCGGTGCGGACCGAGGCCAGCGTGTTCACGCCGCTCTCATCGAGGATCAGGACCGAGTGGGGCACTCCGTTTTCGAGGCAACGACTGCGCATCGCCTCGGCTTCGCTGGCCACCGCCCCGGCATCGCGGCCGCCCGAGAGAACGATGGTGCCCACCAGGCCTTCTTTCCAAAGCTGGCAAGCGGTGTCGACTCGGTCCGCGAGGACCCAAGAGAGGCGACCGTCCTGGTGCACCCGGGCCCCAAACACGAGCGCCGCGTCTGCGGGACGGCGGTAGTCCGTCTCCCCGAAGGTCAGCATCTGGAAGAGCACCATCCCGATCGTGAGAGGAACCGCCACGGCGAGAGTCACCCGGCTCGAGCGCCTGGGCCGTCGGTCGCGCAGGCGTTGAAGGCCGAAAAGGGCCAGGACGACGGCAGTAGCCGCGCTGGCCGATAGCGGAAAGAGCCCGCTGATGGAGCCGAGAGCCTGCAGGCGCAGGGCGCCGAGCGCGTCTACCATGCACAACACGGCGAACCCGCAGGCCGCGAAACCGAGGGAACCACTCCACGCCGGACCGCGGTAGTGCGACAGGATTACCCAGAGCGCGAAGGCCACGGTTACCGCGCGCCCGACGCCGAACGGCACAGGCCGCAGATCGACCCACATCCAGCCACTCGACGTCCCCGTGGCGAGCGACACCGCGGCATCGAGAATCGTCGCCGCAGCGAGAATGAGCACGGCAACCTCCACCAAGTCGTGTGCGAACCTCAGTCGTGCCATCTTCCTCTTCCCCCCATTGCTCTGCGCCGGCCGAGAGGGGGCACTCACAGAGCTTGTGGGCCTCGACCCGTGGGTTCTCCGAACGTCAACGGATGCTATACCAACGCCGCACCCTCAGCCAGACTCCGAGAAGCGGCCGACAGGCTGTGAGCGGTCGCCCGGCGCGCCCAGGCCCAGATGTTGGCAGGGCAAATGACTCGGAGGGTGCGTCACGCAGTGCTGAATCGAGAAAGAAGCCGGGGGAGGAACCCTTTCGGGAATCCTCCCCCGGCTCGCTGGGTCGGTCGACGCCAGTCCCTGGGTTAGCAGGTCGGCGGGTTGATCGCGCACTCGAGCGGGTCGCCCGGCGTCGGATCCGGTCCGCAACCGTTCATGGCGTTCGGCGCGGGCAGCGGGATGGCAGGGTTGCCGAAGAGCGAACCCAACAGCGCGACCGCGTCGGCAATGTTGATATTGCCATCATCGTTCGCGTCGCACGCGTCCCGACAGTTCAGCACGTTCGGGGTACCACCACCGGGGAACAGGTTACCCAGCAAGTACACCGCGTCCGCGATGTTGACCCCGCCGTCGAGTCCGTTGCAGTTACCCCGGATGAACTGCTCCATGGGCACCGTGCTCCGGCCAAGCGCCGCTAGGTACGCCCCGGCGAGCAAGGTCTGGTCGCCGCCATACCCGCCGAACTCCCAGCTCGTCGAGATCATCCGACCCCCGTCCATGTGGAGGGCGATGACACCGGTGATGTAGGCGTCAGCGTCGTCCACGTCGCCGACCGGCAGCCCGTCCGGACTGTTCAGCCAGATGGCCTCGGCCGATGTGATCATCGCGTCGGGCGCTGCTCCCGCGGTCGTGCCGGTGGTGGTCAGTTCGTCTGTGAAGTCCGTGCCGGTCTGATCCTGGTCGTAGGTCACATCCACGTTCCCGGACAGATCCAGCATGGCGATTGGCGCGTTCGCACCGTCCATCTGGGTGAACGTATCATCACCGTCGACGATGTTCGTGCCCGTATCCGGCTCAATGCCGTCCCGCTCGTCGAGCAGGCTGTTCACGTGCACGAAGCCCCAGTGATCGCTGGCCTCGAAGTACAGGCCGATGCCCAGTGCGCCGAGTCCCGCGAGGAAGTCGCCTTCGGCCGCGGTGATCCGGTAGTCGTCCGGGAACGTCCCGGTCAAGATCCAGATCGTCTCGAACGTGGAGAGATCCACCCCGCAAGGCAGGTCGGTGAGAATGCTGCCATTCAGGATCGCCGGCGCGGTCACGTAGACCGAGCGTCCATTCGCGACCAACGCCGCCGCCAGAGCGGCGCCCGAGTTCACCGTGCCCACGTCGCCGAAGACCGCGCTCTGCACGCCCTCGAGAGCGAGAATGCAGTCCGTCTCGCCGGCAGGCGGAGTGGTCACCACCACCGTGCAGGAGATCGTCGCGGTGTCGCCGGGACAGGACGACACGAGGTCGATCGTATGTGACCCACTCGCGAGTGGGCCGATCGTGGCCGAAGTGTCCATCGGGCCGGGGCCGGGCACCACCGTGAGGCCGTCGACGACGAGGTCGAGACTGCTGTAAGAGGAGTTGTTCGTCCAGCTGACGTTCACGACGCCGTTGCAGAGCACGCTGTCAACGACGCAGGTCAACCCGGAGGGTCCCTGGAAGTTCAGGTTCACGACGCAGTTGGTCTGCGCCTGGAGACCCGCGCAATCCACGATCACCGAGTAGCTCGTGGTGCCGGCCAGCGGAGCCGAGTCGGTGAAGGACGACTGCCCGGTCACGTCCGCCAGGAATACGCCTGCGCGGTTCAGCGTGATCGAAGTGTACGGAACGCCGTTGGTGTTCCAAGTCAGGTTCGCCTCGTTGGCGCAGAAGTCGCCGGCGCAAACAAGGTTGGTGACGGGCGGAGGAGTGTTATCGACCACACAGTTGGTCTGCGACGTGTTACCTCCACAATCAGCGATGAGCGAGTAGGTGACGCTGCCGCTGGGCGCGGTCATGTCGACGAAGCTCGCGAGGCCCGTGACGTTCGCGAGGAAGACGCCAGCGCGATTCAGGGTGAGGGAGGAGTAGGTCGCTCCGTTCACCCACGAGAGAGAGACATCGCTCGTTCCGCACGGATCCGGCGTGCAAACCAAGTTGGAGACCGCCGGGACTGTGGTGAGGTTGACCGACACCGAGCAACTCGCGGCAACTTGGATCAACCCGCCCGGTGCGCAGCGGTAGCGGAGTTCGTAGGTGTAACTCTCGCCGTCGACCACCGTGTTGTCGGTGAACGACGTGGCCGCGGCACCGAGAGCGATGGTCGTGGCGCCGCCGGCGCTTAGACGTCGGAGCTCGAGCAGATCGTATACCGCGTTGTTCGTCCACGACAGGTTGACGGCGGGGCCACCGCAAGCACCCACGTTGGAGCACACGAGACCGGTGGGTTCGTCGCAGCAGTTGAGCGCGGGGGTCGGGTCCTCGTAGATGTTGAGGCACCACATGTCGAGGGTGCCGGTGTCTCCACCGGCGTCGTCGTCGACCGTCAGGCTCCAGTTGCCGCCCGACAGCTCACACCGGAAGTCGGCCATCGAGCCGGGACCCTCCGGCGCATGGATGTTGCCGAGGGAGAGGTCGGTGGCGGCTTGCAGCGGGATCCCGAAATCCGCGAACAACGTGTCGACGTTGTCGAGTGTGCCGCCGATGTCGGTGGCGAGTTCCACGATCGTGCCACTCGGGGACGACAGGCTCATATCCAGATCACCCTGGAAGGTGTGGGTGATCTGAACGAGCACTGTCAGGTCGCGAAGCGCAACGTTCGCGACCACCGGCAGCACGTCCACGACCGGCGGCAGCAGACTGTCGACCGCGGGCGGTGGGGTCGGCGTGCTGCACTCCGTGAAGTTCGGAGCCAGCACCACGACACCGGAGCAGTTGGACAACGGTGCATCGTCAACGCCGACGAACGGAACGACGGTGATCGTGATCGAAGAGCTTACGGTTGGCGTTGCCGACGTGTGGGTCGTAGCGGCGCCGCCGAGGGTGGCGACGAGCGCACCGTTCTCGAACACGCGAATTCCGTCGTAGACCTGACCCGCGGGAATGCCCCACGTCGCCACGACTTCGGTCCCGCCAACCGACAGAGCGCACGACAGGTTCTCGACCGGGAACACGAGCGGCAGGACCGCCTCGAAGATCCCATCCGCCGCGGCGTTCGAGGTCGTCCCCTGGAAGAAGACCCGGTCCTGGTCATTGATCACCACGTCGGTGCCGACGATGTCGGTGATCGTGGTGCCGGCGAGCGCCGGGATCGGCACTTCGTCCGTCAGGATCAGCGAAAGCGCCCCGGCCTCCCAGATGAAGAGGGCCTCGTCGTACGGCGGGATGTTGATCCCGTCGTCGTTGACCAGGGCTTGGATCAGCACCTTACCATTGCTGTTGACGACAGCCGCGCTCAGGGTACCGATCGTCGTTCCGGTGATCCCGGTGAGCGCCGAAATGTCTTCGCCTTCCTGGGCGATGACCATTGGTGCGCTGCCGCCGATACTCGCAACGGCGACGTTGTCGTTGGCAAGGGTGGTCACGAGGTCGTCCATGATCCCGTAGATCGCCCAGTCGTTGTTGGCGTCGGCGATCGTGATGTCCGTAATGGACTCGAACGGAGCCATACCGCTGAGCGGAGTCGCAAGCAGATCGCCACCGCGGAGCAACAACTCATAGTCCATGCCGACTTGCTTACGGATCAGGACGTCGTCGTTGACGGCGGTCGTTGCACCAACGTCATCGAGGTTACCATCGGTGATGAACGTGCCGAGATTGTTCGCGGTGCTGTTCGTGAATGCGGTCAAATCCCAAGTCTCGCCGTCGAGAGGACCGCCGACGATCAGGGTTCCTTCGCGAAAGAGCGAGCCAGCGCCGTTCATTGCGAGCGGGCTCGCCATGCCTCCGGTCACGACGTAGATCACTTCGTCGTCGGTCGTCGCCCCGTCGAGGTCGACTTCGACATAGATCGTGCCCGCGTCCGTGAGGGCGGGCTCGAAGAAGTCGTTGTACACACGAGCTGCGATCCCGTCAGCGTTCTGGAGGTCGCGGAGAATCTGCGTGTCATTGACTGCCAGGAGGGCGTCTCCGCCCTCGAGGTTGCCCGTGTATACGACGTCGCCGGCAGAGCTGACTTGCCGATAGCCAATGAAGGCGTCGATCGTGAGAAGCGTAGTCCCACTGCCGACGATCACGGCTCCGTCGCGAATCAAGATCGAACCACCGGAGTAGATGAACTCTTCGCCAGTGGCAGTCCCATCGTCATCGCCGCCGAACGCCACGACCCCGGTGGGCGCGACGTTGACCTTGTCGACGTTGTCGACGACGCCGAGGTTATCGACGTTCATGTCCCCGTCGACGAGCACGGGGTCCACGAAGTACTGGGCGTATGCCGTTGAACTCCACGCGAGCGCCAGTCCCACACAAGCCGCAACGAGTCGTCTCTTCATGATTCTTGCCTCTCTTCGAGACCAACCGGGTCCATCCCGAAAACCCCGAACTCAGTACGAACCGACACTGCCAAGCCTTGCGGCAATGCCAAGCCCCACGGCGGCCGACCCGCACGAAGTCTCTGCGCCGCCATGACTGGCCATCGAGCGAATGGCCGAGCAGAGCCGACACCGAACCAGTATCGGGCGTCAACAAGATGAGACTCGCGACACAGCATCCTCAGAGCACCCAGCAGACGAGTGTACGACCCGGGTCAGGCAAATCAACCGCCGGGTTTCTGCCACCACCAGACTAAGGAGTCGCCCAAGAATGACTTCACCCTCTTGCTCGACGCTTCGGGCCATCTTCGACCGATCCGAAAACCTCGAAATCCTCACCGGAACTAAGGCTACGCCTCCGGTTCCGAGCTTTCCGGAGCGGCCGAATCTGACCCCAATCGACGGCAAGATGTCGAAGTCATTCTTGGGCGACTCCTTAGGGCAAACTCACCTGGGCGACTCGTCTCCCCACTCCGTCTTCCTCCCGCTTCCAGGAGTCGAGGCCGCCATCCGGCTCCCCGGACATCCAAGTCGGCCACTTGCCCACCGACCGTTTGTTGAGATTGCCCCGCTCCGGGCCGAGTTCGTCACTCGGCTCGCTACCCGCGCAACGACCCAAGGAACCGCCTGTGGAGTCTATGACCGGGCCGGAATACCCTCCGCCGGAGCGATCCAACGCGGCCGCTTCTCGGGCGACTGGCACAGGGGCGATCCTGCGGCCGTCGATGACCTGCCCCGTTGGGGCCATCGCGGGGTCCTGGACGTTCTCCGAAACCGCGGTGCAGCTGCGGTTCGAGAGCGCGCTCCCCACGGCTGGCGGAGACAGGTCGCGTCTCCGCGGGAAGGGCTACGTCGAGCGACGGATCGAGGAGAAGGCGTGAGTGACCGGATGAGGAGAGCGCAATGACCGAGTTCCTGCTCGTCGCTTGCGTCGTCACCGCGATTCTGCTGTTTCAAGTCCTGGTCGTACACCGATGGGACAAGGCCCGGATCGCGCAATACATCCGAGCGAGACGGGGGAAGCTGCTGCGGGCGAAGTGGTCACCCTTCGGCCCGGGCTGGTCTGGGAGTCAGGAGCCGCATCTATCGAATTGGCTATCGCGACAAGGATGGCAACATTCACGAGGCGTACTGCCAGACCGCAGCGAACAGTGAGGTGTACTTCACGCGCGACTGGGTCCGCGAGCGAGTCGCATCGCCAACCGAGCCACCGCCCGGGGAGAAAGAGTCGCTGGTGGCCGAGAACGAGCGGCTGCGGGAGGAGTTGGATCGCCTTCGAAGAGGACGCGACGGCCGCGAGGACTCCGCGTGAGTGACGGCACGACCGTGTGAGCGGAGTGACTGCTGATGATGATCCGATTGAATCGGCGTCGAGTCCGGCTCAGGGAAGTGGACCGCCCTCTCCGACATGCAAGTCTAGCCCAGTTGACGACCCTGACACACGGAGCTCTGGCTGCCACGACGGGGCTAGCGTCGCGTCTCGCTCACCACCTGGCCGTCGATGATCACGCCGATGCAGTGACTCGTATACTCGAACGGGTCGCCGTCGTAGAGCGCGAGATCGCCATCCTTGCCGGCAGCCAATGAGCCGACACGACCGTCGACTCCGAGAATACGGGCCGCGTCGATCGTGATCGCTGCCAGCGCTCGCTCGAAGCCCAGGCCATTGGCCGCGGCGATGGCAGCCTCGAAGAGAACCACCCGCGCCTTGGGAACGTAGGACTCGTAGCCGCTCTGAATGGCGATCGGAACCCTGGCGTCGGCGAGGCGACCCGCCGTCTCGAAGCTGAGGTTCTCCGTCTCGCCGACGGCCCGGTACTGGGTCGGGTGGAGAATGACAGGGACACCTGCGGCCTTGATGGAATCGATCAGCAGATAGGCCTCGGCCGCCCCGTCCAGCCACAGACGAAGATCGAACTCCTGGGCCAGCCGCAGCGCGCTCGCGATGTCCTGGGCTCGGTGCGCGGTCACCAGGAGCGGCGTCTCCTTGCGCAACACGCGCCCGAGCACGTCCAGCCCAAGGTCCCGCGCTGGACGTTTGTCGGCGTCGGCGGCCCCGAGCTTACGCTGATACTCTTGGGCCCGCACGAACTCCGCGCGCAGGAGCGCCATCATCTTGCCGCGGGTCCCGGGACTCTTGCCCGACTCGGTCTTCCGTGCGGAGTCGCCAAGGGTCGCCACCACGGCGGCGTCGGCGACGAGCAGCGCGTCTTCGACCGTGTTGCCGTAGGTCTTCACGATCACGCTCTGACCCGAGATCAGCTCGCCCGGCGCGGGCCCAGTGTGCACCGTCGTCACGCCGAAACTGCGCACCCACTCGACGAGCGGCTCGCGCGGGTTGTAGGCGTCTACCGCCCGCAACTCCGGCTGCACTGGCTTCGAGTGTTCCAACTGATCCTGATCGTGTGGGCTGTTGAAGATCCCGGCGAGCCCCACGACGCCGTGGGCGTCGACCAACCCCGGGGTCACCACTGCCGCCTCGAGCACGCGGAAGCCCGCCGGAATGGCGAGGTCCGCGGCTGCCCCGACCGCGGAGACCTTGCCATCGCGAACGATGACCACACCGTTGTCGATCGCGGGCCCAGTCATCGTGTAGACCCGCTGTCCGCGAACGGCGACCTGTGCCCAGAGGCTGTCACCCGCGGTCCACGAACCGAGCAGCGAGGTGAGGAAAAGAAGCACTCCCGGATAGCGCAGCATCACTGTTCCCCTCCGTGGTCGAAGCAGCAGTAGTAAGGATTCTGATCGTGCCCAGCGCCGTAGCCACCGACGGCATAGAGCCGGTCCTCCGGGCGGCTGCGATCGAACACCTTGCGGCCCTCGACCCAGGTCTCGAGGACCTGACTGTAGACACTGAAGGGATCGCCACTCAGGATCACGAAGTCTGCATCTTTACCCGTCTCGAGGGATCCGATCCGACCGTCCAGGTCGAGGATCTCGGCCCCCGCCAAGGTGAGCGCCCGGAGCGCGCCATCCCGAGTCATGCCCGCGCGCACGCCCTGGGCCGCCATCCGCCGGAACAAGCGCGAGTCGGTAATCCAGTCGTCCGTGTGAAACGCGACCTTCACCCCCGCACGTTCCAGGATGCCGCCCGTCTCCATGACGAGGTTCACGGCCTCGAGCTTCCCGCCAGGGCTATCCAACAGGATGATCGAACACGGCACTCCTGCGGCCGCGATCTCGTCTGCGACCTTGCCGCCTTCGCTCACGTGATGCAGCACCACTCGGAAGTCGAACTCTCGCGCCAACCGCAGCACCGTCATGATGTCGTCGTGCCGGTGGGTGTGATGGTGCACGACCCTGCGCTTCTCCAGCACCTCGACCAGGACCTCGAGGCCGAGATCGCGCTCCGGTAGCTTCTCGGCGTCCCCCGCCGCGCGCGTGATCTTGTCGCGATACTCTCGCGCCTTCACGAAACGCTCCCGCACCAGCGCCGCCGCCTTGGCGCGCGTTCCGGGAAACGGTGGATCCTTCATGGGATTCGTACCGTTCGCCATCTTGAGCCCGCCCAGTGGAGTCCCCGCTTCGTCGCGAATGAAGAGCCCCTCGATGGTCTTCTCGCCTCGCAGCTTTACGTAGGTGGTTTGACCACTCGCGAGGTGCCCGGAACCCGGCATGATGTTGAGCGTCGTCAGCCCCCCCGCAACCGCTCGCCGGAAACCGGAATCGAGCGCGTTGAGCGAATCGGACACCCGAACGTCGGGTTGGATCGGAGCGGTCGAATCGGCGCCGCCGATCCCCCCGATGTGGCTGTGGGTGCAGATGATACCGGGCATGATCCAGCGGCCCGCGACATCGACGACGGTCGCGCCGGCGGGCGCTCGGATCGCCGCCGCCGCCCCGACGGCCACGATCTTCCCGTCCCGGACCACGAGCACGCCGTCGTCGATCTCCGGCCCCGCCACCGGCAACAAGCGCGCGCCGACGAATGCCACCGCATTTTCCTGCGCGCCGACGGGAACGTACGCGCCCGCCGCCAGGGCGAGTAACCATCCCAGGAAACAACGATTCACAAACCCTCCGACCATCGTGCGAGCTTCGATCGACACTGCGCGCCAGCCGCGCTCGGGCTTCGGCACAACTCCGCCCACGGCGGCCCGCCGCGCAACGGCCCCACGCGATTCGCGACGCGTGCTAGGGCACCGCTAGCCACTCCCGAGGCTGCAAGAAGACTTCGTACAAGCGTTCCTCTTCACTGCCGGGCTCGGGCCGCCAGTTGTACTCCCAGCGGACCAGCGGGGGAAGCGACATCAGAATCGACTCGGTGCGTCCGCGCGACTGCAATCCGAACAGCGTGCCGCGATCGTACACGAGATTGAACTCGACGTAGCGACCGCGCCGATAGAGCTGAAACCTTCGCTCGCGTTCCCCGTGGGGTACGCCCTTGCGACGTTCGACGATCGGACGGTACGCCGACAAGTAGTGATCGCCCACGCTACGCAAGAACGCAAAGCTACGGTCGAAACCGCCCTCGTCCCAATCATCGAAGAACAGTCCGCCCACCCCGCGCGGCTCGTTGCGATGCGCCAGGTAGAAGTACTCGTCGCACCAGCGCTTCAGCCGCGGATAAACCTCATCGCCGAAGGGCGTGCACGCCGCCCGCGCCGTTGAGTGCCAATGGACGACATCCTCTTCGAACCCGTAGTAGGGGGTCAGATCGAAGCCACCCCCAAACCACCAAACTGGCGGGGCCTCGGCACGCGATGCCACGAAGAACCGAACGTTGGCGTGCGACGTGGGAACATAGGGGTTGCGGGGATGGATCACCAACGACACGCCCATGGCCTCGAAGCGACAGCCTGCGAGCTCGGGGCGGTGCTGAGTCGCCGAAGGTGGCAGGGCGCTGCCGTGAACGTGGGAGAAGTTGACCCCGGCCTGCTCGAACACGAGCCCGTCCGTCAACACCCGGGTCACCCCGCCGCCGCCCTGCTCGCGCTCCCAGCGGTCCTCGCGGAAGGTGGCGGCACCGTCCTCTTGCTCGAGTTCGCTACAGATCCGACCCTGCAACTCGAGCAGGTACTTCCAGACCTCCGGGATCCTCACCGACTCCATGCCCCGCGCCTCCTTCCGGCTTCGACCGAGGCGTGAGCGGCGGCGGGAGATGACCTGGGAGCCGTCTCCCGCCGCTCGCTCCCCACTTCGATGGACGAACTCACCAACTCAGCTTGTGGGCCGCGATCTCGATCGGGTTCCCCACCTCCCCGTCGCCATCGAAAGCCATTCCCGCGTCGAAAGTGCCGCTGCCGGCTGCGTGGATCGCCGAACTGATGACCCCCCACAGCGCCGCGAAGGTGAAGTAGAAGAGACCCAGCCAGTCCTGCATGTAGATGTACTGACGCGTGTGATAGAGCTCGTGGGTCATGACATCTTTGATTCCGCCACGAAAGATGTTCACGTACGAGCTGAAGGTGGTGGCGTGGTAGTCGGTCGACGAGCCCGCACCCCACTCGCTGACGAAAACGCCGCCGATGAACGAGAAGCCGCCCTTCGAATTCTTGACCGACGCACCCAACCCGATCATGCCGATCAAGAAACCGACGACCGTCGTGATCAGGCCGAACGGCGCCTTCAGCCCGAACACCAGTACCGACCAAAGAGTGCGCCCGACTTTCTCGTCATACCCGATCACCTGCGCCGCTACGCGGTCCAACGCCGCAGACAGGGTCGTGGCGATCGCCGTCGAGTACGCACAAAACCAGAAGAAGGTTGCGCGATCCTGCAGGGCATCGACGCCAATCCACTTGAGTAGGCCGAAGAGACCGGTCGCGGCCATGAGGAAGAAGTGCGCGAGGTGGCCGACCTCCGGGGCGGGCACAGCGTTGGGATCGACCGTTCCGTAGTAGAAACAAACCCCGCTCAAGAACCCCATGATGTGGCAGGTCACGAGCTCCTGCCAACTGAACGCCCACGACACCAACATGTTGAGCAGCGCCGAGACGATCAAGACCGACGGCCAAATCAGCAGTGTCAGCAGCCAGAAGTTGCCGAGCCACGTGTCCATGGAGATACCCCTTCATTCCCCCTCGCCATGCCGCGAGGACCTGCGATAAGTGAGTCCGGGTCGACTCCGGCCCGGACGAGCTCGAATCCAGCGCACTCACGAAGGGCAGGGTATCCGGGGCGCCAGGAGTCATGCCACCGGTTTGGGCCAACTCGGTGGACATCCTCGTGATGGGATGCCAAAAAGGGGGGCGCGAGCGCTGCGCGTGGATCAACCAATTCCCGGCGTCAGTGGCGCAGCGCGAGAGGCCGCCGCGGCTACCCCGTGTCTCTCGAGCGCCTCCGCGGCTCGGCCCGCATGATAAGACGAACGCACGAGCGGACCGGCCTCGGTGTACACGAAGCCGACTTCGCCGGCGTACTCTTCGATCGCTCGAAAGTCTTCCGGGGTCACGAATCTCTCGACCGGGAGATGGCGCGCGCTGGGCTGCAAGTACTGTCCAACGGTGAAGAAGTCGACTTCGGCTCGACGAAGGTCGCGCATGAGCGCGAAGATCTCCTCGAGCGACTCGCCGAGTCCGGCCATGATCCCGGACTTGGTGGCCCGAATGCGATCGCCGCGCGCTCGGGCCGAACGCGCGAGCAACTCGAGCGTGCGCTCATAGGTCGCGAACGGGCGCACCCGTTGATACAGGCGCGGGACACACTCGGTATTGTGCGACAACACCTCCGGGCGCGCGTCGAGAATCGTCTCGAGCGCGTCCCAGTTGCCGTTGAGATCGCTAATGAGAACCTCGACCCGACAGCCCGGGGAGTGCGCACGAATGGACTCGATCGTGCGCGCAAAGTGCTGCGCACCACCGTCGGGTAGATCATCTCGATTGACCTGGGTGATCACCGCGTGGCGTAGCCCGAGCGTGGCCACCGCCTGCGCGACATGCTCCGGCTCCTCGGGGTCGAGGGTTCCCGGCTTGCCCTTCTGGACGTTGCAGAACATGCAACGGCGGGTACAGATCTCCCCCATGATCATGAACGTCGCCGTCTTCTCGCGTCCCCAGCACTCGTGCAGGTTGGGGCAGCGGGCTTCCTGGCAAACCGTGTTCAAGTTGAGCCGCTTCGTGAGTTCGGCCACTTGGCGAAACTCTTCAGAGTCGCGATAGCGCACTTTCAGCCACTCGGGTCGCGGCCCCGCCTTGTCGTGATTCACTGCGGTCCTACCTTCATGCCGTGACCCCCGCGCGCGACCCCGAGAGCGTGCCAGCACCGGGCGCCAGGGCGCCGAAGTTCGGCAGCCCACGCGGCTCATCGCGAATGTCGAACCCGAAGGCCGACGCGACCGCGCGCGCCACCTCAGCGGCGACTTCGGCAATCGTTGGCGCGGGTGAAACGAACTGCTCCAAGGTGGCGACGGCGGCTCCTGGAATCGCACACGGAACCAGACACTGGAAGTTCGCGAGGTCGGGGTCCACGTTGATCGCAAAGCCATGATGGGCAATCCAACGCGAGATCCGAAGCCCAATCGCCGCGATCTTGCCGCGGTCACACCAGACGCCAGTCTTGCCGGGATCGCGCCAGGCGCACACGCCGAACCTTGCTACGGTTTGGATGAGAGCCTCCTCCAAAGTTCTGAGGTAACCCCCAACGTCTCTCCCGAGGGGCGCGAGGTCGATCAGCGGGTAGCCCACCAGCTGACCCGGTCCATGATACGTGGCAGCGCCCCCGCGGTCGGTCGCCGCCACCTCGATGCCGCGACTGGCGAGATCTTCGGCCGACACCAGGAGATGCTCGCGGCGGGCCGCGCTTCCCATAGTAATCACCGGGTCGTGCTCGAGCAGGAGCAGCGAGTTCGTGCGTGTCCCACCGCGAATCTCGGCCACGGACTCGCGCTGGAGCGCCAACCCCGCCCGGTAGGACACGCGCCCGAGGAAGTGAACGTCGAGTTGGGGTGCTGTGCTCATCGTGCCATCCCACGTCATGCGCCGGTGCCGCCAAACCGGAGGTTTAGCCGCCCTCCGACTGCGCCGCAAGGCGGAACACCGAGCGCACGGACGTCGTGCGAGTTACTCGAGACACACTGGCAGACTGCGGTGGATCTCGAGGGGCACCTCTGCAGGAGCGCGGAAGTCGATCCGTGGTCCCGGGTCCCTAGCCGCTCGTCTCGACTCGCCGGGTGCGCTTGCGCCCCAAGCCGCGGCAGAATCAGTCGCACGCACCTCGTGGCTCGCGCATGATACTGACTACCGGGACGACGACGATGCGGCGCGACCCTCCCCCGTACCGTTGGCATTCGTTCGGCACCGAGACAGCAACCCGCACTTGGGCACTGGCGACGGACCCGGAGTGCCTGATGATTTGAGAGTTCGACGCCATGAGCAACGACGCAGAGTCCCCATCGGGACCCACGACCGAGCCGAGCCACGGCTCCGTCCGCGAATGGGAAGCAGCCGTGCTCGAGTCCGTGGGGCGAACCGTGGCTCAGCTTGCGACGGCGACCGACTGCGGGATCTCCCTCCAGCCCCTCTACCTGCCGAGCCATGGTCCGAGTGCCGTGAGCGATGAACGGGTTGCGCGGCCGTTCGCGGTGGACACGCCCTGTTGGCAGGGTTGGCGCACGGTCCAGAGCTACGGCCTCCAGAGCTACGGCCTCGACGAATCCCGGTCCCGGATCGCCGAAGATGTCGCGGGCGGTGTCGGCTCCTTCATCATCGAACTCGGCGAATCGGCCAGCCTCGCTGACCTCCAGCGGCTTTTCACGGGTGTCGACCTCTCCCAGATCGAGATCGGGGTGGATGCCGGGCCACACTTCGTCGCCGGAGCGGCCCTGCTGCGGGCCCTCTGGTCGGCAGCCGGCACGTCCGTCGCGCATACACCGGGCGGGTTCCGCGCGGACCCACTCGGGGCGCTGGCCGCTCGCGGGTCGATGCCGTTCTCGCCGACCACCGCGTTCTCCCAGCTCGCGGAACTGATCACGGACAGTGCCGCGGAGCGACCGTGCGGCTTCGACCTCGTGGTTTCGTCACGCCCGTATCACGAAGCGGGTGCGCACCCGATCCAGGAGCTTGCGGCCGTCCTCGCCACCGCGGTCGAGTACCTGCGGGAACTTCAGCAGCGCCAGGTCGACTTCGCTACCCTCGGGCCCCGGCTGTTGTTCGCGCTCCCGGTCGACGCCGACATCGTCGATGGCGTAGCGAAGCTGCGTGCGCTGCGCTTCCTCTGGGCGAGAGTACTCGAGCTCTGGGGCCTGCCCGAATCGGACCGCGCGCTGCGGCTCGAAGTGTCGACTGGGCGCCGGTCCGCCGCGCGACGCGACCCCTGGATGAACCTCGTGCGCGGGACCATCACGGGGATCATCGGTGCCATCGCCAACGTCGATCGGCTCATGATCGCGCCGTTCGCGGAGCACGACGACGATCCAGCTCTGGCATCGCGGCTCGCGCGCAACACCCAGCACTTGCTCCGCGAAGAGTCGCACCTCGACGCGGTCGTCGATCCGGCCGGGGGTTCAGCGCTATTCGAGACCCGCACTCACGAGTTGGCCGCAGCCGCGTGGGAGCAGTTCCAACAGATCGAACGCCAGGGCGGCATGTTGCAGGCGTTACAGAGCGGACAGCTTGCTCGTGACATCGCCGAAACCCACGCCAAGCGACTAGAACGGCTGCGCACGCGACGACAGGGAATCGTCGGCGTCAGCGAGTTCGCACAGGCGAGCCTCGATGCGAACCTCCGTGCGCGAACTCGCGCAGCGGATCGTCACCCGAGCCTCTCCGCAAGCCCGTCGACTCCGACCCGTGCCGCCGAGCCACGGACGCCGCTCGCCCGGGCCACAATGCGCGGGGACACTCTCGCCCAGCTCACGGCATCGCAGGGGGCGAGTCCGAACGAGACCACGAGTCTCCCCGAGTCGTTCCCACTACGTCGTTGGGCTGAACCATTCGAAGCTCTGCGCGACGCGAGCGACCGCTATCGGGCTCAGCACGGGCACCCCCCGCGGGTCTTCCTCGCCGCCCTAGGAAGCCCGCAAGAGTCGACGCCGCGCGTGAACTATCTCACGGACTTGCTGGCTGCGGGAGGATTCACGACCCTCCTATCGTCCCCCGTGACCACTGCCGCCGAAGCCGTTCGCGAGTTCACCGCGAGCGGCGCAAGGATCGCCGCTCTGGGTTCGTCCGACCCGGTCTACGAGCAACACGCCGAGCGCGTGGCGCGCGAACTCCGTGACGCCGGGGCACGGCGGGTGATCTTGGCCGGTCGCCCGGGCGCCCACGAGGCGCAGTGGCGGGCAGCCGGCATCGATGCCTTCGTCTTCGTGGGCGCCGATGTCTGCGCGGAGCTCGAGTGCCTGCAGCGAGCGGCTGGGGTGGAGTCCACCAACCGACGGTGACCGCAAGTGTCTCCGGTCATCGCCAGGGGCCACTCCCCTTCCAAAGCGCAGCGCTCGCCCGGAGGAAGCACAACCCACGATGGATTCCATACTGGGCTCGGGCTCGCGCGGTCGCCGCCGATCGCAGGACTGCAAGGAAGCGATCGAACCCAAGACTGAGGAGAGCACCGGCTGAGGAGAGCACCGGCTGAGGAGCGCATCGTCTGAGGAGCGCATGCACTGGGGAGGCTGGGAGGACTCGCTCGCCGTCCTTCACCGCCGACCGCTCCGCGCAGGCGACCGCAAAGACTCAGCGAGCCGTGCGTGGAAGCGCACCACCACCGGGCGCTCGAAGGTCTTCGCCCTTCCCACCAAGGCGATGGGTCGGCGCAGGCCCGGCTTGGGAAGGCGAGCGAACGCTTGGGGAGGCACACCCATGGCGAGCGCAATGCCCTCCGGCACCAAGCCGTGCCCAAATCCGCAGCGCGCGAGTTGCACGATGCACGCGTAGGATTGCAGGGTTTGGGTCACTTGGAGGCGGACCGCGGCCGTACGCTCGAGGAGGCGGAGCCGGCGCGTCAACGCGCGACCCGTGGCCGACGCGGGCTCGATCCCGACGACCGACAGCTCGCTCCCACGCCGGACGACCAAGGGCTGCAGGCCGCTGGGAACGACCACCATGTCTTCCTCGCGCAGTTCGTGCACCACCAGCCCGGCGGCTCGGTCCGCTCCTCCGGCAACCAAACCCAGAGCAAACTCGCCGGCCAGGACGCCGTCGACGACCACCGGACTCCGGTGCGCGTGCGTTCGGACGTCCAAGCCCGGCATGTGCGCGCGGACCGCCGCGAGCGCGGGTGGCCCCCAAGAGGCGAGTATCGATTCCGACACCCCGACGACCAACGTCCCGTCCTCGGTTCCCTGGCCGTCTCGATCATCGAGAGCTGCCTTGAGTCCAGCGAGCAGCGGCGCGGCGCGATCCAGCAGCCGGATCCCTGCGGGTGTCACCACTACGCCACGACCCGCGGGTTCGACCACGCGCGCGCCGAGCGACGCCTCGAGCGCCCGGATGCGCTTGCTCACCGCGGACTGGGTGAGCCGCAGGTGCGTGGCGGCACGTGTCATGGTGCCGTGCTCGACCAGGGCTGCCAGCGCCTCGAGACCCTCGAACATGGAGTGCGCACCGCTCTCGTTTGCTACTCCGGCGGGTCGCCGACGCCGCGCGTCGGGTCCCGGAATCATTCCTAGACGGCATATATTGTATGCTACTCATTCGCGCGACGAAACCCTCCGGACGGGCGATCCTTGGGGGGTTGGGTTACGTTGTCACGCCGGGGCCGCCGAGCGCGCCCGCGGTGCAACTTCTGGGTCGGGCCGCTTCACGGAGCAGTGAGGCCCGCGCCTGCGCGCTGGAGGTGCCACGTGTTGATCGTTGTCTTGCTGCTCTCCGTGTTCGTCACCGCGATCATCTCGGGCATCTTCGGGATGGCGGGCGGCCTGATCCTCATGGGAATCTACGCCGCGTTGCTCCCGGTCCCCACGGCCATGATGCTCCACGGGATCACCCAGCTGGCCGCAAACGGCTCCCGCACGTGGTTCCTGCGGCGCCACATCGAGTGGCGCGCCGTCAGGCGCTACGCGTGGGGCTGTGCGTTCAGCGTGGTGGTCCTCGCCGCACTGACGATCGTGCTGCCGGCACCGATCCTGTTCCTTGCACTCGGCGGCATCCCGCTCGTCGTCGGCATGCTTCCCAAGCGCGTCGCACCGAGCATCGACACCGTGCACGGGGCCGTTACCTGCGGCCTCCTCGTCACGGCGGCTCAACTCCTTGCCGGTGCCTCGGGCCCGCTCCTCGATGTGTTCTACGTGCGCAGTCGTCTCGACCGCCACGCGATCGTCGCCACGAAGGCGTTCACTCAGTCCATGGGGCATGCGCTGAAACTCATCTACTTCGGGTGGGTCGTCCCGGCCGCGGGCCTGGGTGAGCTGCCGTCCTGGATCGTCCCTGCGGTCATGACCGCCGCGCTCGTTGGAACCCACGTCGGCGCCCGCCTCCTCGATCGCCTGAGCGACGATCGCTTCCGCTCCTGGAGCGCGGGCATCGTTCGCGTCCTCGGCGTCATCTTCGTGGCCCGTGGGATCGCGGCATTGACGTAGAGCGAAGGCACGAGCCTCGCCCCTGCTGTCCTCTGCGCCGTGGGCGGCGCCTCGTGCTCCGCGGACGGCCTACGAGGAGTTCGACGTTGCGAAACCGCAGGCCACGGCCGGACGCGAGCGGCTCATGACGATCTCGGAATCCGGTTCTCACGAGGATGGGCGGGACGCGAGGGCATCGAGGAGTTCCTCGACCCGAGCCGCAACGGTGCTTGGAGCGATGGTCTGCATGCAGATTGCGTGCGCGCAGGAGCGGAGGATGCACGGCGCGCACGGCACAGCGCTACGAACGACCCGGCTGAATTCGCTGTAGGGTCCATACACGGTCGGATCCTTCGGGCCGTACAGTCCGACGACCGGCACCCCGGCGGCGACCGCCAGGTGAAGTGGTCCCGTGTCCGCGGCGACGACGACCTGCGCGGTGGACAGGAACGCGGCCAGGTGCCGGGCCGTGGGCGTCCGGGGCGCGAGACGCGCCGCGCCTTGCGTGGCCTCGACGATGGTCTGCGCACGCGACTCCTCGTCCGGCCCCCATCCCACGAGGATCTCGCGGCCCGACCGAGCGAGTCGAGTGGCGAGTTCGACGAAGAAGGAGCCTGGCCATTCCTTGAAGCGTCCGAACGCGCTGACGAACGGCTGCAGCACGATGCGTGAGATCGGGCTCGGCGCGGAGCCCACCGCGAAGCCAAGCTCGGCGCGTTCGCGGGTCAGGTCCGGGAGCCGCCCCTCGTGCGGGCCTCCGGTCCAACCGAGCGCGCGCACGAGATGCAGGTATTTCTCGACTCGGTGGACCCGCCCCGCGGGCTGGGCAGGATGAAGGGACCGCGACAACCAAGGTAGCTCATAGGCCTCCTTAGGGTGGTGACTGGCCACCCTCGCCTTCCGCGCGAGGCCACAGACGACCCGGGACCGTAGGTTACTTTGAAAGTCGACGATCAGATCGTAGCGCTTGACGCGGAGCTCGCGCCGAAACCCCCGGAGACTAGCGCCGGCGGCACCCCACTGCGAGGGTCGTCGAAGTCGACGCTGGATCTCCTTGCGTGGGAAGACCACGACGCGGTCCAGACCCGGGTGTCCCTGGAGGAGGGAGGCTCCAAGCGGCTCGCTGACCCAATCGAAGACTGCACGCGGCCAGAGCTCCGCCAGCGCCTCGAGCGCGGGCAGGCAGTGGAGTACATCGCCGAGGGCGCTGAGGCGCACGATGAGGACTTGCTCAGGACTTCGGGTCACCGAACTCAGCGCCCGCTCGGCCACGGTGCTGGTCAAGGGCCTGCCCGGTGCGCGGCGCGATCGGGTTCAGCGTCCAGGAGTCGATCGAGGAGCGCACACTTCCCTAAGTCGGCACGTTCTCGGCGGCGGTCGCCCCAACGCTTGAGGTGCCGGATCAGGCTCGGGCTCTCGATGGTCCAGCGACGGAGCTGTTCTAGGAGATCGAGGTCCGCATAGCCGCCGCGAAACGCAGCAAGCGCGGTCTCGAGAGGCAGGTGGATCGCCTTGCGCGCGATCGATCGCAGGTAGCTCGAGAGCTCTTGGGTGATGGCTTCGAGTACGGGAAAGCCAGGGCGAAACCCGCCCTCGAGGTCGAACGCAACGAGTCGCCCCTCCGAAACCAAGACGTGCGTCGTGGCGCCATGCTCCTGCACCAACAGGGGTTCGTTGCGATCGAGAGCTCGACGATGGCGGCGCGCGAGGTCAGCCCCCAAGCGCACGAGGAGGGTACGCTGCTGGAGCGGGGCCACCGTCGCGTCCATGAGGGTCTCGGCGAGCGTCCGCCCGGGACAGTACTCGCACCAGAGCGCGGGCGCCGTCAGGCCGGGCGGGATTGGCAAGTCGATGAGTGCGGGCACGTCGAACCCCTCACGCTGCCAAAGAGCGAGCGAGCGCCGTTCGGTGTCGCACCGGGCGACCGGGTCGCAGGCGCGCCGACCTTCGAACACGCGATGCGAAGCGCTACGGAAAAGCTCAGCCGCCCAGGCGCCGCGGCGTCGATAGATCTTGAGAATCACCGGTCCGTGGCCGTGGACGTCGTCGAAGCGAAGGAGCAAGTTGCCCAAGGACCCATGGCCGAAGCCAACGCGTTGACCACGACTCAGGTCGAACGCGTCGAGCTTCATCGCGGTTGACCCAGGCGCTCGTGGAGCCGGCGGGCGACGTTGTACTTGCTCGACGCCTTCTGCGCGCGCTTCGAGAAACGTCGGTCGAAAGCGCGCCCCCAACGGTGAAACGGGTTCGGATGGTTGAAGAAGTAGTCATGCGCCGCCTCGAGCCGAGCGCGGGCAGGGTAGTGATCGACGGTCTCCGCGAGCACGCGCTCGCGAATCTCGGGCGGCACCATCTTCATGATGTTCCAGATGTACTGAACGATCTCGTGCGAGACATGGTCTTGGACCCGTGATCGCGAACGAAAGCACACCTCGAAATCGAACCACAAGAACTTGTCGTCCCCGAGAATGAGCACGTGCTTGCCGTCCCCGTTCTCATGGACGAGTCGTGGCTCACGATCGGCGATGGCAATGTCGTGTCGTCGACTCCACTCCGGCAACCAAGCGCGATAGGTCCGGAAGCGTTCTTCGATGGCAACACTCTCATCGCGAAGGTAATGGTGGAGCTTCGGAGCTTCCAGGAACTCGAAGAGTAGGTAGCCGTCGTCAGGGCAGTTCGGGGCACGCACTTCGACGTCATCGAACGTCTCGAACACACGAAAGCCATGACGGTGCCACAGCCGCAGACACTCGAGTTCCACGCGCCGCCGGGTCCGGGGCGAGTAAGACGTTTGGCCCGCGAGCAGCACATTCTCGACGCTCTTCGTGAACCGGGACCAGGGCCCGCGACTGCCGAAGTAGACCTTCAGCACGGCCCAGTCGTCGCGGAACGGGATCTTGTAGAGGAAGTTGCCGTTCTTGAGGAGCAAGTACGGTTCGAGGTCGTCGAAGCGAAGGATTTCGCGCGAGGTGGTCATCGATGCGTTTCTCGATCCCGGTTCTCAGTGACGAACTCACGACGAGTTCGCTCGGCCAGCCGCGAGTAAGCTATCAAAAACCGAGGTTCGGGCCTAGCCCGCATTGATCCCGAGCGCGAGCGCAGAGTGCCGGGGACCCGCTCCGAGGCCCACCCCCCCAGAATCCTTCCACCGAACCGCCAAGTCGCAGGCCAGCGGGAGCCGAAGTGATGAGCGCCGGCAGATTCCAAGCCCTTGCCGGGAGGAGGAACGTTTGATTCTCGAGAAAGACGACAAGATCGTGGCCTCTTACCGACGCCTGTTCCCGGACGATGCGGCGCGCCTCTTCGTGGGGGTGATCAAGGATTACGACGGGGGCGTGGCCCGAGCTGCCGGGTACTCATGGACCTGGGATCCCGCGCAGTGCATGTATCGCAAGGATCGAACCACGCACACCCAGTTGATTCCGGTGTCGAGCCATGGCCTGATCGTCATGCAAGTGGACCGGAGCCTGGACCTCGACGCGCTCGAAGTGAAGTCCGACCCGAACGAGAACGCGGTGCTCACCGACGGCCTGCGGTTCGAGTTGGAGCTGAGCAGCGGCAGTGCCACCCCGATCCGCCAGGCGCTGACTCGGACCTGAAGACCCTCGACGGCGAATCAGCGGATGTTGCGAGGAGCTCGGCCCTCGCGGCGTCGGCTCAGCACGAGCACACGCCCGTCGACACCGCACAACCGGTAGCCAAACAGGTGGAAGAACTGCACCGCCAAGAACCGCGCCACGCGACGGTTCACGCGCAGCCAACCAGCATGGTGCGGGTCACGGTCGACCCCAGGTAGCCAGGACAGGAAACGGTCCAGGCGGAGTCGCCTGAGGACGGTCGAGAGGGTTAGCCACAGGGGCCGTACCGCCCGCACGATGAAGAAACCGTCGTCGCCCTTGGGCTGGTAGAGGGGCATCAGGAGATAGCCGTCGAGCGGCGAGAGCACGTCCTGCGTCAAAGTCGGGCCGGCCTTGGCCAAGGCTTCGTCCTCGCGAACCCGATCGAAGTTCTTCATCCCAGGCTTCATGGCAAACCGGTCACCGGCGTGGAGCTGGTGGCGGTAGCGAATCTCCATGACCGACGGACAACGTCCCCCACACGCCTGCATCCGCGTGACGTGCGCGCTCAGGTCCGGCACCGCGCTGCGGTCGATCAACCCCATCTCGACGAGGAGGATCCACAGCGCCGACTCGTGGTGATCGACCGTGGTCGGGTCTTGGTGTTGTCCGCCCTCGATGCAGATCGCAACGTGCCCCTGCTCGCAGATCGACTCGACCAGAGTACCGAAGACGGTCTCCTCGAGGCCCAAGATCACGGGGATGGGGAGGTGGCGAGCCACGCCGCGGTTGCGCAAGGTGTCCGCCATGACGACGAAGCCGCCCCCAGAGGCCGAGGTCGAGTGCAGATCGGCGACGATCACCTGGGTCCAGTTGCCGGCCAATTGCTCGTCGAACGCGCGTTGGAGGGAGTCCCGCTCCACGACCTCGCGGGCGCTCGCCCACTGCTTGGTCGTCGCGGCCTCTTCGGCCCAGATGCGGTTGAGGTCGACGTCGAGATAGCGCTCCCCTGCGGCGAGCGCCGCGAGGTTACCTGCCAGACCCACGAACCGGCCGCGAATCGGAGTACCACTCGCATGGAGGGCGCCGAACACCTTCTCGATCGCGCGTACGCCAGACGGCTCGTTGCCATGAACTCCACCGACAGCGACCAACAAGGGCCCGGGGACCCCTGTGCCAAACTCCCCGAGCACGCGCTGCAAGGGCGTGTGGACATGCGGCGTCGGGGCTGCGGTTTCGATCTGGTTCATGCAACTCCGCAGGCCCCACCGATGGCGTGGCGGGTCTGACTTGGGACGACAGGACTGACCGACGGGAACCACCCCTCGCGTCTTCACGGAGCGCCGGGGAGGGGAACAGACGCGGCTCACCGCGCCCGTCCAAGAATACCAGACTCCCGCACTCCGGTTGAAGACTGCGCCCCAAGAGACCCGATCGGTCCCCGAGCGTTTGCCATAACTCGTTTACCGAAAACACCCTAAGATCGAGCTCTCGCAGCCGGAGAAGGCCCCGACCCCGATCGATCCCGGCGCGCCGTCGGCCTGAGTGCCGCGAAAATTGACGAAAAAGTGCCCAGGGGGCACCGAGAGCCCGTCGATCATCCGACTACCCGTTTTCCCGGACGGGTTCGCCGCCGCAACCGGTCCGCAACGATAGTCGAGTCGAGCCCGCGCGAATCGGCAACACGAACGGTCCTGACCAACGATGGAACCGAGTCCTAGGTGCCCGTACGAATGATCCGCGACGACGCCTCGCCTGCGCCTGAAGCCGCCAGCTTCCCAGCATGGCACGTTTCACCGGCGGCAGCGACCGCGCTCCTTCCGCCAACGTTCGATCTCACCACGCTCGTCGCCGGCCTCGAAAGCAACCATTGGGAGGGTGAACTGGTGGGCCCGCCGGGGGTCGGAAAGTCCCTGCTCCTGCGTGAACTCGAGCGTCACCTCGCCGCTCGGGCGATCCGGTGCCGGCGCTGGGAGTGCAGCCTCGATTCGCCCGACCTCCCGCCTCGTTGGAGGCACTCGCTCGACTCCGTGGACGTCATTCTGCTCGACGGTGCGGACACGCTCCGCGCGTCGGTGCGTCGCACCCTCCGACGCGCCTGTCGCGAGCGCACGATCGGTCTCGTGGTCACGACCCGCTACCCGCTGGGGTTGGCTGCCAGCTTCGGCATCCGTTGCTCGTTGGCCCACGCGCAAAGCATGGTCCAACGGCTGTTCCCGGATGCCGGCGACCGCCCCGCGGAAGCCACCGTCGAGCGGCTGTACCGATCCCACGGCGGTAACATCCGGGAGATCGTGTCGCGATTGCACCAACGCCAACAGCGGATCCTCGAGTGCCAGGTCCGCGAGCATTCGCTCCCTGCAGGTGCCCCGACCCGTGAGTCCCGCCTCCCCACACCGCGTGAGCAGCCCGACTCGCCAAGCGGCACGCCAAACGCGACGGCATCCCGACCGCCCTCGCGAAAATCTGCAGCCTTTTGTGCCAACGGCCACTAGAATCCGGCTCGCCCGCGACGGTGGCTGGTCTGAAGGCGCTTGTGCCGTCGACCCGCGTCGTTCTCGAGGCACCGGGGGCTCGGCGACCACCACCAACTCGTCACTGCAGCAGAGGCCAATCCAGCGATGGGGCTACAAGAATTCCACGTCGAAGACACGCACGCGAGCCTGCAGAAGTTCACCAAGAAGCTGCTGACCGATCTGCGCGCGCTCGAGTACATGATCGATCATGGGTTGATCGAGACTGGCATTCGGCGCATCGGCGCCGAGCAAGAAATGTTCCTCGTCGACCAGTCGTGGCACCCCACTCCCCGCTGCACCCAGATGATCAAGGCGCTCCAGGACTCGCACTACACGACCGAGCTGGCGCAGTTCAATCTCGAAGCCAACATGGACCCGCAGGTCTTCGGCGGCAACTGCTTGCGTCGGCTCGAGAACCAGATCGTCGAGTTGGTCGAGAAGGCCCGCGTGGCTGCACACTCGATGGATACGGAAGTGCTGCTCACCGGCATCCTCCCAACGCTCCAGCACTCTGACCTCGACCTCGCCAACATGACGCCGGTTCCGCGGTACAAGGCCCTCAACCAAGCGCTGACCCAGCTGCGAGGGAGTGCCTACGAGTTCAAGATCGCGGGCGTCGATGAGATCAGCTTCAAGCACTACTCCGTGATGCTCGAGGCATGCAACACCAGCTTCCAACTCCACTTCCAGTGTGGGCCCGAGGAGTTCAGCGGCCTGTACAATCTGGCGCAGACCATTTCGGCCCCAGTGCTGGCGGCCGCGGTCAACTCGCCGATCCTCTTCGGCAAGCGCCTGTGGCGCGAAACCCGGATCGCTCTGTTCCAACAATCGGTCGACACGAGGAACTCGCGCGCGAACCTACGCGAGATCTCGCCGCGCGTGAACTTCGGCAACCACTGGATCGATCGTGGCGTCTTGGAGATCTTCCAAGAGGACATCGTGCGCTTCAAGGTGCTGCTCGGCACCGAGATCGAAGAGGATCCGTTCGAGGTGCTCGCGGCGGGCAAGGTCCCGCGGCTCCGAGCGCTGTCGCTCCACAACGGAACGATCTATCGCTGGAATCGCCCCTGCTACGGCATCTCCGAAGGCAAGCCGCACCTTCGTATCGAGTGTCGCTTCATGCCGGCCGGTCCCACACCGCTCGACGAAGTCGCCAACGCTGCGCTTTGGTACGGCCTCATGTCGGCGCTGTCCCACGATCACCCGGACGTGCGCGACCTCATGGAGTTCGATCAGGTCAAGCACAACTTCATCGCGGCGGCGCGCTCGGGTCTCGACGCGAACCTCACGTGGTTCGGCGGCAAGCGCTACTCGGCCCAGGACCTCGTCTGCAACGAACTCCTGCCCCAAGCCCGCAGCGGCCTCGAGCGCGCCGGGATCGACCGCGCCGACATCGATCGCTACCTCGGCGTCCTCGAGGGGCGCGTAAAGAGTGGGCGCACCGGGGCCACGTGGTTGATCGATTCCTTCACGCGCATGAAGAAGGCCGGAGTCGGTACCCGATCCGAACGGCTCGCCGCACTGACTGCGGCCACGATCGCGAGACAAAGAACCGGACTACCGGGGCACGAATGGGAGGAGGCTCGCTTGGAAGAGGCTGGCGGCTGGCTCCACAATTATCGCCGCGTCGAGCAGTTCATGACCACCGACCTGTTCACCGTGAACGAGAACGAAATCGTCGATCTGGTAGCCAACATCATGGATTGGCGACGGGTTCGGCACGTGCCGGTCGAGGACAGCCAGCATCGCCTGGTGGGGCTCGTCTCCTACCGCTCGCTGCTGCGTTTCCTGGCACGGGGAAGCGCCAGTGGCGAGAAGACGGTACCGGTCCGCGAACTCATGCAAACGAACGTCGTCACGATCGCACCCGAGACGCCGACGCTCGAGGCGATCAAGCTGATGCGCGAGAAGCGCGTCGCGTGTTTGCCGGTCGTGAAGGACGACCAGCTGGTCGGAATCATCACCGAGGCCGACTTCATGGACGTCGCGCGACGCCTCCTCGAGGGAGTGCTCGAACGTCTGGGACCCGAAGTGTTCGAGGCCACGACGACCTGAGCCACCGGTCGGGATGCGTCTGGAAGCGCTCGTCTACGACGACACGCCGTTGTTTCACTTCGAAGCCGCAACCCATTTATCCAAAAATGCTTGTCTTCGGCTCGTATCGTCAAGCACTATTTTGCTTTGCTCGTGACCGAGCTTTACTCGAGACTCGATGGATCGTGCGCTGAACGTACAGTTCGGTTCGAAAGGAATCCGCATGCAGTTGACGACCGATTGCTCCTGCTCGACATGGCGACGCAGCCAACTCCTGTTGCTCATCCCGGTTGTGGGATTCCTGTCCTCGCTTGCGCCAGCCGCGCCCGGCGATCAGGGGGCCGAGACTGACGACAGTCCATACTCGTTCGTGTTCCTGCTGAAGGAGAACCGCAAGCTCGACGCCGCGAAGCTCACGAAGGTCGTGCAGCGCGTGTTCCCGAGAACGGACAAGTCCGATCCGGAGGGGGAAGTGCGTGGCGAAGCACCGCGCTTCATGGTGCAGACGCCCAAGGCACGCTTGCTGATCCTGAACGTAGACAACCCATACGTGGAGGATCGCGAGAAGGCGGCCGGGAAGGTCTACGAGCTACGGCGCAGGGAGGCGATCCGTACGCACGAGGCGTGGCTCAGTGTCGACTGGTACGGAGACTTGCCGGCGGGCGGCGAGGCCGAGGCCTACGCCACCATCGGCAAGCTCGCAGCGGCGCTCGCCGGAAACGACTGCCTGGCGCTCTTCAGTCCTCGAGAGAACAGGCTCGTGCCCTATTCGAAGGGCGTCGTCACCAAGCTGCGAGGAAAGAATCCGCTCGATGCCTTCGAGGATTCGGAGTACCCAGCCGTGGACGGCGTCGACAACGAGCACCCGAAACTCGTGGCCGCGCAAGAGGAGGCTCGACGGCGTGTGGGGGAGTTGATTGAGGCGTTTCGCAAGAGCGGCGGCAAACTCGAGTGCACGGTCAAGGCGCCGTTCGTCGAAGGCGATTTCACCGAGCAAATGTGGGTCACCGTGACGAAGATCGACAGCGAGACCATCCACGGGAAACTGGCGAACGAACCCGTGCGGATCCGCAAGCTCGAGCTCGACGACCCGGTGAAGCTAAAGCTCGAGGAGATCTCGGACTGGATGTACTTCGAGAACGGCCAGATGGTCGGGGGGTTCACGGTCAAGGCCATCGCCGAGATCAAGAAGGAGAAGAAGTCGCGCAAGGCGGAGCCGAAGGACTAGGGGGTGCAGCAGCAGCGAACTCGGGGAAGCCGGAACCACGCCGCCGGCCTCCCCGGCATGGCCGCGATTGTCGCCGTCAGTATACGAACCGCCTGGGAGATCGGCGCCGACACGTAACCTCGCGCCCGAGATCCGACCGCCCCGCGGGTTCAATCCGTTCCTCCCAACTCGGAGTACTGGATCGCGCTAGCGCTGGCGAAACAAGACCGTCTGACCGAATCCTGACGCGACCGAGTTCCTCTTTCACTCGTCCCGTTCTCGCGTGAGTCTAGTGCGAGTCAGGGCACACGACGGGTGATCACGGCACGGACGCTCGCGCCGACTCGAAGCCCGAACACTGTGTACACTTGGTCGCCGCGACCTCGCAGCGCGGCGCGCGCTTGGTTGGCGTCGACTGCACCGCCCCGGGTCTTGACTTCGACGACCCCCGCCCGGTGTTCGGCCAACCACTCTCGAACTCGGGCGGTGCGCCACGGCATCACGCTCAGCACCTCGAACGCGGTGACCCAGGGACCCGTCGGAACCCGCGAGCCCGTGAGAACTCCGAGCCCGGGAGCCACTTCGTCCAACTGCGCTCCGTCCAGAGCCGCCACGACTCCGAGCAGCCCAGCGCGCTCGGCTGCGGGCTGGGCCGTGACGAGGTAACGATCGATTTCGCCCGCGCGGTTCGCCAGTTGAGCCGCCGGGCCGCACAGGTGATGTCCTCCGGGAAGGATCGTCGCGGTGGCCCCCGGGTGCTGCGCGAGTCCCTCGCCCCAAAGCACGGCCTGCACCAAGTCCCCGTGTTCTTGGATGAACTCGAGTTCCCGCGCGGGCGCGAGCGGTAGCTCGTGCAGGTCGACGCCAGGGCCGAGCTTCACAGCGGCATTCGGACATTGGTCCAGCAGCGCCTCCACGAAATCCGGCCCTGGTTGATAGTCGCGGTAGCGCCAGCGCCGCGTCGCACTGCGACCCGAGCCCGCGTGCTCCTGACGGCGCGACGGATCGAGGTGCACCTGCGCCATCGGCGAGCGAGCGAGCGCCCAGGTCGTGACGTCGACGCACCGCACCTCGACCGGATGGAGCGGCGGCGGCGCGCTCGTGAGGTTGCGCTCACACATCCAGGCGCGCGCCGGGTCGTGGTCACACGCGATCACGGGACTCACTTGGGCGAGGCTCATGGCGTCGCCGCCGATACCGGCGCACAGGTCGAAGACGGGCGTCGGCGAATGCCGAGCAAAGCGCGCCGCCTTGTGGACGGCGACGCAAGCGCTCGTCGCCTGCTCGACCCCCTCCCGATCGCCGACGAGGTCTCGAACCAGCGGAAACTTGCGCACCCCTTTGGCTCGGGACGCGGTCAGCTCGATCGCGACCGCGACGGTCTCTGCGTCCCAGTGCTTGCGCAACCCCGCCAACGCGGCCACGTCACGATGGTCGACCTCGGCCAACGCGGCCAGCACGGCGCGCCCTCGGTCGGTCAACGCGCCGTCGGCCCCGAACAAGAGTGACCAAGGAGCAGGAGGTAAGAGTGGCATGAAGGGCCTCGACTCGCCGGGTTCTTTCGGGCTGCGTTCGAAACTGTACAATTCGCCGAGAGTGAGACAAAGTGTCCCGCGACGAGCGCCCCCCGATGCCGCTCACCGTGAGCCACGAGTCCGTCAGACGGTCGCACGACGCAGCCTCCGAAAGCAACCATGAAGCTCCCGCCCGACTTCGCCAACCTGCCCCTGTACGCGACCGCCGCCGTCGACGCCGCGCCCTCCGCGCGCACGGCCAGCGCGGGGCAAGCCGCGGGCGCCCCGCCGAGCCCTCGAGTCCCGCCGTGGAACACGCCCGAGGGAATCGCCGTTCGACGCCGCTATGGCCCCGCGGACTTGGACCCGGTGCGCCACCTCGAGTCGTTCCCGGGGTTTCCACCCTACGTGCGCGGTCCGTATCCCACCATGTACCGCACGCGCCCGTGGACGATTCGACAGTACGCCGGCTTCTCGACCGCCGAGGAGAGTAACGCCTTCTATCGGCGCAACCTCGCTGCCGGCCAAATGGGGTTGTCGATCGCCTTCGACCTCGCGACGCACCGCGGCTACGACTCCGACCACCCGCGGGTCCGGGGCGATGTCGGCATGGCCGGAGTCGCCATCGATTCGATCCTCGACATGCGCACCCTGTTCGCCGGCATCCCACTCGACCGCATGAGCGTGTCCATGACCATGAACGGCGCGGTACTGCCGGTACTGGCGCTCTACATCGTCGCCGCGGAGGAACAAGGGGTCCGCCCAGAGCAACTCACCGGCACGATCCAGAACGACGTGCTCAAAGAGTTCATGGTCCGCAACACCTATATCTATCCCCCGTCCCCGTCGATGCGGATCATTGCCGACATCTTCGCGTACACCGCCCGCACCATGCCGCGGTTCAACTGCATCAGCGTGTCGGGCTACCACATGCAGGAAGCCGGGGCGACCGCCGACCTCGAACTCGCGTACACCCTGGCGGACGGACTCGAGTACGTCCGCACCGGACTCGCTGCGGGGCTCGACCTCGACGCATTCGCACCGCGGATCTCGTTCTTCTTCGGCATCGGCATGAACTACTTCATGGAAGTCGCCAAGCTGCGCGCGGCGCGCATCCTCTGGTCGCGGATCATCGCTCCCTTCCGGCCGCGCGACCCGCGCTCATCGATGCTGCGCATGCACTGCCAGACCTCGGGTTGGAGCCTGACCGCGCAGGACGTCTACAACAACGTCGCGCGCACCTGCATCGAGGCGTTGGCTGCGGTCCATGGCCTCACCCAATCGCTGCACACCAACTCGCTCGACGAAGCGCTCGCCTTGCCGACCGACTTCAGCGCGCGAATCGCCCGCAACACGCAGCTGCTTCTCGAGCGCGAAGCAAACACCTGCGCGGTGATCGATCCTTGGGGCGGAAGCTACTTCGTGGAGCGCCTCACGCACGACCTCGTCGAGCGCGCTCAGGGGCACCTCGACGAGATCGAGGAGATCGGCGGCATGGCTCGAGCGATCGAGACCGGCCTGCCCAAACTGCGGATCGAAGAAGCCGCCGCGCGCACGCAAGCTCGCATCGACTCCGGCCTGCAGACGGTGGTCGGCGTGAACCGCTATCATGCCCCGAACGCCGCGGCCCCCGAGGTCCTCAGCGTCGACAACACCGCGGTGCGGGAGGCGCAGATCGCGCGCCTGCGCGAACTGCGTGCGCAGCGCGACGAGGCCACCACCCGGCGTGCACTCGACGAACTGCGGGAGGCGGCACGCGGCACGGGCAATCTCCTCGAGCACGCGGTGATCGCGGCGCGCGCCCGCGCCACGGTCGGCGAGATGAGCGCGGCGCTCGAGCAAGTGTTCGGGCGACATCGCGCGAGCGTCGCCGCGGTCTCCGGCGTGTATCAAGCGGTGCTCGGTGCGTCCGAGCGGGGCGGAAAGGGATTCGAAGCCGTGCGAGAACGCGTACTCGAGTTCGAACGCAGGGAGGGCAGGCGGCCACGAATCCTCGTCGCCAAGGTCGGCCAGGATGGACACGACCGAGGCCAGAAGGTCATTGCGACCGCGCTCGCCGACATCGGCTTCGATGTCGACATCGGCCCCCTGTTTCAAACGCCCGAAGAAGTCGCTCGACAAGCCGCCGAGAACGATGTCCATGTGATCGGGGTGAGTTCCTTGGCCGCCGGACACCTGACCCTGGTTCCGGAGCTGTTCGCGGCCCTCCGCAAGCAGGGTCGTCCCGACATCATCGTGACCGTCGGCGGGGTCATCCCGCCGCAGGACCATGCGGCCCTGTCGGCGATGGGCGTCGCGGCGATCTTCGGACCGGGAACCGTCATCGAAGAGGCGGCAACAACGCTCCTGAACGCGCTGGACGAGCGACTGGGTTCGCACCCGGAGGGCTCGTCATGAGGCGCGCCAATGCACCGCGCCGCGGTGGACCCGTGCTCGGACGACTCGGGCTGCTGGCATTGATGTTGGGTTGCGCCACGCCCGCGGTGCCCATCGCGAGCCCGGCCGAAGACCTCGCAGGCATCGCCCAGCTGAGGCACCGGATCGAGCAGGCGAACAACGAACAGGACCTCGAGAAGATCACGCAGTGCTATGCCGTCGATGCGATCTGGATGCCCGCCGAGGGCCCACCGGTCGCGGGTCGCGACGCCATCGTGACTCGCTACGAGGAGAGCTATCGACGCTTGGACCTCGAGGTGGACATCCTGCCGGACGAAACCGTCGCCAGCGAAGGCTGGGGTTTCGAGCGCGGCACGACGCAAGTGCGCGCGATCCCGCACGGCAGCGACCAGACACTCACCAAACGCGACAAGTACCTCATGATCGTGCGGCGGCAACTCACTGGCGAGTGGCGGATCTGGCGCTTGATGTGGAGCCCGCTCACGGCGACCGAGTAGGTCACGCCGCTCGCTGCGCCGCACGCGCGGCCGGCATCACCGCGATCTCCCCTCCGCGAACGCGACCCTCACCCCGGCTCCCGGGTTCGATCCTCGCGTGTCCGCTATGCGATCAGAACACCGGCTACCGATGTGTCCGGAATGGACCCCTGCGTACGCATCCGAGCGGTCACGTGCCCGCGCGCAGGATCGAAGGGGCGCGTCTCGCCTGAGGAGTCGCCCAAGAGTAACTTCGACATCTTGCTCGTCGCTTCGGGCCATCTTCGACCGATCCGAAAACCTCGAAATCTCATCTCATCTTAGGCTACGCCTCCGGTTCCGAGCTTTCCGGGTGGGTCGAAGATGGCCCAAATCGACGGCAAGATGTCGAAGTTACTCTTGGGCGACTCCTTAGTCCTTGCGCTCTTGGCGGGCCAGGTAGGCGCTCCATGCATCGAGGTCGGCGCCGTGCTTCTCGCCGGTGATGGTCTCGAGCGCGGCAACGGTTGCTTCCCGGATCCATTGATAGGTCTCGGCCGGAACCGTGATCGTCGTGGCCACCTCGACGAGACTCACTTCGGGTAGCTCGATCGGCACGTTGGTGGCCCCGCTCAGGTTGACGGGTACCTCGCGCAGGTTTCGGACGCGAGCGTTCTGGACTCGAACCGTCGACGTGACGTAGTGCAGGTACTTCACGAGAAAGGGCACTGAACGTCGGTCGCCGAGTTGTCCGAGCTGGCCCAGGGCGGCTCGTTGGTACTCGGGTCGATCTGCCGCCACCGCGTACTCGTACAGGCGCCGGGTCGTGTCCGCGTGCACCTTGACTGCTGCTGCGTGAGCGCGAGCGGCAAGCGCCGGGTCACCCGAGTAGAGCACGCACCGCACGAGTGGCAACGTGGCCGCAACTTGGTCGGAAGCGGCGAGACGCGCGAGACACATCTCGCGGGTTGCGGGGTCGGCGCTCCGCAGGCCAGAGTCGCACGCGATGAGTTGGGTCTCGGGGTCGAAGTCGCCCAGGCGTCGCTCGGCTTCGGCGCGCGCCGAACCCTCGGGCAAGGCGCCGTATCCGCGCACGAGTTCGCGCGCTTCGTTGCGGCGTTCCTGGAGGAAACGTTCACGTTCCTGCTTTGCCTTCTTCTCCAGCTTCGGATCGACGCCACGCTCCCAGTCGATGTACACGACCTGCCCGCGCGGCCAAACCAAGAGCTGTCCGTTCGCATCGATGATCCGCACGGTCGCGGACGTTTCGGCCACGAACGCGCCGACCACGGTGGTGCCGTCCTCGAGATGAAACACGGCACCTCTGGCGACCGACGGCGCCCAGAGCATCACGAACGATCCCAACCCGAGAGCGAGTCCGCAACGCACGGAGAAGGGCCGAAGTCGACGCGCAAACCAAGACGCTGCGGGCACGCACGGGAGCGCAGGGGCCGAGGGAGTTACCCCCCACGGAGCGAACGAAGTGGGCATGAGCGAGGTCCTGTCTCGGAAGGTTCGGCGGTGAGGGAGGGAGCCGCCGGCCCGGAGCGAGAAGGATAGCAGGTCGACGCCGGCGCTGTCACGTGTTGCCCAGAAGGGCTGCCCAAGCCTGGTCCCCAGGTTGCCTCACGGCTCGTGTTTGCGCTCGGACACTCCGTGTGGGCTGCGAAGGGTCGCCGGCTAGCCAAGGCTCGGAGCTGCTCGGGACACCGACGGAGCCAGAACACCGACGGAGCCAGAGGCGCGCAGCCTCAGGCGGATCCTGCCCGTCGCGTCGAGCCCACCCCTTTCACTGCGCTGGGCACGTGCGTGGCTCGAGGCCTTACCTTTTGGGCGAAGCCCCTGCACAATGCGAGCGTCCACGGCGGCCACGACGACGACTTCACCCCATCGGTGAGAAGCGGCGCCGGGTCAGAGACCGTGCACCATCGATGAGCACGCTGGGAGCGCACCATGCCCGCCAACAGTTCTCCCCCACCCGGTCCCGGTCGGCGCGAGCTGACCGTGGAGGAGCTCGAGCAAGGCGTTCGCGGCGGGGACCGCGGGGTCCTCGGCCGCGCCATCTCGCTCGTCGAGAGTCAGCGCTCGGACCATCGAGACCTCGCCGCGTCGCTCCTCTCGCGACTGCTGCCCCTGACTGGGAAGGCCCATCGGATCGGACTCTCGGGAGTTCCCGGGGTTGGCAAGAGCACCTTCATCGAAACCCTCGGGCGACGACTGCTCGACCAGGGTCGGCGGGTCGCGGTGCTCGCGGTGGACCCCTCGAGTCCCGTGAGTGGCGGCAGCATCCTCGGCGACAAGACCCGCATGATGCTCCTCGCCGGCGATCCGCGAGCGTTCGTCCGCCCGTCGCCTTCCTCCGGAGCTACAGGGGGCGTCGGCCGGCGCACCCGTGAAGCGATCCTCTTGTGCGAAGCCGCCGGCTTCGACGTCGTGTTCGTCGAGACCGTTGGCGTCGGGCAGTCGGAGACGGTCGTCGCCGACATGGTCGACACGTTCGTGCTGCTCCTCATCCCGGGAGCGGGCGACCAGTTGCAGGGGATCAAGCGGGGCATCCTCGAGGTCGCCGACGTGATCGCGATCAACAAGGCCGACGGACCCCAGCGCGCGCTCGCCCAGATCGCGCAAGGAGAGTATCGGTCCGCGCTGCAGCTCTTACGCGGCGGCGACCCGGGCGGGGTGCCGGCGGTCTTGTCGTGCAGCGCCCTCGAGAATGTCGGCCTCGACGAACTCTGGGCCGCGGTCGTCGACCACCGAGAACGCCTGACCGCGAGCGGTGCGTTGGCCGAGAAACGCGGTCAACAGCAGGTGCGGTGGCTGTGGAATCAGGTGGAAGACGGGCTCCGCGAGACCTTCCGCGCGCACCCGGCGGTCGCCCGCGACTTGCTCGAAGTCGAGCGGGCGGTTCGCAGCGGCAAGTTGATCCCGGCCGTCGCTGCGCGTCGACTGCTCGCGGCCTTTGCTCCCGGGTCGTTCCCTGCAGGGAACGCGTCACGGGACTGAGCGACTCGAGCTGCGACCGATCGTCGGACTGAAGTCCGACTTGGGGCTGACTTCGGACGCGGCCCGTCCTACAATGCCGCGGTCTCGTGGAGTCTTTCACCCAGACCTCGCCGGCGTTGCGTGCGCGCCGGCTTCCGGGCGAGCTTCGACGTTCATCCGGGTTCCTCGCTTCCCCCGCCCTTGGGCTCGGCTGCACGGACCGCCTGCGACTCCGCGAACGCAGGTGGCGAGGCGAGAACTCGCGCCCGAGACTCGCACCCACGAAGTTGTCCCCGGAGAGGAATGGATGTCCGCGAGCCAACTCTACCAGCCACGCCACAAGATCCGCATCGTCACGGCGGCGTCGCTCTTCGACGGCCATGACGCCGCAATCAACATCATGCGCCGCATCATCCAAGCGTCGGGCGCCGAGGTCATTCACCTCGGACACAACCGCAGCGCTCAGGAAGTCGTCAGCTGTGCCATCCAAGAAGACGCAAACGGCATCGCACTGACTTCCTATCAGGGCGGACACGTCGAGTACTTCAAGTACATGCACGACCTCCTCGCCGAGTCCGGTTGCTCCCACATTCGCCTCTTCGGCGGCGGCGGCGGCGTCATTCTCCCGGACGAGATCGCCGAGCTACACGCCTATGGCATCACCCGGATCTACACCCCCGACGATGGGCGTTCGCTGGGCCTCCAGGGGATGATCAACGATCTCCTGGCGCAGTGCGACTTCCCGACCGGGTGCAACTTGAACGGCGTGGTGTCCGGCCTCACGACCCAGAACCCGAGGTCGGTCGCCAGCCTGATCTCCGCGGCCGAGAACTTCCCGGCCGAGTCCGTCGAGTTGCTGGCCCAGGTTCGGGCGCTCGCCGCAAAACGCTTTGCGCCCGTGCTCGGGATCACCGGCCCGGGCGGGTCCGGCAAGTCATCGCTCGTCGACGAGCTGGTGCGCCGGTTCGTCGATGACTTCCCGGAGCGCACGCTGGCCGTCATCAGCGTGGACCCATCCAAACGCAAGACCGGAGGCGCCCTGCTCGGGGACCGAATCCGCATGAACGCGGTGAGCAACCCGCGCGTCTACATGCGCTCGCTCGCCACGCGTCAGTCGAACCTCGCGTTGTCTCGGCACGTGAAGGAAGCCATCGAGGTCGTCAAGGCGGCGGGCTACGACCTGGTGATCATCGAGACCTCGGGGATCGGTCAATCCGACACCGAGATTCTCGACCATTCCAACGCCTCCCTCTACGTCATGACGCCGGAGTACGGGGCCGCAACCCAGCTCGAGAAGATCGACATGCTGGACTTCGCCGACGTCATCGCGATCAACAAGTTCGACAAGCGGGGAGCGCTCGACGCGCTGCGCGACGTGCGCAAACAGGTTCAACGCAATCACCAGCGCTTTCAGGATCCGGTCGAGAGTATGCCGGTGTTTCCTACCATAGCCTCGCAGTTCAATGACCCCGGGATGAACCGGCTGTACCGCCAAGTTCTAGAGGTCATCGCGGCCAAGACCGGAGTCCGCTTCGACTCGACGCGGGCAGTGACCGATGAGCCTTCCGAGAAGATGGCGATCATTCCGCCACCGCGAACGCGCTACCTGTCCGAGATCGGTGAAGCCATCCGGCGCTACGATGCGTGGGCCAACGCGCAGGCCGCGGTGGCGCAGCAGCTCTACGGCCTACGCCGTTCCATCGACGCCGCCGAGGTGCTTCCCGAGACACCCCGAGCGGCGCTGCGAGAGCAACTCGAGCGCCTGTACCAGCAAGTCGAGCGGCAGCTGGATGCGGATTGCCACCGAACCTTGGAAGGCTGGCCCGAGCAGCTTCGCCGCTACCGCGAGCCGATCGCGACGTACCAGGTTCGCGGCCGCGACGTCACCGTCGAGACCCATGTCGACTCACTCTCCGGGTTGCCGATCCCCAAGGTGGCGCTGCCCCACTACGAGGCCTGGGGCGACGTGTTGCGCTGGAACTTGCAGGAGAACGTCCCCGGTGAGTTCCCATTCACGGCGGGCGTCTTCCCGTTCAAGCGGGAGAACGAGGACCCGACCCGCATGTTCGCGGGCGAAGGGCCGCCCGAGCGCACCAATCGGCGGTTCCACTATCTGTCGCGCGGCATGCCGGCGAAGCGCCTGTCCACGGCCTTCGACTCGGTGACGCTCTACGGTGAGGATCCAGACGAGCGACCCGACATCTACGGGAAGATCGGCAACTCCGGCGTTTCGGTCTGTTGCCTGGACGATGCGAAGAAGCTGTACTCCGGATTCCGTTTGACGGACGCGACCACGTCGGTGTCCATGACGATCAATGGTCCCGCGCCGATGCTGCTCGGTTTCTTCCTGAATGCAGCGATCGATCAAGAGTGCGAGATCTACGTCCGGGAGCATGGCCTCGCCGATGAGGTCGAGTCCAAGCTGCGCGCGCGCTACGACGACCGCGGTCTGCCGCGGCCGCGCTACCAAGGGGAGCTGCCGGCGAACCACGATGGCCTGGGCCTGCTGCTACTCGGCATCACCGGGGACGAGGTGCTCCCGGAAGCGACCTACGACGAGATCAAGGCCCGCACTCTGCGCGCGGTGCGGGGGACGGTGCAGGCCGACATCCTCAAGGAGGATCAGGCGCAGAACACTTGCATCTTCTCCACCGAGTTCGCGCTCAAGCTCATGGGCGACGTACAGGAGTACTTCGTTCGGAACGAAGTTCAGAACTTCTACTCGGTTTCGATTTCTGGCTACCACATCGCCGAGGCGGGCTCGAACCCGGTCACGCAGCTCGCGCTGACGCTCGCGAATGGATTCACCTACGTCGAGTACTATCGCTCGCGGGGCATGAGCATCGACGACTTCGCTCCGAACTTCTCCTTCTTCTTCTCGAACGGCGTCGACCCCGAGTACTCGGTGATCGGACGCGTGGCGCGTCGGATCTGGGCCAAGGCGATGAAGCTCGTCTACGGCGGTAGCGAGCGCTCACAGAAGCTGAAGTACCACATTCAGACGTCGGGACGGTCGCTGCACGCCCAAGAGATTGCGTTCAACGACATTCGGACGACCCTGCAAGCGCTCTACGCCATCTTCGACAACTGCAACTCGCTGCACACCAACGCCTACGACGAGGCGATCACGACGCCGACGGAAGAGTCCGTGCGGCGGGCGGTGGCGATCCAGTTGATCATCAACAAGGAGATGGGTCTGGCGAAGAACCAGAACCCTTGGCAGGGCTCGTTCGTCATCGAGGAGCTGACCGACTTGGTGGAGGCGGCGGTACTCCTCGAGTTCGATCGCATCACCGAACGCGGAGGAGTCCTGGGCGCCATGGAGACCATGTACCAGCGCACCAAGATCCAGGAAGAGTCGCTGCACTACGAGACGCTCAAGCACACAGGCGAACTGCCAATCGTCGGCGTGAACACCTTCCTCTCGGCGACTGGATCCCCGATCGTCGTCCCGCGGGAGGTGATTCGCTCCTCGGACGCAGAGAAGACCGCGCAGATCACGACGGCCCGTCAACTGGTCCGGCGCGACGATCAACGCGCGCGCGCGAGCCTCGAAGACCTCGAGCGCACGGCTCGCCAGGGCCGGAACATCTTCGACCGACTCATGGAGGCGACGAAGCGGTGCTCGCTAGGGCAGATCACGCGGGCGCTGTTCGAAGTCGGTGGCCAGTACCGACGCAACATGTAAGGTGTCCCCCGCGCGGGAGTGGACGCGCGGCGGCGGGAGGCGACGAGAACCAACCGCTGGCTGGTCAGGCGGATTGGGGCTCGACCCCGAGCGAGGCGGGGCGCTGGCGGGGTTTGCGGGGTCGCAGCCCAGGTTTCGTCGAAAGTCGTGGCCTACGCCCCAAAGTCGCGGTCCATGACCGTCTTTCGTCCATCCGACTTGGCGGACTCGATCGCGGTGTCACAGAGCGCCTTGATGCGGTCGCTCAGAACCGGGGCGACGGAGCCCGCGGTGTTCATGCCGCCCTTCTCCTTGATGTACTTTTTTAGCTTGGAAACGATCACGAGCACTTCGGCTTCCGACATGTCTACTACCTTCCCAACTGTTCTTCGTAGGCGGGGCCTGTGCATACTCGAGACGAGATGTTCCCCGGCACCTCGGCCGAGAGAAGCTAGCAGAGCCCGCCCCAAAAATCTCCAGCGCCCCGCTGGAGTCACATAACAAGCACCTTGCAAACAACTTACGGCCTGGGAGACGCCCTCCCGGGTAGGTCGTCCCGCCCCTGCTGCGTCACTTTGCCGCCAGGACCTAGGTTGTCGACAGCGGTCATGAGCCCTACGCTGTGGCCGCAGTAGGCCCCTCCAAAGAGCCCGCTTGCGGGGGCCGACGACGTCAAGATGGACCGTTGCTCCGCGGCGGGTCGAGGAGGTGCGCAGTGGTCGTTTGGCTTTTGATCGCAGCCTTTCTGGCCGGTGAGTGGTCCCCGCCAGTGCTCGGCATCGGCGAGCGTCAAGTCATGGGACAAACCCCACCCGCCCCGCCGGGACCGGAAGAGCCCAAACCTACCGAGCCGGATCCCGATCTCGAGCCGGCTCCCTCGCCCGAAGAGCGGCTGTCCCGTGCGATTCGCGCGCACATCGCCGAAGTCACCGGGGGCACGACGACCTACGCCGCTGACGACGCCACCCTCACGATCAAGTACGACGACAACATTGGAGCATTCGCCGAGCCTTTCGGCGCGAACGACCTGAAGCACTTGGACTACACCGGACGTAGCACCCGCCTGCGGGAATCGACGTGCTGCTTCGCCGGCAACACGCGCGGCTCCTTGCACCTGCCAGCGGTCTTCGATGGGCCGATCACGGTGCGCGCGAAGGTGCGCTTCGACCTCGTCGAGAAGGCCCCGACGTTTCTGCTGCGGATTCACTCGAGCGAGGAGGCTTTCCTGGCCACCCACCTGGGAGTCCAGTTGTGGCAAAAGGCCGCGAAGAAAAAGCCTCGCATTCATGCCTCGCCGGATGCCACCTATCGCGACACTCCCCAGAGGTGGCTCGACCGCAACGCACCCGTCGAAGTGAAGATCGTGTACGACCCGAGCGAGAAGACCGTCGCGTGCTTCTTGGACACCCGCCCCATCCAAACCGTGAAACTCGACACAGTCGTGCCGGGCGGCAAGGTCGGGTTCAGTTGGCAGGACTGCAAGTTCGTGGTCCACGAAATCGAGATCGTCGGCAAGCTGGATCGCACCTGGGCCGCCGGCCGTCTGGCCAAGTTTCTGAAGTAGCTCCTCGCTCGAAAGCCGAACATGCCCTTCGTTCGAACCGTCGGCGCGGTGTTGCTGGGCGCCCTTGCGCTTGGCCTGTTCCTCGTCGCGTATCGCGAGTTCACGCGTCCGGCCGCGCTGCCGACCGCCCGCGAGGTGTATCGTCACGTCGACGCGCAACCTCTCGGCCTGGAGGAGCCCGCGGTCGTCGTGAGTGCAGAGTCGAGCCCGCACCTCGCCCTGACGCTACGCGACGCGCGCGGCGTAGCCGTGATCATCAGCGCGAACACCTTGGACTCGACGCGGCCACACCTCCGGATTTCGCGCCTGCCGGCACCCAACGTACCGGCGGCCCAGGCCGAATCGCGTGACCTCGCCCCCGGGAGCCGGGAGGAGGAGGCCTGCTTCGGGTTGTTGATTCGCCTGCAGGAGCAGCTCGAAGCGACGCTCTCGTACCCGGAACTCGACCAATTGGTGCGCGCTCTCGAATCGACCTACTGGCGTCATGTCTTACGCGACTACTACCGTGAGTCCGACGATCGGGCGAACGTGAGTGAGCTCCAACTCTCGGAGCCGATCGAGGTCGTGCAGGTTACTGCGGCTGGCGCTACGTACGCCGTAACCCTCCTCGATCAAGCCAACGCCACCCTCGACGTATGCGTAGACTTCGGCGAACAACCAGCGGCCGTGTATCTGGGGACCTTGACTCCAGATCGCAGCAGCGGCTGGGTAACGAACCTCGCGAGCGGCGAGGCCGCGGCCCTGTACGGAGTACTGATCCGCTGGTACCAGCGCTCCCCTACACGAACGGGCGCCGAGCTGCTCGATCGCTTGGACCTGGTGTTCGCGGAGCGACACCAAGTCGCCCACTGAGCGCAGACGCCGGCGGCCACACCCTCGCAGCACTCTCCCCCATCGACGATCCTGCTCCCCTTTTCGAGTTCGTCCCGGGTGACTACGCGGAGTCCCGTGGCGCGAAGCCAGGATGCGGACAGGCTGTCCGCGCTCCCAGGGCGCGCCGGGAGTGCGAAAGGGCGTCGGCTCGTGCGTATGCGTCGCGTTGGTGCGTTGGGCGGGGAAGAAGAGCAGGATCCTCGGGAATGGGCTTCAGGGTCCGCGCCGGGTAGTGTCCGCGAGTAGCGCAGCGGTGTAGCGCGCGAGGTTACCTGCCGACGCCGCGGTCTCTCGAAGGAGCCGGTAGTCCCCGGCTGCCGAGCACAAGTCGGCGAGCGCTGGCGCGAGACTCAGACTGCGGCCAGGCGCGAGCAAATGACGCTCGAAGTAGTGGAGAGCTCGCGCAGGCAACCCCATGCGGTCGAGCAGGAATACGAGCACCTCGGCGGCAAAGCGAACGTCAGCGCCGTGGACCCCATCGAGCTTACGCGCGAAGTGGGCTTCTGCTTCCGCGGCTCCGATGTGGCCCGTGACCCCGCCCAGAAGCACGGCGTAGTCGCGATAGAAGTCTTCGAACGGAGGCGTCTCCCGACGCTGGTAGGACGCATCGAGCCGCGTGCCGAAGTCGGCGAGTTCGCGAGCGCATTCGAGTGTCGGACGGGAACGACTGGCGAGCGAGAAGCGAATCACCGCCTGCAAGTGAGAATCATCGACGGGACACATTCGCCCCTGGACGTCGGTCGCATGCCGGTCGATCCAGTCGGCGAGGTACGCTCTCGGCGCGGTCCCGACGCCCGTCGTCGGGAGATCCCGTTCGAGCCCGCTGCATACCTCGCGATAGAGCTGCGCCACCAACAGATCCACGCACTGTTCGCGGACCTTCGGGCCAAAAGGGAAGCGCTGCTCGATGAGATGGATGCCGTCACAGGTTCCGCCCGACTGGAGCAGCAGCTGATAGGCCCGGACCGGGTTCACCCCGAGGCCGAAGCCGATCTGGATGAGCTGCGCGATCTCTTCTTGGGAAGTTTCCGGGCCCGGCTGCCAAGCATCGAGCGCAGTCGCAATGGGCCCAGGCTCCTGGATCGCTTGGAAGTACGGCCACGCGTCCACGAGGTCGCCGCGTTGGATCAGCAGTTCGCCCACACAGCGGCAGTCTTCGCGAAAGCGGCGGTCGAACTCCGCGCGCACGGCCGGCGCCAGTGGATCGAGATCGACGTTGCCGACGAGGGGCAGACCGAGTTCGTGCCGGCAACGCAGTTGCAACGCCTCGAACAACTCCTGAAATCGAGCCTCGGCACGCAGCGAGTCCGCGATCGCGGCCAACAACCGCTCCGGGTCGCCAGCGAGCGCATCCCACTCTCGAAAGTCCGCGTTCGCCATCCAGTCCCCAAATCGTGCGCAATCCCGAGTAGGTCGAACGGGCGCCTCGCATCGCGAGCGGAAGAACGAGCGCCCCCGAGTGAATGGATGCGGCTTGGCGACGCCCACGAGAAGGGCTCGAGAAAGCCCCTGGGAGACAAGAACGCCCCAAGCACGTACGCCACGCGCTGGCTTTGGGCGCCCCGAAAGAAGCCCCGCACGAGCCCGCCCGCGTCGGGCCTGAGTTTGGGACGCGACTCACCGAAAAGCAACGCGGCGGCCCGTGCGCGCCCCGGTCGGACCCGAGTTCGCCGCCCGGCCTGCGCCCCACGGCTGGAAGCCTAGATCGTCCGCAAGTACGATCCAAGCCGATCACAGTTGGCCAACGGCTTGCCAAGGGCCGTCGCCCCTCGCCGCTCCGGAAGGGACTCCATGACCGCGACTCCTGTCCGCTGCGCGCACACGCACGGAGGCAGCGTCTGGCACGTGCACCTCGACGCGCCTCCGGGGAACGTCATCGACAGCGTCATGACCCGCGCGCTGGATGACATCTTCGTTCGCGCCGCGAAGGCCGACAACCTCCGCGCTGTCATCCTCGAGGGCGAAGGAGACCACTTCTCGTTCGGGGCCAGCGTTCAGGATCACCTGCCGACACGAGTACACTCGTTCTTGCCGGCATTTCACGACCTCTTCCGGCGCATGTTCGCCGCCCACGTTCCGGTCCTCGCGGTCGTGCGCGGCTACTGCCTTGGGGGCGGTTTGGAACTGGCAACCTTCTGCCATCGCATCTTCGCGTCGCCAACGGCCCAGCTGGGTCAGCCGGAGATCCGGCTGGGCGTGTTCGCGCCCGTGGCGTCGGTGCTGCTCCCCGAACGCATCGGGCGCTCCGCGGCGGAAGAACTCTGTCTCAGTGGACGTATCGTCGACGCACGCGAAGCCCTGGCCCTGGGCTTGATGGACGGGTTGGCAGACGATCCCCTCCAGGCCGCACACGACTACATTGCCCGGCACTGGCAGCCGCACTCGATCAGCAGCCTGCGACACGCCGTGCGAGCGATTCGGGCCGACCTCGCGGACCACTTCGAGCGCGCCATCGCGACAGCGGAAACCCACTACCGCGAAGAACTCATGACGACCCACGACGCGGTGGAGGGCGTCGCGGCGTTCCTCGAGAAGCGCCCGCCCGATTGGAGGAATCGATGACGTCAGGGCTCCCGCCCGTTCCATCCGGCTGCCAGTCCCGCGTCGCGCATGCGCTTCGCTCTCGAGCACTCTCGCGGCGAACTTGCCTTTCGTCGCGCTCGGCTCCGGTCGTGCTCGTCTTGTGCGTGTCTTCGTGGATGGGCTTGGCGATGAGTCGGGTTCCCGCCCGCGCCGCCGACCCGGCACCGATCGAGGCCCGACACGGGATGGTCGTCGCCGCCGAACCGCTCGCGGCCGCCGCCGGCGTGGCGATGCTCGAGCGGGGCGGAAACGCCATCGACGCCGCAGTGGCGACCGGTTTCGCGCTCGCCGTCACCTATCCCGTGGCCGGCAACCTCGGCGGGGGTGGCTTTCTCGTCGCCCACCTCAACTTGCCCGACGGGGCGGCCACGCGCGTCGCCCTCGACTTCCGCGAAACCGCACCGGCGGCGGCCCACTCCAAAATGTATGACGAGGCGGTGGACGCAGGGCGTGAACGTCCCGCGACCGTGGGCCACCTCGCCGTCGCGGTTCCGGGCTCCGTTCGAGGGCTCCTCGACGCGCTCGAACGCTGGGGAACGCTCGACCGTGCCACGGTGCTGGCCCCGGCGGTCGAACTCGCCGAACAGGGGTTCGTGGTGCCGCGACGGACCGCCCAGTTCCTCGCTCAGGACAGCGTCTCGCGCGACATGCTGCGTTACGCCGAGACGGCACGGATCTTCTATCCCGAAGGCAAGCCGCTGAGCGAGGGGGCGCGGTTGCGTCAGCCCGAGCTCGCTCAGACACTCCGCGCCATCGTCGAGCACGGGCACGCCGGCTTCTACGATGGTCCGGTCGCGGCGGCCATCGTGGACGAACTGCAACGCGGTGGCGGCATCGTCACGCGCGAGGACCTGCGCGCCTACCGGTCGATCGAGCGTAGCCCGCTGCGATTCACGGTTCGGGGCCACAGCGTCATCACCATGCCACTGCCTTCATCCGGCGGCACGTGTCTGCGGCAGATGCTCGGCATCCTCGAGCGCTACCCCTTGTCCGACCTCGGGCACAACTCCTCGGCCTCGCTCCACCTGATCGCCGAGGCGATGCGGCGCTCGTTCGCCGATCGCAACACCGCGCTCGGTGACAGCGCCGATCCTGCCGTGCAGAAACGAATCTCCGAGCTCCTCTCTGCCGCCCACATCGAACGTCTCGCGAGCAGCATCGATCCGCAGTCCGCGACGCCGTCAGCGAAGCTGCTCGAGTCGATGGCGCACGACGACCGCGAGAGCGAGCAGACGACCCACTACTCCGTGGTCGATCGGCACCGCAACGCGGTCGCGGTCACGACGACGTTGAACGGCGCCTTCGGTAGCAAGGTCGTCGTCACGGGGGCTGGGTTCTTACTCAACAACGAGATGGACGACTTCACGGCCCACCCAGGCCGCCCGAATCTCTACGGGTTGGTGCAGGGTCAGGCGAATGCCGTCGCCCCTGGCCGCCGCCCCCTCTCGTCCATGACTCCGACCATCGTCCTCGACCCTTCGGGCCATCTCCTCTACGTCCTCGGCTCGCCAGGAGGACCGACCATCATCAACAACGTGCTGCAGGTCCTACTCAACCTCATGGTGTACGGGTTGCAACCACAAGCGGCCGTGAACGCCCCCAAGATCCATCACCAGTGCATTCCCGATCGCATCGATCACGAGCGCGAGTTCCCCGCTGACGTCCTCGACGGGCTGCGCCGGCGCGGCCATGCCCTACGGCTCCGCGACTCCATTGGCGACTTCCAGGCGATCTGCGTCGACTCCGAGCGTGGGCTACTGCTCGGTGCGTCGGACCCCCGTGGCGGCGGTGCCGCGCGCGGATACTGAACGCAGCGTCGGGGGATCGGAACGCCATTTCCGTTCCGTTGCAGCGCTTTGTTCGTCAGGATTCCGCGCTGGGCTCGTACTCGTACTCAGCATCGCGGTACTCGTACTCGTACTCGATTCGATCCTCCGATACCGCGCTGGTTCGTTGGATCAGTCGAGTCAACATCGATACGATTCGTTTCGAGTGAGATTTGCCAAGGTGGTTCGCATCATCAATGAGCGCATCGCAGACATCGCAGGCATCGCAGACATCGCAGGCATCGCAGACATCGCAGCACTTCGCAGCACTTCGCAGCACTTCGAGTACGAGTACGAGTACGAGTACGAGTACGAGTACCATTGCACTAAGTACGAGTACGACTATCCTGACGAACGGGCAGCGATCAGCGGGAGGAAATGGCGCGATCCGCCGCGAAGCCTACCGCTCGGTGCGGAAGCGGTCGAGGAAGGCGGCGAAGATCAGGACCACGCCGATCACGATCTTCTGGCTGTAGTGCTGCACGTCCATCAAGGTGAGGAAGTTGTTGAGCTCGCCGATGACGAGGGCGCCGGCCAAGGTCCCCCAGATCGAACCGCGGCCACCTTGAAGACTGGTGCCCCCGACGACTACGGCGGCGATCGCATCGAGTTCGTAGAACTCGCCACTGCGCGGGTCCCCGACATTGAGTCGCGCGGCCATCAACACCCCTGCGATACCGGCGAGGAAGCCGCTCAGCGCGTAGACTTGGGTGAGTGTGCGCGAGACGCGTATGCCGCTGAGACGCGCCGCCTCCGGGTTGCCGCCGACGGCATAGACGTGACGCCCGAAAACGGTGCGCGCGAGGACCAACCAGGCCGCAACGACGACGATCGCCATGACCGCCACTGGCGCCGCGCTGCGCCCGAGATCCCCGAACAGGCTCGGTAGGCCGCTGATCGTACGGCTGTCGGTCCATTGCAGAACTGCCCCGCGAGCCATGGTCAGCATCGCCAACGTAGCGACGAAGGGCGGGATGCGGACGCGCGTGGTGACGAGACCGCTGATGCACCCCGCGAAAGCGGCGGCACCGGATCCCGCAACGACCGCCAGGGCCACGGCCAGGGTCGACGACGTGTGAGCGTCGGCGAGGCGCACCAACGTCCAAGCACACACGACCGATGACAGAGCCACCAGCGAACCCACCGAAAGATCGATGCCGCCGGTCAGAATGACGAAGGTCATACCGACGGCGAGCACGGTGATGGCGGAGTTCTGCTCGAGCACGTTGCGCTGGTTCTCGAGCGAAAGGAAGTGCGGCGACAAGAGCGAGAAGACGACCAACTCGGTCGCCAACGCAAAAAAGATCCCGTGCCGAGCGATCGACCCCACGGCGCGTTGCCAGCCTCGCGTCATGCCGCGTCCTCCGTCGTTGCCAGCTGCATGATGCGCTCTTGCGTCGCGTCGGCACGATCCAACTCGCCGGTGGTCACGCCCTCGCGCATCACGACGATCCGGTCGCTGATGGTGAGCAGCTCGGGGAGATCGGACGAGATGAAGAGAACCGCAACACCGGTCGCCGCGAGCGCACGCACGAGTCGATAGATCTCGGCGCGCGCCCCTACATCGATCCCGCGCGTCGGTTCATCGAGGATGACGACGGACAGTGGGTGCAGCAACAGCCGCGCGAGGAGCGCCTTCTGTTGGTTGCCCCCACTGAGTTCGGCAATCCGCTTGTCGAGCGTCGCACTCCGTACGTCGAAGCGCGCACACGCCGCGCGCGCCGCATCGCGCCGTCGCCCCTCATCGATCACACCCGCGCGCGCATAGTCACCGAGCGTGCCGATCGTCACGTTCTCCGAAACCGCGAGATCCGGGAAGATCCCGCGCCCCTTCCGATCCTCCGTGAGGTAGCCCACGCCCGCACGCAGCGCCTCGGCGGGTTGCCGAAAACGAACGGGTCGCCCCTCGAGGCGCACTTCACCAGCCGCCGCCGGAAGTGCGCCGCCGAGGCACAGGCCGACTGCAGTGCGGCCCGCCCCGACGAGCCCGGCCAAACCAACGATCCGGCCAGCTGGCAGCTCGAACGATACCCGGCGAAAGTGGGGCGGCGAACTCAGCTCGGACACCACGCATCGCGGCGTGGCCGACGGCGCTCCACTGGGCTCGAGGTCGCGGTCGGCGTCGGGGTCGACGGCCCGCCCCACCATCCATTGGATCCACTGCTCCCTCGTGGTGGCCTGCACGCGGGCCGTCGCCACCCACTTGCCGTCGCGGAGCACGGTCACTCGGTCGCATAGATCCTCGATCTCCTCGAGTCGGTGCGAAATGTAGACGATGCCCAGGCCTTCGGCACGGAGCTGACGCAGCGCAGCGAACATGCGTTCGATCTCGGCCGGCGTGAGCGTGGCCGAGGGCTCGTCGAGGATCAGTAGCCGCGAGCCGCTGGCCAAGGCGCGGGCGATCTCGACGAGCTGGCAGGTGCCCACACTGAGACCGCCGACGCGCTCCCGCGGATCGACCCCAACTCCCAGGCGTTCGAGGATGGCGCGAGTCTCGTCGATCATTCGGCGCCGCCCGAGCCAGCCCCAACGCGCGGCCTCGCGTCCGAGGAACACGTTGTCGGCCACCGACAGCTCCGGGACCAGCGTGAACTCCTGATAGATGATGCCGACGCCCGCCGCGCGCACCGCGAGCGGGTCGCCCACCGGCAGCGGCTCCCCTCCCAGGCGAAGCTCGCCGGAATCGGGCGCGAACGCCCCTCCGAGGATCTTCACGAGGGTGCTCTTCCCGGCTCCGTTCTCGCCAATCAGGGCGTGGATCTCACCCGCCGCGACCTCGAAGTCGACCCCCGCCAGAGCCTGAACCCCAGGAAAGGCCTTGCTCACTCGAGTGACGCAGAGCTGGAGCGGCGCGCTCACCGCGGCGCGGCGGAGTCGCGATCGATGACGCCGACTTCCATGGGAACGCGACCCGGGACCGACTTTTGGGCCAAGTAGTTGGCAACCTCCTCGATCACGCGGCGCCCGATGCGGTCCGGGTATTGGACGACGTCGGCCTTGAGCGCGGTGCCGCGCGCGATGGCGGCGCGCGCCTCGGGGGTACCATCGTAGCCAATGATCACCACGTCGCGCGCGCCCACGGCTTGGAGCGCGCCCAGGGCGCTGTCGTCGTTGATCGCAAAGATCCCGCGCAGATTGGGGTGGGCCTGCAGCTTGGTCTCGGTGACGGCGAAGGCGCGGTCCCGCTTCCCCCCGGCGCTGGGGCGATCGATCACCGTCATACCGGTCGACTTGGCCACTTCGTCCAGGAACCCCCGCACGCGATCCTGTACCGAAGTCACCTCCGGGTGATCGATGACCATCACTTCCCCCACCCCCCCGAGCAGTTCGGCGAGAGTGCGGCCGGCGAGTTGCCCGCCCTGGTAGTTGTCGGACGCGACGTGACAGACCACGTCGCCTCCCTGGGCGGCGATGTCCGCCGTGAACACCGGGATTTTCGCGGCGTTGAGCTTGCGAATGACCTGCTCGATGCCTGCGGAGTCGCAGGGCGAGACGATCACAGCGTCCACTCTCTGGACGGCAAACGTGTCGAGCTGGGACGCTTGACGGGCCGGATCGAACTCCGCCGACGTGATGCGAACTTCGAGTCCCTTGTCAGCGGCCGCGGCCCGGAGCCCCTGCTCGAGGTCCTTGTAGAAGTCGTGCTGCAAGGTCAGAAGGCTGACGCCGATCACCGGCCCGGTCGCAGACTTCGACGCTTCACAGCCCGCCAGGCTGAACGCGGCCAGAGCCAGGAGGGTCAGGCGCAAGTGGCCTCGGGTGCCGCGGTACTCCATTGAAACGGACCTTCCCGATGAGTGACTCGGGCACGGAGGCTGGGGCCCCGGCCGTGGGTAGTTCGGTCGCCCCAAGCTTCTACGCCGAAGGTTCGCGGGGAATCAAGGGGAAGGGCGGCGCCCGCGGCACAGTTCCACGAACCTCCCGGCGCGGCTCCGAAAAGACCGCCGATCGGCTTTTCGAGACTGCGATTCCACCTATAATCTCCGGCTTCGTTCGGGGGCGCTCTCCGGTTCCGTGCGGTGGTCGCTCAAGTAGCGCCGCCCGCGCACCGAGGTTCCAAGCTGTGCAGGTCTCATGGCGTTGCGCGCCGCGGGCTTGCGGGCTGCGCGTGGAGCGGCATGTCAGCCACGGCCGCCGCCCCCCCGGGGAGCGGCGGATCGCGGCGACGACGAGGCCGGCGACGAACCCAGGACGGGCGTTCACGCAGAGAAAAGTTCTCGAAGAGAAAAGCGCCGACGACGAACGGACATCTCTTACCGAGCGTCGAGAAACCAGATAAACGTTCTTGCACCGACCGAGGGCACGAGCGAACGCGGCCCGACACCCGTGTCGCGACTCGAGCGCGCGCCTCCGTCTCGCACCGCGAGATCCAAGCGAAGGAAGCGCCGATCCATGCCGATCACAAGAGTTCGAAAGGGCCTCGACGTTCCCCTCGCAGGAGGGTCCACGTCGACGGAAATCGTGCCGGGTCCTGCGATGCGCCACGTCGCATTGCTGCCCGCAGACTCGGTGGGATTGAAGATCCGCCTACTCGTCCGCGAAGGCGACAAGGTCAAGCGCGGAACCCCGCTGTACCAAGATCGCCGCGAGGAACAGGTGGTGTACTCTGCGCCGGCTGCGGGCGAGGTCGCCAAGATCCACCGCGGTGACAAGCGCAAGGTTCTGTCGGTCGTGATTCGAGTCGACGACAGCGAGCAGCAGGAGTCGTTTCCTCCACTCACGCCGGCCACGGCCACGCGGGAGCAAGTCCGCGACTGGCTGGCCAAGACGGGTTTCTGGCCGTGCCTCCGGCAGCGCCCATTCGACAAGGTCGCACTGTTCGCGGACACACCGCACTCCTTGTTCATCACCGCCGCCGACACCAACCCCCTCGCTCCGTCGCCGAAGGCCATCCTCGCGGGCCACGAGGAAGCGTTCCGCCAAGGCGCCATTGCTCTTGCCAAGCTCAGCGGCGGGAAGACGTTCATCACTTCCGCGCGCGGGGAGCAGTCCCCGGCATTCCAAGTACCCGGAACCGAACACCATGAGTTCGCAGGGCCCCACCCGGCGGGCAACGTGGGGATCCACATCAGCCTGCTGGATCCCGTCGGGGCGGCGAAGCGGGTGTGGCACATCGGCTACCAGGACGTCTTGGCGATCGGCCAACTCCTCACTACGGGCAAGTACCCCGTGGAGCGCGTGCTCGCGTTGGTCGGGCCGGGCGTGAAAGCCCCGCGCTGGGTGCGTACGCGACGTGGTGCCGATCTCGCCGAGTTGCTGCATGACAACATAGCGGTCGCGAACCCACGGGTGGTTTCGGGTTCGGCGCTGTCCGGGACGATCTCCCCTCCCGGTACTGCCACCGGCTACGCCGGTCGCTACGACAATCAAATCACGGTGATCGAGGATGACAGCCCCCGCGAATTCCTCGGCTGGGCCGGTCCGGGCGCCAACAAGTTCTCGGTCACCAACACGTACATCGGCAAGTTCCTGCGCAAGGGTTTTCGCTTCAACACCGACACGAACGGCAGCCATCGGGCCATTGTTCCGATCGGCGTGTACGAATCGGTCATGCCACTCGACATCCAACCGACTTACCTGATCAAGGCGCTCGCCTCCAACGACATCGAGGCAGCCGAGAAACTCGGGGCACTCGAACTGGTGGAGGAAGATCTCGCTCTGTGTGAGTTCGTGTGCCCGTCGAAGACGGCGATCACCAAGATGCTGCGCGAGATGCTCACGCGCCTCGAGAAGGAGGGGTAACGTGAAGTTGCTGAGGTCGATCCTCGACAAACAAGCAAAGCTGTTCACGAAGGGCGGCAAGCTCGCGCCTCTCTACCCGCTGTACGAAGCGGGCGACACCTTTCTCTACACGCCCGGGGAGAAGACCAAGTCCGGGCCCCACGTGCGCGACGCGCTGGACCTCAAGCGCATGATGATCACGGTCGTGATCGCGCTGATCCCTTGCACCGTCATGGCGATCTACAACACAGGGTTGCAGGCGCAGCATGCCTTCGCCTCGAACCCGACAACCACGTTGCCTTGGCAGGCCAGCATGGTTCTGGGCTGGTTCGGACTCGCCGAACGCTCGGCGACGCTCGAAGGGATCTCGTTCCTCGCCGTCATCTTGCACGGCCTCGCGCTCTTCTTGCCGCTCTACTTGGTGACCATGGCCGTCGGGGGCGGCATCGAGGCGCTCTTCTGCATGGTTCGCAAGCACGAGATCAACGAGGGCTTCCTGGTGACCGGACTCCTCTACCCGCTGGTCATGCCGCCCACCGTGCCCCTGTGGCAGGCGGCCGTGGGCATCGCCTTCGGGGTGATCATCGGCAAAGAGGTCTTCGGCGGCACCGGGATGAACATCCTGAACCCGGCGCTGACCGCGCGCGCGTTCGTGTTCTTCGCCTATCCGGCGCAAATGTCGGGTGACGGCGTCTGGGTGGGCCTCGACGGCTACAGCGCGGCCACGCCGCTCGCAGTTGGCGCCGTCGGCGGCTTGGCGGCGATCGAAAGCGGCCCCTGGAGCTGGTGGGAGTGCTTCCTCGGGGGCATGCCGGGGTCGTGCGGCGAGACGTCGACTCTGGCGTGCTTGATCGGCGCGGCCATCCTCATCTTCTCGCGCGTCGGGAGCTGGCGCATCATGGCGGCGTGCGCGCTCGGCCTGGTGGCCATGGCGACACTCCTGAACGTGCTCGGCAAGAACGTGGCCGGGCTCACGAATCCGTTTCTGGATGTCCCCTTCTGGTGGCACTTCGTCATGGGCGGTTTTGCCTTCGGTGCGGTGTTCATGGCCACGGATCCGGTGTCCGCTTCGATCACCAACACCGGCAAGTGGATCTACGGCTTCCTCATCGGGGCGCTCTGCGTCATGGTGAGAGTCCTGAACCCTGCCTACCCCGAGGGCATGATGCTGGCGATCTTGTTCATGAACGTGTTCGCCCCCTTGATCGACTACTACGTCGTCAAGTCGAACATTTCACGTAGGGAGCTGCGAGTTGGCCTTCAGCAATAAGTACATCATATTCTTTGCCGTGGTCGTCTGCCTCGTGTGCTCACTGGCGGTCTCGGCGCTCGCCGTCGCGCTCAAGGAGCAACAGGAGGCCAACAAGCGGACCGACCAGTACGAGAACGTCCTGCGCGTGGCTGGGCTCCTGGGAGCGACTGAGAAAAAGTCGGGACCCGAGGTGCTGGCCCTCATGGAGTCCAAGGTTCGTTCTTTCGTGATCGATCGCAAGAGCGGCGAAGTCGACCCGTCGATCGCGCCAGCGGACTTCGATCAGCGCAAAGCGGCGCGCAGTGAAACGACCAGCGAAGCGGTGAGCTTCGACGCCGCGCGCCGCGCCCAGATCAAGCGCCTGCCGGAGAAGCTCCTCGTCTACGAGGTGACCGAACCCGGCAAGGAGTCGTACATTCTGCCGATCTCGGGCAACGGTCTCTGGTCCACGTTGTACGGCTACTTGTGCGTCGCCAAGGACGCTCAGACCGTCCGCGGACTCACCTACTACGAGCACGGCGAGACGCCCGGGTTGGGCGGCGAAGTCGACAACCCGGGGTGGAAACAATTGTGGCCGGGAAAACAGATCTACGACGCGTCAGGGCAGCCCCAGCTCGAAGTCGTGAAGGGAACGGCCGGGAACGACCACCAAGTGGATGGTCTCTCCGGGGCCACCATTACGAGCAACGGCGTCTCTGCGATGCTCGACGTGTGGCTCGGGGACAATGGATTCAAGCCTTTCCTCGACAAGATGCGGAGGTAGACGATGGACAAGAAGACCAAGAAGCTGCTGATCGATCCTCTGCATGTCTCGAACCCGATCACCTTGCAAGTGCTGGGAATCTGCTCGGCGCTCGCGGTGACCACGAAACTCGAGACCTCCCTCGTCATGTGCGCTGCCTTGACCTTCGTGGTCATGGGCTCGAACGTGGCGATCTCGTTGCTCCGGAACTTCATCCCGGGGAGCATTCGTATCATCGTGCAACTCACGATCATCGCGTCGCTGGTGATCGTCGCCGACCAGATCATGAAGGCCTATCTCTTCGACGTCAGCAAGCAGCTGTCGGTGTTCGTCGGGCTGATCATCACCAACTGCATCGTGATGGGGCGTGCGGAGGCCTTCGCCATGGCCAACCCACCGCTGGCCTCGGCCCTCGACGGGCTGAGCAACGCCATGGGCTACAACCTGATACTGCTGATCGTGGGCACCTTCCGCGAGCTCCTGGGGTCTGGCAAACTCCTCGGGTACACGGTTCTCGAGACCGTCAACAACGGTGGGTCATACTACCCCAATGGCCTGATGGTCCTGTCGCCCGGTGCCTTCTTCTTGATCGGGATCATCATCTGGATCCAGCGCGCCGCGGCCCCGTCCATGCAGGAGAAAGAGTAGATCCATGCAAGACCTCATCAACCTCGGCGTCAAATCGATCTTCGTCGAGAACATGGCACTCGCGTTCTTCCTGGGCATGTGCTCGTTCTTGGCAGTGTCGAAGAAGATCGAGACTGCCATCGGCCTTGGTTTCGCCGTCGTCGTAGTCCAGTCGATCACGGTTCCGCTCAACAACTTGCTCTACACCTATCTCCTCAAGGAGGGTGCGCTCGGCTGGGTCGGTGACGATTACAAGACGCTCGATCTGTCGTTCCTCGGTTTCATTGCGTACATCGGCACGATCGCCGCGGCCGTGCAGATCGTCGAGATGACCCTCGACCGCTTCTTTCCTGCCTTGTACACAGCCCTCGGGGTCTTTCTGCCGTTGATCGCGGTGAACTGCGCCATCCTTGGCGGATCGCTGTTCATGGTCCAGCGGGAGTACGACTTCACGCAGAGCTGCGTTTACGGCTTCGGGTCGGGCCTGGGCTGGGCGCTGGCGATCGCCGCGCTCGGCGCCATCCGCGAGAAGATGAAGTACTCCGACGTGCCGCACCCGCTCCGAGGGCTCGGCATCACCTTCTTGATCACCGGGCTCATGGCCATCGGCTTCATGATCTTCAGCGGAATTCAGCTGTGATGGGAGCACCGGCAATGTTCGTAATCGCCGATTTGTCGCAACCGTTCATCATCACGATGGGCGTCGCCATGTTCACGGCGCTGGTCGTGGCGCTCGTCCTCGTGTTGCTGGTCGCCAAGCGCGCCCTCGTGAATGCTGGCGACGTCACGATCCTGATCAACGGCGACGAGTCCAAGAAGCTCGTCGTCCCCGCGGGGAGTTCCTTGCTCACGACCCTCGCGGATCGCAAGCTCTTCGTCCCATCCGCGTGCGGCGGCGGCGGGACGTGCGGGCAGTGCAAGGTGAAGATCACCGAGGGCGGCGGCGACATCCTGCCGACCGAGCTGACTCACGTTTCGCGCGGCGAAGCCAAGGAGTGCGTACGCCTGTCCTGCCAGGTGAAGGTCAAGCAGGACATGAAGATCCAGGTGCCGGAGGAGTGCTTCTCGATCAAGAAGTGGGACTGCGAGGTCATCTCGAACCACAACGTCGCCACGTTCATCAAGGAGTTCAAGGTGCAGCTCCCGCCGGGAGAGCACCTGCACTTCGAGCCCGGCGGTTACATTCAGATCGACATTCCCAAGTACGACGCCGTGCCCTACAAAGACTTCCAGGTCGAGGACCGGTTCCGGCCGGAGTGGGACCAGTACAACATCTGGCAGTACGTGGCGAAGAACCCCGAGGCGACGTTCCGTGCCTACTCCATGGCCAACTACCCGGCCGAGGGCGACGTGATCATGCTGAACGTGCGCATCGCGACCCCGCCGCCGCGCACGCAGGGCCTGCCTCCCGGCATTGGCAGCTCGTACATCTTCGGGCTGAAGCCCGGCGACCGGTGCACGATCTCGGGTCCGTATGGTGAGTTCTTCATCAAGCCGACCAAGAAGGAGATGTGCTACATCGGCGGTGGTGCCGGCATGGCGCCGCTGCGATCCCACCTGATGCACTTGTTCCGTACCGAGAAGACCGACCGCAAGGTGACGTTCTGGTACGGCGCCCGCTCACGTCGGGAAATGTTCTACGTCGAGGACTTCGACGCCATCCAAGCGGAGTTCCCGAACTTCAAGTGGAACGTCGCCCTGTCGGACGTGAAACCCGAGGACAAGTGGGAGGGCCCGACCGGGTTCATCCACCAGGTCGTGCACGACATGTACTTGTCCAAGCACGACGCGCCGGAGGACATCGAGTTCTACCTGTGCGGTCCGCCGCTCATGCTCTCGGCAGTGCGCAACATGCTTTACAGCCTCGGCGTCGAACCCGAGCAGATCGCGTACGACGAGTTCTGACGCCCGCGACACTCCTGCCAGAAGACCCGGAGGGCGACGACCATGTGCCGAGCACAACGAGCGGCCATGGTCGTCGCCACCGTCGTCACCGTAGCCGTCGCGGGACTCGCCGGCTGCGACCCCAAAGCCCCTCCACGAGAGCACGTGCGGCTCGAGGGCGCCACGATGGGAACCACTTGGCACGCCACCGTCGTGGCCGCGGGTGTCAACGCGAACCGGGAGGCCGTGCAGGCCGCGCTCCAGGGAGCGTTGGATCGTGTGAACCGCGCCATGTCCACCTACGACCCCGAATCGGAGATATCGCAGTTCAATCGAGCTCCTGGCGGACTTCCCGTGCCGGTCAGCCCCGACACGTTCGCCGTGGTTGCGCGCGCACTCGAGTTCGCGCAGGTGTCCGACGGCGCATTCGACCCGAGCGTGCTTCCGCTGGTGCTTGCGTGGGGCTTCGGAGGAAAGGACCGGGCACACCAACCCGGTCCGCAGGAGATCGAGGAAGCCGCGGATCTCGTCGACTATCGAGCGATCTCGATCGACGCCGACGCGCTGACCCTTACGAAGGCTCGCGACGCCGCCCAGCTCGACTTGTCGGCAATCGCCAAGGGTTTCGGGGTAGATCAGGCATGCGCAGCACTGGATGCCGGCGGCTACTCCGACTACCTCGTCGAGGTCGGGGGTGAGGTCCGCGCACGGGGCCGGAATCCCCTGGGCATGGAGTGGCGCCTCGGCATCGACCGACCGGACCCGGGAATCGAGCGATCGGGGGCCATCCAAGCTGCGGTCCGACTCTCGAACCTCGCACTCGCCACCAGCGGCGACTACCGCAACTACCGAGTCCTCGATGGCCAGCGCGTCTCGCACACCATCGACCCGCGGACCGGCTATCCGATTCGCCACGCCCTCGCGTCGGTCAGCGTCCTGGCTCCGAACTGCATGGATGCCGACGCTCTCGCCACCTGTCTGAACGTGCTCGGGCCCGACGAAGGGCTGCGTCTCGCGGAGTCGCTCCCGGAAGTGGAGGCCTACTTGATCGTGCGTAAGCCCGATGGCACCTTCGAGACCCGCATGACGTCGGGGTTCCAGGCGCGACTGATCGCACCCTGAGGCAAGCCCGGGCGGCCCCGACGACGTTCGATTCGCGGCCGCAGTCGGCTGGCCCACGCCCTCATCGTGCGGACCCCGGCTTGGACTCCCGCAACAAGACCGGCGAGGCTGCCAGACGGTCTACCCGGATCACCGCATTCGTCTTGCCGTCGACCTGGGCGAACTGCAGAACTCCGGTAGGACAGGATTGGACGCACGCGCTACAGCGAACGCACTCGGGGTCGCGCATGGGCGCACCCTTGTTGGCGAAATTCATGATGTCGATGCCTTGGTGGCAGACCGACGTGCAGACGTTACAAGAGATGCACTTCTTCTTGTCCGCCACGATCGCGAAGCGGCTGAAGCGCGCATAGATGTGCATCAGCGCCGCCAGCGGACATGCGAACCGACACCAGACGCGACCGGAATACTTGAAGTAGAGCCCGACGCCGATCACGCCGCCGAGAAACACGTCGACGAACCACTTCCAGCTCAGGAGGTTGGGGAGAGTGCCGTCGGCGACTTTCCCCTCGAACAGAAGGTCGAAGTACTGGTTCGCCCAGCTCTCGGGCCAAACCCAGCCCGCGATGCGAACGCCAAAAAGCAAGAACGCCACGAGGAGCAGCCCCTGCCCCACCATGTTGAGGCGGTTCCAGCGGCCACCGTGCAGCATCTTGTGACGCTGCGTGTCGCCCAGCGTCTCCGCGAGACCACCGCACGAGCAGATCCAGCCGCAGTAGGCGCCTTTGCCCCAGAAGTACACCAGGAGCGGGATGATCACGAAGGTCTGCACGGACCCGACGATGAGCCAGCCCGTCATCGGAGTCGCAGTGAAGAAGTTGTACACGAAGAGCGGCCAGGCCAGGATGAAGCCATAGGCCCGCCAGTACGCTCGCGGGTGCCCCCAGTCGGGAGCGAGCAGTGGGCTGTCGACGTGACCGCCATAGAGCGGGAACAACTGGTCTGCGACCTTCTGCCCCCAGCCACTCTCGAACCAACCGTGGTAACCCATCCATGGTAGGACGATCTCGGGCAGCAAGAACAGCGGCAGCAGCTGGACCAAGAACAGGCACGTGGTTTGGATCGTCACATACGGCGTTTTGCGACGGCGAATCCGGAGCCACCCGAAGACGCCGATGCACAACGTGTAGACGAGGGTGTAGTAGAACGAACGGCTCTTCATCGAGATCGCGGTCACCCCGAGCCAGGAGCTTCGGTCCGCAATCTGCGCCTCCAGCCCCTCGCTCCAAGCGCTGAGGGTCACCGGCACGTTCTTCGGGAAGCTCTCGTCGGCCCCCCAGGAAGGAAACTGCTTCGAGAGCGGTCCTTCGTTCTTCCAATCGTAGAGGGCGACCATCGCCAAGAGGAACACGATGATCCCGACCCACCCCCAGACACGGGTCTCCCCGGTGATTCCGACCCCGCTCCTTCGAAAGAAATCGAGCGGCGCCTCTCGCCCGATCATCGCGAACACGGCCTGATTGGGCAGCCGTCGGACGACGCCTGCGGCGTCCGTGAGCTCGACATCGTCTTCGGTGATCCGCCCCAACTTGCTGCCGAGATAGAGTGTGATCGAGCCAGTCGCCGAGGGCTCGCCGAGAAAGCGGCCCATGGCGGTCGAGACGCGCTCGGAACTCGGCGACTCGACACCGACGTCCGCTCTCGGATCGGCCTTCAGCATGTCGATGCGCGCGATGTTGTCGGGCTTGGGTCGCGAGAACTCAGGCTTGCGGTAGGAAAGCGCAACTCGCGCTCCTCCCTGCGCCAGCGCAATCGCCGTCTCGAGGGCACTGTCGCCACCGCCAACGACCAACACGTCCTGCCCGTGGAAGTCGCGGGGGTCGTGGAGGCGGTTGTAGACCTTGTCGAGCGTTTCTCCGGCGACCCCGAGCTTGCGGAAGTTCCCCGAGCGGCCGATGGCGACGACCACCTGTCGTGCTCGGAGCGACGGCTGCCCCGCCAGCACCACCTCGAGCAGATCACCGGACCGCTTCACGCTCTCCGCTCGCGCCAGACGCGGTTCGATGCCTTGGCCGAGGGTCTGCGCACGAAGCTCGTCGATGAGCGGCTCCTTGACTTCCGCCGTGAACTGGAGATCGCCGGCGGGCACCATCTCTGTCGGATAGGTGAAGATCGGCTTGGCGCGCGGAAAGTTGACGATGGTCGAGAACGGTTCCGAGGCCTCGAGGATCTCGAAGCGCAGGCCCTGCTTCTTGGCTTCGACAGCAGCCGCCATACCCGAGACGCCCGCGCCAATGATGACCAAGTCGAGCGGTGCCGACGCCGAGTCTGAGGTCGGGGCGGGCCGAGCCCGCGACGCGGCGGCGATCCGGCGTACGACCCGGGCCCCACCGTCCGCAGCGAACTTGAGGAGCGGAATCCCGGTGAGATCGCCGACGACGTAGAGCCCCGGGACACGGGTCGAGCCATCCGCATTCACCTGCGGTAGTTTCTCCACGGCGCCGGCCGGCCAACGCGTATGGAGCCACTTCGTGTAACGCCGCACCCACGAGATCATTGCCACCCTCCCCACGCCAGCAAGTCAGCACCCGTCGAATCGCCCACAGCCCGACACGGGACGCCGCGGCGCGTCGATTGGTTCCTCAAAACTCGAGGTTTCGATGGTCGTGATCGCTCGCTGGACAGGGCCCGCTACCCGCGGTACCGGTGGCGAATCGACTCCCCCTCGACCAGGAACACCACGTCCTCCGCAATGTTGGTGGCGAGGTCGGCAATCCGCTCCAGCTGGCGCGAGCAGGAGAGCGTCTGGAGAGCACGCGCGATGGTGGCAGGGTCGCGACGCATGATCTCCTGAACCTGGACGAACGTCGCGCGATGCAGCCCGTCGACTTCATCGTCCGCTCCGCAAACCTGACGCGCGAGGTCGGTGTCGAGGGCGACCAGTGCATCGAGGCTCCTGCGAACGATGGTGCGAACGATGTCCGCGATGCGACCGAGATCCTGCGTCTCCGCGATGGGAGGGTGCCGCGCCAGGAACGACGCCCGCTCCGCGATGTTCTCCGACAAATCGCCCATGCGCTCGAGGTCGTTGCCGACCTTCATGACCGTTACGACGAACCGCAAGTCGGTGGCCACGAGGTTGTGCAACGCCAAGAGCTTCAGGCACTCCTCCTCGATGAGGAGCTCGTGTTGGTCGATCAAGCAGTCGGTCCCAATGACCTCGGCCGCCAACTCCTCACGGCGATCCACCAGCGCGGTGATCGCCTTGTTGATGGACTCCTCGACCATCGCCCCCATGAGCAGGATGCTCCTCTTGAGTTCGTCCAGATCGCGATCGATGTGTCTCAAAGTTTCCTGTCCGTCGACTCCACGAGGGCCGGGTCCAATGCCAACGACTCGCTCTCGGTGGCTTCCAGTCGCGGCAGCTTCACGGTGAAGGTCGTGCCACGCCCGGTAATGCTATCGAGCGCTACTTCGCCTCCATGCGCCAAGCAGATGTGCTTCACGATCGACAGCCCGAGTCCCGTGCCCCCGAGTTCCCTGGATCGGGCCTTGTCGATGCGATAGAAGCGCTCGAAGATGCGCTTCTGGTGCTTGGGATCGATTCCGACGCCGGTGTCTTGTACGGCGACATAAGCGTGCTTCGCGTCGCTGCTGACACGAACCCAAACTCTCCCTCTTTCGGGCGTGTACTTGATTGCATTGTCAAGCAGGTTGGTGACGAGTTGATTGAGCGCGCTCGGGTCACCGTTGACCACAACTCGCGTCGCAGGGAACGAGGTCTCGACCCGAATCTGCCGGGCCTCGGCCGCGGCCAACAGCGCGGCGACCGACGCCGTGACGATGCGGGCGAGATCGACCGGCTCGGCATCAAGAACCCCCTCGCTCGACTCCAAGCGCGCCAACGTAAGCAAGTCGGAGACGAGGGTCGACAGGCGAAGCGCTTGGTTGAGGATCTTCTGGTGGAAGCGTTCGCGGGTCGCAGGCACCATCTGGTGATCGTCGACCAAGGTCTCGGCAAAACCGCGGATCGCGGTGATCGGCGTCTTCAGTTCGTGAGATACGTTGGCCACGAAGTCACGTCGAATCTCCTCGAGCTGACGCAGCTCCGTGAGCACCTCGAGCACGACGACGGCGCCGGTCGTGGCGTCCTGATCGCGAAGCGGCGCTGCGTGCAACACGATCACTTGATCGCGCGGGCGTCGCACCAACGTGATCTCGGCGGAGTGCTTGGCACCGGTGTCGATCGTGCCCTTGATCGCCGCCGGGATCTCGTGCACGCGCGTCACTTCCCAGATCGGCTTGCCCGCGCACACGTCGGGGACGACATCGAGGATCTTCCCCGCGGCCTCGTTCATGTGCAGGACGCGCTCCTCGCGATCGACCGCAATCACACCCTCGGACATGCCCGAAAGAATGGTGAGTAGCTTGTCGCGGTCGCGGGCGATGTCCGTGATCTGGTCTTCCAACCGCCCAACCATGCCGAGAATCGCTCGTGAAAGGCCGCCGATGTCATCGCCGGCGGCGTCGGCGTCGAGGGGCCCGGCCAGTGACCGCAATTCGGCCAACCGCCGCGCCAGCGGTCGGGCGAGGGCGTAGGAACTGGCGGCACAGATCAGCAAGGCAACGGCACCGCCCAGCCACGGGCCAAGCCAAGCCGTGGCGCCGACGCCGGCGCCCAGAGCGATCGCCGCGCCGACGAAGAACCGTCCATGGAGTCGTGAGCCGATCACTGCTGCTGGCTCTTCCGGGTCAAGGGAGGCGAACACTGGGTCGAAACGGCACTCCGCGCAGGGCTGAGCGACCGACCGCGTCGAAGAGTCGGCCGGCCCGCGCGCCTTCTCAGGATACCGCAGCAAGGCGCTAGAATCCTCGCGGACGTCCTACTCGGCAAGCTCCTTGAACCGGTAGCCGACTCCGCGAATGGTCTCGACGAGATTGCGGTACTCGCCAATCTTCTTGCGGATCGCGCGAATGTGAACGTCGATGTTGCGGTCGACGACGACTGCGTCCTCCCCGATGACACGGCTGAGGAGGTGATCGCGGGTGAAAACCCGCCCCGGGTGGGCAGCGAGGAAGTAGAGCAGCCTGAACTCGGTCGCCGTGAAGGCGATCGGCTGCCCGTCGACCTTGATCTGGTGCCGAACGCTGTCGATCACGACGCCGTCGCGAACGATCCGGTTCTCGGCCTCGGCTTCTCCGCGGAGAGGCGCGCGGCGGAGGACAGCCTTGACGCGGGCCGTCAGTTCCTTCGGGCTGAAGGGTTTCGTGACGTAGTCATCGGCGCCGACGCCGAGGCCGAGCACGACGTCGGTCTCCTCGCCCTTTGCGGTCACCATGACGATCGGGATGGGGCGGGTGACGGGGTCTTCCTTGAGCTTCCGACACACCTCGATCCCGTCCAGGCCGGGAAGCATCAGGTCGAGGAGAACGAGGTCCGGAGCTTCCTCGCGGGCCAGCTCGAGTCCCAGTTCGCCGTCGCGACTGCTGATGACACGGTAGCCCTCGCGTTCCAGGTTGTACTGGACCATTTCCAGGAGATCGGCTTCGTCTTCGATCAGGAGTACCTTACTGCGCTTCATGGTGTCCTTGGCGCTGCGGGCGGAGGAAGTTCAGGTGGTCGCGCGCGATCTACGGAAGGCCGAATCGTAAAGAGGCCGAATAAAGGTCGAGAAAAGAGTCAGTGAAGGCAATCAGTGATTCGATCCTGCTGTACCGGTGATCGGCGGAGCGTACCATGATCCGCGCCCGAGGCGGGGTTGAGGCCCTGGAGCGACCCGGTGCACCACGAGAGAGCCGGTACCTCCGGATCCACGAAACCGAGCCAAGCCCGGAAAGGACGCGCCGTGAAGCGCCGCTTGATCCTCATGCGCCATGCCAAGAGCTCCTGGGCCGACGCCAAGGGGGGCGATCACGCCCGAACGCTCAACCCCCGCGGGCATCGACAAGCCCCGCGGATCGGTGCGCTGATTCGCGAAATCGGCTGGCAGCCGGACACCGTTTGGGCCAGCGACGCGAGGCGCTGCAAGGACACCCTGGACCACCTGAGTCCTTTCCTGGACGGTGCCGCAATCACCTTCCTCGAAACACTTTACCTCGTCACTGCCACGGGCCTGATCGAACGACTGCGGTCCCTGCCCGAGGGCGCGGAACGGGTGTTGGTGCTAGGTCACAACCCGGGTTGGTCTGACGCCGTGACGTGGCTGGCCGGGGGAGCGCCGGTGGAACTCAAGACCGCGCACGCGGCGCTCCTCGAAAACGACGATCCAACCTGGGGCGAGGCCCTGGGCCAGCCTGGCCGGTGGCGTCACGTGGGCACGCTGACGCCCGACGACTGAAACGGGGATCGTGTGACCGCCCGTGGACGACACGGCGGGTGCACTCGGGGAAGCGAAGAACCCCCGCGTAAGGTCCCTCAGGAGCTGGTGGGTACGCGGCGGGGCGCGACGGCGACGCGCGAGCCGACCGCCGACGTTGCGACCGCGGTGCGCTCCCGGGCGAGGAGTTCGACTGCTGAGCGCCGCAGGAAGATCGGCACGAACGAGGTCACCGAGGCGTCGCGGTAGGAAGCCGCCGCGTCTCGCACGACCTGCTCGATCCGCCCGCGAGGAAACTCCGGGCCGAGATCGGCGACTACGCGCTCGATCACGCCGAGAATCATTTCTTGGTCCAACGATGGTCCTCCGACCCGCTTTGCGTCAACCCGCATTTGCGTCCCCCGATCGGTTCCACCCCGCGACTTCGGCCCCAGCGCGGGAAAACTCGCAGTCACTCGAGGAGCCCGAGTGACTCAGGGCCAGGCCCTGTCTTCGAGCCGCGACTCGCGGCAGCCTGCCGAACCCGGCAAAACCGCCTTGGCATCAACCCGCTGCGGAGACCCGAGCAAGCCATGGGCGCCCCCAGCACCCTTTATGGACGGCCCTCGAATGTCTCCGCCCTGAAAACGCCCCTGGCACCGAGCCAGTCTGGCTGCACGAACCCCGCTTTGGCGCGACGAGCACGACCTAGAGTTTGCTGCCCGCCGCAAAGCTACCCGGCCAACTCGGGACCGCACCCAACGGCCCGCGGGAGGTGCGCCTTCGCTTCCGGACCGGTTCCCTCTTCGCGGCTCGAGCCCCCTCGAAGCCGTTCGTGCGAGGCAGGTCGCGTTGGCAACTCGGCTGGGCCAACCTACCCCACTCGGATGACCCGCGTCGCTGCGGGCACGCCGGACGGTGGGGATTGAACCCGCCCCCGGTCTCGCCGGCTAGACATCCTGACCGAAGTTTCCCAAAGTCCCGGCTCCAGAAAGTGTTCCGACGGCTCGCCAGCGGGCTTCCCCGGCCCCGTGGGAACTCGCCCCCGACCACAAACTTCGGCGAATCATCCGCCACGCCGCTCGCAACGAATCTGCCTCCCCCTCTCGATCTCCAAACAGAAAAGCAACTTACGCAACCGAAGATGCGACCGGCGACGGCTTCACGCGGGCATGGCCATACCCCACCCGAACCCGGTACGATGCGGCCGACCGCGCGGGGATCCGATCATCCGGATGCCGTTGCCGCCACGACCGCCCACCGGATCGAATGAGAGTCACGTTCATGGAGTCACTGTCCGCCTCGAAGCCAGGTCCGGCCCCGCGTTCGCTCGAGAGCGGCGTCGAGTCCACCGCTCCGCAATACTTCAACCGTGAGCTGAGCCTGCTCCAGTTCAACCGGAGGGTGCTCCAACTGGCTCGCGACCCATCGGTCCCGATCCTCGAGCGACTCCGCTTCCTCGCGATCAGCACAGCCAATCTCGACGAGTTCTTCGAGATCCGCGTGGCGGGCCTCAAGGAGCACTTGGAGATCGCTGCGACTTTCACGCCGGCGGACGGCTGGAACCCAGCGGACCTGCTGGGACGTATCAGTGACGCCGCCCACGAATTGGTTCGCGAGCAGTATCAGGTCCTCAACGACGAGATCTTCCCGGCGCTGAGCCGCGAGGGTATCCGGGTCCTCAAACGCAGCGACTGGACCAAGTGGCAGGCCGATTGGATCCGAGGCTACTTCGAACGTCAGGTTCTGCCGGTTCTCAGCCCGGTGGGGCTGGACCCCGCGCACCCCTTTCCAAAGATCCTCAACAAGAGCCTCAACTTCATCGTGTCGCTCAAGGGGAAGGACGCCTTTGGTCGGAGCAGCCGGGCCGCGGTCGTCCAGGCGCCGCGGCTACTCCCTCGCCTGATCCAACTCCCGGAGGAAGTCGCCGACGAACCGTACGACTTCGTCATGTTGTCGTCCATCATCCACGCCCACGTCGGCGACCTGTTCATGGGCATGAAGGTGAAGGGCTGCTTTCAATTCCGCGTTACTCGCAACAGCGACCTCTGGGTGGAGGAGGAGGAGGTCGACGACCTCCTGAGCGCCCTCAAGGGAGAGCTGCTGAGCCGGCGTTTCGGCGCCGCGGTCCGGCTCGAAGTCGCCGACAACTGCACCGACGAAATGCAGGCGTTCCTGCTCCAAGAGTGCGGCCTAAGAGAGTTGGACCTGTACCGCGTCGACGGTCCCGTGAACCTGCACCGACTGTCGGCCCTCTACGACCTGGTGGATCGGCCCGATCTCAAGTATCGCCCGTTCCTTCCCGGTGCGCAGGGCCGATTGCGACGAGAGTCAGACGTTTTCGCCACCATTCGGAGCGGAGACGTGCTCCTCCACCATCCGTTTCAGTCGTTCGCGCCGGTGGTCGAGTTCTTGCGCGAGGCGGCACGCGATCCGGACGTGATCGCCCTCAAGCAGACGTTGTACCGCACGGGGACCAACTCGCCCCTGGTCGACTTGTTGCTCGAAGCCGCGAAGGCGGGCAAGGAAGTCACGGCCGTGATCGAACTGCGCGCCCGGTTCGACGAGGCGGCGAACATCGACCTTGCCACGCGCCTGCAGGCTGCCGGCGCCAAAGTCGTCTACGGCGTCGTCGGCTACAAGACGCACGTGAAGATGCTGCTGGTCGTCAGGAGGGAGGGCGAGACCTTCCGACGCTACGTTCACCTCAGTACCGGCAACTATCACACTGGCACGAGCCGTGCCTACACCGATTGGGGGCTTCTGAGCTGCGACGAGTCCCTGGGCGAGGACGTGCACCGCGTGTTCTTGCAGCTGACCGGCCTCGGCAAGGTGAGCGGACTGAACAAGGTGCTCCAGGCACCATTCAATCTTCACACGCGCATGCTGGAGCTCATCGAGCAAGAGGGCAAGAATGCACTCGCCGGTCGACCCGCGCGAATCATCGCCAAGATGAACTCGCTGATCGACACGCAGATCATCCAAGCGCTGTACCGAGCTTCACAGGCCGGCGTCCAGATCGACTTGATCGTGCGTGGGATCTGCTGCTTGCGGCCCGGAGTCGAGGGGCTGTCCGCGAACATTCGCGTACGATCGGTCCTGGGTCGTTTCCTGGAGCACAGCCGGGTCTTCTACTTCCTCGCGGACGGCGAGGATCTGACGTATCTCTCGAGCGCCGACTGGATGCCGCGCAACTTCTTCCGACGGGTCGAGATCTGCTTTCCCATCGAGTCCAAGCGATTGCGCCGCCAAGTCATGGAAGACGGTCTCCTGCCCTATCTCGCCGACAACACCGATGCCTGGATCCTGTCGAGCGACGGCACATACGCTCGCTCGACTCCGAAGGTCGGCGAGGTTCCATTCACCGCTCAACGACATCTACTCGAAACGCTCTCGGAAGATGTGGCCCGCGGACACGATCGCGCCTAGAGCGGTCTGGGCACGAGTTCGCGTGGTCGATCGCGGCCCGCCTCCCGCCCGTTCAGCGTCGCAGCGCATCCACTGCGCCCGTGGCTCTCGAGTGCCTGGCGCGCCAGGGCGGATGCGGACAGACTGTCGGCGCTCCCAGGGCACGCCCTGCGCTCGTCTAGCCGGGGCTCAGGGGAGGCGTCTCGACGCTGAAATGGGCAGGAGAAGAACGGACAGTACCGGGTTCTTCTCAGGGCCTTCGCAAGCCCCGGTGGAGCTTCCGCGCAATGCACTTGATCTGGGATGGGTGTTGCGCCATCCCGCCGCGCGGCTCGCGAAGAGCGTCCGCCCAAACCGAGCCCACGCCCGCTTGCCGCATTTCTCGAGCACCGATGCAACTCGATCCCAACGACTCGGTCGGGGGCCCAGCGGCCTCGCCGGGCCGGTGGACCGCTACGGAACCAAGTACCGAACTGTGGGAATTTGAACACACTGGGAACTCGAACACGAACCAAGATCGGATTTGCAGCATGCGACAGTGCGGCCTCCTGGCGGTTGCCTTCTTCATCGTTTCCTGCAACCCAGGGTGCTCGGTTTCGTCGGCTGGATCGAAGGTGCCTGCCGTCCTCCTCGAGGTGCTCGAGCACGGAGAGGATTTCACGCTGTTCTCCCTGGATCCAGCTGTGGACACGAACGCCACGAACCCATTTCACGACTGGCGCATCATCGGCAGCACGCCGATCCCCGAGGCGGCGACCCGCTCTCGCGTAGTGTCATCCTTGATTCGAGGTATCGACGAGAACGATGGCACGGTCGCGGCCTGCTTCAACCCACGTCACGGTCTCCGCGTAACGCACGCGGGAGTCGTCCACGACCTGGTCATCTGCTTCGAGTGCATGCAAGTTCGGTGGTACTCGGGGTCCACGTCGTCGGAGCTGATCCGGATCACCCCATCCCCTCAGCGCACGTTCGACGCAACCCTCACAGGGGCCGGCGTCGAACTCGCCCCAGCCGCAGCCGGACACTGACTGCAAACGCAGGGCGCCGTTCCCCTGAGTCGCTTCGAGTTACCGGTGGCGAGCCCAACGCTTACCGCCGTGGCCAACCCCGCTCCGCCAGCTGACAAGGCGCAAGCGAACTTCGAGTCACACGATTCTCGACGAAAAGCCCGTCACGTGGATCGCGGCGACCGGATCTATCCCTCGGGGTACCGACGTTCGGTGCCCAGTAGTTATCACGGCGGGTTCACTGGCACTCGATCGAGTGTGCGTGAGTCAGCTCGAGGAAAGGATACGGTTATGAAGAAGCTGTTGGCATGCGCGGTTCTGGGGACGTGGGCCTCTCTGTGTTCGCCGGTGAGCGCGCTGCCCAGCGCACAGATCGGCGGCGTGCTGCAAGTGAATGTCCAGAGTATCGGGGGTGTGCCATGGCAGGTTCAAGGCGCATCGCCGGTGTGGACGCAGGTTCCGCTCTTCGGTTGCACGACCTCCATCGTCGGGGTCTTCGTGTTCGACAACCCGTGCACGGGTGAGTTCATGGATCGTCGCTACTGCTACGCGACGGTTTGCCGTACCCCGAACTTCCAGGCGCCACTCGGTGGCATCACGACGACCACGACGTTCTCCGACGACTGCTTCTATTGCATTGATCACCCCGAGTGTTGCCTCGACCTAGGTGAGATCGACCTGCCGGGCTACGACTGGACCGGACCGTCGACGTGCTCGCTCACGGGTTCGGGGAACGTGCCGATCCAGTTCAACTACCAGATCCAAGCGAGCGGCCCGTTGACCGTTCCGAACGTCGACGTCGGCTTTCGCGGCGAGCGCCACATGTCCTTCCGCTTCGTCCGGCCGGCGGGCGCCACCGGTCCGGCTCACTTGAACGTACCGGTGAACTTCGCCAACCTCGTGCTCGATGCGGCCGACGCAGCCGGCCTGGAGGTCACGAACGGTGTGCTGCGCATGGAGGCTCTCCTGACGAGCCCGCAGCTCGGCAACGTGTTCCGCTGCGCGATCGAACAGCCAGTCCACGGACTGGCGACCATCGCGGGCACCATTCCGCCCGGCATGTTCCAGCGCACTTCGGGAGTGACCACCGCCAACGGTCTGCAGTTCGACCTGCCGACCGTCACCATTCCGGCGAACGTCAGCCAGGCCAACTTCACCTTCTCGCTTCGAGTCAGCTCGCGAGCGAGCAACGGCGATGCCGACGACTCCGGAGTTGCCGCAGTGTCACCGTGCGACCCGTTTCTGCGCGGCGACTCGAACGGCGACTACGAGCTGAACGTGAGCGACGTGGTGAACCTGCTCGGCTACCTGTTCAGCCAAGGCTCGGCGCCGCTGCCGTTCGCCGCGGGTGACGTGAACGACGATGGCGAAGTGAACCTCGGTGACGCGGTGTACGGCCTCGGCTTCTTGTTTGGAGGCGGCCCACAACCGACGGAACCGTTCCCGCTCCCGGCCTGCCTGTAACCCGCGCGTGATCCCGAACGCAATCGCCCCCGCGAAGTGAAGCACCGTAGTTGACTTCGGCTTTGGCGAAAGGGCGAGGAAGCCTGACCGGGGAGACGAGTTGGGGTAGCCCGCTCGTCTCCCCGGATGGCTTTGGTTTCGGATCGGTCGAAGATGGCTCGAAGCGACGAGCAAGAGGTTGAAGTACTAGCCGGTCACGTCGATCGTGTAGCCGGCGGGCGCAGCGAAAGCGGCTTCCGCCTTCAGGTCCGCACGGGTCAGTGGGTGCTCATCGAGCCAACCCGTCGGAGTTCTGAGACGAACGGTGTTCTTCTCGACCTCGATGCCGATGGGCGGCAACGTCCTGCCCGCGTGACTGCGATTGAGCAGTACCGCGAGGCGCAGCAGGATGCAAAGACGCAACGCCTGCTTGGGCCGAACGTGCGGCAGGTCAGCGAAGATCCGCGTCGGGATGCGCGAGCGCTGCGATCTCACCAGCGCCGCCATGATCCGTTGTTCGTCGTTCGAGAAGCCGGGCATGTCCGAGTTGGCAATGAGGAACTCCCCGTGCTTGTGAAACCCGTTGTGGGAAATCGCCAGGCCAATCTCGTGCAAACGCGCGGCCCAGCCCAAGAGCCTGCGCAGTCCATGAGGCTCATCCAGTCGCCATGCCTGCGCCTGGCCGAGGAATCCCAGAGCGGTACGCTCGACCCGCCGCGCCTTCGCGTCGTCGACGTGGTAGCGCTGCATGAAGTTCCGCACGGTGCGCTCGCGCACGTCTTCATGCCGGAAACGACCGAAGAGGTCGAACAGGAGCCCCTCGCGCAGACCTCCGGGCGCGGTCGTCATGTGGGTGAGCTCGAAGGTCTCGAAGACTGCGGTCAGGATCGCGAGGCCCCCGGGCAGCACGGCCTTGCGGTCGGTTCCGAGGCCCGGGAGGTCGACGGCCTCGGCTCGCCCCACAGCGAGCAGTGCCTTTCGGAGTCGACGCAGCCCATCGAGGGTAATGCCATCGGTTGCCCACCCCGACTCGCGTAAGATCGAACGCACGGCGTGCGCCGTCCCCGACGCCCCGAGACAGAGGTCCCACTCGAAGGGCTCTACCCAGTCTCCGGCGTCCGGTAGCTCGAGCCGCGCGGCGATCACTGCACGGTCGAAGGCGTCACGCTCGATGAGTCCCTGCGGGAAGAACTCCTGGCTGTAGCGCACACAACCGAGCTCGCGACTCTCGGCGCGAATCACGTCGAAACCTTCCCCCAGAATGCACTCGGTGCTCCCACCTCCTATGTCGATGACGAGGCGTCGTGCGGGCTCTGGGGGTACGTTGTGAGCGACGCCCAGGTAAACCAGTCGCGCCTCCTCCTGGCCCGACACGACCTCGATCGGGTGTCCGAGCACCTCCTCGGCGCGACGCAGGAACTGGCGCACATTCGAGGCACGTCGAAAGGTGCTGGTCCCGACCGCGCGCACGCAGTCCTCCGGCAAGCCGCGAAGGCGCTCGCGAAAGCGCCCCAGGCACTCGAGCCCACGCTGTTGCGCCTGCTCGTCGATCTCACCCTCGGGATCCAAGCCCCCCGCAATCCGCACGCGCTCGCGCAAGCGGTCCTGGGTTCGAAGCTCGCCGTTGATGACGCGCCCGACGATCATGTGGAAACTGTTCGAACCGAGGTCGACCGCGGCAACCGCCTCTGGACTCTGGGTAGGCAAGCGAGTGCACCTTCCTGGCGGGCTCACGGCGAACGAGCCAAACGGGCCTCGCTCGGCGAACGACCGTCGACTCTCTGCAGCGAGAAATTGACCGGTGGCCACCCCCCCGCGCCTGCTATACTGCGGGGCTGGATCAAGTTCATGGCGCGTCGACGAGCGCGAGGATTCTAGGGCGATGCACACCAACTGGGAAGATCGAAGCACACGTCCGGCACCGGCTCCGGAGACGCGACGGTCTCGGGTTGGGCTGCGCGCGGTGACTCCGCAGAGCGCGCAGCCTCGTACGGACCAGCGAGAGCCGTCCGCCGGAGGGATGGGGGCAGGCGCGGACTCGGGGGGGTGCGATCCGCAAGTCCACGAGTCTCGCAGCAGCGAAGTGCGAGACGGCGGCGCCGATTGGCCGCACGCGTCGGAGACGTCGCGAGGCGTGCGGGCAGCCTTTGCGCGGGTGGTCCGCGAGGCTGTGAGTCTGCAGACTCGATCGCTGGGCCCGGCACGCGCCATTCACGAATTCCGAAAACGACTGCGGCAGGTGCGGGCACTGCTGCGGTTGTGTCGCGCAGATCTGATCGGCGATCGCTATCTCCAGATCGAAGCGCGTCTGCGTCACCTCGGGCGTAGGACGTCGGCGGTTCGCGACACCCGCGTTCTGCTGGATACGCTGTCGACCTTCAAGGGCCGCTCGCACGCGCGGACAGTGAATGCGGTTCGCGAAGAACTCATGCGTGAGGTGGCGGTGCTCGAACGCCGCGACGAAGAGGCCCGAGTCTTGGAGCGCGCGCAGGCAGAGCTGGCCGCGATCGGGGCGTGGATTCGAGTTTCGCTGCCAGCCGGTTTGGCGCGCGAGTTTCTGGCGCGAAGCTTGGCACACAGCATGGATCGAGTCCGGAGAGCCCGACGTCGCGCCAAGCGTGGAGACGGTGACCGCGCAATCCATCGTTGGCGAAAACGAACGAAGGAGCTCCGCTACCAACTCGAACTGCTCCCCGACCTACGACCCCGCAAGGCGAAGAAGGCGGCGGCGAAGCTCGACCAACTTGCGCAGGCCATTGGCGGCACAACGGACTTGGTCATGCTCTGCGAGTACATCGACTCGAAAGCCGCGGAACTGGCCCCGTTCGAGCCTGGACGACTGGTCGAGCGGGTGCGACGACGCATCGCCCGACGACTCGCGCGGATCCTTGACACCCATCGAGGAACCCTGGACCGAAAGCCGCGAGAGCTGGCCGCACGGGTGGTGGCGCCGGAGGGACCAACCGCCGTGGACCGCTGCGAGCCGCCGCCACCGGACGCGGTGGGAACTGGAGGAATCGCGACGCACGTCGCGCGCGGCACTCGTCCCCCGATGGAACGGCCCACGAACCTGTCGCCGGAGTTGGGGAAGTGGCATGGACGACTACTATAGTCACCATGCCATCCGGGTTCCGCGGATCCCGATCACGTTGATCGGCTTCATGGGTTCGATGCCCGAGATCGTTGGATCCTCGATCTCCCAGTTCACTGGCGTTGGTTTCGTCGACGTGAACCGGGCGATCGAGCATCGTGTGGGGACCAGCATCGCGCGCCTGGTGACGGAACATGGGCAAGATCGGCTCCGCGCGACGGAAGCCGAGTGCACGCGCACCGCGTTGCGCGCTCGGCCACCCGCGATCATCGCACTGGGCGACGGCGTGGCGGACGATCCCGACACCTTGGATCGGGTGACGAGCGAGTCGGCCTTGGTCTATCTCCGAATGGACGCAGACGATCTCTGTCGGCGTATCGTCGAACGGCGGCGCCAGTTCCCAGCGGCCTTCTACCCGTGGATCCCGGTCAACGAGTCGGTCCGGCTGGAGCAAGTCTCGGTCCTCCTGGCCGAGCGAGAGCGGGCTTTCGAGCACGCCGTGCTACGAGTCGAAGCCGGCGCTGGCCGCAGCCTCGACCAGGTCGGGACCGAAATCATCGAGCACTTCGCCCTGACTCCGTGACAGGGACGGCGTTATCCCTTCTGAATCTGAGACTTAGCGATCGAAACGGCCGACCCACCGAGGCTGTGTAACCGAGGCTTACGTGCCCCATCGGCAGTGGACAATGGCTTGTTCCCCAGGGAACCGGAGGGCCGGAATTCTCGTTTGCCTTCCGAACGCCGGGAGCGGCGAGTAGAATCGGCGACTGTGGGTGTGCGCCTGTTGCGCGACTGCACCCCGATTCGGGTCTCTTTTTCAAACCGCGAGTCGAGCGAGTGGTCCCGGGCTGCGCCTTGATGGGCGGTTGCGCCAGTACCCGTTCGGCCGCGACTACCTCGGCGCGGCAGTTCGCGAGTGTTCGAGGTTGACCCAGGAAGGTGGAGAGAATGTTGCGCCCTGACTCCGTGACAGGGACGGCGTTATCCCTTCTGAATCTGAGACTTAGCGATCGAAACGGCCGACCCACCGAGGCTGTGTAACCGAGGCTTACGTGCCCCATCGGCAGTGGACAATGGCTTGTTCCCCAGGGAACCGGAGGGCCGGAATTCTCGTTTGCCTTCCGAACGCCGGGAGCGGCGAGTAGAATCGGCGACTGTGGGTGTGCGCCTGTTGCGCGACTGCACCCCGATTCGGGTCTCTTTTTCAAACCGCGAGTCGAGCGAGTGGTCCCGGGCTGCGCCTTGATGGGCGGTTGCGCCAGTACCCGTTCGGCCGCGACTACCTCGGCGCGGCAGTTCGCGAGTGTTCGAGGTTGACCCAGGAAGGTGGAGAGAATGTTGCGGATCGTTGCGCGTTCCAGCGTCTTCGTTCTCGCGCTTGGGGTCGTTTGCCCGATTGCAGCTCAGCAACCGACGCTGGGGATGGGCAGCGTGGAAGTGCTCGCGGGCGAGTCTTTTGCGGTGGATCTCACGGCGACGTGGTTCGAAGAAGTCCAAGGCTACAGCCTGTCGATCTCGTTCCCGCCGACACCGCCGATCGTGGGGCTCGACATCATCGTCGACAACACCCTCGTCGGTGCACTCGACCCGGACTTCGTGCAAGCGAACATCTTCGCCTCCGCGGGCGAAGCGGTGCTGGGAGTCTTGATCGACTCCGCCCCGCCGTTCGGCGAACCACTCCTCCAGCCCGTCGGCCTGCCGCTAGCGATCGCCGAGATCGTTGGCACAATTCCAGTGGGAACCGCAGCACAGACGATCCCGTTCACGTACGTTGACGGCCTTGGTTCCCCGGCAACGGACAATCGGTTCGTGATCGACAACCAGTCGGTGACACCCGCAGCGATGACCGGCGGTACGGTTCAAGTCAATGAGCCCGTGAGCACGGTACCCGTCTTCATCCGCGGTGACGCTTACCTGAACGGCATCCTCGATATCTCGGATATCATCTTCCTGCTCTTTCACATCTTCGTCGCGGGCCCGCAACCGCTCTGCCGTGACGCGGCCGACGCGAACGACAGCGGAACCATCGACGTTTCCGACGCGGTGTTCATGATCAACTACCTGTTTTCCGGCGGGCCCAATCCGCTCGCTCCCTTCCCGACCCCAGGCCCCGACCCAAGTGCCGACTCCTTGAGCTGCGCAGTCTGGATCCAGTAGCGAGCGTTTGCCACGGAGGCGCCCTCGCGCCTCCGTGCCCTGCTCCCCCCCTCCCATGACAGCGACTGGGCATCGTTTGTCGCTGCAACGACTTCCACTCCCGCTCTCAACTGTCCTTGCACGAGCGTGCCCGATCAACGACACTCCGCGGGCCTGGCGAAGGTGCTCCCTCCGCGGAGACCTTCATGAACAAGCTCGCGTCTGAGCGGCCTTCACGCTCCTCCACCCGCCTTCGTAGGGTGAGGCGTGGCGTCACGTATCTCGTCACGAAGAAGACCAACGACGATCTTTTCCTGATTCTGCCGTCACCGGAAGTCAACCAGATCCTGCTCTACGCGCTGGTCTTGAGGGCGCTGCGGTACGGCGTTCTGATCCACGGCTTCTGCTTCTTGAGTAACCACTTCCACCTCGTGGTGACGGATCTGCGGGGCGAACTCCCAGCCTTCATGGGGCAGTTCTTGACCGACACCTCCAAGGCCATCCAAGTGCAGCTGCGCGCGAGACGACGAATATGGAGTGGGGAGCGCTACTCGGCCGTCGAACTCCTGGACTTGGACGCGGCCGAGCGCAAGACCGCCTACACGGTTCTCAACCCAGCCCGGGCGGCACTTACCGCCCCTGAAGACTGGCCGGGGGTGACCAGTGCGCGCTGGCAGTTCGGGGATCCGATCACGGTCAAGCGCCCACAGGAGTTCTTCTCGCAGCGGTATCGACCGGACGAAGTCACCACGATCCTGACTCCCCTCGCTTCGGCATTCCCAATGAACGCGGCCGCATCGGACGAGGAACGAAGTCGAGCGAACCAGGACAGCAATACCCGCGTCGCGGCTCACATCGCTCGCGAACTCGAGGAGATTCGGCAGAACCTCGAGCGCCGCTGTCAGAAGCTCGCGGGCCCCAAGCGCGTGCTCAGGGCGGGGCGCCTGCAGCGAGGCTCTCGTCCGCTGGGTCGCTTGAACCCCGCATTTGCAAGCACGGATCGGTCGCTCATGGCTGCAGCTATCGCGGAGCGGCGTCGGTTCCACTTGGACCACGATAGATCCCGCGATCAATACGTTGCCGGCCAGCGAAACACCATCTTCCCAACGGGCACCTATGGCTATCGTAAGCTCCTCGGCGTGCGAGTGCGGAAGGAGGTCACGGCCGCCTAGGCGGCTGTCAGAAGACTGCATTCGACACGCGAACTGACGAGGATGCGCCGGGTCGCCATGGGCGCGGCGCAGTCGTACTGTCGAGACTCCGAGCTGAGCATCATTCGAGCTGTCGCACTCATCGGCAATTCGCGTCGGAGTGGGTTTCCGACAGCCCCCTTGCGCTCATCGACGCAGTCGTCAGTCGGGGAGGATCACGGCCGCACGGAACAGCGCACCCACCAACAGGCTGGAGTGCGCGGGCCGCTTCGTGTCCCCGTTGAGCGCCTTGGAACCACCCCGAGACTCGCCTCGCCTCGGCCATTGCAATCGCTCGCTCATGCCCACGCTCCGATTCTTCAAACTCCTTCCGCGCTTGAGGGTACGCCGTCACTGTCAGGGTTGAGTTGAATGTGGGGGGGGGATCCGCTACCGTTGCGCGGCCGTGGAGTGGGAGAGGGTGATCCAGCGTTGAATCGAAGGCACATGCGAGCTGCGTTGGTGGATTGCTGTCTGGCGCTGCTCCTGGTCGCGGCGCTCTGCAGCTGTGCTCGACCGTTGCGACCAGACTATGCTCGCACGCTGCCCGACGGTGCCCATGCTCTCGCGCGGATCGACGACCCGGCGAGAATCCCGGACCTACGGCCCCTGTTCGCCCGCCGGGATGGCGCGCTCGCCGCCTTGGACGAGAGCCTCGACTACTTCGCCAAGCCCTCTTCGCAGAAACATTTCCCCTACCAGGCCGGGGATCGAACGATTCGGCACGAAGACCAGGTCCAGACTCTATTGCTACTCCGACAGATCCTCGAGAACGCGACGCATGCGGAACAACTCGCCCGCGAACTACGCGATCGCTTTGACTTTTACCGGTCGGTCGGCTGGGACAACGGCAGTGGCGAGGTCTTGGTGACGGCCTACTACACGCCAATCTTCCAGGGCCGCACGCAACCCGATGCACGTTTCCGTTACCCGCTCTATCGGAGGCCACGCGATTTGATCGCCACCCCTGACGGGCAATCCCTCGGTCGGCGAACCGATGATGGTCGCGTCGTGCCCTACTACACTCGGCAGGAGATCGAGAGCCAGCAGCTTCTCGCTGGGCAAGAGCTCGTCTACTTGACCGACCCCTTCGACGCTTTCATCGTCCACGTCCAAGGATCCGCGTGGATCAAGACCGAGACCGGCGACATGCACGTCGGCTATGCGGGAAAGACCGATCGCCCGTACCACAGCATTGGTCAAGAGCTGATTCGTCGCGGCAAGATCCGGGATGAGGAACTGTCCCTCTCCCGATTGCGTCGTTACTTCCGCGAACATCCGAGTGAACTCGACGTTCTCAACGCCAATCCGTCGTACGTGTTCTTCACCGAGACCGAACCCGGTGCGTTCGGCAGCCTCGGCGCACCCGTCACCCCGTATCACACCGTTGCGACGGACAAGAGTGTGTTCCCCCGCGGCGGTCCCGTCCTGGTGAGCGCAAGTCGCCTCGGGGACGGGCGTGAGCCCTTCCTTGGCCTCTGCTTTGACCAAGACACCGGCGGGGCGATTCGCTCTGCTGGCAGAGCCGACCTATACGTCGGCGTCGGGCCCGCAGCCGAACAGCTCGCCGGCCACACACGCAGCGTCGGCGGCTTGATCTACTTCTTCGTCAAGCCGTGACGCCCGACCGGTAACCGAATCGGCACGCAGTGCACACGGCTCCCCAGGGGTCGCCCGCGCGGCACCCGTGAACACGGCGCTTCGATACCTCGGCACCGGCCAGACGAACGCTGCGATCCAGAACCGTCGTTTTCCCTCGACCTGTGGCCAGCCCGCACGTTACCATGGCCACTCGACCTGTTGCGCTCCGCGACCCACTCCGTCGGACGCGAGCAGGCCGTGGCCCGGTTTCACGGCACGCACGAGTTCCGGATTGCAACGAGTCCCTAACTGCAACGTCCCTGACTGCAACGTCCCTGACACGCACGTCCAGCACGTCTTGCCCGTTGGCAGCCCCACGGAGAAGCAAGCAGAGCCACAACAGGAGGAGCACGGGGCGATTCCCCGTTCGAAGCCAATGAGCCCGAGAATGCACTCGATCCAGCCCGCTCGCGTCAAGTCGGGCGCGTCCCTCGACCGCCTCCCTGCTGAGCCCAGCAGCCAGTCCCCCGGGACCGATTGCGTGAAGCGCATTCACGGCAAGGCGCTCATATTCTGGGACCCCAAACGTCCGGGTACGAAACTCGACGCCATTGACACGGACCAAATCACGCCGGCCGCCGACTGCGTCTCGGAAAGCCTGGAGGAACTCGACAAGCGGTGGAAGGAAGGATCGTTTCGCTTCCTCATGCCGAACTTTCGGGAACGAGTGCATCGGGGAGAGAACTTCCTGATCGCGGGCGAGCGGTTCGCGATCGGTTCGTCGCGCGAAATGAGTCCCGCCGGGTTGAAGGCCATAGCAGACGAAGTCGGGCTCGAACTCGTGGTGGTTTGCAGCCACAACATGGGCGACATCTTTCGGCGAAACTCACTGAACCTCGGCCTCCAAGTGATTCAGTGCCCGGATGCCGTGCGAGATGCCAAGGACGATGACGCATTCTCGTTCGACCCCGTGAGTCGCCAGCTCCGCAACGAAACTCAACAGCGCGACTACGAGCCCATCGCACTCACTCCGAAGGAGGACGAGATCCGGCGCACGGGCGGCATCTTCGCCGTGGGCAGGCGGGAGTTGCGCAGTTCGATCCAGAACCCACCGCGAATCGAGTGGGCCGATGCCGCGACCGCCAGCAAGCTCACTACCACCGAGCAAATCGTCTGGGCTCACCGCGTCGACAAGGACGCCGAAGTCAAGCCGGGAGCCACCCTCCGCCTCTACGCCGACCTGTTGCCGGCCTCGGACGGTACCGCGCCGTTCGCGATTCACACCTTCAATCAGATCACGGGTGGCAAGGTCATCTACCCGCGGCAAGCGGCCGTCGCGAACGATCACTTCGTTTTCACAGGCAAAGAGTCGGACGATCGCCAAACCGGCATCGGCCGCGCCTTCGCAGCCCAGCAGCAGATGGTGAAGCCTTACTACGCCACCCCCGGTGACGGCATTTTCCACTTCTACTTCCCCGAGCAGGGACTCGTCCTGCCGGGGCAGTTCATTCCCGGTGCCGACTCTCACAGCCGCGCCTACGGCGCCTATGGCGCCTTGGGAATCGGGGTCGGTTCGACCACGCTCGGCTTCGGCTGGTCCACCGGCTACGTGTACTTCACTCTCGCCCGCGCCCGTCGAGTTACGATTCGCGGGCGGTTGCAGCCCTGGGTCAGCGGCAAAGACATCGTGCTGCGGATCCTCGAACGTTGGGGCGCGCAGCAATCACAGGGCATGTCCGTCGAGTTCGTGGATCTCGACCGCCAGCTTCCCATCACCTACCGCAATACGATTTGCAACATGATGGCCGAGGGCGAAGCGCAGAATGGCATTTTCGCTCCCGATGACATTACCTACGCTTGGTACGCAGCGAAAGGCATGAACGATCTCCCCTATCCACGCATCGCACCCGGATCGCAAGCGACGTACGAGATCGATGAAGAACTCGATCTCTCTACCGTCCGGCCGATGATCGCCAAGCCCTTCAGTCCCGGAAACGCTCACCCCGCGGACGAAGTGGCCCGCGAGCGGATCCCGTTCGACAAGGCCTACATTGGCTCGTGCACCAATGGCAGCTACGGTGACCTGCTCCAAGCAGCACTCGTCCTGCGTGCCGCTCGCGCCAAAGGCCACGACCGCGTCCAGCGCGACTTCGTGATCTTTCCAGGGTCCGGCGGCGTGAAGGTCGAGATCGAGCAAGGGGATGCGCGCCTCGGCGGTGAGTCCATCGCGGAGGTGTTTCGCAAGGCCGGCGGCCAGATCCGCGACTCTTGGTGCGGCCCATGCTTCGGCCAGGGCCCCGACGCGCTCGCCCCCGGCCAAAGGGCCATCACGAGCTTCAATCGGAACTGGCAGAACCGCATGGGTTTCGGGGGCGAAGGCTACCTTGCGAGCCCCGCCGTGGTGGCGGCCTCGGCCCTGCTCGGAATCATGGCGCCACCGAGCGCCCTCGACATCTCCTGGGAATCCGAGTCCTGGGGCTGAGTGCGGCCTCCTCGGTGTGGACGGCCACGCCCCCGAGCTCCGAGTTCAACTCAGCGTTGCCAGTACGCCCAACGCTTGGTCTCTCGCAGTTGCATCGAGCGCCCACCTTCGCCGGTGAACTCCACCAGCGAGTGCGGAGCATTGACGCAGATCTTGTACTGCGCTCGGCGGGCCTCGGCAGTGACCTCGATCACCCAGCACGTGTAGCGGCCGGCTGCGACAGAGACTTCCTCCTGCCCCTTGCATTCGACGCGACTCACGATCGGAGACGTCGCAGCCGCCCGCGTGCCATGCAACCCCCACACCACGGGTATCTCGGCAACCAGGCCCGCCTCCCACCGAACCGCGCGCAGGGCGAGGAGCAGTTGTTCCTCCGTGTGAGGCCGAACACTGAGAACACGCTCCCCGTGTCCCTCATTCTCCCAATAGGAGTTCCACCAGTACTTCCACGCCTGACCCAGGTGGTTGATCTGCTGAAACGTCGTGCCGCACCATTCCTGGCTCGACACCGATTCCTTGATGAGAACGAACGGATGCAACCGCTCCACGAGAACGGTGATCGCAAAGTGATACGGGTAGTTCTCGGTATCGAAGGTCTGCACGAGGTGGAGCTTGCAGGCGTCGAGTAGCGGCTCGGGCGGGTTCGGGGAGTCGACTTTCACACGGCTGAAGCGTCCGATCGACTCCTTGACGACGACCAACGTCGTCGGGAACTCCCTCACCCTCCCGTAGACCGTTCGTTTCGAATCGTAGGTCGACACCTCGGCCTTGCCGTCGTGCCAGTCTCTTGCCTCCACGAAGGCCTCGAGCAGTGGGAACGGATCCTCCCCCGACGGTTGGGCAAGGCCGATTGCAAACGCCAGCAGCAACTTGACCATGAGCGCATCCAATCCCTTTGAAGAAAGCCACTTAGACCCTGCGCGCGACGCTACTTCGGAGCCAAGTCCGGGACCTCATCGTACTCTTATCATGCGCGCCCACGGCGTCCAAGGCCGGAGAAGGAGATGGCCCGTTGAACCCTGATCGCAAGAACGCCGGCTATACCCTCATGGAAGTGCTCGTAGCGACGGCGTTGGTCGCGGCACTCGCCCTCGCGGTGATGGCCAGCTACTCCGTGGCCTTCGCGGCGGATCGCACCGCCCAGCAACTACTCTCCGCTCAGAACCTCGCCCAGAACACCATGGAGACGATCTCGACGACCGCCTTCGCTCAGCTCGGTTCCCTCGACGGTGCCTCCGTGACCGATGGCGACCTGACCGGCACCATCTCGGTCGACGCCATCTCCTCGACCTTGACCCGGTGCGAGGTTCGAGTAGTGCACGCCAACATCGCCGACATCGACTATCGCGTGACCACCGTATTGTGCAACTTCGAGTGAAGCCTTGGAGGGAATCGTGCTGCATTTCGTCCTCGCCACGAGCCCTGCGACTGGGCGACGCCAAAGCGGATACACGTTGCTCGAGATCCTGGTCGCCACTGGGATCGCCACTTTGGTGACCTTGGCGGGGCTGTCGCTCACCAAGGTTGGCGCCGACTCGGCGACCATGATCGCGAGTACACAGCGCTCCGACAGCGAGATCGAGCGCGCACTCCGACTGGCTTCGGACCGCGTGAAGTCGGCCTCGGCCTCCGCGACCCAGATCGTGGCCGGGACCTCCCATGACGTCCTCACCCTGCAAGTCGTCGCTCCCACCGATTTCAGCGACACTCCTGAGGTTGGCTACTGGGACACCGCCAACCAGTTCCAAACGAACTGGTCCTGCGACTTCCTGGTGGTCGGCACCGACCTCGTGCACCGCGTGCGCAATGCCGTTGGCACCGTCGTCCACGACACCACGATCTGCACGAACGTCAAGGCGCGAACCGTGGCCGGTGTGGTCACCGAGAAGGCATTTTCGGTCGCGACCGCCGACGACCTAGTGACCCTGTCCATCCGCGTCGAGTCCGAGCTGTCCGGTAGCAAGCTCATCGAACGCCAGGAAACGACGTCCATTCGCCAACTGAATCCATGAGCCCCGCACTATCTTGTCCAGGAGGGAAACACCGAATGCGCAAATCCGGACGCTCAGGGGAGCAAGGGTCGATTCTGGTCGCTGTGATGGTCTTCTTCATCGTGTCCGCCGCGTTCGTTGCCACCGTGATCGCGACCAGCCGCCTCAAGCTCCAGACCGCGCGAGCCGCCTCGCTCGACCTGTCCGCCAAGTACGTGGCCGAGGCCGGCGTACAGATTCAGATCAATGCGATTCGCAACCTGCGCGATCTTGCCACAATGGCTGCGCCCTTCGCCGGCATTGACGCGCTAGACTCCACCGCGGCCGAGGGGGTCGGGAACTTCAGCCAAACACTCGCCGCCCTCGATGTCATCGATTCCTCCGGCACCACGATCGGTCAAGTCGATGTCGCGATCGACGTCCTGAACCGCGCGGCCCCAGGAACGCGCGATATCGCCATCACGAGCATCGCTTACGTGCCGAGCAAAGCGGACTTCGTCGACGACCCGAAGAACTGCTCTCGTTCCGAGGTCACCAGCATGATCCGTCTCGCGCTCAGCGAGGCGGAGGTCTTCGATTACTCCTACTTCATCAACCACTGGGGCTGGTTCTACGGCAACACCATCATCGCCAATGGCAACGTTCGTGCGAACGGCCAGTTCGACTTCGGGGGGTATGGTGCCACGGTCAATGGCACTCCCCGTTACGAGTCCGCGAACGGGGCCGACTTGATTGGGTATCGCGACGACAACAACGATGGCGTCACGGATGGCTCCGACGGCGGCGCCTACTCCGGCTGGGCCATCGTCAATGCGCAGAACGTGAACGGCATGGCCGCCGACCCGGTCAACCAACACGAATGGCAAGAGTCGCTGCCAATGCCCAACCTATCTGATCTCGGGGTCTACGAGGCGATTGCGCTGGCCGAGGGGGGAACGATCTCGGTTGGCGGCACCGTGGTCGCAAACGGAGTCTTGGGCGATGACCCTGGAGAAGCCAGCAATCTGTATCTCGTCGGCACGGCAGCCACACCGATTGTTCTGAACGGACCGATCGTGGCCCGCGGCGACGTGATCATCTCTGGAGTCGTTCAGGGGCAAGGTACGATCTACAGCGGCAGGAACGTCTATGTGCCCGCCAATCTCACCTACGCAACCGCGCCGTCGCCGTCGATCCCGGCCGGAACCGACGAAGCGACGGTCGAGGGCTGGCGTAGCAGCAACTCTGGAGCCGACGCGCTGGGCCTGTTTGCGCGCGAGCACGTGGTCATCGGCAACTACCTCGACTCTTCGTGGCAAGCAAATGTCAAATCCTGGGTGAATCACTCCCTGAACGAGAGTGAGGAGGACGCGGGAATCGACGGAATCCAGGGCACTGCGAATGGCCCCGATGGCGTCGCGGGTACCGCCGACGACGACCTCCTCGAGAACGACGGCGTATGGACGACCGATGTCTACACCGCTGCCGACGCGGCGCTGGGCGCGATTCCGGCGGGAAAGTCGGTGGGTGATCCCATTCCCGGGACCGGCGAGGACATCGACGGCGACGGTGCGTACGATCCGCGAACCGCGATGGCGGAGTTCAACTTGGGTACCTCGCTGGCCACGGCGACGGCGTGGGCCGGCAACAAACCCGCGGCCGTAACGAACTTCTCGACCATTGCGACGATCTACTTCAGCCGCATCGACGCCAACTTCTACACCAATCACACGCTGGCGGCGCTCATGATCAACTGGGGCGGAGACATCATCATGAATGGCTCGCTGGTCAGTCGCAATGAGTCGATCATCTACGGGGCCAACCACATCTACATGAATCACGACGCACGGCTACACGGCCGAGACGCCGAGGCCTTCGGCTTGTATCTCCCGGTCACGTGGCAACCGATCCAACTGCTGCGCTGGACGGTGGGCGACGCCTCGGTGGTCGAGGACTACTTGCCCGCGGGAACCAACTAGGCCCGAGTCAAGCGCGGAGCGCCAAGCGCGAACTCGAGTTGATTGTGAATGCGATGGATCTGCGACTAGGAGACGCTGTGAATCCGCCCCGTCCCGTTCGTTGCCAGGCGCGCCGGTTGTCGCGCCCCCTGTTGCTTGCCGTCCTGTCGCTCGCACCGGCGCTCGGGGCCACCGAGAGTGACGTCGGCAACTACCCGCCGCTCCAGCCCTGGATGCAGGCCCAACTCCTCAACAAGGCCGCGATTGCCGAAGATCAGATGCAACGGCTCTACGGCCTGAGAGAAGCCGGCAATCCGCAGTTGCAGCCGGGGACGATCCTCGAGGAGGCCGAACTCGGCGAGCCGCGGGAAGACGATCGCTTCCGTCAAGAACTCCGCGCGCGGCAGCTCGCAAGCGTCTCCTCCAGAGAACTCCGCTGGTCCGCCCGGAGCGACTCCAAAGAGAGTCGAACGCCAGCCCGCGCCGCTCCTCGGGCACGCGAACCGCAGAACGACGGGTTCGGGGCAACGCAAGGAATCGTGTTCGTGAGCACGCTGTTCCTAGCGCTGTGGCTGTTCAAGAAGCGCGCCTAGCCGCGTCTCCCGGCATGCTTGGCGCCCCGGAATCGATGGCCTTAGGAGTCGCCCAAGAACAACTTCACCCTCTTGCTCGTCGCTTCGGGCCATCTTCGACCGAAATCGACGGGAAGATGTCGAAGTTGTTCTTGGGCGACTGCTTAGATCGACGCCACTCAGGTGCTTGCACGCCGCCACCAAGATACCCGCGCCCCTACTCGAGGAGTTGCTCGAGGAGATCCAGGCTGTCCCGCTCCTCCTCGGTGATCTGGAGGTCGGCGGCGATCAACCCGCGGATCTCGTCGAGGAACAACTCCCGGTGCTCCAGGGGCACATCGGCGGGGTCCACTTCTTCCGGTTCGGGAGGCGAGTCCAGCCATTCCTCCACTAGACCGACCTCCGAGTCGTCCAGATCGAGCCGTCCCAAGAGGCGGAACACGTACTCGCGCTCCTCCCGGGCGACATCGAGGTCCGTCCACGCGAACGAGCAAACGAACTTGAGGAGCTGCTCTCGCGCAGCGGGCTTCAGGTTCCTCAGGGATGACTTGGCCATGACTTCTCGCTCCTTTGATCGTCACTTGCCGCACAGGGGAAGAGAGCAGCGCACCGGCGCCGGTCTCGGGAACGAGTAGCCGGTTTCAGGAGCGCGTCGATGCGAACGCGGGATCCGCACCTGCTCCGGACTCGAGCCAAAGTGAACGTGGCAAAGTCGTGTCCGCTGGATGCGGCGCTCGCGTCGCGGAACCGAGTGCATGAGCGACTCGGCTACTGCTGCCCGTCCTTGGGCGCCGGCGGCGCCTTCTGTTTGGTCACTTCGTGCTTGTCGCGCCGCAGCTTTCGGAAGGACGCGTCGTCGATCACGTAGAACCACGGAGCGAAGCGGCGGCGCAGGTCATCGGCGAGCTTCTCGCCCTCGGTGACACTCGCGCGAAAAGTCTTCCACTCTTCAGCGGACTTCTTCAGCTGGTCCTCGAACGCAATGTTGTTCGAGACGACGTCCGCGTTCGCTCCCGTCCCACCCTCGAATCCGTCGGCACCCAACGAACTGATCTGGTACCCACCCTCGAGTTCGATCGTGTAGCCATACTCGCCGCCCCAAGGGTCCTTCGGAAGTTCGGGCAACAGTGGCGCCTCACCCGTCGTGAGCGCCGCCAGCGTCTCCGGCAGGGAGTCGTTCGCAACGCGATAGCTCTCGACCGCACGAGCGAGCTTCTGGATCTCGTCGCGCGCGCTGCCGCGCTTCGCCAGCTCCTCCGCAGGAACCTCCTCGCCGCTGGGTCGCTTGAGCAAACCCTCGTCGAACGCCACCGTGATCATGAGGAAGCGATTCGCGCTCGCCGCGCCTTCGTCACCCGGCTTCTGCAGCGCCTGTTCACCCTCTTTGTCGACCCCAGCGGTCACGTCCGCACCGGTTCCGAACAGGATCTCACCGAACCGCAAGGTGCATGCGAGCCCCTTGTCGGTCATGGCGTGCAGGTCGCCCTCGTTCGAGTACAGATTGCCGTCGTTGCCGAGGTAGAAGCCCCGGTTCAGGAGCGCCATGACCGCCGACTGCGAGAGCGTGATTCCCTCGGCACGAGAAAGCTGTTCCGTGAGCCCGGCGGGTTTCGCACGCACGCCGACGATCTTCAGTTGATCGAGTGTCGACGCTACCTCATTGAGCGCTGTCGTATCGACCTCTTCGTCGGCGCCGAGCCCCAGCATCGTCCACTGATTGCTGACCTTGACTGCCTCGAAACGCTCGCCGTCGACGCGAGAGCGTGAGCCCTCATCGATGCGATAGTTATCCCACACGAGCTTCCTGAGCGCTGCCGAGCTCAGTTGCAGCAGATCGGTGTCGATCCAGTCGCTGAAGTTCGTCGACACCTCCCCAGCCAGCGTGGCCACGTAGGTGCGCTTCTTGTCGGGAAGACGTACATAGCGTAGGCCAGAACCCGACTTCACCTCTTTGCCGATGATCAGCGACGCGAGCACGTTGCCAGCGCCGTCCTTGAACGTGACTCGCTTACCCGAACCGCCATCGACGGTACTCTCGCTGCTCGGATCGAGCACCCCGAACTTCGCGTGGTCCTCGATTCCATCGGAGCGGAAGTCTTCCTTCTTCAGGTCCACCAAAAGGCTGGCTGCGGTCGCCATTCGATCCTTCGCGTCGGCCGGGTAGTCGTGGTGCGAGGGAATCGTCCAGCGGCCATTCCGGAGCTGTACCACGAACGGCCGCAGTTCCGCCGTCGAAGAGTCGAACTCCACGACCTCGAGGATCGTTGCCTGTGACGGGTCCGTGAACTCGGGGAAGAACTTCTCGCCGATGTCCCGGAACACCTCGGGCTCTTCCAGCCGAGGGCCGGATACCAACGACAGCACGAGGAGGACCGTCGCGCCGATCAAGAACAAGGCGGTCTTCGTCGTCTGACTCACGCTACACCTCTCGCTCGTCGAATTGCGGGCTCGGACATCCATCTCCATGGCAGTAGGTCACCTCGGGAAGGTGGCGACCGGAGCTTCCCACGCAGGACGCTCGGCGGCCCCACACTCTCCGGCGAACGCCGGCGTCGAGGCCGGGAGAACGCGCGCCCGCCCCGAGACTTACCTAGCGGGCCGTTGGTCCCTGGCGAACCCCTCACGACGCCACGCGTCGCGACCCGACGCTCGAGTCGCGCTCCCGACGCAGCCTTCGGAAGAACACGGACAGGCCGATCAGCAACCCGGGCAGCGGCGAAGCAATCAGCGCGCTCAGCCGGTAGTTGTCGCGAATGCGACCCTCGGAGGCGGTCTTCTCGGTGAGCGCGGCGTCGATGGCTCGCTGCTTCTGTCCCTCGATCTCGGCCTTACGCGCGTCGAATCGACGCTGCTCGACGTTGCGCAGACTCTCGATCTGGATCTCCTTGGAACGCTCGTCCAGCTGCAGCTGTTGTCGCACCCGATCGACCTTCTCGTTCAGGGCTGCCTCCGCTTTGGCGAGCTCGGCCACCGCGGCATTCTCCGCGTTCTCTTTTTCTTCCAGCCACTTCTCGGAGAAAACCTCTTCCTGTTTCTCGAGGGTCTCCAACGTCCGATGCCGCGGACGCCGCTTGCGAAGCTCGATGAACTCGGGCTTGCCGGCGAGATCCTCGATGCAGTTCAAGACGAAAGTGATGTTGTCGAAGGAGAAGTCTCCCAGCTTCTTCCGGCGGATCTCGAAGAACTGGCCGGCGATCATGTCTAGGTCCGCGATGAAAATCAGGTTCACGCTCGCCGCCGCTTCGGGGCTGACCTTACCGCGTACCCGGCAAGCCAGGGTGTATTGATTGCGGTCGGGCACGTGGCGCCGGTTCGGATTGATGGACTTGCCGAAGAGGAAGTGCGTTCGAAACAGATCGTTCATTCCGATCGCCCCCGAGACTGGCCCGGTCTGCAGCAAGGGAACGAACTCGACTCCAGAGAGGTTTGCGCTCTGAACGTGCCCGGGGAAGATCGTGATGATCTCCTGCAGTCCCGCTGTCACCACCTCTTTGGGATTGAACGGCTGGGTCGATGGCGAACTGGCGCCGATGAACACGAGTTCCGGTTCGAAGGGGAACTCGGGGTGCGGGTTGTAAGTATCCCAGGCGACGGAGTCGATTTGCCAACGCACGCCAAACTTGGCCAACAAAGCCTGGATGTCGCCCTTCGGCTCCGGAGGCGGCTGTCCCTGCTGGAACGGGTTCTGGGGTCCCCCCTTCTTCTCGGTCGGCGCTAGATCCGGGCTGGTCGCCGGGAACGGGTCGTCGACGAGCAACGTCGGAATCCCTTTGGCGATCTCGGCCTGCAGCCGGTCCATCGGCTCCTGGGCGAGCGACGACGGCGCGAAGGCGATCAGTGCGTCGAGATCGGTCGGGTAGTCCGCACTGGGATCGACCTTCTGGACGTCGTATTGGAGCTGGAGTTCGCGCACGATCTCCCACTGGGGATCCTGCGACATCGCTTGGAAATCGAACCCTCCGAAGAGCTTGGCGTCGGTATCGACGATTCCCACCCGCAAGCGCTTGGTCGTGGCGACGGTGCGGATCGACCGAGTCAGCTCGTACTCGACCGGCAGGCCCTTGTCGAGAAATGGGATCACGACCTCTTCGGTCCCGCAGGTCACGGCGACACCGAGGTACACGTCCTCCGTGCTGCTGCGGCCGGCGGTGCTCGTCATGACCGTTTGGAAGCCGATCCCGTAGTTGGTCTCGGCTTCCTTCGCGGCGTCGGTGAAGCGCTCGGTCTCGACGACTCGCACCCGCACTCGATCCCCGCCGAGGATGTCGTATTCGCGCAGTAGATTGAGCAGGGTCTGTCGCGCTTGGACGTAGTCACGCGGCACCTCGGGCGACACGTAGGCCCGGATGTAGACCGGCTGGTCGCCCTGGAGGCCGCCGACGAGACGCCGGGTCTCGTCCGACAGCGAGTGAATGCTCTCGATCGTGGCGTCGACCCGGGGGGCCCTCTGGTAAGCGATCACGGTCAGCGAGAAGGTGCCGACGAGCAGGGCGACGAAGCGCAGGCTGAGGTGTAGGCCCTCGCGTTGACCGGAACGCCAGTGCCGACGCGAAAGCAGCAGCAAGTTCAGGTACAGGAACACCACGACCATGCCGCAGAAGAGGATCAAGGACGAGATCGAGACCACCCCGGCCGCCATCTCCCGAAACAGCGAGATGGGACCGTGCCCAATCCACGCCGAGAGCAGGTTCGGGCTGAGCCGCTCCAGGAGCCACTCCGAAGTCAGCACCAACCCGGACAGCAACGCTCCGAAGATGAAAGCGATCGTGAGATTGTCAGAGAGTTGCGAGCCAACCATGCCAGCGGCAATCAGGGTCAAGCCGAGCAGCCAGTAGCCGAGGAAGTTGCTCGCAACCAACCCCCAGTCGGGATTCCCGAGGATCCCCAGCAGAATCAGCAACGGGAAACAGAAGGCCAGGGCCATCGTGTAGATGCCCGCGGCCGCCGAAAACTTGCCAACGACCACCTGAGTATCGGTGACCGGCAGCGTGAACAGCAACTCATCCGTCCCTTGACCGCGTTCCCCAGCCCAGACACTCATGGTGACCGCGGGGATGAAGAACAGCAACAACCACGGGAACCACTGGTTCAGCGTGTCGAGGTTCGCCAGGTTGTTCTGGAAGAACTCGTCGGGAAAGAACAGGGCTCCCGCCGCCAGCAACACGAACAACGTAATGAACACATAGCCGGCCGGGTTGCCGAACCAGCGTTTCATGTCGCGTTTGAAGATCGCCCGCACCGCGGGTTTTCGCAATACCATGGCAGTGTCCTATCTCAGCGTTCTAGAACGTGTCGTCGTCGTCCGGCCTCGCGGGTTCCGATCCCCATCTGCCGCAGTGCGCGAGCCGCGTGCTCGCGGCGAGGATCAGGAGCGAATCGGCACCCTGCTTCGTCGAGAGCTGCGTAACACCGGGCACGCCGCCGGACTGGGGCTAGGCCGCGCCGGTGAGTTTGTAGAAAGCCTTGTCCAGGTCGTCGCCGCCTTCGGCTCGCAACGCCTCTGGAGTGCCGTCGAACACGATTCGTCCGTCGTTGATCATGATGACGCGGCTGGCTACGGCCTGCACTTCCTGCAGGATGTGGGTCGAGAGGAGAATGGTCTTCGTCTTCCCCAGGGTGCGTATGGTCTCGCGCACGTGTTTGATCTGATTGGGATCGAGCCCCGACGTCGGTTCGTCCATGATGAGCACGTCGGGCTCGTGGAGCAGCACCTGCGCCATGCCGACGCGCTGCCGGTACCCCTTGGACAGCTTGCCCAGCGGCTTGTCCAACACGCTGCCGAGGGCGCAAACATCGGTCACGGCGGCCAATCGTTCTCGCCACCGCGCTGCCCCGAGCCCGCGCGCCTCGGCAAAGAACTGCAGGAGTTCGCGCGGTGACATTTCGGGATAGGTGGGACCGTTCTCCGGCAGGTATCCGAGGCGAGCTGCCGCCTCGAGGCGCGAGGCTCCGACGTCGATCCCCGCGATACGGGCCGTCCCGGCCGTAGGTGCCAGGTAGCCAGTCAGGATCTTCATGGTCGTCGACTTGCCGGCCCCATTGGGTCCGAGGAACGCGACGACTTCGCCGGCCTGCACCGAGAAGGTCACGTTCTGGATCGCAGCAAACGTCCCGTAGATCTTGGTGAGACCATGCGCCTCGATCATTGGCACAGAGTGGGTCATGGACATCCTCCTCCTTCGATCCTGGTCATCCTGCGAGCCGCGCATCCCACGCCCCACCCCCTGCTTCGCCCTGCCTCCCCCTGCTTCGCCACGGGCGCGGGAACCGAAGGACTCGCGCGTGACGCGAAAGGGCGGAGACGACCCCACCCATTCGCGTGGCCAGAGCGACCGCGACGAAAGCGAAAGAGGACCCCGGCTTCGTGCGATGCTCTGGAAGGACGTCCCCGGGGGGAAACGTCCCAGGGAAGACGACCGCACGGGTTGCCCGGAACGACGACGCGCCGGAACGACAACGTTGATGGCCGCAGGTCGTGGGGACCCGCGGTCAGCGGCGGTCTCGAGGGCGCACGGGCCCGAAGCGGACGTCGGCGACGGTGCGGGTCGCGGTCGGACTGGGAATATTGTCGCACCGCGCGGTGTTTTCAAGAGAAAGATCACGAGCGCGCCGGCCGCTCCGGACCGGCCGCCACCGGCCCGAGAACGGGCCCGTGGCGGGATTTGGCCTCCGGCCCGATGGAGACCGGCCCCCTCCGCGCCAGCGCGGACGGGGGCCAGGGGGCGAACTCGACGAACACGGCGCGTCACACCGCCGGGGGGCTTGCTCGAATCAGACCTCGGCGAAGAAGTAGCGCTTGAGACACTGCAGGCGCTCTTCGTAAGTTCGCGGGTTCATGAGCCACAGCGAGGCAGCCACGGAACTCAGCAAGGAGTTGCCGTCCTGCGGAGTGAAGCAGAAGCCGTACACATCGTGACCGCCAACGACCCGCAGGGTCTCGTGGGGAAGCACGGTCTGGTTGAGAATTCGACCGAAGAAGCCGTGGTCACGCCCGAAGCTGAACACCTGGTTGGCGGACTTCTTGTAGGTGATCGCCAGCCGGTCGTTCTCGCTGACTCGCTTCAGGATCTCCTCGACCGACGTGCGATGCTTGACACGCAAGTGGAAGCGAATCGTGTGCATGTACTGACTGTTCAGCTTCACCGCGCTCGAGAAGAGATTGTCGAACGACAGCCCCACGGTCCGGTACAGGTGACTGGCGTCGCGGGCGTGGTGGGTGCCGAACTGCTCATCGCTGTGGCGCCCCACCTGCGGCGAAGAGACGAAGCCACTTTCCTGACTGACGTCGTTCGCCCGCCTCATGCAAACGAAGTCGGCGCTCTCCAAGTTGTCGGGGCCGTGCCCGGCGTCGAGGGCGATCGTCTGAATCAGCGCGGCCAGGTTGTGGGTGTTGCAGCTGACGACATGAATGAACCGGTCTTCTCCCGCCACCAAAGCGTGATCGTTGATCCCGCGGGCGTACATCTTGCCGAAACCGAACTCGGAGCCCTGCGCGATGAACCCACGGACTTTGGTGGCCGCGTTGTAGAACTGCTCTTTGTTCGCCAGCCCCGCCCCCGAGGGCGTGCAGTCGATGACGACCGAAGCGCGCTGGATGGCCTCATCGGTGTCGTAGGATACGTGCATGCCGAGTTTCTCGAAGCCCTCGATCTGATCCCGCGCGGTCGCGAGCCGAGCCCCGCGATCGATCAGATCCTGCACCTTGGACCGATCGGTGTGCAACGGCGTCCGCTTGTTGAACGTGATCTCGTCGACCCCGAGGGGCTCACGAAAGTGACAGAGCAGGCCAATGAGAGGCTCACCAATGGTCCCGGTACCCACGACGTGAACGATGTTGGACATGACACACCCTCCTCAGGGTTGCGCACCGCTGGGTCACGGACACCGGGGTGCGAGCCAGGCAAGAAACTCTCTGGAACTAGGCCACTCGAGCGAACTGGACCAAATCAAGCGCATTCACGAAACCCGCGAACGAGCGCCTTGCGTTACGAGCCGAAGGCGAGCGTTTCCAGGTGACGCCGATCGCGGCTTCGCCGCGGTCGCGAGGAGCTTTCGAATGCCCCCTCGGAGAGAATCCACGCCCGAAGCAAGCGCGGCATGCGCCTGCTTGGGCACTAGACCGACGGCAACCCGCCCACCGAAGCCGGCCAGGCGGGCTCTGCCTACCCGAAACATTTACCAAAAACAACTTCCTGGCGGCGGTGTTGGGCTCCACGCCCGCGGCCGGGGTCCCGCGTGCGGCCCCGCGCTCACCGGGTGTTGGCCCCCGACTCGACCTCGAACCGCTCGCGAGCGGCCTTCAGTTGGGCCACGACCTCGGCGACCGGAATGCGGCCGGCGACCGGGTTTCCGTCGAGGCGCCCCCCGATCTCCCGGCCGGCGAGGTCATGCACGCGCAGCACCGGATAACTGCCGTAGTTTTCGCCGAAGCGGCGGGTCGTGGCCACGTCCCCGAGGGTATCCACGAAAACCGGGACGAACCACCGACTCGCCTCTACGATCTTGGGGTCGCGCAGCGGACCGCTGGCGAAGAACTGGCAACCCGCTCAACCGGGGTGCTCCCCGAAGTGAAGCCAAAGGGGCCGCCGAGACCGGCGGGCGATATCCAGCGCACGGTCGTAGTCTCGATACCAACTGATTTCGCCGATCCGAACGTCTGGCGCGTCGTCCCTCACCTCGTCCGCGGTCCCCGAAGCCGATTCCACCGCCCCCTCCTCTCCAGGCCCCGGCCGGGGCTCGCGGCATCCGACCACGACTCCGACCCAACCGGCCAGCGCCAGCACGCGCGCGGCCCGGGCCCAACTTGGCTGCGGCCGCGGGCCCGGATTCCCCGGGGGTGGCTCCCCGGAGGGTGACACCCACCTCGAGCCGATGGGTTCCCTCCCGTCTCCACCCCGATCGCGCTGCCTTCCGCAAGTCTTCATCCTGACCTCTTTCGTGAACCAACCCTCGAATGGAGAGCGACGCGACCGGCCGGCGCCAGCCACCCGTGCCACCCCGCTCTCGAGCTTCGTGGATCCGGGTTCATGAGCGGCGCCCGCCGGTTATAGTACCGCAATCGCGGCGGACACTCGCGTCCGCCGCGCGTTCGTTCCGCGACTCGCGTTCCGCCGCGGCAACACCGCCGCGGCACACGAAGCACCCGGACCAGCACCGGCCCTCGATGGAGGAATCCAACACCATGCCCTCTGTGCCCCCCTCGCTCGACCAACTCGAACAACGAGACGACTTCGTGCGCCGCCACATCGGACCGTCGCCGGCAGAGGTCCAGCAGATGCTCGCAGCGATCGATGTCTCGTCGCTGGACGAACTCACCCGGCGCGCCGTGCCGGCCAGCATCCTCACCGACCGCAAGCTCGCCCTCGAGGGGAGCCGCCCGGAGGCCGAAGTGCTGGCCGAGCTGCGGACCCTCGCGGGTGAGAACGAGGTGTTCACGTCGCTCATCGGGTTGGGATACCACGACAACTTCACGCCCCCTGTGGTGCTGAGGAACATCCTGGAGAATCCTGCGTGGTACACCGCGTACACTCCGTACCAGGCCGAGATCTCACAGGGACGCATGGAGGCGCTCCTCAACTTCCAGCAGCTGGTGATGGACCTCACCGGCATGCAGATCGCGAATGCCTCGTTGCTCGACGAAGGCACGGCAGCGGCGGAAGCCATGCACATGTGCCACGCACTGCAAAAGAAGAACAAGAGCAACGCGTTCTGGGTTGCGCGCGACTGCCATCCCCACGTCATCGAAGTCGTGCGCACGCGGGCCGAGCCCTTGGGGATCGACCTCACGATCGGCGACCTGCGCGAGATCGACCTCGACCAAGGCTACTTCGGTATGCTCGTGGGCTACCCGACGACCGAGGGGGCGGTCATGGACCTGCGTCCGGTGATTGCCCGCGCCCACGCAGCCGGCACGCTCGTGGTCGTCGCCTCCGACCTGCTTGCACTCACCGTGCTGCAGCCCCCGGGGGAAATGGGCGCCGACGTCGTGATCGGCAATAGTCAGCGCTTCGGCGTACCCTTCGGCTTCGGCGGCCCCCATGCAGCCTTCTTCGCGACCTCGGAAGAGAACCGTCGCCTGGTACCGGGTCGTATCATCGGCGTGTCGCAAGACGCACGCGGACGCCCCGGTCTGCGGCTCGCGCTGCAAACGCGCGAGCAACATATTCGACGCGAGAAGGCCACGAGCAACATCTGCACGGCGCAAGTCCTGCTGGCCGTGATGGCCAGCATGTACGCGGTCTATCACGGCCCCGACGGGCTGCGCACGATTGCTCAGCGAACCCATCGTCTGACCGCGATTCTCGCCGCTGGGCTGCGCAAGCTTGGCGTGGACGCCGAGCACGCCAGCTTCTTCGACACGCTGTCCTTCCGGGTCGGCGCCAAGCGTGCCGACGAGATCGTGGCGCGCGCGCGTGCCGAGCGCGTGAATCTGCGGCGTCTCGACGCGGATCGCATCGGACTGTCCTTGGACGAAACGTCGTCGCGCTGCACGGTCGAGATGCTATGGAAGATCTTCGCGGGCAAGCCAGCAGGCTTCACGGTTGCCGACCTCGACGCGACATCGCCCAATGCCCTGCCCACGGAACTGCGCCGCACCTCGAGCTACCTCGACCACCCCGTGTTTCACCGGCATCACTCCGAGACTGAGATGCTGCGCTATATCTACTCGCTGCAGGAGAAAGATCTCGCGCTGACGAAGGCGATGATCCCGCTGGGATCGTGCACCATGAAACTCAACGCGACCATCGAGATGATCCCGGTAACACTGCCTGGGTTCGCGCGGATTCACCCGTTCGCGCCGCTCGACCAAGCGCGTGGTTACCTCAAGATGATTCGCCGCCTCGAGCAGCAGCTGTGCGAGATCACCGGATTCCATGCGGTCAGCGTGCAGCCGAACGCCGGCTCCCAGGGCGAGTACGCCGGTCTGCTCGTCATTCGCAAGTACCACGAGTCGCGCGGGCAGGGGCACCGCAACGTGTGTTTGATCCCCAGTTCGGCCCACGGCACCAACCCCGCGAGCGCCGCGATGGCCGGCATGGAAGTGGTCGTCGTGGAGTGCGATGAACGTGGCAACGTGGATCTGGAGGACCTCGCCGCGAAGGCGCAGGAGCACGAGTCAGCGCTCGCGGCGCTCATGGTGACGTACCCCTCGACCCACGGCGTGTTCGAAGAGACCATCGTCGAGATCAGCCGGATCGTGCATCGCCACGGCGGCCAAGTGTACATGGATGGCGCCAACCTGAACGCACTGGTCGGCCTGTGCCGTCCCGGCGAGTTCGGCCCCGACGTCGCGCACTTGAACCTGCACAAGACGTTCTGCATCCCCCACGGCGGCGGCGGCCCCGGCGTCGGCCCGATTGGCGTGGGACCGCACCTGGCCCCGTTCTTGCCGACGCACTCGCTCACGCCCGAGGCGGGCCCGGCCACCGGCACGTCCGCGGTATCGTCGGCCCCCTGGGGAAGCGCCGGCATTCTGCCGATCTCGTTCGCGTACATCACGCTCATGGGGGGCACCGGCCTCGAGCGCGCCACCCAGGTCGCCATCCTCAATGCCAACTACGTAGCCAAGAGGCTGGCGGGGCATTACCCGGTGCTCTACACCGGCCCCGGCGGCTGGGTCGCGCACGAGTGCATCGTCGACGTGCGGCCGCTCAAGGAGTCGGCCGGGGTGACGGTGGATGATGTCGCAAAGCGGTTGATCGACTTCGGCTTCCACGCGCCCACCATGTCTTGGCCGGTCGCCGGAACCTTGATGATCGAACCCACGGAGAGCGAAGCCAAAATCGAACTCGATCGCTTCTGCGATGCGATGATCGCCATTCACGCGGAGGCGAAAGCCATCGAACACGGGAAGATCGCAGCAGACAACAACCCACTCAAGAACGCTCCGCACACCATCGACGACATCACGGGCGACTGGAACCGTCCCTACTCGCGCGAACAAGCTGCGTTCCCCGCACCCTGGGTGCGAGCGCACAAGTTCTGGCCGTCGGTCAATCGGGTCGACAACGCCCACGGCGACCGCAATTTCTTCTGCGCTTGCGTGCCGGTGGACGCGTATCGCTAACGCCGGAGCGGCATCCCGACTTCGCAGGGCGCGGCGGGGCCAACGCATGGCCCACGCCGCGCCTCATGCGTTGCGGAGGTTCGCCCGCAACTGCTCCAGCAACGCCGCGTCGGCGAGATCGATGACGGGTTCGGTGTCGTACTGTTCGAAGTAGAGGCTCGGCGCCTTTTCGGCGTCGACCTCGAGGGCGCGCCGGATCTTGCCGTTGTCCGGAACGAAACCACGCACGGTGAGGCGCTCGACGGTGCGACCGATGGTGCCTTGGAGCCCACACACGAACACCACAGCGTTCGCAGGAGTGAGAGTTCCGGACCGGAGGCCGAGCTGCTCCTCGACCGCGGGCAGGCGTTCGGGAATGAAAAGATCTTCCACGCGTCCGACACAACCGGTCCACGTGCTAGCGGCCTGGGGACGACTCACAGTGGCGATGTAGCGCAACCCATGCGACTTCGCGAGACCCAGCAGTTCGTCGCGATACCCCAGGTCCGCCGGATGGCTGGCACCATGGAGGATCGCGAAGCGCGCGAGCGACGCCTGCGGGTGGCGATTGTGGAAGCTGCGAACGATGCTGACGAACGGCGCCAAGCCGGTCCCGGCCGACACGAACACGAGCAACCGCCCGTCCTCTTCACCGACCGTGTCGGCCAGCGTGAACTTGCCGGCCGGCTTGGGGCGCATGTACATGCGCGCCCCCTCGGCGAGCGGCCACATGAGGTGGGTGAACGGATTCGTGGAGGCCGGCTGACTGACGAAGCGGATGTAGAACTCCGCGTAACGACGTTCCTCCGGGGCTGACGCGAGCGACATCGGACGCTGGACGCCCGCAAGTTCGGGGTCGTCGTGATTGAGTCCAATCACCATGTACTGCCCCGGGACGAACCACGGCCCTTCACCACGAACTTCCACGTCCGGCTTCACCTGGAAGATCGAGAGTGTCGGGGTGAGGTCCATGCGACGGGCTAGAACCGCGTTGTACTCGAGAACCTTCGCCATCGGGTCCGTCCTCCTGAGGAAACCTACGCCGGGCCACACCAACGCGGCGGCGAGCGGCCCAGATCTTAACCCGCGGCATTCGCGAGCGCATGGGTCAAAGTGCCTCAAACCCGTTGAGCCGGCGGTGGGATGACCCGACGGTGGAACGCCCGGCTCCAACGTACATGGGGGGACGCCGTGTCCGGTCGATCACAAGCGGTCGAGAATCGCGGGATCGAAGTCCGGGAGTCGGACAAGGAATTCGCGCAGGTCGTCGGGCAACGGATCTTGGAACTGCAGCCAGCCGTCATGACGGGGATGACGCAGCGTCAGACGACACGAGTGAAGGAACAGCCTGGGCAGGCCGTACTGTTCTCGCAACGCCCGATTGATGCGTCCCTTGCCATAGCTGGTGTCACCGATCACCTGATGCGCGAGGTGTGCGAGGTGTCGACGGATCTGATGCCGACGGCCCGAGTGAAGACGCGCTCGCAGCAGCGAACAACCATGGAAGGTCGCAATGCGTTCGAACTCGGTACGCGCCGTCTGCTTGACACCCGCGTCGCTGGTCAGTTCACGGTTGGACGCAAACACCTCCGGCGTCTCGCCGCGCGCCAGGGTCAGGTACTCCTTGACCGCGTCGCACTCGAGTCGCGCTTGGATCGCCGCTGCATCGGGCGGCGACAGTGCGAACACCATCACGCCCGAAGTCGCGCGATCCAAACGGTGCACGGGGTACACGTGCGCCTCGAGGTGATCGCGAAGTAGCTGCAACAAGAAGACGCGATCGTTCGATTCGCGACTACGGTGGACCATGAGCCCCGAGGGCTTGGACACCGCGACCAAGAAGTCATCGCGGTAGATCAGTCGGAGGGTGCGCGCGGCCGGAATCGGGATGGGTTGGATCATGGCGGATCATAGGCTCCCTCAGGCCAGTCGGTCGAGTCCGGACGCTTCGGAGGTGGCGGCGACCCCGTTCGTGAACGCGGAACGATCGGCGGTGCGCGGGTCGCCGTAGGCCCGCGCAGCCGCGTTGCGAGCGAGGCGGTCGTGGGCGCGAACCTCGGTCCCGAACGAGGCTTCGGGCGAACGAGAGGATCCCGGTCGGGGGACCTGGTCGGGCACCGCCGGGGCGTTCTCGACCCGAGGCGCGGCCGACGAGGCGTCGATCGGAGCGGCACCGGCAGCAGCGGTTCCCCCAGGGGAAGAATCCGATTCCGCGGCCGAATCCGGCTCGGGTGCGGCCGCCAGTTCCGCTCGCGCCTGCTGCGCCACTTGGGCCGCGCGCGCCGCGACCGCACGATCCTGCGCGCTGGGTTGCGCGGGCGCCAGCGCGGCGCGTCGGACCTGCGCCATCTTCGCGAGCGTCGCGCGTGGGTCGCCGCTCACGGGCGAGACATCGATCGGCACGCTGCCACCGACGGCGTAGCGCTGCCCGTCGGGGCCTTGCTGATAGGTGTAGGACGCCGCGCCCGCGTAGCGGCCACCGGCTGCTTGGTGCGCCTGCTCGTGGGTACGAACCTCGCGATCGCGCGCCTCGAGTTCAGCGACTTCTTGCTGTTCAGCCGCCGAGAGCCCCGAGGGGTCGGCCGGGCCGACCTCCGGTCGTGCCGTCGCCCCCCCGCCCTCCGCTGCGGTTCCGTCTTCGGTGGTGCCCGGCGCGGTGGTCTGGGAAGCCGTTTCGGAGCCGATGGCTCGCGAAGCCCCGCCGGGCGCCGTGGGAGCAACCGGAAACAGGCCCGTGCCGGCCGCGGTGAGCGCAGCCGAACGCCGGGCTTCCGCGGAGATCTCCGCACGGTCGAGTGGCGCGGACGGCGGCGGAACGGGCCGCGCGGCGCGCGCGGGCGCCCCTGTCGGCTCGCCGCGAACGCGGCCGATGAGCGTAAGCGCCGAATGGAGGACGCTGCCGATGGAGTCCATGCCCGGAGTGTCGGCGCGAACGGCCATCGGGATTCACCGCGAGTCGGAAGAGCGTTCCGCAAAACCCCTTGAACCGTCACTGTCACGGGCATTGGCCCTGGGCCTGGCGCGGGCGAACCCGACCCAGCAAGGGGAAACGCTAGGGTGAATTTCGACGGCCCGTGCGCCGACGCCCGAATCGCCCATGAAGCTGGCGGTTCGCCGGTGCCAGGAGCCCAGGCTTCGACGTTCTCGCGGAGAGTCATCCGGTGAGCCAGAATAGCCCGTTACGCCATCACGGTCACGGTCCCGACGGTCGCGGCCCCGAGGTCGGTGAGGAGGCGGCGGTACCAAGAGACGACCTGCTCGGTTCGGTCGCCAAGCTCTCGCGACCCCCAAACCAGAGACAGCGTACGCCGGGTGTGTGCGTGGGTCTTGGTGCGCTGCGAGTCTTTCACGGGGTTCGCGCAGGGCCCGTCTGCATCGCGCAACACCACGAGGCCCTCGAGTTCGATGGCGTGACCGGCCAGGTTGAACACGTAGTTCTCCGCCGGTCGCCCCAGATCCACCTGCAGGGGTCCGTTCACGCAATCCAGGTCGACCACACTGATGGGCAGGCCACTGTGGAGCGAGACTGCATTGCACACGTCGACCGCGACGTTGATCGAGTCGAGCGCTCCCTCCGTGGCCGCCTTCACCAAGTACTCGGAGGCCGGCTTCCCGCGGCCGGTCGGCCGGTACCCGCCGTGACGCAGCAGGTCGCGAATCCGGCCGCGAGTGAGCTCGTCGCGGGCGAACGGTGCCGGTGCGTCGATCGCCAGCAGGCTCCGCAACCAAGCAGGGGTCTCCAGGGCCGCCAGCTCGGCCGGTAAGCTCGAAGTGAATCCGCCGAGGTCGAGCAATGGGTGCGGGGCTACCGTCACCTTCACGCCGGCTTGCTCGCCGTCCGCACTCAATCCGCGACCGCCCACGGCAGTGGCTGCAAGAAGGCAACCGTCTTCGGCCTCGGCAACCGGTGGGTGGCGGTGACCACGCCGTTCTGGAACGCGACCACCAAATCGTGCCCCTGGTAGATCCCGACCAGCACGAAGTACATGACGTCACGAACCTTGTAAGTGAACAGCTTGGTTGGGCCGTCATCGACCATGAAGCTCGGGGCACCGTACGTCTTGACGACTTCGGTCAGGGACAGGCCTGGCTGGGGCTCGTTCAGAAACCGATCCTTGTTGCTGTAGATGCCGACACAGCCGCTGCTGACGCAGAGCAGCAACGACGCCACCGCACCCGCGAGACGCGTCCGGACCCGTCCCCGCGTGTGCCCGCGACCTAGCATCGGATCCGTTGGGGTCCGCCCGGTCCGGTGCCGCGCACTCGACTTCATGTTGCCTCCGCTCTCGGTGCGATGAGACGTCCCGGCGACGAATTCCGCAGCGAACCCGAACGCGCCGCGCCCCCTCACGCAGAACTATGAGGAGCGTTCGCCGCGAAAGCAACATTCCCGCGCCGCCGACTCTCGCCTATGCTCGCCGCATGAGGATCTTCGCACTCTCCGATCCGCACCTCGCGTTGGGGCTCCCGGGCAAGTCCATGGACGTATTTGGCCCCCAGTGGGAGAACCATCACCGCACCATCGAACGCAACTGGATCGAGACCGTGGGTGATGGGGACCTGGTCCTGGTCGCCGGCGACATCTCCTGGGCCATGCGTCTTCCCGATGCTCGCCCCGACCTGCACTTTCTCGGCCGACTCCCGGGACGCAAAGTGTTGCTCAAGGGGAACCACGACTTCTGGTGGTCCAGCGCGACGAAGGTGCGGGCAGCGCTACCGCCGAGCATGGTTGCGGTGCAGGCGGACGCCGTGTGGGTGGACGACGTTCTCGTCGCGGGAGCACGCCTCTGGGATCTCCCGGACGTCAGCTTCGGCCACCTGATCGATTGGAAGCCGACTTCCGCCCCGAAGCCGCCCCCGACGGAGGCCGAACGGGATCAAGATCGCAAGATCTTCGAGCGGGAGTGGGTGCGGCTCGAGGCCTCCCTGGCTCACATGCAAACCCTCGCTCTCGCGCGCGAGCCCCGATCGAGAATCGTCTTGACGCACTACCCGCCGTGCGCCGCCGACCTGCCCGATTGTGCGGCAACGCAACTCTTCGAGCGCGCCGGGGTAGATCACGTCGTCTTCGGGCACCTGCACTCGGTTCGAACCGACCTAGACCCGCCTCCGTTCGGGTATCGGAGCGGAGTCGGCTATCACCTGACGGCCTGCGACTTCATCGGGTTTCGACCGAAGCTCATTGCCGAAGTCCCACCGCACGCGCCCCAGTGAGCCCCCCATCCTGAGATCCGAGCTGGACGCGGCAAGGGTGCTACGCTGTAATGGCGTCGGGTAGGGGTTCGCGACCTTCAAAGCCAGCCCGGAGCGACCACGAGAATCCGTGGTCAGGGGTTCGTGGCAACAGGGCCGTGACAAGCAGGCCGTGCAGCAGTGCCAGTGAGCCCTCGAACGGCGTCCCGTTCGGCGGAGGATCCTTATGATCTCATCGTTGGTTCGTACCCCGGATCGCGAGCCGTCTTCTCAGCGGAGCCACCTCCGATTCGTTCTCACAGCTACGGTCGTCGCCGCGTTCGTCGTGCAATCCCTCCCGAGCGGAACCGGCCAAACCGTCGGCAGCGGCGGCGTGTCCCAGCCGCTGCGCATCAGCGACGAGATCGACTTGCGCGCGTTTCGCAATGTGCTGCTGAGCGCGCGGCCGTTCCTCGTGGGCACGTTCGCCAACAACGTGCCGGTCACTTCGATGCAGTTCACGGGTGCGCTTGCGGGTCAAGGCAGCAGGCTCTACGACGGTGGCTTCACCTTGCAGCCGGCGAGCGCCGGTCCCCTGATCAATCGCCTGGAGTTCGTTTACCGTTACGTGGGGGTGACGGCCTTGCCGACGATCCCACCGGACCGGGTGAAGTTCTCCTCGACCCCAGTGGTGCCAACTTTTCCGCCGCCCGCACCGGTGATCCCGACCTTGGAGACTTTGGATTTCATCGCAGCGATCCTGGGTAACCCGCCAGCGGAGTTGCTCAGCTTCCTGGTGGGGCGCGATCTCGTTTCCGTGGTCGCGTACTCGCCACCCACCGGCAGCCAGGAGATCACGGTGGAGTTCGAGTACGACGGCGGACCCCAGCAACTGCCGGTCACCGTCGTGGTCGCGGGATCCTGCACCGGCGGGAACTGCACGTGGACGGCGACGGTGCTGTAGCTACGGGTCGGGGGCCCTCGCAAGGTCGGGCCCGATCGGACTTCAGGAATTCGAGTCCGAGTGACTCGGGTGCGGTGGCATGCGAACGAGACTTGATGCAGGCCGATCCTCGAGGGTCGTTGCAAGGAACTGAGATGTCCGATCTCCTGCGACACCGTACTCCGGAAGACCGACTCTTCCTCACGTATGCTCGCACCTTCAACCTCGCGCGTGCGACCGAGCTGGCCCAGAGCGACCGCGCCGTGGCCGACCGCTTTCCGTTGGGCGTGCTGTTTGCGGACGCCGAACGCTGCCGGGGCTGCACGCCTGCTGAGTTTCGGACTTTGTACCGGGTCCGTGCTCCCGAGTGGGAACCCGCTGTGCGGAGCTACCAGATCATCTTTTTCCTGCACCACCAGCAGCACGCGATCACGCTATACGACCTCGAGCAGCTCGAGGCGGAGATCGATGTGTGCCCCGGCGACGCCGTTCTCGACAACTCGCTCCTGCAGTGCCTTCGCGGTCACCTGCAAGTGCGCCTCGGAGACATCCGCAAGGCGGAACGGATCTTGATCGCTCAGCTCGACGTGCTAGCCCGACGACCGGGCTGTTTGTACGGCGAGTACGTGCGCGCCTTGCTCCACCGCAACCTCGGGTTGACCTGCCAACACCTGGGCGATTTCACCGCCGCTGACGAGCATCTGGCCAAGGCGCTGAAGATCACCCGCGCGCACACGTTCCTGCTGGAGATCTCCTGCAACTGGTTCCTGGGCTCCTTGCAGTGGGCGGCCGGACAGTTTCGGGAGGCACTCTCCACGCACCGCAACCGCGAACTCCGTGAACTCGCGGCGCGAACCGGCAACTGGAACCACCTTCTGCACTCCTTCGTGTCGGCAGCCAAGTGTGCCCTCGACGCCAAAGAAACGGACATCGCGGCCGCCGAACTCGACATCGCACGTCGCATCCTCGCCGAAGGCAGCGGGCGCTGGCCGGAGATCGAGGGCTACCTGCTGCTGTACACAGGTGAGTTGGAGGTCCAGCGCGAGAACTTCGAGCGCGGAATCGCGCTGCTCGAGAAGGCCCAGGCATACTTCGAGCACATGTCGCCGCGTCACTACCCGGGGATCTTGGACGCCAAAATCGCGTTGTGCCACTTCGCACTCTACGAGCGCGACTATGGCACGGCTTTCGGCATGATCCGTCGACTCATGGAGGAGGCCGAGGCTTACGGCTGCCTCGAGGCCCGATCGCGGCTACTCCTGATCGAGGCCTACCTGTTCATCACCGAGGATCCACCCCCGCGAGCGGCCTATGATCGACTCCTGACCCGGGTGCACTTGATCCACAACCCCACGGTCCTCTTTCGCGCCCTTGCGAATCTCTACACCTACGCGCTCGAGTTCCTCGACGAGAGCGACCAAGCCTTCATCTTGACGCGACTGAAGAACCTGCGCGGTTCGATGACGGAGGGCTGCTTCCTCGACCTCTACCAGCGCTACGTGGTGGACCGCTACGAGTACGCGATCGAGAACCGCCTCGCCCGCTTCACCCACGGCGACTCTGCGGCGGCGGACGAGTAGAACCTGCCGACCCGCGCGACGGTACGAAGCCACCGCTCCCTTCGGCCGGCCAGCCACCTCGGCCCCACGCCCAAGGCCCCCTTGTGTGAGGGTGGACGATCCTGCATGATTCCGCTCCGGGAATCCCCTACCGCGTTTCGACCGAACCGCGACGCTCGGGGATCGAGGGGTTCGCATCCCGCCCGCGCAGCACCCGAAAAACAGAGCTCGTGGCCGGCGGGTCGTGCTCGCACCCCGTTCGGCCATGGCCGGGTCCATTGACGACCACCCATTGGAATTCACCGCGCCCACGTCGTGCCGTGCACGGCGAAGAGGAAGCCCGGAGAGGACACGACGCTGAGCGACACACCCAATCCCGTGAAACAAGTTCCGGTCTCGTTTCAGGTACAGCCATCCCGCTACAAGCACTGGCGCCTCGAACTCGAAGGCCCGATCGCTCGCCTCTACATGCAGGTGCAGCCCGATCAGGGCTTGCGCGAGGGGTATGAGCTGAAACTCAACTCGTACGACCTCGGTGTCGACATCGAGCTCGCGGACGTCGTACGACGGCTCCGCTTCGAGCACCCCGAGACGAACACCCTGGTGATCGCCAGCGGCAACGACCGGGCCTTCTGCGCGGGTGCGAACATTCACATGCTCGGATCCTCGACGCACGCGTGGAAAGTGAACTTCTGCAAGTTCACGAATGAGACGCGGTGCGAGGTCGAGCAGCTGAGCGAGAAGAGCGGCTACCGAACGCTGGCCGCGTTGAACGGCACCTGTGCTGGAGGTGGGTACGAGCTGGCGCTGGCTTGCGACGAGATTTGGCTCGTCGAGGACGGCAACTCGGCGGTAAGCCTACCCGAGACCCCGCTTCTCGGCGTGCTCCCTGGCACGGGCGGCTTGACGCGACTCGTCGACAAGCGCAAGGTCCGTCGTGACCGGGCCGACGTCTTCTGCACTCTTGCCGAGGGGCTGCGCGGCAAACGCGCCAAACAGTGGCGCTTGATCGATGAGTATCGACCCCGATCGAAGTTCGATGAATCCATCCGCGAGCGCGCGGCCGAAATCGCCAAGGGAGGAGCCGACAAATCGGGACGACGCGGAATCCAGCTCGGCCCGCTGGCGGTGACGGCGACCGAGAACGCTCGACGCTATAGCACGGTCGCCATCGAGCACGATCCAGAGCTACGGGTCGCCGATCTGACCGTGATGGGCCCGACCGATCCACCGCCGAGCGGCGTGGCGGAGATCCATGCGCTCGGCGACCAGTTCTGGCCGCTGCGCTTCGCCCGCGAACTCGACGATGCGCTGTGCGATCTCCGGTTCAACCAACGTCGAACCGGCGTCGTGCGCGTGCGCACGAAGGGCGACCTGGAGCGGGTGCGGGCCTACGACCAGTTACTGCTGGACCACGCGTCGGACTGGTTGGTGCACGAGACGACGTTGTTGCTGGCTCGCACCCTGCAGCGCTTCGAGCGGACTGCATGCAGCTTCTTCGCACTCGTCGAGCCCGGCAGCTGTTTCGCTGGGACCCTGCTGGAGCTGGCGCTCGCGAGCGATCGAACCTACATGCTCGATGTGGACGGCGTCGAGGTCGCGCAGACGCCGATGAACGAGGGACCGTTGCCCATGACGAGCCGCATCACGCGCAACGCTTGTCGATTGCTGGGCGAACCGGAGCTGCTGGCGAGCCTGGAGGGCGACTACGAGCCGAAGGACGCGGGCGCCGCCGACGAAGCCGGTCTCGTCACCGAAGTCCTGGACGAGATCGACTACGAAGATACGGTGCGGATCGCGGTCGAGGAACGCGTGAGCTTGAGCCCCGACTCGCTGACCGGAATGGAAGCCAACCTGCGCTTCGCGGGACCGGAGAGCCCCGAGACCAAGATCTTCGGACGCCTGACCGCTTGGCAGAACTGGATCTTCATTCGGCCCAACGCCACCGGTCCGACCGGAGCGCTCACGTTGTACGGAAAGCCCGAAAGGCCGGACTTCGACTTCAGTCGCGTTTGATCGCGGCCGGGGCGAGGAGCGCGACCGGCTCGCTCCGCGACACTCTTGCAATCACAAAGGGCCACTGGCCCTCGGAAACGCCATTTGGAGGAGTCTCGATGATTCGAAACCACGTCGACCTGAACGCCAAGATCCCGAACAACGTCGCGCTGTCCGACGATCGCCGGCTCCTCCGCGCGCTCGAGACCTGGATGCCCAAGTATCAGGAGTGGTGGCACGACATGGGGCCCGTCGGCTTCCAGGAGAAGGAAATCTACCTCCGGACCGCGGTCTCCGTGGAAGCCAGCGGGTGGGCACACTTCGAATACGTGCGCATGCCTGAGTATCGCTGGGGCATCTTCTTGGCGCCGCACCCGGAGGATCGAACCATCGGCTTTGGCGACCACTTCGGGAGCCCCGTCTGGCAGGACATCCCCGGGGAGTACCGCAACAACCTGCGCCGCATCATCGTAACGCAAGCGGATACCGAGCCGGCGTCGGTCGAGCAGCAACGCTATCTCGGCAACATGGCCCCTTCGCTCTACGACATGCGCAACCTGTTCCAAGTCAACGTCGAGGAGGGGCGCCACCTCTGGGCCATGGTGTACCTGCTCTTTCGCTTCTTCGGTCGCGACGGCCGCGACGACGCCGAGGAACTCCTCGAGCGCCGCTCCGGCGACCCGGACAAGCCGCGCATTCTCGGCGCCTTCAACCAGCCCTGCGATCATTGGTTGAGCTTCTTCTGCTTCACCATGTTCACGGATCGCGACGGCAAGTATCAGCTCGCAAGCCTGGCGGAGTCTGGGTTCGACCCGCTTTCGCGAACCTGTGAGTTCATGCTGACCGAGGAGGCACACCACCTGATGGTGGGCGAGACCGGCATGGACCGCATCGTCCGGCGTAGCGCGCAACTGACGAAGGAAAGCGATGGCGACGCCCGCAAGCTCGGTGGTCTCGACCTCGAGCTGATCCAGCGCGCGGTCAACTACTGGTTCAGCTTCTCGTTGGATCTCTTCGGGAGCGAAGTCAGCTCCAACGCCGCGACCTACTTCAGCAACGGCCTCAAGGGTCGCTTCAAAGAAACGACGAAGTACGAAGACCACCGTGCCCTCGACGCGTACAAGGAGATCCCGGTGCTCCGCGACGGCAGGCTGGTGACCGAGCAGGTGCCGTACCGCAACGCAGTGAACGAGATCCTGCGCGAAGACTACATGGCCGACTGCGAGCGCGCGGTGCGAAAGTGGAATCGCACGCTCGAGGAAGAGGGCCTGGATTTCAGGATCAAGCTTCCCAGTCGTCGCTTTCACCGCCACCAAGGCATCTACTCGAACGATTGGTTCGACCCAGAAGGCAATCCGATCACGCGCGAGGCGTTCGAGCAGAACCTGGGGAATTGGCTGCTCCTGCCCGAAGACAACGACTATCTTCGATCGGTCATGTTCCAGGTGACCGAGAAGGGCAAGATGGCGAACTGGATCGCGGCGCCGGCTCGCGGCATCAACGGCCAACCGATCGAGTTCGAGTACGTGCGGCTCTAACCCCCCGAATCCAGCGCGTTCCGCGCTGGATGGGCGGCTCGATTCTTCTGAGGGGGCTTTGCGAGAGCCCCCTCGCATCCGCGGCACGGCCGCACCCCTTCACCCCAGAAACGCTCGCCTGCGGCTCGTTGCGCCCGGGCGAGAGCGCGGGTTGCTCGTGAATGCGCTCGAGGCGGGGGCTCAGACCCCAACCCAGCGCGCACCGCGCTGCAGCGGATTGGAGCTACTGATCCCATGCCGCAGCCGGTCGCCCTTGCTTCGCCGGGAGACCTTGCGCGCATCGACCGCGCGCTCGCCGCGGCCGCTGAGCGCATTGGCGAGTTGGATCTCGCACGCCTGGACGTCCGGGCGAAGGCCGACGGCGATCCGGTCACGGTGGTCGATCGGGCCGTCAACGATGTCCTCCGGGACTCACTCCCATTGCCTGGGGAGGGCTGGCTGTCCGAGGAAACGGTCGACGACCCCGCTCGGCTCGCGGCGCGCCGGGTATGGATCGTCGACCCGATCGACGGCACTCGCGAATTGATCGCCGGCATCCCCGAGTGGTGCGTGTCGGTGGGACTCGTCGACCACGGTGAAGCCATCGCCGGAGGGATCTTGAACCCGTCGACTGGGGAAGTGTTCACCGGCGGCCCCGGTGTTGGCCTCTGGCGCAACGGGCAACGGATTCCCGCGCGCAGGATGCCACCCCCAGAGAGCGCGACCGTCCTCGCGAGCCGTAGCGAGACGGGTCGCGGCGAGTGGCGCCGGTTCGAGCACGCCCCCTTCAAGATACGCGTGGTCGGGTCCGCGGCGTACAAGCTTGCGCTGGTCGCAGCGGGAGTCGCGGACGCGACCTGGACCCTGGTCCCCAAGAGCGAGTGGGACGTTGCCGGCGGGGTCGCGCTGCTGCTCGCGAGCGGGGTCGAGGTCGTCGACCGCTTCGGCGGGCCCATCCGCTTCAACCAGCCTACACCGCGAGTTACTGGCCTCATCGCCATCCCCGAGTGGCGCGCCACGGCGGCTTGGGGAGCCTGGCTCGAGACGTTGACTGGGCGTGCTTGACCGCCCCGCAACGACTCGCGCCGCGGCGGGGCGAACCCGGAGACGAGCGCACCCAATTGCTCTTACTCAACCCTCGGGCGACCTCCAACGCTGGGCCCGCAGCACCAACTCGGACTCGAACACGCTCGCCCCGGTCGTGTTTCCCAGCCCGGCCGCGAACCGTCTGCTGGCCCGGCTGATTCGGGATCGGCGAAACCGAGCAGCAAGTTGCCACCGGCCGATCTTGCACTAGAATCTGGGGTGTTGGGCTACTACCTATGGTCCCTCCACAATACAGCAACCGTGTTGAGCAGGTCGCGCGTGCGCGGCTCCTGCGCCAGTGTTGTCGTTTGGCGACACCGCACCCCCTCTTTTTTGAAGGAGTTGTTCATGCTCAGGCTCGTTCGTGCAGCCCTCCCCATTTTGACGCTGCTCGTGGTCACCAACCTGGCCCAGGGTCAGTACATTGCGCTCCCCATCCTCAGCGACGGCGACAACAACCCGGACGCGCTCGGAATCGTCGACAACGTCACCCTGGCAAACCAGTCCGGCAACGGGTTGGTCGCTTTCGAGGGTGACGACGAGGGCACCGCTCTCGGTGAGGAGTTCATCTTCGTTTCGAACGCGGTGAACCAGATCCTGATCCGCGACGGGGCGATCATCGCCGGGCCGGGCGTGGCGCTCGACGTCATCACGGCGTTCTCGTCGTACCGCCATGTCGACAGTGCCGGCAACGTCGTGTTCGACGGCGCGCTCACGGGTGCACTCGACGTGATCTGCCGCAACGATGTCGCGATCCTCGTCGAGGGCGGTGCGTCCCCCATCGGTGGCGCCACCTATGCCACTTTCGAGAACCCCTGCATGAGCGACGCCGGCGACATTTTCGTCGAGTCCGACCTCAGCACGACCACCCAAGACGAAGTGATCGTCTTCGTTCCGTTCGGCGGCGCGGCGAGCATCCTCGCCATGAACGGGGCTGGGTCGCTGTTCCAGGAAGGCACACTGATCATCGGCGGCCCCCTCGACGCCGAGTCGTGGGACGACGTGGGAGCGTTTCTCAACGAGACGTGCAACAGCTTGGGCACCTTCATCGTCGAAGGGGAACTCGAGGGCGCGCTGGCCGCGAACGAGTGCGTCGTTCGCAAGCAAGTTGGCGTGGACTACGAACTGCTGCTCCGCGAGGGCGACCTGGTGACTTCGCCGATCGATGGCGCGGTCCCGTTCGAAGCGGTGACCGAGGTGTCCCTCGCCGACGGTAACAACAACTGGGCCATCCGCGGCGACCTGCTCGACTCCGTGGTCACCACCGCGCGCGACAACGTCGTCATCGCCGACGTCGGGGCCGGTCTCCAAGTCATCGCGCAGGAGGGCCAGGATATCTCGGTCGAAACCGGGATCACCGGCACCACGCTCGGCGCGATCAGCGCCGCGCAGGTGAACACCGCGGGCACGGTCGTCATCCTCGCCACGGTGAACGATGACGGCATCAACCTGCCGCCGTACGACGAGGCCATTTTCACGTGGAGCGC
>JBFWWP010000010.1:0-1477 GCA_050246115.1 Planctomycetota bacterium
ATCGTCCAGCGCCAGCGGGAGTCCGAGCAGCGCTTGCTTGAGATCGGCGCGTTCGACGTCGCCTGGCGCGACTCCGCGGGCGGCGCAGGCGCGATCGAGGAACGCAACGAGAAGGGGCTCTGCGTGGGGTCGAAGCAGGGGGTCGATGTGGCCGCCCGCGACTCCGTGTACGAAGTCTGCGACCCAGCTTTCGACTTGATCCCGAATCCAAGGTTCGTTGGTGCTCATGTTCAGCAGTACGGCAGGAGGCCGGTCGATCGTCAAGGGGTTGCGCTCGCGAGGGACTTTGGGGAAGGGAGCTTGGCGGGCGGGTCCCTTGGATTCTGCCGTCGTCCGCATCTCGAGGCACCCTACCTCTCGAGCGGACCCCTCGGCGCGGGGCGGTCTCGGGCCCTCGGGATCCGAGGCGCGCTCGGCCCTCGCTTCGAGTGTCCACGGGTCTGCGTCCGCAGACTCGGGGGGCAGCTCGGCCACGAGTTCCTCCCCAACCGGAGTGTCCACGGTGTCTGCGTACGCGGACAGGGCCACGTACGATCGGGCTCCACTCGCACGGGGCTGTCTTCGGTCCGGACCGAGGCGGAGCCCCGCTCGCGGCACCCGTGACAGACGATGACTTGCGCTGGCTTCGTACGTTGTCCTGAATCGGTTTCCCCGGGGCCGCGCGGGATCGGGACCTTGCCGGCGGACCGCTTCTGTCGAGCGGAGCAATGTGGGACGAGGGGCGACGTCGTATGTCAAGGCAGCCCCGACAGGCCTATTCTTGGGCGGAGTGTTCCGGAGGGCGCTCGGCTTGCTGGCACAGGTCCCGAAGACTCGATCCGTCGCGGTCGCTGCAGCATCGCCACGCGTCGAGCACGCCGTGTTGCGCTGCGTAGTCGGTCACCGAGTCTCGGTCGACCTTGTCAGGCGAGATCCTCAGGATCCCAGCGATGTCATCGAGGTGCTTTGCTTGCTGGCTCATGGAGTAGAAGAGCAACTTGATCATCACCATGTACGTGGGAGGCGCAAGGACGAGTCGGTGGTTGGCCACCTCGACGTGGACCTTGTTGGCGAAGCCGAAGGCCTGCAACGGGTCCGATCCGGCAACATAGACATACGCCTCGAGCCCCGCTTCCTTGTCGAGAATCTGGAACGACCCATTACGCGGGCGGGCCAGCTCGCGGGACAGTACCTCATGGGGTGGGAGATAGTAGCGGTGACTGGGGAAGGCACTGATGATCTGATCGGCGACCCTCTCGTTGGCGTCGACGATGAATATCGATGTCCATGGTGGCGCGGGGCTCGCCGTGAAACATCGTGGCCACCGAGCCGCCAATCATGCACGAAATGCCAAGGCCTGCGAGTCGCTCGAAAATCTCGATCAGGCTTGCGTCTAGGAAGTCCACGGCAACGGTTCGTCCGGCGCGATGCCGAGCGCCTCTCGACACCGGAGATCCCTGAGTTGCGAATCGCTTGCCCCGGGGTTCTGGGCGCGAAT
>JBFWWP010000010.1:1577-8063 GCA_050246115.1 Planctomycetota bacterium
AGGGAGATGCGGATCTGGTGGGTGCGCCCGGTGATGGGGCGGAGTTCGACCCAGCTGTAGCCGCGGAAGGTTTCGATGACTTGGTAGTGGGTGACGCACTCTTTGCCGCCGCGCTTGACTTGTCGCATGCGGCCAGCGCGGCGCATGTCGTCATCGATTTGGATCTCGATGGTGCCGGCCGCCGGTTGGGGGCAGCCTTGGGCGAGTGCGACGTAGGTCTTGTGGGTGGTCCGCCGGCGGAACTGCTCGCGGAGGGCGCGTTGGGCTTCGCGGTGGCGGGCGAAGATGATCACTCCGGTCGTATCGCGGTCGAGGCGGTGGACCACGTGCGGGCGGGGTGCGGTGGGATCCGTCTTGAGCCATGCGCGCCACAAGACGTCGATGACGGTGTCGGCATCGGGGTCCCAACGATCGTCGACCGTCGAGAGTCCGGCCGGTTTCTGGATGGCGTGGAGGTGTGCGTCCTCGTACAGGGTTTCGATGGCGCGTTGGCGCTTGCGGCGCCGCCGCTCGAGGGCGGTGGGCTCGGGTGCGTCGTCGTCGTCCCCGTCATCGTCGTCCAAGCCTGTGTGGTCGACGGACTCGTCTTCGATGAACTCGCCTTCGGTGAACTCGTCTTCGAGGCTCTCGTCTCGGAAGCCCCGGTCAGCGTGCCTCGCGGGCTCGCGGTGGGGATCGTCGGAGTCCAGTTCGCTCGCGACGTCGGCAGAGGGTCCGTCGCTGCCGCCGTCACCATCGTCATCTTCTTCATCAGCGGGCGTCGCAAAAAACCGCTCGTAGTCGCTCGTGTCGAAGCGTTCGTCTTGGTTCTCGAACGGATCCTCGTCGGGTCTCGGTCGTCGCGGTTTCATGGCGTGATCTCTCGCGCATCGCGGGTGAAGATGGGATCGAGCGCTGCGAGTAGTGGGGCGAGCGTCATCTGCCAGACTTCCTCCTCGGTCAGTCCGCCGGCAGAGAGCTGGTCCGGCGCGATCCACGGCGTCTTGCCCTCGGTACGCCCGAGGACCTTGTTGCGACTCGCCCCGTCGCCGGGTGCGACGAGTTCGATCTCGACTTGCTTCGGGTGGGGTGCGAGTCGGGTCTTGCCGACCAAGCGCCCGAGGCCCGTTTGATAGTCGTGCTGAAACCGAATGCGCAACGAGCGGCGCACGACTGGCGTCGAGAAGGGCAATCGGGCGAGAGCGAGTGCGTCGTCGGGAGTGCAGCGGCGTGGATAGGCGCGGGCCAGAAGCGACGACAGTTGCGCCTCGGCGGGCGCCCCGAGTAAGCCGTTGCGCTCGAGCGCCACGATGGGCGCCGTCGTCAGGAGGGCGTGAATCTGGGCCCGGTGCGGCGACTCCGGCGTGCTCGCGAGGTGGCGGGCGAGTGCCCCGAAGTCGCGTCGCGCGAGGGCGTCGAGGACTGGGTCGACCGGCGCCGGCGGTACTGCTGGCGGGTCGACGCCGTCCACACCTCCGGCAGCGCCGGACTCGCGTGACGTGGGCCCCGCGGGAGATCGCGGTTCGACGGCGCGCGGTCGATTCGGGTTGATCCGGTCGGGCTGCGGATCCCCCTGCGTGCGCTCGGGCTCGTCACTGCCCCCGGTTGCGCCTGTCGGATCCGCACCGCTGCCGGTTCGCGCCGTGCCCGCGTGCGCTGCGTCGTTCGTGCTTTCTGGCGCGGCCCCTTGCCCCGCGTCGTGCGCAGCGCTGTCTGGCGCGCTCACTGCAGCGCCAGCGCCGGCCGGTGTCTCGGCCGCGGGGGACGAGCCGGTCGACAGGGCAGGGTCGGTGCCGTCCCTCGCGGGTTCGACGCCGAGGTCACTCGTTGCTCCCGCGCTCCCGCTCCCGGCGGTGCGCGCGACGCCAGCCGTGTCGCTCACGGCGGGCGGCACGACTCCGGGCGCGGTCGTCGGGTCAGAGACGCGGCTCGCGGTCATGCCGCTGGGTTCCGCGCGTTCGGGTTGCGCACCCGGTCCGTAGAAGCGCCACGCCTGCAAGCCGGCATACACGCACAGGAGTACGACCACCAATCCCCACGCCAGGCGCGCGAGTTCGCTGCGTCGTGGCAGCGGTGCTCGCGGGCTGGCATCGGCGACGCCACCCGCACCGGCTTCCTTCGCACCCGCGGCGCGCCGCGACCGAGGCGCGCTGACCCCGGGCGTGGCCCGTGCCGGCGCGGGCACCGCGTCGGCGTGGAAACGAAATCCCACCGCGCCAATGTGCACCGTGGCCCCCGATACCAGCCGTGTCGGTTCGGTGATGCGTTTGCGTTCCACTTGGGTGCCGTTGCTGCTCCCGAGGTCGCGCACGTACCAACAATGGTCGCGATCTCGCCAGATCTCGGCGTGACGCTTCGATACCTTCTCGTGCTGGATCACGCGATCGCAACTCGCATCACGACCGATCACGAGGGGGCCCGGGAAGAGTTCGATGGGAGGCTGATCGCCTTCGAGGAAGCGCAGCTCGGCGAGGGTCAACGGACCTCCACCAGTTCCAGACCATCGAACCCGACGGTGCCGCGCGTCCCTTTGACGTAGCAAGCAACGTAGACGACGTGGGTGTTGCCGGGGAGCCACTGAGTTTCGCACAACCGCCACGGGCTGTTGACCAACCGCAGCGGTTCGGTCTTGCCGCGTTGCCCGTCGTGGAGGTCGCCGGTGAAGAAGGCGACGTACGCTTCGCCATCGAAGTTCTCGGTGCGCAGCGCGGCCCGCAGCCGGTACTTCTGGCCGGGTTCGACGACGATGCGTTGGATCAGCCCCCCGCGGCCGGCTCCCCGCAGGTCGATCGCGATGCTCTGCTCTCCCTGCACCTTGTTCTTGGTGTCGATGCGGATCGCGAGCGCTCCCGCGGGTTCACTCGCGCCTTCGACCCACGCGGTGGGGAGCTTCGAGGCTTGCTCGAACGAGCCGTTGTAGATCGGATTGCGGGCTCGCAGACGCGTGGGCTTCACGCCCTCGGCTGCGCCCGGTGGACCTTCGGGAAGGAGCCGGAGCGGGACCGGTTTGCCATCGCCGTCGAGCCACTCCACGAAGAAGCCCTTGCTGCCCGGTGGTTGCGAAACGGAGACCTCGATCTGATTCTCGCCACGGTACAACGGGATCGTGAAGGGGCGCTTCTGGTCGAGCATCAGCTCGTCGTGCACCGGTTGCCGAAACTGCGGCGAGGCGTCGAGGAACCCGACGGGGGTGCCATTCACGCTCACTTCGAGTTGCACGTCGGATGCGCACAGCAGGCGCACTTCGGTCTCTTTCGGCACGCTGAAGCGCCGGAAGAACAGATACCGTCGGCGCGTATCGGCGGGGTTCGCGTCGCCGTCGACGGCGGTGAAGCGACCTGGCCACTCGAGCGCGCGCCAGGAAGATCCGCCCTGCTCGTCCTCGGGGCCATAGACCCACCACGACTGGATCGGTGTTCCCTCGAGGGTTGCGTAGTTGAGCTGGCGCGGGTGCTTGCGCAGGAAGCGCACGGCGGTGCCGCCCAGGTCGACTCGGGCATCGAAGACCGGCCAGCCGTGGGCACGAAACACCCACGCCAAGTTCTCGTCGACCGCGAGTGAGTACAGCGTGGCGATGCGTTCGATGCTCGAGAGTCCGTGCAGGATCAAAGTCTGCTCCGAGGCCTTCCGCTCGTCGAACATCTTCTTGTGCACGTCCGGGCCATGGAGGAGTCGGAGGCTCGCGAAGACTCCCTCTCCAGGTGCCCAAGGGGTCGTCTCCTCGCGCCGGGTCTCCGCGAGATACCCGAGCGTGCGCTGGAAATCCGCGGCGTGCAGCATGCGATACCCGAACGAAGAGAACCGTTCTTCGTCGACGCCGCAGGGCGCGATCAGCATGTAGGGGTCGTGACCGAAGCCGAGGTTGTGCCCGAGCTCGTGTCGAAACGGGCCGGGCAACGGATCGGTACCATCGACGATCGGGAGCAGCTCTTGGGCATCGAGGGTGATGCGTCCGCCACCGCCGAGTCCGCCGACGCCCGGTGGCAGGAAGATGTCGAACTCCATGTGAATCAAGCGAATGCCCTCGGGCAAGCCGAGGTAGGCCAGGCACCCGTCGAGTGCGCGTTTCACCTCGGGCAGTAGCGCCAGCACTTGGTTCGACAGCGCGCCGGGCGCGAACGCACTCGCACCCTCGACGTTGTAGGCGCGGAGGAGTTCGGCAGTGGGCGCGAACTCGAGCGGGTCATAGCCGAACGGGAGTTGTAGCCGGTACGTCTGGTGACCGGGGTCGATCGTGTCCATCTTCTGTTGGTGCTCCCAGCGGAGCGACGTCAGGGTCTGATCGAGCGTCGGGCGATTCTTGTGCCAAGCCGCGATCTTCGCGGGCGTCGGCGTGTCCACGAGCGTGCGCCCGGTGGCGTCCTGCACCGACAGCCAGAACTGGACCTTCTTCTCCTCGGGCTTCGGTTTGTAGTAGAGCGTCGTGCGAAACGGCGGACGCGGGGTGATGTCGATCAGCGTTCCCGGCGCGACGTTCGTTCGCAGCGGACACCACGCAACCGCGTCGCCCGTCTGCAGCTCATAGCTCAATTCGGTCCGGTAGGAGCCGGGCGCGAGATACACGGTGTGCAGCGCGTCGGTCGCCACCGAGAAGGACTCGCGCACCGCGCCGATTGCGGGCGTCGGTGCTGGCGCGGTACCCGCTGGCGGGGCGGGCGGAGCCAGGGCCGTGATCGCCGCTGCCGCGCGTCGCGCCGGGCCGGCGCCCGTCGCCGGGTCGAGGATCAACCGACCCAGCTGGGGCGGGTCGAAGGTGAGGCGTTGCTCGGTCGCGTTCGGGTCGAGATCGCGCGCGAGAAACACCGAGTGCGCGTCTTCGGGAGTACCGAGCACGGCGATGCGTAGCGCCAAGCCGGGCGACGTGAGCAGCAAGAACGCGCCGCCAGGGACCGGGCGCGACGAGGCGAGTCGCGCACGGCCTTCGATTTCCTGAGCGATCCTGGCGTAACGAAACGCCGGGGCCATGGCAGCGGGCGTCACCCACAGCCGCTCGATGGGTAACGGGCGTGCGTCGACGTCGTCGAGGTCGATGCGGATCGAGCGTTCGGGCGTGAGCGCAAGGGATTGCTGCTGGGCGCCGAGCCGGCCGGCCACGAGCAAGTAGCGTGGAAGCTGGATCACCGCCGTCGTACTCGAATAGTCGGTTCGGTCGGGCACGTCAGCGAGCGCAACGACCGAGTAGGCGCCTGGCACGACTGCGCCGCGCCAAGAACCGTTGGCGTCGGTATCACCCTCGTACACCATGAGACCGTTCTCGAGCAGGAACAGCAGGTGTGCGTTCTCGACGGGTTTGGCGAGGTCGTCGTGGACGGTGATCTCGATCGGTCGAGTCGCGAACGAGCGTCGCTTCGCGTCCTCGGCGTCGCACTCACGAGCGACTGCCTCGGCTTCGGATGGGCTGCGGCTGACGCGGCCGTCCTGCGGCAGGTCGAACGAGCGTTCGAGCAGGTTCTTGCCGTCGGGTCCGACGATCTCGACGGTGAGTTGGAGGTCGGCGGGTTCGCGCACGGCGAAGTGGCGAACGACGGTCACCCGGGCCGGCACCGCGACCGGCAGTTTGCGTGTGCGTTTCCCGAGGGACACGAACCGCATGTCGACCTCGAGGTCCGCCGCGCTGGTGTTCGTCAACTCGACGCCGACGACGCGGTAGCGATCCCCCGCCATCGGCGCTACCGGGCCACCTTCCCCGCGGCGGTCGATGAAGTCGGGGGCGTCGTGATGGCTCTTCTGATTGTACTCGTAGCCCATGGTTCGCGGCCGGCCGGGCCACGCGTCGGGGATGATCACCAACTCGAGGCCCGCCTGCGCCTCCGGCTCCGCGGCGCCGGCGATCGAGTAGCCGCCGCGGAAGACGTCGCCCCCCCAAGTGCTCGCGACGAGGCCTCCGGCGACGGCGAGCACGACGACCAAAGTGCGCTTGAACATCGGGCGTTTCTCCGGAGTGGGCGAGGGCGGCAGCGCGTCGTGGAGCCCGCGAGGTCCCACGACTGGCCGTGGGCTACACTCGGCGGCGGCGACCTATCGCCGAATGCGCCGAGATCCTACCGGAAGCGGGGCCGACGCGTCAAAGCAGCCGCGGAGTTTGGGGTGACGCCGAGAGCCGGACTTCTTGGGCACGGACGCCATTTCTTGGTCCTACTGCTCGGCCCGTCTGTTGACACGATCGGTCGGGGCTCCAGGATGCGGGTGCCGAGACAGAACCGAGGCTCGTGCCACGAACTTTGCATGGAAACCCCCAACGAGGTGAGTGCGAACTTGATCGATACCGTTGCGCGCGTCGAGACCCCCGAGGGCGTTCTGCTCGAGTTTCGCACAGCGGGGATCGCGCTGCGTGCGCTCGCCGCTGGGGTCGATGTGGCGCTGCGCTCGCTCGTCGTGATCTTCTTCTCCACGTCGTTGAGCTTCTTCTCCTCGCTCGCCAGCCTCGAGCTGGCTCAGTTTGGCACGGGTTTGATCCTGCTCTTGCTGTTCATCGCCGACTGGGCCTATGGGACTCTGTTCGAGTGG